>NZ_JACEGD010000018.1 GCF_016031635.1 Bradyrhizobium diversitatis
ACGCGCCGGTCCCGGGCTCGACCAACGCCCCGGCGATTCCGACCGGCTTCGGCAAGAGCGGCAACGTGATCACCGACGGCAACGGCAACTCGACAGTCTATCTGCAGGCCGGCAACGTTTCCGACGTGCTCAACGCGATCGACCTTGCCACCGGCGTGCAGACCGCCACCATTGCCGCCAACGGTGCCGCGACGCTTGCGGCCGCCTCGGGCCAGATCGCCTCGTCGATCAACGCCTCCGGCCAGCTCAAGCTCTCGACCGGCATCAATGCCGACCTGTCGATCACCGGTACCGGCAACGCGCTGAATGCGCTTGGCCTCGCCGGCAACACCGGCACCGCCAGCGCATTCTCGGCGGCCCGCACCTCCGGCATCGGCGGCATCAGCGGCAAGACCCTGACCTTCACCTCCTTCAACGGCGGTACGGCGGTCGACGTCACCTTCGGCGACGGCACCAACGGGACGGTCAAGACGCTCGACCAGCTCAACTCGAAGCTTCAGGCCAACAACCTGTCCGCGACGATCGACGCCAACGGCCTGCTGACGATCTCGACCACCAACGACTACGCGTCCTCGACCATCGGGTCGAGCACCGCGGGTGGTGCGATCGGCGGCACGCTGACCTCGTCGCTCACCTTCTCGACGGCTTCCACCCCCGTCCAGGACGTCGTCGCGCAGACCTCGCGTGCCAATCTGGTCAACCAGTACAACAACATCCTCCAGCAGATCGACTCGACCGCGCAGGACTCCTCGTTCAATGGCGTCAACCTCTTGAACGGCGATCAGCTCAAGCTGGTGTTCGACGAGACCGCCAAGTCGAGCCTGAGCATCACCGGCGTGACCTACAACTCCAAGGGTCTGGGCCTTGCTGCGCTGACCAGCGGTGTCGACTTCATCGACAACGCGGCCACCAACAAGGTGCTGACCAATTTGAACGCGGCGTCGAGCACGCTGCGCTCGGAAGCCTCCGCGCTGGGCTCGAACCTGACCATCGTGCAGGTGCGTCAGGACTTCAACAAGAACCTGATCAACGTGCTGCAGACCGGTTCGTCCAACCTGACGTTGGCCGACACCAACGTCGAGGCGGCCAACAGCCAGGCATTGTCGACCCGTCAGTCGATCGCGGTCTCCGCGCTGTCGCTGGCCAACCAGTCGCAGCAGAGCGTGCTCCAGCTGCTCCGCTAAGTCGCGGCCAACATCGCAAGCAGGATCCGGCGGCGGGGCTTCGGCCCCGCCGCTTTTTCATATGTCATGCGACCTTTCGAGAAACCAGGAGACGCTCTGAAAAGTAACCAGCGGTTATGGTTAATGGAGCGTAAGCGCAGAGAAACGCCAATTATTTCAGACGGATTGTCGATGCCATCCGCGCCTTCCGGCAGCTTATGGTGAACCGCCGCTTATGCCGGCGAGACGCGTTTCACCCTTTGTTAGCCATGTCCGCGCAGGCTGTGCCCGTCACTCGATCCGAAGCGATCGAACGAAGACGCGTAAGCCAGAAGGGTAAGAGTCATGTCCGGTATTGTTCTCTCTGCGTCGGTTCGTCAGAACCTGCTCTCTCTCCAGTCCACCGCCGACCTCCTCGCCACCACACAGAACCGTCTGTCGACCGGCAAGAGCGTCAACTCGGCGCTGGACAATCCCACCAACTTCTTCACCGCCCAGTCGCTCGACAATCGCGCCAGCGACATCAACAATCTGCTCGACGGCATCGCCAACGGCGTGCAGGTGCTGCAGGCCGCCAACACCGGCCTGACCTCGCTGCAGAAGCTGATCGACTCGGCCAAGTCGATCGCCAACCAGGCGCTGCAGACCACGGTCGGCTACTCCACCAAGTCCAACGTCTCCACCACGATCGCGGGCGCAACCGCCGCCGACCTGCGCGGCACGACCTCCTATGCCAGCGCGACCGCCTACAGCAACGTGCTGTATAACGGCACGGCGGGCGGCGTTACCGCGGCCGTCGCAACCACTACCCTCGGCGCGGCGCAAGGTACGTTCTCGAATACGGTTGCCGTGAACGCTGCCGACGGCACCACCGCCGTGACAGGCACGATGACCCTGATCGGCACCACCGCGGCCACGAAGATCGGCTCGGCTCCCGCCGACGGCGACACGCTGACGGTGAACGGCAAGACCATCACCTTCCGCGCCGGCTCGGCTCCCTTGGCAGCCGCCGTCCCGGCCGGCTCGGGCCTCAGCGGCAACCTCGTGACCGACGGCAGCGGCAACACCACCGTCTATCTCGGCACAGCCGCCACCCCGGCCGCGACCGTCAACGACCTGCTGACCGCGATCGACCTCGCCAGCGGCGTGAACACCTCGGTCATCGCAAGCGGGTTGGCGACGATCGCGAACAGCGCGGGCCAGACGCCCTCCTCGATCGCCGCAGGTGTCGTGGCGCTGAAGAGTTCGACGGGTGCGGATCTGTCGTTGACCGGCAAGGCCGACCTGCTCAAGGCGCTGGGCCTCTCCGGCGCAACGGGCGGCGGCAATGCGTCGCTGAGCGTCAACCGGACCACGACCGCGAGCTCGCTGGGATCGCTGATTTCCGATGGCGCATCCCTGAATGTCGACGGCCACGTCATTACCTTCAAGAACGCGCCGGTTCCAGGCTCAGCAGGTGCGCCGGCCATTCCAGCCGGGTTCGGCAAGAGCGGCAACGTGATCACCGACGGCAACGGCAACTCGACGGTCTACCTCCAGGCCGGCACTGTCGCCGACGTGCTCAACGCGATCGACCTTGCCACCGGCGTGCAGACCGCGTCGATTGCGGCCAACGGCGCGGCGACGCTGAATACCGCAACCGGCCAGAGCAAGTCGTCGATCAACACCAGCGGCCAGCTCCAGCTCTCGACCGGCATCAACGCCGACCTGTCGATCACCGGCACCGGCAACGCGCTGGCGGTGTTTGGGCTTTCGGGTAACACCGGCAACGCGACGGCGTTCTCGGCGGCGCGCACCTCCGGCATCGGCGGCATCAGCGGCAAGAGCCTGACATTCACCTCCTTCAACGGCGGCACCGCGGTCGACGTCACCTTCGGCGACGGCACCAACGGCACGGTCAAGACGCTCGACCAGCTCAACTCGAAGCTTCAGGCCAACAACCTGTCCGCGACGATCGACGCCAACGGCCTGCTGACGATCACGGCGTCCAATGACTACGCCTCCTCGACGCTCGGCTCGACTGCAGCGGGCGGTGCGATCGGCGGCACGCTGACCTCGGCGCTGACCTTCTCGACGGCTTCCACGCCCGTCCAGGATGCGGTCGCACAGACGGCCCGTGCGAACCTGGTATCTCAGTACAACAACATCCTGAACCAGATCGACACGACCGCGCAGGACTCCTCGTTCAACGGGGTCAACCTGCTCAACGGCGACCAGCTCAAGCTGGTGTTCGACGAGACCGGCAAGTCGAGCCTGAACATCACCGGCGTGACCTACAACTCGAAGGGCCTCGGCCTCGCCGCGCTGACCGTCGGCGTAGACTTCATCGACAACGCCGCCGCCAACAGGGTGCTGACCAATCTGAATGCCGCCTCGAGCACGTTGCGCTCGGAAGCCTCGAGCCTCGGTTCGAACCTCTCGGTGGTGCAGATCCGTCAGGACTTCAACAAGAACCTGATCAACGTGCTGCAGACCGGCTCGTCCAACCTGACCCTGGCCGACACCAACGTCGAGGCGGCGAACAGCCAAGCGCTGTCGACCCGCCAGTCGATCGCGGTCTCCGCGCTGTCGCTGGCCAACCAGTCGCAGCAGAGCGTGCTCCAGCTGCTTCGCTAGTAAGCAACTGAAATACGAGGTAAAAATCGAGCGGCGGGGCCATTTGCCCCGCCGCTCTCTTTGCATTTGGAGGCGGGCAGGGGCCTTCACCCGCCATTAACCCTATCCCTTAAACCGGCGTTAACCATACTTTAAAGGACACCTCCTAAAACTGGACAAAAGCCCCGCTTTGCAGACCGCGCGGCCGATTCGTATCCGGTTCAAGAGGAAGACTCGCCAATGTCCAACATCGTTCTCTCGGCGTCCGTTCGCCAGAACCTGTTGTCGCTGCAGTCGACGGCCGACTTGCTGGCCACGACGCAGGAGCGGTTGTCGACCGGCAAAAAGGTCAATACGGCGCTCGACAATCCCACCAACTTCTTCACGGCGCAGGGCTTGGACAACCGGGCGAGCGACATCAGCAACCTGCTCGACGGCATCAACAACGGCGTGCAGGTGCTCCAGGCCGCCAACACCGGCATCACCTCGCTGCAAAAGCTGATCGACAGCGCGAAATCGATCGCCAACCAGGCGCTGCAGACCACCGTCGGCTATTCCACCAAGTCGAACGTTTCGACGACCATTCCCGGCGCGACACCGGCCGATCTGCGCGGCACGACGTCCTATGCAAGCGCAACCGCCAACAGCAACGTGCTCTACACCGGCGCTCCCGGTGGCGTGACGCCGGTGACGGCCGCCGCCGCCCTCGGTGCATCGCTCGGCTCGACGGCGGGCACGTTGACCGGCGTTGCCGCAACCATGGCCGACGGCACCACTGCCCTGACCGGCAGCGCGACGCTGATCGGAACCACGGCGGCGAGCACCCTCGGCTCGTCGCCGGCCGATGGAGATTCGATCACCGTCAACGGCAAGACCATTACCTTCCGGACCGGCGCGGCGCCCGCGACGCAGCCGACCGGCTGGGGCCTGGATGCCAGCGGCCACATCGCCACCGACGGCAACGGCAACTCGATCGTCTACATGGGGACGGCCGCCGCGCCCACCGGCACCGTCAACGACCTGTTGAGCGCGATCGATCTGGCCAGCGGCGTCAAGAGCGCGACGATCAGCGCCGGCGCCGCGACCATCTCGGTCAGCGGCTCGGCCGGTCCTGTCGGCACGCTGCAGGTGGCATCCTCCATCACGGGTGGCCAGGTCACGCTGAAGAGCTCGACCGGCGCCGATCTGAGCGTGACCGGAAAGGCCGACTTCCTCAAGGCGCTCGGTCTGACCTCCGCAACCGGCGCCGGCAATGCCAACGTCACCGCGGCCCGGTCGACCACCGCAGGTTCGCTCGGCACCCTGGTTCAGGACGGCTCGACGCTGAACATCGACGGCCACACCATCACCTTCAAGAACGCGCAGACGCCGCAATCGGCGGCCAGCGTTACCTCGGGTGGCGTCAGCGGCAACATCGTCACGGACGGCAACGGCAACTCGACCGTCTATATCCAGAGCGCGACGCTGACCGACCTGCTCAACGCCGTCGACCTCGCGACCGGCGTCAAGACGGCCAGCATCTTCAACGGCGCGGCGACGCTGTCGACCACGGCGGGCCAGATCCCGTCGTCGGTCAACAGCAGCGGTCAGCTTGCGCTTTCCACCGGCGTCAACGCCGATCTCTCGATCACCGGCACCGGCAATGCCCTCAGCGCATTCGGTCTCAGCGGCAATACGGGAACGGCAACCGCCTTCACTGCGGCCCGCACGTCCGGCGTCGGCGGCATCAGCGGCAAGACGCTGACTTTCACCTCGTTCAACGGCGGCACCCCGGTGAACGTCACTTTCGGCGACGGCACCAACGGAACCGTCAAGACGCTGGACCAGCTCAACGCACAGCTGCAGGCCAACCACCTGACGGCGACGATCGATGCCAACGGCGTGCTCACGGTGACCACCGTCAACGAATACGCCTCGTCGACGCTCGGTTCGACCCTCGCGGGCGGCGCAGTCGGCGGCACCATCACCGGCGTTCTGGCCTTCACCACCGCGCAGCCGCCGGTCCAGGATCCGGTGGCGCAGACCGCGCGCTCCAACCTGGTCAACCAGTTCAACAACATCCTGGCCCAGATCGACACGACGTCGCAGGACTCCTCCTTCAACGGCGTCAACCTGCTCAACGGCGACACGCTGAAGCTCGTCTTCAACGAGACCGGCAGCTCCACGCTGAGCATCAACGGCGTGGTGTTCAATGCGGCGGGCCTCGGTCTCAGCAATCTGGTCAACGGCGTCGACTTCATCGACAACGGTGCCACCAACAAGGTGCTGGCCAGCCTGAATGCAGCCTCGAGCACGCTGCGTTCGGAAGGCTCCACCCTCGGTTCGAACCTGTCGATCGTGCAGGTGCGTCAGGACTTCTCCAAGAACCTGATCAACGTGCTGCAGACCGGCTCGTCCAACCTGACGCTCGCCGACACCAATGAGGAAGCGGCGAACAGCCAGGCGCTTTCGACACGCCAGTCGATCGCGGTCTCCGCGCTCTCGCTGGCCAACCAGTCGCAACAGAGCGTGCTGCAGCTGCTCCGCTAAGTTCGCGGCGCAAGTTCGCTACTCGAGATTTCGCGGCGGAGCTAACGCTCCGCCGTTCTTTTAAGGGAGATCGCTAAGACAAGATTAGCTGAGATCGATGCGCATCACGCCGAGCGAGTTTACATCGTGCGTGCGCGCATCTAGCGTTGCGCCGACGAAGAGCTCCGTGCCCCGTAATTGTCCGGAGTGCTTCCAAGCACAACACGTAAGCAAATCTTAAGCGGTGCTGCCTAGGGTTGGGAAAGAAATCCTTAAGCGCGTAGAACGCGTTAGGTAACGTCCAGGGTGTGATTGATGTCGAATTCCGCTGCCTCGGCTTATGCGCGTGTTGCAACGACCACCGCATCTCCTCGGGACATCGAGGCGCAGACCCTGCTCAAGGCCGCCAACAAGCTCCAGGACGCGGTGAACAACGCCGATCCGCTCAGCGAGCAGACCATGCAGGCCCTGATGTTCAACCGCAAGCTCTGGACCATCTTCCTGAGCGAGGCGATGCGTGACACCAATCCGCAGCCGATCGACGTCCGACAGAAGATCGCCAACATCAGCGTGTTCGTGCTGAGCCAGACGGCCGCGCTGCAGATGAGCCCGCAGTTCGATCATTTCCGCCCGCTGATCGAGATCAACCGCAACATCGCTGCAGGCCTGTCCGGACGGCCGTGACGGAGAGCGGTCGTGGTCGAGCATTTGCCGACCGCGGACCAAGTCGATGCTGACGGAAGCCGGCGCTGGGGCGGATCAATGACATCGCCACCGAACTTGCGGCGGACTCGACTGGTGTCGATCCGCCGTCGTGACGGTCGACACCTGGTCGTCAGGCGCTGACGTCCGTGCTGAGCGGACGCGAGGGCTCGGACTGCATATCCAGCGCATGGAAATAGGCGCGCCGGCGCAGCATCGCCTCGTCGGGGAACTGGGTCACCACAGCGTCGGTCTTGGCGTTGACGACCTGGAAGACGAAGGACGCGGCCGCCTGGTCGAACACGACCTGGCGCGAGACGTTCTCGTGGTTTGGCAGATCATTGCGCACAGGCGCGCCCGTATCGCTCGCGGCAACCGTCTGGCTCACCGGAAGATCCGTTTGCACGGCCTCGTTCGCCGCCACGTTGGACGTCGGTACGATCTGCGCGGGTGCCGGGATCCCCACCGGCCTGATGCTGAAATCTGTACTCATGGCAGCCTCCTGGTTGCCTTACTTGAGTCAAATCCCAACCCCTCTAATAGCGCAACCATGGAACACCAGGTTTGAAGACCTGGTAAGGAAACGTGACTAATCGCGCGACGCCATCGCCGCGCAATATTTCGTAAAAATGTCGCTTGTTCCTGCGCGCTCAGAGCGAGCGGCTGACCGCGAGCGGAGTGATGTGGCGCGGTCCCGGCGCGGCGCGGCGTCCCGCGGCCGTATAGGTGTTCGGCACGTTGCGCTTCTGGATCTCGGCGTTGACGCCGCGCACGACGCTCTCGGAGACAGCGTGCGCGGTCGCGAGCACGGTGAGATTGACCTGGAGCATCGCGCGAAACGCATCGTGGTGGCGATGCAGCGTCGAGAGCAACTCCGGCGCGGATTTCGCGAGCTGGGCCTGGTTCGCCTTCAGCTGGCTGACGGCGCCGACGTAATTGCGCGACAGCTCCTGCTTCTTGCTCTCGAGCGTCATCGCCTCGCGGACCTTGCCGGCGCGAACGAGCTCGGTCTCGCGCTCGATCAGTCCGAGCAGCGCGCTCATTGCGTCCATCAGGTCTTCGGCGAGCTTGCGCGCCTCGGTGCTGCCGGGCGCGGCGTTCGGACTCTGGGCTTGCATCGGCTGACGTGAGGCGTGGAAATGGTTCATTTCGTTTGACCTTATGCCGTGCGGATCGTTTTCGCCTGCTGCATGATCAGGGTGCGGTAGACTTCGGTGGCGACGCCGACGCCGCCGGCCTGGGCGAAGCTCTTGGAGTATTGCTCGGTCAGCATCGAGCGCCACACGCCGGTGCCGGTCGTATCGCCGAACGGACCTTCGCCCTTCAGGCCCGAGGTCATCTGCGAGAACATGCTGTTGAGGAACATCGCCTCGAAATCGGTGGCGGTCTTCTGCGCCTTGGCCTGCTGCTGCGGTGAGACTTTCTGCAGCGCAGCGGCGAGCTCGAAGTCCGGCCGGCCATTGCGGCTCTCCACCGAGAACGCCGAGGCGGTGGCGAGGCGCGGAGTGTTGATGGAGCCTGCCTGCATCACATCACCTCGATGTCGGCTTCGATCGCGCCGGCGGCCTTGATCGCCTGGAGGATGCTGATCATGTCGCGGGGGCCGATGCCGAGGCCGTTGAGGCCATCGACGAGCTGCTGAAGCGAGACGCCGTCCTTGACGACGGCCAGCTTCTTGCCGTCCTCGGTGACGGTGACGCTGCTGCGCGGCGCGACAACGGTGCGGCCGCGCGACAGCGGGTTGGGCTGGCTGACCTGCGGGCTCTCGGAGATGGTGACGGTGAGGTTGCCCTGCGCCACGGCGACGGTCGCGACGCGGACGTCGCGGCCCATCACGATGATGCCGCTCCGTTCGTCGATGATGATCTTGGCGGCGAGATCGGGATCGACCTGGAGCTGCTCGATCTCGGTGAGGAATGCGACGACGTTGCCCTTGAACTCCGGCGGGACCGACAGCTGCACCGTCGATGGGTCGATCGGCTCGGCGGTCTTGACGCCGAGATAGTCGTTGACCGCAGCCGCAATGCGCTTGGCGGTGGTGAAGTCGGCGTTGCGCAGCGCCAGGCGCACGTTCGGCAGCCGATTGAGCGCGAACTCGATCTCGCGCTCGATGATGGCGCCGTTGGCGATGCGTCCGACGGTCGGAACGCCGCGCACGATCTTGGCCGCCTCGCCCTCGGCCTGGAAGCCGGAGATCGCGAGCGAACCCTGCGCCACCGCATAGACGTTGCCGTCGGCGCCCAGGAGAGGGGTCACGAGCAGGGTGCCGCCCTGGAGGTTCTTGGCGTCGCCGAGCGCGGAGACGGTGACATCCATGCGCGTGCCCTGGGTGGCGAAGGCCGGCAGGTTGCCGGTCACCATCACGGCCGCGACGTTGCCGGTGCGGATGGTGGCGCCGCGGATGTTGACGCCCATGCGCTCGAGCATCGCCTGCAGCGATTGCTTGGTGAAGGGGATGTTGTTGAGCGTGTCGCCGGTGCCGTTGAGGCCGACGACGAGGCCGTAGCCGATGAGCTGGTTCTGCCGCACGCCCTCGATGTTGGCGAGGTCCTTGATGCGCGATGTCGCGCTTGCAGGCGTGACCGAGAGCGCCAGCGCTGACAGCGCGGCGCAGGCCACCCCAACAATCCTCACCCAACGAACGCCTAGCATCCTCTGCTCCCCAAGGCTCCTAGAAAGGCTCCTCAAATCGGAAGGATCTGCACGACACTCCCATGACGAGCTGGTCCGGCGCTTTCCTTGCGAGCGCTGTGCCAACCCGGGGCTTCGGGATAGATCGCTGAATAGGTTGAATAAATCTGTTTCGACCGGTGTCAGCGGGTGTTGTGCCTGAGGAGCGAAACTGCCGCCTGTCGGCAGATTTTGCCGGGCTGTTTACGGGCCGTTAACCATAAAACGGCGAAGCTCCGGCATCGATCACCCGGATTCCTTCCGATGCGCATCTACGGACCGAACGGAACCACGTTGGGAACGCCGGCCAGCCAGACCAGGCGGACCGGCTCCGGCACCTTCGTGCTGCCCGACACCTCGTCGGCACAGGAGACGCGGAGCGCTGCCGCACCGAAGGCCACCGCCAACATCGACGCGCTGCTGGCATTGCAGGGCGTCGAAGAGGATCCGGTCGAGCGCCGCAAGCGCTCGGTCGCCCGCGGCAGGACAGCGCTCGACGTGCTCGATGATCTGAAGATGGGACTGCTGTCCGGAAACCTCGACGCCTCGACCGTGATGCGTCTGCGTGATGCTGCGGCGAACCTCAAATCCTCGTCGGGCGATGCCGGACTCGATTCCGTGCTCTCGGAGATCGAGTTGCGCGTCGAAGTCGAGCTCGCGAAGGCCGGGCAGGCCTGACGTCTACGCCGCTTCCTCCTTCTGCTGCACATCGTAGCGGCGCTGCGCCGCGAGCACGTCCTTCAGATTGTGCTCGGCCCAATCGCGCAGGTGATCGACCGCCGCGGCCAGCGTCAGCCCGAGTGGCGTGATCGAATATTCCACCGTGACAGGAACGGTTGCGATGGCATGGCGCCTGATCAGGCCGTCGCGCTCAAGCGACTTGAGAACCTGACTCAGCATCTTCTGCGAGATGCCCTCAATCGTGCGGCGCAACTGATTGAAGCGCATCGGCTCCTCGCGCAGGAGCAAAAGGATCAGCACCGCCCATTTGTCGCCGACGCGATCGAGGATCTGGCGGGTGGGGCAGTTCGCTGCGTAGACGTCCGGTTTCATCGTCGGTCCTCATTCCGCCGCTGGCGGTGCGCGCGTCAGCTGTACGTGATCGGTTACGCGTCCAGGTTACCGTTGCGTAATCAGGTAAGCACAAAGTGCTCTCTTAACACCAGCATCCTTTGCGATATCTAGTCACTGATAGTTACTATAGAAGCAAAGGAGCCTTCCATGAAAATCGCAGTCGCCGGTGCCTCGGGCCGGGCCGGGTCGGAGATCACCAGGGAACTGTCCCGCCGCGGCCACGCCGTCACAGCCATCGCCCGGAACCCCGAGAAGATCGCAGCCCTGCCCAACGTCACGCCGACCAAGGGGGATGTGCTCGACCAGGCCGGCCTCGCCAGGCTGTGGGCCGGACACGACGTCGCCGTGAGTTCCGTGCACTTCCTAGTCAGTGACCCGCTCAAGCTGATCGGTGCGGCGAAGGACTCCAAGGTCGGTCGTTACCTCGTCGTCGGCGGTGCCGGCAGCCTTGAGGTCGCCCCAGGCTTGAAGCTGGTCACAACGCCCAATTTTCCTACCCAATACAAGGCTGAGGCGGAGGCGGGCTCGGCCTTCCTCGACCTGCTGCAGCAGGAAAAGGACCTGAATTGGACCTTCATCTCGCCGTCGGCTTTGTTCGTCGAGGGGGAACGCACGGGCAAGTTCCGGCTTGGGAGCGACCAGCTTCTCGCAGATGCGAACGGAAAGAGCTGGATCACCTTCGCCGACTACGCCATCGCGCTCGCCGACGAGATCGAACGGCCCGCCCATCTGAGGCAGCGCTTCACGGTCGGCTATTGAGCCGCCAGCCGCCCCCCGGGTCCCTCCAGGATAAACCTTCCTGTGCAAGGGCTTGGGGGCGGCACCGGGGCGATGAGGGGAAATATTGTCTGTCACAGGAGGCCGCTATATAACGCCCCGCTCGACGGACCCCGTTCCGTATGCGAGTCGTTGCTTAGACAGATAGGCCTCCCTTGGAAAAGTTGAAAAACTACCGACCGACCGACAAAGAGCCTTTCATGAACGACCGGCAGAAGGAGTACTTCCGTTTGAAGCTCCTCGCCTGGAAGGATGAGATCCTCAAAGAGTCCAAGCTCACCCTGCAGGCTTTGCAGGAGGAGAACGTGAACCACCCCGATCTTGCCGATCGGGCATCGTCCGAGACCGACCGTGCCATCGAACTCCGCGCCCGCGATCGCCAGCGCAAGTTGATCGCCAAGATCGACGCCGCGCTCCAGCGCATCGAGGACAACACCTACGGCTATTGCGAGGAAACCGGCGAGCCGATCTCGTTGAAGCGGCTCGAAGCCCGGCCCATCGCAACGCTCTCGGTGGAAGCGCAGGAGCGCCACGAGAAACGCGAGAAGGTCTATCGCGACGAATAGAGCCCGAGCCGCCAAGTGCGGCTCTTTGTTTTTGGGACGCAAGGTGCCGCTTGGCGCCGTGATCCGCATTTTGTCTGCCGCTTGCAGCCGCGCGGCAGCGTGCGAGGCGTGATTGCGAAAAGTGAATCACGATCAATGGGCTAGACTCGATTCCTCCGAGCTCACGTGAGTTCGGATGAGAAACAGCCTTCACTTCAGGTGGGGCAGGTTTTGCGAGTCGCATCAACGACATCGGCTCGAATGGTGAGACGCTGATCCAGCTGCATTAAGCATCGCTGCAATCAGGTCTGCCGCGACGCCAGGAGGCGCGCGTCCCCATAAAGCCTGGACCAGCTCAATATTTCCTTAAATGCCGGCAAGAGGCCGTAAGCCGCATCCGTCAGCTCGTACGCAACCCTCAAGGGTTTCTCCGCGAGGACGATGCGCGATACGAGGCCATCCTGCTCGAGCTCGCGAAGCTGCGTGGTCAGCATGTGCTGGGTGATCCCGCCGATCGATCGTCGCAAGGCACCGAAGCGAACCGCACCGTTCATCAGCGTCAACAGGATCTCCAGTTTCCACTTGCCGCCGAGCGCGTGGATAGCGCGCTTGAAGTCGCCGAGCAGAGCAGGATCCGGGCTGCAATCGCAGCCGTCGTCGCAGTTGCTGGTCAGGTTTTCCATACCAGTCTCGAAATCCATTCTACTTGTCCCCTTGGAGATAGTGACCAGATGCGGCCTTGAGCAGGGCCGCGGCGGAACCGATCCGCCGGCCCTCGCATCGAGGGGAATTTGGCAATGAGCACTGTTCTGGTGACCGGCGGGTCGGGCTTCGTCGGCATTCACGTCGTCCTGCAACTTCTGGCCGCGGGCCATGCCGTGCGGACGACGGTACGCCGGCCCGATCGTCGGGACGACGTGCTGGCGATGCTGCGCGAGGGCGGGGCGGCTGCGCCGGAAACCGTGTCCTTCTTCACGGCGGACCTCACGGCAGACGCGGGCTGGCGCGAGGCGACCGCCGCGCGAAAAACCGTTCGACGAGACCGACTGGACCAATCTCGATCGTCCCGGCCTGCAGCCCTACATCAAATCCAAGACGCTGGCCGAGCGGGCGGCCTGGGATTTCATCGCGCGCGAGGGCGGCGGCCTCGAACTGTCGGTGGTCAATCCCGCCGGCATTTTTGGTCCCGTGCTGGGGCCGGACTTCTCCGGCTCGATCGAGATCGTCAAATCGCTGCTCGACGGCATCATGCCGGCGGTGCCGCGGGTTTATTTCGGCGTGGTCGACGTGCGCGATGTCGCCGATCTGCATCTGCGCGCGATGACGGCGCCCGAGGCCAGGGGCGAGCGCTTCATCGCGGTCTCCGGTGAAACGATGTCGATCCTCGATATCGCCAAGGTGCTGCGGCGGGAACTCGGGCCCTCGGCACGCCGGGTTCCGCGGTTTCAGGCCCCCGACTGGCTGGTGCGGCTGGCCGCGACCCGGATTCCCCTTTTGCGTGCGGTCGTGCCGATGCTCGGCAGGGTGCGGCATTCCACCAGCGCCAAGGCGGGGTCGCTGCTCGGCTGGGAGCCCCGTTCCAACCACGAGGCGATCCTTGCGACCGCGGAGAGCCTGATCCGGCTCGGCCTGGTCAAGGCGTGAGGTTGCCCCTGGCTTGTCACGCCCCGGCGGGGATGCTGAAGTGTCGCCTTCGAATGCGTAGCGTGGGAGGCGGCGCCGATGGACAGAATACTCCAAGCCGCAAAGGCGATCGCGCTGGCGCGCCGCAACCATGCGCCGCTTGCGGCGCTGGAGCGTCCTCCCGCCGATGAAGCCGAGGGCTATCAGGTGCAGCGCGCCCTGCATGATCTCCTGCTGCCGCACGTCGGCCCGCTCGTCGGCTACAAGATCGGCTGCACCAGCCAGGTGATGCAGGACTATATCGGAATCCCGCACCCCTGCGGCGGCGGCGTGTTCCAGAAGGGCGTCCATGACAGCGGCGCCAAGCTCGCCACCTCCAATTATGTCCGGGTCGGCGTCGAGTGCGAGATCGCGGTGCGGCTCAAGCGGGACCTTGCCGCCGGCGAGGCGCCGTTCACGGCCGAATGGGTCGGCGAGGCCGTCGAGGCCTATCATCCCGCGATCGAGATCGTCGACGACCGCTACGTGAAGTGGGAAACGATGGGCGCGCCGACCTTGATCGCCGACGACTTCTTCGCCGCCGGTTGCGTGCTGGGTCCGTCGGTGCCGCGCTCGTCGGTTCCTGACCTGAAAGCGGTCAAGGGCCGCGCCCTCGTCAACGGCGAGGAGGTGAGCCACGGCACCGGCGCCGACGTGCTCGGCCATCCCCACAACGCGCTCGCCTGGCTCGCCAACCATCTCGCCGCCGAGGGCAAGGGCCTGCATGCGGGGCAGCTCGTGCTGACGGGCAGCTTGGTCAAGACGCTGTGGCTGAAAGCCGGCGACAAGGTGCGGATGGAACTGGACGGGCTCGGGACGGTGGAGGTGGAGTTTACGTGAGCTCTCGCCACCGTCATTGCGAGCCCAGCGAAGCCATTCAGACTGCCGCCGCGAAAAGATTCTGGATTGCGTCGCTTCGCTCGCAATGACGGAGTGTGTTGTCGTGGCGTTGCAATAATGTCGCGGACCTGCCTCGCAGTACGCAGTTTCCGACACCATCCCGACAAGACATGTTGCGCTCGCCCGTAATCGGGTCTATGAGCCCCGTCCCATTCAACCTGCGCGTTCAACTGTGAGGAGACCAGCCGTGAGTACGTTGTGGCGATCGACACATTCCGTGCCGACGCTCTCAGTGCGTCCGGCTGACACTCATCCAATCATGTTGAACGACAATGGCACAGTCATTGATTCAGCGCCGGCGGGAGGCCGAGCGCGCGCGGGTTGAAGCCTACGAGCTGTCGCTGCGGCATGTGTCGCAGCGGACGCGTCCTCCACCGGATTTCAAGAATGCGATCTGCGAGGCCAGGCGTGGTTTCGAGGCAGACATCGTGCGCGATGCCGAGGCCTGGCAGCCGCGAATGAAGACTCGCGATGCCGCGCGTCTTCGTCTTGCTGCGGCTCGCTATCTCTTCGCGCGCTATCCCGTTGCCGAACATCTGGACCAGATCTGGATCGACGGCGCGGGACTGGGCGCCGACGAGATCCGCTTGCGCAAGCGCTGGTACATCGCGGCGGCCGGCGGCGGTTCGCTCTACGCTGCCGGTGCGGCCGAATGGCTGTCTCGCAAGGAGGTTCATGCGTTCCTCAATCCGTTGGGGAAGGTCGGCTTCGAGGCTGCGATCTGGCAGGCGATTGCGCGTTCCTATGCGACCGATCCCGCTGTTGCGATGCGGATCGCGCGCACCAGGATCACGCAGACGCAGCGCGCTCACCATCGCTTCTGGCGCGAGGTGGTGCGCTTCTTCTGCGCGCATCCCACCACGGTCGATGACATGGATGACTTCCATGACTACCTCGCCGATTGCCACCGGCGTGATCCCGAGTACACCCTCAAGGGGCGTTCACTGATCTCGCTTGGGCGGCAGATGCGCGAATGGCATCGCGATCTCGATGCGATTGCTCGTATTGAGGCCGCACGCCGTCGCGCCGAGGCGGCGCGAAACCGTGCGCGGGGGCTGGCAGCAGGCCCCGAGCAGAGCGAGGACCGTTGGCTCGGTGCAGCGATCGCGGACTGGTCATGGACGAAGTCGTCCAAGGACCGGGCCAAGCGCGAAGAATATGTTGTGGTCCAGTTGAGGACGGCAGCCGATCTCGTGGCTGAGACGCGGGGCATGCGTCACTGCGTCGCCACTTACGCGACAAAGTGCATTGCCGGGCATGCCTCGATCTGGTCGCTCCGTCGCCGTGCCTCGGGTGACGTCCAGCGGATGCTGACCATCGAGCTTGATACCCGTTCCCGGGCGGTTCAGGTTCGCGGGTTTGCGAACCGCCCGCCGCTTGCCGAGGAGAGCCAGATCCTCCAGCGGTGGGCGCAAGCGCGCGGGATCATGCTGCTGTGAGAGAGAGGCCTGCGCCGCTTCGGCGGCGGAGGCAAAATACATGCGGCCCTCGCCAGGGGAGCTAGCGAGGGCCGCGTCGTACACCGTCGTTCGCGCCTAGGTTCGCGAACACGATGTGGGAGCTCGGGAGAGGACTAGAAGGGCAGCAGCACGTCCATGACTTGCTGGCCGTAGCGCGGCTGCTGAACGTCGGTGATCTGGCCGCGGCCGCCATAGGCGATGCGGGCCTGGGCGATCTTGGTGGAGTCGATGGTGTTGTCGCTCTGGATGTCCTCCGGACGCACGATGCCGGCGACGATCAGCTCACGAATTTCGAAGTTGACGCGGATCTCCTGCTTGCCTTCGACGACCAGGTTGCCGTTCGGCAGCACCTGGGTCACCACGGCGGCGACGTTGGTTTGCAGGGCTTCCTTGCGGTCGACGCTGCCCTTGCCCTCGCTGGACGAGGTCGAGTCGGCGGTCAGGATGCGGCCGGGCAGGATCTTGTTGGGCTGGGTGATGGTTTGGGAGCCGATGAAGTCGGTGATTCCGGAATCTTCCTTGTTGGTGCGGCTGCGCGAGGTGTCGTTCTCGATGTTGGCCTTGTCCGTGATGTTCACGGTCACGGTCAGGAGGTCGCCGACCTGGCGGGCGCGCTGGTCCTTGAAGAACGCGCGGCTGCCGTTGCGCCACAGCGAGTTCGGATTGTAGGAGGCAACTTCCGGCTTCGGCATCGGCATCTGCACCGGCTTGTAGCCGGGTTGCGTCGTCGGATTGTCGATCGCCGACAGCTTCGGCTGCTCGCCGATTTGCGACAGGCGGTCGATCGAGGAGCAGCCGCTCGCCAGCGCACAAGTTGCCAGCAGCAGGGCAGAGATCGCGATGCGACGAAGGCGGAAGGCCGAACTGAACCTGGACATGACTACTCTGACTTGGCTGGAGCTTGCGAGGGGCGAACTTGCGGGATCTGTGCCTGGGCGATCTGGGCCGCGGACGCAGGGGGCTGGATCAGGCTCTGCGCCAGGGCTGCGGCCGGCGGCACGTCGTCACGCTTGATCGACGAGGTCTGCTCGACGGCCGGCGCCATCGGCGCGGATTGACTTCCACCCTGGACCGTCACCTGGCCACGACCGGTGACGACGCCGGTCAGCGTGCGCTTGGAGTGTAAATTCAGGACGCTGACGGTGTCGCCCTCGGCACCGTTCTCGATCGCCTTGCCGCGCGTGGTGAGATAGAGGCCGGGCACCTGGTAGATGATGGTGACGGCCTGATCGCGCAGCACGTAGTCGGGCTTGACGATGTCGGCGACGCGGAGCGGCGTGCCCGCGCGCATCGCCCGGCGCAGCTGCATGCCGATGCTGCGGTCGCGCGCGGCCGGTTCCCCGGTGACCTCGGCCTTCGGCCGGCGCTCCAGCGAGACGTCGGAGGATTTCAGAAGCTCGGCGCGGTCGATGTCGCGGGTCAGCACGGCCACTTCCACGGTCTCGATCGCGGTGCCGGTGAAGCGCAGCTTGGTCGGCGCAGAGTTGCTGTCGTTGGCAATCTCGAAGGCGACGTCGAAACGGCCGCTGCGGGCGTCGTAGCGGGTTGCGACCGGCTCGAGCGCGCCGGTGTTGGAGGCATCGAGCCGCATCTCGGCGACGCTGCGGTCGAACGTGACGGTGATGTTGGCGGCTTCTCCGAGGCCGAACCGGCGCTCGAGCGCAGCGGTGACCGCGTTCTGGATGTCCTTGCTCGCGAGCGTGCGGGCGAGGCGGGTGACCTGGACCTCCTTGATGTCGCCGGTCGTAACGCCGATCACCTGTTTTGCCCGCAGCACCGAGAGCACCTGGCCGACCGTCAGCGTGCCGGTGGTGCCGAGATCGGGCGAGCGGTAGACCGGGATCAGAGCGGCGGATCCTGCGTTCTCGATCAGATCGCCGATCCGCACCACGTCCGCCGTGACGGTGACGCTGGCGCGCAGCGCCGGCGAGGCGATGAATTCGTCGGCGGCCACTGCCGGCAATGCCAGCAGGAGAAGGGTCGAGATCGAGGCGAGCGTGGTGCGGATCATCGTTATCACCTCAGCGGAACAGCGCCGTGGTCGACTGCATCATCTGGTCGGCCGCGCTGATGACCTTGGCGTTCATCTCGTAGGCGCGCTGCGCGGCGATCAGGTCGCTCATCTCCGAGACGACGTCGATATTGGCCTGCTCCAGGCTGCCCTGCGTGATCTTGCCGTAACCCTCGGAGTTGGCCGTGCCGTCCTGCGGCGCGCCGGACGAGGGGGTCTCGATGAACTGGTTGTTGCCGACGGGCTGAAGGCCCGCCTTGTTGATGAAGCGCGTGACGCCGATCTGGCCGATGATCGACGAGGTCGACGAACCCGGCAGCGTCACCGAGACCTGGCCCTGCTCGCTGACCGAGATCCCCGAGGCGTTGTTCGGAATGGTGATGGTCGGCTGCACCGGGTTGCCCTGCGCGGTGACGACGCGGCCCTGATTGTCCATCTGGAAGGTGCCGTCGCGGGTGTACTGGTAGGTGCCGTCGGGCATCAGGATCTTGAAGAAGCCGTCGCCCGAGATCGCGAGATCGAGGTCGTTGCCGGTCTGCGACAGCGTTCCCTGCGTCATGCTGCGCGGTGTGCCGACGGTCTTGACGCCGCCGCCGATGTCGACGCCGACCGGCAGGATGGTTCCCTGGTCGGACGACTGGGCGCCAACGCGGCGGACGTGCTCATAGATCAAGTCCTGGAATGCCGCGGTCTGCTTCTTGAAGCCGGTGGTGCGCAGGTTGGCGATGTTGTTGGAGATCACCTGAACGTTGAGTTCCTGTGCCGCCATTCCGGTCGCAGCGGTGTGAAGCGCCTGCATGTCAGTTCTCCTTCAATCAGGCCGGAACGTCGGCGAGCTTGTCGATCGCCGATTTGTGGAGGTCGCTCTGCTGCTGGAGCAGGCTGGCGATCGCGGTGTAGCTGCGCATCACCTCGACCATGCGGGTCATCTCGCCGACCGCATTCACGTTCGACTTCTCGATGTAGCCCTGCTGCAAGGTGGACTTGGCGTCGGCCTGCTGGTTGGCCGAGCCGGCGCCATAGAGATTGCCGCCGAGCTTGGTCAGCTTGGCCGGATCGTCGAACGACACCATGCGGATCTTGCCGCGGATCGAGTCGGTCCGCGCCGTCCCCTCGAGCACCGTGACGGTGCCGTCGGGCGCGACATTGATGTCGTGGTCGGTCGGCTGGAAGGTAATCGGGCCGGCATTGCCGAGCACGAGATCGCCGCTCGCGGTGACGAGCTGGCCGGTGCTGTTGAGCGAGAACTTGCCGTCGCGGGTATAGAGCTCGCCGCCATTGGCCTGCACCGCGAAATAGGCGTTGCCGTTGATCGCGATGTCGAGCGGATTGTTGGTCGGCTCCATCGGCCCCTGGCCGACGTCGCGGAAGGTGCCGCGATCCTGCACATAGGAGATCCGGCGGTCGCGACCGATGAAATTGTCATGACGTGCGTTCGAGTTGAGATACTCCTCGAACAGCGAATGGTCGGCCTTGAAGCCGTTGGTGTTGGCATTGGCGACGTTGTTGGCGATGACGTCCATCTGCCGTTCCAACGTCATCTGCCGTGACAAGCCGATCAGAAGCGCGTTCTGCATCGGAAATCTCCCCTGAGTGAGATCTGCCATTTCGCTCTCCCAAGCGCCTTGGCGGATCCCGTGAACGAGACCTCGGGTTCTCCCAAACCGTGAGGTCTCGGCCCTTTCTTAGCGAAAGCCGTGCCAACTTAAAAAGACACACAATTTCAGATGGTTGCTGATTTTTGAGGGGGGCGGAAGGGCGGCAGAAAGGTTCTGTTAGCCATGTTTGCCCGGCAGATTTTTCCTAGCGGAGGCCCAATCGAAAGGTTCCGTTAACCATTATTACCGTAGCGTTTGCGCATCAGAGGAGCGCATTGCGCTGGGGCATTTGTATCGCGTCACTGTCTGCCAGGAGGCTTCGCTCTTTCGACCCCTTTGAGAAATGAACGAGCGCGGCAACCATGGCAGAGAATGAGGAGGGCGGCGCAGCCGCCGACGGCGCGGAAGCCGCTCCGCCGAAGAACAAGCTCAAGCTCATCATCATGGCCGTCGGTCTGCTCGCCGTCCTCGGCGGCGGTGCGGCGACCTGGTTCTTCTTCTTCCGTCACGGCGAGGGCGAGCACCATGCCGAGGCGGCGCCGCCGCCGAAGCCGCCGGCCTTCGTCGACGTCCCCGACCTCATGGTCAACCTCGCCGGCTCGCCCGGCGAGCGCGTGCAATATCTGCGGCTGAAGATCGTGCTGGAGCTGAAGGAAGAGAAGCAGATCGAGGCGATCAAGCCGACGATGCCGCGCGTCACCGACATCTTCCAGACCTATGTGCGCGAGCTGCGCCCTTCCGACCTCAACGGCTCCGCCGGCATCTTCCGCCTCAAGGAGGAGCTGACCAAGCGCGTCAACGCGGCGGTCGCCCCGATCCAGGTCAGCGCGGTGCTGTTCAAGGAAGTCGTGGTCCAGTGAGCATGACGGGCTAGGGATCATGGCGGGCAACGACCAGGTCGACCAGGATGCAATTGCCGCCCAGTGGGAGGCCTCGCTCGATTCCGAGGATCCCGCCGAGGCCGCAAAGGCTGCCGCCGAGAACGAGCTGTCGGAGACCATGGCCCTCCAATGGGCGGCCATGGTCGAGGACGGCAGTCGCGATCTCGGCACCGGCAAGAACTCCGGCGAGCGGGTGCTGTCGCAGGAGGAGATCGACAATCTCCTCGGCTTCACCGTCGGCGACGTCACGCTCGACGATCATTCCGGCATTCGCGCGATCATCGATTCTGCGATGGTCTCCTACGAGCGTCTGCCGATGCTCGAAATCGTCTTCGACCGCCTGGTGCGGCTGATGACGACGTCCTTGCGCAACTTCACCTCCGACAACGTCGAAGTCTCGCTCGACCGCATCACCTCGGTGCGTTTCGGCGACTACATGAACTCGATCCCGCTGCCCGCCGTCCTCACCGTCTTCAAGGCCGAGGAGTGGGAGAATTTCGGCATGGCGACGGTCGATTCCAACCTGATCTATTCGATGATCGACGTGCTGCTCGGAGGCCGCCGCGGCACCAGCCAGCTCCGCATCGAGGGCCGGCCCTACACCACGATCGAGACCGAGCTGGTCAAGCGGCTGGTCGAGGTGGTGCTCGCCGATGCCGAGCAGGCGTTCCGGCCGCTGTCGCCGGTGACCTTCACGATCGACCGGCTCGAGACCAATCCGCGTTTCGCCGCGATCAGCCGTCCCGCCAACGCAGCGATCCTGGTCCGTCTGCGCATCGACATGGAAGACCGCGGCGGCAATATCGAGCTGCTGCTGCCCTACGCGACCATCGAGCCGATCCGGGGCGTCCTGCTCCAGATGTTCATGGGCGAAAAGTTCGGCCGCGACCCGGTCTGGGAAGGCCATTTCGCCACCGAGATCGTGCAGGCCGAGATCGCCGTCGATGCGGTGCTCTACGAGGCCGACATTCCGCTCAAGCAGCTGATGCGGCTCAAGGTCGGCGACACGCTGCCGCTGGACATGCGCGCCGACGCCAACGTCACCGTCCGCTGCGGCGACGTCACGCTGACCGAAGGGCGGATGGGCCGGGTCGGCGACCGCGTCGCGATCCGCGTGACGAAGCCCTTGCGCAAGCCAAGTACGACACTTGCGATGTTCGAGAAGGTCGACGAGCAGAACAAGATGATGGAGGCCCCATGAACCACTCCCTGGGAATGGCGATCGAGACGCTGGTGGCTATCCTGCTGATGCTGACGATCGTCTACTGCGTCATGCTCAACAAGCGGCTGACGCGGCTGAAGGCGGACGAGCATTCGCTGAAGGCGGTCATCGGCGAGCTGATCACCGCGACCGAGATCGCCGAGCGCGCAATCGGCGGGCTGAAGCTCGCCGTGCGCGACGTGAACGAGAACCTCGGCAGCCAGCTCGCCGCCGCGACGCAGATGTCGGACCAGCTCTACAGGCAGCTCGGCGAGGCCGACAACGTGGTGCGCCGCCTGTCCAAGATCGCGATCGCCGCGCGTCCCGTGACGAACCCCGAAACAGCTGCCGCGCCTGCGGCCAAGCCGTCGACGGCGAAGGCGGTGGCGGCTGCGGCCGAAGCCTTCTCCGAGCGCCGGCGATCCAACGGCCTTGCCGCATAAAGCCTGGGTATGAAGTCCTTTCGTAACATCCGCGTCATTCCGGTCGTCCTGGTCGCCGTCGCGGGCCTCGCCACGCTGAAGGTGGCCGGCCTCGTCATCAACGGCGGCTACGTCTTCGACTACAAGCCGAACCAGGCCAGGAAATCCTGGGCGCAGGAGAACCTGAATTTTCCCGGCGGCGAGGACCCCGACATCACCGGATCGACCCATGGCGCGCCGAAGGAGCCGCCCAAGCCCGCCGCGCCCGAGACCAAGATGGAAGGCGGCACCCCGGTCAAGATCGACGAAACCCAGCCGCAGGTCTCAGCCTCGGAACGTGCGATCCTGGAACGGTTGCAGGCGCGGCGGCAGGAGATCGAGGCCCGCCAGCGCGAGATCGACATTCGCGAAAGCCTGCTGAAATCGGCCGAGAAGCGCATCGAGAACAAGGTCGAGGAGATGAAGGCGGTGGAAACCCGCATCTCCGCGACGCAGGCCGAGCAGAAGGCCGCCGAAGCCCAGCGCATGAAGGGCCTCGTGACCATGTATGAGGGGATGAAGCCCAAGGACGCCGCGCGGGTGTTCGACCGGCTCGAGATGGGCGTGCTGATCGAGATCGCCTCGGCCATCGCGCCTCGCAAAATGTCGGACATCATGGGATTGATGTCGCCGGAGGCGGCCGAGCGGCTGACGGTCGAGATGGCCCGCCGCGCCAATGGCGGCGGCGATCAGTCGGCCTCGGCGGTCGATCTTCCCAAGATCGAGGGCAAGCCGACGCAAAAGCCGAATTGAGGGCTCATACTTAAGAAGTCCTTAATTGGGAAAACCTTAGATTCGACGGCACGGGCCGGCGCCAGTGCCGGCACGCCCGCCGAACCGGAAGAAATGCCGCCAATGGCGCGAGAGGCTGCCGCTGGATTTGTGTCGCGAGCCCGCGCAGTGGCGCGGGGATTGTCGCGTCATGTCCGAAAAGCGCCCTTGCTGGCGGCCTGTTTCCTGATTGGCCTTGCGGCCCCGGTCCGGGCGGCCGACCCCATCAGGGGCGAGGCGAGTTTTTCCGCCGGCGGCGGCTTCGCCCGTCTCGTCGTCAGGCTCGGCGAGGACGTTCCCTCCGAGGTGACGACCGCAGGCTCCATCCTCGTGATCCGTTTCGACCGGCCCGTCGACGTTCCCGTCGACCGGATCCCGGAAGGTGCGCCCGATTACGTCAACTCCGCCCGCCGCGACCCGGATGGGAGCGCGATCCGCCTGTCGCTGGCGCGGCGCGTCACCGTCAACACCATGAACGCGGGCGAGCGTACCTTCGTCGACTTGCTGCCCGAAGGCTGGAAGGGACCGCCGCCGAGCCTGCCCATGGACGTGGTCAAGGAACTCGCCGAGCGCGCACGCGTGGCCGAGCGCGCGCTGCGTGCCCAGCGCGCCGCGGCCGAGGCCAGGAAGCGTCCGCAGATCCGCGTGCGTGCTTCGGTGCAGCCGACCTTCGTGCGCTTCGTGTTCGAGATGCCCGACGGCGTCGGCGTCTCCTCCGTGCTCAACGAGCAGAAGCTCACGCTCGTCTTCAACGCCAACCTCAATTTCGATCTGGCGGACGCGGTCGTCGCGGCGCCGCCGAACGTCGCCTCGATCAAGCAGAAGGCCGACATCGACCAGACCAATGTCGAGATCGCGCTGATCGGCGATTCGGACGTGCATTCGTTCCGCGACGAGAAGAACTACGTCGTCGACGTCGCCTTCCAGCCCGACAAGGGCAAGGCGGCCGCGACGCCCGAGGCGGCGATCGCGCAGATGAAGCCCGCCGGTCACGCACCGGCGCCTGCGCCGCAAAAGCCGGCGGCCGAGAAGCCGAAGGACCCCCGCAGCGAGAACGCGCCGCCGACCTCCGAGACGATCGCACGCGAAGCCAAGATCGACATCAAGCCCGAGGTGAAGCCGGAAGCGCCCGCCGTGCTGCCGTCCACCGAGGCGCCGAAACCGGCAGCCGCTCCCGCGGTCGAAGCTGCGCCCGCTCCGGAAGTGCCCAAGGAAGCCGCGCAGCCGCCGCCCGCTCCCGAAGCTGCGGCGGCGCCTGCCAGGCCGGCGCCGGCCGACGCGCCGAAAGAGCCGGTCAAGGAAGTTGTCAAGGCGGCGCCGGCTGCGCAGCCCGCCGTTGCCAGCGTCGATGCGCGCCGCGACAGCGACGGATTGCGCGTGACGTTCCCGCTTCAGGTCGCAACGCCGGCGGCGGCGTTCCGCCGCGGCGACACGGTATGGCTGGTGTTCGATACGCCGAAGCCGATCGATGTCGAGGCGATCCGCACCAAGGGCGGCGCCATGATCGGCGAGGTCGGCCGCATCACGCTCGACAAGGGGCAGGCGGTGCGCATCCGTCTCACCCGTCCGCTGGTCTATTCGCTGACGAGCGAGGAGGTCGGCAAGGAGACCAACTGGCTGTTGACGCTCGCCGACAAGATCCAGGCGACGCCGCTGCCGCTGATGATGTCGCGCAACATCACCGATCCCGCGCTCGCCAACATCGCCATCCCCTTCGCCAATCCGGGCCTCCTGCACAAGCTCACCGACCCCGACGCCGGCGATACGCTCTATGTCGTCACCGCGCAGCGGCCGGTGCGCGGCTTCATCAAGCGACAGGATCTCGTCGATCTCTCGCTCCTGGAATCCGCGCACGGCATCGCGATCCGGCCCAACTCCGACGAGGTCGGCGTCGAGGTCGGCTCCGACAAGGTGATTGTCGGCAAGAAGGGGGGCTTGACGCTCTCGCCGGTCGACATCTCGGCCGAGCGGGCGCCGACCGCGGTGCGCCCGATCTTCAGCCCCGAAGGCTGGCGCAAGGGCCAGTCGGAAAACTTCATGGCGCGCCAGAGCGAGCTGATGACGGCGATCTCGGCGGTCGAGCCGGCACTGCGTTCGCTGCCGCGGCTCGACCTCGCGCAGTTCTACATGTCGCGCGCCATGTATCACGAGGCCAAGGCCGTCACCGACGTGATGCTGACCGATCCCCTCAACAAGGAGGAGAGTGGTGCGCTGATCATGCATGCGATCGCGAGCATCCTGATCGGCCGGCCGGCGCAGGGCCTGAAGGACCTCGCCAATCCCGTGATCGGCAACAGCCACGATTCCCAGCTCTGGAAGGCGCTCGCCTATGCGCGCCAGGGCAAATGGGCGGACGCGCGCGAGAAGTTCAAGAACGTCGAATTCGCGATCGCCTCTCTGCCGCTCGACATCCAGCGCATCGTGACGATGGACGCGATGCGCGCCTCGCTCGAGGTCAAGGACTATGCCGGCGCCTCCAAGCGCCGCAGCGAGCTCGAGGTGGTCGGTGTCCCGCCTGAGGCTGCGCCCGGCTTCGCCGTGCTGCGCGGCCGGCTCGCCGAGGCGCTCGGCCACGACAAGGATGCGCTGGACGACTACAGGTTCGCGGTCGCCTCGAGCGACCGGCCGGCTGCGGCGGAGGCCAAGCAGCTCGAGGTCGCGCTGCGTCAGAAGCGCGACGAGATCGGCAAGGAAGAGGCGCTGCACGAACTCGAGACGTTGTCGATGACCTGGCGCGGCGACACGATCGAGGTCAAGACGCTCCAGATGCTGTCGCAGCTGTATGCCGAGAACGGGCGTTACCGGGATGCGCTCACCGCCGCGCGGACCGCGACGAGGCTTCAGCCGAACGCCGAAGCTTCGCGTCAGGCTCAGGATCTCGCCTCCGAGCTGTTCACGCAGCTATTCCTCGGGCCGAAGGGCGACGAACTGCCGCCGGTCGAGGCGCTCGGGATGTTCTACGAGTTCCGCGAGCTGACGCCGATCGGCCGCCGCGGCGACGAGCTGATCCGCCGGCTCGCCGACCGTCTCGCCTCGATCGATCTGCTCGACCAGGCCGCCGAGCTCCTGCAATACCAGGTCGATCATCGCCTTGAAGGCGCGGCGCGCGCCCAGGTCGCCGCGCGCCTGTCCATGATCTATCTCGCCAACCGCAAGCCCGACATGGCGATCACCGCGCTGCGCGCGAGCCGCATCAGCGATCTCTCCGGCGAGCTCCGGCAGCAGCGCCTGCTCCTGGAAGCGCGCGCGCAGAGCGACGTCGGCCGCCACGATCTCGCGCTCGACATCGTCTCCAACGTCTCCGGGCGCGAAGTGCTCCGCCTTCGCTCCGACATCTTCTGGGCGGCGCGGCGCTGGCGCGAGTCCGCCGAGCAGATCGAACTCTATTACGGCGAGCGTTTCCGCGACTTCAAGCCGCTCAATGCGGTCGAGAAGAGCGACATCATCCGCGCCGCCGTCGGCTATGCGCTCGCCGACGACTCGATCGGCCTGTCGCGCTTCCGCGAGAAATACGCGCCGCTGATGAGCGAGAGCGCCGACCGTCTCGCCTTCGACATCGCCAGCAAGCCGGCCGCAGCCTCGAGCGCCGAATTCGCCGAGATCGCCAAGCTGGCTGCCAGCGTCGATACGCTGGACGGCTTCCTGCGCGAGATGAAGCAGCGCTTCCCCGACGCCAGCGCCCGTGCGCCGCAGGCCAGGGACGAGTCCGACCACACCGGCTCGCTGCCCACGATCCCGGTCGTGCGGCAGATCAAGATGACGCGGTAGGGTTTGGTTGCCGCGCGAAGCGCGGCCCGTGACGGCTCGACATTCTCCGTCATTGCGAGCGCACCGAAGCAATCCAGAGTCTCTCCGCGGCGGCAGCCTGGATTGCTTCGTCGCAAGTGCTCCTCGCAATGACGGGGAGGGGGCGGGCGCAATTGCCGGTGGCGGAGAGGATGCGGCGGCGACGTGGGGCCGAGCCGGGCCTTACCCCCCGTAACTCTGCACCAGGCTCCCCGCCACCAGCGACCAGCCATCGACCAGCACGAAGAAGATTAGCTTGAACGGCAGCGAGATCGTCGCCGGCGGCAGCATCATCATGCCCATCGACATCAGCACCGAGGCGACGACGAGGTCGATGATCAGGAAGGGGAGAAACAACAGGAAGCCGATCTCGAAGGCGCGCTTCAGCTCGGAGATCATGAAGGCGGGAACGAGGATGCGCAAGGCGAGTTCGTCGGGGGTGGCCGGCGGGGGCTCGCCCGACAGGTCCAGGAACAGCTTGAGGTCCTTCTCGCGCACGTTCTTCTGCATGAAGCCGCGCAAGGGGACGGAGGCGCGCTGGAGCGCATCCTCGACGCCGATCTGGTTGGCGACAAGCGGGCGGATGCCTTCGTCGTAGGACTTTTGCAGCACCGGGCCCATCACGAAGAAGGTGAGGAACATCGCGAGCGCGATGATTACCGAGTTCGGCGGGGCGGTCGCGGTGCCCAGCGCGGTGCGCAGCAGCGACAGCACCACCACGATGCGTGTGAACGACGTCATCATGATCAGGATCGACGGCGCGATCGACAGCACCGTGAGCAGCGCGATCAGCTGGATCGCGCGCTCGGTGACGCCGCCGCCGCCAGCGCCGCCGCCGAGATTGATGCTGATGTCCTGGGCATGCGCCGGCATCGCGAGCGAGGCCGCGCCGATCAGGATAGAAAGGAAAAGAACTCTACGCGGGAGGGCCGACAACCTCACGAAGACGGCTTCGGACGGCCGAGCAGGGAGGCCATCTCGTCTTCGAGATTTTCAAAACTGGTCTTCTCCGCGGCC
The DNA here is from genome assembly GCF_016031635.1 of Bradyrhizobium diversitatis. Taxonomy (GTDB): domain Bacteria; phylum Pseudomonadota; class Alphaproteobacteria; order Rhizobiales; family Xanthobacteraceae; genus Bradyrhizobium; species Bradyrhizobium diversitatis. The sequence goes on from NZ_JACEGD010000018.1 coordinate 27,783, forward strand.
GGCTTCGCGGCCGGGGCGGGTGGCGCCGGCGGCTCGCTGCGGGCGGCACGCGGGGGCGCGGCCGGCGGCTCCGGCGCAACCGGAGGCGCGACCGTTTCGCCGGCCGGGCGGCGCAGGGCAGCCTCTAGCCGCTGCGCCATTTCGGCGAGATTCTGCTCGGCGCTCGAGGGCACAGGGGCCGGTGCCGGCGGCGGAACGGGCGCAGCCTGCGGCACAGGCGGAGGCGGCGGGGGCGCCGCGGCGCGCTCGGGGCGCATCGGCGGCATCTTCACCGACTCACTCTGGCGCGGCGGACGCGGCATCAGCGGCGGTTCGCTGCGGGCGATGCGCGGCGGCAGGGGCTCGGGCCGTGGTTCGCGCTCGGGACGCGGCGCGATCGGCTCGGGTGTAAAGCCTCCCAGGGGCGGTTCGCCGCGACGTTCGGCCAGCGCAGGAGCAGGACGGCGCACCTCGTCGGCGAAGGATGGGCGGGCGGGCCGCGGCGGGGGCTCGGGCATCTGCGGCTCGGGATGATCGAGCAGTTCCGGTCGCGGCGCCTCGTCGGCCCAACCGGTGAGGTCGGGCATGGGGGCGAGGCGCGGCGGCTCGGCGGCGTTGGGACGCTGCGGGAGCTGGTCGCGGCTCGGCGCGGCGCGAACGATATTGGGCTCGACGACGATGTCGGTGGGGCCGCCGATCATCAGGAGGTGCTCGACATTGTCGCGCCGGACCAACACCAGACGGCGCCGGCCGTCGACCGCGGCGGCGTCGATCACGGCGAGCCGGGGCATCCTGCCGCGCTGGGTGTTGGCGCCCAGCCGGCTGCTGCCGAATCGGCGAACCAGCCATGCAGCGACGCCGATCAACGCCAGAACGGCGATGAACGCGACGATGAAGGTGATAGGGCTGCCTTGCATACTTGTCCCCGACAAATGGCGCTTTTCTCGTACCCATGGTCAGCTTTGCCAACCACCGGCGTACGATGCCCCAAGCTGCGATTTCTTAACGTTCCACGGCAAGTTTTGCCGTCCCCAACTCCTATTAACCCATGAATCGCCCGATCCAAAACGACTTCTTGGCCTGTGCACGCTCCGCCAAACGATTGGGTTAATGCCACTTTTCGAGGCGTAGAATCACGGGCGCGCGAAAATCGTGTCTCGCCCGCCGACATGCTTCGAGAACGCTCTTAACCAGCTGTTAACCATACAGGCGGCAAATTCTGCCTAGCTTCGGACCTCGGGTCCGCAAGGGTGGCGGAAGGAGCCGCGACGATGTCCATCAACGACCTCCCGGTGCTGTCGGCGCTTCGCACCAAGATGCAGTGGCACCAGGAGCGCCAGCGCGTCCTGTCCGAGAACGTCTCCAATTCCGACACGCCCAAATTCCGGCCGCGCGACCTGGTCGAGCCGAAGTTCGACAGGACCGGCGCCGTCACGGGGGCCATGGGGCCGCTGGCCCTGACCCGTACCAGCGCCTCGCACATGACGCCATCAGGTGCCGCCTCCGCATTCGACCAGGACAAGAACGCCGGCTTCGAGACCCGTCCTGCGGGCAACGCCGTCAATCTCGAGGAGGAGATGATGAAGGCCGCCAGCAACCAGATGGACTACGCGGCGGCGACCTCGCTCTATTCCAAGAGCCTGCGCCTGCTCAAGACCGCGATCGGCAAGGCCTAGGCGTGATCCCGCAACCAGGAGAGCTAGAGGCGCATCATGGCGAATGACAGCAGCGACTTTGCCCGCTCGATGGCGATCGCCACCTCCGGCCTGCGCGCGCAGGCCGGGCGCATGCGGGTGATCTCGGAAAACATCGCCAATGCCGACTCGACGGCCCAGACCGCCGGCGGCGATCCCTATCGGCGCAAGGTTCCGACCTTCTCCTCCGCGCTCGACCGCACGCTGGACGCGCAGGTCGTTACTCTCGGCAGGATCAAGCCCGACCAGTCCGACTTCCGCGTCAAATACGAGCCGAACAATCCGGCCGCGGATGCGAGCGGCAACGTCAAATATCCCAACGTGAACTCGGTGGTCGAGATAACCGACATGCGCGATGCGCAGCGGTCCTACGAGGCCAATCTCAACATCATCAGTGCGACGCGCCGGATGATCCAGCGCACGCTCGACATCCTCAAGAGCTGAACAGGACATCTTAAGTCATGGCATCACCGACAATCGCCGCGAACGCCTATGCCAACCTTGCCCGCGTGCTTGAGAACGGCGGCGCCGGCAAGGGCAGCGAGCCGACCGGGCAATCCTTTGCTTCGCTGCTGAAGGACGCCGTCGGCAGCGTCATGGAGTCCGGCCGCAAATCCGATGCGCAGACGGTGGCGATGGCCGCCGGCAAGGCCAACGTGATGGACGTGGTGACGGCGGTCGCGGACACCGACGTCGCGGTATCAACGCTGGTCTCGGTCCGCGATCGCGTGATCGCGGCGTATGAAGACATCATGAAGATGCCGATCTGACGAGGTTGTCATTCCGGGGCGCGACGAAGTCGCGAGCCCGGAATCCATAATCACGATCGGGAGTATGGATTCCGGGCTCTCGCTGCGCGAGCCCCGGAATGACGAAAAACAATTCAGAGTAGGAATTCTGCAAATGACCGGACCCGAGACCCTCGACGTCGCACGCGATGCGATCTGGACCATCGTGATCGTGTCCTCCCCGCTGATGGTGGTCGGCCTCGTGGTCGGCGTCATCGTGTCGCTGTTCCAGGCGCTGACGCAGATCCAGGAGCAGACGCTGATCTACGTGCCGAAGATCCTGGCCATCTTCGCCACGATGCTGCTGGCGCTGCCGTTCATGGCCGACTCGCTCCACGCCCACATGATGCGTATATCGTCGCGAATCATCGGCGGCTGAGGCAAGATGCGTGAATTATGCGCATCGACGTCTCGCTGCTGCCGGCGCTCGCCGCTTCCTTCATGCTCGCCTTCGCCCGGGTCGGCGCGATGGTGATGCTGCTGCCAGGGCTGGGCGAGACCAACATCCCGACGCGGATAAAGCTGTCGATCGCGCTGATGCTCACGCTGATCATCCTGCCGCTGCATCGCAACGCCTACCACGTCGACATGGGCTCGCTGGCGCCGCTGCTGGTGCTGATGCTGCATGAGATCGCGATCGGTATCGTGCTGGGCGCGACCGCGCGCGTGACGCTGTCGGCGCTCCAGGTCGCGGGATCCGTGATCGCGCAGCAGATGGGGCTCGGCTTCGTCACCTCGGTCGATCCGACGCAGGGGCAGCAGGGCGTGCTGGTCGGCAACTTCCTGACCATTCTCGGCGTGACGTTGCTGTTTGCCACCGACAGCCACCATCTGGTGATCGCCGCGCTGAACGACAGCTATACGATCTTCTCGCCGGGCGAGACCGTATCGAGCGGCGATGTCGCCTCGCTGGCGACGCGCGCCTTCACCGCCGCGTTCCGCCTGGGCCTGCAGCTCTCGGGACCGTTCCTGGTATTCGGCCTCGTCTTCAACATCGGGCTCGGCGTACTGGCGCGGTTGATGCCGCAGATGCAGGTCTATTTCGTCGGCGTGCCGCTGTCGATCTTCGCGGGCTTCCTGGTGCTCGCCGTGGTGCTGACCGCGATGATGGGCACTTTTCTCGATTATTTCATCGGTGTCATGCACCAGATGATGCCGCTCAAGTGACGGGGGCGCTACGTGGCGGAAGACAACGATCCCGAAAGTCAAACAGAAGACCCGACGCAAAAGCGCCTCGACGATGCGCTCGAACGCGGCGACGTCGCAAAGAGCCAGGAGATCAACACCTGGTTCATGATGGCGGGCGGCACGCTCGTGGTCTCGACCTTCTCGGGCTCGGTCGGCAGCGGGCTGCTGACGCCGATGCGCAACCTGCTCGCCAATTCCTGGATGATCAAGACCGACGGCAAGGCTCTGCTCGCGCTGATGCAGCAGATCGAATTCGTCGTGCTCGCGGCCGTCGGCGTGCCCCTCCTGATGCTGATGCTGGCGGCGATTGCCGGCAACATGCTCCAGCACCGCCTGGTGTGGTCGGCCGAATCCCTGAAACCCAAATTCAACAAGATTTCGCCCGGCGCCGGCTTCAAGCGCATCTTCGGCAAGCAGGCGGCCGCCAATTTTCTCAAAGGCGTCGGCAAGCTGGTCTTGCTCGGCGCGGTCATGACCATGATCCTGTGGCCGGAGCGGCACCGCATGGAGGCGATGGTCCGGCTCGATCCGGCCGGCATGCTCGGCGCGACAACCAGCATGACCATTCATCTGCTCGGAGCGGTGGTCGCGGCGCTCGCGATCGTCGCCATCGCCGATTACTTCTTCCAGTACCGAAGCTGGTTCCAGCGGCAGAAGATGTCGCTTCAGGAGATCAAGGAAGAATTCAAGCAATCCGAAGGTGACCCGCACATCAAGGGCAAGATCAGGCAGTTGCGGCAGCAGCGCGCCAAGAAGCGCATGATGGCGGCGGTTCCCAAGGCCTCGGTGATCATCACCAACCCGACCCACTATTCGGTGGCGCTCTCCTACGAGCGGGGCATGTCGGCCCCGATCTGCGTCGCCAAGGGCGTCGACAACCTAGCCTTCAAGATCCGGGAGATCGCACGCGAGCACGACATCCCGATCGTGGAGAACGTTCCGCTGGCCCGGGCGCTCTACGCCACGGTCGACATCGACCAGGAAATCCCGACCGAGCACTATCATGCGGTCGCCGAAGTCATCGGCTACGTCATGCGGCTGAAGCGCGGATTCAGCGCCGGGCGGGGATAAAACACCCGAAAAATACCGGAAATGGCCGTAATCTGGGAATCAGCGTACCTTTCGCCGCTGCTGCCCTTGCACCTCAGGGTCCGATTCAGGCAGGGAGGACCCCATGCGCCCCGTAACGCGTTGATTCTCTGCCGACAGGCTGCGCCAGCTCGATATGACTGCTGAGACCGACCACGACCTCACACGCGAGCCCGTTGCGGCGCACGAGCCGTCGCCGCGCTCGGGCAGCATTGCGCTGGTGCTGCTGGTGGCCGCCGGCCTCGTCGCGGTCGCCGTCGGCCTGATGACGCTCGGGCGCGCGCAGGCGCAGCCCTATATCCTGGGCATCCTCGCCGTGCTGGCGATGGTCGGCCTGTTCAACCTGTTCGCCTTCGCCGCCGGCATCATCCGCTTCGCGGACCGCAATCTCGACGATCCCATCATTGGCCACATCTCCGATCACGCCTTCGACGGGCTCGCAGTCACCGATGCGCGCGGACACGTGGTCTATTCCAATGCCGCCTATCTGACGCTGACCGGCGCCACCGGCCCGCAGGACGTGCGCCCCGTCGAGCGCGTCTTCATCGGCAACCCCGACGTCTCGGAAGCCGTGTTCCGGCTGCTCAAGGCCGCCCGCGAGGGCAAGCGGCAGCAGGAAGAGGTGCGTATCTCCGGCCATGACGGCAACCAGGGCCGCTGGCTGCGCATGCGCGTGCGCCCGCTCGGCACCGGAAAGCGCGAGGCGAAATACGCGGTGTGGTCGATTGCCGACATCACCCGAGACCGCGAACGCCAGGAGGATGTGTTCCAGGAGCTCCAGCACGCGATCGAATATCTCGATCACGCGCCGTGCGGCTTCTTCTCGGTCAATCCGGCCGGCGAGCTCGCCTACGTCAATGCGACGCTGGCGAACTGGCTCGACTACGATCTCGCCGAGATCGGTTCGGGCGGCCTCAAGCTCACCGACATCGTCTCCGGCGACGGCGCCTCGCTGCTCACCTCCATCGTGGCGGTGCCGGGCGAGGTGAAGACCGAAGTCTTCGACATCGACCTGCGCATGCGCACCGGCAAGACCATGCCGGTGCGGCTCTATCACAAGCTCGCCTTCGGCGCCGACGGCGCGCCGGGGCCGTCGCGCACGCTCGTGATCAGCCGCGCCCGCGACGAGCGCAGCGACCCCGACCGCGCCGCCGAAGTGCGCTTCATGCGCTTCTTCGACCACACGCCGATGGCGATCGCGACCGTCGATCGCGCCGGCAACGTCGTGCGGGCCAATGCGCGCTATGCCAAGCTCGGACAGGCGCTCGGGCTCGACAGCGCCGGCAAGTCGATCTTCCGCGCGGTCAGCTCGCGCGACCGGCAGCTTTTGATCGCGGCCATCAACCAGGCGGCCGAAGGCAAGGCCGACATCGCACCGGTCGAGGTGGCGCTGGAAGGGGCCAAGGAGCGCTGGGGCCAGTTCTTCGTGACGCCGGTCGATTCGGCCGAGACCGAGGCGGAAGCCGCCATCGTGCACATGCTCGAGACCACCGAGCGGCGCGCGCTGGAGAACCAGATCAACCAGTCGCAGAAGATGGAGACGGTCGGCCAACTCGCCGGCGGCATCGCCCACGACTTCAACAACGTGCTCTCCGCCATCATGATGGCAAACGACTTCCTGCTGAACGCGCACAAGCCGACCGACCCGTCGTTCCAGGACATCATGCAGATCAAGCAGAACGCGACGCGCGCCGCGACGCTGGTGCGGCAGCTGCTGGCGTTCTCGCGGCGGCAGACGCTGCGGCCGCAGGTGCTCGATCTCGGCGATGCGCTGTCCGATCTCACCATGCTGCTGCGCCGGCTGATCGGCGAGAAGGTCAAGCTCGACCTCGTCCACGGCCGCGACCTCTGGCCGGTGAAGGTCGACGTCTCCCAGTTCGAGCAGGTGATCGTCAACCTGGCGGTGAACGCGCGCGACGCCATGCCTGATGGCGGCAAGCTGATCATCCGGACCGCAAACGTCACCACCGAGGACGCGGGCAAGCTCGCCTACAAGGGCATGCCGGCCGCGGACTATGTCCGGATCGAGGTCGCCGACACCGGCACCGGCATTCCCGCCGACATCCGCGACAAGATCTTCGAGCCGTTCTTCTCGACGAAGGAAGTGGGCAAGGGCACCGGCCTCGGGCTCTCCACCGTTTACGGCATCGTCAAGCAGACCGGCGGCTTCATCTATGTCGATTCCGAGCCGGGGCAGGGCACCTCGTTCCATATCTTCCTGCCGCGCCATCACGCCGAGCAGGACGTGCAGGTCGAGCAGCCCGCAGCCGCGGCCAGCGCGACCGGCGGCGCCGCGAAGGAGGCCGCGCCCGCCGAGGCCAAGCCGCGCACCGATCTCACCGGGCAGGGCACCATCCTGCTGGTCGAGGATGAGGAGGGCCTGCGCGCGCTCAACGCCCGCGGCCTGCGCTCGCGCGGCTACACCGTGGTCGAGGCCGAGAACGGCGTCGAGGCCATGGAGGTGCTGGAGGAGCAGAGCGGGGCGATCGATCTCGTCGTCTCCGACGTCGTCATGCCCGAGATGGACGGCCCGACGCTGCTGAAGGCGATGCGGGAAAAGAACCCCGACATCAAGTTCATCTTCGTCTCGGGCTATGCCGAGGACGCGTTCGAGAAGAGCCTGCCCGAAGGCCAGCAGTTCGACTTCCTGCCAAAACCGTTCACGCTCAGCCAGCTCGTGGCAGCCGTGAAGGAGACGATGACCAAGCAGGGATGAGGGCAAGAGGCGCTACGCCGTTCCCGCATTCTCCGTCATTGCGAGCCACCGGGTCCGCGCGAAGCGCGGCCCGATGTCAGGCTCCGCGAAGCAATCCAGGCTGCCTCCACGGAAAGATCCTGGATGGCTTCCTCGTAAGGGCTCCTCGCAATGACGGTGGATAGAGTTGCGCTTCGCAACGATGCGGGAGAAAGCTGAAATTCCGCTCCGACCCCGCCGGTAACCGACGACCGCGGTTCCTTGCCAGATCCGGCCAAGCCCTCGCCAAATATGGGCTTTTGCCACATCCCCGCGACTGAGGGCCGCAGTCACAGGCTCCGAAACCGGCTTCACTTTTCGGGAAGTCTGCCCATCTTAAGCGCACGTCCCCATGCCGGGGATTTGGGAAACGCACATGACTTTCTCGCTTCGCTCCCGGAAACTCTTCAACACGATCGCCGTCGTGCTGGCGCTTGCGCTGCCGACCGCGCTGACGATCTCGTCGGCCGACGCCCGCGCGGGTGGCGGCATGTCGTCCGGTTCGCGCGGTACGCGCTCCTATTCGGCGCCGCCGTCGACCACGACCGCGCCGGGCTCGACCTCGCAGTTCAACCGCACCTACACCCAGCCCGGCGCAGGCATGAACTCGGCGGCTTCCGCGCCTGCGCGCGGCGGCATGTTCGGCCGGGCCGGCGGCTTCATGGGCGGCCTTGCGGCCGGCTTCCTCGGCGCAGGCCTCCTCGGCATGCTGTTCGGCGGCGGCCTGTTCGGCGGCCTCGGCGGCCTGTCCTCGATCCTCGGCCTGATCATCCAGATCGCGCTCGTTGTGCTGGTGGTGCGGCTGGCGATGTCCTGGTGGCAGCGCCGTCACGCCCCGCGGGCGGCTTATGCCAATGCAAATGCTGATGCAGGCGCCGCGCCTGGACCGCAGACGAGCTATCGCAGCGGTCTCGGTGGCGGCCTTGGCAGCGGCCTCGGCGGCTTCGGCTTCGGTGCCAACAACGCGCCGCTCGAGATCAAGCCGGACGACTATGAGGCGTTCGAGCGCCTGCTCGGCGAGGTTCAGACCGCCTGGTCGAACGAGGACGTGGCCAAGCTGCACACGCTCGCGACGCCGGAAATGGTCTCCTATTTCGAGCAGGACCTTGCCCAGAACCGTGCACGCAACGTCGTCAACAAGGTGACCGGCGTCAAGCTGCTGCAGGGCGACCTCGCGGAAGCCTGGCGGGAAGGCGAGACCGAGTACGCCACGGTGGCGCTGCGCTTCGCGCTCACCGACAAGACGGCCGACCGCAACACCGGCGCCATCGTTGCCGGCAGCGAGCAGCCGGGCGAGGCCACCGAGATCTGGACGTTTGCCCGCAGGCCGGGCAGCGGCTGGGAATTGTCGGCGATCCAGCAGACCAACTGATCGCTCGCCACATGAGGAACCAGGGCGTCGTGCGTTCCGCACGGCGCCCTTTTCTTTGAGCTCCTCGCCTCGCTGCATCGGAATAAGCGGCCGCGTGTCGGGTTGACATGAGGCGGTTAACGACAAGCAAGACGGGAGGACAGCATGATCCGCATCGAGAGATCCGCGACGATTTCAGGCCTGGCGCTCGCAATGGCTTTGCTGGCGACGCCATCGGCGCAAGCGCAGTCGGCCGACATGACCTTCTTCGTGACCTCTAACGGCCCCGGCAAGGGCGCCGATCTTGGTGGCCTCGAAGGTGCCGACGCGCAATGCCAGAAGCTTGCACAAGCCGCCGGCGCCGGCACCAAGACCTGGCGCGCCTATCTCTCGACGCAGGCCGCCGACGGCAAGCCGGCCGTCAACGCCCGCGACCGCGTCGGCAAGGGTCCGTGGCAGGACGCCAGGGGTACGGTGATTGCCAAGGACATCGCCGACCTGCACAGCCCGGCCAACAACCTCACCAAGCAGACCGCGCTCAGCGAGAAGGGTGAGGTCATCAATGGTGCCGGCGACCAGCCGAACCGGCACGACATCCTCACGGGATCGCAGGCCGACGGCACCGCGTTTGCCGGGCCGGACGATCGCACCTGCAAGAACTGGACATCGAGCACGCAAGGCGCCGCGATGGTCGGCCATGCCGATCGCCGGGGCCTGCGCGACGACGAGCCCTCGAAATCTTGGAACAGCTCTCACCCCTCGCGCGGTCCAGACGGCGGCTGCTCGCAGGCCGATCTGAAGAGCACCGGCGGCGACGGGCTGCTGTACTGCTTCGCGGCGAATTGAGGCACGGAGTTCTGTCCCCCGTCATTGCGAGGAGCCCTTGCGACCATGCAATCCAGAGTCTTTCCGCAGAGGCAGTCTGGATTGCTGCGCTCGCAATGAAGAGTGTGTTGCGCGAACCCTCCGTCTCACTCTGACGGAACCCCGAGCGGCATGCTACATTGGTTCGTAAGTCTTCACGCTCACGGACCCCTCCCATGAAATACGAGCTCTATTACTGGCCCGAGATCCAGGGCCGCGGCGAATATGTGCGGCTGGCGCTGGAGGAGGCGGGGGCCGCTTACGTCGATGTCGCGCGCGGTCCGCGCGGGACTGCCGCGATGATGAAGATGATGGACGCGCACGAGGGCACGCCGCCCTTTGCGCCGCCGTTCCTGAAAGCAGGCAAGCTCGTCATCGGCCAGACCGCCAACATCCTGCTCTATCTCGGCGCCCGCCATGGGCTTGCGCCGAAGACGGAAGCCGGCAGGCTCTGGGTGCACCAGCTTCAGCTCACGATCACGGACTTCGTCGTCGAGATCCACGACACCCATCATCCGCTCGGACCCTCGCTCTATTATGAGGACCAGAAGGCACCGGCGAAGAAGCGCACGGCCGACTTCTGGGACGAGCGCGTACCGAAATATCTCGGCTATTTCGAGCGGCTTCTCGACGGGAGCGGCGGCACCTATGTCACCGGTCGCCGCCTGACCTACGTCGATCTCTCGCTATTCCAGATCGTTGACGGGCTGCGTTATGCCTTCCCCAGGCGCATGAAGGCGTTCGAAGCGGATGTCCCGGGCCTAGTCGGTCTGCACGACCGCATCGCCGCGCGGCCGAACATCAAGGCCTATCTCGAAAGCGAGCGCCGCATTCCCTTCAACGAGCAGGGCATCTTCCGCCGCTACCGCGAACTGGACGGTTAGCGGTTCGGACCGGAAAAGGATCAGCCCTCACCAGACGCCGGGCACGAGGCGGTAGCGCACCAGTGCCGCATAATCGGTATAGCCAGGCAGGCCCTCGCGCAGCGTGCGCTCCTCGATGGGGATGCGGACCGCGAGCAAGGCGATGAAGAGCGGCATCATCGCAAGTCCCCACCACGACCCCAGCAGCAACGGCACGCCGGCGAAGAACAGCACCAGGCCGCTGTACATGGGATGACGGACATGGGCGTAGGGACCGGTCGAGATCACGTGCTGCGCGCGCTCGGTTTGCAGCTTCACCACGGGCGCGGCGAACGAATTCTCGCGGAAGACCCACATCGTGAACAGTGTCGAGGCCAGGAACAGCGCGAGGCCGAGCGCCTGCAACGCAGTCGGTATGTCGGAGGATTGAAAGCGCCGGTCAAGTCCCATCACGACCAGCCAGGCCAGCATCACGACGATGAAGACGGCCATGAACATCTTGTCGGCGGCGGGCTGATCCTTTTGCAGCACCGGCCGCAGACGTTCGGCCAGCAGCGCCGGATCGATCCGGTAGAGCCACCAGCCGCAGAGCGGGCCGAGGAATGCGGAGGTGGCGAGGAACGTCCAGGCCGACGGCCACTGCAGTGTTCCGGCGCATGCGAACAGCACCGCGCCCATGGCGACGACGAAGACCGTGTTCTGCAACAGCAGGCGTGCGATCATGCGCAGGTCCCGGGCGAGCGGCGCACGATATTGGTGCAGCTATCCGGCAAAGATGCGGCCGACCGCGCGAAAAGCCCGATCGACCGGATCGGGCGCTTCAGTTTTGGCAAGCCTGGTCAGGCGAGTTGATCGATCCGCGTGCCCTGACCCGGCGGCAGCGGCGCGGGCGGCTGCGGCTTGAAGGTCGGATCCTCGTCCTTCACCTTGGTCTGGTCGTCCTGCTGCTTGGTCGTGTCGTAGTTAGGGACCACGATCGCGATCGGCGGCGGCGCCACGGTGGAAACCTTCATCCGCAAATCCTCACATATGGAAACAATTCAGCCTGCCCTGCGAGGAGCGAAATTTCCTTCAAGCCAATCGTTAAAATGCGAGGGAATGGGCGGGGTGTCCGCCGCCTATGCGGGGCTCGCCGCAGCTGACCACGTACTCCGTCATTGCGAGCCAACGGGTCCGCGCGGCGCGCGGCCCGATGACAGGCTCCGCGAAGCAATCCAGAAATCTTTCCGCGGAGACAGTCTGGATTGCTTCGTCGCAAGGGCTCCTCGCAATGACGGGGAGAGACCTCGTCGTCTCGGTTTGCACCACGCGGATGAGACACATATCCGCAGTGAAACGGAAGGAACTCCGCCCTATTCGTCCTTGCCGCGCGTGATCGCGATTGACGCCTCCGTCTTGCTGCGGGTGCATTCCATGTTGAGCCGGCGATAGCGCATGCTGACCTTGTCGCCGCGGAGCAGGCCCATCCGCTTCAGGCAGCGTGTCGCGCCCGTCGTCGTGTCGTCCTTCGTCACGGTGAAGACGATCGCGGCCATCGATCCCACCAGCGCATAGAACTCCGGCTTGGGCTTGCGATCACCCTTGGCATAGAGCTCGATCGAATATTTGTCGCCGCGGCAACTCACGGAGAGCTCCTTGGCCGCCGGATGCGTCATGTAGACGACATTGGCGGCGCGGAAATTCACCTTCAGGCGATCGACCTGGTTCGCCAGCTCCTTGGCGCTGTCGTCGCAGCGGTCGGCGCGCGCGGGAGAGACGAGGGCCACAAGGCCGGCGATGGCGGCGGCGACCAGGATCGCGCCGCGGACGTTCAAGTTCAATGTCATGATGAAAAAGCCCCTTAGCGCGCGCATTCAAGCGTCGGCGGGCCCGAAGCGCAAGGGCGGCAGAGGCATTTCCACGAGGTGTGCCAATGCCTTCCCGAGCCCGGCCAGCCTCTCCCATGCGCACCGCTCCCTTTCTTTTCTGGCCAAAATGCGCTTAGAACCCTTCTATGCCTGGAGGCCCGCGAGGCCCCGAAACCCCGAGATCCGCCCCATGAACGCTCCCACCGCCTTTCCCGATCAGTCCAAGCCCGTTCCGCCCTACAAGCACACCCCGCTGTTCCCGCTGGGCAAGGACGAGACGCCCTACAAGAAGATTTCGTCCGAGGGCGTCAGGGTCGAGAAGGTCCTTGGCAAGGACATGCTGGTGGTGTCGCGCGAGGCGCTGCGCGCGCTGTCGGAGGCGGCTTTTGGCGACATCAACCACTACCTGCGGCCCGGTCATCTGAAGCAGCTCCGCGCGATCCTGGAGGACGGCGAGGCGAGCCCGAACGACAAGTTCGTTGCGCTCGACTTCCTGAAGAACGCCAACATCGCGGCCGGCGGCGTGCTGCCGATGTGCCAGGACACCGGCACCGCGATCATCATGGGCAAGAAAGGCTGCAACGTCATCACCGACGGTGACGACGAGGCGGCGCTGTCGGAAGGCGCGCGCGACGCTTACCTGCGCCGCAATCTGCGCTACTCACAGGTCGCGCCGCTCTCGATGTACGAGGAGAAGAACACCGCCAACAACATGCCGGCGCAGTGCGAGATCTACGCCGAGGGCGACGACGCCTACAAGTTCATGTTCATGGCGAAGGGCGGCGGCTCCGCCAACAAGAGCTTTCTGTTCCAGGCCACGCCCTCGGTGCTGACCAAGGACCGGCTGCTCGCGTTCCTCAAGGAGAAGATCCTCACGCTCGGCACCGCCGCGTGCCCGCCCTATCACCTCGCCATCGTGATCGGCGGCACCTCGGCCGAGCTCTGCATGAAGACGGTGAAGCTGGCCTCGGCCCGCTATCTCGACGCGTTGCCAACGCACGGCTCGCCCGACGGCAACGCCTTCCGCGACGTCGAGATGGAGAAGGAAATCCACAAGATGACGCAAAGCCTCGGCGTCGGCGCACAGTTCGGCGGGAAATATTTTTGCCATGACGTGCGCGTGATCCGCATGCCGCGCCACGGCGCATCGCTTCCCATCGGGCTTGGCGTGTCCTGCTCGGCCGATCGCCAGGTGCTCGGCAAGATCACCAGGGACGGCGTCTATCTCGAGGAGCTCGAGCACAATCCGGCGCAATATCTGCCCGAGGTCGAACAGGCGCTTGGCGGCGAGGTCGTCAAGATCGACCTCAACCAGCCGATGAAGGATATTCTGGCGACCTTCTCGAAGCACCCGATCAAGACCCGCGTCTCGATGACCGGCACCATGATCGTCGCGCGCGACAGCGCGCATGCCAAGCTGCGCGAGCGGCTGGAGAAGGGCGAGCCGCTGCCGGACTACTTCAAGAACCATCCGGTGTACTACGCCGGCCCCGCCAAGACGCCGGAAGGCTACGCCTCCGGCGCGTTCGGCCCGACCACGGCAGGCCGCATGGACTCCTTCGTCGACCAGTTCCAGGCCGCCGGCGGCTCGATGGTGATGGTGGCCAAGGGCAATCGCGCCCCCGCCGTGCGCGAGGCCTGCAAGAAGTACGGCGGCTTCTACCTCGGCTCGATCGGCGGCGCCGCCGCGAACCTCGCCGAGCACTGCATCAAGAAGGTCGAGGTGCTCGAATATCCCGAACTCGGCATGGAAGCGATCTGGCGCATCGAGGTCGTCGACTTCCCGGCGTTCATCATCATCGACGACAAGGGCAACGACTTCTTCAAGGAGTTGAATTTGGGCTAGGGCCTCCTCACCTCGCCCCGCTTGCGGGGAGAGGTCGGATTGCATCGAAGATGCAATCCGGGTGAGGGGGACTCTCCACGAGTCCAACTCTCTCCGTCCTTGCGGAGACTCCCCCTCACCCCAACCCTCTCCCCGCAAGCGGGGCGAGGGAGAACACTCAACTGCAATTCGTGACCTGGTTGGAGCACAGCGCGCGCCACCAGCCTCGGACGCCGTCGTGGCTCTCGACGAGACCCCACAAGCCGCTGCAGGCCAAGAGGCGCCTCGGGCCGCCGTCGGTGTCGAGCGCTCCGCCGAACTCGCGCTGGGCCGGCATCCATTTGGCATCGGCGAAGGGCGCCTGGACCAGCCCGCCCATGCGCGTGGCGCCATTGGCATAGGCCGCACCGACCTTGTTCGAGGCGATCCAGCCGCGTCCGGCATAGGGCTTCGGTGCGCTGCGCGGATATCGCTTCTCGTCCTCGTAGTCCTTGCCGGGTGGCTTCGCGCCTTCGATCAGGAACCAGCCGTCCTTGAAGCCGATGATGCGGAATTCGGTGAGCCAGCCGCCCTCGGGCGTGTTCTCGGCGCCGCCGAGCTTCAGCCGATAGGGCGGCGGCAGCGTGCCGAGCACGCGCGCCTTGACCGACGGCTCGGCACGCACGTTGAGGCCGCCCGGGTCCTTGTCGATGGACCAGGCGCCGAGATCGCAGGGCTCGGTTCCAGCAGGCAGCGTCGAACGCTTGGCGGCCAGCTCGGCGTGCAGCCTTGCAAAATCGCTGTCGTCGCTGTCGGGATCCGGGTCGGGGCGCGGCTTCAGCTCGCCTGACGTCGCCCGCGTCCCATCCGCCGTCAGCGTGACGACCAGAGCCTGGCGCGCCGCAAAGGCGCTTGCCGGTGTCTTGGGATCGTTCGATGTTGCGGGGTAGACCGCGAGATAGCCGGTCGAGCCTTCGGTTCGATAGGCGGTGCCGGCAACATAGCCTGCCGGCACCAAAGCGAGCGCGCTCGCGCGCCACGCCGGTTCGCTGTCATCCGCGCGCGCCGCTTGTGTCGCGACACACAGGATTGCCGCCGCGATGAAACGAAGCATACGCATCGGCGCAGCGTGCGTTACGCCCGCGCGCCCGTGAACGGGAAGCTGCCCATCGGGCCGATGCCCATCTCGCCGCTGATGCTGTCGCCGGAGACCGTGCCGGTGAATTCGAGGGTGAGCGGCATCGGCTTGTCGATCGAGGCCTTCCACGAGACGTTGTCGCCGGAGGCGGTGCCGTCGAAGATCTCGGTGGTGTTACCTTGCGCGCCCAGCGTGCCCGTGAGCGTGCCGCCCGCAGCCTTCAGGCTCAGCGTCGCCTGCTGTTCGCCCATCGGCGTCGTCATGGTCAGATTCCAATTGCCGTCCACGGCCATTCCCGTCTCCCGAACAAATCTCGGCGGTCCGCGACGATCCGCGGCCGTCCTTAAGCGAGCCTATAGCCCAACTCGCAGGTCCTGCCTAACCCTGCGATCGGTCAATCAGGCGCGGGCGGCGGCGCGCCGGCGGCTGGTGACGATGAGCCTGAGAACGACATACTGCACGGCAAAGGCCAGGATCTTGCCGCCGCCGGCGACCACCGTGAGGTAGAACGCCCACAGCTTCAGATCGCCCGTGGAGGCGACCACGATCATGCCGCCGCCGATCACGAACATCAGCACCGCCCAGGCATAGCCCGCGGCCGTCACATATTCAGGAACGGTTTCCACGACGAGCGGCGGCATGTAGCGCAGCATCCAGCCGCGCTTGAGCATGATGAGGCCGATCGCGAAATGCGCGATCGAAGGCTTGGCCATCATGAAGCGGGGATCATTGGTCAGCAGCGTGATCCCGCCCAGCCCGACGACGAGGGCGAGGCTGGCATAGGTCATGTAATTGAGTTGCTGACCCTTGATGCGGGCATGGACCACCTGCGCAACCGCGCCGGCGATCGCCACCGATGTCGCAAGGATGACGTTGTCGGTGACGAGATAGATGACCAGGAAGAGGATGGCGGAGAAGAGATCTGAGCCGAGACGGGCGAATACGTCCTTCATCGTCAATCCTGTTCAGGGTGTGTCGGGCAATGCGCGGGCGGGCGTACCGTACTTGATCTTGCGATACTCGGGATACCCCTTTGTGAACCAGGTCGCACTGTTGCGGGCGGCAAAGTCCACCGCAAGGCTCGACCAGAGCGGCAGGCCGGCACCGCGTCGAGCGCGTATTGCACGGCGATGCCGAGTCAAGCAAACCTTTACAGCGTCAATATGACGTAGGTCACCTCCAAGAGGTGAAGGGCAGCAACGACCTGGTCCAATGCCGTTTCGGCCAATTCAGCCCAGGGCAGGAGCGGCAGAGTGGCGGCGGTCAGCAGACCGAGGCAGAGCAGGATGCCGCCGTCGAAGACAGTATGGCGGCTTCGCCGCAGCCGGATCAGCTGGAATGCGAGCGCAGCGCCGGTCAGGGCGAGGAGGACAAGTGCGCCTGCGGTGATCGAGGGCATGTGCATGGAAAACTCCTTGTCCGTCATCCCGGTTCGCGCCAAGTGGCACGACCCGGAATGACGAGGGCTAGGCCGCGCCGACCCAATTGCCGTGGAAGCCGTCGGGGACGCGGTGGCCGAGCTGAACCAAGGCCGCCGGGCCGGCCTCGATGTCGGTGGCATTGAACACGGCGAGATCGCTGCGGTTCTCCCTTGCGCGCCAAACCACCGCGAGCAGCCAGCCGTCGCCTTCGGCGGCATCCTTGGATCGTTCGACGAAAACAGGCTCGGAGATGGTGTCGCCGGCCGGCAGCAGGTAATGGCCGAGCCTTCGGCCGTTGCCGTCGACATGGACGATGCCGGAGAGCGCGCCGAACATCGGTAGTTTTGGATTGGCGCAGGCGTACCAGCCGTGTCGGTTTTTCAGTCCGGCGCGGCGGTCGTCGATGCGGGGGAATTCGCCGGTGAGATCGTCAAGGTATGTCTGCTGGAAGCGGTCGGTATTGCCTGCGAGATCGAACGTCCAGCGGCAGTGTCGGGCCCGCGACTTCTCCGGATCGGTCGGGCGGCCATCGGGATGCGGAAACAGCGGCGCTTCCTCAAACTGCATGACGTCTGCGACGATGCGGTCACCGTCTTCCCACGCATTCATGACGTGGAAGACGTAGCAGGCTTCGGCACGGAACCAGACGATGTCCTTGGCGGCGCCGCTGCGCTTCATCACGCCGACATAGGCGCCCTTGTCCGGCTCCCAGGCATAGGGCGGCCGTCCGCTCATCGCGCGCTCCATGCTGCCCGTGATCGGGAGGATCGGAAACAGCACATGGTTTTCGGTGACGATGAAATCGTGCACCATGCTGGCATAGGGCGCCTCGAAGCGCTCGAAGCGCGTCGCCTTGCCGGATGCGTCGATCGCTCCATAGGAGAGGGCAGGCGTCAACGGTCCCGCTGCATTGTAGCCGAAGAACACCAGTTCGCCGGTGACGGGATCGATCTTCGGATGCGCGGTAAAACTGCCGGCGACGTGGCCCTGATAGTTGTGATAGCCGCGCGTCGCCAGCGTGCCCGGCTCGATCTCCGTGGGCAGGTGGGCTTCTTCCAGCGCGAGCAGCTTGCCGGCATGGAAGATGATGTTGGTGTTGGCGACGCCACCATCGGTGAGGTTGGCCGGTGCATCCGGCAGCTTGCGGCCGAAGCCGCCGAACAGGGCCCGGCCGGCATCGTGCTCGGCGAGCCATTTCGGCGTGCGGACCCAGCGGTTGCGATAGCTTGCGCGGCCGTTTTCGAGATGGAAGGCGTGCAGCATGCCGTCGCCCACGAACCAGTGCGCGCCGGGCGACTCGAACTGCGGATTGGGCCCGTTGCGGTAGAGCGTGCCGTTCAGCTCGCGCGGCAATTCGCCGACGATCTTGAGGAAGGGTGCGTCGGCCTCGAACGGGATCGGTGCGATATTGTTGCGGCGCTCGGCGACCTGCTCCACGGCGTTGCTCCCTATCTTTACATCGTAAAGATCAGATAATACCGATTGCCGTTCCGGTCAAGCGAAATCTTTACACTGTCAATATTGCGTCATATAGCTTGTCGCATGGGCAAGAGCGAAACCGCGCGTAACCCGCGCACTCCGAGAAAGACATCGTCGGCAGCGAAGGCGCAGGCGCGTCCCGCACGGCGCCCGGCGGCTGCGAGGACCGAGACACCCTATCATCACGGGGCCCTGCGCGAGGCGCTCCTCAGGGCCGCCGAACGGGTGCTCGAGCGCGACGGGCTCGCCGGCCTGACATTGCGCGCAGTGGCGCGCGAGGCGGGCGTCTCGCATGCCGCGCCTACTCATCATTTCGGCGATCTCACGGGGCTTCTCAGCGAGCTCGCCGCCGTCGGCTTCCGCCAGTTCAACGCCGCGATGGCGTCGGCCTGCGATGCCGCCACAACGCCGCTCGAACGCGCGCTGGCGAGGCCGAAAGCCTATGTCGCCTATGCGCAGGCGCATCCCGGCATGTACGGCATCATGTTCCGCACCGAGCGGCTCGACTATTCGAGACCCTCGCTGCACGAGGCCGCCGAGGCTTCCTTCGCGGGGCTTGCAAATGCGATCGGCATGATGCGGCAGGAGCACATCAGCGAAGACGCGCTGACGCTGACGCAGGGCGCGGCGATCGCGCGTGCCTGGTCGATGGTGCACGGCTTCACGATGCTGCTGCTCGACGGGCGGCTCGAGGACATCCTCGATCGCTTGCCCGAGGGGACGACGGCCGAACGCCTGCTCGAGGCGATGCTGACGGCGCCGATCACGGGCAAGCCGACGGGCCCCTGATCCCAGCGCAACTCTCGCCATGGTGAGGCGTCTATCGCCTCGCCAGGGCGAGAGGCTAGCGCATCGTGGCCAGCTCGACGGCGCGCCCGCTTGTGCCGATGATCTTCACCTTGTCCTTTCCGCACGTGAAGCCCCGGGCGAAATCGTCCGCGGCCTTGCGGGCGAGCTCATTGGCGGTCGGGTTGGCGATCCCATCGACATAGGCGACGTGGCAGACCGGGCCCGGCGGCAGCCGGGTCACCACCAGCATGGCCTTGGTCTTCGGCCGTCCCTGCCTGTCGGGATCGGCGTTGTCCGCGATGTGCCAGCGCTGGATGATCGCGAACGGCTTTTCGCCGGCAGTGCGCCATTCGACGGTGCTTTCCGATGAGTTGAACGGCGCGAACCAGACGTCGGCTGCCGGTTCCTCCGCCGCTTGCTTGCGATTGCGGCCGACGGAGACGGTCTCGCGCAGATCATCCTCGGCGATCAGCACCACGAGCCCGTCCTTGCCCGGACACACCCGCGTGGTGCTGCCGTCGAGGTCGCTGGGCTTGCCGACCTGGCGGCAGTCCTTCGGCGCCGTCGAGGTGTAGCTGCTGCCCACGGATTGGGCGTTGGCGCAGCCGAGGCCGGCGCAGATCAGCAGCGCGGTGAGCGATGGGGCAGTCATGCGGATCATGATGACACTTCGAGGCAGCTGGAACTTCGTACCATCAGACGCCTTGATTGTGGGCAAGGTTCAAACAGCACCGCCAGACACCTGACAGCGGCACGGAATCGTTCTAGAAGAGCGGCTCGTTTGGGCTCCTCCAGCCTCGTTCGCGCCTTCGTACTCCTGATCATGCCAGCCACATCCTCGAACAAACCCTATCGCGTCGGCCGTTCCAAGACTGGGCTCGGCCTCTTCGCCACCAAGCCGATCAAGAAGGGCACCCGGATCATCCGCTATTTCGGACCGATCCTGGATTCCAAGATTCCCGAGCAGGACGAGATCGAGAACAAATATCTGTTCGAGCTCAACGGCCGCTGGACCATCGACGGGTCGGTGCGCAAGAACCTCGCCCGCTACATCAACCATTCCTGCCGCCCCAACGCCGAATCGGACGTCCGTCCGCGCGAACGCAAGGTCTATATCCGCGCCATCAGGAACATCGAGCCGGGCGACGAGATCAACTACGATTACGGCACCGACTATTTCAAAGCCTATCTGAAGCCGATCGGCTGCAAGTGCGACTCCTGCGAGAGGAAGCGCAAGAAGCTGCGCGCCGAGGCGAGGGCGGAAGCCGCCAAGGTAAAGGCGAGGGCCGAGCGCAAGGCCAAGAAAGTGGATGCGAAGGTCGGGTCGGCGAAAAAGAAGAAGCTGAACGGCAAGCACTTCGCCGGCAAGGTCGGTCGCGCGAGGGCGTAACAAGCTCGCGGCCCCTACTCAGGTATCACGGAGCCGCGACCGAACCATCCTGCACGCCGCAGCTTGTCCGCATAGGTTGATTGTCTCTTGAATACTGTCGCCGCCCGGCCGAGCCGGGCGACGATGACACGTGGCCTCACGCTGCCACCACGCTCGCGCTCTTCCGCAATCCCACATATTGCAGCTCGGCGAACACGCCGGTCGCGATCGCCTGCGCCACAACCATGAGCTCGCCGGCGAGGTTCGGTGACACCGCGCCCGAGAGCAGCAGGGCGATGCTGCCGACCGTCCAGGCCGCATTGCCGACGACGACCAGCAGGACGAGCAGTCTCGGCACGGAGGCGCGCGAGGCGAGCCAGCCGACCAGCGCGGTGTAGGCGATCAGGAACATGCCGGCTTCGAGCAGTAATGCTTCGGGCAGATTGAACAGTGTCGCGAACGCGCCTGCACCGAAGGTGAAGCCGAGTGCGGCGACGCCGCTGAAGATGGCGTCGGCGAGAAGTGCGCGGCGCAGGAAGGTGGATGCTTCGATCATCTTGGGTCTCCTGGGTTGGGGTGGGCTTGGGGTGGAACTCAACGCCGGCCGCGCCACCAGGCGCGGAGCAGGCGGGCGAGGCGGAACGGGCAGAGGCTCCTGCCGACGCCGTGCTCGAAGGCGATGACCCGGGCGACGACATAGTCGCCGGTCGAATGCACCAGCGGCTCCGGCATGTTGAGGCTGCGCGCCAGCATCCGGGTTGCGAATGCCATGGCCCAGGGCAGGACGTGGTCTGCGACGGTCCGGTAGAGCAGCAACGCGATCATGGTCATCTCCTGTTGCGACCAAAGATGCGCGCGGCCGCGCCCCAATTCGATTACCTCGCGGGTAATGGAAGGGCCGAAATCCGCATGCTAGGTTTTCGTTCATGAACGCACATGCTTCCACGGCACGTACCGAACGCAGCCAGCCGGTCCATATCGGCGACCATCTGCGCGAATGGCGGCAGCGCCGCCGCATGAGCCAGCTCGATCTCGCGGGCGAAGCCGAGATCTCGGCGCGGCATCTGAGCTTCGTCGAGACCGGCCGCGCCGCGCCCTCGCGCGACATGGTGCTCAGGCTGGCCGAGCGGCTCGACGTGCCCTTGCGCGAACGCAACGTGCTGCTGGTCGCAGCCGGCTTCGCGCCGGCCTTTCCGCAGCGACCGCTGGAGGATCCCGCCTTGAAATCAGCCCGTGCGGCGATCGACCTCGTCTTGAAAGCGCATGAGCCCAATCCGGCGCTCGCGGTGGACCGGCACTGGAACCTGGTCTCCGCCAATCGCATGGTGGCGCCGCTGCTCGATGGTATCCCGCAGCATCTGCTCGGCCAGCCCGTCAACGTGCTGCGGCTCGCCTTCCATCCCGAGGCGCTGGCGCCGCGCACGGTCAATCTCGCCGAATGGTGCGGGCATCTGCTGGAGCGGCTGCACCGGCAGTGCGAGGCGACAGCCGATCCGGAGCTGATCAAGCTCTACAATGATCTGAAGAGCTATCCGATTCCGGCGCGTTCGGCACCGCTGTCGAGCGACAATGTCGCCATCCCGTTCAAGCTGCGGCACGAGGGCGAGATACTTAGTTTCTTCTCCACCACCATGGTGTTCGGCACGCCCGTGGACATCACCTTGTCGGAGCTCGCGCTGGAGACGTTCTTTCCGGCCGACGAGCGCACGGCCGAACGGCTGAAGCAGATAGCGGCAGCCATGACGTAGCGCTCTTGCCTCGGGGCGGGTTCTGCTTATCTTTGGGCGAACCCGTGACTTGCCCGAAGGAGGCGCCTGACATGAACACGCTGAAACCGCTCCAGATCGACGTCGTCTCCGACGTGGTGTGCCCCTGGTGCTATATCGGCAAGCACCGGATCGAGAGCGCGCTGGCGCTCGTGCCCGACGTTCCCGTCAAGCTCAATTTCCGGCCCTTCTTCCTCAATCCCTGGGTGCCGCGCGAGGGCATCAGCCGCGAAGACTATCTCACCCAGAAGTTCGGCTCGGTCGAGGCCTATAAGGGCATTGCCGGGCGCGTCGTCGCGGCCGCGGGCGAGGAGGGCCTCGTCTACAAGCCCGAGCTGGTGGCGCGCCAGCCCAACACGACCGACTGCCATCGCCTCATCCTGTGGGCCGAGGCGATCGGCAAGGCGCCAGAGATGAAGCAGCGCCTGATGGAGCTGTACTTCCGCGATGGCGGCGATCTCACCGACGTGAACGTGCTGGTGCAGGCGGCCGCCGATGTCGGTCTCGATGCCGACGACGTGCGCAAGCGCCTCGCCACCGACGAGGATGTGGCGCGCGTCTCGGCGGATGCGCAGGAAGCCGCCGAGAAGGGTATCTCCGGCGTTCCGACCTATGTCTTCGCGCAGAAATACGCCGTCTCCGGTGCGCAGGATCCGAACCTGCTCGCGCGCGCCATCCGCCAGGTCTCGGCGGAGATCAACGCGCAGGCGGCGGAGTAGCTGGTCTATCTACGAAGCAGGCGAACTGCGCGGCGCGCCGCTGCATACGCGATGCCGTGCGCCGCGACCGCCGCGTGAACCAGCGTCACGATCGGATCGTGCCGGCGCAGCGGGATCAGCACATCGCCGATCGCCAAGCGTCCGCGCCAGATCGGATTGATCATGGGGTGATCGGCGCTCGCCGTCGAGTCCGCGCTGGCGATGGCAGGATCGGCGCAGAGGTGGCGGGTGAGCTCGAGGGTGAGTTGCACGCCCGGCGAATATTTTGCGAAGTGTTCATCGACGCCGAGCTTGAAGAAGAAGGCGCGGTCCTGGTGGCGCAGCACGATGCCGGCGGCGACCGGCGTCGTGCCGGCGCGCAACGTGACGATCTCGCATTGCGCGGTCTCTGCCAGCGCGGGGACGGCGCGGCGGATGAAGGTCGCATCGCCCGCATGCTGGACCAGCGCGGTGCCGCGCTTGCCCTTCCAGCCGCCGGCTTCGAGCTGCAGAAATGTCTCGAGCGCCGGCCCGATCTCGGCGGGCCTGCACGCGACCTCGAACACGACGGGCCCGTGCTCCTCCAGGCGATGGCGCTGGCGCCGCAGCTCCTTGAGCTTCTTGGCGCCGAGCGCCTCGCGCAACAGCGTCTCACCATCCTGTGTCGCATCGAGGCTGGCGCGGATGTAGGAGGAGAGGACGCGCGGCCGTAGGCCGTCGCGATCCAGGACCTGTTTCAGCGAATTCATCGCCGCGCCGTCGAGCGCGACGTCGGTCAGCACGAGCGCATGCGCGCCGGCCTCGCGCGCCTGCTGCAACAGCCGCGTGGCGGCCTCGACCGGCGCATCGCCGTCGATCAGCGGGCTGCACAGCGTGCCGTAGGGATGCGCGCTCACCAACGCGGGCAGGGGGATATTCAGGGCGCGCCAGAGCGATATGACCGGCATCAGTCCGATCAGCCGCGTCGAAGATCCATCGAATGCCGGCAGGGCCGAGGCATTGCTGCGGGCGCGTGCGGTCGCACTGACAGCCAGCTCCCAGGCGGGCAGGTAATATCCGTTCGGCTCGACCGCGCGTTGCGCGAGTGTGCGCCACTGACCGGGGTCGATCGCCGTAAGCGGAACGAGCGCGCGTGCGGCGCCGGCATCCCTTGCCGATGCCGGATTGACGGCTGTCTGATGCGCGATGTCGACCACGTCCGTCGTCCCCGTCTACGCGGGCAAAGCCCGTCCCAGGGGATCATCCTTAGCGCAAAGATTGGAAAAATAGCGTTGGGCCACAGAATCAATTCGAGCGGTCCCGTTAACGTCCCGTTGAGGATACCGCAGCCCGATCCGGCGCCGCCGTGCCTGTCTCCTCGGGCGCCGGGCCGGTCTCCGTCTTCACGTTGACCGCGACCTCCATGCCGAGCTCGTCGTCCGCCTCCCCCCAGTAGGACCCCGAGAGCGGAATCGCCTGCGCCGGCGTGCGGGCAACTCCGACCCTGATCAGATCGCGGTTTCCGACAATCCCGTTGGTCGGATCGAATTCGACCCAGCCCGAACCGGGCACATAGATCGAGCACCATGCGTGGGTCGAGCCTCCGCCCAGCCGTGCCGGGCCGTCGCGGCCCGGCACATAGACGTAACCGGTGATGAAGCGGGCCGCAAAACCGAGCGATCGGGCGGCCTCCATCATCAGCAGGGCAAAATCGCGACAAGTTCCCTGCTGCAGGTCGAGCGTTTCGGCGGGCGTTTGCGTGCCGTGCGAGGTTCTCCTCCGATAGGAGAAACCTTCGGCGATCGCTTCGTTGAGCGTCATCAGCAGTTGCCCCGTCGGCCGGCTCGCCGAGGGCGCAATGAACTTCGACAACCAGTCGTCGACGGCGACGTCGCCGGAATGATGCCGGAGCATGTACGGTGCAAGATCCGGCAACTCGGTCTCGTCGTAGGCGAAAGGATGCTCGCGAGCGTATGGCTCGATCCGGAAATCCGGCGCGTTCTCGGGTGTATGCTCCAGCCGGATGGTGGTCTCGAATTCCAGCACGTCGGTCGGGGCGGCAAAATCGACGAGGGTTATGCAATTGCCGAACACATCGTGGATCCAGCGGATTTCCGACGGTTCGGGGCGCACTGCGAGTCGGCATGCGAGCAGACGCTGATCGAAGCTGTCGCGCGGACGAAACAGCAACTGGTGCTGTCCTAGTCTGACGGGCTGCCGGTAGCGGTAGGTCGTGCTGTGGTGGACAGAATAGAGGGGCATCTGTTGTACTCGGGCTCGCACCATATGAGCCTGCTTCTGCATCGGTTCCAAGAGCCCAATTGTGTGTGCACACCGCACAAGTGCCTTGCATTTCAGCAGGTGCGCGGTAGCGCACGCGGAACCAATGATCCCCAGCGGGGCTTGTCGATCGACATCAATGGCGATGCGAGAGGACACGATCTTGAGGATCCGGGCAGGCTACGACATTGCGTTCAACTGTTTTCAGGACGTGCCGATGGTGCTGATGCTGACCGTTCATCCGTCAAGGCAAGGCGACCTTCTGACCGACCATGCCATCCGGGTGTCGCCGAACGTTGCGCTCAGGGACTACAAGGATGGGTTCGGCAACGTCTGCACGCGGCTCGTCGCCCCTGTCGGTCAGATCAACATTCGAAACGAGTTCATCATCGAGGATAGCGGGTTGCCCGACGAGGTTGCGCCTCATGCCGAACAGATCCCGTTGGACTGGCTTCCCGACGAAGCGCTGGTGTATCTGCTGGGCAGTCGCTATTGCGACACCCAGCGGCTGACGGATCTGGCCTGGTCGACGTTCGGTCGCATCAGCGGCGGCTGGCGCCGCGTCCAGGCGATCTGCGACTATGTTCACGGCCATATCAAGTTTGGCTATCAATTCGCGCGAAGCGACCGGACGGCTTCCGAAGGCCACGAGGAGCGTATCGGCGTTTGCAGGGACTTCGCGCACCTCGCCGTCACCTTGTGCCGCTGCATCAACATCCCGGCCCGTTACTGTACCGGTTACCTCGGCGATATCGGCGTGCCGCCGGATCCGGCGCCGATGGATTTCAGCGCCTGGTTCGAAGCCTATATCGGCGGACGTTGGTACACGTTCGACGCGCGGCACAATCATCCCCGCATCGGCCGCGTCGTGATCGCACGCGGCAGGGATGCAGCCGACGTCGCCATTTCGACCGCCTTTGGCCAGGCGGAACTCGTGCGCTTCAAGGTGATCACGAACGAGGTACGGGACTGCGATGCCATTCCGACCCGACCTGCAATGGCGCGGGAGCAGCGGGTGCTCGCTTGAGTTGGCGGACGCCTGGCGTCTCCAGTTCCGGTCGTGAGCGGCCTGACCGTCCATTCCTCCCCTGTGCCGGCGATGTCTTACCGGGTAGCTATTTGTCACCCGGGACGAAATGGTCACGGGCACCCGCGCACTCGCCGCTGGCCGTGTCGGTGATGGCGATATCGATGTCGCGCGAGGTCTTCGGCAGATCGGCCGGGCCGACCTGCACCGACAGCCGGACTTCGCTGGTCTGATCCTGCCCGACCTCGACCACGGGCTTGCCGTCGGAACTCGGCGCGATGCCCGCAACGCGAAGCGTCGCACCGGACAGGCCCGCGACTTCGATCGCGAACGATCGTTGCGGGCCCTTGTTGAGGATGCGGACGGTGTAGTCGTTGCGCACGCCTCCATCCGAGAGCTGGACGAACAGCGGATTGCGCTCGTGCAGCACGTTGACGTCCATCGTCGCGCGCGTGGCGAGCGTATACAGCATGATGCTGCCGACGATGGCGATGGCTGCGGCATAGACCAGGGTGCGCGGACGGATGATGCGGTAGATCGGCGGCTTGCCCTCGCGCCGGCGCTGCATGTTGATGTCGGTGTCGTAGCCGATCAGGCCGCTGGGTCGGCCGATCTCGCGCATGACGTTGTCGCAGGCATCGATGCACAGGCCGCACTGGATGCAGCCGAGCTGGATGCCATGGCGGATGTCGACGCCGGTCGGACAGACGTTGATGCACTGATGGCAGTCGACGCAATCGCCGGCAGGATTGCCCTGCGCGCGGGCAGCATCCGCCTTCTTCACCGACATGCGCGGCTCGCCGCGGTCGCGGCGATAGGTGACGTTGAACGCCCATTCGTCGGTCAGCGCCGCCTGGATCCGCGGCCACGGACACATGTAGATGCACATCTGCTCGCGGGCGTGGCCGGCGAAGACGTAGGTGGTGGCGGTGAGGATGCCGATCCAGAGATACGCGATGAAGGGCGCCTGGAAGGTCGCAAGCTCCTTCACCAGCGTCGGCGCATCTGCGAAATAGAGCACCCAGGCGCCGCCGGTCCACCATGCGATCATGATCCAGAGGAAGTGCTTGAGTGCAACCTTCCGGATGTGACCGAACGTCCAGTAGCTCTTGTCGCCCTGCATGCGCTCGCGCCGGTCGCCTTCGACCCAACGCTCGACCGCATAGAACAGGTCGGTCCACACCGTCTGCGGACACATGTAGCCGCACCATAGCCGGCCGGCGACCGCGTTCATCAGGAACAGCGTCATGGCCGCGATGATCAGCAGGCCGGTGAAGTAGTAGACCTCCTGCGGCCACAGCTCGATGAAGAAGAAATAGAAGCGCCGATGCGGGAAGTCGATCAGAACGGCCTGGTCGGGCAGACCAGGTCCGCGATTCCAGCGCACGAACGGCAACAGATAGTAGGTCCCGAGCGTGGCGCAGAGGATCGCCCATTTGATGCGGCGGAAAGGACCGTGGACCGACTGCGGATAGACCTTCCTCCGCTTCTCGTAGAGAGGTCCCTCGATGAAGGTGTCGTCCGTCATGGCAAATTCCCCCGCATCACAGGCCGGATTGCGCGTTCAGGAGAACGCGCAACCGCTGCTCAGGCCCAGCTTCCTGAACACGATCGCCGCCGGGCAGAAGCCGGTGAACGAGGCCTGCAACATGTTCAGCCCGGCAAACGCCGTCAGCAGGTACCAATACGCATTCACATAGGTGCCCAGTACGAGACCGAGCAGGACGACGAATCCCGCAAAGGCGAGGACGGCTTTATCGACATTCATGGCAGGCTCCTTTTCATCTGGCGACTTACGAACGGGTCAGGTTGGATTCAGTCCAGGCGACGATGCTGCGCGCATCCATCGTCCCGGAATGGCGGGCGATCTCGCGGCCGCCGCGCATCAACAGCAGGGTCGGGATGCCGCTGATGTTGAGGCGCGACGACAGTGCAGGTGCGTTGTCCGAGTTGAGCTTCAACAGCCGGACGTTCGGCTCCAGCTGCTGCGCGGCGCGCTCGAACATCGGTGCCATGGTGCGGCACGGGCCGCACCACGGTGCCCAGACGTCGACCAGCACGGGAATGTCGCTGCTCGCGACATGGCGGCTGAAGGCCTCCTCGTCCACCTCGATCGGATGAGCGGTGAACATCGGCTGGTGACAGGCGCCGCAACGCGCACTTTGCGCTGCGCGTTCGGCTGGCAGGCGGTTGATGCGTCCGCAACTGCCGCAGACGATCTGGCGTGTCGTGCTCATGTGCCGGTTCGGACCTCCTTGAGCTTGGCGATGTTCAGCTTGTCGAGAACGAAGCGCTCGTAGAACGGCTCGCTCTCGCCGCGCCGCATCTTGCGCAGGAAGTATTTCTCGAAGGCGACCTTGGCGAGATGCACCCATTCGCCCTTGGAGGACCAATTGACGTTTCGCGGCGGGATCTGCGGCTGCGCAAGGAAGGCGACGCCGGAGTCGCCGAAGTCGGCGAGGCAGATCGCGTTCCAGGTCGGCTCTGCCATGGGCGCCTTGCCGCGAAGCAGGGCGCCGATATTCATCGCCGTCGCCGTCACCATGGATTCGATCATGAATCCGGTCTTGGGGACGCCGACCGGCACCGGTGTCGCGCCGACCGGCGCGATCGCGACGCAGACACCGACCGCGAAGACATTGGGAAAGGCGGGGTTCTGCTGGTGCTTGTCGACGATGACGAAGCCACGTGGGTTGGTCAGCTTCTCGATGCCGCGCACCGCCTCGACGCCGCGGAAGGCGGGCAACATCATCGAATAGGCGAAGGGCAGCTCGTGGGCCTTGCGAGACGTGCCGTCGTCGGCAAACTCCTCCACCGACATCAGACCGGGGGCGACGTTGTCGACGCGGGCGTTGGTGATCCACTTGATGTGCTTCTCCCGCATCTCGCTTTCCAGGAGACCCTTGGTGTCTCCGACGCCGTCGAGGCCGAGATGACCGATATACGGCTCCGAGGTGACGAACGTCATCGGCACCCGGTCGCGCAGCTTTCGTCGGCGCAACTCCGTCTCCAGGATGAAGAGGAATTCGTAGGCCGGCCCGAAACAGGAGGCGCCCTGCACCGCGCCGATGACGACCGGGCCGGGGTTCGCCGCGAGCTTATCGAAGGCCTCGCGCGCATGCGTGGCATGATCGACGTGGCAGATCGACTGGGTATGGCCTTGGGGCCCGAGACCCGGAATCTCGTCGAACGCCAGTTCGGGACCGGTCGCGACAACCAGGTAATCGTAGTCGATCGACGTGCCGTCGCCGAGCTCGACACGGTTCTCGGTCGGATGGACGCGCCTTGCGCCCTGCGTCAGCAGCCGCACGCCTTTGCGCTTCATGACGTCCGCCAGATCAATCTCGATCTCTTCGCGCTTGCGCCAGCCGACTGCGACCCAAGGATTGGATGGGACGAAATGATAGACGGCGCCTTGCGAGACGACGCTGAGGCGGTCCTCCTTTCTCAACTGCGGCAGCAATTCATAGGCCATCAGTGTTCCGCTCAGACCAGCTCCGATTACGACAACTTCCGCCATGGGTTACCTCCGTTGGACCAAGACGCTCCGCCGGTTCAGTTCCGACTGTCGTGCAGCGCTTGACGATATATTCGTAATTGCGTATATACGCAAATATGAAGATGAACGTTGAAGTCATGGAACGCGCGGCGGATCAGGCGAGCGAGCTGCTGAAGGCGCTGGCCAACCGGCATCGTCTGCTGATCATCTGCCAGTTGATCGACGGCGAGCGGTCGGTGGGCGAGCTCGCCGAATTCCTGAGCCTGCGGGACTCCACGGTGTCCCAGCATCTTGCGCTCCTTCGCAAGGATGGTCTGGTGTCTGCCCGGCGCGAGGCGCAGACGATCTTCTATTCGATCGCGAGCGAGCCGGCGCGCGAGGTGCTGAAGACGCTCTACCAAGCATTCTGCGCGCCGAGGTCCGCAAGGACCAGATGAAACCTAGGAGAGTTCGGAGGAGGGCGCCTTGACCAGGATCAACACGCCCCTTTCCGATGCAGATGAAATGAGCTGCGCAGCGGCGTGGTGATGCTTTGGTCATGACACGGAAGAGTCCCATGCGATGTATGGCGAGTTATTTTGGCCTGCTGGCTGCTTTCGTGGCGATAGGCTTGTCTGGAGCGCCGGCGATGGCGGCCGAAACGCTCGTGGTCGCGCGGCAATCGATCGCCGATGAAAAGGCCGTCTTCGCCACGGTCGAAAGCACCAGCGTGGTGCCGGCGCGCGGACGTATCGGCGGCACGGTGGTTCAGCTCAAGGTCAGGGAAGGGGATCGCGTCGCCGCCGGCCAGGCAATCGCGACCATCGGCGACGAAAAGCTCGTGCTGCAGATGAAGTCGCTCGACGCGCAGATCGAGGCGCTGCAGGCGCAGGCGAACCAGGCGCAGCTCGACTTCAGCCGGACCGAAGGGCTGGTCGAGCGCGGTATCCTGCCCCGGATCAAGCTCGACGAGCAGCGCACCGCGCTGAACGTCGCCGAGAACGGCCTGCGCGCCAAGACGGCCGAACGTGCGGTGATCAACGAGCAGCTCAACCAGGGTCAGGTGCTCGCGCCGGCGGATGGTCGCGTGCTGAAGCGGTTGATCACGATAGGATCCGTCGTGCTCGCGGGCGATCCGATCGTCACCGTCGCCCAACAGAACTTCAAGCTGCGGCTTCGCGTGCCGGAGCGGCATGCGCGCTTGCTCAAGGCGGGCGACAGGATTCGCGTCGACGGCGCGGAGTTCGTCGGAGAAGCCGCCAAGTCGGGCGTCATCGACCTCGTCTATCCTCAGATCGAGGAGGGGCGCGTCATCGCGGATGCGACCGTCGAGGGCCTCGGCGAATATTTCGTCGGTGACCGCTTGCGGGTCTGGATCTCCGGCGGCATGCGATCGGCCTTCGTCATCCCCTCGAGTTATGTGACGAGCCGGTTCGGCATCGACTATGTTCGGCTGCAGAAGGACAGCGGCATGATAGACGTGCCGGTGCAGCGTGGCCGCGAATTGCCGACGCCGGCGCACCCCGACGGGCTCGAGGTCCTGTCCGGCATTTCAGCCGGCGACCAATTGGTGCGGCCGTGAATCTCGGGCTCTCGGGACGGTTGACCAAGTCGACCATCGCGTCGCCGCTGACGCCGCTGTTCCTGCTTGCGGCGCTCGTCGTGGGGCTGATCGCCGTCGTGGTGATCCCGCGCGAGGAGGAGCCGCAGATCAGCGTTCCCATGGTGGACATCCGTGTCAATGCCGACGGCCTGCGCGGGCCGGACGCGGTGGAGCTGGTGAGCAAGCCGCTGGAGTCGATCGTCAAGGGCATCGACGGCGTCGAGCACGTCTATAGCCAGACCGAGGACGACCGCGTGATGGTCACCGCGCGTTTCCTGGTCGGCACCAAGTCCGAGGACGCCATCCTGCGGGTGCACGAGAAGATCCGCGCCAATCTCGACCGCATTCCCGTCGGCATTCCCGAGCCGCTGATCGTCGGCCGGGGCATCAATGACGTCGCGGTTACGGTATTGACGCTGTCGCCGAAGCCGGAAGCTGCCAGCCGCTGGACCGACAAGGACCTCTACGAGCTCGCAGACAAGTTGCGTGCGGAACTGATGAAGGTCGACGATATCGGCCTGACCTACATATCCGGCGGCGCGGCGCAACAGATCCGGGTCGAGCCAGATCCGGAGAAGCTGTCGCTGTTCGGCATCACGCTGCAGCAGCTCGTGGCCAAGGTCAAGGACGCCAACCGCTCGTTCCTGGCGGGCCAGGTCCGCGATGCCGGCATCGTGCGGAGCGTCGCGGCGGGCCAGACGCTGTCCGGCATTCCCGATATAGGACTATTGCTCATCACGAGCCGCGACGGCCGGCCGGTCTACGTCAAGGACGTCGCCTCCGTCATCGTCGGCCCGAGCACCGTCGAGCACCGCGTCTGGACCGAATCGCGTGACAGCGCCGGACAGTGGACGCGCACGCCCGCCGTCAGCCTGGCGCTGGCCAAGCGGGCCGGCGCCAATGCGGTCGTCGTGTCCGAGAGCATCGCCGAACGCCTCGAAGGACTGAAGTCGCGCCTGATTCCCGAAGACGTCCTGGTGACGGTGACGCGCGACTACGGCGAGACGGCCAACGAGAAGGCCAACGAGCTGCTGTTCCATCTCGGGCTCGCAACGATCTCGATCGTCGTGCTGATCGCGATCGCGATCGGCTGGCGCGAGGCGCTGGTGACCTTCGTCGTGATTCCCACGACGATCCTGCTCACGATGTTCGCGGCCAATCTGATGGGCTACACCATCAACCGCGTCAGCCTGTTCGCGCTGATCTTCTCGATCGGCATTCTCGTCGACGACGCCATCGTCGTGGTGGAGAACATCGCGCGGCACTGGGCCATGCGCGATGGCCGGCCGCGCCTGCAGGCGACCATCGAGGCGGTGGCGGAGGTCGGCAACCCCACCATCGTAGCGACGTTGACCGTGGTCGCGGCGCTGTTGCCGATGCTGTTCGTGTCGGGCCTGATGGGCCCCTATATGGCGCCGATCCCGGCCAATGCGTCGGCTGCCATGCTGTTCTCGTTCTTCGTGGCGATGGTGGTGGCGCCCTGGCTGATGCTCAAGCTCGCGCCGAAGGGCGACATTGCCCCGACACATGCGGCCCACGACGAAGGCCGGCTCGGCCGGCTCTACCGGCGCTTCGCCACGCCGATCGTGCGGAGCAAGCGGTCGGCCTGGATATTCCTGCTCGCCGTCGGCGTCGCGACGCTGCTGTCGATGACGCTGTTTGCGACCAAGTCGGTGACCGTCAAGCTTCTGCCGTTCGACAACAAGTCCGAGATCGCCGTTCTCGTCGACCTGCCGGAAGGGGCGAGCCTGGAGGCGACCGAGCGCACGCTGTTCGGCGCGGCCGAGATTGCGCGGCAATTGCCGGAGGTCACTTCTCTGCAATCCTATGCCGGCACGCCGGCTCCCTTCAACTTCAACGGCCTGGTACGGCACTATTACTTGCGGGAGAGGCCCGAGTTCGGCGAAGTGCAGATCAACCTGACTGCGCGCGGTGAGCGCAAGCGCGCGAGCCATGAGATCGCGCTCGAGCTGCGCGAGAAGCTGAAAGCGCTCGGACCGCCCGCGGGCACCAGCATCAAGGTGGTCGAAGTGCCGCCCGGCCCGCCGGTGCTGTCGACGCTGCTCGCCGAGGTCTACGGTCCCGATGCGACCACGCGCCGGGCGGTCACGGCCGAGCTCAGGAAGATCTTCGCGGACGTGCCTTTCATCGTCGACATCGACGATTCCATCGGCGAGAAGCGACCACGGCTGCGGCTTTCGATCGACCAGGACCGCCTCGAATTCTTCGGCGTCGAGCAGCGCGACGTCTACGACACCATTCAGGCGCTGTTCGGCGGCACCTCGATCGGCTATTCGCATCGCGGCGAGGACCGCAACCCGATCGAGATCGCGGTGCATCTCGGAAAGCGCGACCTGGTCTGGGACGAGGCTTTGGCCTCCACGCCGGTGCCAGCCAATACATTGCCCGGCAGCAAGACCGTGGTCGAGCTCGGCCAGGTCGTGAAGGCAACCATGGAGGAGGGCTCGCCGACCATCTTCCGCCGCGACGGGCGCTTTGCCGACATGGTGATGGCCGAGCTCGCCGGGCGCTTCGAGGCGCCGCTCTACGGCATGCTCGCGGTCGCCGATCGCGTCGATGCCCATGACTGGGGCAAGCTGCCGAAGCCTGCGATCAGCCTGCACGGCCAGCCGTCGGACGAGTCGCGTCCGACGCTGTTGTGGGACGGCGAATGGGAAATCACCTGGGTGACCTTCCGCGACATGGGGGCGGCCTTCGGCGCAGCCATCCTCGGCATCTACGTGCTGGTCGTCGCCCAGTTCAGGAGCTTCCGTCTGCCGCTCGTGATCCTGACGCCGATCCCGCTGACGCTGATCGGCATCCTGATCGGGCACTGGCTGCTGGGTGCGCCGTTCACCGCGACCTCGATGATCGGCTTCATCGCGCTGGCCGGCATCATCGTGCGCAATTCGATCCTGCTGGTCGACTTCATCCGGCACAGCGGCGCCGAGGGCAAGTCGCTGCGCGACGTGGTGCTGGAAGCCGGCGCCGTCCGCTTCAAGCCGATCCTGCTCACCGCGCTTGCGGCCATGATTGGCGCGGCAACCATCCTGCTCGATCCGATCTTCCAGGGATTGGCGATCTCGCTCCTGTTCGGGCTTGCGTCGTCGACGCTGCTCACCGTGCTGGTGATACCTGCCATCTACATCGCCTTGCGTGCGCCACGCGAGGTCCCAACCGCCGCGAAATCCAGCTAGCGAGGAATCGATGGACAAGAACTACGTCGACATCACGAGGAACATCTCGGCCAACCTGAAGAAACTGCGGAGCGACATTCCCGACACGATGAAGGGATTTGCCTTACTTGCTCAGGCCGCCACCCGCGACGGCGCGCTGGACAAGAAGACCAAGGAGCTGATCGCGCTGGCGCTCGGCGTGGCCGCGCATTGCGACGGCTGCATCGGCTTTCACACCGAGGCGCTGGTCAGGCTCGGTGCGACGCGCCAGGAGATCGAGGAGACGCTCGGCATGGCCGTCTACATGGGAGGCGGGCCGTCGTTGATGTACGCCGCGGATGCGATCGCGGCCTACGAGCAGTTCCAGCAGCAATCGGCCGCCGTATAGTCGCCGGTCGCCCGACACGATTATGCGAACGGGACCAGGCGGTTCATCTCGTCCGGTCCCGCCCATCGTTGATCGATTACCAGCGGTCGACACCGACCCCGACGCTCACGCCGGGCGCACGAATGCCGACTCCGGCGCGCGGGCTGTCGTCCCAATGGCGATGATAGGTCCGGCGCTCGTAATAGCGGTCGCGCGGCATGTAGTTGTAGGAATCGCGTACGATCACGCGTGAACCGCCGCGCGTGCGATAGCAGCGGCCGTCGTCGTCGCAGACGAGCCGTACCTGCTGGACGAGATCCGGATTGGTGTATTCGCTGGTCGT
The DNA here is from genome assembly GCF_016031635.1 of Bradyrhizobium diversitatis. GTDB lineage: Bacteria > Pseudomonadota > Alphaproteobacteria > Rhizobiales > Xanthobacteraceae > Bradyrhizobium > Bradyrhizobium diversitatis. The sequence goes on from NZ_JACEGD010000018.1 coordinate 62,897, forward strand.
GTAGATATCGGAAGCCTTCGCACCCGACGCGGCTGCCAAAGCACCGACGCCGGCCACCAGGGCCATCGTAAACGTCCTCATCATGTCCTCCTCCGAGACTGCCCTCGGCGGTAACAAGAAGGGGAGGCTGTGATCGTTCCCCGCCGCGATGCTGGTTTTTCCCGGAACTGGCACTTGTCGGCGGCTTTGTTCCCCTGGTCTCAAGTCGGGAAGACGAGGCACGTGGTCGTGCCGTGAGCGAGCAATCGCCCCTTGGCATCCGTGACGCGTCCGTCGGCCGCTCCGATGCGGCGACCGCAATTCAGAACCTTGCCCTCGGCCGTGATCAGGCCGGTCTCTGGCGTAATCGGTCGCAGCAGCGAAACCTTGAACTCAAGCGTGGTCTGGCCGGTGCCCTTGTCGAGGGCCGATTGGATCGCCAACCCCATGCAACTGTCGAGCAAGGTGGCCGTGAGACCACCGTGCACAGTGCCTGCCGGGTTGAGGTGAGCGCCGGTGGGGACGATCGCGACGACGACGCGGCCTCGCTCAGCCTCCACCACATCATAACCCAGTGTTTGGGCGATCGTGTTGAGGGGCAGGGTTCCGTCGGCAAGGCCTTTGACGAACTCAAGCCCACTCATCTGCTTCTGTCGTTCGACGTCGACTGTTCCATAGCTCTTCGCAGTCATCTAAATCTCCTCATCGCGCTCACCTGTGTTGGACTCGCGAAGCTTCGGCCTTTCTCCGGAAGGTCGATGGCGGGCGGCCGTAGAGTCGTGTGAAAGCGGTGCTCATGCGCCGCGTGCTCGAAAAGCCTGCGCGTTCCGCGACGGCGGCCATCGGAAGATCGCTGGCGTCAAGCAGCCGCTTGGCGCGCCGTACACGGATCGACAGCGCCACTTGCAGCGGAGACGCATCGAGATGTCGGGCGAACAGGCGCGTCAGGTGGCGCGCCCCGACTCCCAACCGTTCAGCCAGCCTCTCCACGCCGCCGCGATCGAGCTCTCCCTTCTCGATGAGCGCCACTGCGCGTTCGACCGTTGTTCTGGAGCCTTTCCATGCAGGACAGAATGGCGCCGTTTCCGGGCGGCATCTGAGGCAAGGACGGAAGCCGGCCTGCTCAGCCGCGGCCGCGCTACGATAGAAGATTACGTTGCAGGCAAGTGGCGTGCGCGCCGGGCACACGGGGCGACAATAGATGCCCGTTGTTCTCACCGCGACGAATATCGCGCCGTCCAACGTTGCGTCACGGCGGCGGAGGGCAGCGTAGTGGGCGTCGAAGTCGAGCATGGCGCCCGCTATAGCGTCTACATTCTAGGAGTGCGAGTCCGATGCGATGACCGTGTCCGAAAACGACCGGGGCGGACGTACATCGTCCAGGGCGCGCCTAGACTAGATCGGCTCGTATGCCTCGGTCCGGCAGATGTCGTCCTCCTCCGCGCGTCGGCGGTCGACGACGCGTCCGCCTGATATCGTCACGATGTAGGTCTGGGCACCGAGCGGCGTGCCGGTCGGGGAGGTGAGCTGCGCGCGGACGCACGCCGTCCAGCCCGGTCCTCGCACCTCGCGACGGGGCGGGGTGACGTGCACCTCGCGCGGATAGGACGTTGCGAGAAAGACGACGTCGATCTGCTCGCGCACCAAGCGCTTGACGTCGGGAGGCGCTTCGGGCGGTGGCTGCTCCGTCTCCTTCATGCGCATGAATTCCGGTACCGGTGCACGGCTGTCGGCAAAGCCGCAAGCACCGAGACCAAGCGCGGCACCGAGCAGCGCTGCATGAGAAATAATCCGCAACATCCGTGAAGGTCCCCTGCGGACCGACAAATAGGCACGAATGCGATCCGACGAAGTCCGCGCCAATCAAAACTTGCTGAAGGGGCGGAGCCGTGGGCGTTTGCTATTCCGCGATTGCCGGCTAGTTTGTACCCCACATGAGGGGGATTGCACCGATGAGGATTTTGGTCATAGCGGCGGCGGTCTTGGCACTGACGGCTGCCTCCGCGCAGGCGCAGGGCCGGCGCCAGCCTAACGACGGGGCCAAGCCGGCGGACAACACGCCCAAGGTCGACGAGAAGGCCTACAAGGCCGCGCTCGAGCGCATTCCCGAGCCCAAGGACAAGTACGATCCGTGGGGCGGCGCCCGCCCGAGCGAACCTGCCAAGAAGCCGAAATGAAGTGAGCCTTGCGGACCTGCCGGTTTGATTTCGGCCGCGCGCGCACTCCCATTGTTTGCAGCGCAGCCAAGCGCGCGAGGCGCCGTTGGTGTGGTAGCGCATGATCGATCGTCCCGGCGGACGACTTCTTGCGGCATCGCGCGTGCGATGCGAATGGTCTTTCACACCGTCTGCACGACTACACGAAGGCGAGGCCGACGCGCTTGTCGCTGCGCCAGACCGTGCGACAATGCCGTGCGAAACGGTCGCGCGCGATCGAGAGCTCGAACGATTGCGGCAGCATGACGGGGGCGTCCAGGTCGATCGCCGCGCCGCCTGCCGACATGTTTCGCACCGTGCAAGCGATGCCGCCGTTTTCGAAGGTGATCGTTCCACCTTTGAAAACACGGTGACGTTGCGATGCGCGCTTCTCGATCATCCGCGTCAGGTCCTGCTGATGATTGTGAATTAGTGCATAGAAATTACATTGAACTAAACTCAATACTGGCGCTACTTGCGTAGCGCTTCAGACTTTGTTTACGACGTTGAAGCGGAGCGCGTTCATCCCGGCAGCATCGCGAACGCGCTCGACACCATCGCGACCGGCTTGCTGTCGGCGGCGGAGAGCAGCGTGACGCGGCCAAAGCTCATGGTGCGCCCGAGCCGCACCACGCGCGCGTCCGCCAGCACGTCCATTGAGGAGACCGCGCGCATGAAATGCGTGGTCTGGTCGACCGTGGTCATGGGGCGGTAGCCGCGGTTGGCCGCGAGGATCGCGATCACCATGGCGGTGTCGGCAAGCGCCATCAGGGCCTGGCCGCAGACCACGCCGCCGTTCCGGCACAGCCGCTCCGAAAACGGCATGCGCAGCAGCGCGCCCGGCTGCCAGTCCGGCACGTCTGCCGGCTGCGCGTGCTCGATGCGCTCGACCGCGAGGTTGAGATCCTGGACCCAGGGCGCAAAGACCTCGCCCAGGATGCGGCGGGCGTCGGCGAGGCCGAACTCGGCTTCTGGCTGCATTTGCATTGCTGTCGCGCTCTCCTGTGTTGCCGGATGTTTCGCCGCATTGTGCGCGCATCGGCGCGGCAAAGTCACCCGGTCTTGCGCCGGTCCCGTCGGCTTGAAATTGCCTGACTTGGCCCGGTATGATGCTTCGCTTGGGTACGGGTGGATGATGTTGCGTCGGTATGTCCGCGTCGTTGGCATGGTCGCGCTCGGTCTCGCGCTGAGCGGGTGCACCAAATGCGGCCCGATCTGGGAAGACTGGCTGCATGCCCCCAAATCGTGCAGATCGGATCGGCTCTAGCGGGCCCACGCGGCCTTGAGCGGCCTCAGGTTGCGACCGGGCTGAGACGAGGATGACACGGCGCGGGCGATCCACGCGCCTGGATGATCAAGGAGTAGATGATGAAGCTTTTCCGTTTGGCCGCGGTGCTGGCCGTGCTGGCGGGACCTGCCTACGCGCAAATGCCCAATCTCAATTTGCTGCAGGATGCCCCGAGCAAGACCCCGGAGGAGAAGGCCGCCGAAGCCGAGCGCGACAAGGCCTACAAGGAAACGCTGAAGAAGATTCCGGATTCCAAGGCGTCCAACGATCCCTGGGGCGGCATGCGCTCCGATCCGCCGAAGCAGCCGGCGGGACCGAAGGCATCGGCCGTAACCGGTACGCCGAAGAAGACCAAGAGCGGCACCGCCGCCAACTGACCGCAGCCCCGTTCGGGTGGCGACACGACGCCTTCGGACAGGACTCCTCTTGATCCGGCCCGCGCCCTACATTTGGCTAAGAGCGGAGCGCGTAGAGGAGGACAGGACATGGCCGATCGTCCGCGGGATCTCGCCGAGCGGATGGCGCGCCGGCGCAAGATGGCCGGTAAGCCGGGCCATGCGGCCGGCGACGGTTATCTGCGCGAGACCTTCACGCTGCCGCGCGCGGCGGCGCGGGAAAGGGCGCAGGCCTTCTTCGCCCGCTACCCCAAGGCCGGCTATATGAGTGCGGTCGAGACTTGGCGCGAACTGCCCGGCGGCGACATCGAGTTCACCATGCGGCGGCCGCCCAGCGCGGACTGACGCGGCCAGATCCGAGGTCCTTGCTAGTCGAGGGTTTCGGCAACGATGCGGATCCGGAACACCGGCTCCTTGGCCTCGTCCAGCAGCTCCATCTGCCATTCGGAATTTTCCTGGAGCTTGCGGGCAATGCCGGCGGTCATGTCGGCGCAGACGCTGGTCATCTCCTTCCAGGCCGCATCGCGATTGGCAAATTCCGTCGCCTGGTCGGCGCAGCCGGAATAGCGGCCGTTGCGGATTCGAAAGAAATAGAGCGGCATGGCAGGCACCAATCGCGCGCATGAGCCTCGCCCCCCAAGGCCCTGAGCGCGCGCAGTCCAATCCCAAACCATCGTCGGATCAATCCCGGGCGGCTACGGACTGCACGGGACCGTTGGCAGGCCGCGGAGCGCAGATGGGCGCTCGCCTCCGTGGTTCTCCGACCCTGAACAGAGTTCCTGAACTCCGTTCAGGGTGCATCCGGGCGACGGATCAAGGTGTGGCTGCACGCTGGTTCCCGGTGAGGCTTCCGTATCCCGACCGGGTGACGGCATGTGCCTTGCTTGCCTGATGAGCCAAGCACCCATGGATACCTCATGCTCGGCATTCCCCGCCGCTATTCCCATTTTGTCTTCGGCATCATCCAGTCCGGACTGACCTCGCTGGTCGCAACGGGCATCGCCAGCCTGCCCGCAGGCGGCCCGATGATGTTCGTTCGGCACTGGATGGTGTCGTGGCTGATCGCCTGGGCCGCCATGCTGCCTGTCGTCCTGCTGGCTGCGCCTGCGATCCGCGCCTTCTCGCTGCGCCTGACCCGGGAGGAGAGGGACCGTGAGCCGGCCGGCCGGCTTGAAAAAGCCCCGTAGCGCTCGGCATGTGAAGGCCGCACTCGAACGGCCGCAGACTGACCGCGCACCCGTCCCAATTTCGACATCCGTTCGCACCACTGCCGACACACCCGTCGGCAAGATTTTATCCGTTCGGCGCGGCCATGGGGGAAACGTGGCCCGCCGACAACGGGGTGGCATCATGGATAACGTAGAGCGGTCATTTGCCGCCGCGACGGCGGCTGGCTTCATCGTGCTGGTGATTGGGCTGGTGCTGCTGGCGCTGCTGTAGACGGGTTTGCGGGCCGGGTGACGGGGCGGCCGTGCCCGTCCGGTGGGTGGCACCAGGCACGCCTCGACTTTCAAAAACTGGAAAACAACCCCATGCACAGTAGGGTGCCTGGAAATTTCATCGACACGCCAATAGCTTATCGGTAGTATTTAGATACCTTTAGCCTGCACGTGGTGCCTTTACAGGCCACGCATCCGCGACGCGCGATGCCGGATCGGGAGGCGGTCGCCGGCCGCCGGACCGGCGCCTGCTGCCCGCATGGAGTACGGTCCTCGGCCCCCCGCCCGTTCTGGCGGGCCTTAGTGGATCCTGATCTCGTTCAAGGGCAGGCGGAGCTCGGCGGCGCGCTCTTCACGGTCCTTCCTGCGGAACTCGTTTTCCTTGCGCTCGAACTTCACCATCTCCTTCTGCGCTGCCTCCAGCAGGGGACTGCGTCTGATCGCATCGTGCTGCGTGTCGTTGTCCGTCATGGCCGAGCTCCCCGGAGTTGCGGTCCCATCCCCACAGAAGGCCGGAGACCGCGAAAAGGTTCGGTGCGCCAAGATTGCGGAAACATGACGGCGCACCGGCCGCGCCCTTGATGCGCGGCGGCCTCCGCTCCCGAAGGCAACACCGATTGCCGGCTATTTCGGTGGCTGAAGCCCGGGCGATTTGACCCAGTCGTGCAGATGATTGGCGACGTCGGCCTGGCGGGCCTTCTTGAGGAGGGCGTCTCGCTCGGCACCCGGTGGAAGCCTGGAGGCCTGCTGCTGGACCTGCTTCACCCATGCGGAAAGCCGGTCCTGGAGGGTCAGCTGTTGCTTGAAACGTCGCCGCTTGAACATGGCGTTCTCATATCCATGCGAGGAAGGCGGGAGCGCGATCGGCGTCCTCGTCACCGATAGTGCCCGGGATCCGCGCGGTGATGATCCATTAGGATCCATAAACGGATCCGCGTCTGTTCAGTTGTGCGCACAAGGCGAATGGGAAGCCGAAATGAATCTCGGAACTCCGTCAATGCGGCTCAGACCGCTCTCGAAGGGGATGATCATTCACTCTGCGGCGCATCCGGTGACAGAAGCTCTCGATGAACTGGGCAGGCGATTCGAAATTGACGAGGAGCCTTTCGGCCTGCACCCAATCGTCCGAACCAGGGGCGAATGAATCCATCAATCGCCTTTGCCGGTCGGCGCGCACGGCATGTTTCAGCCCTGCCTTCGACGAACGCGAGTGCAATCTCGGCCAAGCTTGTCTTCTTCCTCGATCGGCTGCTTTTGCACCCCGCGTACCTTGCGACCAGAACGACTTCGTTAGCGGCGGCCAACCATGTGGCTCCAGGCGCGCTTCGCTTGCTGATAAGGCGTTGAGTGCTGGTTGTGGAGGTGTGCACTGCGGTTCAGTTCGCGCACCTCAACGGTGTGCATTGCCTGACGTGAACGCCGCGGACCGTAAGGCTAGCATCACTGGCCGCAGATACGCGTTCTATTTGGTTTTTTTGGGGGCACGCTTCTTCGGTCCATTTCCGGCGGACGACCCGGCATCGTCCCCATGGCAGGGCCAGGCATCTCTGAATGCTTCGATGGCGACGGTGATCCCCGGCTCACTCGCTCGATCCGGATTGTTATCAAGATACCCCAGAAAAACCTTGGCACTTTGCAAGGGGCTGCCTTGCGCGGGGGGGCATGCACGCACGTTGGCTGGCAGATTTGGTGAAAAGAGCATCGCAGTCTCGATCATTCCCTCACATACGCCGGCGGATCGAGCTTCGTCCTGATTGCGGAACGAGTTCTGAACAAGCAGTTCGCAAGACTTTTGCGCGTCGGTTGCTTTATCGACAACCGTGGCGCTGGCCTTCCCGATGACCGCTAGGATTAGGCCGGCAACAATAACATGAACCCGCATCCGCGTCCCCCGAACAGCGGCGCGATAGCTTACTGCATTCAGTATGCCGCAATAGAGTGGCCGCCCGCGCCGTTCCAGGCGGCTCAGACGGCTTAGCTCAAAAAAGCCATCTGATCCACCGCGCTCAATACGAGCGACGTGAACTCAGCTCTTCCATTTCCACAAAGCCGAAAGAGCGGTTGTCGACTTGACAGCACGCAGCTTTACGCGCGGTGACCGCCGATCATGATCGCAAATCAACAAGCGTGCTGATGGTACAGGTCCCGATCCGACGCGGAGAGCGTCTATTATCCGGCCGTGTACGCGACGTGCACAGGTCGATTGATGTTGATGCTCGGCCTCGACGCAGAACCATTGCCTAAGCGGTGAGCTTCGCCTGCGACGACAGGTTCTGCGACCTTCCTCAACTACGCCAAGGAGGACTTCATCCTCAGAACGGTTTCCAACAAAAGCTTAGTCATGGCCATGCGGAGGTGGAACTGCCTGGCTGCGCAGCGCCTCGGACGTTCTCATGGTCTCCCGGCCTATTAATCAACCAAGCGAGGCAGCGCACGAATGTTGGTCGTATCGAACCGCATCCTCAAAGAACAAGCTCGCTTGAATTTCTTGAAGACCTCACACCCATCTTCACGCGCGGAAAACTGGATGAACTCAATCCGAGGATTCTAGCTTCGACCGGATTCAAGCTGCACCGTTTTTCGCCCCCCGTTCAGCTCTCTGAGTTTGTTGACGTATTCCTCAGGCTTTAGCAGATGAAACGGAGCGTTGAGGCCCATGAAAGTCGCTATGCGTCCGATGAAAGCGGTGCAGTTGGTCGTTGCTGCATTCCACAGCGGCGAAGTGTCCTGCTGGCGCTTGATATAAGCAAAGACCTTCTTGGCGTCCGCCTCAGACAAATAGACGCGATAGCTGGCCGTCAGATATTGCTCGTCGAGATCACCGTAGGTCGCACCCGTCTCAGAAGGGACAAACATGATGTGTCCCAGGATATAGGGCACCTCATCGCCGGCCGGAGCCAGACCAGCGACCTCGACCTGCTTTTCGCCCGTCTTTCCGTACCAGACGAATGCATGACCGTACGTTGCCGCCGTGCGGGCCCGAAAATCAACGTAGTAGGGACCCGTGGCGGCAGCTCTTCGAGCTGGCTTTACATCGGATATCGCCGGCGTAGCAGCAGCCATGCTCGCCGCATGCTTCGTCGCCAAACTGGGGACAGTGTCCCGTTGCTGCTGGTCTGCACGCGCCACGAGTGGTTGCGCGCTACTGATCCCGGCCCCCAAGCCTACAAAGGCCGCCAGCATGGCGGCCTTTGCAAGAAGCTCTAGACCCGGATATTTCCGAATCACTCCCACCATCTTCGAATCCTCTTGGATCCAAGATCCGATGCCACAGGTAGTCCGCTACCCCCAAACGAACGCCGCTGGCGTACGAATGGATAGTCAGATCAACCCTTGGTCACCAATGGAGCCGGGGCAGCGACCGGGTATTTGCCCACGGGGCTCTTACCCACGGGATATTTGCCGATCGGAGCTTTGCCAACCGGCGCGGCGGCGGCAACCGGCTGAGGCCGCGGCAGGTCGGCAGCAGCTGCGGTTCCCACGAAGGCCAACGAAGCGATTCCAAGGACAGCGAATTTCAACATCGTTTCTCACCATTGTTCGGGACGATTGGATTCACCTGACCCGCATAGGAATAACCCGACACTCGCCACGGCACCAACGAATAGACCGGGGGAGCCCGCGGTTCCGACCGCTTTTTCTGCCGTATGTTGCGGAAATGGCACGCAAATTGAGGCGTCTGGTTCCAAATCAGTCTCGTGCGTACCACAGGTCGAGACATGCCGGGACCTAACTAGAGTATCCACGGGAAGACCCGGCCGGTCCGCGCCATATAATCGCGATAGCTGTCGCCAAACGTCTGCAACATCATTCGCTCTTCCCTTGCGACGCGGCCAAAGAACAAGATCCCGAAGCCCGCCAGGCCCGCGAAACCGGCAATCCAATTCGGCAGCAGCAATGCCTGGGCGATAGCCCACAGCCAAAATGCCGAATACATCGGGTGTCGGACTCTCCGGTAAATCCCTTCCGTCACGAGCTCATGATTCTCTCGCACGTCGAGACTTATCGACCAATTCCGGCCGAGTGCACGGTGAGTCAGGTGAAACACGCCCAAAGCCGCAATCGCAAAGAAAGAGCCCAGCCAAGCCAACGCGGGATAAAAGCTGTGAGCTGCGAAACGAGGCATTCCTGTCGCTACGTAGACAAGCGGAACAAGTCCGAGTCCCGAAAGTGATATGAGCAGGAGCGCAGTTTCCAGGGGGCCTCGAGCGCTCCGCACAACCCTCGCACGGCGGGAACGGCGCGCGTACTTATAGCGTATGACGTACCAGCCGATCACCAACGCAACGAAGATGACTTTTGAAATGGTGGGCGTCATTTGAATCAGGCTGCCGCGCCCGGATTTCCCAGCAGCTCGCTTTCCGACGCCGGCGCGCCCGCAATAAGGCCTCCGTCGTCAGCGATCATCGACACAGCGCCATCCGGGGCGAGCGTCTGGGATTTGGCTGAAATAGGTCCGCATGTGAGCATGAAGTAGTCGTACGATGTTCGCCTGTCATTTCCACTGACGAATTGGCAGTGCACGCGGAAGAAATTGAAGCGGATGCGTTGATACATGTCGTCGTTGAGCATTCGACTAATCTTCACGACCCTGACGGTCGCCTCGTTTTCTGTCGACAAGCCCATTTCGGCCATTGGTCGGCATTTGTAAAAATTCAACACGTCGGTGAGGGCTTGATAGTCGCCCCAGAAGATCGCGCGGGAATTGGCGACGCGTTCCACCGCCCTGCGAAAGCGTACTGCCTTCGGGTGCAGGCCGATCTTGAGTATGGATGATCCAACGCTCAAGAATGTGACGGGAATCTTTTTCCGACCGAGCGCAGGGTCCAGCTTCAAGGCGCGATCAAGTAGATCAACCGCTAGCACGGCGCCAAGGCTATGCCCCACGACCAAAATTTCGTCTGCGGCAGAGTTGGTCGCCGCAACCACGAGCTCGGCGGCCAACCTGTCCAGCCTCTGCTCAATTTCCGAATTCCCGCATCGAATATACTCGCGAGAGAAAATCCAATCATCGAACAAGGCGCTCAGGTGGAGCCAGCGCCACGGGCCGGCCAAAACGGCTGCGATCCCGAAGAAACCGACACCGGTAGCCGTAGGAATGGATCCGGTGATCTTGAATGCAACCAGGGCAATCAAACAGGCGGCCGCGATCAACAGCCCGAACATGACCAATGGATAGAGAAAGAACAGTGCGTAGCGCCAGTTGGTCAGCAAGTACCGCCAAAGAGTGCCGGTCAAAACGAAATCCAGAAACGCAAGAATGCCGACGGAAATGCGTGAGCCAATGCTTCGACGCCCGAAGGCCTCAATTACGTCGTGCCATCGGACCAGACGGTAATCGGTTTCGACGAGCCAATCGGGGCCAGCTGTCGTCACATTCCATCGTATCTGGTCGGCGGTATCATGCAAACCGTCAACGGCCGCTTTCACTGACCAGGTACGTTGGAACCTCGCAATTTCGCGCACAAAGCGTCGTTGCGCGCTGGCATGCGACGCGATTGGATCATAGCCGCCGATATGGAATACCAACCGTTTCGCTACAGGCTTGCCGGACATTGTCTTATCCCCGGACTCATGCGTGCTGCTCGCTCCCCACGCGTCAATCGACCTGCAATCAAAAACAGACGTTTGAAGCCAAGGGTTGTCAAGAGAGAATCGACCAGTTATTGGGGAACATGGGTCGATTTGTTCTGCCATGCATAAGCCGAACCGCTCGAACAATAGCGTCGATCGGTGCTGCCGTGATTGTCGGTTTGTCCAGCACGGCGCCCTCTCAAGCGCAGGACGAGGCATCATCTGGCGAGAGATGCCTTGCTGCAAATTTGGATGTTTCGCTGGGCGCACAATTGCCCCGCACGGCGGCGCGTTTGAGATCTGGTGAGCCGCTAAGGATTGTCGCGATCGGATCATCGTCGACGGTGGGGCTCTGGGTACTTCGGTCCGCGGCCACGTACCCGCAGGTGATGCGCCGAGAACTCTCGAGGCTTAGATCCAACGCAACGATCGAGGTCATCAACAGCGGTCGAGTCGGCGATACGATTCCGAACAACATCGCGCGGTTCGAGCGTGACGTTTTCGCGCACACGCCTGATCTCGTTATCTGGCAATTAGGTACCAATGACGTCGCCTGGGGTGGCCGGCCGGACCAAGGGCTCAAAAGAAGCGTTCTTGAAGGGGTAAGGGCACTTAAGGCGGGGTCTGCCGATGTCGTGCTGATGGATCTGCAATATGCGCCACAGGTGCTCGCTTCCGCTAGCTACTCAACGATGGAGGGCATCATCGCCGATGTCGCGAAGCAGGAACGGGTCGGGCTGTTCTCTCGTTTTGCGCTGATGCGAAACTCGATCCATGCCGGAGTTGCGCAAAGCGCGCTTGTAACGTGGGACGGATTGCACAACACCGCCGATGGTTATGATTGCATTGGACGAGCCCTTGCCCGAGCCATCTCAGCGAGTGCGCGTTGAAAAGCTCTGGAACAGCGATTCGCACGCTGTGCGGTCTCGGATGACCTTGGGTACCGCCCAGGGACAGCGGCGCCGAGCGTATAGATGTACGCGAACGCGCGCGAAGACCAATTCTCTTCGGCAATTGCCGCGTCTCTCGAAGCGGTAGCATCAATTCGCGCCGACGCTGTCAGGAGGTGCGCTCATACCCCATCATGCGGGCCAACTCATTGACCTATTGCTGGTGCTTGTCGCCGCGTGGATGGCGCCAGCCACCATCTTTGTTATCTACGCCTATTTCGCTCGTCTTAAGCATCCGGTCAGCGAATCGGTCTTTGGACGTGTGGTCATCATATCCTCGTTCATCATAACCACGTCGATCTGGCTCCCGATAATTCTGGCCGCCATAGTCCTATCACTGATCGGTCATTTGTGGTTCCGCTTCAGGGGACAACCACGCAAGTAGCTAGAGGTGAACCGCCCCGGGATTGCCGGAGGCTGTTTGGTTTTAGTTATGCCGCCATGGCCGGTTGCATGGCGTAGTAGCGTTTCTCGGCTTCGGCCGGCGGAATGTTTCCGATGGGCTCCAGGAGATGATCCCAAACCAGGAGAGCTGCCGAGTCGGACAATTAAGCTCCGATTCACCGCAGCGCTCCTTTTCGGCGCAGAACGCGATGAGAGGCCGCGCATGTTCACGATTGTTGCGGTTCCATCCACCTATCAAGACAGCCGCTTCAACAAGGAGACAGAGGCATGATCAAGTGGGGCCGGGGATTTGTCGGGCGGGGCATTGCCGCTGTCTTGGCGGGCGCGATGGCGGCGGCAGCGCCGGCGCAGGCCTGCACCAACATTCTGGTGCTGGCGGCCGACGGCACGCCCGTTTATGGCCGCACCCTGGAGTACGCGCTGGAGACCCAGTCCGACGTCGTCGTCGTACCGCGCAACCATGAATTCATCGGCACGCGTCCGGCCAAGATGGCGGCCCCGAAATGGAGCAGCCGCTACGGCTTCGTCGGCGTCATGAGCTTCGGCCAGCCCTTCGTCTCGGACGGCATGAATGAGAAGGGCCTCGCCGGCGGCGCGCTCTATTTCCCCGGCTTTGCCGGCTACACACCTGTCGACAAGGCCGATCCGAGCACGGCGCTCGCGCCCTGGGAGTTCCTGACCTGGATCCTCTCGAACTTCGCGACGGTCGCGGAGGTCAAGGCGGCGCTCGACAAGGCGGTGATCGTCGACCTGCCCGCGCCGATGGTGAATTTCACCCTGCCTTTTCATTTCCCGATCCATGACGCCACCGGCGCCTCGATCGTGATCGAGCCGATCGACGGCAAGTTCAAGGTCTATGACAACCCGCTCGGTGTCCTCACCAACTCTCCGACCTTCGACTGGCATCTCACCAATGTCCGCAACTACGTCAGGATCTCGCCGGTCGGCGCTGCCCCGCTCAAGATCGGAAGCAAGAGCTTCGAACCCTTCGGCCAGGGCTCGGGCCTGCTCGGCATTCCCGGCGATCCAACGCCGCCCTCGCGCTTCATCCGGGCGCTGGGCTACGCCGCCTCGGCCAAGCAGGTTGCCGACGGCCCGCAGACGGTGCGCCTCGTCGAGCACATCATGAACAATTTCGACATCCCGATCGGCTTCATCGACTCCGCGGCGAAGGGCGGCGAGCTCGAATACACGCAATGGACCTCGATCGCCGATCTGCGTGCGAAGAAGTACTACATCAAGGGCTACAGGGATCAGGTGCTCCGGACCGTCGATCTGACGAGCTTCGACCTCGACGCCAAGGGCCTTCAGGTCGCACCCTTCAAGCTCAACCTGACGCCGCCGCCGCTCCAGTTCAACAAGTCCTGAGGACGACGGCCGTTCGTCCCGAACAGCGAGGGCCGCGCGACGGCGCGGCCCCTTTTCATGGCTAAAGCGCGATGAGATTTGGATGAATCGTCATCGCGCTTCAGGTTGTTGTCTACGCATGATCTTTCCGGAAAACCGCTTCGCACTTTTCCGGATCATGCTTTAGCGTACCGCAGTGAGTGGCAGCGCCACGGTGAGCAAACCCACGGTCCCGCAGGCGCGGTTCTCGGCCTCGAACTCGCGCAGCACCTTGATCCGCGCCGTGACAGGCGTCGTCCCCGCCTCGAAATTGTAAGCGATCGTGCCGCCGAGCGCCGTCACGCGCCCCTTGAAGGCGCCAAGCGTGGCGCCGGCGCCACTGTCGCCCGTGAGCTGCTGGTAGTGATAGCCGATGACGCCGGCCGAGAGCGCGCTGGTCAGCGCCTTCGAGGCTGCCCACTCGACGTGGAATTCGGTGCCGGTCCGGTAGTCGGTCGCGTTGTTGGTGCCGTTGAAGGTCATGCCGACGGCGGTGGACAGATCGATCCCGGTGTCGGGATCAAACCAGGTCAGGGCGCCGGACAGATCGCTCGCCCAGCGGTGGAAGGCCAGATTGGCGAGCTCCCCGTCGCGATAGTCTCCGACCGGCATGTTGACCATGACGCCCGTGGTCCAGTGGAATTTGCCCGAATGCCAGCCGAGCATCGCAGAGACCACGGGGTCGCCGACGATCGTCGCACTGTCGCGCAGCGCCTGGTTGATGATCTGTCTCGTCGCGGGCGCGTCGTATTCGACGCCTGCCGAGACGCGGACATAGCCGACAGGCATGGTGGCGCCGACGGCGAGATGGCCGCCGAGAAACTGCCAGGGCGTCACCCAGGTCCCACTCAGGAAATCGGCCCGCACCTGACTGCGGACATCCGCGACGATCCGACCGCCCGCCGGCAGCAATTTCTTCGCATCGAGTGACGCGTCGTAGACATAGGTGTCGCTCTCGAAATAGACCCCAGGCGAGGCCAGATAGCCCGCCATCGGCCCGCGTCCGCCGAGCAGATAGAAACCCGCCCCATTCTCGGCCGCGACCGCATCCTGTCCAGCCAGGCCGCACGACACCATCGCGCCGAGCACAAAGCCCGCGCGCCCCGCCCGTGACATCATGCGATGCCCCCGGGCTCGCCCCTTAAGCATAAACCCCAACCCCTCTTCACGCGCGGATCAGCCATCCGAATCATCGCCACGATAGCGTGTTCCCGACTGCGTGACGCAGGAGAGTGTGAGACCGTGCGCTCATGGATGCGAGGGGCTGGTCTCTCCGGCGAGCATAACGACCGCAGCTCCATGACTGCGAAGCTCCATGACTGCGACCGGGCGATGACAGGTCTCGTCGATCAGGACGAGGCGCTCGGGACAGTAAACGCGATGGAGGTCCCTTTTGAACAAAGACGAAAAAACGAAGAGGCCGCCAACTGAGGTGGCCTTACTCTGCCAGTTTGAACTTCGATCCAGCTGGCATTAGAACGCGGGCGGCCTAAGCCAAGCCGGTAGAGTTTGACTTGGCGAGGCGATCAGCTGGGGCGCCGTAAAATGCGCAGACGGGTTTCTCCCGCCCTCCCAGCACCAAAAGTCCAAACTGGCCCGCTCCCAAAATCAAACCAGGCCACTGCGGCCGGAAACAGGCCAGCGCCATCTTCCGGGTACTGGCCGAAATGAGCCACTCTGAAAATCAAAACAGGCCAGTGGGATTAATTTGAGCCAACAGGCCCAGGGTTTGGCATGCCGTCATCGCTAAGCTGAGCCTGAACGATGGCCGCGAGGTATTCTTCCATTTTGGAGAAATCCAACTGGCCCTGGTCCCATGCTCGGTCAGCCGCCTCTAAGGCCGCTTCGTAGCCGTCTCGGTCTTCCTTGATCCGTTCCGGCATAATCTTCGAGCCGCCCAATAAGGCTCCATCTCGAACACAGAAGAGGTAATAGGCAACGGCGCGGGCTGTACGCCCGTTGCCTTCAATGAAGGGGTGGATCCAATTCATCCGCCATAAAGCGTAGGCCGCAAGTTCGGTTGGACTGTAGATGTACCAATTCTCATGAACAAACGAGATGAACCGGTCCATCAACTCCGGAACTTGCTCGAAGTGCGGGGGGATGTGCTTCCCGACATAAATCGGCTCCTCCCGGAAGCGCCCACCAAATTGAGAGATATGGGCAACGGCAACGTGATTGAGTGCCCAAATCATGTATTTGTCGAAAGCAGTATGGTCGTATTGAAGTCCTAGTTCGATGCAGTTGGTCAATAGATCGTACTGGCGGATCAGGTTCTTTTCCTGAACGCGATCGTACAGTTCTTGATCGTCTTGCTCTAAAACTAGCATGTCAAAAAAAGAGCCCGGTTTTAGCCGGGCTCATCCTTCGTTACTATTCGTTAAGCGTGCAGGCGCACGCTCTTGGACGCTGTCCTCGCGGAGTCCTTGGTGATCCGGGACCCCTTCGGCGCGTTGCCGTAGGCAAAACTCGCGCGCTGTTCTTGGATCGTAGCCTCGCTAACGCCCTTTTCCTTGTTCAGCTTCAAAAGCCGCTCAAGTTCCGGGCGCTCCGGGGCCCTTGTGAGGGATGGTTTGCGTTCGGCCATGTGATTCTCCCGCTTCTTAGGGCCAAGATACCTCAGCCATTTCTTAAGAAGATATAACGTTCGAGGGGCGGACAACAGTCGCGGCGGAAAATATTTCCACTCTCGGCTATCATGATTCCCCCGCGTTTTGCGGGGGCTGGCACCGTCTGCACAAAATCCCTGGCGGGTGTTTCTTATTGGTCACTTCTTTTCGCCCTGAATTACCGTGAACTTCCGGCGGCGATCCGGCGGGGTCTCAGTGGGCAGCGCGGGCGCCACAGAAAGCGCGGCGTCCACAAGCTGTGCAATGGTCCAAGCCTTGTTAGCCACACCCAGCGCCTTCGCTGGCGTCGTGCGCAGGGCTTCATGGACGCGGCAGAGATTGTAGTGGGCGACGTACAGCGCCACGGCTGCAACGTGGTTATCCAGCTTCTTGCTAAAGCCGTTGGTCAACCGGGTGAACCGGCGCGACGCCATGCGCAGCGATAGGTTCTGGCGCTCAACGTAGGAAGTTGAGACATACTGATCAGGATCGCCCGATACTACGTCACGGCTTACAGCTACTACGGCGGCCGGGGAGTAGCGGCCCTGCGCTTCCTTTACTAGATGGGTTACGCTGTAGGTCTTTACGATCACGCCATGCGAGGCGTTCGGACCGAAGGCGTCGCGGATCGCTACGCGGTAGGGATGGAAGCCATCCGTGCTGATCTCAGGCTGGCCGATAACCCGGCTACGGAGATCGTGCAGGAAGTCCATCGTGCTTTCGGCATTCCGCTTGCCGACGCCCCAGCTAATGATTGCCTTCTGCGTTCCGGCCATGCCGATGAAAACGTACTGATCGCCCTTGGCGTTGATTTCGTGACGCTGGACGTTCTTTTGCTTCTTGCCGACGAAGCTCCACAACTCGTCCAGCTCAAGGCGCTCGGTGCGCACGCCGACCATGATGCGGTCGTGCAGCTCCATGCAGCCCATGCCCACGCGGAGGGCCAGGCTGGCGACGGTGCCACGGTTGACGCCGGTAAGGCGTGAGGCGGTACGGATGCCGACGCCTTCGCAAAGGGCGGCGATGACCTCAATCTGCTTTTCGCGGGCTAGCACGTTCATGAGGGCGCAATCCTCGTTAGGATTGTCCCCGGGGACTCTAGAAAACCCGCTCTGCAAAGCGTATATTCTAGTTTGGTCGCTAGCCCGGGGCGCAATCTCGGGTGGGTGACTAGGGATCGCTGAGGCTGCAACCACGGCGGTCCCGCTAATTCGATGATGGTTCAGGGAGCCGGATTCGGACCGACATCTCCACACTTGTAGGGGCGGGTGTCCTACCATTTAGACGATCCCTGATAGTCCAGAGCCGATTAAGGGCCCCTGCGCTTCCATCTCACCGGAGCCGCGCAGGGGCCCTACTGCTATTCCGAGCCCGCGACGCCGTTCGGCGAAACGCACGGGCTCTCCTTGTTGTCTGCATGGCTAACCTCCGCGCCAATGCAGAAAACCGTAATGCGGATTTTGGATAAGGTCAAGCCGCTATCCTAAATCCGCAAACAATTTTCTTGACGAAGAGATTCGCTTCGCGTAAATAGGCTTGGCGCGATCCAGTTTCGTGAACGGAGATTGCCTTATGAATGGTGAGAACGTAGCCTCGGCAGAGGCAGCCAAGGCGAAGCCGGGTGACGCGCGCCAGCGCTCCACCATCGGCTTCCCGTACATGCCTCTCAAGGACGCTGTGGAGCTTGTGGAAGCGATCCACGGTAATGTCGGCTTGGGGGAGTGTGACGACGACCAGCTCGCGGCTTGGAGCGGGCAAAGCACTAAAAGCAGCGGCTTCCGGGTCCAAATCAGCTCTGCTCGCCAGTTTGGCCTCATTACCAGCGATGCTGCGGGCCGGTACAGGCTGACCGACCTGGGGCGCATGATTGTTGACCCCAATCAAGCGCGTGAGGCCAAGGCTTTGGCCTTTCTAAATGTGCCGCTCTACAAAGGCATCTTTGAGAAGTATCGAGGCGGCGTCCTCCCAAGCCAAGCCGCCGCCCTTGAGCGCGAAATGGTGGGTATGGGAGTCTCGGATAAGGTCAAGGACCGGGCCCGGCAGACCTTCGAGCGCTCCGCGGAGCAGGCCGGTTACTTTGAGCACGGAAAGAACCGGCTAGTTATGCCCGCTGTTTCCACAGTCCGCGATGCTCCCGCTCCTGAGCCGGAGGAGCCCAAGGGAGGTGGTGGAGGAAACGGCGGCGGGCTCCCGCCATCCGGCGTTGATCCTATCATTCAAGGGCTTCTGGTGCGCTTGCCCCCGTCCGGGAGCGTATGGGCGGAGGCGGAACGCAATCTTTGGCTGGAACTTCTGAAGGGGAGTTTTCAGCTGATCTACAAGGACAAGGACCCAGCTTAGGGTAGACGAATAGCCGAACCTGTGTAGATTCCAGATTCGCGTGGTCCTAGGCCACGTGAAAAGCACGAAGGCCAGCCCGGGAAACCGGACCAGCCTTCGGAAGGGAAGCTCTCTTAAAAAAGGGCGGTGGGGTCGTTTCCTTGGCCGGGGCGGCCCCATTCCTTTTGGTCAACGTTATGTTGACTGACAACAATCTACGAATTTTTGCTGTTTGGTCAAATGCCTAGCAAATATTTTTGCGCATTGGGCGCGCCGGAATCGAGCCCAGCCTAGGTCCTTAAGCTATCCTTCGCTTTCAGCGTCTTATGCGAAAACTGAATTTTTGGTAGTGGCATGAAAGAGGCCGCCAACTGAGGCGGCCTCTACGCTCTCGATGTCTGGTACTCTCGACCTATATGGGCTGCCTCGTATGTAGCGAGCGGCCGCCAGATTTCAAATCAGGCCACTCCCAAAATCAAACTAGGCCACCGTGCTCGGAAACAGGCCAGCGCCATCTTCCGCAAAAGAACATATTGCGAACGAGGAACAAATAGGGTACATTGCTTTTATCGCCGAGCTGCCTCGCCAATTGTTTGTCCCTCACGCGAATCCTCGCCATAAGGAGCACGACCCAATGTCCGCAACTGCCCTGCGTATCGTCGAAGGATCTTCCATGGACAAGAGTAAAGCTCTGGCCGCCGCGCTCTCCCAGATCGAGCGCCAGTTCGGCAAGGGCTCGGTGATGAAGCTCGGCAAGAACGACCGGTCCATGGACATCGAGGCGGTGTCCTCCGGCTCGCTCGGGCTCGACATCGCGCTCGGCATCGGCGGCCTGCCCAAGGGACGTATCGTCGAGATCTACGGGCCGGAATCCTCGGGCAAAACCACGCTGGCGCTGCATACGGTGGCGGAAGCGCAGAAGAAGGGCGGCATCTGCGCCTTCATCGACGCCGAGCACGCGCTCGACCCGGTCTATGCCCGCAAGCTCGGCGTCAACATCGACGAGCTCCTGATCTCGCAGCCCGACACCGGCGAGCAGGCGCTGGAAATCTGCGACACGCTGGTGCGTTCGGGCGCGGTCGACGTGATGGTGATCGATTCGGTCGCGGCGCTGGTGCCGAAGGCCGAGCTTGAGGGCGAGATGGGCGATGCGCTGCCGGGTCTGCAGGCCCGCCTGATGAGCCAGGCGCTGCGCAAGCTCACGGCCTCCATCAACAAGTCCAACACCATGGTGATCTTCATCAACCAGATCCGCATGAAGATCGGTGTGATGTACGGCTCGCCGGAAACGACGACCGGCGGCAATGCGCTGAAATTCTACGCCTCCGTCCGCCTCGACATCCGCCGCATCGGCGCGATCAAGGAGCGCGACGAAGTCGTCGGCAACACCACCCGCGTCAAGGTGGTGAAGAACAAGCTGGCGCCGCCGTTCAAGCAGGTCGAGTTCGACATCATGTACGGCGAGGGCGTCTCCAAGATGGGCGAGATCCTCGATCTCGGCGTCAAGGCCGGCATCGTCGAGAAGTCCGGTGCCTGGTTCTCCTATGACAGCCAGCGCCTCGGCCAGGGCCGCGAGAACTCGAAAGCGTTCCTGAAGGCCAATCCCGATATCACCGCCAAGATCGAGACCGCGATCCGCCAGAACTCCGGCCTGATCGCCGAGCAGATTCTCGCCGGCACGCCGGAGCGCGACGCCGACGGCGAGGAGCCGGCGGACGAGTAAGTTTCAAGCAGTCGAGTTTTCGCGAGGAGCGGGCACTGAGGACGTTGAGTTGCCGACGTCATCGGTGCCCGTTTCGTTTGGCGTGAGGAAGGACGCGTCGAGATGAAGCGTGTGATCTTGACCAGCTCGTCCGGCGTCGGTCTTGCCCACGCCGATCGCGCCGACATGGTCGTCCCCTTCATCTATCGCTTCGCTTCCGGGCCACTTCCCACGGCTGACCACCTCAGTAGCTATCTCGCCTCCAGGTGGTGGTCTAACGGGATGCACTGGTCGGATTGCGTCGGCGTCCGTCAATCGCCCCTTCTCAGGCGCCAGGATCGGGCGGGTGCGTTGCTCTGGGTCTGCGAAACCTACGGGGTCGATCTCATCGAACTGTGGTTCGATCCCGAACCCAATAGTCAATTGCAGTTGATCTGGCTCCTCGATTACTTGCGTTCCGAACCATCCATCACGGAGAAGCTGAGATTGCGACGCGTCGATTTCGATCTGCGCGGAGCAGATCCCTCAGAGCTTCGTCACCGTGACGTGCGGCAGGTCGATATCGTGGAAAGCGATCTTGGGATCGCCAGCATGGCCTGGGAAGCTTACCGCGCGCCGACGCCCGAGCTTTGCGCCGGGCTGCTCGACAGGCCGCTCGGCAAGCTGTCTTTCCTGAAGCCGGCGATGGAAGACCTGCTCGCAGAACTGCCGTCGCCGGCGACGGGACTGGGCGCGACGGAGACGCGGCTTCTCGAGCGGATTGCAGGCGGACACAGTCGCACCGATGAGCTGTTTCGGCCGGGCGCGCTGGCAACACGCGTGTTCGATCCGTGGGAGTTGGGCGCGTTGCTCGAAGGGCTCGCATTTGGCCCGGCGCCGGCGATCGCGGGTCTGGACGGCAAGCTGGCGACACTCGATCCGGACAACGCGAGAAGTCGTAATGCTGCCTTTCGCCGGAGCCGGCTGTCGCTGACGGAGTTTGGCGAGGCGGTCCTGGCGGGCCGGGAAGATTTTCGCGGTCCCAACCCGATCAAACGCTGGTGGGGCGGCACGCTTCTCACCAGTGAACGGCTTTGGCGCTGGGATGGCGAGCGCCAGTCGTTGATCGCGCCCTAAAGCGCGATGCGATTAGGATGAATCGTCATCGCGCTTTAGGTTGTTGTTTAAGCATGATCTTTTCGGAAAACCGCTGCGCACTTTTCCGGATCATGCTTTAGCGGCGCATTTCGGTGTTGTAGGGTGGATTAGCCGAAGGCGTAATCCACCACTGTTTATCTCCGCGAAGCTGAAGTGGTGGGTTACGTCGGCGGCCTGCGCTTCGCGCGACCGCCCGCTAACCACCCTACAAATCCTACTCCGCGGCTTGCGCGTAATCGCTCACCGGCGGGCAGGAGCAGACGAGGTTGCGGTCGCCGTAGACGTTGTCGACGCGGCCCACGGGGCACCAATACTTGTCGGTGCGCGAGACGCCGTTGGGGAAGCAGCCTTCGCTGCGGGTGTAGGCGCGATTCCAATCGTCATCGGCGATGTCGTGCACGGTGTGCGGGGCGTGACGCAAGGGGGAGGCTTCGATCTTGAAGCGGCCGGCCTCGACCTCGGCGATCTCCTTCCGGATCGCAATCATGGCGTCGCAAAAACGATCCAGCTCCGCCTTCGATTCCGACTCGGTCGGCTCGATCATCAGCGTGCCCGGCACCGGGAAGCTCATGGTGGGCGCGTGGAAGCCGTAGTCGATCAGCCGCTTGGCGATGTCGTCGACGGTGACGCCTGAGGTCGTCTTCAGCGGCCGCGGGTCGACGATGCACTCATGCGCGACGCGGCCCTTCTCGTTCTTGTAGAGCACCGGGAAGTGCGCATCGAGCCGCGCTGCGATGTAGTTGGCGTTGAGGATCGCGATCTCGGTCGCGCGTTTCAGTCCTTCGCCGCCCATCATCAGGATGTAGATGTAGGAGATGGTCAGGATCGACGCCGAGCCGAACGGCGCGGCCGAGACCGGGCCGACCGGTGCTTCGTCGTCTGTTGCGGGATGTCCGGGCAGGAACGGCGCGAGATGCGCCTTGACGCCGATCGGGCCCATGCCGGGGCCGCCGCCGCCATGCGGGATGCAGAAGGTCTTGTGCAGGTTGAGATGGCTGACGTCGGCGCCGTAGTCGCCCGGCCGGGACAAGCCGACCTGCGCGTTCAGGTTGGCGCCGTCGAGATACACCTGGCCGCCATGGGCGTGGACGATGTCGCAGATCTCGCGGATATGCTCCTCGAACACGCCGTGCGTCGAGGGATAGGTGATCATGACCGCGGCGAGGTCGTTCGAATGCTTCTCCGCCTTGGCGCGGAGATCACCAACGTCGACGTCGCCGTTCTTCTCGCAGGCGACCACGACCACGTCCATGCCGGCCATCGCGGCCGAGGCCGGGTTGGTGCCATGGGCAGAGGAGGGGATCAGGCAGATCTTGCGGTGGCTCTCCCCGCGCGCGGCGTGATAGCCGCGGATCGCGAGCAGCCCGGCATACTCGCCCTGCGCGCCCGAATTCGGCTGCAGCGAGATCGCGTCATAGCCGGTGATGTCGCACAGCCATCTTTCCAGCCGCGCGAACAGCGCGTGATAGCCGCTCGCCTGCTCGCGCGGGACGAACGGATGCAGCGAGCCAAATTCCGGCCAGGTCAGCGGCATCATCTCGGTGGTCGCGTTCAGCTTCATGGTGCAGGAGCCGAGCGGGATCATGGCGCGGTCGAGCGCGAGATCGCGATCGCTGAGCTTGCGCATGTAGCGCAGCATCTCGGTCTCCGAGCGATGCGCGTGGAAGACCGGATGGGTGAGGAACGGGGTGGTGCGCTTCAGCGTCTCCGGCAGCGCCTCGCGCGTGCCGGCGTCGATCTCGGCATAAGCGAAGGTGCCGCCGAAGGCGCGCCAGACCGCTTCCACCGTCGCAGGCGTCGTGGTCTCGTCGAGCGCGATGCGCAGAGCCGCATCACCGATGCCGAGATTGATCTGTTCGGCCACGGCGCGCGCGACGATCTCGGCGCGCCTGGCGCCGGCATCGACGCTGAGCGTGTCGAAGAAGTTTTCGGACTGCGGCGCAAAGCCGAGCTTGCGCAGGCCGCTCGCGAGCACGGCGGTGCGGCGGTGGACGTTGCGCGCGATCTGCGAGAGCCCCTCGGGGCCGTGATAGACCGCGTACATCGAGGCGATCACGGCGAGCAGCACCTGCGCGGTGCAGATGTTGGAGGTTGCCTTCTCGCGGCGGATGTGCTGCTCGCGCGTCTGCAGCGCGAGGCGGTAGGCCGGCATCCCGCGGGAGTCGACGGAGAGGCCGACGATGCGGCCGGGCAGCGAGCGCTTCAGCGCATCGCGCACCGCCATATAGGCCGCATGCGGCCCGCCATAGCCCATCGGTACGCCGAAGCGCTGCGCCGAGCCGATCGCGATGTCGGCACCCAGCTCGCCGGGCGAGGCCAGCAGCGTCAATGCCAGCAGGTCAGCGGCAATGATCGCAAGCGCGCCCTTGGCCTTCAGCGCCGCGATCGCGGGCCTGAGGTCGCGCAAAGCGCCCGACGTTCCCGGATATTGCAGCAGCGCGCCGAGCACGTCGCTCTCGGCGAGATCGGTGAGGGGATCGCCGACAATCAGGGTCCAGCCCAGCGGCTCGGCGCGGGTGCGCATCACCGCGAGCGTCTGCGGATGGATGTCCTTGTCGACGAAGAACGCTTTCGCCTTGACCTGCGAGTGCCGCTCGGCGAGCGCCATGGCTTCGGCGGCGGCGGTGGCCTCGTCGAGCAGCGAGGCGTTGGCGACGTCGAGCCCGGTGAGGTCGCAGATCATGGTCTGGAAGTTGAGCAGCGCTTCCAGCCGGCCCTGGCTGATCTCGGGCTGGTAGGGCGTATAGGCCGTGTACCAGGCCGGATTCTCCAGGATGTTGCGCTGGATCACCGCGGGCAGGATCGTGCCGGAATAGCCTTGACCGATCAGCGAGGTGAAGACCTGGTTCTGGGCTGCGAGCTCGCCCATATGCGCGATCGCCTCGGTCTCGCTCAAGGGCTTGCCGAGATCGAGCGGAGCGGCCTGCCGGATCGACGCCGGCAGCGTCTCGTCCATGAGCGCGTCGACGCTCTTGGCGCCGACCGTTTCAAGCATCGCGGTGACATCGCGCGCCGAGGGGCCGATGTGGCGGCGGACGAAAGAGGCGGCGGTGTCGCCGTTGGATTTGCGGTGCGCGGTCATCATGGGTCCTCGCTTTAGATTTGGCTGTCGGTGTCATGCCCCGCGAAGGCGGGGCATCCAGCACTCACCAGCAGCGCGGATTGAACCGAGAGGCCGCGGCGTACTGGATCACCCGCCTTCGCGGGTGATGACACTGAGTATGAGGCGCCTGTCCTCGTCATCTCACGCCGTGTGCGCCTTGTAGGCAGCCTCATCCATGAGGCTGCCTAGTTCGCTCTTGTCTGCCATCTTGATCTTGAAGAACCAGGCCGCGCCCTGCGCATCCGAGTTCACCAGCGCCGGTTCGGCGGCGAGCGCCTCGTTGGCCTCGAGCACTTCGCCCGTAACAGGCGCGTAGACGTCGGAGGCGGCTTTCACCGATTCCACGACCGCGGCGGCTTCGGCCTTCTTCAAGCTCCGGCCGACCTTGGGCAATTCGACGAATACGACGTCGCCGAGCTGCTGCTGGGCGTAGTCGGTGATGCCGACCGTGGCGGTATCGCCGTCGATCGCGAGCCATTCGTGGTCGGAGGTGTACAGCGTCGTGGTCATTGTCTTGTCCTCAGCGTTTGTAAGTGTTTTTCACGAAGGGCATGGCGGCGACTGCGAGCGGCAGGCGCTGGCCGCGCACCTCGGCGAAGAGTTTTGTGCCGAGCGCGCTCAGATTCGTGGGCACATAGCCCATCGCGACCGGCGCATTCAGGCTCGGGCCGAAACCGCCCGAGGTGACCTTGCCGATCGGCTCGCCGCCGGCCGCGTCCGCAAACAGCGGCGCGCCCTCGCGCACCGGCGCGCGGCCTTCGGCGCGCAGGCCGACACGGCGGCGGGATGCGCCGCTATCGAAATGCGCAAGGATCTTCTCGGCGCCGGGAAAACCGCCGGCGCGCAACCCGCCGCTGCGGCGGCTCTTCTGCACCGACCATTCCAGCGCGGCCTCGACCGGCGTCGTCGCCGTGTCGATGTCGTGACCGTAGAGGCAAAGCCCGGCTTCAAGCCGCAGGCTGTCGCGGGCGCCGAGGCCGATCGGCAGCACGTCCGGATTTTCGAGCAGCGTCCTGGTCAGGCGCTCGGCGTCCGCGGCGGGAACGGAGATTTCGAAGCCGTCCTCGCCGGTATAGCCGGAGCGCGAGACGAAGCATTTGACGCCGGCGACCTCATGCGGGCCGGCATCCATGAATGTCATCGACGGCGCCTCTGCACACAATTTCGCCAGCGCCGCTTCCGCCTTCGGGCCCTGCAGCGCGATCAGCGCGCGGTCGGCAAGAGAATCGATGACGCAGTCGTCCGCGAGGTGCGCGCGCAGATGCGCCTCGTCAGCCTCCTTGCAGGCGGCGTTGACGACCAGGAACAGGCGATCGCCGAAATTGGCGACCATGAGATCGTCGAGGATCCCGCCGTCCGCATTGGTGAACTGAGCGTAGCGCTGCCGTCCCGGCGCAATCGCCACGATGTCCTGCGGCACCAGCCGTTCCAGCGCGCGGGCGGCGTCCTCGACCTTGCCGGACTTCGGCCGGAGCGCGAGCTGGCCCATATGGGAGACGTCGAACAGGCCGGCCGCGGCGCGCGTATGGAGGTGCTCCTTCAGCACGCCGGCAGGATACTGCACGGGCATGTCGTAGCCGGCGAACGGCACCATCTTGCCGCCGAGGGACACATGCAGGGCGTGGAGGGGCGTCTGTCGGAGCGATTTCTGGTCGTCGGGTACTGGCATCACAGGGGTCCTCGGCGGTTCCCCGGGGACGATTCCCCGGGCCAACCTGTCGAAGCCCCATCTGTCGCTGTGCCTGAGAGTATTATCCCGTCGGCGGGTGCCACCCGGGTTGTTAGGCCCGTCGGCGCCTCTTTCCAGATGCTGTCAAAGCCACGCGGTCCTTTTGCCTGAGAGTTTCCGGGGCGGTTGCTCCTTCGGCGCCGGCAGTGAAGCCGGTCTCTCCCGACGTGGCCGTACGATATAGATGGTTACAGACCACAGGCCGGCCAAGCCTGTCAACGCGGCGGTTTCGCCTTTTCAACCGGGATTGCGCGCCTGCGGCAACCCTCTGATCTCCTTGCACAGTTTCTGGACACTGAAGCAGGCCTTGTCTAAAAGCGCTCTGGCCCGCAGATATCAGCCCTAACCTCTGGTTTGGATGGCAGGAAGCGGGTCCAAGCACACCCGATTGGATGAACATGAGCGGCGTCAACGAGATCAGGTCGACCTTTCTGAACTTCTTTGCCGAGAACGGCCACGAGATCGTGCCGTCCTCGCCATTGGTGCCGCGCAACGACCCCACGTTGATGTTCACCAATGCCGGCATGGTGCAGTTCAAGAACGTCTTCACGGGCGTGGAGAAGCGGCCCTATCAGCGCGCCACCACCTCGCAAAAATGCGTGCGCGCCGGCGGCAAGCACAACGACCTCGACAATGTCGGCTACACCGCGCGCCATCTCACCTTCTTCGAGATGCTCGGCAATTTCTCGTTCGGCGACTATTTCAAGGAGCGCGCGATCGAGCTCGCCTGGAAGCTGATCACCACCGAGTTCGGGCTGAAGAAGGACAAGCTGCTCGTCACGGTCTACCACACCGACGACGAGGCGGCGGGGCTGTGGAAGAAGATCGCCGGCTTCTCCGAAGACCGCATCATCCGCATCCCGACCTCGGACAATTTCTGGGCGATGGGCGACACCGGACCGTGCGGCCCGTGCTCGGAGATCTTCATCGACCGCGGCGAGCACATCTGGGGCGGGCCCCCGGGCTCGCCGGAGGAGGACGGCGACCGCTTCCTCGAATTCTGGAATCTCGTGTTCATGCAGTTCGAGCAGGTGACGAAGGAGGAGCGCCAGCCGCTGCCGCGTCCCTCGATCGACACCGGCATGGGCCTGGAGCGCATGGCCTGCATCCTCCAGGGCGTCGAGAGCGTGTTCGAGACCGACCTGTTCAAGAACCTGATCGATGCGACGGCGTCCGCGCTCGGCACCGGGCCGAACGAGCAGACCGTGGCCTCGTTCCGTGTCATCGCCGACCATCTGCGCTCCTCCGCGTTCCTCGTCGCCGACGGCGTGCTGCCTTCGAACGAGGGCCGCGGCTACGTGCTGCGCCGGATCATGCGCCGCGCGATGCGCCATGCGCAGCTGCTGGGTGCGAAAGAGCCGCTGATGCATCGGCTGGTCTGGGCGCTGGTGCGCGAGATGGGCCAGGCCTATCCCGACCTGATGCGCGCGGAGAATCTGATCGAGGAAACGCTGCGGCTGGAAGAAACCCGCTTCCGCAAGACTCTTTCGCGCGGCTTGGCCATTCTGGATGAGAAGAGCGCGGGCCTGAAGAAGGGCGACATGTTCGACGGCGACGTCGCCTTCACGCTCTACGACACCTACGGCTTCCCGCTGGACCTGACGCAGGACGCGCTGAAGTCGCGCGGCATCGGCGTCGACCAGGCGGCGTTCACGGATGCGATGGAGCGCCAGAAGGTGAAGGCGCGCGAGTCCTGGAAGGGCTCGGGTGAGGCGGCTTCCGAGGCGGTCTGGTTCCCGCTGCGCGAGAAGCTGGGTGCGACCGAGTTCCTGGGCTACGAGACCGAGAGCGCCGAAGGCGTGGTGTCCGCGCTGGTCAAGGACGGCCACGAAGTCGCCAGCCTCAAGGCCGGCGAGACGGGCGCGATCGTGCTCAACCAGACGCCGTTCTATGCGGAGTCCGGCGGCCAGGTCGGCGACACCGGCGTGCTGACGGGTGAGGGCGGCGTCAAGTTCCGCGTCACCGACACGCAGAAGAAGCTCGGCGATTTCTTCGTTCACATCGGCACGGTCGAGAGCGGCGAAATCAGGCTCGGCAGCGCGCTGCAGCTCGAGGTCGATCATTCGCGGCGCTCCTCGATCCGCGCGCATCACTCGGCGACCCACCTCATTCACGAGGCGCTGCGCCAGGTGCTCGGCGATCACATCGCCCAGCGCGGCTCGATGGTCGCGCCCGACCGCTTGCGTTTCGACTTCGTGCATCCGAAGCCGATCACGCCGGAGGAGCTCGCCCGCGTCGAGGACATCGCCAACGACGTTGTGCTGGAGAACGACGAGGTCACGACCCGCATCATGGGCGTGGACGAGGCCCGCGAGGCCGGTGCACGTGCGCTGTTTGGCGAGAAATACGGCGACGAGGTCCGCGTCGTCTCGATGGGCAGGACTGCGCGCGAGCGCGGCGCCAACGCGCTCGGCTGGTCGGTCGAGCTCTGCGGCGGCACCCACGTGAAGCGCACCGGCGATATCGGCCTGATCACGCTGACGGGCGAAAGCGCGGTCGCCTCGGGCGTGCGCCGCATCGAGGCGCTGACCGGGAATTACGCGCGCAGGCACGCCAACGAGACCATGGCGCTGGCGAAGACCGCGGCGAACGAGCTGCGCACCTCTCTCGACGACGTGCCGGCGCGCATCGCCGCGCTGATGGAGGATCGCAAGAAGCTCGAGCGCGAGCTGTCCGACGCCCGCAAGAAGCTCGCAATGGGCGGCGGCGCATCTGCCGGCAACGGCGCAGCCTCGGGCGTGCGCGAGGTCGGCGACGTCAAGCTGATGGCGCGTGCCGTGGAAGGCATCGAGATGAAGGATCTCAAGAGCCTCGCCGACGACGGCAAGAAGCAGATCGGCTCGGGCGTCGTCGCCATCGTCGGCGTCACCGAGGACGGCAAGGCCGGTGTGGTGGTCGGCGTGACGCAGGACCTGACCGCGCGCTTCAACGCCGTGAACCTCGTGCGCATCGCCTCCGAGGCGCTTGGCGGCAAGGGCGGCGGCGGCCGGCCCGACATGGCCCAGGCCGGCGGCCCCGATGGCGCCAAGGCGGCCGCCGCGCTCACCGCGATCGAAAAAGCGATGGCGGGCGCTTAAGTCGCCATGGCCCCCGTTCCGCGCGGACGTGGGCTTCGCGATCCCGAATTTCGGGATCGCCTCTACGATCTGCTGGAGCACGATCCCTTGGCCTATTCGGTCGGGTCGCGCTTCATCCAGCTGATCATCGGGATCATCGTGCTCAATGTGGCCGCGATGATCCTCGCCTCGGTGCCGGAGCTCGATGCGCAGTTCGGCACGCTGTTCGCAGCCATCACCGTCCTGTCCGTGATCGTGTTCGCGCTGGAATATGCGGCGCGGCTGTGGACGGTGGCGGGGCACACCCAGCGCAAGGGCTCCGCGCTGGCCGACCGGCTCGGCTACGCCTTCTCCGCGCTCGGCATCATCGATCTCATGGCGTTCCTGCCCGCCGCAATCGTGCTCGCCACCGGCGGGCATGCGACGCTGGCCGCGCTCGGCGTGCTGCCGTTCTTCAAGCTGATCCGCTATTCGCCGGCGATGCGCTCGCTGCTTGCGGCCGTGCATGCCGAGCGGCGCGCGCTGATCGGCTGCATCGTCATCCTGATCGGCGCGGTGCTGACCTTCGCCTCGCTGCTCTACGCCATCGAGCGCGACGTGCAGCCGGACAAGCTCGGCACCATTCCGCAGGCGATGTGGTGGGCGATCGTCACGCTCGGCACCGTCGGCTATGGCGACGTCGTGCCGGTGACGCCGCTCGGCAAGTTCGTCTCCACCTTCGCCATCGTCGCCGGCTTCGCCATGATCGCGCTGCCGGTCGCGATCATCTCGACCGCATTCGCGGAAGAGGTGAAGCGGCGCGATTTCGTCGTCACCTGGGGCATGCTGGCGCGGGTGCCGCTGTTCTCGCATCTGTCGGCGGCGGAGATCGCCGACATCATGCGCCTATTGCGGGCGCGCACCATCGAGCAGGGCGAGATCCTGGTGCGGCGGGGCGATGTCGCCTCGTCGATGTATTTCATCACCGCCGGCGAGGTCGAGATCGCGCTGCCGAGCCAGCATGTGCGCCTTAGCGACGGCACCTTCTTCGGCGAGATCGCGCTGCTGCACAAAACAAAACGCAGCGGCACGGTGACGGCGACCCGCAAGACCCGGCTGCTCGTGCTCGACGCCCAGGATTTTCACGCGCTGATCGAGCGCATGCCGACGCTGGCCGACCATGTCCACACCACCGCCAAGGCACGGCTCGCCGACACCGGCGATCTCGCGCTGGCGGAGCTGGCGCAGGCGGGGGAGGAAGGCGGAGCGGGCTGAGGCCAACGCTCGTACCTTCGAAGATATGGGGAGCGGCCAACGCCGCCTCCGCTGTCGTCGTCCGGCTTGACCGGACGACCCAGTATTCCAGAGGCGGCGGTGAGTCAGCCGATGGGCTGCGGCGTACTGGATGCCCCGGTCGAGCCGGGGCATGACAGTTGAGCTTACGCCAGCTCTTTCGTCAGGTTCTCCGCGACCTTGTCGAGGAAGCCCGTGGTCGAGAGCCAGCGCTGGTCGGCGCCGACCAGGAGCGCGAGGTCCTTGGTCATGTAGCCGGCCTCGACGGTGTCGACGCAGACCTTCTCCAGCGTGCTCGCGAACTTCGCCAGCTCGGCATTGTTGTCGAGCTTGGCGCGGTGGGCGAGGCCACGGGTCCAGGCGAAGATCGACGCGATCGAGTTGGTCGAGGTCTCCTTGCCCTTCTGGTGCTCGCGGTAGTGCCGGGTCACCGTGCCGTGGGCGGCTTCGGCTTCGACGGTCTTGCCGTCGGGCGTGAGCAGCACCGAGGTCATCAGGCCGAGCGAGCCGTAGCCCTGCGCGACGGTGTCGGACTGCACGTCGCCGTCGTAGTTCTTGCAGGCCCAGACATAGCCGCCGGACCATTTCAGCGCCGAGGCCACCATGTCGTCGATCAGGCGGTGCTCGTAGGTCAGGCCCTTGGCGTCGAAGTCCTTCTTGAACTCCTTGTCGAAGATCTCCTGGAAGATGTCCTTGAAGCGGCCGTCATAGACCTTGAGGATCGTGTTCTTGGTCGACAGGTACACCGGGTAATTACGGAGCAGGCCGTAGTTGAAGGAGGCGCGCGCGAAATCGATAATGGAGTCGTCGAGATTGTACATCTCCATGGCGACGCCGGCGCCGGGGGCCTTGAACACTTCCTTCTCGATCACGGTGCCGTCCTCGCCGACGAACTTCAGCGAGAGGGTACCCTTGCCCGGGAACTTGATGTCGGTGGCGCGGTACTGGTCACCATAGGCGTGGCGGCCGATGATGATCGGCTTGGTCCAGCCGGGAACCAGGCGCGGCACGTTCTTGCAGATGATCGGCTCGCGGAAGATCACGCCGCCGAGGATGTTGCGGATGGTGCCGTTCGGCGACTTCCACATCTGCTTGAGGTTGAACTCCTTCACCCGGGCCTCGTCCGGGGTGATGGTGGCGCACTTGACGCCGACGCCGACCTTCTTGATCGCCTCGGCGGCGTCGATGGTGACCTGATCGTTGGTGTGGTCGCGGTATTCCATCCCCAGGTCGAAATAGAGCAGCTCGACATCCAGGAACGGGTTGATCAGCTTGTCCTTGATGTACTGCCAGATGATCCGGGTCATCTCGTCGCCATCGAGTTCGACGACGGGATTGGATACCTTGATTTTTGCCATGATCGGGGAAGCCTCTTGGGAACGGCGCTTTTGGCGCGCCACGGGAATATCCGCCGCCTCTTAGCATCGCCGCGCGGCGGGCGAAAGCCAAGGGATTATGCACTTTTAGCTCATCAAGCTTCCGCAGATGGGGAGCGGCCGGCCGGGCCGCAGTCGGGCCCGGGCTCGCGTTCCCAGCGAGATTCAAAAGTCGAATCCAACCCGTTATTTCCCTTGAGAATTTCGTCAGGACAGGCAAACGACAGGCGGGCAGGGCCGGCCGGAAGGCGCGGCTTGAATCAATTCCTGAGAGCGCCTGGCCAAGGCCTTGAGAGACAGTGTGAAAGCGAAGCGAGATGTCGGGGACTGACAAGAGCAAGGCGGGTCTATCCCTCGACGGTCCCATCGTCATCCTGGTCGAGCCGCAGCTCGGCGAGAACATCGGCATGGCCGCGCGCGCCATGGGCAACTTTGCTCTCGGCCGGCTTCGCATCGTCAACCCCAGGGACGGCTGGCCCAACATCGCCGCCCAGCGCGCTGCGGCCGGCGCCGACCATATTCTGGAGAAGGTCGAATTGTTCGACACGGTGGAGCAGGCGGTCGCCGACCTCGACCTCCTGTTCGCCACCACGGCACGCCCCCACGACCAGGCCAAGCCGGTGGTCGGGCCGGAAGCCGCAGCCAGCGAGATCGCCGGGCACGTCGCGACCGGCGGCAGGTGCGGCATCCTGTTCGGCCGCGAGCGCTGGGGCCTGACCAACGAGGAGGTCGGCCTCTCCAACCGCATCATCACCTTCCCGGTCAATCCGGGCTTCGCCTCGCTCAATCTCGCCCAGGCCGTGCTGCTGGTCGGCTATGAATGGTTCAAGCGGGCCACGTCGGGCGAGCTTCCGCACGCCATGCCGGAACGGTCCGAGCGCGCCTCGCAGCACCAGATGCAGGCCTTCTTCGACAATCTCGTGCGCGAGCTCGACAAGGTCGAATTCCTGCGCCCGGCCGAGAAGCGCGACACCATGCTGGTGAACCTGCGCAACATCTTCACCCGCATGGAGCCGACCAAGCAGGACATGCACACCCTGCACGGGGTGGTGATGGCGATCGCGGAGGGACGCAAGGGCCCGGCCAAGGGCGGCGTGCTCGACGGCGAGCAGGCCACGCGCCTGCGCGCGCTCTTGGCCGAGCACGGGCAGGGCGGCGGCGTGCCCGACAGTGGCTCGACCGTGCGCGGCCTTGCTCGCCTGCTCCGCCGCAACCCGACCGACGCCGAGCGCCTGCTGTGGCAGGCGCTGACGCGCGACCGTCGCTTCGCCGGCCAGTTCAAGCGCCAGACCCCGGTCGGCCGCCACATCCCGGACTTCGTCTCGTTCCCGCATCGGATCGCGATCGAGCTGGTCAACCCGGGCGAGGGCGAGGCAATTGCGGTCGACCGCGCGGGCCGGCGGACCTGGCTGGAGGCGCGGGACTATCGGGTGCTCGACGTCCGCGCAGCCGATGTGGAGCGCGATATCGAGGCGGAGCTGGTGCGGCTTGCGGCGATGATGGCCGACGGATCGAGCGCTCCGTAGCAGCAGGCTCCAGGCGCTCCGCTACGTCCCACGAATATGCGTCAACTCCGCTGACACTCGTGAGCGGCGGCTCGGCCTGCGCGCGGTCTGAGCGCTTCGTGCGATCCGCCAATCATGCTAGGCTGGCTCTCGCCGTGGACGTGTTCAGCCGGTCGTGGACAGCAGGGGGATTCTTTCAGTGAAATCCCAATTGGAGTCGCGGGCGCTCGACGAGTTCGCCACAAGGAGAGCGGGCGTGCTGATCTTGATCGGCCGCATTCTGCTTGCGTGGGTATTCGTCGGAAGCGCGTACGGAGCGCTATCCAATTTCGGCGGCTCGGTGGGCTATTTCAGATCGTTGAACCTTCCAGCACCTGAGCTGTTCACCATCATCAACATAGCGGTCGAGGTCCTCATATCCCTTGGTCTGATATTCGGTCTCGGCACGCGCTACTGCGCAGTTCTGATGTTCGTGTTCGTGCTGATGGCGACAGTGATCGCGCACCGCTACTGGGAATATCCCGCCGGGGCGCAGCAGATTGGTCAATACAACAATTTCCTGAAGAACATCTCGATCATGGGAGGCGCGATGTTGATCTTCGTCACCGGGCCAGGCCGATTCAGCCTGGACCGGGCAACGTAGACGGCATCACTTCACGTGGGGCTTGAATGCGTCCTCGATCGCTCGACGGATGCTCCTTGCGAGCGGCTTCAAGGCATCGCCCAGGAACGCGAAGAGAAGCATCAGCCACGTCGCGAGCGCGGCACACCACAGCATGACTTCCAGTATCTCGGGCATCACGCCCTCTCGAAAAATACGTTCTCTGAAATATGGCCAGTGTCGCCCAAAGGAACCGACACGGCAAGTCGTCTTCTGAGTGGCAACGCGCCGGAACACACGCACTATGCGCGCGGAGCAGCTTGCTGGTTGCGGACACCCGCCTCCGTGGCGACGACGAGTGCGCAGGTCGAGGAGTCGGTAAGCCTGGCTGACCCACTGGACGCGGACACCATCATTCGAATACCCGCGTGACGCTGAAGAGACGGGATCGGTTGCGTTTCCTAGCCGTCCTTACGGACTCAGACCGCCTCGAGTTGCTCCGCCGCCCGCTTCTTCTTCGGCTTGGATTGGCCGAGCAGGGGACCTGCCGTGAGTGCCGCCGTATCGGCCACGCCCGGGTCGCGCGAGATCATCGCTGCGACGATCGCGCCATCGATGATCAGGCCAAGCTGATGCGCGAGCACCGCAGGCTCGTTCGAGCCGAGCTCGCCGGCGAGCTTCTCGATATGGCCGAGCACGATCTTCTTGTGCTTCAGCGCGATGTTGCGAAACTGCTTGGCGTCCTTGTCGTGCTCGCCGACCGCGTTGATGAAGGGGCAACCGTAGAAGCGCTCCTCCGCGAACCAGCTCTTCAGCGCGGGAAAGATGCGCGTGAGCTTCGCCTGTGCATCGCCGCCGCCTTGCTCCATGGCGCCGATGAACCATTCGCGCCACTGCTTGCCTTCGCTTTCCAGCACGGCGTTGACGAGATTGGTCTTGGAGCCGAACAATTTGTAGAGCGTGGTCTTCGCGGTGCCGGCTTCCTCGATGATCGCATCGATGCCGGTGGCGTTGATGCCGTTCTTGCAGAACAGATGCGTCGCGGCACTGAGCAGGCGCCCGCGCGCGGATTCGTCGTCGCCTGCGCCGGCGTGGGGCGAGTTCGAATTCTTCTTCGATGACGTCTTTGCCATGGGCTGCAACTTAATCGCAGCTGCATCACATCAGCAAGCCGCATCTGGTTGGCGCTGAAAAGATTCGCATCCGCTCAGTCATCTGCTCCGGCTTTGAGCAGGAGGGGGCTGACCAATCGGCAGGCAGCGACGCTTAAGCGGCTCCAATGCTTCGCATTTCGCTTTTGGCTGCTTCTGGCACGCTCCATGCAAGGAAACAGACCGTTCGGTATCCTACCGATTTCCACTTCTGCCAGGGAGAAGACTGATGACTGCCGTCGTTCAAAAGACAGTGCTGACGGGGTGCCTCGCGCCCATCGACAAGAATGGGCTCGAGCAGCTGATCGCGAGCGGCAAGGCGAATCCGAAGGTCATCAAGACCTTGAAGTGCAAGACGGTCGCGGAAGGCAAGTTCCGCCACGCCAACTACATCCGCAACCTGCCGCCCTACATCGTCGACGAGCCGCCGGGGCTGCTGGGCGACGACACCGCGCCCAATCCGTCCGAAGCCTCGCTCGCCGCGCTCGGCTCCTGCCTCGCGGTCGGCCTGCACGCCAATGCCGTGCATCGCGGCTGGATCGTCAACAAGCTCGAGCTGGAGCTCGAAGGCGATCTCAACATCACCGCGGTCTGGGGCACCGGCGACACCTCCGACAAGCCGGTCGGATTCACCGATGTCCGCGTCAAGGTCGACATGGAATGCGAGGGCGTCTCGCAGGACGAGATCAATGCGCTGGTTGCCCATGTGAAGAAATGGTCGCCGGTCGCCAACACCTTCACCCGGCCGGTCAATCTCGAGGTCGGCATCTAGCAGGCGGCAATCAGGACAAGGTGCGGGAGACGATCATGGGTTCACTGGCTTTATCGCGGGCCGCAGTTCTGGATCAGCCCGCACCGTCCATTGCGGGCGAGGTGGCGCGGATCGCGCGCGAGCAGCTCGCGCCGCTCGTCGCTGGTATCGACGACGGTACGGTCTATCCGGCCGAGGTGCTGCGCAAGTTCGGCGCGGTCGGAGCGTGGGGCAGTCACGTGCCGCACGAAGGCCCCGCCGATCTACGCTGCGCCATCCAGGCGATGGCCGCGATCGGGGAAGTCTGCGGCGCCACGGCCTTCATGGCCTGGTGCCAGGACACCCTGGTCTGGTACGCGGCGAACTCGACGAACATCAAGCTCGCCAAACGCTTCGGCGATGCCTTCTCGACCGGGCGCGTGCTCGGCGGCACCGGGCTCTCCAACCCCATGAAGAGCTTCTTCGGCATCGAGAAATTGAAGCTGAAGGGGCGCAAGGTCGAGGGCGGCTATATCGTGCGCGGCGCGCTGCCCTGGGTCTCCAATCTCGGTCCCGACCATTATTTCGGCACCATCTTCGAGCGTGAGGACGACCAGGGCACCGCAAGTGGCGAGCCGGGCACCGTGATGTTCCTGGCCGACTGCTCGGACCCCGCGATCACGCTGACGCCGTGCAAGCCGTTCCTTGCCATGGACGGCACCGGCACTTATGGCGTGCAGTTCCGCGACGTGTTCGTGCCGGACGAGCTGATCCTGGCCGATCCGGCCGGGCCCTTCGTCAAGAAGATCCGTGCCGGCTTCATCCTGCTCCAGGCCGGCATGGCGCTCGGCCTCATCAAGGATTGCATCAACATCATGGACGAGGTCGACAGTCCCCTCGGCCATATCAACCGTTATCTGCCGCAGCAGCCGGTGCATTTCCGCGATCTCGCCGCCGAACTCGAGGCCGAGACCATGGCGCTGGCGCGCGATCCCTACAACGAGGAGGAGACCTACTGGCGCAAGGTGATCGCGCTGCGGCTTCGCGCCGGCGAGGCCAGCGTCGCGGCGGCGCATGCGGCGATGCTGCATTGTGGCGCGCGCGGCTACCTCAAAAGCCACCGCGCGCAGCGGCGCATGCGCGAGGCCTATTTCGTCGCGATCGTCACGCCGGCCACCAAGCAGCTGCGCAAGATGCTCGCTGAGTCCTGAGTTCTACGAGTCCACCCGAAGACCCCCAACCTCAACGGAGAGGCTGCCATGACTGACGTCCTGATCACTGCCGTCGAACTCGCCGATCTCTTGAAGACTGAGCCGTGTGTCGTCATCGACACCCGCAATCCCGACGCCTACGCCGCCGGCCATCTGCCGGGCGCCGTCAACGTGCACGAGATTTTCACGTTCCTGGCAACCTCCACGCCCGAGGGCATGGCCGAGCTGAAGACCAAGTTCGCGGATGCGTTCGGCGGCGCCGGACTTTCCGGCAAGGAGACGGCTGTCATCTACGAGCAGTCGATGAATTCCGGCTTCGGTCAGTCCTGCCGCGGCTATTACTTGCTCACCATGCTCGGCTATCCCAAGGTGAAGGTGCTGCATGGCGGCTTCGATGCCTGGTCGGCCGCGGGCTTCCCGGTGACCAAGGATGTCCCGACCCCGGCCGCGGCTTCGTTCGCGATCGTGCCTGAAGCCGGCGAGATCCTGATCGACGCCAAGACCATGCTCGCCGCCGTCGGCAAGCCGGGCATCGCCATCCTCGACGTGCGCGACGTCGACGAGTGGATCGGCGACAGCTCGTCTCCTTATGGGAAGGACTTCTGCCCGCGCAAGGGCCGCATTCCCGGCGCGGTGTGGCTGGAATGGTACCGCATGATGAAGCCAACCGGCGAAGGGCCGCGCTTCAAGTCCAAGGACGAGATCCTGGCGGAATGCGCCACCGTCGGCATCTCGCAGACCACGCCGGTCTACCTCTACTGCTTCAAGGGGGCGCGCGCCTCGAACACGTTCCTGGCGCTGAAGAATGCCGGCGTGAAGGACGTGCGGATGTATTTCGGCTCCTGGAACGAATGGTCGCGCGATCCGTCGCTGCCGATCGAGCAGGGATTGCCGATTGCAGCTGACGTGACGACCAAGGCGGCCTGAGCGCGCGCCTCGTCCTTCGAGACGACCGCTTCGCGGTCTCTCCAGGATGAGGCTAAGCGGCATCGGTGTCTGTTGCTTCCGTTGCCGCGCACTCCGCCCTCATCCTGAAGAGCCCGCCTATGGCGGGCGTCTCGAAGGATGGGCCGCATGCGGCGGACGAGGCGCAATTCCCAGCGCCTTGATCCGCGAGGCCAAGGTGGTCGGCTTGATATCGAGCATTTCGGCCGCGCCGCCGGGGCCAAAGACTTTTCCCGAGCAGGCCTCGAGTGCAGCCAGGATATTGGCGCGCTCGTGCTCGCGCATCTCGGATGAGGTCATGACCGCCGGGCGCGCATCGGCCTTTGGGCGTGCGGCGCCGGTCAGAACCTGCGCGCCGGAGCCGTCGGGCAGATCGATGCGCAGACGGCCGTTCTGGGATAGGATCGCGGCGCGCTCGATCACATTCTGCAATTCGCGGACATTGCCGGGCCAGTCGTAGCGGGTCAGTCGCCGCGCATCGCCCTCGGACAGACGCAGGTTCGACTTCAGCGCCTTGCCCTCGCGCGTCAGGAAGTGGTGGGCGAGCAACGGAATATCCTCGCGCCGCTCGCGCAAGGGGACGGTTTCGATCGGGAACACGTTGAGGCGGAAATACAGGTCCTCGCGGAAACGGCCGCGCTGGACCTCCTGCTTGAGGTCGCGATTGGTCGCGGCGATGACGCGGACGTCGACCGCGCGCGTGCGTTCTTGTCCCACGCGCTCGAAATGGCCTTCCTGCAACACGCGCAGCAGCTTGCCCTGCAATTCCAGCGGGATTTCGCCGACCTCGTCGAGAAACAGCGTGCCGCCGTCGGCGAGCTCGAAGCGGCCGATGCGATCGCGCATTGCACCAGTGAAGGCGCCGCGGACATGGCCGAAGAACTCGCTCTCGAACAATTCGCGCGGGATCGCGGCGCAGTTGACCCGGATCAGCGGCCGGTCGCTGCGGGTCGAGTCCTCGTGGATGGCACGCGCGATCAGCTCCTTGCCGGTGCCGGATTCGCCGGTGATCATCACCGCAGCCGTGGTCGGCGCCACCAGCTTGACCTGGCGCAGCGTCTTCTGGATCGCCTCGCTTCCACCGATGATGCCGCGCGGATTGGTCTCGATGCGGATCTCCTCCTGCAGATAGGCGTTTTCCAATTCGAGCCGCTCGCGCAGGCGATCGACTTCGGCGAGCGCCGCATGCAGCTTCTCGTCGGCCTCGCGCCGCTGGCTGACGTCGCGAAACACGACGACCGCGCCGACCACGACGCCGCGGTCGCGGATGGGCGTGGAGGTGTATTCGACCCAGGCCGGCGAGCCGTCCTTGCGCCAGAACACCTCGCCATCGACCT
Source organism: Bradyrhizobium diversitatis (assembly GCF_016031635.1). Taxonomy (GTDB): domain Bacteria; phylum Pseudomonadota; class Alphaproteobacteria; order Rhizobiales; family Xanthobacteraceae; genus Bradyrhizobium; species Bradyrhizobium diversitatis. Next base: position 102,291 of record NZ_JACEGD010000018.1, read on the forward strand.
GATGCACGGCGCCGTCACGGAACGCCGCATAGATCGGGCAGTCGTGATCGGGATAATGGCGGCCGTCGTGGTGGGTGTGGTGCACGATCGGGTGAATCTCCTTGCCGACCAGCTCTTCGGCGGTCCAGCCCAGCATCCGCTCCGCCGCGGGGTTCACGAAGGTGGTCTTTCCTTCCGCGTTGACGCCATAGATGCCTTCGCCGGCGGCGCGCAGGATCAACTGGTTCTCGCGCTCGATGTCCTGAAAGACGCGCTCGACCCGCTGCCAGGTCGATATGCCGCTGCGCATGTGATCCTCGGCGGCGGCATCGACATTGCGCCGACGGCGCGCGTCGAGATCGGTCAGCGTGAGCAGCAGCAGCGTGCGGCCGTCATGCGGCAGCACGCAGCCTGCATATTCGAGCTGGAGATCTTGCCCCGTCGCGTGGCGGGGAGTGAGCGCCGTGGTCCAGTAGGCGCCCTTGTGCAGCACGGCCTGGGTGAAGACGGTGAGGGCCGGAAGCTCGCCGGCGTGGAGCGTGCTGGGCCTGGTCTGCCGCAGCAGCGCGCGGTCATAGCCGAGCAGGGAGCAGGCGGCGGGATTGGCATCGACGATCTGGTCGCTGAAGGGATCGACCAGCAGTGTCGCCTCGACCGAGGATTCGAACGCTGCGACGCGCGGATCGATCGGGGGAGCCACGTCGTCGTGGGCGGGCATTGGCGTCGTTGCCATTGCGAAATCTCGTAATTGAACTACGAAATCTCGTTTACCACGAATTTTCGTAGTGACCAAGCTCGATCGAAAGTGCTGCGTCGTCAAGGCGCTGGCCGATCTGGAGGCCGTGGCATGCTCCTTGCGTAATACTTCTTCGCAACGACGCGCAGGAGGGCTGATGTCCACGTTCGACAATCCGTTTGATCCCGACCGCAACCTTCGGGCCGGCTGTGCCTGTGGCCAGCACCGATCCGCGGCAGAGCATGACCAGGCAGCCACGGCGCTGCGTTGCGAACCCATCGAAAGCGAGGAGAAGCGCTACGAGGGCGTCGTCGCCTCCGCCGTGATGCGCGCGATGTTTCCGCAGGACGTGGCGCGCCGCGCCTTCCTGAAATCTGTCGGTGCGTCGACCGCGCTCGCGGCGCTGTCGCAATTCTTCCCGCTCAGGACGGCGACGGAGGCCTTCGCCGCAACCGGCGCGCCCGAGAAGAAGGACCTCAAGGTCGGCTTCATTCCCATCACCTGCGCAACGCCGATCATCATGGCGGCTCCGCTCGGCTTCTATTCCAAGCACGGCCTCAATGTCGAAGTGGTGAAGACGGCAGGCTGGGCCGTGGTTCGCGACAAGACCATCAACAAGGAATACGACGCCGCGCATATGCTGGCTCCGATGCCGATCGCGATCTCGCTCGGCCTGGGTGCCAATGCCATTCCGTTCGCGGTGCCTGCGATCGAGAACATCAACGGGCAGGGCATCACGCTTGCGATGAAGCACAAGGACAAGCGCGACCCGAAAGACTGGAAGGGCATGAAGTTCGCCATTCCCTTCGACTATTCCATGCACAATTATCTGCTGCGCTATTATCTCGCCGAGCACGGGCTCGACCCTGATACCGACGTGCAGTTGCGCTCGGTGCCGCCGCCGGAAATGGTGGCGAACCTGCGCGCCGACAACATCGACGGCTTCCTCGCGCCCGACAACATCTGCCAGCGCGCGATTTATGACGGCGTCGGCTTCATGCATATCCTGTCCAAGGAGATCTGGGACGGTCATCCCTGCTGCAGCTTCGCCGCCAGCCGCGAATTCATCACGACGGCGCCGAACAGCTTTGCGGCGCTGACGCGGGCCATCGTCGATGCCACCGCCTATGCGTCGAAGGCGGAGAACCGCAAGCAGATCGCGGAGGCGATCGCGCCTGCGAACTACATCAACGCGCCGGTCACGGTGCTGGAGCAGGTCTTGACCGGCACCTATGCCGACGGCCTCGGCGGGGTGAAGACCGATCCCAAGCGGGTCGATTTCGATCCGTTTCCCTGGCAGTCCTTCGCGGTGTGGATGCTGACGCAGATGAAGCGCTGGGGCCAGATCAAGGGCGACGTCGACTACAAGGCGATCGCCGAGCAGGTGTACCTCGCCACCGACACCAAGAAGCTGATGACCGAGATGGGGCTGTCGCCGCCTGCAAGCGCGTACAAGTCCTTCGCGGTGATGGGCAAGACCTTCGATCCGGCCAAGCCGGAGGATTATGTGGCGAGCTTCAAGATCAGGAAGCAGTCGTGATGATCGTCGTTCTCTCTTCACCTCGCCCCGCTTGCGGGGAGAGGTCGATCGCGAAGCGATCGGGTGAGGGGGGCTCTCCGCGAGTACCGCTCTCACCGTCCCTGCGGAGGCTCCCCCTCACCCCGACCCTCTCCCCGCAAGCGGGGAGAGGGAGATGACAACATCCTCCCTCCGTCTCCGCGCCGGCCTCGTCTCCATCGTGCTGCTCGCCGCCTTTCTCGGCGTCTGGCATCTCGCCACGCGCTCGACCGGCACGACGGCGACGATGAGCCCCGAATACGCCAAGCTGATGGGCCTGACCGCGACGCAGGGCAAATCGGCGATGCCCGGACCGCTCGACGTCGGTGCCAAGCTCTGGGAGCATATGAAGCGGCCGTTCTACGACAACGGGCCGAACGACAAGGGGCTCGGCATCCAGCTCGGCTATTCCATCGCGCGGGTCGGCGCCGGCTATCTGCTGGCCGTGCTGGTCGCAATTCCGCTCGGCTTCCTGATCGGCATGTCGCCGCTGCTCAGCAAGGCGCTCGATCCCTTCATCCAGGTGCTGAAGCCGATCTCGCCGCTGGCCTGGATGCCGCTCGCGCTCTACACCATCAAGGATTCCTCGGTCTCGGCGATCTTCGTCATCTTCATCTGCTCGATCTGGCCGATGCTGCTCAACACCGTCTTCGGCGTTGCCAGCGTGCGCAAGGAATGGATCAACGTCGCGCGGACGCTGGAGGTCGGGACCGTCAGGCGCGCCTTCACGGTGATCCTGCCCGCGGCGGCACCGACGATCCTGACCGGCATGCGCATCTCGATCGGCATCGCCTGGCTCGTGATCGTTGCCGCCGAGATGCTCGTCGGCGGCACCGGCATCGGCTACTTCGTCTGGAACGAGTGGAATAACCTCTCGATCACCAACGTCATCATCGCGATCCTGTTGATCGGGGTCGTCGGCATGCTGCTCGACCAGATTCTCGCGCGCTTCACGCGCATGGTCACGTTTCCGGAGTAGGGCAAGTGACCGACAAGTTCATCTCGATCGAAGGCATCGCCAAGCGTTATCCCGGAGCGGGCGGCGCGACCACCACCATCTTCGAGAACCTCTGGCTCTCGATGGCGCGCGGCGAGTTCTGTTGCGTGATCGGCCATTCCGGCTGCGGCAAGACCACCGTGCTCAACATCCTCGCCGGCCTCGATGCGCCGAGCGAGGGCGCCGTCATCGTCGACGGCCAGGCGATCTCGGGCACCAGCCTCGACCGCGCCGTGATCTTCCAGAGCCACGCGCTTCTGCCCTGGCGCACCGTGCTCGGCAACGTCGCCTATGCCGTCAGCTCGAAATGGCGGAGGTGGGATCGCGCCAAGGTGAGGGCGCATGCGCAGACCTTCATCGATCTCGTCGGTCTCACCGGCTCCGAGCACAAGCGGCCGTCGGAGCTGTCGGGCGGCATGAAGCAGCGCGTCGGCATCGCGCGGGCGCTGTCGATCACGCCGAAGATGATGCTGATGGACGAGCCGTTCTCGGCGCTGGACGCGCTGACGCGCGGCACGCTTCAGGACGAGGTGCGGCGCATCTGCCTGGAGACCGGGCAGACTGCGTTCATGATCACCCATGACGTCGATGAGGCGATCTATCTCGCCGACAAGATTTTCCTGATGACCAACGGTCCCGGCGCGGTGCTGGCCGAGGTCGTCGAGAACCCGCTGCCGCGGGATCGCGGCCGCACCGATCTGCACCGCCATCCGCTCTACTACGCCTTGCGCAACCACATCATCGATTTCCTGGTGACGCGCAGCAAGACCTTTGCCGCCGAGACACCCGATCACGATCCTCGCAACGTTCCGATGGTGCAGATCGGCAAGCCTGGATTGACGATCGCCTCGAACGGCGAAGAGCAACGACAGACCTGGACCTCCGGGACCAGTCCCGGACTGACTGCCTGACACGGAGACCCCTGATGAAACGCGAAGACCTCACCGAAAAACTGCTCGACATCAAGCGCGAGAAGGGCTGGAGCTGGAAGCACATCTGCGAGCAGATCGGCGGCTATTCCGAAGTGCTGATCGTCGGCGCGATCCTCGGCCAGATGAAGCTGACGAAGCCGCAGGCCGCCAATGCCGGCGAGCTGTTCGGGCTGTCCAAGGCGGAAGTTGCGATGCTGAACGAGACGCCGATGCGCGGCATGCCGATGCCGCCGACCGACCCTTTGATCTACCGCTTCTACGAGCTGGTGATGGTCAACGGCCCCGCATGGAAGGCGCTGATCGAGGAGGAGTACGGCGACGGCATCATGTCGGCGATCGATTTCGACATGGTGATGGAGCGCCTGCCGAACCCGAAGGGCGACCGCGTCAAGATCACCATGAGCGGCAAGTTCCTGCCGTACAAATATTACGGCGCCAGCGGCAACGTGCCGGAATACGGCTTCAAGGAAGAGTGAGGTTTGGGGTCATTCCGGACGCCGCGTCAGCGGCGATCCGGAATCTCGAGATTCTCAGGTGCGCAATTGCGCACCAGAGTTCGCGCTGGCGCGCGCCCCGGAATGACGGTGTGTGGGGGAGACGCGCGGGCGCTTATTTCCCCGCCTTCACCTCGGCAGCCGCCACCGCGAGCAGTTCGCTCATCTTGGCGCGAATCGCCTGCTCGGTGACCGCGACGTTCTTGGCGGCGAAATCGGCCGTCAGCTTGCGCAGGACGTCGGCATCGCCGGCCTCCTCGAAATCCGACGCGACCACCTCCTTGGCATAAGCAGTGGCGGCGTCACCGGTAATGCCGAGCTTTTCGGCCGCCCACAGGCCGAGCAGCCGGTTGCGGCGGGCCTCCGCCTTGAACTTCTGCTCCTCGTCGAGGGCATACTTCTTCTCGAAGCCTTCCTGGCGCTTGTCGAACTCGCTCATGCCTGTTCCAAATCTCCTGCTGAATGGCGCGGGAGCCTTCCGTTGCGGCGACCCGGCTGCATGCCTACATAGATAGCACGAATCGGCAAAACAACGGGCCGTTAAGCCGCAGGCAAGATGGTATAAGTTGGCGCCGGACGGCCGGATCGATTGTGCTCGGACAGCCAATCGGATAGGTTGCCTGAAGGCTTGGTTCCCGTTCTGTTTCCAAGGGTTTATGGATGGGTTCCCAGCCGTTCACGGCAGCTCCGCTGTGGGTCGTAATCCTAGTCAACCGGAGCACACCAAATTCATGGATTTCAACAAAACACGGTACATCCCCATGAGCCGTCGGCGTCGCATTTATGAAGGCAAGGCAAAGGTTCTTTACGAAGGCCCCGAGCCCGGTACCCTGATCCAGCACTTCAAGGACGACGCCACTGCGTTCAATGCGAAAAAGCATCAGGTGATCGAGGGCAAGGGTGTCCTCAACAACCGGATCTCGGAGTACCTGTTTCAGCACCTCAACGACATCGGGGTGCCGACCCATTTCATCCGCCGGCTCAACATGCGCGAGCAGCTGATTCGCGAGGTCGAGATCGTGCCGCTCGAGGTGGTGGTGCGGAACGTCGCCGCCGGCTCGCTGTCGCAGCGCCTCGGCATCGAGGAGGGTACGCAGCTGCCCCGCTCGATCATCGAGTTCTACTACAAGAACGACCAGCTCAACGACCCCATGGTGTCGGAAGAGCACATCACCGCCTTCGGCTGGGCGACGCCGCAGGAGATCGACGACATCATGGCGCTCGCCATCCGCGTCAATGATTTCCTCACCGGCCTCTTCCTCGGCATCGGCATCCGCCTCGTCGACTTCAAGATGGAGTGCGGGCGCCTGTTCGAGAACGAGATGATGCGCATCATCGTCGCCGACGAGATCTCGCCGGATAGCTGCCGTCTGTGGGACATCAAGTCGAACGAGAAGCTCGACAAGGATCGTTTCCGCAGGGATCTCGGCGGCCTGCTCGAGGCCTATACCGAGGTCGCAAAGCGTCTCGGCATCCTCATGGAGAACGAGCGTCCGCAGGGCTCCGGCCCGGTGCTGGTGAAGAGCTGAGAGAGGTTTGACGTGAAGGCACGTGTCACCGTTACCTTGAAGACGGGCATCCTCGATCCGCAAGGCAAGGCCATCGAAGGCGCGCTGAAGTCGCTTGGCGTCGACGGCGTCGCCAGCGTTCGCCAGGGCAAGGTGTTCGACATCGAGCTCGCCGGCGCCGACAAGGCCAAGGCGGAAGCCGCGCTGAAGGAGGCCGCCGACAAGCTGCTGGCGAATACCGTGATCGAGAATTATCGGGTCGAGCTGCTCGGGTGAGCAGGATGGCTCACAGCCAACCGACGCTGCGAAAACGCCAGTACAGCGAGCCGCATGCCGTCAGCATCACCCCGAGCAGCATGTAGTAGCCGTACTCCCATTCCAGCTCCGGCATGTGCTTGAAGTTCATGCCGTAGATGCCGGCGAGCGCGGTCGGGATCGCGATGATCGCGAGCCACGAGGCGAGCTTCTTGGACACCGCCGTCTCCTGGGCCTGGCCGACCAGCAGGCTGGCCTCGAAGGCGAAGGCCAGCACCTCGCGCATGGAATCGATGCGCTCCTGGATGTTGCGGACGTGGTCGGTGACGTCGCGAAACAGCGGCTGCATGGCCTGCCGCACCATCGACAGCTCATCATGCTCGAGCCGGCGGCAGACCTCCACCAGCGGGCCGATCGCGGTCCTGAGCCGCAAGAGGTCGCGGCGCAGCATGTAGAGCCGCTCGATCTGCGCCTTGCTGAGGGGCTTGGAGAGCACGTCGTCCTCGATGCCCTCGACCTCCTCGTGAATGCTCTCGAGCACGGGCGAGTAATTGTCGACGATGAAATCGAGGATGGCGTAGAGGATGTAGTCCTCGCCGCGGGCGAGCGCCCGCGGGCAGCTCTCGCAGCGTTCGCGCACCGGCGTGTAGGACGTCGAGGCGCCGTGGCGCACCGAGACCAGATAGCCTTCGCCCACGAAGATGTGCGTCTCGCCGAAGGCGATCCGGCCCTCGATCAATTGCGCGGTGCGCGCCACGATGAACAGGGCCTCGCCATATTGCTCGATCTTGGGCCGCTGATGGGCGTGGTTGGCGTCCTCGATCGCGAGCTCGTGCAGGTCGAACTGCTTCTGGACCGCGCCGAGCAGCGTCATGTCCGGCTCGTGCAGACCGATCCAGACCACGTGGCCGGGCTTGGCCCGCCAGCTCGAGGCCTCGCTGATGGCGATATTGGCGACGCGCCGGCCGTCGACATAGGCGCCGGCGGCGACGACGCCCTCGGTGGGCACCGGCTCGGAGGGGGACGCGGGCAGCGACGGGACGTTCATGGCTTCAATCCCGGGCGAAACGACTGGCCGATCGGCATGCGACTATCGCCTGTGTACAAGGCGCGCGACCAAGGCTAGCACTGGTAAAATCCCCGTCAAATGGTTATGTCTCTTCACGAATTGGCCCTTTGGCCAGCCCCGATTCCCGCCCACCGTCGGAACCTCTGCCATGAAAGCCGCCATCCTCGTCTTTCCCGGAATCAACCGCGAGCGCGACATGGCGCGTGCGTTGAGGCTGATCTCGGGCAGCGAGCCCGCGATGGTGTGGCACGCCGAAACGTCGCTGCCGGCGGGCACCGATCTCGTGGTGGTGCCGGGCGGATTTTCCTACGGTGACTATCTGCGCTGCGGTGCGATCGCGGCGCGGGCCCCGGTAATGGATGCGGTGCGCGACTATGCCGCCAACGGCGGGCTCGTGCTCGGCGTCTGCAACGGTTTTCAGATCCTCTGTGAATCCGGCCTGCTGCCGGGCGTGCTGATGCGCAACGCGCGGCTGAAATTCATCTGCCATGACGTGCATTTGCGCGTCGAGCGTTCCGACACGCCGTTCACCCGCGGCTACAATGCCGGGCAGGTGATCCGCGTGCCGGTCGCCCATGGCGAAGGCAATTACGAGGCGGACGAAGAGACCATCAAGCGGCTCGAAGGCGAGGGGCGGGTGCTCTATCGTTATTGTTCGCCGGAAGGTGTGGTCGACGAGGCCCATAACATCAACGGCGCGGCGCACTCCATCGCCGGCATCGTCAACGACAAGGGCAACGTGCTCGGCATGATGCCGCATCCGGAAAACCACGTCGAAGACATCATGGGCTGCACCGACGGCCGCGGCCTGTTCGCCGGCCTCGTCCAGCATCTGGAAAAGGCTGCGTGATCCTGCCGGTGTCGAAGCGGACGCTCGCCGTGATTGCGGCGGTGTCGTTCGCGACCGCTGCGAAAGCCATTCCGCTTTAGTCAGCCGGGATAAACCGGAGCGTGCCTGCTCGACGCGTTGGCTTGCCGGTATCGTTGGTGTGATTGACGCCGTCCATGACGGGCACCTCGGCAAAGTCGAATGGGCTTACCCCGTCCAGGCAGGCCACGTTGACGGCATATGATGTCGTGTCAGATCGCCGTTGATGATGCGTGTATATTCCGCAGCGAGAACAGAAGAAATGTTGCGCCGATCCGGTATGGAAGCGGTAGGTTGTGAGCGCGTCCTCGCCCTGCAGGAACTTGAACCCACTCATTTCCGCCATGGCCATGACGGCGCCTCGCATCCGGCAGTAAGAGCAAGTGCAGCGGCGGATCGAATTGAAGCCGTCGCTGAGCGTCACCTCGAAGCGCACCGCACCGCAATGGCACTGGCCGGCCCAAATGTTCGTGTCGCTCACCATGTTGTCTGTATCTCCTGTTCAGATTGATTCCACGGCCACAGCTTGGTTGAGTCCAGACCCTAGCGCAGCTTGAGCTTCTTCGCAGGCGCCGTCATCGCGGCAACGCCGGCCATCACCAGCAATAACCCCAGCGCGAGTTTTGACGGCACGCTCTCGCCGAGCAGCAGCACGGAGAGCCCGACGCCGATCGGGATGCGCAAATAGCCTTGGGCGTTCGTCGTCAGCGTGCCGAGCCGGCCGAGGCAGACGTAGAACAGCATCAGGCCTAGCGCGCTCGACACGATGCCCATGACGATGGTGGCCACGATCGCCGTCGGCGTCGGGTGCAGCGTCCAGGGCTGATCGATCAGCAGCGCGGGCGGCAGCAGCACGAGGCCGCCGAACAGCAGCGAGCCGGCCGCCACCACCATCGGGTCGTATTCGGACAGGCGGAGGCCGAAGATCGTTGCGCAGGCAAAGGAGATGGTGGCGAGCAGGATCGCGATCTCGGCCACGATCTCGCTGCCGAAGCCGCGCAGCGCATCGAGGCCGACGATGAGAATCGTGCCGGCAAGGCCGAGGATCGCACCAGTGAGTTTGAGCAGCGTCGCCGGCTCGTGCCGCGTGATCAGCGAGGTGATCAGGAAGGCGAAGATCGGCGTGGTCGAGGCCAGCACCACCGTGTTCGAGGCCGGCACATATTGCTGCGACCAGGTGATGATCAGGAACGGGAAGGTCGAGTTGATCAATTGCTGGGTTGCGAACAGCTTCCAGGCTTTCGCGTCGGTCGGGATGCTGACCCCGCGCATCCACAGGATCGCGAACAGGAAAGCGGCCGCGATCAGCGAGCGCGCCGAGATGAAGGTGATGGGCGGGATCGTATCCAGCGCCAGCTTCGCCAGCGGATAGGTGGAACTCCAGCAGCAGGCCAGCGCCAGCAGCAACGCACAGTCGCGCCAGCTCCGCACGCCGGTGGCGGGCATGGACGGCAACGGCGCTGATGCGGATGCCGCCGCGCGACCCGCCTCCGATGTGCTCTGCGGCACCTTGTTCCTGCTCCCCGGCGCAAAAGCGCTTGGCCAACTTTGGGCGAGGGGGCGCGAAAAGGGAAGGTGCCGAGCTATGCGTTTGGCTGGGGGAGCGACTTCCGCTTCATCCGCTTGATCGTGCCGGAAAAGGTCAGCAGCAGCCGCTCGCCGGACGTCATCTTGCCGCGCAGGAAGATCAGCGAACCGCCGGCGCGGCTGACCTCGCCGGTGCATTCGATCAGCTCGCCCTCCCGTGCCGCGTCGAGGAATTCGCAGGCGAAGTTGGTCGTCACCGCCCGGCTGTCCAGGACATGGGTGGCGATCGCAAACAGGGAGTAGTCGGCAAAGGCCATGAAGCAGCCGCCATGGACGTTCCCGGAGCCGTTGAGGTGCTTTTTCTCGACCCGGAACGCGCAGCTGACGCTGCCGTCCGCCTCGATCCGGTGCCAGAAGGGGCCGACATGGGACTCGAAACTGTCGCGAATCCAGGTCCGCCAGCCCACAAATTCGCCCTCGGTGGCGACATGGAGGTCGGGGCGGCGGGGCGGGGGTGCGTTGGTCAATTCGTGCAAAGGAAATCAGGCCTTCAATTGCGGGTCTTGAGTCCTTAAATCCGATCCGACCGCGCCGTGCAATTCCCGTTCCCGCCGGCCCCCCGGCGCAAAACGTGGGACAGCGGGAAAATGCGCCATAAAGGGCTTTTCGCGAGCCCCGTATGTTCCTAAGAACGGTCTCGAATCCAAGGGAAAAGCGTCTTCCGATGTCTGGCGTTGCGCTCACCACGTGCTCCGCTCTGCTCTCTCCCCCACGCAACCGGGGTTTACCCCGGTTGCGCATAATTGGTTGGCGCAAGTCGGGCAGGCCCGACTTGCGATGGGGGAGAGCTGGAGAGGGGGGTAGCCGCGGGCACCGGCCGTGGGGCTTACCCCCCTCCCTAACCCTCCCCCACAAGGGGGGAGGGAACGCAGCGGTCAGCGCCGCAAGAGTGTCAGCCCATGTCGAAGAATGAACCCAAGATCACCCCCGAACTGGTTGCCGCCCACGGGCTCAAGCCCGACGAGTATGAGCGCATCCTGAAGCTGATCGGGCGGGAGCCGACCTTCACCGAGCTCGGCATCTTCTCGGCGATGTGGAACGAGCACTGCTCGTACAAGTCCTCGCGCATCCATCTGCGCGGCTTGCCGACCAAGGCGCCCTGGGTGATCCAGGGCCCGGGCGAGAACGCCGGTGTGATCGACATTGGCGACGGCCAGGCCGTCGTCTTCAAGATGGAGAGCCACAACCACCCGAGCTATATCGAGCCGTATCAGGGCGCGACCACCGGCGTCGGCGGCATCCTGCGTGACGTCTTCACCATGGGCGCGCGCCCGATCGCCTGCCTCAATGCGCTCAGCTTCGGCGCGCCCGAGCACCCGAAGACGCGGCATCTCGTTTCGGGCGTCGTCGCGGGCGTCGGCGGCTACGGCAATTCCTTCGGCGTGCCGACGGTCGGCGGCCAGGTGCGCTTCCACACCCGCTATGACGGCAACATCCTGGTCAACGCGATGGCGGTGGGCCTCGCCGACGCCGACAAGATCTTCTATGCGGCGGCCTCCGGCGTGAACATGCCGATCGTCTATCTCGGCTCCAAAACGGGGCGCGACGGCATCCACGGCGCCTCGATGGCCTCCGCCGAGTTCGACGACAAGTCCGAGGAGAAGCGCCCGACCGTGCAGGTCGGCGATCCCTTCGCCGAGAAGCTGCTGCTGGAAGCCTGTCTCGAGATCATGGAGAAGGGCTGCGTCATCGCGATCCAGGACATGGGCGCGGCGGGCCTGACCTGCTCGGCGGTGGAGATGGGCGCCAAGGGCGATCTCGGCGTCGACCTCGATCTCGATGCAGTGCCGACCCGCGAGACCGGCATGAGCGCCTACGAGATGATGCTCTCGGAGAGCCAGGAGCGCATGCTCATGGTGCTCAAGCCCGAGAAGGAAAAGGAGGCCGAGGCGATCTTCAAGAAATGGGGCCTCGACTTCGCCGTCGTCGGCTACACCACGCCGAGCAAGCGTTTCGTGGTCAAGCATGGCGGCGACGTCATGGCCGACCTGCCGATCAAGGAGCTCGGCGACGAGGCGCCGCTCTATGACCGCCCGCATGTCCCCTCCGACGCGCTGGCGGTCGTGCACGCCCGCGACGTGCCGGCGCCGATGGGCCTCGGGCCTGCGCTGGAGAAGCTGATCGGCACGCCGGACATGTGCTCTAAGCGCTGGGTCTGGGAGCAGTACGACCACGTCATCCTCGGCAACACCATGCAGCGTCCGGGCGGCGATGCCGCCGTGGTGCGCGTGCAGGACGGGCCGAAGGGCCTCGCGCTGACCGTCGACGTCACGCCGCGCTATTGCGAGGCGGACCCGTTCGAGGGCGGCAAGCAGGCGGTGGCGGAAGCCTGGCGCAACATCACCGCGGTCGGCGGCAAGCCGCTCGCGATCACCGACAATCTCAACTTCGGCAACCCTGAAAGGCCCGAGATCATGGGCCAGTTCGTCGGCTGCCTGAAGGGCATCTCGGAAGCCTGCCGCACGCTCGACTTCCCGGTCGTCTCCGGTAACGTCTCGCTCTACAACGAGACCAACGGCCGTGCGATCCTGCCGACGCCCTCGATCGGCGGCGTCGGCCTGCTCGACGATTTCACCAAATCGGCTTCGCTCGCCTTCAAGGCCGAGGGCGAGGCGATCCTGTTGATCGGCGAGACCCATGGCTGGCTCGGCCAGTCCGTGTACCTGCGCGACATCTGCGGCCGCGAGGAGGGCGCGCCGCCGCCGGTCGATCTCGCCGCCGAGAAGCGCAACGGCGATTGCGTGCGCGGCATGATCCATGCGGGCACCGCGACCGCCGTGCACGACCTCTCCGACGGCGGTCTTTTGATCGCGCTCGCCGAGATGGCGATGGCGGGCGGCATCGGCGCCAAGCTCTTGGCGGCGCCGACCGCGCTGGTGCCGCAGACCTACTGGTTCGGCGAGGACCAGGCGCGCTATCTCGTCACCGTGCCGGAGACGGAAGCCGGCCGCGTGCTCGCCAAGATGCGTGGCTGCGAGGTGCCCTGCGTGCGGATTGGGACCACCGGTGGAGATGCCATCGCGATCGCCGGCGAGGCGCCGGTGTCGATCGACAGCTTGCGGACGTCACACGAGCGCTGGTTGCCGGATTATATGGGCGGGAAGGCGGCCTGAGACGGCTGCTTCGACGTCAGTGCCGTAGCCCGGATGAGCGCAGCGATATCCGGGACCGCTGTCGCTTGTGGCAGGACCCCGGATATCGCTGCGCTCATCCGGGCTACGACCCCGCCATAACGGGAGGCCATGCCTCACAGCACTTTCGACGCGCCCGGGATCTGCCGCAACGCTCGCGTCAGCGCCCAGCTCGCCGCGACAGTCAGTACGAACCCGATCGTGGCCTTGACGATCGCCGGCAGGTCATAGTCGAACAGCCAGTATTGCAGCCAAAGCGCAATCGGGTAGTGCACCAGAAACATGCCGTAGGCGTCCGCCCGCATCGGATCGAGCAGCTTGGCTGAGCCTGATTGCCTGAACCTCTGAAAGAAGGCCAGGATCAGAAACATGATGGCCACGCTGAAGACAGCGAAGCAGAGGGCGTAGAGCCCCTCATACCAGTTCGGCAACGGCGACGGATTTCCCAGTATTTCGCGCTTGATGAAGATCAGCACCCAGAGCAGGCAATACGGAACGATCGCCAGCACCATCCAGTCCCAGCTCACTTTCGCCATCCGACCGTCTGCCGCGAGCAGTCCGCGATCCATATTTGCGACGCCGATGCCGGCCCCGAAAAAGAAGTAGCTCGCATAGAGCATCACGCGTCCGTGCTGGACCGAGAATGGGCCGAATTCGAACCAGCTGCTTTGGCCATAACGCATCAGCCCGGGAACATAGAACGCCGTGGTGACGGCGAGCATGACTGCGAAGAACACGGCGGGCCGGCGGCGACCGTACAGCGAGAGCCGGTTGATCGGACCAAGCAAATTGGGCGACAGCCGATACAGGATGCAGGCAACCAGGTCGAAGGCGAACAAGACCCAAAGGAACCAAATCGGCCCGCTCGGCCACGGGCCCTTCGTGACCATATTCCACCAGAATTCCGAAAAGCCGATCTCGGGATGGTGCCGGAGGGAGATGGCGTAATAGGCGAGCGGAATGACCGTGAATGCGCAGATCACGAACGGCAGGCCGAGCCGAAGCAGGCGATCTGCAAGATAGTTCAGCGGTCCCTTGCGGGCGATGCCCGACCACGCAAACAGGCCCGACAGGAAGAAGAACATCGCCATGAAGAAGCTGTCGGTGGCGAGCACGATCATGTCGAAGCCGAAGAAGTACTTCGGATCGGTATGACCAAAATAGGTATAGGGAAGCACGGCATGGTGGAGCAGCACCACCAGCGTCAGGAAGGTGCGGGCGCGATCAAGCGCCAGGTTTCGCGATTTGGCTTTAGGCACTGCGCTGATGTCGGCATGCCCCACGGTGGAAATCGATGTCATGCACGCCTCCCAGCAGGCTATGTCGTCAAATGTTGCAGCGGGGAACCTGATTCAGCAAGGCCGAATCATGCCCCGACAGCTCCGCATCGCCGCTCCGGGTTGTCGCGGAACCCGTGACGCAATCCGCAGTTAGAACGAGTGAATGGATCGGCCGCCGTCGTCGCGGCCATGGCGGTCGCGGAGCAGGCAATGACAATCCTGAAATGGGCGCTGATCTTCCTGCTTGTCTCGATCGTGGCCGGCGTGCTCGGCTTCACCGACATTTCGGCCGCCTCCGCCGATATCGCCCGCTTCCTGTTCTACGTCTTTGTCGTGATCTTCCTCGTCCTGCTGATACTGGGCCTCACGATCTTCAGGGCTTAGCGGGGCTGCGCCCCACACGCTCGGTCGTGACAGCGGCCTTGACCCGTGCACCCATCGATTGCGTCCAAGAAGGCCGGGAAGAAGCCCCGGCCATGACGGCGGCATACGGAGCGCGCTACCCCACTTCTTCGATCTTCACCTTGTCCGGATAGAAGGCGAGATGGCCGGCAATCTCGGTCATGGCGGGGAAGGGCGTCTCATAGGTCCAGATTGCGTTATCCAGCATCTTGCCGTTGGCCTTGACGCTGAAATAGCTCGCGTCCCCCTTGTACGGGCAGTGCGTGACACGGTCGGTGCGCTCCAGCAGGGCCATGTTGGTGTCCTCTCGTGGCACATATTGCACCGCCGGATATCTGGCCTCCTTCAGGGTCAGCGCCTTGCCGGTCTCGGCGATGACGATGTCACCTGCGGTCACCCGGACGCGCCGGGGATTTGGGGTGATGGTGATGGGGTGGTCGGGCCCTGGAAGCTTCATGATTTCACGCCTTTTCGATCAATCTGCCGCGCGCGGCACTTTGTCGTGCCTTTATCCTGATGGGATCACGGATATAGTGCCGGAAAGCGTGACGGAGAAGGCCATTCACGCTAAGTTTGGGCTTGCCGGCGAGGGGACCCCGGCAGCGATTCGAACGCTTGGAAAACGGTTGGACCAGAAGGAGCGAGACCCGAATGCCCATGGACGCCCACGATATCGAGGCGATGATCAAGGCAGCGATCCCCGATGCCGAGGTGACCATCCGTGACCTCGCCGGCGACGGCGACCACTATGCCGCGACCGTGATCTCGGAATCCTTCCGCGGCAAGTCGCGCGTCCAGCAGCACCAGATCGTCTACCAGTCCCTGCAGGGCCAGATGGGGGGCGTCCTGCACGCGCTGGCGCTGCAAACCGGCGTGCCCGGCACCTGACCTGATCGTGCCACGGGGGCGATGATGGCTGCGGACAATCCTCGCGGCGCGATGTTTCGCGTTATCGTGCCGAGCCAGCACAGCCGCGTCACCTTTGTCGAGCTGTTCTTCGACCTCGTCTTCGTCTTTGCCATCACGCAAATCTCGCACTCGCTCCTGCATCATTTCACGCCGCTCGGCGCGGTGCACGTCGCGGTGCTGTTTCTCGCGGTGTGGTGGGTATGGGTCTACACCGCCTGGGTCACCAACTGGCTCAATCCCGAGCTGACGCCGGTCCGCCTCCTGCTCTTTTCGATGATGCTGGGCGGCCTCGTGCTGTCGACGACGATCCCGACCGCGTTCGAGGGGCGCGGCCTGTGGTTCGCGATTGCCTACGCGACCATGCAGGTCGGACGTACCGCATTCTGGCTGCTCGCAACGCCGCGGCATCGAACGGCCGTGCGGCATAACGCGATCCGTATCCTGATCTGGTTGTCGATCTCCGCCGTCCTGTGGATCGCAGGCGGCCTGTCCGAGAGAGATACGCGGCTGTGGCTGTGGATCGCGGCGGTGACCTGGGAATACATCTCGCCGGCGGCACGCTTCTGGGTTCCGAAGCTCGGGTTTTCCTCGCTCGAGGCGTGGGCCGTCGAAGGCGGCCACATGGCCGAGCGCTGCGCGCTGTTCGTCATCATCGCGCTCGGTGAGGCCATCGTCGTCAACGGCGCCACCTTTGCCGAGCTCGACTGGACCGCGAACAACATCCTGGCCTTCGTCTCGGCGCTGGTCGGCGCCATCGCGATGTGGTGGATCTATTTTCACAAGGGCGCGGAGGCCGGAGCCGAGCGCATCTCGAAGTCCGCCGAATCCGGCCGCCTGGCCCGGCTCGCCTACACCTATCTGCACACGCCGATCGTGGCCGGCATCATCCTGACCGCGGTCTCGGACGAGCTGGTGCTGAAACACCCGAGCGGCCATTCCGACACCCGCACCATCGTGAGCACGGTCGGCGGCCCACTGGTGTTCCTGGTCGGCACCATCCTTTTCAAGTACGCGATCCGCGGCTTCCTCCAGCTCTCGCACGGGATCGGCATCACCCTGCTGCTGGTGCTGTGGTGGTTCGCAGCCGACCTCTCGCCGCTCTGGCTGTCAGTCGCCACCACGATGATCATGATCGTTGTGGCGGTTTGGGAGTCGGTGTCGCTGGGATCCGAGCCGGAAGAAGCGGCGGAGCATTGAGCCCCGGCGCTACTCCGCGACCTCCAGCGCATGTACCGAGAACATGTTCGCCGCGTCCGTCCAGCTCTCGCGGACGCGCCAGCCCGCGCCCTGCGCCAGCGTGGCGAAACGCTCGATGCTGTATTTGTAGCTGTTCTCGGTGTGGATGCTCTCGCCCGGACGGAACGAGAAGCTGGTGCCGAGCAGGCGCACGGTCTGGCTCCTCTTGCTGATCAGGTGCATCTCGATGCGGTGCCGCTCGCGATTGTAGATCGCGCGATGGGTGAAGGCGGAGAGATCGAAATTGCCGCCGAGCTCGCGGTTGATGCGCACCAGCACATTCAGGTTGAAGCGCGCGGTGACGCCGGCGGCATCGTTGTAGGCGTCAAAGAGGATCCGCTCGTCCTTCTCGAGATCGGCGCCGATGATCATCTGCGCGCCCTTGCCGAGAATCTTGCGGGCGCTCCTCAGGAAGGCCTGGGCCTCTTGCGGCTCGAAATTGCCGATGGTCGAACCGGGGAAGAAGCCGACCTTCGGCATGGACGCGACCTGCTTGGGCAGCTCGAACGGCGTGGTGAAGTCGGCGGCGACCGGATAGATGCCGAGCGTCGGGAAGTCCCGCTTCAGCCCGTTCGCCTGCGCCTTCAGGAAGTCGCCGGAGATATCGACGGGGACGTAGGCCGCGAACCTGCAATGATTGAGCAGCAGGCGGACCTTCGTGGTCGCGCCGGCGCCGAACTCGACGAGCGCCGCGTGCTCCGGAATGATGTTTGCGATCTCGCCGCCGCGCTCTCTCAGGATCGCAAGCTCTGTGCGCGTCGGATAATATTCCGGCAGGCGTGTGATCGCCTCGAACAGTTCCGATCCCGTTGCGTCATAGAAGTATTTCGGCGACAGCTTTTTCGGCTGCTGCGAGAGGTCCTCGATGGCCTCGCGGGCAAAGGCGGTGGTCTGCTCGTCGGGAAGATGGGCTTCGGCCAAAGCGCTGGCGTGCACATTCATGATACTCTCCTGAACGCGCTGTCCGGCGCGCATTGATCGTCGGATGAACCTGAAACGCGATGAGACCGCGCTTCAGGCTGTCGTTTGAGCATGATCTATTTTGGGAAACCGCTGCACACCTCTCCGGATCATGCTCTAGTCGTAATCGGCGAGCCGCAGTCCGGTGAACTGCCAGCGATGGTGCGGATAGAAGAAGTTGCGATAGGTGATACGGCTGTGGCCTTGCGGAGTTGCGAGCGAGGAGCCGCGCAGCACCAGCTGGTTGACCATGAACTTGCCGTTGTACTCGCCGAGCGCGCCTTCGACGGCACGGTAACCGGGATAGGGTGAATAGGAGCTGCGGGTCCATTGCCAGACGATGCCGAAGGCGTCGTTGAGCTGGCCGGCGCGGGCCGCGACCTCCCATTCCATCTCGGTCGGCAGGTGTTTTCCGGACCAGCGCGCGAAGGCGTCAGCCTCATAGTAGCTGATGTGGCAGACGGGCGCGTCCGGATCGACCGGCTTGAGGCCGGCCAGCGTCATCACGTGCCATTGACCGTCGATCTCGCGCCAGTAGCCCGGGGCCTGCCAGTCTTCCTTGCTGGCCGCAGCAAAGCCGTCCATCAGCCAGAGCGTTGCCGTCCGATAGCCGCCAGCCTGCATGAAGGCGAGCCACTCGGCATTGGTGACCAGATTGCGGGCGATCTTGACCGGACCGACGAGGGCGCGATGGGCGGGCTTCTCGTTGTCGAAATGGAAGCTGTCGTCGACATGGCCGACGGTGTGGATGCCTTCGTTGAGCGCCGGCCAATCCTCGCCGTTGCGCGTTGCGGCCGGGAAGCGCCAGTCCGGATCGTAGGCCGGATAGATCGGGTTCTGCGCAAAGGCATGCAGGATGTCGGTGAACATCAGCTCCTGATGCTGCTGCTCATGATTGAGTCCCACCTCGACCAGCGGCGCGATTGCGCGGAGCTTGTCCTCGCCAGCGTCGCGGAAGAATTTGACGACTGCGGCATCGACGTAATTGCGATAGGCGCCGACCTGGTCGGCGCTCGGCCGGGTGATGTCGCCGCGATGATTGCGGGCATGTCGCGGGCCGGCGCTGACGTAATAGGAATTGAACAGGAACGCGAAATCGGGGTGGAAGGGCCGGTAGCCCGCAGCGTGCTCGCCGAGCAGGAATTGCTCCCAGAACCATGTGGTATGGGCCCGGTGCCATTTGGTCGGGCTGGCATCGGGCATGGACTGGATCTGCTGGTCCTCTGGTGACAGCGGCGCTGCCCGCCGTTCGGTCTCATTGCGGACGGTGAGAAACGCCGATTCCAGCCGCTGGGCGAGGTCGTCCGGAAGGGAGGACGGTGACGAAAGCTGGGGGGCGGCCGTAGCTGAGGCTTGTTTCGTCACGTTTTTCTCCAGACAGGACAAGAGAACGTTGTTTGCGCGACCCGGTTCCATAACGAGGGTTCGTCCTAGATAGGGGCTCCGTTACGGTATGAAAGTCCTCTCCGGCGATGATATTGATGTCATCAGCCTATGGACCTGTTGGGCTCTGCACGTTCGCCAGGGGCCCGTCGCCGCCATTTTACTTTGGATGCACAACGGTTTGGGCTACATATATGGGTAGGTATCGGGTTAAATCGGTCGAGCCGGCCCGAAATGATTGGTGGGGGCTCGGCCCAGAAGGACATGGATATGAGCATCGAGGAATTCATCGCCAACGAAGTGAAGTCGAACGACGTGGTCCTGTTCATGAAGGGCACGCCGCAATTTCCGCAGTGCGGATTCTCCGGCCAGGTCGTCCAGATCCTCGACCATATCGGTGTCGGCTATAAGGGCCTCAATGTCCTCGAATCCGCCGAGCTGCGCAATGGCATCAAGGAATACTCGAACTGGCCGACCATCCCGCAGCTCTACGTGAAGGGCGAGTTCGTCGGCGGCTGCGACATCGTCCGCGAGATGTTCCAGGCCGGCGAATTGCAGCAGCTCTTCTCCGAAAAGGGCGTCGTCGTCGCGGCCTGATACGTGACCGTGCTGACGCGCCGGATCGGCGGCGTCAGGCTTGAGGTCATCGTTGCCGACATCACGACACTCGGCGTCGACGCCATCGTCAACGCCGCCAACACGTCGCTCCTTGGCGGGGGCGGCGTGGACGGTGCGATCCATCGGGCGGCCGGGCCCGAGCTCGTCGCTGAATGCCGCATGCTCCACGGCTGCAAGACGGGTGATGCGAAGATCACCAGGGGCTATCGGCTCAAGGCCGCACATGTGATCCACACCGTCGGGCCGGTGTGGAATGGCGGCACGCTCGGCGAGGACGATCTGCTCGCCTCCTGTTATCGCCGATCGATGGAGCTGTGCGGTCGGCACGAGCTGACCTCGGTGGCATTCCCCGCGATTTCGACCGGAATTTTTCGCTTCCCTGCCGACCGGGCGGCCGATATCGCCGTGCGCACGACGATCGAAGCGCTCGCTGCTGCGCCATCCGTTGCTCACGTGGTGTTCTGCTGCTTCGCCGAGCCTGGCGCCGAACTCCATGCCGAGGCGCTTGCGCGACACGGTGGCCCCGGCAAGATCGCCGGTGCTGTTTCGTGATCGATCCGAGGCAGGACAAGTTCCTCGTCCTCCTGAAGCAGATCCCGACCGAGCGCGTGCAGCAAACATTGAAGCAGTCGGTTCATGAAGCCATGGAGAAATGACATGCGTGGGCGCAGCGCGTTCATCGCGGGGCTCGTTCTTCTCGTTGCCGTCGTCGGTGCGAAGGCCGGCGCCGAGGGACGCGCTGCCCGCACGCTCTCTACGGAAGGGCTGGCGAAGGTTTCCGACTACATCC
Organism: Bradyrhizobium diversitatis; assembly: GCF_016031635.1. GTDB lineage: Bacteria > Pseudomonadota > Alphaproteobacteria > Rhizobiales > Xanthobacteraceae > Bradyrhizobium > Bradyrhizobium diversitatis. Next base: position 122,983 of record NZ_JACEGD010000018.1, read on the forward strand.
GGAACGAGGTTGCCACAGGCAAGATCCCCGGCGCCATCCTGCTGCTCCAGCAACACGGCAAGCCGGTCTACTACGCGAATTTCGGCGTTCGCGACGCCGGCACCCAGATATCGATGAGCGCGGATACGATCTTCCGCCTCTATTCGATGTCGAAGCCGATCACATCCGTCGTGGCGATGATGCTGGTCGAGGAAGGCAGGCTTTCGCTCGACGATCCCGTGTCCAAATACATTCCGGCCTTTGCCGGCATGAAGGTGGGCATCGAAAGGCAAGCAGCGGACGGCAAGGTTTCGCTGATGCTGGAGCCGCAGCAGCGTCCGATCACGATCAAGGACCTCCTGCGCCACACCGCGGGGCTGCCTTACGGCTTTCGTGGCGGTGGACTGGTGCGCGGGGTCCATGCCGCGGCGGACCTCTTCAACAGCGATCTTTCCAATGCCGAGTTCGTCGCGAAGCTCGCCACGCTGCCGCTCGCCGAGCAGCCCGGCACGGTGTGGACCTACGGTTTTGCCACCGATGTGCTCGGCCGCGTCGTTGAGGTGGTCTCGGGCAAGACGCTGCTCCAGTTCGAGAAGGAGCGGCTACTCGACCCGCTCGGCATGACCGAGACTGCGTTCTACGTTGCCGATCCCGCCAGGTTTGCACGTATCGCCGAGCCGATGCCGGAGGACCGCAGCATCAGCCCGACGACTGCAGTCCGCGACATCAGGCGGCCCGTGAGATGGGAATCGGGCGGCGCCGGCATGGTCGGCACGATCGGCGACTACGCCCGTTTCGCGCAGATGCTGCTGAATGGCGGCACTTATGAGGGCCGTCGCTATCTGAAGCCCGAGACCATTGCGCTGATGGTCTCGGACCACATCGGACCCGAGACGAAGATCGCCCGCGACCAGATGTACTATCCGGGTGGAGGATCAGGCTTCGGCCTCGGCTTCGCGGTGCGCACCTCGGCGCCGCCGGGCACCTCTTGGCCGCTCGGTGAATATCGCTGGGACGGTGTTGCCGGCACGTTCTTCTTCATCGATCCCGAAGACGATCTGTTCGGGATCTTCATGGCGCAGACGCCGTCGCAGCGCGGCCGGATTCAACGCGAGCTGAAGACGCTGATCTATCAGGCGATGGGGAGGTGATCAGGCGCCGCGCACGAACTCGCGCACGTATCCGATCGTCTCCTCGATCTGGCTCGCATTGACGTCGAGATGGGTGCAGGCGCGGATGCGGCCGTCCATCATCGCGAGCGTCACGCCGCGCTGACGGAGGGCTGAGACCATCTTGTCGCCGGGAATGCCGGCGCCATCGGGCCTGAAGAACACGAGATTGGTCTCGGGCTCCTGCACCTCGATGCCTGAGATCTGCGACAGTCCGCGGGCGAGCGCCCGCGCATTGGCGTGGTCGTCGGCCAGGCGCTCGACGTGATGGTCGAGCGCGTAGATGCAGGCCGCCGCGCAGATTCCAGCCTGCCGCATCGAGCCGCCGAGGCGCTGCTTCCACTGCCACACCGCGTCGATGAAGGCGCGTGAGCCCGCGAGCACGCCGCCGATCGGCGCACCGAGGCCCTTGGAGAAGTCGATCCAGGCTGAATCCCAGCCAGCGGTCATGTCGCGCGGAGAGATGCCGCTTGCCACGGTGGCGTTGAGCAGGCGTGCGCCGTCCATGTGGGTGACGAGCCCGTGTTGCCTGGCAATCGCGACGATTTCGTCGAGCGCGGTCTTCTTCCAGATCGTGCCGCCGCCGATATTGGCGGTCTGCTCGACGCTGACGACGGTCTGCGGCGGCTGGTAGCGCGTGCGAGGATGCAGCGCCTTGCGAAGAGTCTCGGGTGTGAACTGGCCATCGGGGCCCTTGAGCTGCGTGACCTGGAAGCCGCCGATCGCCGCATGCGCGCCGCCCTCGCGCGCGATGATGTGCGCGGTCTCATGCGCGAGGATCTCGTCGCCGGGACGGCAATGAACCAGCGTCGCGGTGACGTTGCACATCGTGCCGGAGGGCATGTAGACCGCCGCTTCCTTGCCCAGCAGATCCGCGACGCGCTCGCACAGCGCATTGACGGTCGGATCGTCGCCGACCTGCTCGTCGCCGACCTCAGCCCGCGCCATCGCCTCGCGCATCCCGGCCGTCGGCCTGGTCTGCGTGTCCGAGAGCAGGTTGATTCGGACAGGTGGCGCCTTGGGATCGATCGGGGGAGGGGTGTAGAGAATCAACTTGCTCCTCGCATGGCACTCACTCGCGATCAGCGAGTTCTGGATGGACGCCGGGCGGCGTGGCGAAACCGCATAATAACGATTTCCGTCTCGGTCACACGATAATCGATCAGATAAGGATAAGGGTTGACTGGCAAGCGACGGACGTATGCTCGAGTGGTCTGCCGCCCTGCATAAGGATGATCCTGAAGCAGAGCGATGAGCGCGACAATGCGGTCGCGTACGTGGCCCGCTCCCTGGGGCGAGCGCGTCTCGATGTAAGTCAGGACTTGGTCGATCTGGGCGAGAGCCCGCGTCGTATAACGGACCTTCACAGCCCGTGCTTGGCCCACATCGCGCGGACCTCGTCGGGGCTAGCCAGCTCGCCGCGAGTGATTTCAGCTTCGGCCTCCGCGAGATCGGCATCTTCCGCCGCCGTCAGCTGGATCGGAGGCTGCTCGACGCCCGCAAGTTCAAGCAGGGCTCGCGCCAACTCATCCTGCTGCGAATCGGGCAGGCCGGAAACCTTGCTGAAGGCCTCTTCCAGAAGACGAGTCATGCTCAACTCCGCGATGAGGGATCATAGCACAGATGGCCTGAGACTTGGGAATGGCCGGCTCAAACAAAAAGGCCCCGGAAACCGGGGCCTTTGAGCAATGGATCGCGGAGATATCAGCGCGAATAAAATTCGACGACCAGATGCGGCTCCATCTGCACCGGGAACGGCACGTCGGAGAGGCCGGGAATGCGGGTGTACTTCGCGGTCATCTTGCCGTGGTCGACTTCGAGATAGTCGGGGACCTCGCGCTCGGGCAGCTGGCTGGCTTCGAGCACGTGGGCGAGCTGCTTGGAGGCTTCCTTGACCTCGATCACGTCGCCGACCTTGAGCTGGTAGCTCGAGATGTTGACCTTGCGGCCGTTCACCTTGACGTGGCCGTGGTTGATGAACTGGCGGGCGGCGAAGATGGTGGAGACGAACTTGGCGCGATACACGACCGCGTCGAGACGGCGCTCCAGGAGGCCGATCAGGTTCTCGCCGGTGTCGCCCTTGAGGCGGCTCGCCTCGACATAGATGCCGTGGAACTGGCGCTCGGAGATGTTGGCGTAATAGCCCTTCAGCTTCTGCTTGGCGCGGAGCTGCACGCCGAAGTCGGAGAGCTTGCCCTTGCGGCGCTGGCCGTGCTGGCCGGGGCCATATTCGCGGCGGTTCACGGGGCTCTTCGGGCGGCCCCAGATGTTCTGGCCCATACGGCGATCGATCTTGTACTTCGCCTCACTGCGCTTAGTCATCGCGTCCTCTTCGGTTGCATGGTTTGAGGAAACGCGCCCTCCTGTGTGACGGGATGATCCCGGCACCGACAGGTCCGATCCCCAAAGCTTAAGGGATTTGACCACGGGTCGCGAAACGCTTCGCGGGCCGAAATCGGCCCGCGAGCAGGCGGCTTTTAGGGGAGTTTGGGGCCGGCTGTCAATTCATTAGCCTGTCTCTCTAGCCCGTCATTCCGGGGCGATGCGCAGCATCGAACCCGGAATCTCAAGGTTCCGGGTTCGGCTCTTCGAGCCGCCGCCCCGGAACGACGATATCTTCTACGTCCCGACCGCCCGAATCGGCTTCGACCCCGCCGCCCGCAATTCCGCAGCGATTTCAGTGTTCAGGACCTGCTCCAGCCGGGTCAGGACCCGGGCAATCGGGGCGGCGTCGGTGACCCGGTGGTCCCAGCGGATCACGACATGGATGGTCTGGTCGGGCTCGACGCGCCCATAACTGACGATATAGGGGCCCGGCGTGATGGGGTGGAGCTCGCCGCCGCCATAGGCGGCCACCGAACTCACCCCGAAGCTGCCGAACCAATTGCCGCGCTGGCGGCCGAAATTCAGACCGATGGCCCACGACAGCCGCCGGAGCGGCAACGGCAGGCGGGTCGCCCGCATGATCTTGCGGAACATGGGGACGTCAGCGATCGGTGCCGTCTGGCCGCGTCGGATCTCGGCATCGATCGCCGCCAGCGACAGGGCTTCCGGGGCCGCGATTCGCTGCGGCATCATGCATTCCTCGCCGGCCTCGACCCGGGCGATCGCCACCAGCGCCACGCTCTTCGGCAGCTCATAAAAGGCCGGCCACGGCCATTTGACGTAGACGGTGCGCAGGATCGGCTCGTCTCGGGCAACCAGGGCGAAAGCCTTGACGAACATCGCGGCCCAGCCGGCGGGCGCCGTTGCAGCTGCGCGGGCGTCCAGCAGGGGGCGGATATTGAGCGAACGGGAGAGCGAAACGAACGGCACGCCCATCGAGGCGTGCATGAGGTCGCAAATCAGGCGGCGCCGCAGCGAAATGGTCTTGGACGTCCCCCGCATTGGTCTCCGGTTCCTGGGATAAGACTAAAATATGTGCAACGAGCGCGTCGACCGCTCGCCGCGTGCTTAGCATGAACCAACCGGCTTGGGGCCCTGGGTTCGTCGCTTTCAGCGCGCCGGCGAAGCCAAGTGGCTTGGTCTTGTTGGCGGCTCAAATACCTTAATAACTTCAATTATTTGTCGCTAGAGGCAAGACCTGTTGAGGCGAGGCAGACAAAACAGCGCGAGCAAAGTCTCCTTGAGCATGTTTCGCCCTGAACCGCGGACCCTGACAGCGCCACGGTTTGCGGCAAGGCCGACCCGCTCGCTGCGGCGATTCAGCGCTTGATGCCCTCGAAGGCCGCCATGATGCCGCGCTGGAACAGCGACCAGTCGAAGCCGAGCGCGATCGCGCGGTAGCCGCGGTCGATCAGGGCGTTGGCCTGATCGGCGGTGCGCGCCACGCCCCCGATCGGCACGCCGCTTTTGAGGATGCCGGCCTCGGCGCGCGCGATCAGCTCGAGCAACTCCGGATCGTCCATCTGGCCGCGCTTGTTGATGGAGGTGGCGAGATCGCCGGGGCCGATCACGGCGACGTCGATGCCCGGCGTCGCCATGATCTCGTCGATGCGGTTGACCGCGTCGACGTGCTCGATGGTGATCATGCAGATCATCTCGTCATCGGCGCTCGCCATGTAGTCCGGCATCGACTGGCCCCAGCGGAACGGGGCGTGGAACGGACCCCAGAGCCGGTCCCCGCGCGGCGGGTAGCGCACGCTACGGACCGCTTTCTCAGCCTCCGCACGATTGGTGATCATGGGGAAGTTGATGCCGAAGGCGCCGATGTCCATCGGTGCCTTGGCAAGCCATGGCTCGTTCGCCGCGATCCGCACCAAGGGGGTGCAGGGCGTGCCGGTCGTGGCGGCGATCATCGCATGCGCTTCGGTCAATCCGATTGGACCGTGCTCGAGATCGACGATGATCCAGTCGAGCGAGCGCGCCATGATCTGCACGGTCTGCACGCTCGGAATCGTCGCAATGGCACCGAAGGTGGGGTGGCCCTCGCGCCACACTTGGCGGAGGCGGTTGAGCGGCGTGGTCGGGATCGACATGGAGAGGCCTGCGGGCAGGTGACGACGTCGAAGCCTAGCAGCGGCTCGTTGCCGCGCAAAGTCAGGCCAGCGCGCGCCCGCCGAAGAACGGCGTCAGCGTGGCCGACAGGCCGTGCGCGCGGTTCGAGGTGAAGATCATCTCAGCGCCCGACTGCGCGAGTGCGCCGATCCGCGGGCCAAGCAGATCGGAGACGCGGCGGGCGATCGCCGGGGCCGGATCGATCCAGTCGACCGGCCAGGGCGCGAGCCGCCTCAGCCGGTCGAGCAGCAGCGGATAATGCGTGCAGGCGAGCACCACCGTGTCGGTGCGCGATGTCGCGTCGGCGGGATCGCCGACGAAGCACGGCGCAAGTTCGGCGGCGAGGGCCTCGTCGCTGACCGGCGCGCCGCGGAGCTCGGCTTCGGCCAGCGACGCAAGCTCGGGCGAGCCGACCAGCGTCACCTCGCAGCCTTGCGCGAAATCGCGGATCAGCGCCTTCGTGTATTCCCGCTTCACCGTTCCCTTGGTGCCGAGCACGGAGACGCGGCGGGTCCTCGACTGCGCGCAGGCCGGCTTGATCGCCGGCACCGTGCCGACGAAGGGCACGGAATACGCTGCGCGCAAGTGAGACAAGACCAGGGTGGACGCCGTGTTGCAGGCGATGACGACGAGGTCGGGATCATGCGTGCCGATCAACTCGCCCATCAGCGGCACCACGCGGGCGATGATCTCAGCCTCGTCATGGTGCCCATAGGGGAAGAAGGCGTCGTCGGCGACATAGACGTAATGCGCACCCGGACGCGCGGCCACGACCTCACGGAGCACCGTGAGCCCGCCAAGGCCGGAATCGAACACCAGGATGGTCTCAGAATTGGTCACGCCGATACCCTAGCCCGTCATGGTTACCATTCGGTTTTTAGGGCGATTTTGCGGCGGGCCCCGCAAAGTCCCGGCGGGAGGCCGACGTCACGTGGCCCGCGCGGCGGTCACGCGATCCTGTTCGTCGTCGCCGCGCGCTCCGCCGCCAGCTGCTTCTGCAGGCGATCGATGTTTTGCAGGAGGCGCTGGCTGGTCAGCACCAGGAAATAATAGCCGAACTGCGGGTCCTGGAAGTAGATCTCGAGCAGCCGGTCATAGGTGATCGTCAGCACCTGGCCGTCTTCGATGCATTGAATCGTTCCGGTGCGCCGGTTGTCAGGTGTGAGGAAGCCGAGCTCGCCCATCAGCGCCCCGGGCCCAATCTCGACGTTGATCTCCTTGACCAGGAACTTGCCGGTGACCGTGAGGAGCATTTCCTTTGCGGGATCGCCCAGCTTGAACAGAGTGTCGCCACGGCGGTATTTGCGCTCGGTCATGAACGGCTTGAGCCATTCGATCGACATGTCGCCTTCGGCCGCATGGCGCGCCTTCTTGACCAGCTTGAGCATTTGCCGCAGGCGCAGGGCGTTGATCGGAAGCAGCAGGAGATACAGCAGGAACGTCGCGACATTGGCGGAGAGCGCGCCGAAAACGGTGAACAACGCGCAGCCGATCATATTGGCGACGCGCAGCGGCACCATCGTCCGCATCAGGAGGGTGGCGACGAAGAAGCCGGCGCCAACCGCGGCGAACAGATTGGCCAGCGTGATATTGCTGACGAAGATCTCCAGCAGCCGGTTGAAGATCGCATCGTAAGTGACGTTGTTCGGGTCGAGGCCCATCTGGATCAGGATCTTGGCGATCCTGAGGTTGTCGGTTGCCGCATCGAGAATGCGGTCGAGGATCGACGAAATGTCTGCGCTGCCGGACGGCATGATCTGGTCCTCGCGTAAGGCCTTCAATCCTGGTCGGCACCCGTATAGCCGAAATCGAATGACGACCGCTTGAATGACGCTTCCGGCCGTCATGCTGCAAGAGGCAAATTTTAGCCTGATCGGGCGTTTCGGCAATTGCCCCTTGGTTGCCCGGCTGGCCACGGCGCGGGGCGTGATTCGGGGCAGCCGGTGCGGGCTGCGGCGTCGCGGACCGGCCAGGATGCCGGTGCGGCCAGGGCGTGGCGCGACCTGTCGCTTAAGGCTTGGTGGCGGGCTGCACGACCTGCTGCTCGACGAGGCCGAGGCGGCCTGGCAGCGAGCCGGCGCGCAGCAGCATCGCGACGCTGTTGGCCTCTTCCAGGGTGAAGTTGCCGGCGATCTGGCCCGAGCCGCCGGTGATGGGCTCACGGATCACGGGAGCGGAGATCACCTTGTCGTCGAGCACGATTGCAAAGGGCTTCCCGACGTTCTCTGCGGTGATGTGGGCGAAGCGCCGCGTGCCGCGGCCGTTGAAGCGGAACGAGGCGATCGGTTCCTTCGTGTCGCTCGTAAATCCCGGGCCGGCATAGCTGATGTCGTCGCCCTCGAGCGCGCTGTCCCTGGCGACGAGATAAGGAAGCCTGTCCTTGAAGCCGAGCAGCACTTCCGCGCCTGCCGGAGGCGCGCCTGATTGCGCCTGCTCCGCGGACATCGAGAGATCGATCAGGCGAAATCCGACCTTGACCTTCCTGGCGAAGATCGTGGTGACATGCTCGGGCTCCATCACGCCGGGCAGGATGATGCGGATGCGGTCCGTCCCATCGACTTGAACGCTGGCAAGCTTGACGCCGGCGTCCTTGAGGCGCTGCTCGATCATGGCGATGGAATCTTCGACGAGGTCGCGCAGCCGCTCGGCGGATGCGGCATCGGTCGGTGCAAGCCTGATCAGACCGTCTCCGCCATCAGTCACGGTGAGCGCATGCGCCGGCAGTCCCTCGGCCGCCGATGCGAGTTTGCGCGTGAGCTGTTCGCGGCCCTTCGCGTCCGCGATCTTCACGTCGACGCCGCCGTCGCGGATCGCAAGGCCGGAGAAAGCGATCCGTCCCTCGCGCAGGGTCTTGTAGACATCGTCGCGCAGATCCGTGACGGCCGCCGCCTGCAAGCCGTCAGTGTCTACCTTGTAGACGATGCGGGACCCGCCCAGCTTCTCCATCTTGTCGGCGACGAAGGCTGCGATTTTGGCCCGCATCTTGTCGAACTGGGTGTCCGCGCCGAGAGTGGCAGAGGGCAGAGCGATCGCGAATACCGTCGCGAACGCGGCGATCAGCTGCGTGATGCGATTCCGCAGGGGCATCGTCATGATCACCTCAAGTCTTGCGGCAGGACGCTGGCGAGCGAATTCAGTGCCAGTTCTTGGTCACCGCATCAGCTGCAGAGGTTCAAGCGCCACGGCCGGTAGGCAATGGACGAACGCTCAATCATCCATCATTCTGTCCGCGCTCGGCCGGCCATCGGCCGGAGCCTCGCCGAACCAAGATGTCAGAAGATACGGGGGCGGGGACATGCATCTGAGGGAGGACGGAATTTCATGGCGGGTATCCACGCGCTCGATCGGTTGATCGGCAACGACTATCCGGATCTGTTGACGGACGAGGAGGTCCGGGCGTTCGAGCAGGTCCCTTACGCAGACCGCGTCGCGGCCGAGAGCACCTATGACGCCATCAGGCTAGGTGCGGCGCGCAATCCCGACGGGGCGGCGATCCAGTTCCTGCAAAACGCCGATCCCGCCGACACGCCGCTGGTCGTCACCTATCGCGACTTCATCGCGCGCGTCACGCAGGCCGCCAACATGTTTCACGCGCTTGGCGCCGAGAAGGGCGACGTCATCAGCTTCATGCTGCCGCTGGTGCCCGATGCCTTCGTCACGCTGTTCGGCGCGGAGGCCGCCGGCATCGCCAATCCCGTCAACCCGCTGCTCGAGCCACACCAGATCGCCGAGATCCTGGAGGCCGCGAACACCAAGATCCTGGTGGCGCTCGGACCGATGCCGGGTACCGACATCTGGCAGAAGGTCGAGCAGATCCGCCCGCAGCTCAAGAATCTAAAGGCCATCGTGCAGGTGTTCGGCGGCGGCGATCCGGCCAAGGGCATCTTCGCCTTCAGCGACCTGATCAAGCAGCACCCGGCGGACCGGCTCGTCGGCGGACGCCAGATTCTGGGCAGCGACATCGCTGCTTATTTCCATACCGGCGGCACCACCGGCACGCCAAAGCTGGTGCGGCACACGCATGCCAACCAAGTCTATCAGGCCTGGGCGCTCAATCTGCTGTTGAAGGGCAAGCCCGGCGCCAATCTGCTGTTTGGCATGCCGCTGTTTCACGTCGGTGGATCGCTGACACAGGTGCTGACGACGCTGTCGAGCGGCGGCTCGCTGGTCGTACTGTCGCCGAGCGGCTGGCGCAACCCGAATGCGGTGAAGAACATCTGGCAGCTCGCCGAGCGGTTCAAGCCCGAAGCGCTGTCGAGCGTGCCGACGGTGCTTGCCGCCACGCTCGCGGTGCCGCCGGGCAATGCGGATATCTCGAGCCTGAAATATGCGGCGGGTGGCGGCTCGGCGATTCCGGTCGCGGTCGGCTCGGCGATTCAGGAGAAACTGAAGCTACCGGTGGTCGAGGTCTACGGCATGACCGAGACCTCGAGCGTGCATACGCTCGCCTATCCCGGCCGGCCGATCCGGCTCGGCTCGGTCGGCCTTCCCATGCCCTATGCGCGGGTGCGCATCGTGCAGCTCGATGCCGAGGGACGCCTGATCCGCGACTGCGCGACCGACGAGATCGGGGTCGTCATCATGGCCGGGCCAGGCGTGTTCGGCGGCTATCTCAACGACGAGCACAACGGGGGCGCCTTCGTCGACGAGGTCTGGGTCAACTCCGGCGATCTCGGCCGGCTCGATGCCGACGGCTATCTCTGGATCACCGGCCGCGCCAAGGACCTCGTGATCCGCGGTGGCCACAACATCGATCCGGCACCGATCGAGGAGATCATGTTCGGTCACCCCGCGGTCGGCTTCGCCGCGGTGGTTGGCCAGCCCGATGCCTATGCCGGCGAGCTGCCGGTGGGCTATGTGCAGCTGAAGCCCGGCGCAAAGGTCGAGCCGGGCGAGCTGGAAGCGTGGGTGCGCGAGCGTACGCCGGAGCGCGCCGCCGTCCCGGTCCAGGTCATTCCGATCGATCCGATGCCGGTGACCGGTGTTGGAAAAGTGTTCAAGCCGCAGCTGCGCTGGGACGCGGCGCAGCGCGTGTTCACCAAGGTGCTGACGCCGCTGGTCGAGCGCGGCATCGATTGCAAGGTGAAGGTCGGCGCCCATGGCAGCCATGGCTCGATCGCGACCGTGACGCTGACGGGATTGCCGGAGGATCAGCGCGAGGTAGTTGCGAGCGAAGTGCATGCGCTGCTTGCACCGTTCGTGATGCGCCACGAGGTGGTGCAGGTGTAGACGCTTGCGTTGAGTCGTAGCCCGGATAAGCGAAGCGATATCCGGGACCATGAGACTAGCCGGTCGTCCGTTAAGAAGCCGAATTGAGCGGGGCCGGACAGGCGCGCGTGCGCCAGAGCTGGATCAGGAACAGGCACAAGAGTTCTCTGATCCAGGCGAGGATGCGGCGGAAGTTGTGGCCGACGGCTGAGAGGATGACGTTGGCCGCATCGCCGGCGCGGCCTTTGAGGTAGCAGCGGCCGAGGTGGCCATCGGTCTTCAGGTGTCCGATGATGGGTTCGATGGCGGAACGGCGGCGCAGCTCGCGCTTGATGACACCGAAGACGCCGCGCTTCTGGCCAGAGATGAAGATTCGGCGG
>NZ_JACEGD010000019.1 GCF_016031635.1 Bradyrhizobium diversitatis
GCCGTCGATCCAGTCCCAATCGACCTTGCCGGCAAGCTGAACCAGCTCGTGCTTCATATTGATGATCTGGTCCAGCCTGGCCCGGAACAGATCGCCCGATTCCGTCGTCCTGTGCTTCTTCGGTCGCATCGCCACCTCCGATGCGACGACGGAATCATGACTGGCGATTCGACGGAATCCTGAAAATGAAATTGCAAGGTTCCGATGCCCCAAGCATCAAAACCCTGCAATCGCAAAACAGCCCACAAAGACAAATGCGATTCTAGCTCAATCGCTTAGCCGCTCTTCACGGACGACGGGCTATCCCTCCCGCGTGAGCGGAATACAGAACCTCGATCAAGCTCTAGCTAGTTGGCAACGAAGTGCGCGTGGCGAAGGCCCTTGTGATGGCCGTCGGCCGGCGGCTTTCCTGCAATCAACGCAATGCCAACGGCCAAGCCGATCGTTGCCGCCAGCAGTCTGACCAGAGAAGGACGCATTCCATCCTCGACATTGCGGCCAACATCGTGGCGCCGACATCGTCGGCGCGAACATGGGTTCTGCTTTGCCAAACTAAGCAGCGAAACTATGACGGAAAAGGAAACTCTCGTTCTGATTGCATATCTATGAAATACAATTCTATTAAACATTTCAGATTTGCGACCGAAGCGCACAATTTTCGAGCAACGTGACGCGACATTCACCGCGCGTGCTTGATTGCCGGTGTTCCACCATTTGTCACCCGGTCGGGTGACGCTGCGTTGCTTCGCAGTCGTTAGCATCAGAAGCACCGAGCCCGATATTCGGCTCGACGTCGTGAATTGGTTCACACGCATTGTTCTGCCGCGCGGGTAGGGTCATCGGAGATCGATACCCGCGATTGCCACCAAAGACTTGTTGTCGGAGGTTTTCATGCCGCCTGTCGATCCAAAGGCAGCTTCCACTTTCTCCGTCGTCAAATCATTTCCAGCAATTCCCACGGTCTGTCTCGGAATCTTCGCCGTCGCGCTTGCCATCTCGTCGAGTGCGACGAAAGCAGCTTGCTGGGTCGTGCTGCTGTCCGCGCTGGTTTCGAGTATCGCAGGCTTCGCATTCTCGCCGATCGCCGGCGCCTTCCTCTTCCATAGCTTGAGCGAGCCGATCACGATCGTCCGGATTCTCCTGGTGGCTTCGATCGCCCAACAAGTCTACTGCGTCTGGCGCTTGCGTGAATCGATCGAGATGCGCCGGTGCGCTCCCTACCTCTTCGGCAGCATCTTGACGTTGCCCATCGGCCTTCATCTCCTCTGCAACACTTCGGCGTCCACCTTGCTGCCGATGTTGGGAGCTCTGTTGATCACCTATGGCGCCTTCACGGCGCTGAAGCCGACTCTGCGGTCCGGGAAGAATCCCTTGTGGGGACGCATCACGGTTGGCGCGCTGGGAGGCATTACCGGAGGCCTTGCAGCATTTCCTGCCGCTTTCGTTTCGATGTGGTGCCATGTCCAAGGTTTCGACAAGCACCGGGCCCGCGCAATCATCCAGCCCTTCATCCTGGTCAACCAGCTGCTGTCGCTGTCCTTGCTGATGGTCTTGCGGCCGTCAGAGGTGATGCCGCTCGGCCTCCTCTTTTATGCAGCCCCCGCCGTGCTCGGCGCCTATGTCGGGCTGATTATCTTCAACCGCGTCGATACCGCCACGTTCAACCGCATCGTGGGCCTGCTGCTGATGGCTGCCGGGATCGGTTTTGTCAGGCCCCTCTGAAGGTTCGGAGCATCCCATGCAGAAATCCCCGCAGGATCTCCCCCGATCAGACCACCCCGTGGTGCGCAAATGGCGGCTTGCGGTCGTCAGCTTCTATGGATCGCTGCTGGCCGTCATGCTGATGCTGGCGCTGACGACCGATCATGATGTTCAAACTGCAGGCACGAGCGTGCCTCTCGCGTCTCTGAAGAAGTAGAAGCGCTCGTCTGGCGCATCCCGGATCGCAATAATGGAACGCATCCTCGATTTGATATACGAGGCCGCCGGCCAACAAGACCTCTGGCCTGCCGTTCTCACCGCTATCGCCGATCTCACAGGAAGCGAAGGCGGGGTATTGTTCGGACAATCGGTCACGGCCGAGCAAGTCTACTTCGATTTCAACGGCCGCTTGAACCAGCAATGCAGTCAAGTCTACCAGGAACGCCATATGCAGAATGCCTGGTCGGAGGCGATGGAGGACAAGCCGATCGGGCAAGTGGTCCTGTCGGACGAAGTGGTGCCGCTGCGCGAGCTCGAAAAATCGGTCTTCTACGACGAGGTCCTCAGGCCGCAAGGCATCGGACACAACGCGATGATTGCGCTGGCGGCGAAGGACGACTTCCGTGTGGCCTTCAACATCTGCCGCAGCAGGCGCCGCGGCGAATTCGACGCAGCCGGCCGCAAGCACATCGAAATGCTGGCTCCCCATCTGCGGAGATCCGTCACATTGGGATTTCGCCTGACCGGGTATCACGCATTGAGGAGAGCCGCGTTCGACGTGATCGATCAACTGGCGGACGGCGTCGTCGTCATGGGTCCCAGGGCACATGTCGTCTTTGCGAACCAGACGGCCTGTTCGCTGGAAGCAGAAGGGACGCTCAAGCTCAAGCCTGCGATGGCGACCTGGTCAGCCCCGCATTCGAAACGTCTCGCAAACCTTGTACGGTCGACATTGGCCGGCGGAGCCGGCGGAACGATGAGTGTTCCCGCGGTGGACGGAACGCGGCTTCTGACTATTGTCGTCGTGGGACTGCGCAGCGAAGAAGTCGCGATGCTCGGTGGGGCCTTCATCCGCAACGCGGCCTGCGCCGCCTTCGTGATCGATCCCTCGCAAAGAGGAACGGCGAGCTCGCAACAATTGACGGACGCATATGGCTTGACCAGGGCGGAAGCACGCGTGGCAGTTGCAGCGTCCTCCGGCGGGACGACATCCGAAGCAGCCGTCATGCTGGGGCTGTCCGCCAATACGGTCAAAACGCATCTCAGACGAGTCTTTGCCAAAACCGACACGAGAGGTCAGGCTGAGCTTGCCGCACTTCTCGCGTCGATAGGTGTCGTCAGATCCCCTGGCGAAGCCTCGTAGCCAGGATCGAGCGGAGCGAGAGCCGGGACTTGTCCGCTTGGCCTTGGATTGCGCTTTCCGCCTTCGCCCTTCGAGCTACGGCGGACGCTCCATCCGGGCGTGGAGCTGCGGCTACCCCCGCGCCTTGCTCCAGTCGGGGCCGACCGGGCCCGACACGCCCTCGAAGGCGCCGTCGGCGAGCTCGAACACCAGGATGCGAGCGGCATCGACAGGGCCCGGCATGGTGACGCGGCCCTTGGGGACCGGCTTGAAACCGACGCGGCTGTAATAGGGTTCGTCACCGACCAGCAGCACGAGGCGGTGGCCTTTCGCCTTCGCATCCTTCAGCGCGCGCTCCATCAACGCGCGGCCGACGCCGCGGCCGCGAAACGGCGGCTCGACGGTGAGCGGACCGAGCAGCAGCGCGGGCGTGTCGCCGATCAGGATCGGCAATTGCCTGACCGAGCCGACCAGCAGCGTGCCGATGCGGGCGGTGAAGGACAGTTCGAGCAGATGGTCGACGTGCTCGCGAATCCGGTAGGCGCTCAGCACGAAGCGGCCGGGACCGAAGGTACGTTCGTGCAGCCGCTCGATCGCCTGAGCGTCGCCGGCGGCCTCGGGAAGGATGGTCAGTGAGAGGTCGGTCATGTCATCCGGCGGAGTAGCATCTGCGAATGCGGAGGTCCATGGGCGTGGCACCCACCTCAGTCCCGTTTTACAATCGGGATCGCGAAGATGATCGAGACCAGCGCCAGCAGGATTCCGATGTTGCCCGCGAGGACCGGAAGGCAGGTCAGGCCGAAAGCGGGTTTGGTAATCTTCATCCGGCTTTCCGTGGCGGCGGTCGAGCCGGTTACTGGCACAGGCCGCCCTCAGCGCCACGTCGCAATCAAGGGCCGGTCGTCGAGCACTTCCGCGATCCGCAGCCGCGTGCCGGGCGTGGTGCCCTCGGGCAGCGCGGTGATCGCGAAGAACCCGCATTCGACGATCTCGCGGTTGGGCTCAGGGACGCGGTCCTGCCTGAACTGCCTGACGACGTAGACCGCGACGTGGTCGCGGCGGGAGACGTGGCTGTTGAGGAAGATGCCGTGCAGCATGGCCTCTCCGGTGAGATCGATGTCGCCCTCCTCCTTGAGCTCGCGCCGCATCGCCTGCTCCATGGTCTCGCCGTGGTCGACGCCGCCGCCAGGCAGATACCAGCCGCTGACATAGCTGTGCCTGACCAGGAAGACCCGATCCTCGGCATCCAGCACCACGGCGCGGACGCCGAGCGTCATGCCGCGGACGACCAGGAAGTAGGCGTGGAAGAGCCGCCGCAGCAGCGGCTCGGCTTTCCGTCGCACACGGTTCAGACTTTCTCCCATCAGACTTCCCTGCCGCCCCGTTTCAGGCCCTGCTTGCGCGCTGGGCGCGACCTTGCCATTACGGTAGAGCAATAGCGAGGCAATCGCGCGTCATGACTCCCAACACGCTGGCTCCCTTCACGCTCGCCCATCTGTCCGACCCGCATCTGCCGCCTTTGCCGAAGCCCCGGCTGATCGAGCTCGCGGGCAAGCGCGCGCTCGGCTATGTCAACTGGACGCGCAACCGCCACAAATACCAGCGCCGCGAGGTTCTCGATGCACTCGTCGCCGACATGAAGGCGCAGTCGCCCGACCACGTCGCGGTGACGGGCGATCTCGTCAACCTCGCGCTGGAGGCGGAATTCGCGCCGGCCCTCGCCTGGCTCGAGAGCGTCGGCCCGCCTGAGCGCGTGACCGCGATTCCCGGCAACCACGACGCCTACGTCCGTGCCACCTCTCATCGCTTCGGCGAGACGTTTGCGCCCTATCTTGCCGGCGACGACGGCCGCATCGGTTTTCCGTCCGTGCGCCGGCGCGGACCGCTTGCGCTGATCAGCCTGTCCACGGCGGTACCGACCCTGCCGCTGATGGCCACGGGCACGCTCGGGCCCGATCAGCTCGCCTCGCTCGAACAGGTGCTCGAACGGCTCGCGGCGGAGGACGTCTTCCGCGTGCTGCTGGTGCATCATCCGCTGAAATCCGATGCCCGCCAGAAGCGGATGACGGACGCGCCCGCTTTGCTGGCGCTGCTCAAGCGCCACGGCGTCGAGCTGATCCTGCACGGGCACGACCACGTTCATTCGACGATCTGGATCGAAGGTCCCAACGGAAACATTCCCGCGCTCGGCGTTCCCTCGGCCTCCGCGCTCGCGCACGGACGCTACCCGGCGGCGGCGTATAATCTGCTGACGATCGAGAAGGACAATGCCGGCTGGCGCTGCGAGCAGACGGTGCGGAGCCTGGGGGCCGGATTCCAGATCGGGCAGATCAAGCATGCGAGGTTGATTTAGACCCGCTGTCATTCCGGGGCGGCTCGAAGAGCCGAACTCCGGTGCGCCCTTGCGCACCTGAGAATCTCGAGATTCCGGGTTCATGCTTCGCATGCCCCGGAATGACGAAAGAGAAAAATTCACCAGCTCCGCAAAGCAGCCAGCACCGCGACCCCGAACAACGCGGCGGCGCCGAGCACAAATCCGAACACGAACGGCCAGACGCGCGAGCGGCGCGGCGGCACGGCGGCCGGTGCTTGCGGTTCGGGCGGGACCACCATCGCGCGCTCGCGCTCGACCATGCGGCGCGCGACATAGTCGGTGACCGCCTCGACGATCACGGCGGTGTCGTGCGATTCGGCGAGGACGATACGGCCGAAGCGGGTGTCCTGGACGAAGCGGTACATCCGCTTGTCGCGCCCCATCACGATGTGGGCGACGACGTCGATCCAGAGCCTCGGCGTATCGCCCTGGCTGATGCCGCGGTCGAACAGGTCGATCTGATCAGGCACCTGCGCGAACAGGGGATCGAGCCCATCGTTGAGGATCTCGAGCCGCGCCACCTCGGCGTCCCTGAGATCGACCACGACGCCGGTCCGGTCGGCGGCCTCGATCCGTGCGCGCAGCAGTGCATCGCGCAGCCGCACCGGGCGCGGCTGGCCGGGATGGGTCCCGCTGATCTCGGGCTCTGACATAGTCGACCTCGTCCTCGACTTTCCTACGTTAACCTATCAGCAACCATCCCCTCCGCAAAGGCCCACAATTCCAGATACTTACAGCGCCCCACAGCCTTTACACCTGTGCCAAAAACAGACGGTCCCACCCAGGCGAAGCCTGGATGGGACCATCCGTCCTTGGACGTCTTCTTAGGTGAGTTCGGCAGCCGCCTGATCAGGCTGCCGGAGCGCGCTGCGGCTCTTCCACGATCGAGAAGCGGACGCCGGCCTTGTGGCGGCTCTCTTCCGACACCTCGCGCCAGCAGTCCTCAGCCTCCTTGCGGGACTTGAACGGACCTTTGACCTGGGCCGAGCCTTCCACGAGCTTGTGGAAGTTCATCGAACCGAACTCGCCGCCGATCACCCAGAAATTGCTGCCTTTGGTCATTGTCAGTCTCCTATCGAGAGGTGCGTGGTTCGTTAGCCGAACTGGTTCATGGTGTTGTGGGCGCCGCCCGCCTTCAGGGCCGCTTCGCCGGCGAAGTACTCCTTGTGGTCGTCGCCGATGTCGGAGCCGGCCATGTTCTGATGCTTCACGCAGGCGATGCCCTGACGGATCTCGGCGCGCTGGACGTTCTTGACGTAGCCGAGCATGCCCTGCTCGCCGAAATACTCCCTGGCCAGATTGTCGGTCGAGAGCGCTGCCGTGTGATAGGTCGGCAACGTGATCAGGTGGTGGAAGATGCCGGCGCGCTTGGCCGAATCCGCCTGGAAGGTGCGGATGCGCTCGTCGGCTTCCTTGGCCAGCGGCGTATCGTCATACTCCGCCTTCATCAGCTCGGCACGGTTGTACTTGCCGACGTCCTTGCCGGCCTCCTTCCAGGCGTCGAAGACCTGCCAACGGAAATTGAGGGTCCAGTTGAACGAGGGCGAGTTGTTGTAGGCCAGCTTCGCGTTCGGAACCACCTTGCGGATGCGGTCGACCATCTTCGCGATCTGCTCGATATGCGGCTTCTCCGTCTCGATCCAGAGCAGGTCGGCGCCGTTCTGCAGCGAGGTGATGCAGTCCAGCACGCAGCGGTCTTCGCCGGTGCCCGGACGGAACTGGTAGAGGTTGGAGGGCAGCCGCTTCGGACGCATCATCTTGCCGTTGCGGTTGATGATGACGTCGCCGTTCCTGGCGTTCTCCGCCGTGACTTCCTCGCAATCCAGGAAGCTGTTGTACTGGTCGCCGATGTCGCCGGGCTTGTGGCTGACGGCGATCTGCTGCGTCAGGCCGGCGCCGAGCGAGTCGGTGCGGGTGACGATGACGCCGTCTTCGACGCCGAGCTCGAGGAAGGCGTGGCGGCAGGCACGGATCTTCGCCAGGAAGACCTCATGCGGCACGGTGACCTTGCCGTCCTGGTGGCCGCACTGCTTCTCGTCCGAGACCTGGTTCTCGATCTGCAGCGCGCAGGCGCCCGCCTCGATCATCTTCCTGGCGAGCAGATAGGTCGCCTCGGTATTGCCGAAGCCGGCGTCGATGTCGGCGATGACGGGCACGACATGGGTCTGGAAGTTGTCGATCTTCTCGATCAGCTCCTTCTCACGGGTCTTGTCGCCTTCCTTGCGCGCCTTGTCGAGGCTGCGGAAGATGTCGTTCAGCTCGCGCGAATCCGCCTGGCGCAGGAAGGTGTAGAGCTCTTCGATCAGCGCCGGCACCGAGGTCTTCTCGTGCATCGACTGGTCGGGCAGCGGACCGAACTCGGAGCGCAGCGCGGCGATCATCCAGCCCGAGAGATAGAGATAGGTGCGATCGGTCTTGCCAAAGTGCTTCTTGACCGAGATCAGCTTCTGCTGGGCGATGAAGCCGTGCCAGCAGCCGAGCGACTGGGTGTACTTGGTGGGGTCGCCGTCATAGGCGGCCATGTCGGCACGCATCAAGGCCGCGGTGTAGCGGGCGACGTCGAGGCCGGTCTTGAAGCGGTTCTGCAGGCGCATGCGCGCGACGGCCTCGGCCGACACGCCGTTCCAGGTTGGCTGGGTCTCGAGGAGCGCCTGGGCTGCCTCGACCTCGCTTTGATAGGAGGCCGGACGCAGGAGGGGGCTGATGCCGCGGGGCTGGTAGTTCATGTGCCTGATCCTTTCGCTGACGATGGCGATGGCTGGCCATCGACATTCTTGACAGTGCATTGCGAGATGCGTGTCAGGAGCTAAACGCGAAAACGGAAAATTCGGATAGAGGGCTTGTTTCTGATTGGTGATGTCATGTAACATCAGAACATGTAATAGATGTTATTTTGTAAATCTTGTAAATAAATGGTCAGCATGTCTGTCCTGATGGGGATCAAACGACATGGCCGCCGAGTCCGACTTTTTCTCCCTCTCCCCGTTCTTACGGGGAGAGGGTCGGGGTGAGGGGCTCTCTCCTCGACTTCGGCTCTCACCTCCCCTGCGGAAGCTCCCCCTCACCCGCCACGCTTCGCGTGTCGGACTCTCCCCGCAAGCGGGGAGAGGCGAAGAGAGGAGCCGCTGATGGCCGCCGTTTCCGGCAAGAAACTCTTCGTCGGCCCGCGCTTCCGGAGGATCCGGCAGCAATTGGGGCTGTCGCAGACCCAGATCGCCGAGGGGCTCGGGATCTCGCCGAGCTATGTCAACCTGATCGAACGCAACCAGCGCCCGGTGACCGCGCAAATCCTGCTGCGCCTTGCCGAGACCTATGACCTCGACCTGCGCGACCTCGCCACCGCCGACGAGGACCGCTTCTTCGCCGAGCTCAACGAGATCTTCTCCGATCCCTTGTTCCGCCAGATCGACCTGCCCAAGCAGGAGCTGCGCGACCTCGCCGAGCTCTGCCCCGGCGTCACCCACGCGCTGCAGCGGCTCTACGCCGCCTATACCGAGGCGCGCCAAGGCGAGACGCTGGCCGCCGCGCAAATGGCCGACCGCGACGTCGGCACGCGCTATGAGGCCAATCCGGTCGAGCGCGTACGTGAACTGATCGAGGCCAACCGCAACTATTTCCCGGAGCTCGAGCAGGCCGCAGAGACTCTGCGCGACGAACTGAACGTGCCGGCCGAAGGGCTGTATGCCGCGCTTGCGGCGCGCCTGCGTGAAAAGCATTCGATCCAGACCCGCATCATGCCGGTGGACGTGATGCGCGAGACGCTGCGGCGCTTCGACCGGCATCGCCGTCAGCTCTTGATCTCGGAGCTGGTCGACCCGCCCGGCCGCGCGTTCCAGCTTGCCTTCCAGCTCGGCCTCGGCGAATGCGCGCAAGCCCTGGAGACCATCGTCGGCCGCGCCGGCCCGTTGGACGACGCGCCGCGCCGCCTGTTTCGCATCACCCTCGGCAATTACTTCGCAGCGGCGGTGATGATGCCCTATCCGGCCTTCCTTGCCGCAGCCGAAGCGCTGAATTACGACATCCACGTGCTGGCGCAGCGCTTCAATTCCGGCTTCGAGCAGGTCTGCCACCGCCTCACCACCCTGCAGCGGCCGAACGCGCGCGGCATTCCGTTCTTCCTCTTGCGCGTCGACAATGCCGGCAACGTCTCGAAGCGCTTCTCCTCCGGCACCTTCCCGTTCTCGAAATTCGGCGGCACCTGCCCGCTGTGGAACGTGCACTCGACCTTCGACACGCCGGACCGCCTGCTCAAGCAGGTGATCGAGCTGCCGGACGGCACGCGCTATTTCTCGATCGCGCAGATGGTGCGCCGCCCCGTCGCGCCGCACCCGCTGCCGCAGCCGCGCTTCGCCATCGGCCTCGGCTGCGAGATCCGTCACGCCGCACGCCTGACCTATGCCGCAGGCATCGACCTGGAGAAAACCGAGGGAACACCAATCGGCGTCAACTGCCGTCTGTGCGAGCGCGAAAACTGCGCCCAGCGCGCCGAGCCCCCGATCACGCGCACGTTGATCCTGGACGAGACGACGCGACGGGTGAGCTCGTTCGCGTTCTCGAATGCACGGGAGCTGTGAGGGCATGTTCTCCCTCTCCCCGCTTGCGGGGAGAGGGTCGGGGTGAGGGGGACTCTCCGCGAGGACGGTACAAGTTGGACTCGCGGAGAGTCCCCCTCACCCGGAATTCAAGCTGCGCTCGAATTCCGGCCTCTCCCCGCAAGCGGTGAGAGGCGAAGGCACCCGCCCAACTACGCCAGCGTATGCACGATCACCGGCCCCGCCACGGCGCGCGCGTCGCCGGCCAGCAGCGGGCCCAAATTCTGCTCGATCCAGGCGATTGCGCGCCGGTTCGCCTCCTCGGCCTGCTCGAACTTGTCGAAGATCGAGATCGCGGTGACCGTGTCGTCGCCGGCATAGACGACGTAGTAGGCGCGAAAGCCATCGACGTCGCTGATGATCGGAACGGCGCCGTCCTTGATGCGGCGGGCCAGCTCTTCCGCACTCCCGCTTTTCGCCTTGGCCTGACGGATGGCGGCATACATGGCATCCTCCTCCGGCTATCTGGACTTTGGGCCTGTGACCCGGAGCCGATGATACGCCGATGCAGGCGGCTGATCCACGCTTGGTTAACCCCGCGCTAATCCGCCTGTGCGATCTGCAACCAGAGATTAAGCACGCCTCAACATCGGCGCCTTAGTCTCGCCCCACTCACGTTTCGCAAACAACGGCGGCCTATTCTGCCGGGCGAAGTGACATCAGGGGGCTTCATCATGCGCATTGCGTTGCTGCTGACCGCAACCATCGTCGGCGCGCTCTTCGCCAATCCATCTCATGCCGGTTCGCTCGATGCCGACGCAGCGCCGTCGTTACCACCGGGCTTCCAGGGCTACCGCGGCTACATGTTCGACCTGTCGGAGAACTCCGACCGCAAGGACGTCGACAAGCTCGCCGACAATCTGAAGCAGCAGATCGATGCCGTCGAAGCGGCCGGCCTGTCGCCGCGCGTGCTGCGCTTCTTCCGCACCGTGCCGATCATCGCGAGCGAGCTCGCCTGCCTCGACGAAGGCGCCGCGACCGCCTGTTACGGCCGCGTCGCTCCCAACGTCGAGCGCCGCGTGCCGCGGACGCTGACGGTGTGGGACCACGACAAGCAGCGCTGGACCAATCCGAACGCCGTCGACCTCGCGGTCGACTCGGGGCTCGGCGTGATCATGCTGCGGCCCGACATGATGCGCTACGAGAAGGAGGCCGTGCTGCTGCACGAGCTTCTCCATGCCTATCACGCACGGCTGCTGCCGGACGGCTACGCCAACAAGGGCGTGATCGCCTATTACGCGCTGGCCAAGTCCAAGGACATGTTGCCCAAGGAGGCCTATGCGATGAAGAACCCGATGGAGTTCTTCGCCGTGACCGCCAGCATCTTCCTGGCCGGAAAAAGCGAATTCCACGACCCGAAGTCGCGCGAGGCGCTCAAGGAGAAGATGCCGGACTATTACAAGTACCTGGTCGGCGTGTTCGGCTTCGACCCCGAGCCGGCGGCGGCGAACGGCCCGGTGGCCTCGCTGAAGTAAAGCAGACATCGCGTTTCCCCAAGCAAGCCAGCCAAAAAGCCGCGCAATATGCGCGGCTTTTTTTGCTTCGCAAGCTGGAAGCTGCGGATGACGCGCTGGCGGGAATTGCCAAGGCAGGGCCCGATCTGCATAGTCCCGCCGCATCGATACCGTTTTTCGAAGAGGATGAGAGAACATGGCGGACGCAGACCTGGATGTCGTGATCCGGCAACTGGCCAGACAGCTGCATACGGGCCTGATGACCCGCGCCAAGGAGCGGCGGGATCGCTTCAACGGCCTTGCGGCCAAGGCCAAGGGCAAGGAGACCGGCGAGCGCTTCAAGATGATGGCCAAGGCCACCATGGAGCAGGCCACTGTCGCGGCCAAGCGCCTCCAGATGTCCGCCGACAACGTCGCCGACAGCTACGCGCGATCGATGCGCCTGGCCGCCAGGGCGCCGATTGCGGTGAAGGTGGAAAAGAAGGCGAAGGACAAGCCCGAGAAGAAGGCCAAGGCGAAGAAGGCGAAGGCCGGGAAGGCGAAGTAAGCGCTTTCTTCCTCCTCCCCTTATGGGAAGGTGGCGTAGGCGGCCTTCGGCCGTCGTTCTTAAAGAACGCCGAAGCGAAGCTTCGGCTACGGCGCCGGATGAGGGGTTGCTTCAGCAAACTGGACTGCGAGATTTTCACTCGCGGAGAGATACCCCTCACCCGTCTCGCCGCTTCGCGACGAGCCATCCTCTCCCACAAGGGGAAGAGCCCGCAGCTCCGGATGTTTCTACCGTCTCGGCGCCGACACTTGTGTCGGCTCGGCGCTGGCGAGTTCGGCGAGCTTGGCGCGCGCTGCCTCTCGCGCGGCGCCGTTCTTGCCGGCGGGCAGCGCCAGCGCGGCCTCGAAATCGGCGCGGGCATCGTCGGCCTGACCGCGGGCGAGGAACGCGAGGCCGCGATCGAGACGGGCCTGCGCATCGGAGGGGTCGAGGCGGACCGCCGTGTTGAAGCTCAGGATGGCCCGATCGAGATCGCCCATGGCGGCGAGCGCAAGACCACGCTGGTGATAGGGTGCGGCGAGCTTGGGATCATGCGCGATCGCCTCGTCATAATCCGCAATGGCACCCTCGAGCTCGCCGTTCAGCCGACGGGCCGTCGCCCGGTCGCGATAGAGCGAGCCGCGGTTGGGATTGAGATGGATGGCCTCGTCGAAATCGGCGATCGCCCGCCTGAAGTCGCCGTGACGCAGCGCGATCCGCCCGCGCCCCGCATAGGCGAAAGCGATCAGCGAGCCGCGAAGCGGCGAGAAGCCGATCACGGCCGAGCAGATGTCAGGATCGTCCTCGTCGCCGCAATTGACGACCATGTGCGTGGACAGGCCGACGAGCACGCAAAGAACGATCAGCAAGAGTACGGCTGCTCTGGTCATCTTCGACGGTGGCCGGAAGCGGGCCGGCCGCGCATCCCCTTTCGAAGGAATGGTCACGTCGAGGTATTAACACCGGCCGGGATGACCCTATGTGCGCCAGGTCACAAAGCCGCAAATCCTCACCGGTTCCGTTGGCTAGCCCCAGGGACTAGCCCCAAGGACCGCGGGAGGGACCGCGGGAAGATCCACGTGACGAGGAGCGGCCCCAGGGGCCGCGCGGCGGGTAGTTCTCGTTGGCCCCAACCGACGGCGCCGCCCGCCCGCCGAGCTCGGACGCAAGCTGTTGGAGGGCGGCGACACGGTTCTGGGTCGAGGGGTGGGTCGCGAACAGATTGTCCACACCATGTCCCGACAGCGGATTGATGATGAACATGTGCGCGGTCGCCGGATTCCGCTCGGCCTCGTAGTTCGGCACCTGATGCGCGGCGCCCTCGATCTTGACCAGCGCCGAGGCCAGCCACATCGGCTGGCCGACGATGCGCGCGCCGAGATTGTCGGCGGCGTATTCGCGTGTACGGCTGATCGCCATCTGCACCAGCATGGCGCCGAGCGGAGCGAGGATCATCATCAGGATCGAGCCGACGATGCCCAGACCATTGTTGTTCTCGCGATTGCCGCCGAAGAACATGCCGAACTGGGCCAGCATGGAGATCGCGCCCGCGATGGTCGCAGTGATGGTCATCAGAAGCGTGTCGTGATGCTTGATGTGGGCGAGCTCGTGCGCGATCACGCCGGCTAGCTCCTCGCGGCTGAGCTGGTTCATCAGGCCGGTGGTGACGGCGACTGCGGCGTTCTCCGGGTTGCGGCCGGTCGCGAACGCATTGGGCTGCACCTCGTCCATCACGAACACGCGCGGCATCGGCAGGCCGGCGCGCCCGGCAAGCTCGGCGACGAGGCCGACCAGCTCCGGTGCGGTCGAACGGTCGACCTCATGGGCGCCGTACATCGACAGCACCATGCGGTCGGAGTTCCAGTAGGTGAAGAGATTGGTCGCGGCGGCAATGACGAGCGCTATCATGGCGCCCGAGGCGCCGCCGATCAGATAGCCGACGCCCATGAACAGGGCGGTCAGGCCTGCGAGCAGCATTGCGGTACGAAAATAGTTCATGGCCGTCTCTCCAGGCCGGTCGCGGCCGCTGGAAGCGCCTGCAGGCCGGCAAACATCAGGTAGGGATGACCCCGGCCGGGATGCAAGGTTTCCGGGTGCGTCGCGGAGCCGCGGCACTGGTCTGAGCGCCATCATTCCATTAAACTTCGTCTAGAATCCCGGCGTCCCCTCCCCCAGCGGAAACCTCATGCTCCTGACCCGATTTTCGATCGCGGCCACCGCTCTTCTCGCGCTCTCCGCTCCCGCCTCCGCCCAGTTCGCGCCGCCACCGGCCAACCCGGCCGCGCCGAAAGCCACCGCCGCCTCGCCACGCACAGCATCGTGCCACAATGGTGCGAGCTTCGATCGCTTCCTGGCGGATGTGAAGCAACAGGCGGTGGCTGCCGGCGTGTCGCAGCGCACGATCGCGGAGGCTTCGCCGTATCTCGTCTACGACCAGGGCATCGTCAACCGCGACCGCGGCCAGCGCGTGTTCGGCCAACTCTTCACCGAATTCGCCGGCCGCATGGCGGCGTCCTATCGCATGCAGAATGGACAGCAGCACATCAAGCGACACGCCGCGGCGTTTGCGCGCGCCGAAAAGGAATATGGCGTGCCACCGGCCGTGATCGCCGCATTCTGGGGCCTCGAGAGCGACTTCGGCGCCAATATGGGTAATCTGCCGACGCTGAAATCGCTGGTGTCGCTCGCCTATGACTGCCGCCGCTCCGAGATGTTCGTGGGCGAGACCATCGCCGCGCTGAAGATCATCGATCGCGGCGATCTGCACCCCGACGAGATGATCGGCTCCTGGGCCGGCGAGCTCGGGCAGACGCAATTCCTGCCCGTGCACTATGTCAACTACGCGGTCGATTATGACGGCGACGGACGGCGCGACCTGTTGCGCTCGCCAGCCGACGTGATCGGCTCGACTGCGAACTACATCGCCAACGGATTGAAGTGGCGGCGCGGCGAGCCGTGGCTGGAAGAGATCAAGGTGCCGCCGGACCTGCCGTGGGACAAGACCGATCTCACGGTGCGCGAGCCGCGCTCGACATGGGCGCAGCTGGGCGTCACCTATCCCGACGGACGTCCGCTGCCGAATGACAATCTTGCGGCATCCGTGCTGCTGCCGATGGGCCGCTTTGGTCCGGCCTTCCTCGCCTATCCGAATTTCGCGGCCTACACCGAGTGGAACAACTCACTGATCTACTCGACCACCGCGGGCTATCTCGCCTCGCGCATCGCCGGCGCCGCGCCGATGCGCAAGCCCTACGCGCCGGTCGCGCAGCTGCCGTTCAACGAGCTGAAGGAATTGCAGCAGCTGCTGGTGCGTGCCGGCTACAATGTCGGCAAGGTCGACGGCGTGCTCGGCCAGCAGAGCCGCACTGCCGTGAAGGCGATGCAGATCAAATACGGCCTGCCGGCCGATTCCTGGCCAACGGCGGAGCTGCTGGCGCGAATGCGCGGCGGCACGGCGCAGGCGCAGCCCCAGGCGACGGTTCGGTAGAATTTTCGCACCGCACAGGCCACTTGCGACGATTGTATTTTTCCATGAGGCTCCCATGTGAGTGGCTCAGGTTTTCTCCTGAGATTTCCCACCATTGAAGCGAGCATCATATGTCCTTCTACGACGCCGTCGTCCCCGCCTATCTGCAGATGCTGAACAGCGTGACCGGGCTGCTCACCAAAGCCGAGGCGCATTGCGCGGCGAAAAAGATCGATCCCGGCGTCCTGCTCGGCTCGCGCCTGTTCCCGGACATGCTGCCGCTGTCGCGGCAGGTCCAGCTGGTCAGCGACTATCCAACCAGAGGCTGTGCGCGGCTGACGCAAAGCGAGGTGCCCTCGACGCCCGACACCGAAACGAGCTTTGCGGAGTTGAAGCAGCGGCTGGCGAAGACGATCGACTATGTCAAATCCTTCAAGCCCGAGCAGTTTGAGGGCGCCGACGCCAAGGACGTCACCTTTCCGGTCGGCCCCGGCAAGACCATCACCATGACGGGACAGCAATTCCTGAGCTCGTTCTCGCTGCCGAACCTCTATTTCCACGCGGCGACAGCCCACGGCATCTTGCGACACAACGGCGTCGAGATCGGCAAGCGCGATTTCCTCGGCGCGAACTGAGTTGTGAAATCGCACGGCTGCGACAGCGGGATTTCGCTGTCGCAGCCGGAATTGCACATGATTTATGCTACGCGGGCGCTGCCGCGTAGCTCGCCTGCACTTTCCGAATGGCTCATCCCTTGCGCCTGATGTCGCGATGCACAAGTGTTCGAAATCTCTCACCGCCTGGAAGCATTCCCAATGAGCCGTTCGACGAAATTGTTTGAGACCTACAAGCTCGGGCCGATCACGCTGGCCAATCGTCTGGTGATGGCGCCGCTGACGCGCAACCGCGCAGCGCCCGGCACGTTCGTTCCGAGTCCGCTGGCGGCCGATTATTACGGCCAGCGCGCCTCCGCAGGACTCCTGATCACCGAAGCGAGCCAGATCTCGCAGCAGGGTCAGGGCTACCAGGACACGCCCGGCATCTACAGCAAGGACCAGGTCGCCGGCTGGCGCAAGGTCACCGACAAGGTGCATGAACGTGGCGGCAAGATCTTCATCCAGCTCTGGCATGTCGGCCGCATCTCGCATGTCGACCTTCAGGCCAATGGCGCCGCCCCGGTCGCGCCGAGCGCGATCCGCGCCAAGGGCAAGACCTTTGTCAACGGCACCTTCGCCGACGTCTCCGAGCCGCGTGCGCTCGAACTCTCCGAAATTCCCGGGATTATCGACGACTTCAAGCGTGCGACGAAGAACGCGCTGGAAGCCGGCTTCGACGGCGTCGAGATCCACGGCGCCAACGGCTATCTGCTCGACCAGTTCGCCAGGGACGGCGCCAACAAGCGCACCGACGCCTATGGCGGCTCGATCGAGAACCGCGCGCGGCTGATGCTGGAAGTCGCCAAGGCCGTCGCCACCGAGGCCGGCAGCGATCGCACCGGCATCCGCATCTCGCCGGTCACGCCGGCCAACGATCTCTCCGACAGCAACCCGCAGCCGCTGTTCGATCACATCGTCGACGGGCTCAACGCGCTCAAGCTGGTCTATCTCCACGTCGTCGAAGGCGCCACCGGCGGCCCGCGCGACATCGCCCCGTTCGACTATGCATCCTTGCGCAAGCGCTTCGCCGGCGCCTACGTCGCCAACAACGGCTACGATTTCGACCTCGCGACCAAGGTGCTGGACACAAACGCAGCCGATCTCATCGCCTTCGGCAAGCCCTTCATCTCCAACCCCGACCTGGTCGAACGGCTGAAGCGGGGCGCGGCACTGAACGAATGGGACAAGAACACCTTCTACGGCGGCGGCGCCAAGGGGTACACGGATTACCCGACGCTCGCGGCCGAGCCGGCGGAGTGAGGCTCCGCGCTCTCCGCCGTCATTGCGAGGAGCTCTTGCGACGAAGCAATCCAGACTGCATCCGCGGAAAGACTCTGGATTGCTTCGCTTCGCTCGCAATGACGTGGAGAGGCGGCGGCGCCACAAACGGAAAGAAAAAGGCCGGGATCGCTCCCGGCCTTTCGCATTTGACGACGTTACGCGCCGCTTACTTCGCTTCCGCGCGCTTGGGCGGGCTCGCCGGCCACGACTTGATCAGCGTGTCGTAGTCGACCGTCTCACCCTTCGGCTTCTCGTTGGCGAGCTTGCGCTGGGGCGCGACAGTGCCATCCTTCTCGGCCTTCGCGAACCAGTACTCCGGCTTCTCCTTCTTGTGGAGCTTCGGACCGCAGGCACCCTGCACGCCGGACTTCTCCAGGCGCTCCATGACCGAGTCCTGGGCCGCGGCGAGCGCGTCCATCGCCTGCTGCGGGGTCTTCGCACCGGACGACGCATCGCCGATGTTCTGCCACCAGAGCTGCGCGAGCTTCGGATAGTCGGGCACGTTGTTGCCGGTCGGGGTCCACTGCACGCGCGCGGGCGAGCGGTAGAACTCGATCAGGCCGCCGAGCTTCGGCGCACGCTCGGTGAACGACTTGTCCCAGATGTCGGATTCACGGATGAAGGTGAGACCGACATGGCTCTTCTTCAAGCTCACCGACTTGGAGACGATGAACTGGAGATAGAGCCAGGCTGCCTTGCGGCGATCCGCCGGGGTCGATTTCAGCAGCGTCAGCGATCCGGCGTCCTGGTAGCCGAGCTTCATGCCTTCCTTCCAGTACGAGCCGTGCGGCGACGGAGCCATACGCCATTTCGGCGTACCGTCCGCGTTCATCACGGCGATGCCCGGCTTCACCATGTCGGCGGTGAAGGCGGTGTACCAGAACATCTGCTGGGCGATGTTGCCCTGCGCCGGCACGGGACCGGACTCGGAGAAGGTCATGCCCTGGGCCTGCGGAGGCGCGTACTTCTTCATCCACTCGAGATATTTGGTGATCGAGTAGACCGCCGCCGGACCGTTGGTGTCGCCACCACGCTCGACGGAAGAGCCGACCGGACGGCAGCCCTCCATGCGGATGCCCCATTCGTCGACCGGCAGACCGTTCGGAATGCCCTTGTCGCCGTTACCGGCCATCGACAGCCAGGCGTCGGTGAAGCGCCAGCCGAGCGAGGGGTCTTTCTTGCCATAGTCCATATGGCCATAGACCTTGACGCCGTTGATCTCCTTCACGTCGTTGGTGAAGAACTCGGCGATGTCCTCATAGGCGGACCAGTTCACGGGCACGCCGAGCTCGTAGCCGTACTTGGCCTTGAACCTGGCCTTGAAGTCGGGATTGGTGAACCAGTCGTAGCGGAACCAGTAGAGGTTAGCGAACTGCTGGTCGGGCAGCTGATAGAGCTTGCCATCCGGCCCGGTGCCGAACGACTTGCCGATGAAGTCGTTGACGTCGAGCATGGGGTCGGTGACGTCCTTGCCCTCACCGGTCATGTAGTCCGACAGCGCGATGGTCTGGCCGTAGCGGAAATGGGTACCGATCAGGTCGGAGTCGTTGATCCAGCCGTCGTAGACGTTCTTGCCGGACTGCATCTGGGTCTGCAGCTTCTCCACGACGTCACCTTCCTGGATGAGGTCGTGCTTGAGCTTGATGCCGGTGAGTTCGGAGAACGCTTTCGCCAGCGTCTGCGCTTCGTATTCGTGGGTGGTGATGGTTTCGGAGACGACGTTGATCTCCATGCCCTTGAAGGGCTCGGCGGCCTTGGCGAACCACTCCAGCTCCTTCTTCTGGTCTTCCTTCGACAGCGTCGAGGGCTGGAATTCCGCGATCCATTTCTGGATCACGGCCTCGTCGGCGGCGCGGACCGGCGCCGAGACCGCAAGCGACACCGCAACGATCGCGGCGGCGCTGGACATGGTCAAAAAGCTATTCTTGGTCAATGGACCTTTCCTTCTCCTAAACTGTCGCATGTTGTTCCTCCGTTGCAGCGACAAACTTTTATACAGGCCCGGGTTGGTCCCGGATCTGGCCGTCCCTTCGCGAGTTTCAGACCGTGCGGAAGATGAGCACGGCCGTGACCAGCGAAATTCCGCTTGCGAGCCACAGGCTCGAAATCTCGAAGCCCTCCTCTCCAATCGGCACCGTGGCGATGGGGTCGGTGCCGACGAGGCCGATCCACGCGAGGTGGATGACGGCGGCGGCGATCAGCGAGATGAACAGGCGATCGCCGCGCGTAGTGGGGATGCGCAGCACGCCGACGCGCTCGGCCTCCGGATAGACCGCAGCGAGCCAGGTCATCACGGCCAGGGTGCAGGCGAGCGCGACGAAGAAGATCGCGGTCGGCAGCGTCCAGGCCATCCATGCGATAGATTCCATGGTTGCCTCCCTACACGCGACCGAGCGCGAAGCCGCGCGCGATATAGTTGCGGACGAACCAGATCACCAGCGCACCCGGAATGATGGTGAGCACGCCGGCGGCGGCGAGCAGGCCCCAGTCCATGCCGGCGGCCGAGACCGTGCGCGTCATGATCGCGGCGATCGGCTTCGCCGACACCGAGGTCAGCGTGCGCGCGAGCAGCAGCTCGACCCAGGAGAAC
This sequence comes from Bradyrhizobium diversitatis, assembly GCF_016031635.1. Taxonomy (GTDB): domain Bacteria; phylum Pseudomonadota; class Alphaproteobacteria; order Rhizobiales; family Xanthobacteraceae; genus Bradyrhizobium; species Bradyrhizobium diversitatis. Next base: position 19,983 of record NZ_JACEGD010000019.1, read on the forward strand.
ATGAAGCAGAAGAAGGCGGCGACGCCGATCCCGCTCGCGATCAGCGGCACCAGGATCTTGACGAAGAATCGCGGGAAGGAATAGCCGTCGAGGAAGGCGGTCTCGTCGATCTCGCGCGGCACGCCGGAGACGAAGCCTTCGAGGATCCACACCGCCAGCGGCACGTTGAAGATGCAGTGCGCCAGCGCGACCGCCCACGGCGTATCGAACAGGCCGATCGCCGAATAGAGGTTGAAGAACGGCAGCGCATAGACCGCAGCCGGCGCCATGCGGTTCGACAGAAGCCAGAAGAACAGGTGCTTGTCGCCGAGGAAGCGGTAGCGCGAGAACGCGTAGGCCGCAGGCAGCGCGACCGAGATCGAGATGATGGTGTTGAGGATGACGTATTGGAGCGAGTTGATGTAGCCTGAGTACCAGCTCTCGTCGGTGAAGATGCGCTTGTAGTGCTGGAGCGTCGGAGTGTGCGGCCATAGCGTCATCGTCGAGACGATCTCGCTGTTGGTCTTGAAGCTCATGTTGACGAGCCAGTAGATCGGCAGCAGCAGGAAGACCAGGAATAGCCCCATGATGAGGCGGCGGCCGGGAATCGAATGCATCAGGCCACTCCTTCCTTTGGCTTGAGTGCGGGCATGGGCTTGAGCGCGGCCGAAGGCTTGGGCTCCACCGCCGGCTCGCTCGAAGCCTGGATCTTGCGTTCGACGCCGGCATTGGTCATGACGGTGTAGAAGATCCAGCACACGATCAGGATGATGAGGTTGTAGACCAGCGACAGCGCCGCGGCCTTGCCGAGGTCGAACTGGCCGAGCGCGATCTTGACCAGCTCGATGGACACGAAGGTCGTGGAGTTGCCCGGCCCGCCGCCGGTGACGACGAACGGCTCGGTGTAGATCATGAAGCTGTCCATGAAGCGGAGCAGCACCGCAATCAGCAGCACGCGGTTCATCTTCGGCAGCTGGATCGCCTTGAACACGGCCCAGCGCGAGGCGCCGTCGATCTGCGCGGCCTGGTAATAGGCCTCGGGAATCGACTTCAGGCCGGCGTAGCAGAGCAGCGCGACGAGGCTGGTCCAGTGCCAGACGTCCATCACGATGACGGTGACCCAGGCATCGAACTCGTTGGCGACGTAGTTGTAGTCAATGCCGATGGCGTTGAGGGTATAGCCGAGCAGGCCGATGTCGGGCCGGCCGAAAATCTGCCAGATCGTGCCGACCACGTTCCAAGGAATCAGCAGCGGCAGCGCGAGAATGATCAGGCAGGCAGCAACCGTCCAGCCCTCGCGCGGCATCGACAGCGCGACGACGATGCCGAGCGGCACCTCGATGGCGAGGATCACCAGCGAGAAGAACAGGTTGCGTCCGAGGGAAGCAAGAAAGCGGCCGCCGAGATCGGTCGAGGGATCGAGCAGCTCCTTGAACCAGCCGACGCCGTTCCAGAAGAACTGGTTGTTGCCGAAGGTGTCCTGCATGGAATAGTTCACCACCGTCATCAGCGGCAGCACCGCCGAGAAGGCGACGACCAGGAACACCGGCAGTACCAGGAACCAGGCTTTTTGGTTGACGGTCTTGTCCATCAGGCGGCTCCCTCCACCAGAAGGCTGTCGGCATAGACGTGCACGTGTGACGGATCGAATTTCAGCCCGGCGCTGCCGTCGGCGCTGGTGAAGCCGCCAGGGGCGCGCGCCGCGAGCTTGGCGTCGCCGACGCGCACGCGCGCGAAGCGGATGCGGCCGAGATCATCGATGCGCTCGATCCTGGCGGTGAGCAGGCCCGGCGCGGGCGCGACCACCTCGACGAATTCGGGACGGACGCCGATCTCGATCTTGGCGCCCGAAGGCAGATTGTCGTAGCTGCGATTGAGCGCGATGACGTGGCCGCCGATCCAGGCCTCGCGCCCCCGCACCTCCGCCGGCAGGATGTTCATGCCGGGCGAGCCGATGAAATAGCCGACGAACGTGTGCGCCGGCTTGTCGAACAGTTCGGCGGGCGTGCCGCTCTGCACGACGCGGCCGTCGTGCATGACGACAACGGTGTCGGCGAAGGTCAGCGCTTCGGTCTGGTCGTGGGTGACGTAGATCATCGTGAGGTCGAGCTCGCGATGCAGCGCCTTCAGCTTGGAGCGGAGCTGCCATTTCAGTTCGGGATCGATCACCGTCAGCGGCTCGTCGAACAGCACAGCGGCGACGTCCGAGCGGACGAGGCCGCGGCCGAGCGAGATCTTCTGCTTGGCATCGGCGGTCAGGCGCGTGGCCTTGCGGTTCAAATAGGGCTCGAGGTCGAGCAGGCGGCCGATCTCGGCGACGCGCCTGTCGATGTCGGCCTTCGGCACGCCGCGGTTCTTCAGCGGAAACGCCAGGTTCTGTCCAACCGTCATGGTGTCGTAGATCACCGGAAACTGGAACACCTGCGCGATGTTGCGCTTCTGGGTCGACAGCGGTGTGATGTCCTTGCCGTCGAACAGGATTTTCCCGCGCGACGGCGTGATGATGCCGGAGATGACGTTGAGAAGCGTGGTCTTGCCACAGCCGGACGGGCCGAGCAGCGCATAGGCGCCGCCCTGCCGCCAGGTCATGGTCACCGGCTTCAGCGCAAAGCTCTCCTGCGGCGCGTCGTTGCCGCCATAGGAGTGCGCGAGATCGACGAGGTCAATGCGGGCCATGGCGCACCTCCCTCAGGAGCTTTGTCTGTTTGACGCGTTTTCTTCACGCGAACCGCTACGCACTTCGCTTGAAAACGCTATGCCCGGCGCGGCGACCAGCCGGTCCGCCGCGTCAAAGACGAAGACATCATTGGGATCGAGCACGGCATCGAGCATCTGGCCGGGCTCGAACTCGTGCACGCCGTGCAGCACCGCCACCCAGTTCGATCCGTCGCGGGTCAAATGCACGAAGCTCTCCGAACCGGTGATCTCGGTCACCGTGACAGTGGCGTGGAAGGCGTGGCGATCGGTCTCGCCATTGGCAAGCCCGAGCTGATGGGCGCGGAAGCCGACGCGATAGGTTCCGTCGGCGAGCGAGGCATAGAGGCCCGAGGCCGGCGAAGACGTGCCGCCGGCATATTGCACGGAGCCGTTCTTCTTCTCGATGCCGACGAGGTTGAGCGGCGGATCCGAGAACACCTGGGCGACGCGCAAGGTCTGCGGCCGGCGGTAGACGCTGGCGGTCTCGCCCATCTGCAGCGCCTGGCCCTCCCACATGCACACCGTGTTGCCGCCGAGCAGCAGCGCCTCGGTCGGCTCGGTCGTGGCATAGACGAAGATCGCGCCCGAGGCCTCGAAGATGCGCGGCAATTCGGCGCGCAGCTCCTCGCGCAGCTTGTAGTCGAGATTGGCGAGCGGCTCGTCGAGCAGCACGAGATCGGCGCCCTTGACCAGCGCGCGTGCGATCGCGGTGCGCTGCTGCTGGCCGCCGGAGAGCTGGAGCGGCGTGCGCTTCAGGAACGGCTCGAGCCGCAGCAGTTTTGCCGCCTCCGCCACGCGCGCCTCGATCTCGTCGCGCGGCTTGCCCTGCACGCGCAGGGGCGAGGCGATGTTCTCGTAGACCGTGAGCGAGGGGTAGTTGATGAACTGCTGATAGACCATCGCGACCGAGCGCTGGCGCACGTCGGCGCCGGTGACGTCCTTGCCGTTGACCAGCACCTTGCCCGTGGTCGGCTTGTCGAGACCGGCGAGCAGCCGCATGATCGAGGTCTTGCCCGACAGCGTCGGCCCGAGCAGGACGTTGAGCGTACCGCTCTCGAGAGTCAGGGAGACATCGCGGATGTGCTCGACACCCTCGACGGTCCGGGTCACGTGATCGAGTGTCACGGTCATGAGCGCCCTCCCGCTTCCAGCAGGGGACTTTGCGGCACGGCGTGGGTCCTGATCCAGTCGTCGAGTGCCGCAATCTCGTCGGCAGATAGTCGCAGGCCGAGCTTGGAACGGCGCCAGACGACGTCGTCCGCTGTGACCGCCCACTCATTGGCGATGAGGTAGCGGACCTCGCGCTCGGTCAGGGTGGCGCCGAAGGCCTGGCCTAGATCGGCCAATGATTTCGCATCGCCGAGCAGCTTGATCGCCCGCGTGCCATAAGCGCGCGCGAGCCGCCTTGCATGCTCATGGCTGAGGAAGGGATAGCCGCGCTGGAGCTCGGCGATCAGGCCGTCGATATCCGACACGTCCATGTCGCCGCCGGGCAGCGGCCATTTGCCGGTCCAGCCCTCGCGCGCTTTCGCGCTGCGAAGATAGGGCGCAAGGCGTTCCAGGGCCTCTTCGGCGAGCCTGCGATAGGTCGTGATCTTGCCGCCATAGATGGACAGCAGCGGCACGCCACCGGGCGTGTCGAGCTCGAACACGTAGTCGCGCGTCGCGGCCTTGGCTTCGCTGGCGCCATCGTCATAGAGCGGCCGCACGCCGGAATAGGTCCAGACCACGTCATCCGGCGTGACCGGCTTGGCGAGATATTCGCTCGCCGCGGTGCAGAGATACTGGATCTCCTCGGCCGTCGCCTTCACCTTGGCAGGATCGCCGTCATAGTCGCGATCGGTGGTGCCGATCAGCGTGAAATCGTCCTGGTACGGGATGACGAAGATGATGCGGCCATCGGCATTCTGGAACATGTAGGCACGGTCGTGATCGTAAAGTTTCTTCACGACAATATGTGAGCCCTGCACCAGGCGGACTTTTGCCTTCGCATTGACACCCGCGCCGCGGCCGAGCACGTCCTCGACCCAGGGACCGCCGGCATTGACGAGCGCGCGCGCCCGGACCTGCGAGCGCTCGCCGGTCAGCGTATTGACCATGCTGACCATCCAGAGGCCGCCGGACTGGCGAATCTCGGTGGCGCGGGTGCGGGTCCGGATCTCGGCGCCCTTGTCGGCGGCATCGCGCGCGTTGAGCACGACGAGGCGGGCGTCGTCGACGAAACAGTCCGAATATTCGAAGGCGCGGCTGTAGCGGTTCGGGATCAGCGGCTTGCCGACCTCATCGCGCTTGAGATCGACCGAGCGGGTCGCCGGCAGCAGGTGCCGGCCGCCGATGTGATCATAGAGGAAGAGGCCGAGGCGCAGCAGCCAGGCCGGGCGCAGGCCGGCGTGATGCGGCAAAACGAAACGCAGGGGGCGGATGATGTGGGGCGCGATGCCCCAGAGGATCTCGCGCTCGATCAGCGCCTCGCGGACCAGGCGAAACTCGTAATATTCGAGATAGCGCAGGCCGCCATGCACCAGCTTGGTCGACCAGGACGACGTCCCGCTCGCCAGATCGTTCATTTCGCACAGGAAAACCGTGTTGCCACGGCCCACCGCATCGCGCGCGATGCCGCAGCCGTTAACACCGCCTCCGATGATGGCGAGATCGAAAATACGCTCCAACAGACGCATCCCCCGGCGACCGCTCGTTCCGTCGAGCGGCTACTTTCGCTTTTGATTAGATCATACAGGAAAACGAAAGCAAGATGAAAGAGAGAGGAGGAGAAGCGAAAGTTGGCCTATCTTGTGGGGATCCAAGGGGCTCTTGCGCGGCCAATTTTGGAGCAATATAGTCATTATAGTCAAAATGGTTCATGCGCATGACCGATCGTATTACTGCGCCCCGCACCCTTCCTGCTGATGACATCTGGACGCTGGCCAGCGCCAAGGCGCGGTTGTCCGAGGTGATTGATCGCGCTCAAGCCGGCCCGCAGGTCATCACACGACACGGCAAACCGAATGCGGTTGTCGTCTCCGCCGACGAATGGGCGCGCAAGACCGCACGCAACGGCACGCTGGCCGAATTCCTTCTGGGCTCGCCGCTGCGCGGCGCCAACCTCGAGCTTGAACGGGTCCAGGACGCGCCACGCGACGAGATGCCGTGAATCTGCTGCTCGACACCAACGTGCTGTCGGAGGTTCGGCGCCCAGCGCCTTCGCCGAAGGTCTTGGCGTGGCTCGATACGATCGACGAAGATCGGGCATTCATAAGCGTTGCCACGATCGCCGAACTTCGCCGCGGCATCGCATTGCTGGACGATGGCCGCCGGCGCACGGCGCTGGCCGCCTGGCTGGCGCATGATCTACCGGCGCGATTTGCCGACCGCGTTCTGCCCATCGACCATGCGGTCGCCGAGCGCTGGGGCGACCTCATGGCGCAGAGCCGCATGGGCGGCGTCGCATTGTCTGTCATGGACGGCTTCTTTGCGGCCACCACTCTCGTGCACCACCTCACGCTTGTCACGCGCAATGTGAAGGATTTTGCGGCGTTCGGCGTTCCGCTGCTCAATCCTTGGGATGATGCCTGAGACCTATCTCAGCCGAACGACCGGTGCGGCTTCAGGCGCAGCATCCTGCACCTCGGCCGGGGAATCGTCGATATCCGCGCCCTTCGGCATCGCCTCGACCACCTCGATGCCCTTGCTGTGGCAGATGGTGGCGAGGCGCTCGGGAAGCTCCTGGTCGGTGACGAAGGTCTGGATCTGGGTGATGTGGGCGATCCGCACCGGCGCGCTGCGGCGCAGCTTGGTGGAATCGGCGACCAGCATGACGCTGCGGGCATTGGCGATGATGGCCTGCGCCACCTGCACCTCGCGATAGTCGAAGTCGAGCAACGCCCCCTCCTCGTCGATCGCGGACGCGCCGATGATGGCATAGTCGACCTTGAACTGGCCGATCAGCTGCGTCGCGGTCGAGCCGACCACTGCGCCGTCGGCGCGCCGCACCGTGCCGCCCGCGACCACCACCTCGATGCGGGGATGGCGGTAGAGCAGCATGGCAACGTTGAGATTGTTGGTGATGACGAGCAGGTCCTCGTGCGAGGTCAGCGCGCTCGCGACCTCCTCCGTCGTGGTGCCGATGTTGATGAACAGCGAGCAGCCGTTCGGGATCAGCGACGCGGCGGCCGCGCCGATCGCTTTCTTCTCGTCGGCGGCAACGAAGCGGCGCGCCTCGTAGGCGAGGTTCTCCACGCCCGAGGCGATGATGGCGCCGCCATGGATGCGGGTCAGCGATCTCCGCTCACAGAGGTCGTTGAGATCCTTGCGGATGGTCTGCGCCGAGACTTCGAAGCGGCGCGCGAGCTCCTCGACCATGACGCGGCCGGAAGCGCGCGCGATGTTGAGGATTTCGGCTTGGCGATGGGTCAGTCCGGTCACGGCAACGGCCTCAAATCAGAGTGATGCATGGTGCGGCGGTTCGCGCCTTCGGTCAATGCGCACGCTGATCACGGTTAACGGATGAGGGGTCCTCACCACGCCATTTCTTACCACGCCATAGCGTTCGCAAGACGCGCGAGCAGCGCCGGATCGTCGAAGGCGCTGGCGGACGCGACTGCGCCTGATGCAACCAGGTCGGCGTGGCTGAGGCTGGTGCGAATGCCGATGGTTGGAATTCCGGCCGCCGTGGCGGACTGGACGCCGGTGCGGGAGTCTTCGAATGCGATCGAGGTTTCCGGCCTCGCGCCGACGCAACGCAGCCCTTCCTGATAGGGCAGCGGATGCGGCTTGCCGTGCGGCAGCTCGGCGCCGATCACGAGCGCCTTGAAGCGATGCGTGATGCCGAGACCCGAGAGCAGCAGCTCGGCGTTGAGGCGCGGCGCATTGGTCACGGCGACCATGGGGATGCCGGCGCTGTCGGCCCGGTCGAGCAGCGCCATCAGGCCCGGCAGCGGTGCGATCTGCCCGGCCACGAGCGTGCGGAAGACCTCCTCCTTCTCATCGAGGATCAGGGCACGCCGCTCCGGCGCCTCGTCGGGCAGAAAGCGCTCGCCGATCGCGACATTGGCGAAACCTTGCAGCTCCCTGGAGAAGCGCGCGTGGTCGAAGATATGGCCGCGCGGGCCGAGTACCTGGTTGAACGCCTTCAAGTGCAACGGATCTGTGTCGGCGAGGGTGCCGTCGATGTCGAACAACAACGCCCTGCCCATCGCATCGTAGCTGGCCTCGATCATTTCCGTACTTTCCCAAATGCGCGACGCATCGATGCGCGAGACGTATCAATACGGCCCCGATCGCGCAATCACGCATTCACATGACGACAATGCGACTCTCGACAAAGTCACGCGCGGCTGCAACACTCGGTGCAAGATCAAAAAGGAGGAAACGATGACCATCAACCGACGCGATCTGGCTCTCTCCACTCTCGCCGTCTCCGCGCTTGCGTTCGCCACGCCGGCGCTCGCCGCGTCGGCGGACGAGGAAGCCGTGGCGAAGAAGGTCGAGGCCTTCCGCCTTGCCCAGATCGCGGCCGATCCGAAAGCGCTCGCTGCGCTATGCTGGGACGATCTGAGCTACAGCCATTCCAGCGGCAAGGTCGAGGACAAGGCGACCTTCATCGCCAACGCAACCGACGGCAAATCGAAATTCCTGTCGATCGAATACAAGGACCCCACCATCAAGGTGGTCGGCCCCGCAGCGATCGTGCGTTTCCACTGGCTGGGCGAGCAGGAGATGGCGGCCGACGGGAAAAAAGTATCGACCAACCTTCACATCCTGATGAACTGGCAGAGGCAGGGCGACGAGTGGAAGCTCTTGTCGCGGGCCGCAACGAAGTTGTGATCAACGACGTCATTCCGGGACGCGCCGAAAGGCGCGGGCCCGGAATCCATTGGTCGGCAATTTCTGCAGCACGATAGATGCTCAGGTGCGCGATTGCGCACCATAGTTCGCGCTACGCGCGCCCCGGAATGACGACAGTTACGCCGCCTCCTTCACCTCGCCGTTAACCAGCCTGCGCGCAGCGCGCTCGGCTTCGCGGGCGTTGCGGAAGAGCTGGCCTTCGAGACGGTTGAAGCGGTGGGACGAGGCGAAGAAGCAGTAGCCTCCTTGAGAGCGAACGACGATACCTGCGGTCTGCGAATTGACTTCAATGATGTAGCTGTCCGGCATGGTCCGTGGATCCCTCAGTGCGGGCAAATAACGACACTCATGCCCAAAGGTTCCCAGGCATTTGAGGCCGTTTCCACCCCGAATCGACACGCAATTGAGTACGCCGGGACCTCATCCGTTTTATGACTGGTTCTTGGCGAAGCCGCGACGAGGATGACTCACCCGCGCCGCGTTTTGCAGGGATTGCCACGTCTCGCAGGATGAGGCAGAGCGTCGCGCGCGATTACGTCGCGATCGGCGGATCGTTTCGCTGGATTTCCTGCGGACGGCCGTGGTCGTCGATCGAGACGTAGGTGAAATTGCCGTCGGTGACGAGGAACGGATGAAGCTCCTTGCGCCGCAATGCCCAGGCCTCGAGATGCACCGTCAGCGAGGTGCGCCCGACGCGCACGAGATTGGCGTAGACCGAGACGAGATCGCCGACATAGACCGCCTTGCGAAAATTCATCGCCTCGATCGCGACCGTCACGGTGCGCGACCTCGCTGCCTTCGAGGCGAACACGCCGCCGCCGACGTCCATCTGGCTCAGGAGCCAGCCGCCGAAGATGTCGCCGTTTGCGTTGGTGTCGGCCGGCATCGCCAGCGTGCGGATGCAGAGATCGCCGCTCGGCCCGGTGTCGGAGCTGATAGGGGCGTGGACGTGCGTGTCGGTCATATCGTTGATCTCCCGCGGCTCTCGGCTCTGGATACAAAGCCTCGGCGCCTTGCGCAACATCGACACGAGACGAGCTTGCGCTATCCATTCGGCCGCGGCGACCCGACGACGATTCCGGCACCGTTCAGCTTGTGTTGCCACTCCGCATCGTCGGCCCGAGGCGCGCATCCGGTCGTTGCCGTTACCAGCCGCTCCAGCCTGCTCCATAGCCGGAAACGGTCGCACGGATAATTGGCCCATCCATTGATGACACAATAGCGGATGGTGTGGTCACGGTGATGACGCCAATGATGCTCGGGTGAACAGACCAGATGCAGCCGTTGAGCCACGCGCAGGGGCAGCGGGCGGACCGGCCGGTGCGCGAGATTGTGGAAGCCCATGCCAAACAGCATGCAGGTGGCGATCACGAACCAGACGATCATCAGCGCATAGGTGAGCGCGGAAGCCGGAAACAACGCCGTGACGGTGGCCGCGCCCCCAACCACCACCGCGCTCGGCGCCGCACCGAGAGACGCCTGGTCGAAGAAGCCGTAGAGCAGAACGTGGCTGGGGTGGGTGTGATGCTCTCGCGTTATCGCGATGCCGCGGCCAAGCATCCCCTCGTCGAGCCAGGTGTCGACCACCCAATGCACCAGCCCCGAAAAAAGGTCAGCGAGGAAATATCCGGCCAGGAGCGCCACGATCAACCACGACCAGTGCAATCCCACCTCGGGATAGCGCGCGACGAGATAGCCTGCACAACATAGGATCACGACGACATCGGCCGCGCAGCACAACCGCGTGACGATGATCTCGCGCAGGGTCGCATGCTTGAAGAACGGGATCGTCGGCATCGGCGATACTCCCCACGGGCTCCACCACCCAGGATAGCATCTTTTTTACCGACAGCCTCTATTGCAAACTGTCCCAGCCCGCATCCGGCGCGAAACGCCCGCCAAATCGATCGGCGAGCCCGCGCAGGGTGGACACGACGTTCTCCACGCCGCGCGTGCGCGCATAGTTCAACGGACCGCCACGGAACGGCGCATAGCCGGTGCCGAAGATCATGGCGCCGTCGACCGCATCGGCATCGTCGACGATGCCTTCGCGCAAGCAGGCAACACAGACATTGGACATCGGCAGCACCAGGCGGTCGATCATCTGGTCGGTGACGCGCGGCCCGGTCTCGGGAAGCGGCGCCTTCTCCGCCTTGCCGTCCTTCCAGGTGTAGAAGCCCTTGCCGGCTTTGCGGCCGAGTTCGCCTCTTGCGACCTTCTCGCGCAGCCAGGCCGGCGTCGGCGGCAGCAGATCGCCGAACTTGGTTCGCAGCATGTCGCCGACGTCGAGGCAGATGTCGAGGCCGACCTGATCGGCCAGTTCGATCGGCCCCATCGGCATGCCGAACTGCTCGGCCGCGGCATCGATCAGGCGCTGGTCGGTCTTCTCGTCCAGCATCACCATCGCTTCCAGCATGTAAGGCGTCAGCGCGCGGTTGACGAGGAAGCCCGGCGAGCTCTTCACAGGCAAAGGCAGGCGGTCGATCGCGCCGACAAAGGCGAGCGCGTCCGTCAGCACCTGCGGATCGTTGCCGTCGTGACTGACGACTTCGACCAGTTGCAGCCGCGACACCGGATTGAAGAAATGCAGGCCGACCAGCCGCTCCGGACGCGCCAGAGTGGTGCGCAAGTCCTGAAGCGGAATGCTCGACGTGTTGGTCGCAAGGATCGCGCCGGGCTTCATCCGCGGCTCGAGGCCGGCATAGACCTTCTGCTTCAGCTCGAGCTTCTCGGGCACCGCTTCGATGATGAGATCGGCGTTGCGGACGCCCTCCCCGTCGATGTCGGGGACGAGGCGATCGAGCGCGTCACGCACCTCGGTCGGCTTGCGGATGATCTTGCCGTAGAGCTCGGCTGCGCGCTTCACCGCACCCGCGATCGGCTCGGCCTTCATGTCGGCGAGCGAGACGCGAAGGCCCTGCCCCGCACACCAGGCCGCGATGTCGCCGCCCATCGCGCCGGCGCCGATGACATGGACATGCTTCACCGTGCTGCCGGCGCCTGCCGCCTTCTTCATCTGCTCGCGCAGGAAGAAGACGCGGATCAGGTTCTGCGCGGTCGGCGTCACCATCAGCTTGGCGAACGAGGCCTGCTCGGCCTTCAGCATCGCGGATTTGCTGCCGCCATGCGCTTCCCAGAGATCGATCAGCGCATAGGGCGCTGGATAATGCTCGCGCGATGCAGCCTTCGCGGCCTCCGCGCGCATGCGCTTGGCCAGCAGGCCGCGCACCGGTCCGAGGTTGGCGGCGCGCGTGAGCAGACCGGGCTTGGCTCGCTTCAGGCGGCCGAACAGCGCATCCTTCACCGCGCCCTGGACATGCCGCTCCTGCGTCACGGTGTCGACGAGGCCGAGCGCCCTGGCGCGGCGCGCATCGATGATGCGGCCGGTCAGCATCAGCGCCATCGACTGGGTCGGATTGACCAGCGCGGTGAACCGCGCCGTGCCACCGAGGCCGGGGTGCAGGCCGAGCATCACCTCCGGGAAGCCGAAGCGCGCCCCCTCGATGGCGATGCGCGCCTGGCAGGCCAGCGCGACCTCGAGCCCGCCGCCGAGGCAGAAGCCGTGGATGACCGCGACCGTCGGCAGCCTCAAGGCTTCCAGGTGGTCGACTACCGCATGCGCGGCGCGGATGCGCGTCTCGACCATGGCGGGATCAGACGCGCCGCGGAATTCGTTGACGTCGGCGCCGGCGATGAAGCCGGAGGGTTTGGCCGAGCGGATCACGAGGCCGGCCGGACGCTCGGTCTCGATCGCGGCAAGCACGGCGTCGAACTCCTCCATCACATTGGAGGACAGGGTGTTGGCGCTTGCATCAGCGCGGTCGAACAGCAGCCAGGCGACGCCATCGGCGTCACGCGTCAGCTTGAAATGCCTGTATGGGCTGTCCGCCGCGGGCGGAGGCCCGAGCGTCAGGACGCGGTCGCCCAGCGCGGTCATAATCTTGGAATCCATGGTCACACCGCCTCGATCAGCATGGCGCCGCCGAGCCCGCCGCCGATGCATTCGGTGGCAACGCCACGCCGCGTGCCGAGCCGCTTCATGGCGTTGACGAGATGCAGCACGATGCGGTTGCCGGAGGTGCCGACGGGGTGGCCGAGCGAGATCGCTCCGCCGTCGACGTTCAGCCGCTCACGGTCGATCTCGCCGGCCGCGCCGTCGAGCCGCAATATTTCGCGGCAGAACTTGTCGTCGTTCCAGGCGGCGAGACAGCCGAGCACCTGCGTTGCGAAGGCCTCGTTCAGCTCCCAGGTCTCGACGTCCTTGATCGTGAGATTGTTGCGCGTGAGCAGCGGCGTCGCCGACATCACGGGCCCGAGCCCCATGATGCTGGGATCAAGCGCCGCCCAATGGCTGTCGACGATCGCAGCCTTCGGCGTCAGCTTGTGCTTTGCCACTGCCGCGTCTGAGGCGAGGATCACCCAGGACGCGCCGTCGGTGATCTGCGAGGAATTGCCCGCCGTGACCTGTCCCCAGGGGCGCTCGAACACCGGTCTCAGTTTTGCCAGCGACTCGACCGTCGAATCCGGACGCACGCCGTCATCGTGGTCGAAGAACTTGCCGTCGCGGGAGAAGGCGGTCTCGACCTCGGCCTTCAAATAACCCGCGCTTTGCGCATGCGCGAGCCGGCGATGGCTTTCGGCGGCATAGGCATCGGACTGTGCGCGGGTGATGCCGAAGAGATGGCCGACGACCTCGGCGGTCTGGCCCATGTTCAGATCGGTAACGGGATCGGTCAGGCCGCGCTCGAGGCCGATGATCGGCTTGAGATAGCGCGGCCGCAGCTTGAAGGCTGCAGCCAGCTTCGCGGCAACGCCCTTGGCGGTGGCGAGGCCGGCGAACCAGCGCACGCCCGCGTTCGACCAGACCAGCGGCGCGTGGCTCAGCGCCTCGGTGCCGCCGGCAAGGATCATGTCGGCATGGCCCTCGCGGATGTAGCGGTAGGCGGTGTCGATCGACTGCATGCCGGAGCCGCAATTGATCTGCACGGTGAAGGCGACCATGTCCTCGCCCATGCCGAGCCGGAGCGCGGCGACGCGGGCCGGGTTCATCTCGTCCGCGATCACGTTGACGCAACCGAGGATGACCTGATCGAAAGCGTTGGGCGCAAACGGCTGGCGCGCCAGCAGCGGCCGGCCGCACTGCACGGCGAGATCGACCGGCGTGAACGGACCGGGCCCCGAACGCGCCTTCAGGAACGGCGTCCTGCTGCCGTCGACGATGAAAACCGGTCGTGCCATCAGCTCGCCGCCCTCTGTTCACCGAGTTCCTGGAAGAACTGATGCACATTGACGGTTTTCTTGTAAATCGGCGACAGCGCCTCCGGCGCAAAATCGTCGACCTCTATCACTTTTGTGACGGCTTCACGGGCGGCGGCGAGCTGCTCGCCCTCAGCCTGCGTGATCACGCCCTTAGCGACCGCTTCCTTCCAGTCGCGGATCTGAGCGGCCCGGAGGCGCCTGGCGATGGCGTCCGTGCCGGCGACCAGCTCGAACGCGCGCTCCAGCCGGGCAAAACCGCCGTCGTCGTCGACCCGGGCCAGATCCGGCGTGAGGCGCTCGCGTGCCGCCGACGGCTCCAGGACCAGACTCGCGCATTGGTGCACGACGCGGTCGGAGGGGCCGAGCACGCGCGCGCCGAACGGCTGGACCACGAGCCTGAGGAAACCAGCGACGAAGCGGTTGGGCAGATTGGCGAGGATCTCGGCGAGCCGGTTCTCGATGGTCCGGAAGCCGGTCGCCATGCACCATTCCAGCGCGGCAAAATCCTCCTTCTGCCGGCCCTCGTCCTGCCAGCGCTTCAGCGCGGCCGAGAGCAGATAGAGCTCGGACAGGATATCGCCGAAGCGGGCCGACAGCGTCTCCTTGCGCTTGAGCGCGCCGCCGAGCGTCAGCAGCGCCATGTCGGCGCAGAGCGCAAAGGCCGCGGAGTAGCGCGAGAGCTGGCGATAGAATGGCGTCGCATTACCCGCATCGGGCGCCGGCGCCAATGCGCCAAAGGTCCAGCTACGGCCAAAGGCACGGAAGAGTGTCCAGAAGCTGTGGCCGACATGCTTCCAGAACGCCTTGTCGAACGCGCTGAGCCCGCGCGCACGGTCGCTATCGGCGAGCGCATTCATCTCGTCGAGCAGGTAAGGATGGGCGCGGATGGCGCCTTGCCCGAACACGATGAGATTGCGGGTCAGGATATTGGCGCCTTCCACAGTGATGCCGACCGGCACGGCGCGGTGCAGATTGCCGAGATAGTTTTGCGGACCGTCGATCACGGCCTTGCCGCCATGGATGTCCATGGCGTCATCGATCGCGGTGCGCATCCGCTCAGTCGCGTGCAACTTCATGATGCCGGAAATGACGGCGGGATGAATGCCGGCATTCAGCGCCGCGCAGGTGAGCCGGCGCGCGGCGTCGAGCTGGTAGGCGGTCGCAACGATTCGCGCGAGCGGCTCCTCGACGCCTTCGAACTTGGAGATGGAGATGCCGAACTGCTCGCGGATGCGGGCATAGGCGCCGGTGGTGCGCGCCGCATAGGCGGCACCCGCAGCAGAGAGCGACGGCAGCGAGATGCCGCGGCCGGCGGCAAGCGCCGTCATCAGCATCTTCCAGCCCTGCCCGAGGCGCTCCTTGCCGCCGATGACGTAGTCGAGCGGAATGAAGACGTCACGTCCCCAGTTCGGGCCGTTCTGGAACACCTGCATCGACGGCAGATGGCGCTGGCCGATCTCGACACCGGGCAAGTTCGTCGGAATCAGCGCCACGGTGATGCCGAGCTCTTCCTGGCTGCCCACGAGATGATCGGGATCACGGGCCTTGAAGGCAAGACCGAGCAGCGTCGCGACGGGACCGAGCGTGATGTAGCGCTTGTGCCAGTTGAGGCGGAGGCCGACGACCTCGCGCCCGTCGAATTCGCCCCTGCAGACGATGCCGGTGTCGACCATCGAAGCGGCATCGGAGCCGGCTTCCGGGCTGGTGAGGCCGAAGCAGGGAATGTCGCGGCCATCGGCGAGGCGCGGCAGCCAGCGCTGCTGTTGCTCAATGGTGCCGAAGCGCATCAGGAGCTCGCCCGGGCCGAGCGAGTTCGGCACCATCACGGTGACGGCCGCCGCGATCGAGCGGGTCGAGATCTTGCGCACCACTTCCGAATGCGCGTAGGGCGAGAAGCCGAGGCCGCCGAACTCCTTCGGGATGATCATGCCGAAGAATTTCTCGCGCTTGACGAAGTGCCAGACGTCCGGCGGCAGGTCACGCAATTCCCAGAAGATCTTCCACTCGTCGAGCATGGCGCAGAGCTCGTCGACGGGACCGTTCAGGAAGGCCCGCTCCTCATCCGTCAGCCTCGCCTGCGGCACCTTCAGCAGCTTCGACCAGTCGGGGTTGCCGGTGAAGAGATCGGCATCCCACCAGACGTCGCCGGCCTCCAGCGCCTCGCGCTCGGTGTCGGACATCGACGGCAGCACGCCGCGCGCCCAGGAGAAGATCGGCTTTGTCAGGGTGTCGCGGCGGAAGCTCATGGCAGACCTCATGCATCGGCGCGGTTATTGGGCATTTTAGCGGAAAGTGGCCGGCTGCGTGAAAGGTTCGGCTGCAAAATTGACGCGGCCGAGCGGCCCCCGGCCATAACGGCCGGGGTGCGGGGACGGTTCCGGGAGGGGGTGGGGAGCTGAATGTCTCTCCGCTGTCATTCCGGGGCGACGCGTAGCGTCGAGCCCGGAATCCATCGTGCAGCAGCGTCGGTGGAGGAATGGATTCCGGGCTCGCGCCTGACGGCGCGCCCCGGAATGACGGCGTTGAGGGAGACGGGCCTAATCCGGCCGGATCATCTCGAACATGTTTTCCGGCTTGATCTCGAAATAATCGCCGCGGCGGCCGGCGCGGACGATGGGGCGGGCGGCGGCGGTCTGGTAGACGCCGTCCTTGATCAAGGCCTTGTCGATATGGACGGCAACGACCTCCCCTAACGTCAGCCAGGCGTCGGCCTCCTTGCCGTCGGCACCCTTCAGGCGGACGATATCGGACACCTTGCACTCGAAGGCGACCGGGCTCTCAGCCACGCGCGGCACGTTGACGAGCTTGCCGGGGACGGCGGTAAGGCCGGCGAGCTTGAATTCGTCGACCTCGGGCGCGACATGCGCCGCGGTCGCGTTCATGTGCTTGGCGAGATCCATGGTGGTGAGATTCCAGACGAACTCCCTGGTCTGCTCCATGTTCGACACCGTGTCCTTCCAGTTCGTGGAAGAAAATCCGATGATTGGCGGCACATAGCAGAACGCGTTGAAGAAGCTGTAGGGCGCGAGGTTGACGTGGCCGTTGGTATCGCGGGAGGAGATCCAGCCGATCGGCCGCGGCGCGATGATGGCGTTGAAGGGATCGTGCTTGAGGCCGTGGCCCTTGGAGGGCTCATAGAAGTACAGATCTTTGTCGGTCACGCTGGCTCTCCGCTCTCCGTCATTCCGGGGCGGTCCGCAGGACCGAACCCGGAATCTCGAGATTCCGGGTTCGCGCTTCGCGCGCCCCGGAATGACGGCAGGTGAGCTTATAGGAGAAAACGCTGCGCCCGTCAGTGGCGCGGCGACAGACCCGCGATGACGAAATCGATCATCTGGTCGATGTTCGGGCCCGGCTTGGTGGCGCACTGGGCGATCATCTGGGGGTGGAAGAAGCGGATCATCGCGGTGCACGAGCAGAGCGCGGCCAGTTGCAGGTCCGGCGCCTCGAACTCGCCGGAGGCGACGCCTTGGGCGATCATCTGGCCGACGACACCGGCGATGCACTCCATATGGGCGACGCAGACGTCCCAGTCTTCCTCCATCGCGATCGCGACCATCTCGTGCAGCTTGTTGTCGCCGACATAGCGCTCGGTGTTCATGCGATGGATGGTGGTGAGCAGCTCGCGGAAGCGCTCCTTGACCGGGCCGGGCCGGGCCACGATCCGCTGCGCCTCGAGCTCGACCTCGCCCATCAGCGAACGGGCGACCGCCTGGTGGATCGCCTTCTTCGATTCGAAGAAGCGATAGACGTTGGCGGGGCTCATTCTGAGCTCCTTGGCGATGTCGCCGACCGTGGTCTTCTGGTAGCCGATCTGACGGAACAGCCGCTCGGCCACCTCGAGGATACGATCCCGGGTGTCGCCTTCGATATGTTCCGAAATAAGGGCCATCAGTCAGGACTCATCGCTCAGCACTTCATCTCACTTATTCAGCCGCTTCAGCAAGCGGAATTGCTGGATGTTCATCGCTGCCATGCTGCGGCGCGGCGGGCTGCTCGGGCGTACCGGCCTCGTCCAGGCTCTTGCGGAACCAGAGGGCATAGAGGCCCGGCAGGTACAGCAGGGTCAGGAAGGTCGCGACGAACAGGCCGCCCATGATGGTGATCGCCATCGGGCCCCAGAACGCCGACCGCGACAGCGGGATCATGGCGAGGATGGCGGCGAGCGCCGTCAGCACCACCGGACGGGCGCGGCGGACGGTGGCTTCCACGATCGCCTCGCGCCGGGTCAGGCCGTGCGAGACATCGGTCTCGATCTGGTCGACCAGGATGACGGTGTTGCGCATGATCATGCCGGCGAGCGCGATCAGGCCAAGCAGCGCCACGAAGCCGAACGGGGCATTGGCGACGTTGAGGCCGAGCGAGGCACCGACGATGCCGAGCGGCGCGGTCAGGAACACCAGGATCAGGCGCGAGAAGCTCTGCAGCTGGATCATCAGCAGCGTCAGCATCACCATGACCATCACCGGGAAGAGGATGAAGATCGAGGCGTTGCCCTTGGCGGATTCCTCGAACGCCCCGCCCGGCTCGATCCGGTAGGCCGGCTCGAGGTGGTCCTTGATCGCCTTCAGCTTCGGCGTGATCTGGTTGGTGACATCGGGCGCCTGCACGCCGTCGACGACGTCGGAGCGCACGGTGATCGCCATGTCGCGGTTGCGCCGCCACATGATCGGCTCCTCGTGGGCATACTCGATCTTGGCGATCTGCTGCAGCGGCACGGCAACGCCATTGCGCGAGGTGATGGTGAGATCACCGACACCGCCGAGGTCGAGGCGTTCGGACGGGATCGCGCGGGCGACTACGCCGACCTTCTCGATGCCGTCGCGCACGGTGGTGACCTGCGAGCCCGAGATCAGCATCGCCAGTGCCTGCGAGACGTCCTGCGGGGTGAGACCCATGGCGCGGGCGCGGTCCTGGTCGACGACGAGCTTGAGGTAGGGCGACTGCTCGTTCCAGTCGAGCTGGACATCCTTGACGCTCTTGTTCTCCCGCATGACGTCGCGGACCTGGTAGGCGATCTCGCGGACCTTGTTGGCATCGGGGCCGATCACGCGGAACTGCACGGGGAAGCCGACCGGCGGACCGAAGTTGAAGCGGTCGACGCGCACGCGCGCCTCGGTCAGGAAGCCCTCGGCAGCCGCGGTCTCGATCTTGGCCTTGATGCGCTCGCGCGCCTCGACGCCCTTGGCGACGATGACGATCTCGGCAAAGGCCTCGTTCGGAAGCTGCGGGTTGAGGCCGAGCCAGAAGCGCGGCGAGCCCTGGCCGACATAGGCGGTATAGGTCTCGATGTCCTTATCGTCCTTCAGCAGCGTTTCGGCCTTCTTCACCGCCTTCTCGGTGACGTTGAAGGCGGTGCCCTCGGGCAGGCGCAACTGGAGGAACAGCTCGGGCCGCTCCGAGAGCGGGAAGAACTGCTGCTGGACCTGGCCGAAGCCGACGATCGACGCGATGAAGACGCCGACGGTCGCGGCCACCACGGTGATGCGGTGGTTGACGCACCATTTCACGATGGCGCGCAAGCCGCGGTACATGCGGGTCTCGTAGACCGCATGCGGATCATGGTTGTGGTGCGCCTTCATCTCGGGCAGCAGCTTGACGCCGATATAGGGCGTGAAGATCACCGCCACGAACCAGGAGGCGACCAGGGCGATCGCCACGATCCAGAAGATGCTGCCGGCATATTCGCCGACCGCGGAATTGGCAAAGCCGATGGGGAGGAAGCCAGCGGCCGTGACCAGCGTTCCCGTGAGCATCGGAAACGCAGTAGATTCCCAGGCAAAGGACGCCGCGCGCATGCGGTCCCAGCCCTGCTCCATCTTCACCACCATCATCTCGACCGCGATGATGGCGTCGTCGACGAGCAGGCCGAGCGCGATGATCAGCGCGCCGAGCGTGATGCGGTGCAGGTCGAGCGACATCGTGTTCATGACGATGAAGACGATGCCGAGCACCAGGGGCACCGACAGCGCGACCACGATGCCGGTGCGCCAGCCGAGGGCCAGGAACGAGACGAACAGCACGATGACGAGCGCTTCCATGAAGGAGTGCACGAACTCGCCGACGGCGTGCTCGACCACCTTGGGCTGATCGGCGATCAGCTTGACGTCGACGCCCTGCGGCACGGCCTTCATGAACTCGTTGGTCGCCTTCTCCACCTCCTTGCCGAGCTCGAGGATGTTGGCGCCCTTGGCGGTGACGACGCCGATGCCGATGGCGGGCTTGCCCTCCTGGCGCACGACGAAGCTCGGCGGATCGACATAGCCATGGGTGACGGTGGCGATGTCCCCTAAGCGGAACACACGGCCGTTGCTCTCGACCGGCGTTTCGGCGACGGCCTTGGCGCCGTCGAGCGCGCCGGTGACGCGCAGCGGCACGCGCTGCGAGGAGGTCTCGACCGTGCCGGCCGGCGTCACGTTGTTCTGCTTGGCGAGCGAATCGAACAGCGCCTGCGGCGTGATGCCGAGCGTGGCGAGCTTGGCGTGGCTGAACTCGACGAAGATGCGCTCGTCCTGATTGCCGTAGACGTCGACCTTGGTGACGCCGGGCACCTTCAGCAGGCGCTGGCGGAAACCTTCGGAGACCTTCTTGAGCTGGGCATAATCGGCGCCGTCGCCGGTCATCATGTAGAGGATGGAATCGACGTCGGAGAACTCGTCGTTGACGACGGGCCCGAGGATGCCGGACGGCAGCTGGCCCTGCACGTCGACCAGCTTCTTGCGCAGGAGGTAGAAGAGATAGGGCACGTCCTTCGGCGGCGTGTTGTCGCGGAACGTGACCTGGAGCGCGGTGAAGGCGGGCTTGGAATAGGTCTGCACCTTCTCGAAATAGGGCAGCTCCTGGATCTTCTTCTCGATGGGATCGGCGACCTGGGTCTGCATCTCCTGCGCGGTCGCGCCGGGCCAAATCACGGAGACGTTGACCACCTTCACCGTGAAGAACGGATCTTCGGCGCGGCCGAGCTTCTCATAGGAGAAGAAGCCGGCGACGCCGAGCACGATCATCAGGAAGAGAACCAGCGTCGGATGGCTGACGGCCCAGGCCGAAAGGTTGAAGCGCTTCATCGCTCTCTCCGAAAAGAAGATCCAGTTGCAAATACGACAGCCGCTCTATTCACCCCGTCGTCGCGAGGCAGCGAAGCAATCCAGGGGGCTGGGCAGGTTCTGGATCGCTTCGCCGCTTCAGCCTTTGCTTAGGGACAAAGGCCGAAACTCACCTCACACGACGTAACTCGATTTCTCTTTGTCATTCCGGGGCGCCCATAGGGCGAACCCGGAATCTCGAGATTCCGGGCTCGGTGCTCCGCACCGCCCCGGAATGACAAACTAAAAACTCAGCGACGACACGACCCGCACCCGCTGGCCCGGATCGAGCTTCTGCACGCCGAGGGCGACGATCTTGTCGCCCTCCTCGACACCGCCCGTGATGACGACGTCCTTGCTCTCGTAGGACTTCACCGCCACCGGCTTGAGCGTGACGCCGCCGTTGTCGTCGACGACATAGAAGGACGGCTTGCCGCCTTCGTTGAACAGCGCCGACAGCGGCAGCCGGGCGACGCGCTCGGTCGCGGCGTCAGACAGCGTCAGCGTCGCAGTCATGCCGAGCGCGACCTTGTCGTCGGCCTCGGGCAGCGAGAACTTTGCCAGATAGGTGCGCGTGGCCGGGTCGGCCGCCGGCGCGATCTCGCGCAGCTTGGCCGCATACTTCTTGTTCGGCTCGGACCAAAGAGTGACGCTGGCGACGCCCGACTTGGCGCGTCCGACCAGCGTCTCAGGGATCGCGACGACCGCTTCCTTTTCGGCAAAGCGGGCGACACGGATCGAGGCCTGGCCCGCGGCAACCACCTGGCCGGGCTCGATCAGCGTTGCGGTGACGACGCCTCGGGCGTCGGCGTTGAGCGTCGCGTAGGAAAGGGAGTTCTTGGTCAGTTCGACCGAGCGCTCGGCCCGGTTCAGGCGCGCACGGGCCTCGTCGGCGGCGGCGCGACTCGAATCCAGTTGCGCATCGGTGGTCCAGCCCTTGGCCTTCAGGTCCTTGGCGCGCTGCTCGGCGGCGGCGGCCTGGGCCAGCACACCGGTCGCGGCAGTCTGCTCGGCGACGGCCTGCTCGGCCTGAAGCTTCAGGTCGACCTCGTCGAGGGTGGCCAATGGCTGGCCGACTTCGACGGTCTGGCCGACCTCGACCAGGCGCTTGGCAACCTTGCCGGCGACGCGGAAGCCGAGATCGCTCTCGATCCGCGGCCTGATGGTGCCGACGAAGCTGCGCTCCGGCGTCTCCGCACTATAATGCGCGGTCGCAACCAAAACCGGCCGCGGCGGCTCCGCCTTCTCGGCAACAGTATCATTGCACCCGGCCAGGGCTGCGGCCATCAGAGCCAGCGACACACCCGCCAAGAGCCTGGAATAGCTGGATAAAACCGACCGGACGAACATCGAAGGACACTCCTGCATCTCGATTTGAGGAATGTCGACTAATCACTGACGAAAGTCAATAATCGTCAGTCATCAGGAAAGCGTGATCGTTAAGCGGTGGTAAGGATTGGGACGGCCATGTTGCGAAGGTGCGCTTGTAGGGCGGGCAACGCGGAGCGTGCCCCCCCAACCCGGCCAGCGTAGGGAGATGGTGGGCACGGCGCGCAAGGGCACGCGCCTTTGCCCTCCCTATAAGGCTTACAAGGCTAGTGCCCCTACCGCCCCTGCTCGGCGAACTCGTGCTTGCTGTCGTGGCCGCCGACGAAGACCAAAATGCCGGCGATCAGGGGCAGCACGGCGAGGACGAGCAGACCGGTCGAGGTCTGGCCTGTGGCTTCCTTGACCCAGCCGATCAGATAGGGCCCGCCGAAACCGGCGAGATTGCCGATCGAGTTGATCAGGGCGATCGCGCCCGCCGCCGCCGTGCCGGACAGCCAGGCGGTCGGCAACGTCCAGAACACCCCGAAGCAGCAGAACACGCCGATCGCGGCGACCGTCAGCGCCACCATCGTCAGGGTGGGATCTGAGAGAGAGGAGGAGATGCCGAGAGCGACGGCTGTGAGCAGCAGCGGTGCGCCGACATGCATGACGCGCTCGCGACTCGCATCCGAATGCCTCGCCCACAGGACCATGGCAATGGTGCCGAACAGATAGGGGATTGCGGTGACGAAACCGGTCTGCGCGTTGGTGAGGCCGAACGCCTTGACGATCTGCGGCAACCAGAACTGCATGCCATACAGCGCGCCGACGAAGCCGAAATAGATCAGGCTAAGCGCGATCACCTTCGGCGAGGACAGCGCCTCGCCCAGCGACAAGTGCTTCACCGCCTGCTTTGCCGCGATCTCCGAATCGAGTTTCGCCTTCAGCCAGGCCTTTTGCTCGGCCGAGAGCCAGTCCGCCTTCTCCGGTCTGTCGGTGAGATAGAACCAGGTGACGATGCCGAGCAGCACGGAAGGAACGCCCTCGATGATGAACAGCCACTGCCAGCCCTTCAGCCCCATCATGCCGTCGAGCCCGAGCAGCAGGCCCGAGATCGGCGCGCCGATCACGGTCGAGACCGGAACGGCGATGGCGAAGGCCGCGAGGAAGCGGGCGCGATATTGGGCCGGATACCAATAGGTGAGATAGAGGATGATTCCGGGGAAAAAGCCGGCCTCGGCGACGCCGAGCAGGAAGCGCAGCACGTAGAAGCTCGTCACGCCGCTGACCATCGCCATCAGGGCCGAGATGATGCCCCAGGTCACCATGATGCGAGCGATCCAGCGGCTCGCGCCGAATTTTTCCAGCGCAAGGTTGCTCGGCACCTCGAAGATGAAATAGCCGATGAAGAAGATGCCGGCGCCCCAGGAGAAGATCAGCGGCGTGAACTTCAGCTCCGCATTCATGGTCAGCGCGGCGAAGCCGAGATTGACGCGGTCGAGATAGGAGAAGAAGTAGGCCAGCACCAGGAACGGAATCAGGCGCCAGGAGATGGCGCGGATGGTCGAGGTCTCGATGTCGCTCTTGCTGGCGCTGTTGGCACCGCCGGCAGCACCGGCATAGGTGGTCTGGCTCATGGCTTCCCCCCCGGGTTGTTGCTTTTCTAGGGCTGGGTGGCGGTTTTGAGCATCGCGGGCAAAGAGTCAATGGAGCGAGCAATGCGCGGGGCGCAGCCGGATCAACCTGTTGCGCCGCTCCTGACATCGCTGATCCGCGCCGCCCTCGCCGCGATGGTGATCGTCTGCGGGCTGTGCTTGCGCTGGTACGGCTTTCCGCTCGGGCTTCCGGCCTTCGTGGTGAAATATGGCGGCTCGCTCTTGTGGGCCACGATGGTGTTCTTGCTGGTCGGGGTTGTGCTGCCGAGGCTGTCGCGGATGCAGATTGCGGCCATCGCGGTGGTAATTGCGGTCATCGTGGAATTCTCCCGGCTGGTGCACACGCCATGGCTCGATGCGTTCCGGCTGACAGCGGCCGGCGCGTTGCTGCTCGGTCGCATATTCTCGCTGTGGAATCTGGTCGCCTACCTCATCGGTATCGTCGTCGGCATCTGGCTCGACAGCCGCGTCGCGAGAAACCGGATTCAGCACCAGCCAAACACGCTCAATTCGCAACAGGCCGCGTCGACCCGCGAATGATCAGTTCCGTCGGCACGGTGAGACCACGGCCGCGCTCGATCTCGTCGCCGCGCATACGCTCGAGCAGCATGGTCGCGGCATGGCGGCCCATCGCCGCGAGATCCCACGCAATCGCCGTAATCGGCGGCGTATGCAGTTCGGCGAGATCCGAATCGCTGCCGGCCACCACCGAAATCCCGTCCCCGACCGCGATGCCCATCGTTCGCAGCGCTCTCAGGCAACCGCCGAGCATGTCCATCGCCGCGACGAAGAGCGCCGTCGGGGGATCGGCAAGGCTCATCAGCGACGCCGTCGCCCGATAGGCTTCTTCACTCGAGAGCACATTGTCGCGCAGCAGCCTCGGATCCGGCATGACGCCCGCCGCCGCATAGGCCTCACGAAGTCCCTCGAGGCGACTGCGCGACGGGAAGGCCTTGGTGTCGCCGACAAGCACGGCAATTCGCCGGTGCCCAAGGCCGAGCAGATGGCTCGTAGCGAGGCGCGCGCCCTGGCGATGATCGGCTGTGACGCGATCCAGCGCCTCGATACGATTCCGGTCGATGAGCAGGACCGGCATCGGCGCCTCCGACAGCGCTTCGCGCACGTCGCGATGCTGCTCATCGCTCAGCGTCATCATCACGCCATCCACCCGGCGCCTGCGGAAAGCGCTCAACAGGGCGATCTCGACTTCGGGACGATTGGTCGTGCTCGCCAGCAGCAAGGTGTATCTGGCCTCACGCAGGACCGCTTCGGCCTCCTTGATGAACAGCGCGAAGCGCGGGATGTCGAAATCACGAATGGCGCAGGCGACGAGCCGCGACCGGCCCGCGCGCATGCTCTGGGCCGTGACGTCGACCTCATAGCCGAGATGCGCCATCGCCCTTTCGACGCGCTCGCGCAGCTCCCTGGTCACCGTAGGATGATCGTTGAGCACACGAGATACCGTGCCGACCGCGACGCCGGCCTCCCGGGCGACGTCCCTGACCTTCACGGTTTGCGATCGGCGAGCCTGCGCGGGCATAGCACTATATGAACCGGTTCACGCTCCCTGGCAAGGCAGCCTCACCGACATTTGCCGTTCGATTGAGCAATCTGCTCAACAATTGCTTCCGGTGATCGCCCCGCAAATGAACCGGTTCATTGACTCCCGCGTCGAACTCAGCACAATGGCGGCGGTGGGAAGTCGCGCGAGGAGACCTCGCCCTCCATCGGAATCGGACGGGTCGGAGACAGGAGACAGCTCAGCCATGCAGCAGCCCAAGATCGCCTTCGTTGGATTTGGCGAGGCCGCGCAATGCTTCGCAAAGCATCTCGCGACCCAGACCCGAGCGCGGATCGTCGCATTCTGTCAGGGCAAGACGAACGCGCCGCCCTACTCTCGGGCTTTTCGTGCGGTGGCGGCGGATTGTGGCGTCACGCTCGCCGACCGGCTCGAGGACCTCACGGACGCGGACGTGATCTTTTCCGCCGTCGTCGTTGCCGTCGCGGCTGAGACGGGTGAGGCCATTTCGAAGATCGTCCGTCCCGGCTGTCTCGTGGTGGACATCAACGCTGCGACCCCGCGAACGAAGAAGCGTGTCGCCGAAGCCGTCGAGGCGCGCGGCGGCCTGTTCGCAGATGCGAATCTGATGGGATCGGTCGACCTCTACGGCGCTGCGGTCCCGCTCTACACATCCGGCAGCGGCGCCGCACGCTTCGCGGACACCTTCAAACCACTCGGCTTCCGCATCGAGGTGGCCGGTCCCGAAGCCGGGACCGCAGCGGCCGTGAAAATGCTGCGGAGCGTGGTGACGAAAGGCATGGAAGCGCTGCTGGTCGAGGCGCTGACCGCCGCGACGCTCGCCGGCGTGCGCGACGAAACCATGCGCGGGCTATGCGCCTCGATGGATGCCACCACGTTCAGCAAGTTCCTGGACATGTGCGTCCGCTCCGACGTGCTGCATGCCGAACGCCGTGCCGTGGAAATGGACGGCGTGGCAGCGGGCCTGCGCGAATTGGGCTTTGATCCCGTCATGACGACTGCCACGGCGGCGCGCTTGAAGGTCTCCGCGCGCCTGGGCCTGCGGGAGGAATTCGCGGAACGCTCTAGCTACTCGGCCGACGAGGTGCTGGACCGATACGCTCATATCGTGTCCGGAGCCTCGGCCGAGCTCGAAGACAGGCCGTAGACCGGACGACGACGACGCTCACTCCGAGAGCTGAAACCGCTCGAAGCGATCGAGCTCGTCCTCGATCACACGCTTGAGCTCCTTGCGCCCCGCGGTCTTCCTCCCCTGCCCGACCCAGGTCCATTTCTGCATCACGAGCTTCTTCGCCTGCCGGTCGGTCTTGAGATCGAGGGCGGCAACGATCTCGTCTCCGACCAGCACGGGCAGCGCGAAGTAGCCGAGCTTGCGCTTGGCCTTCGGCACGTAGGCTTCGAACAGATGGTTGTAGCCGAAGATGAGATTGGTGCGCTTGCGCTGGATGATCAGGGGATCGAACGGCGAAAGAATGTGGACGAGATCGGGCGGCGGCCCTTCGCCGCCAGCCTCCAGCGCTGCGGGCGAGGTCCAATGCTCCTGTTTGCCGGCGCCCTCGAGCGTAACAGGCACGAGCTCGCCGCGGCGGACGCGCGAGGCGATCAGGCGCGCGACCGGCTTCTTGCTCGGCGCGTCGAGATGGCAGATCGAATCGAGACTGACCACGCCCTGCGAGCGCAGCGCGCGGTCGAGCAGATAGGCCGTGATCTCCCTTGCCGATGCCGGCCTCGGCAGCTTGTCCCAGCCGAAATGACGGTTCATCAGCTCATAGGTCTTGAGCATGCCCTGGCGCTCGCTGATGGTGACGGCGCCGGTATAGAAGGCGAGTTGCAACGCGCGCTTCGACGGCTTGCGGCTCTGCCAGAGGTGCTCCTTTTCGACGAGCACGTCATCCTCGATGTCGCGGATCGTCAGCGGGCCGGCACGCAGCAGTCGCATCACCTTGCGCGTGTCGGCCGGCTTCACCGAGCCAAACCATCTGTGTCCCTCGCGCCGGTGCTCGCGCATCGCCGGCAGGAAGAAGCGGAAGTCGGCGGCCGGCACGTAGGAGAGCGCGTGCGTCCAATATTCGAACACGCTCTTGTCGACGCTGTGGGCCTGGCGAAGATCGGCGCGACGGTAGGACGGGATCCTGCTGAACAGGATGTGGTGATGGCAGCGCTCGATGACGTTGATGGTGTCGATCTGCACATAGCCGAGATGAGCCGTCGCGTCGGCGACGGCCTGCGCGCCCTCCCCGAACGGCTCGCGCACGTCGAGCCGCTGGGCATGCAGCCAGATCTGCCGGGCCTGTTTGGTCGAGAGCGGAAGTGGTTTCGGGGCGCGGAGCATTGCGGAATGCAATGTAGCCGGATTCGCCGCGAGGCAAAGAAGCAGCACCACGAAAAAGCCGCGCTGCCATCTGCTGCCAGCGCGGCCATCACGTCCGGGATCGCGGGAGCCTACTTCATCGCCATCGCCTTCTCGGCGCTCATATAATGCTTGCAGGCGCCGCGCATGTTGCCTTTGCTCATGTCGGAATTGGCCGCGGCCATCGACTTCCTCGCTGCGATCTTGCCCGGCGTGTCTTCGCCGCCCATCCCGGCAACGAGCTTGGCCATATTTGCACTGGTGCACGCCATCTTGGCGGCGGATGCGGGGGACAGCGCAAGCGCCACGAATGCCGTCGCGAGCAACAGGGTCTTCATCAATCTTCTCCTCCAGAAAGGGCAGCCGGCCTGATGCCGGCCACCACAACTGCCATTCTTCAACGGCAAGTTTTTCAGGGAGAAGACATTTCGTTGCTGCCCTGCCGAATCAGCCCGCTCTCGACGTGCGGCTTTTGGGCGCTCCCCCGACGCTCTTTCGACGATCAGGAACGGGGGTTTCCGGGGGTTCCAGTTCCGCCTCAAGCCGCAGACGATCGAACCAGATCGGGGTCTCCGCGGGCAATTTCGAATGTGAGGAAGATCACATCGAGGCTTTTGAACCTCCCCTAGGCTCGCAGCATCAAATCGCCATCAGGCGTAGCAGCGAGGATTCGACAATGATCCGTCTTGATAAGTCTTTTGCATTGAAGGCGATTACCCTTTCCGCAGCCCTGTCGATGACGGCGGGACTGGCCCTGGCTGGCGACAACAATGTCTCCACCGACAAGATCCTGGACGCACTGAAGCCCAAGCCGGCAACCCGTGGCCTGTCCGTCGGTCCGCAGGCCGACACGACCGCGCAAGCCAAGGAAGCGACCTTCCTGAACACCGTGCGCAACCGCTCGACCCGGTCGCTCTCGACGAGCGAGCGCGAGCAGATCGCCGAGTTAGCTGCGACCAAGCCGAAGATCGATCTGGAGATCCAGTTCGATTACAACTCGGCCGACATCGCCAAGACGTCGGTGGCATCGGTGCAGGCGCTCGGCAAGGCGCTGTCCGATCCGGCGCTGAAGGGCTCGACCTTCGTGGTCGCCGGCCACACCGACGCGACCGGCGGCGAAGAGTACAATCAAGGGCTCTCCGAACGGCGCGCCGACACCATTAAGAAATACCTGGTGCAGAACTACGGCCTCAACGGCACCGATCTCGTCACCGTCGGCTACGGCGAGACCAAGCTGAAGGATGCCGCCAACGGCACCGACGCGATCAACCGCCGCGTCCAGGTCGTGAACATGGACACCAAGACCGCAGCGAAGTAACGCGCGATCGTGGCGCAAGAGACACACCGCCTGCCGCAACCCGGCAGGCGGCGATGTCATATCCAGCTTTGAAACAGCATCAGGCGGCCGAAGGTTCGCATGGACGTGCCGATGAAGGCGGCGGAGATCGGCAGCATCACCGCAAAGCCGGCCGCAGCGACGCCGACATAGGCCCACAGCAGCCAGCGCGGCAGCCCCTCCCGGCGCAGCACATAGACCAGCGCCAGCGACGCCGCGGTCGCGGCCGGCAGGTAGTAGTAGATGAAGCCCAGGGTACGCGGCAGCAACGCCCAGGCGAGCCAGGGACCGAAATAGAATGCCGCGATCAGGAATGCATCCCACCGCCGCGCCAGGATGAAATCCCGCAACACGATGACCAGCGCGATCAGAGCCGGCCAGAGCACCAGCGGATTGCCAAGAAAGACGATCGCAGCGACGTTGTCATCTCCCGTCTTGTCGAACAGGAACCACACCGGGCGCGCGAGCAACGGCCAGGACGGCCATGCGCTCATATAGGTGTGGCCGGCGATGGCCGTCGTGGCGTTGTCGGCGAAGATCCGCCGCTGCGCCTCGATCAGATCCGGCAGCGACACGCCATGGAACGGGACGAAAGCGGCAAGGTAGGTCACCATCGGCAAGACGACGAAGCAGAGCGCGACATGATGCAGCCTCAAGCCGGGCCACAGCTCCGGCCGATACCAGTCGTCCGGCCTCGCGTCGGCGAACAGCGTACGCCAGCCCTGCATCAGGCGGATCACCGCAACGATGACGATGCAGACGCCAAGCGGAAACAGGCCGCTCCATTTGCAGGCTGCAGCAAGTCCGAACAGAGCTCCTGCCGCGGCAAACAAGGCATGCGGCCGCTCTCTTCGAAAACCATGCATGAAGGCGGCGGTCGCAAGCAGGCCGAAGCCGAGCGCAAAGATGTCGAGCATCGCGATGCGCGCCTGCACGTACAGCATCTGGTTGAACGCCGCAATCAGCGCCGCGGCGATCGCGGGCCCTTGCGCGGAGAACAGCGCGAGCCCGCACAGATAGATTGCAACGATCGCCAATGCGCCGAACAACGTCGCGGGGTAACGCCAGCCAAGCGCGTTGTCGCCGAGGGCTGCGATCGATGCCGCGATCAGCTCCTTGGCGAGCGGCGGATGCATCGGATTGAGCATCGGTTGCGACATCACGGGCGCCAGCATCTGCCGCGCCGCCGGGACGTAATGCACCTCGTCGAAGACGAATTTTTCCGGCGTGGTGAGACCGATCAGCAGCGCCAGATGCGCAACCAGGAAAATCGCGACAGCAAGCACTGCGCTCCGCGACAGTTTTGGAACTGCGAACGCCTCGAACGGCTGCTGTTGAGATATCTTGCGTGGCAAATTTGCGTCACCGCGGACAAAAACAAGGATCGTCGTTTTCATTGAACGCATTCTGCCGCAACTGTCACTAAGCATAGCGCACGTCCCGCGCCGCTTGTGATAATTACGCCACATCGCAAGCGAGCGCGATCCGGTACGATCAGGGACACATCGATCGGTTGCGAAATGAATTTGCGTTTTTGGCTTTTCTCCATCCTCTTGTCGGCCGCATTGTGCGCCGGCTCTAGCGCTCAGGGGCAGACTCGCGTCGGCGAAGCCGTCGTGATCCAGAACGAGGTCGTGCGCGTGGCCGCGACCACGACGCCGATCAATGTCGGCGACAGCATGCTGCGCGACGAGACCGTGCGGACCGGCGCCGACAGCGCGGCGCGTTTCGTGATGGCGGACAGCACCAATCTGTCGCTCGGCCCGAGCGCCACGCTGAAGCTCGACCGCACCGTCTTCAACGACGAGCGCAGCTATCGCGACGTCGCGATCCACATGACCACCGGCGCCTTCCGCTTCGTCACCGGGCGTTCCGACAAAGCCGCTTACAAGATCACGACGCCGCTTGCGACCATCGGTGTGCGCGGCACCACGCTCGACATCCTCTCGCAACGCGGGCGCTCCGTGGTCGTGCTTCAGGACGGCGCGGCCAGCGTCTGCACCAAGAGCTCCCAGTGCGTGCAGCTCACCCAGCCAGGCGACACCGCGATCATCACCTCGACCGGCGGCAAGGTGAGCATCACCAAGTCCAATACGCCGCCCTGGACGTTTGCCGCCAATTGCGCCGCGAGTGCCGGACTGTGTGCGGTCAACCAGTACGCCGGCGCCTCGCCGACCATCATGCCTGCCGTCCAGGACGACGGCATGCTGTGCGGGCGTTGACGATGACGAAATACCGCTTCCAGCGCCTCATCCTCATCGGCGTGCTCACCGCATTGGCCGCGTTTGCGCTTGTCGCCTCGGGGGCCCGTCCGGCGGCTGCGCAGACGTCGGAGTGCGGGTCCGAGTGCGGCGAGCCGACGCCTTATCCATCGCCGACCTACTCGCCCTCGCCAGCGCCCTCCCCGAGTCCTGCGCCTTCCCCGAGTCCTGCGCCCTCACCAAGCCCTGCACCCTCACCGTCGCCGAGCCCGTATCCTTCTCCCAGCCCATATCCGTCGCCGAGCCCGACACCGACCGGCGCGGCTTCCAGCGGCAATTCGATCGGCGGCCTCGCCAACCAGCGCTTCAATCAGATGATCACCAACCGGGTGCTCGGCACGGTGCTGCTCGGCGTCAACGAGCAGATCAATTGCGGCGACTGCATCAGCGCATTCGGCTCGGCCGGCTCGTTCTCGGCCGGCATCCACGGCCGCAAGGCGCTGACCAACAATCTGTCGCTGCTCGCCGGCATCGCCTACACGCATTACGACGAGGGCGGCTACAAGATCACGAGCGCACCGATCGGCGCTTTCGCGTTGCGCTATGACTTTACCGATTGGGGCTCGTCGCGGCCGTTCTTCGACGTCGGCACGATCCTGACGCCATGGGAGAAGGCGCGCTACACGCGCAGCTACGATACCAGTCTCGGCCCGGTGAGCGTGACCAGCTCGACCAACGCCTCGAACTACGCCGTCTACGGTCGCGCCGGCTGGATAGGTCGCCTCTCGCCACGCGACGAGGTCGCGGCCTCGATCGAGGTCTGGCAGCTCTGGCAGCGCGTCTCCGGCTATAGCGAGAGTACGGTGGCTTTCAATCCATTCGACGCCAGCATCGCTGATGGCACCGACCGCACCAGCCTCGTCAAGATCGGCGGCCAGTGGACGCATCTCTTCGGCAGCAGCATCGAGACAAACATCAATGGCGGCTGGGTGCAGTCGTTTGCGAGCCATAGCGGCATCGTCGCCACCGTGACCGGCAACGGCACGGTGGTGCCGACCATGGGCAACCAGGGCTGGTTCGAATATGGCGGTCGCCTCGGCTTCCGCGTGCAAAAGGGCTGGATCGTGGATCTCTTCGCCAACGGCACGTTGGGCCCGCAGCCGGTCGGGAACACGATCCACGGCGGCGTCGGGCTGCGGATCAATTATTAGGACGGAGATCTCGCCGCAAATCCGCCGTCATGTCCCGCGAAGGCGGGACATCCAGTACGCCGCAGCCCATCCGCTCAATCACTGCCGTCTCGGAGTACTGGATCGCCCGGTCGAACCGGGCGATGACAATGAGCATGTGGCAGGAGCTTGTGACCTCACGCCGCCGACTTGCCCTCGAACGCACGACGCAACACGTCGACGTCCAGCTTCACCATCTTCATCATGGCCTGCATCGCGCGCGCGGCCGCTGCCTTGTCCGGGCTCGACAGGAACTCGAACATCACTTTCGGCACCACCTGCCAGGCCACGCCCCAGCGATCCCGGAGCCAGCCGCACTGCTCTTCCTTGCCGCCGCGGGCGAGGAACGCGTTCCAGACGCTGTCGACCTGGGCCTGGTCGTCGCAATGGATCATCAGCGAGATCGCGTGAGTGTACTCCATCTTCATGCCGCCATTGAGCGCAACCAGCGGCTGTCCGGCCACCGTGAACTCGACGACGAGCACGGAGCCTTCCTTGCCGGAGGGGCCATCCGAAACGTTGCGCTGGACGTGCGTGATCTCCGAGTTCGGAACCAGCGAGACGTAGAATTTTGCAGCGTCCTCGGCATCGCCGTTGAACCACATGCAGGGCACGAGCTTGGACATCGTGAATGCTCCTCTTCAGATCTTCTGAGCTCGGATCAGGCGTTCGCCATCTCGGGCTGCAGAGGGGCAGCCGCGAGATCCATCCAGTTCACACCCCACATATGGCCGTCGGGATCCTCGAAGCTGCGGCCGTACATGAAGCTGTATTCGTCCTTCGGACCGGGATCGGCCACGCCGCCCGCCGCCGCGGCCTTGCCGACGATATCGTCGACGTCGCTGCGACTGTCCGCGGACAGGCAGAACAGCGCCTGGTTCGAGGTCCTGGCGTCCGCGATTGGCTTCGGCGTGAACTGTCGGAATTTGTCGTGGGTCAGCAGCATGACGAAAATGGTCTCGGAAAAGACCATGCAGCTCGCGGTCTCGTCGCTGAATTGCGGATTGTTGACCGCACCGACCGCCTCATAAAAGGCGGTCGCGCGCTTGAGGTCGGTCACCGGCAGGTTGACGAAGATCATCTTGGGCATCGGAAGCTCCTCGGGTGGGTCTGCCCAAGGACGGACGGCCAGGCCGCCATCCGACACCGCTTCCAACTAATTTTTTTCGGACCCCGATCTGCGGGGTTCTGTCGCACCGAACCCCGCAGCGCCGAGTTACTTCTTCTCGTTGGGATCGCGGTGCACCGGGTCGATCCACAGCACGGTCTCGGGCTTCTCCACCGGCTCGATGTCGAGGTTGATCGCCACCGCCTCGCCGTCGCTGCGCACCAGCACACATTCCAGCACCTCGTCCGGGCTGGCGTTGATCTCCTGGTGCGGCACGTAGGGCGGAACGAAAATGAAGTCGCCCGGGCCGGCTTCCGCGGTGAATTGCAGGCTCTCGCCCCAACGCATCCGCGCCTTCCCCTTCACCACATAGATGACGCTTTCGAGATGGCCGTGATGATGCGCGCCAGTCTTGGCATCCGGCTTGATGCTGACCGTGCCCGCCCACAATTTCTGCGCGCCGACGCGTGCGAAATTGATGGCGGCCGCGCGGTCCATGCCAGCCGTCGAGGGCACGTTCGTGTCGAGCTGGTTACCCGGAATGACGCGCACGCCGTCATGCTTCCAGCGATCATGATCGTGATCGTGGTCATGGTGGGAATGCGAGTGGTCATGGCCGGTCATGGGACTTGCTTTCTGTTGGTTCCGTACGCGGCAAACTAACCCAAAGCCGCAGCCGCAAGCCATACCAAAAATGGAACCCTCGTAGCCGCTCGGTGTTGTCATCGCGAGCAAACCGAGAGGAGAATTTCATGGGCAGCACCACTGACAAGATCAAGGGCACCGCGAACGAGGCGATCGGCAAGGCCAAGCAGGGCATCGGCGAAGCCACCGGGTCCGATCGCATGAAGGGCGAAGGCGTGGTCCAGGAAGTCAAGGGCAAGGGCCAGCAGGCCATGGGCGACGCCAAGGACGCCGCGAAGGAAGCGATGGATCGCGCTGCTGCTGCCGCAAAGCGCGCAGCGGAGTGACGCGCTTAGAGCTGAAAGCGAAAAGACCGGCCGAAAGGCCGGTCTTCTTATTTGTCCAGACATTCGGGGGCGGCGCGCAGTGCCGACCCCGGAGTGACGGCTACGCCGTCACTTCACCGCGAGCAATTCCACGTCGAACATCAGGGTCGCGTTCGGCGGGATCACGCCGCCGGCGCCGCGCGCGCCATAGCCGAGCTGCGGCGGGATGATCAGCGTGCGCTTGCCGCCGACCTTCATCGAGGCAACGCCCTCGTCCCAGCCGGCGATGACGCGGCCCTTGCCGATCGGGAATTCGAACGGCTCCTTGCGATCGACAGAGGAGTCGAATTTCTTGCCCTTCTGGCCGTTCTCATAGAGCCAGCCGGTATAGTGCATCACGCAGATCTGACCGGGCTGCGGCGAGGCACCGGTGCCGACGGTGGAGTCGATGATCTGCAGGCCTGAAGCTGTGGTCATGGTCTTTCCTGCGGTCTGGGCCGAGGCCGTGGTGGAAACGAAATCGGACACGCCACCGATCACGGTGATCGCGAGTGCCGACATGATAGCGAGGAGCATGCGCTGAAAACGCTGCATAGGGCACCTTCCATTAGAGGCGGGAGGTGTCTAACCCAACGCCGTCGCCGTTTCCACCCCTTTAGACCTCGATATTTTCCAGTCGTACCGGCAGCTTGCGGATGCGCTGACCGGTGGCGTGATAGATCGCGTTGCAGATCGCGGCGTTGGTGCCGACATTGGCAAGCTCGCCGAGACCCTTTGCGCCCACCGGGTTGATGTGATCGTCCTGCTCGGAGAGCATGATGACCTCGACGCCGGGCACATCGGCATTCACGGGCACGAGATAGTCGGCAAGATTGTCGTTGACGTAGCGCGCATTGCGCTCGTCGATCTCGGTGGCCTCCAGCAGCGCCGAGGACATGCCCCAGATCAGGCCGCCCATCAGCTGGCTTCGCGCGGTGCGCGGATTCATGATCCTGCCTGCCGCGAATGCGCCGACCAGCCGGGGGCAACGGATTTCGTGCGTGAAGCGGTTGATGCGGACCTCGACGAACTCGGCGCCGAAGGCGTAGGCGATCTTGTCCTTCATTTGGTGACCGCCGACGAACCGAGGCTGCCCGGCATGCAAGGCCTTGAACGAGTCGAGCGGTGCGCCTTCCGGCTTCCACTCGCCATATTCCTCGACCACGCCGACACCGAGCGCATCGAACGCCTTCTCGATATCGAGCGGACGGTCGCCCTTCGTCGCCTGGGTCGACGGCGCCGGGCTGATGCCGACAGTCTCCTTGGCCTTGTCGGCGAGGCTGTCGCTCGGCCTCACCGCTTTGAACAGGCGCTGCCGGATCTGATCGCACACCATCATCACCACGGAGCAGGTGCTGGCGGTCGAGTTGGAGCCGCCGGCAACCGGCGCGGGCGGCAGGTCGCTGTCGCCGATGAAGACCGCCACTTTTTCAAGCGGCACGCCGAGCCGCTCGGCCGCCGTCTGGGCGATGACGGTATAGGCGCCGGTGCCGATCTCGTGGCCGGCGATCTCGACACGGGTGCGGCCATCGCGCTGGAGGCGCACGCGCGCGGCGGACGGCGCCATCTGCGTCGGATAGCAGGTGGCGGCACAGCCGTAACCGACCAGCCAATCCCCGTCTGACATCGATCTTGCCTGCGGCGTCCGCTGCGACCAGCCGAACGCCTTGGCGGCTTCGTCAAAGCACGCCATCAGCGACCGCGACGTGTAGGGCTTGCCGCCAATGGGCTCGGTGGTGGTGTCGTTGATGCGACGGAGCTCGACCGGATCCATGTTGAGCTTCACGGCGAGTTCGTCCATCGCGCTTTCCAGCGCGAACAGATAGGGCACTTCCGGCGGCGAGCGCATGAAGCCGGGCGTGTTACGGTCGGCGCGCACGATCGACACCAGGCTTTCGACATTCGGGCACGCATAGAGCCGCGTCGTGGTCTTGGTGCCGCCGACGCAATAGGCGTCGGGCCGCGAGGAGATTTCCGCTCCCTCATGCCTCAAGGCGACCAGCTTGCCATCCCGGCTCGCACCGAGCTTGATCTCGTGCCGCGTCTCGGCGCGGTAGGTCGCGATGGTAAAGCCCTGGTCGCGGGTCGGGACCAGCTTGACCGGACGGCTCAGGCGCTTGGCAATGCCGGCGATGATGGCGGTGCGCGGCGTCATCGAGCCGCGCGAGCCAAAGCCGCCGCCGACATAGGGATTGACCACGCGCACCTTGTCGGCGTCGATGCCGAGTTGCTCGGCCACGCCGTTCTTCAGGCCATAGACATACTGA
Organism: Bradyrhizobium diversitatis; assembly: GCF_016031635.1. Taxonomy (GTDB): domain Bacteria; phylum Pseudomonadota; class Alphaproteobacteria; order Rhizobiales; family Xanthobacteraceae; genus Bradyrhizobium; species Bradyrhizobium diversitatis. The sequence continues at coordinate 56,827 of NZ_JACEGD010000019.1, forward strand.
CTGCCCTCGTAGATGACGAGATTGTCGCCCATCCAGACGCAGCTGGTCGTGAACAGCTCCATCGGATTGTGGTGCTGCGTCGGCGTGTCGTAGGACGCGGTGAGCTTGACCTCGGCCGCATCGAAGGCCTTGGCGAAGTCGCCGACCTCGGGATCTTCCTTGAACTGCGCGTTCTGTCCCTTTGCGGCTGCCGTGGTCGTTCCCGGCGATTCGAAGCTGGCGCTCGGCGCCGTCGCCGTATAGCTGACCTTGACGCGATTGGCGGCCTCGCGCGCCGCCTCGTAGCTCTCCGCGATGACCACAGCGATGATCTGGCCGTCATGCGCGATCTCGGCCGATTTCAGCGGCTGGATCGTGGTGCCGGCATAGCCGCCATTGCTGAACAGTTTCGTTTCCTTCAGCTTCGGGGCGTTCTCGTGCGTGATGATGTCTATCACGCCGCGGACGCCTCTAGCGTCGTCGAGATCGAAGCGGTCGATGCGGCCCTTGGCGATAGCGCTGGTGACCAGGAACGCATAGGCCGGATTGTCCAGCGGCATGTCGGAGGCGTAGGTCGCACGCCCCGTGACCTTTGCGGCGGCATCGTAGCGCGGCACGGGCTGCCCCATATTCGCCTTCGGCTCGAGAGCTGCAGCGGTCATGATCAGATCTCCATCGTTGCGGCCTGCTGAAGCGCGCGTGCCACCACGCGCCTGCCGAGCCCGATCTTGAAGCTGTTGTGCCGACGGCCACGGGCGTCCGCAAAGGCGGCATCGGCCACGCGCCGTGCCAGCGCTTCGTCGAACTTCTGTCCCTTCAATAGCGCCTCCGCCTCGCGCGCCCGCCACGGCACGGTGGCGACACCGCCGAGCGCGACGCGTGCGTCCCTGATCGTGCCGTCCTGCACGTCGAGCGCGATCGCAGCCGAGGACAGCGCGAATTCGTAGGATTGCCGGTCGCGCGCCTTGAGATACACCGAACGGGGCCACCGGCCCTGGATCGAGAAGGCCGAGATCAGCTCCCCGGGCTGAAGCGTGGTCTCGATCTCGGGCGTGCTGCCCGGTGCCTTGTGCAGCTGCGCGAACGGTATGCCGCGCGTGCCGGCCTTGCCCGTGATCTCGACCACGGCATCGAGTGCGATCAGCGCCTGCGCGAAATCGCCGGGATAGGTCGCGATGCACTGGTCGGAGACGCCGAGCACCGCATGCATGCGATTGACGCCGTCCATCGCGGCACAGCCGGAGCCGGGATTGCGCTTGTTGCAGTTCTCATAGGAGACATCGCGAAAGTAGTTGCAACGCGTCCGCTGCATCACGTTGCCGCCGAGCGTCGCCATGTTGCGCAGCTGAGCGCTGGCGGCGAGCTTCAGCGAATCCGCGATCACGGGATAGCTGCGCTGGATCTCGGCATGCGCGGCCACGTCGGACATCCTTGCGAGCGCGCCGAGCCGCAAGCTTCCGCCGCCTGGCTCGATCGCCGACCAGGCGTGGGCCAGCGGATTGATATCGACGATTGCGGCGGGCCGCATCACGTCGAGCTTCATCAAATCGATCAGCGCGGTGCCGCCGGCAAGCGGCTGTGCCGCCGCCTTCGTCAGCGGATCGTTGGCGGCACCGGCGGCGAGCGCCCGCACGGCCATATCGGGGTCTGATGCTCTCTGATACGAAAACGGTCGCATGCGCCTAGCCTTTCATGATCTCGGGTGCTGCCTGCTTCACGGCAGCGACGATGTTGGGATAGGCAGCGCAGCGGCAGATGTTGCCGCTCATATACTCGCGGATGTCGGCCTCGCTCCCCGCGTGTCCCTCCTTCACGCAGGCCACGGCAGACATGATCTGGCCGGGCGTGCAGTAGCCGCACTGGAACGCATCGTTGTCGACGAAGGCCTGCTGCATGGGATGCAGGCGGTCGTCGGTGGCCAGACCCTCGATCGTCGTGATCTCCTGCCCCTCGGCTGCGAGCGCCAGCGTCAGGCACGACACCACGCGGCGATCATCGATCAGTACCGTGCAAGCACCGCACTGGCCGTGGTCGCAGCCCTTCTTGCTGCCGGTGAGTTTGAGATGTTCACGCAGCGCATCGAGCACCGTGGTGCGCGCGTCGATGAGCAGGCGCTTGTCCTTGCCGTTGACGCGCAGCGTGACCTCAACGGGAAGTGACGGATCCCGCGCGACGGGCACATTCGCATCCTGCGCAGCCGCGCGCGCCGTCATCGGAACCAGCGCAGTTCCGGCAGCACCGGCCATAAAGGCGCGGCGATCGAATGTCGATGTTCTGGAACTTGATTTGTCGGACATGGGCCGGCCTCCGCCGCTATCTGCAAGAGCAGCGCACACCTGCACCGCTCATCGCCCCCTTAACCTTGAGCAATGAGCGCAGTTCCGAATGAGAAAGGGCGGCGCAGTAAATACCGCGCCGCCCTTCGTCAACTTTTCCTGATCTTTTCGCGCGGCCCCCGCTGCGAGCTCAATAACCCAGCGCGCAGCCGTCCTTGCGCGGATCGGACCCGCCGGTGAGCGTGCCCTTGTCCCAGTCGATCCAGATGGCCTGGGCGCCGCCGAGCGGGCCGACCACGCTGGTGGTCTTGTGGCCAAGCTTCTTCAAGCCTTCGACGATCGCAGCCGGCACGCTGTCCTCGAGCTGATACTGGCCCTCGTAGTGCAGGCCGCGCGGCATGTCGATCGCCTCCTGCACGTCGCAGCCATAGTCGAGGATGTTGGTCAAGACATGGGTCTGGCCGGTCGGCTGATACTGGCCGCCCATCACCGCGAACGGCATCACGGAGCGTCCACCCTTGGTGAGCAGGCTCGGCATGATCGTATGCAACGGACGTTTGCCGCCTTCGATGCAGTTGGGGTGACCCGGCTGGATGCGGAAGCCGCCGGCGCGATTCTGGAACAAGACGCCGGTCTTGTTCGACACGATGGCGGAACCAAAGGAGTGCGCGATCGAGTTGATGAACGAGCAGACGTTGCGGTCCTTGTCCACGACCGTGATGTAGATGGTCGAAGGGTTCATCGGCGGCGCGACATTCGGCAGGTCGAGCATGCCGTCCATGCGGATCTTGGCGATGTGCTCGTCGCAGAACTCCTTGGCGAGTATCTTGGCGACCTCGGTCTGCATATGGTCGGGATCGGCGACATGCACCTCGCGCTGCATGTAGGCGATGCGTGCGGCCTCGGCTTCGAGATGGAAACGCTCGATGCTGAGCGGCGCGAACTTGGTCAGATCGAACCGCGACAGGATATTGAGCATCAGCAGCATGGTGAGGCCCGGTCCGTTCGGCGGGCACTGCCAGACGTCGTAGCCCTTGTACATGGTGCCGATCGGCGTCGTCACCTCAGTGGTATGCGCGGCAAAATCGTCGAGCGTATGCAGGCCACCGATGCCCCTAAGGGTCTCGACCATATCCTCCGCGATCGCGCCCTTGTAGAAGGCGTCGCGGCCGTCCTTGGCGATCGCGCGCAGGGTCTTGCCGAGCTCGGCCTGGCGAATGACGTCGCCGGCCACCGGCGGCTTGCCGCCCGGCAGAAGGTAGCGCACGGTGTTGGTGCCATTCTTCAGCTTCTCGAACTGGTTCTTCCAGTCGAAGGCGATGCGGGGCGCGACGACGTAGCCTTCCTCGGCCGCCTTGATCGCGGGCTGAAGCAGCCGGTCGAAGCCGAACTTGCCGTGGTCGCGCAGGACCGTCGCGAAGGCATCGATCACGCCTGGAATCGAGACCGCATGCGCCGAGGTCAGCGGCACGGAGTTGATCTTGCGCTCGAGATACCAATCGGCGTTCGCCGCCTTGGGCGCACGGCCGGAGCCGTTGTAGGCGATGATCTTGCCCTCGCCGCGCGGCTGGATCAGCGCAAAACAGTCCCCGCCGATGCCGGTCGATTGCGGCTCGATCACGCCGAGCAGGGCAGAGGCGGCAACGGCCGCGTCGACTGCCGTGCCGCCATCGCGCAGCACCTCGATCGCCGCGAGCGAGGCTTGCGGATGCGAGGTCGCAACCATCGCGTTGGTGGCATGGACCGTGGACCTGCCGGGGAAATGGAAGTTTCTCATCGAATTTCTTGCTCTCTTGGCCGTGGGCGCGAGTGGCGCGCCATCTCGAAAACCGCGTCTACATGACACATTCCGGCCCGGCGGGGCAATGCTGGCATACCAGGAAAATGGCTGCCATCTGCTGGGCGTATGGAGTTTTCGACGCCGGCAGCCATGCGGGTTCTCCGGATGGCTGCCGCCTGCTAAACGAGCCGCCATGTCTGATCTGAATTCGGCGACCAAGGTCGCGGCCTTCTATCAATTCGTCGCCCTCCCCGATTACCGCGAACTGCGCGAGCCGCTGCGCGCGTTCTGCGCCGGCCTCGGGCTGAAGGGCAGCGTGCTGCTGGCGCAGGAGGGCATCAACGGCACGGTCGCCGGTGCACCGGAGGCGATCGATGCCTTCACCCATGAACTCGCACACGGCGACATGTTCGGCGGCAGGCTCAACAATCTCGAATTGAAATTCTCGACCGCGGAGGCGATGCCGTTCGGGCGGCTCAAAGTGCGGCTGAAGAAGGAGATCGTCACGCTCGGTGACGAGACTGCCGATCCGACCCGCCAGGTCGGCACCTATGTCGATGCCACCGAGTGGAATGCGCTGATTGCGAAGCCCGACACGCTGCTGCTCGACACCCGCAACGCCTTCGAAGTGGCCATGGGGACGTTCGAGGGCGCGGTCGACCCCGGCATCAAGAGCTTCGGCCAGTTCAGGGACTTCGCCGCGATTGAGCTTAATCCGGCCAAACACCGCAGGATTGCGATGTTCTGCACCGGCGGAATTCGCTGCGAGAAGGCGAGCGCCCATCTGCTCGCGCGTGGCTTTACCGAGGTCTATCACCTCAAAGGCGGCATCCTGAGATATCTGGAAGAGGTGCCGGAGGCTGAGAGCCGCTGGCGCGGCGAATGCTTCGTGTTCGACGAGCGCGTGGCGCTCGGCCACGGTTTGCGGGAACGGGACAAGGGACACTGCCGTGACGAATGAGATCAAGGCGCTGAGCGAGCGCATCGACACTTTGGAGACGCGCCTCGCCTATCAGGACGACACGATCGAGACGTTGAACCAGACCATCACCGCACAGTGGAAGCAGATCGACAGGCTGACGCGGCAGATCACCGAGCTCAATACTCGGCTGCAGGAGGCCGAAGCGAATGCGCCGGGGCCTGCCAACGAGCCTCCGCCGCACTATTGAGCGGCGTTACTGGCCGGACGCCTTGGGCAGCAGGTCCATGACCTCGCCGGACATCAGCAGGCGGTTGCGGCCTGCGGCCTTGGCGGCATAGAGCGCCTGGTCCGCAGCTTCGACCAGGGCAGCGACTCCTGCGGTTCGTTCGAAGGCCGGCCGGCAGACTGCGCCGCCAAGCGACGCGGTGACGCATCCAGCCGCCGGATTGCTGCCATGCGCGAGGCCGGCCTCGTGAATGGCGCTGCGGATCCGTTCGCCGACCCGGGCGCAGCCGGCGGCATCGATATTCGGCAACAGCATGGCGAACTCCTCGCCGCCATAACGCGCCGCCAGATCGCTGGCGCGCTGCGCTTCGGCCGCGATGATCTTGGCGATCAGGCGCAGGCAGGCATCGCCCGCGGGATGGCCGTATTCGTCGTTGTAGGCCTTGAAGTGGTCGACATCGATCATCAGCAAACCAAGGCTGGAGCGGTCGCGATAGGCGCGCGCCCATTCCTCCTTCAGGCGCTCGTCGAAGCGGCGGCGATTGGCAAGGCCGGTGAGGCTGTCCTCGATCGCCAGCGTCTCGAGCCTTGTTTCCAGCTTCTTGTGCTCGGTGATGTCGCGGGAGATCGCGACCACGCCGTCGACGCGGCCATCGTCCCTGCGCGTCACCCGCATGGTCGATTCGAGCCAGATCTCGCCGTTCTGCCGGTGCTGGTTGCGATAGGTGAGACGCGCCTCCTCCCTCTCCCCGCGCTTCATGGCGTCGACGATCGCCTGGACCTCCGGCAGATCCTCCGGATTGACACCCGCAAGCGCCGGCGAACCGATCAGCTGATTGGGACGCCAGCCGACGACGCGTGCCGACGAGGGCGAGACATAGCGCAGCTGCTCATCGAGGCCGATGCGGGTCACCATGTCGCTGGAGCCTTCGGCCAGCAGGCGGAAATGCGCCTCGGTCTCGGCAAGCGCGACGGCCATGCGTTGGCCGCGCTGCAACTGCCGCACCAGCACACCGCCGATCACCGCGATCAGCATCACCAGCGCGAGCACGTAGAGCATGCGGGAGATTGCCGCCGCGCGCCAGGGCGCGAGCAGCTCGTCCTTGTCGACGGTGGCGAGCAGGAGGAGCGGGAAACGATTGCTGCGATTGAAGAAGCTGACGCGTTCGGCACCGTCGAGCGGCGAGGTGAAATGATAGGCGCCGCTCGGCCGTTGCAGGCTCGGCTCCCGGAACAACGGCTTGTCGGCGACACTACGCCCGACGAATGTCTCGTTGCTGGGAATGCGCGCGACGATCAGTCCGTCGCCATGCGCCAGTGACACCGAGCTGTTGCGGCCGATCTCGAACTGCTCGTAGAAGTGCGAGAGATATTTCGAGCTGATGGTCGCGACCACCACGCCGCCGAAGCTACCGTCCTGCTTGCTGAAGCGGCGCGACAGGGTCACGACCCATTCGCCATCCAGCAGGCTCTTCACGGGACGGCCGACATGGGCCTCACGCTTCGGCGAGAGCTGGTGATATCGGAAGAAGGCACCGTCGCTGAGGGTCGCGCCGATCGTACCGGGTGAGGTCAGCCAGTTGCCCTGATCGTCGATGATGGCGAGGCTGTGAATGCGCGCGATCGCCTTCTTGCGCGCGTCCAGCAAGATACGCAGCTTCGCGATCGTGACCGGTGCGGTGCCGTCCATCTCCAACCGGCTGACCACGCCGACGACGCCGGAATCCAGGAGATCGAGGCTGTCCTCGGCATGCTGGGTCAGCGAACGGGCAACGTTCGCCATCTCCAGCTCGGCGTCCTTGAGCACCGCATCGCGGGCCGTCCATTCGCGCCAACCGCTGACGCCGAGGATGGTCGCGCAGGTCAGCGCGACGAAAGCCGCTGCGCGCAGTGGCAAGCGGCTCCATCCGGCTCGTTGGGTAGCACTCATGCGACAGGTCCTCCGATCGCTCGGAAACTCTGCCGCTTCTGTTATTTAATCCTGAAGTCACTACCGGACTACGCGGCGATTCCCGCCCTTTCCAGTAGTCCTACGGACGCGGCGGTCGGCGCATCGCTAACAACACATTAGCAGGCTTATCGGAAACCGGCGCGCCCGATGCCACTAGCTGAAGATGGCCTTAACCCTGTCCCAGAGCGAGGGATGGTCGGCATCGGCATCGGCCTTCGAGGGCGTCGGTTGCGCGGCACTCACAGGATCGGAAGCCGGGAACGTATCCTTCAGCCCGGCGTCGAGCTTGGATTGCCGGTCGGCAGCAAGGGCTTCGTGCAGATCGTCGGCATGCTTGTCGTGCGGCGCGGGATTGAATGTCTCAGCCATGATCTCCTCCATGGACTGTCAACGCGGTCCGATTGCACAGGTTCCCCTGTTCCGCTGAGGGCCGCGGCGGTGTATCAGGAGCGATAACCTTCTTCAGGACCATTCGTGCCCCAGTCTGCAAAAAAGCCTTTCATCGACGTGCTCTCCGGCCAGCGCCAGACCATCCCGCCTGTGTGGATGATGCGCCAGGCCGGGCGCTACCTTCCGGAATATCGCGATGTGCGCGCCAAGGCAGGCGGCTTCCTCGACCTCTGCTTCAACCCGGAGCTTGCCGCCGAGGTGACACTGCAACCGATCCGCCGGTTCGGCTTCGATGCGGCGATCATCTTCTCCGACATTCTGGTGATCCCCTACGCGCTCGGACGTGAGGTGCGGTTCGAGGTCGGCGAGGGCCCGCGGCTCGAGCCGCTGGACGATCCAGCCAAGGTCGCGACGCTGGCGCCGCGCGCCGACCTGGGCAAGCTCGCGCCGGTGTTCGAGGCGCTGACGATCGTGCGCGGCGCGCTGGACCTGAAGACCGCGCTGATCGGCTTCTGCGGCGCGCCGTGGACGGTCGCGACCTACATGGTCGCCGGCCACGGCACACCGGACCAGGCGCCGGCGCGGATGATGGCCTACCGTCATCCGGAGGCGTTTGCGAAGATCATCGACGTGCTGGTCGACAGCTCGATCGAATATCTGTTGGCGCAGCTCGCCGCCGGTGCCGACGCGCTACAGATCTTCGACACCTGGGCCGGCGTGCTGCCGCCCGCCGAGTTCGCGCGCTGGTCGACCGAGCCGACGCGGCGCATCGTGGAGGGCGTGAGGGCCAGGGTGCCGGACGCGAAGATCATCGGCTTCCCCCGCGGGGCCGGTGCGCTGCTGCCCGGCTATGTCGAGGCAACCGGCGTCAATGCGGTCAGCATCGACTGGACCGCGGAGCCGGCCTTCGTCCGCGAGCGCGTGCAAAGCAAGGTCGCCGTGCAGGGCAATCTCGATCCGCTGGTGCTGATCACAGGCGGCTCCGCGCTCGACCGCGCGGTCGACGACGTGCTGGCCAATTTTGCGCAAGGACGGCTGATCTTCAATCTCGGCCACGGCATCCAGCCGGAAACGCCGATCGCCCATGTCGAGCAGATGATCCGGCGCGTGCGGGGCTGAGGGACAAGACAAGCCGTCTACCCACGTCGTCATGGCCGGGCTTGTCCCGGCCATCCACGCCTTGCCATGCGACACGAAGAACGTGGATGCCCGGGACAAGCCCGGGCATGACGAGCCGTTGTGATCGGGTCTTACAAAAAGTGCGAAAACAACCCCATGCACAGTAGCCAAGTCATTGAAAACCTTGGACGGGCATGACGCGCCTGTGCGTTTTGACTTGTCGGGCAAAACAGGCGCAGAATGGCATCATCAAAATCGTGATTTCGGCAGGGCTTACCTAGGCCGGCTGCGCTCGATGATCTCCCCCGCACCCTTCGCCAGCAGATCCAATCCCACAGCACGCCCGAGCTCGCGTGGGCGGTTGGCGGGGCCTGCACGCAAGGCTTCGATGATGGTGTTGCCGGAGAGATCGAGCACGGAGGCGGTGAGCGACATCTGATCGCCCGTGATGGTCGAGAACCCCGCGACCGGTGAATTGCAGTGGCCGTTGAGTATCCACAGCACCTCGCGCTCGGCATCGGCCGAGGCGTGCGCGGCGTGAGACAGGCCGACGCGATCGAGGCCGGAGCGCGCCATGATCAGCGCATCGGCCGGACCCACAGCACCGCCATCCGGAAGACGCTGCTTCTCGCCATTGTCGAGCTTGCGCACGCGCGTGTCGGCGGCGCCGCGGAAGTGGATGACCTCGACATCGGGAAACAACCGCCGCGCATAGGCCGCTCGGCGCACCGCGTTCGTGCCGATCTTGAAGCCCTTGCCGCGGGACTGGCGCAGCGCCTCAAGGGTCACGCCGTCGCGCAGCACCAGCGCATCACTCGGCGGATCGCGCGACAGCGTGGCACCGATGACGAGGCCGGGCGTATCCTCGTTGCCCGGCATGTCCTTCAGCGAATGCATCGCTGCCTGGAGTTCGCCCGACAGCACGGCAGCGCGGATCTGCGCCACGAAGGCGCCGCCCTTGCCGCCATGCGGCAAGAGCTTGCTGGTCTGGTCGAGATCGCCCGTGGTGTCGAACTTGACGATTTCGACATCGAGACCGGGCACGGCGGCGGTCAGACGGCGCGCGATTTCTTCCGTCTGTGCCAGCGCCATGGCGCTCTTGCGGGTGCCGATCCTGAGTCGTGTAGCCAAGTCGTTCTCCATCGGGGACGCGCGCTCAGCGCGCGTCCTCCAATATCATGTCGGAAGCTTTTTCGGCGATCATGATGATCGGCGCATTGGTGTTCCCCGAGACGAGATCGGGCATGATCGAGCCGTCGACGACGCGAAGGCCGTCGAGCCCCCTCACCTTCAGCCGCTGATCGACCACCGCGAGCGCGTCGTTGCCCATACGACAGGTCGAGGTCGGATGATAGATGGTGCTGCCGCGCTCGCGGCAATAATCCAGGAGCTCGGCGTCCGTCGATACCTTCGGCCCGGGATCGTACTCGCTGACCACGAACGGCTTCAGCGCCGGCGCGTTCAGGATCTTGCGCAGGATCTTCAGGCCCTCGACGTTGGTGGTGCGGTCGGTCTCGGTCGACATGTAGTTGATGCGGATCTCCGGCGGCACGCTCGGGTCCGCGCTCCTGATGCGCAAGGAGCCGCGGCTCTCGGGCCGGAGCTGGCACACAGACGCCGTGAAGCCAGAGAAATCGTGCAGTTTCTCGCCCATCTTGTCGGTCGAGAACGGCAGGAAGTGGACCTGGATGTCGGGCGAGGCGAGCCGCGGGCTGGTCTTGAAGAACGCGCCCGCCGTGCCGGCCGCGATCGTCAGCCAGCCCTTGCGGAACAGCGCGTAGCGTGCGCCGGCCATGGTGCGCCGAAGCGGATGATTGACGGTGTCGTTCAGCGTGATCTTCTGCGAGCAGCGCATCACGATGCGGACCTGCATGTGGTCCTGGAGGTCGCGCCCGACGCCAGCTGCGTCCAGCACCACATCGATGCCGTGCTTGCGCAGGAGGTCGGCAGGACCGACGCCGGAGAGCTGGAGCAGCTGCGGAGAGTTGTAGGCGCCACTCGACAGCACGATCTCCTTCCGCGCCCGCACGCGGCGCAACGCCGCGCCTTGGCGGTATTCGACGCCGACCGCGCGACGCCCTTCGAACAGGATGCGCTGGCCGAGCGCGGACGTCTCGATCTTCAGATTGCCGCGCGTCTTGGCGGGCCCGAGATAGGCCACCGCGGTCGAGGCACGCCGGCCGTTGCGCGTCGTGGTCTGGAACAGGCCGACGCCTTCCTGCGTGGCGCCGTTGAAATCAGGATTGTAGGGCAGACCGGTCTCGACCGCGGCGTCGATGAAGGCTTTCGACAGAGGATCGGTCACGATCATATTGGACACCGGCAGCGGACCGCCCGTGCCGTGATACTGATCCGCACCGCGCGATTGGTTCTCGGCCTTCTTGAAATACGGCAGCACGTCGTCGTAACCCCAGCCGGTATTCCCGAGCTGGCGCCAGCGGTCATAGTCCTCGTGCTGGCCGCGGACATAGAGCAGGCCGTTGATCGAGCTCGAGCCGCCCAGCGTCTTGCCGCGCGGCTGGAACACCTGGCGCCCCTTCAGCTCGGGCTCCGGCTCGGTCTGGTACATCCAGTTGACCGTCTTCTCCTTGAACAGCTTGCCGTAGCCGAGCGGGACGTGGATCCAGATGTTGGAATCCTTCGGGCCGGCTTCGAGCAGCAGCACGCTGTGCTTGCCGCTCGCGGACAGCCTGTTGGCGAGCACGCAGCCGGCGGAGCCGGCGCCGACGATGACGTAGTCGAATTCGGGATCGGCCGGCGCGGGGGAGGAATTTGCGTTCATGCGCTACTGTTCTTCTTGTTGGTGTGGGCGTTTCCGTCGTTCACTTAGCACAATCATTCGCGCACGCGCAGCGCCTCGACCAGCGACTTGAACGCACGGGCGTATTCCGCGCCTGCCCTTGCGATGTCGGCGCGTCCGGCGCAGGCGACCGCCGCTTCCGTGACTGCGCCGAGCAGCAGCCGCGCCAGCGGCTCGACCGGCTGACGGGCGATCAGGCCGGCCTCCATCGCCGCCGCGATCGCGCGCGGCAGCTTGCCGCCGAAATGCCTGGCGTCGATCTCGCGCCAGCGTTCCCAGCCGAGCACGGCGGGACCATCGCGCAAAATGATCTGGCCGGTCGGGCCCTTCGCGGTCGCCGCAAAGTAATGCTGGGTGCCGGCAACCATTGCGGCGAGGACGTCCTTCTCGGCCCGTGCGGTGCGGTCGATCTCGGCAACGAGGTCGCGCGAGACCTCGTTGAACACGGCTTCGAACACCGCCTCCTTGGTCTTGAAGTGATGATAGACCGCCCCCTTGGCGACGGCGGCTGCCTCGGCGATCTCGTCCATGGTGGTGGCTGCGAATCCTTGCGTCCCGAACAGACGGCGTGCCGACGTCAGGATCGCTTCGGTGGTCGCCGCCCGTCGCTCCGCTTGCTTCGCCATCACTCTCGTCTGAGTTTCGCCTCTCCCGCTCGGAAGAGGCGTTCTGTGTTCTCGGCCCGGATTGATTCAACTCACTCTCGCTTTAGTCCAATTGAGCGAAGCCAACCAGTTGACTTTTCGACCATTGGTCGGTATTTACCGACCATCAGTCGGTTTTTCCCGGGAGCACGCTATGCCGAGCCGCGATGTCGTCGAAGCCTTCGCGCAACGGCTGGAAGCCGGGGACTTCATCGGTGCCATCGAACAGTTCTGCACGCCCGATGCCGTGACTTACGAGAACAACGCCGCCCCGACGGTCGGGCGCGACAAGCTCGTCGCCAAGGAGCGCGGCGTGCTGGCGGCGTCCAGGGAGGTCAAGGCCGTCCGCGTGGGACCGAGCCTGATCGAAGGCGACCATGTCGCAACCCGCTGGCGCTTCAGCTTCACCAATGCCGAAGGCGTCACGCGGACGCTGGACGAGATCGCCTGGCAGACCTGGCGGGGCGACAAACTGGTCGAGGAGCGCTTCTACTACGATCCGAAGCAGCTCGGACGCTGACGCGAGGCACACATCAGCGCGGACGGCGGTGTTGACGCCCGGACCGGAGGCTGGAGATCACCCGAAGCTCGGTGCCCGACGATGCCTGCGCGGGGCTTGTCATTTAAGGACCGGTCGGTCTATATATCAGCATGAGGCAAAGCACCCCAGCGCCGTTGCCCCGTGGCCGGCCCCGAAGTTTCGACATGGACGCCGCTGTCGAACGCGCGATGGATGTGTTCTGGTCGCGCGGCTATCACGCCACGGCGCTGCCCGATCTCCTTCGTGCGACCAGGCTGTCGCGGGGCAGCCTCTACGCCGCTTTCGGCGGCAAGCATTCGCTCTTCTTGCGCGCGCTTGATCGTTACATCGCGGGTGCCTTGGCGCGGATGGATGTCGAATTCGATCCCCGAAACGACCCGGTCGACGGCCTGCGGGCCTACCTGGCCGGCTACGTCGATCGCACCAGCGGGAGCAACGGCCGGCGCGGATGCCTCCTGGTGGCCACGGCCATGGAATTGGCTGGCGGGGATGCCGAAGTCGGTCGACGCGTTGCGGGCTTCTTCAAGGCGATGGAGGCCAAAGTGACCAATGCACTGTCCCGCACGAAAGCGGCGGGCAGGTTGGCCGATGGTGTCGAGCCGGCAACGGCCGCCCGGGTTCTCGTCTGTTTCGTTGAAGGGCTGCGCGTGGTCGGCAAGACGGCACCGACACGGACGACATCGCAGGCCGCCGTCGACGCTCTCATCGGCCGTTTCGTCAGGTAAGGACACCGCAACGCTTCCGCTGATGCCGGGCTTATATTTGGACTGATCGGTCTTGAAAGGGACGTGCGCCATGTCTGCCATCCAGATCGTCTGCGCGGTCGCCGTTCCCCTGATCTGGGGTTATCAGTTCGTGGCCATCAAAGTGGGCGTTGCGGAGTTTCCGCCGCTCTTCTTCCTCGCACTGCGCTTTCTGGCCATTACGCTGCTGCTTGTTCCGTTCGTCGACAGGCCCACGCGTCGGCAGCTCGGCCCTGTCGCGGCCATTTCGCTTTTCCTTGGCGGACTGAATTTCGGGCTCTTCTATGTGGGCCTTGGGCTCGGCTCGGGAAGCATGTCGGCGGTCGCGTACCAACTCGCCACGCCCTTCACCGTCCTGCTGGCCTGGCCGCTGCTCGCGGAGAGGCCGTCACTCGCCACCTGTGCCGGAGTGCTGCTTGCATTCGTCGGCGTGACCGTGCTGGCAGCGGAGCCGGGCCAGTCCGCCAACCCGCTTCCGCTGCTGCTTGTGGTTGGAGCAGCTTTCGCCTTCGCGGTATCCAACGTGTTGACGAAACGCTATGGCCCCTTTGATCCCTTGATGCTGATGGGATGGTCGTCGCTGCTCACGGTGCCGCAGGTCATGTTGATGTCGTTGCTGCTCGAATATGGACAGGCGGCGAGCCTCGTGACGGCAGGCGAGCGGGGCTGGCTGGCGCTCGCCTACACGGTCTTCATCGGCGGAATCATTGGGTTTGGCCTCTGGTTTTGGCTGATCGCCCGTTGCTCGATGGTTCGCGTCGCGCCCTTCGGTCTGCTGCTTCCGGTATTTGCGTTGCTTTCGAGCGTTGTCTTTCTTGGCGAACGCATGACGCCAAAGCTGATCATCGGCGGGCTGCTCGCGATTTCCGGGGTCGGCATCACACAAGTAAGGCCGCGCGCTCGCTCAATTTGATCCCGGACGCCCCCCTCGCGGTGACCTGCGGGGCTTCGCGGCCAGGGTCAAGCGAACGTCGCCCGGGCTGCTGCCGCACGAGTTCAGGAGGATACGAGCACGGCGCGGTCGCCGCGCGTTGTATCGATTTTGTTACCGATACCGTGAATTGAACACGCAGATGTGGTCACGCCGGTCGTGGCAAACGGGGATAATTCATAGTTCGTCAAAGGTTTGCAACGAATTCTCCTGATCGAGCCGGACAACGGCCGGTGCTGCTAGGCCATCGCATGCGGACTCAAACGACCAACTATGTCGCACGGCTGTTCGCCGGCGATCTGTCGGCCTTTGGCGGTCCCGCAACCGACGAGGCCGTGGCCGGGCATATCCGGGCCGAACAGATGTCGCTCGTGCTCGGCTATTCGGTCGGCATCATGCTCGCCAATGCCTGCAACGCCATCGTTCTCGCCATCGCACTGTGGCAGTCGCCGGACAGAACCCTTGCCCTGATCTGGGCCGGCGCCGTCGCCGCCGCCGCTATCGGATTCGGCCTGCAATCGCGCGCGTCACGCCGCATCACCAAACCGCAATTCGTCTCGCGTCGCGCGATGCACCGGCTGGTGCGCAACGCCTTCATCCTCGGCGCCGCCTGGGGCACTGTCCCGGTCGCCTTCTTCGCCGACGCTTCGACCGGCGGCCAGCTCGTCATCACCTGCCTGTGCTCGGGCATGCTGGCCGGCGGCGCACTGGCCTTCGCCACGATCCCGATCGCGGCCATCGCCTTCACGGCCCCCATCTTCGTCGGGATCGCGATCTGCCTCGGCAGGAACGGCGACCTGGCCTTCCTGCTGATCGCCTTTCTCGTCGTGGTCTATGGCAGCGTGCTGCTGCGCGGCGTGTTCGTTAATTCGTTCGCGTTCGCGCGGCGCGTGATACGGCAGATCGAAGCCGAGCGCACGGTGCGGCTGGATCCCCTCACCCATCTGCCCAACCGCGTCGCCTTCAACGAAACGCTCGATGCGGCGCTCAAACGGCTGGCGTTGTCGGGTGAGGAATTCGCGGTGCTGCTGCTCGACCTCGACCGCTTCAAGGAGGTCAACGACCAGTTGGGCCATCCCGCCGGGGACGAATTCCTGGTCCAGGTTGCAAGCCGCCTGCAACGTTGCACGCGTGCGGCCGAGCATGTCGCGCGCATCGGTGGCGACGAGTTCGCGCTGGTCATGGCCAATCTGGCGCGGCCGGAGGATGCGCTCGAAATCGCCGAGCGTTTCGTCGCGGCCTTCACCGAACCGTTCCGGATCGAGGGCCGCCAGATCGTCGGCGCGACCAGCGTCGGCATCGTGCTGGCGCCACGCGATGGCAACACCGCTCTCGACATCATGAAGAACGCCGACACGGCGCTCTACCGCGCCAAGAAGGCGGGGCCGGGCACGGTGTGCTTCTTCGAACAAGCCGACGACAGGCTGTCCCGCGACCGCAAGGCGCTGCAATCAGACCTCGAAGGTGCGATCGCACGAAATGAATTGTTCCTGGTGTTCCAGCCATTCCTCGATCTCGGCACCGACCGGATCACCGGCCTGGAGGCGCTGCTGCGCTGGCAGCATCCTTCGCGCGGGCTGGTGCCGCCAAGCGAATTCATCCCGATCGCGGAAGAGACCGGGCTGATCCACGAGATCGGCGAATGGGTCATCCGACGCGCCTGTGCAAGTGTTGCCGAGTGGCCGGAAGACATCAGGGTCGCCGTCAATTTCTCGGCAGCGCAATTTCACAACACAGGCATCCTCCAGATCATCGTGCAGGCACTCGCCGATGCCAGGATCGCCCCACACCGGCTCGAGATCGAGATCACGGAATCGATGCTGCTGTCGAAATACGGCTCGGCCGCGACGGTCCTGAACGCGCTGCTGGAGCTCGGCGTCACGGTGGCGCTGGACGATTTCGGCACCGGATTTTCCTCGCTGACCTACCTGCGCAAGCTGCCGTTCAGCCGCATCAAGATCGACCAATCCTTCATCCGCGACATGCTGGTGCAGCCGGACTGCGCGGCGATCGTCAAATCGGTGATCGGGCTCGCGCGCGATTTGCGGATCGGCGTGGTGGCGGAGGGTGTCGAGACTGCCGACCAGCTCGAATGCCTGCGCCAGATCAGTTGCGACGAGGTGCAGGGGTATCTGATCAGCCGGCCGGTGTCGGCCAATGGCGTGCTGGCGTTGCTGGATACGAAGAAGTATCGGGCGACTTACGCGGCCTAGGGGCTTTGAAGATCAGTGCCGCTACGGAGCCGGTGTGCTCCCTCCCCCGCCTGCGGGGGAGGGCTGGGGAGGGGGTGTCTCCACGGCGGGTTCCCCCAGAGGAGAGAGCCCTCACCCGCGCCTTTGGCGCGACCTCTCCCGCAAGCGGGAGAGGTGGAGACCGCGGCGCCCGCCGATTGCTCCAACGAAATTCCGCCCCGGGCTCGATCAGACCGCGTCCGCCCGCAGCAGCGTGTCCACCGTGATGGTGCCGCGGGCGCGGGAGACGCAGGCGCAGATCTTCTGGTTGCTGTGCTTCTGGTGGTCGCTGAAGAAGACGTCGCGGTGGTCGATCTCGCCGTCGACCTCGACCACGTCGATGACGCACAGGCCGCATTCGCCGCGCTTGCAGTCGAACATCACGTCATGGCCGCAGGCGTTGAGCACGTCCAGCATCGAGCGCTCGCGCGGGATTTCGAGCTCGATATTCGAGTCCTTCAATCGCACGCGAAACGCTTCGGTCGGCAGCGTGCCGCTGGAACCGAAGGTCTCGTAGCGGAGATCGGGGAGCGCATGGCCGGCGCCGATCCAGGCATGGCGCGCGGCGTCCAGCAGCCGCATCGGGCCGCAGAACAGCGCCAGCGTTGCTTGCGGCAATGAGGCGAACAGCGCGTCGAGATCGAGCCGCCTGCCCCCGTCGCTCGCATGGACGACGAGGCGATCACCAAGCATCGCGGCGAGCTCGTCGAGATAGGCGGCTTCGCGGCGCGAGCGCACCGCATAGTGCAGCATGACATCCGACCCGCGGCGCGCCAGCGCCTGCGCCGCGCCGAGGATCGGGGTGATGCCGATGCCGCCGGCGATCAGGCAATAGTTCTGCCGCGTCCAGTCCACGGCGAGCAGCGAGGCGGGCTGCGTGATGTCGAGCCGCGCGCCCGGCTGCAGGGACCACATGTAGCGGGAGCCGCCGCGGGAATCATCAGTGCGGCGCACCGCAATTCTGAAGCCGTGCGGAGAGGCCTCGCCGACCAGCGAATAAGACCGCGTCTCCGGCTGGCCGTCGATGGTCACGCTGACATTGATGTGGCTGCCGACCGGATAGGCCGTGACGTCGAGCTGATCCGGCCTGATCAGGAATTCGCGGATTCCGGGCGCAAGGTCGCGGGTCGTGACGAGCGTTGCAGGAATCCAGGTTTCGATGAAGCGCATGATGACTGCCCTCAATCGGTTGCGGTCTTGATCAGCGCGAGCGCCGGCAAGAGGTCGAGATGGGTCCGGTTGCGCAGCGCGAGCCGCAGGTTTCGCACCGCGAGCCGCGCATGCTCACGCATGACGGCCTCGGCGCGAGCGCCTTCGCGGTTCTCGATGGCGTCGATCACGACGCGATGGTGCTCCTGCCCGATGATCAGGATCTGCTGCGCCTCGGGCAATGCCGACTGCGCCATCACGAAGCCGCTCGGGGAGGCAAACGGCAGCGCCGAGGCGCGGTCGATCTGGCGGATCAGCGGCGGGCTGCGCGACAATTCCGTGAGCACGGCGTGGAAGCGCGCGTTCAGCGTGACATAGGACGAGAAGGCATCGACCGAGATCGGCACCTGGCGGAGCAATTCGTCGATCGCCGCAAGGCATTCCTTCAGCGGCTCCAGCTCGCGCGCGGGGACGCCGCGTTCGGCCGCAAAGCGCGCAGCCAGGCCTTCCAGCGTGCCGCGCAGCTCGATGGAGTCGGAAATGTCGCGCTCGGAAAACGCCTTCACCATGAAGCCGCCGGAGGGGATCGCCTCGAGCAGGCCCTCCTCCTCCAGCCGCACCAGCGCCATGCGCACCGGCGTGCGCGAGGCGCCTGTGGTCTCCACCGCCTGGAGCTCGGAGATGCGCTCGCCCGGCCGCAAGGCGCCCGAGAGGATCTGGTCGCGCAGCGCGAGCTGCGCCTTCACGGTCTGCGAGACAGAGCGGTCGACCTCACGCTCGGCCATGCCCTACTCCGCGGCCTGAAGGTGCTTTGGGGCGTTTTCCTTCGCCACCATCCGGTCGATCAGCTTGCGCGACCACATCGCGCCGGCGTCGATGTTGAGGTTGTAGAAGATGCGGTCGGGGTTTTCGTCCATTGCGCGCTGCTGCGCTTCCAGGATCAGCTCGTCCTCGCGGAAGATGCCGGAGACGCCCTCGCGGATCTCGGTGGTGATCCGCTGCTCACCGAGGCGGTAATTGCGCACGAAGGACCAAAAGTAATGACAGGTCTTCTCGGTCTCCGGCGTGATCGTGTTGAGCACGAAGCCGTTGACGCCCTGCGACCGGTCGCCTTCCGGCGCACCGGTGCCGGTCGGCGCCACACCGACGTCGATCGCGATGGTGCACGGCGCCTCGAAGCGGATGATCTGCCAGCGGTCGACGAGACCGGGCTTGCCGAGCTGCTTGGCCCAGAACGGCGGCGGCTCGATGCCGCGCATCCAGCGCGTCACCGTCACCGTCTTCTCGCCATGGGTGACGTCGAACGGCGCTTCGGCGACCGCGTCGTTGCCGATCGACGAGCCGTGCACGAAGGTCTCGTGGGTGAGGTCCATGAGATTGTCGAGCACGAGGCGGTAGTCGCAATTGACGTGGATGGTCTTGCCGTCGCCCGCCCAGGCCGGATCGTGATTCCAGTGCATGTCCGGCACCAGCGCGGGATCGGCCAGCGCGGGATCGCCCATCCAGAGCCAGATGTAGCGGTGACGCTCGACCACGGGATAAGCGCGCACGCAGGCCGAGGGATTGATGGTCTCCTGCGAAGGCATGAAGGTGCAGCGCCCCTGCGCATTGTACTTCAGGCCGTGATAGCCGCAGACGACGGTGTCGCCTTCGAGCCGGCCCTTGGACAGCGGGACCAGGCGATGCCAGCAGGCGTCCTCCAGCGCGGCCACCGTGCCGTCAGCCTTGCGGTACATCACGACATGCTTGCCGCAGATCGTCCGCGGCAGCAGCGCCGCCTTCACCTCGGCGTCCCAGGCGGCGGCGTACCAGGCATTCATGGGGAAGGGCTTTGTCATCGGTCTCGCTCCCACGGCTTTATGTATGCGTTATGTATACAGTAAAGGTGGGATAGAAACATTCAAGGGCAAAAATAGCGTATTATGGTACCTAATGGTTGTTGTTTGTATACACATCTAAACCCAGCTATCATCGCACGCGAAGGCGGGCGATCCAGTACTCCGCAGCGGAAGTTGCCTGAACAAATGACCGCCACGGAGTACTGGATTCCCCGCCTTCGCGGGGAATGACAGCGGTGACTGTGGCCCAAGCGGAGGATGGGGCTACCATCCGGGGGACGGTAAGAGAGCTCGCGCCTGGCGCCTACGCCCCAAACACCTTCGCCAAGCCCGCCTTGGCCTCCTCCTGAATCCGCGTCAGGTGCTCAGTGCTGCGGAAGCTTTCGGCGTAGATCTTGTAGACGTCCTCCGTCCCCGACGGCCGCGCGGCGAACCAGCCATAGTCGGTCTCCACCTTGATGCCGCCGAACGGCTGGCCGTTGCCGGGCGCCTTGCTCAGCGTCGCGCGAACCGGATCGCCGGCGAGATCCTTCAGGCCGAGTTGCTCGGGCGTGACGGACTTCAGGATGTTCTTCTGCGGCCCGGTCGCGGCGACGTCGATGCGCGCGTAATGGGGCATGCCGAACTCTGCGGTGAGGTCGCCAAAGATCTGGCTGGGATCGCGGCCAGTCTTCGCCATGATCTCGGCAGCTAACAGGCCGAGGATGATGCCGTCCTTGTCGGTGGTCCACACCGTGCCGTCGCGGCGCAGGAACGAGGCGCCTGCACTCTCCTCCCCGCCGAAGCCGAAGCCGCCGGTGAGGAGGCCGTCGACGAACCATTTGAAGCCGACCGGCGTCTCCACCAGCTTGCGGCCGAGCTTTTTAGCGACGCGATCGATGATCGAGCTCGACACCACGGTCTTGCCGATCGCGGCATCCTTGCCCCAATGCGGGCGGTGCGCGAACAGATAGGAGATCGCGGTCGCCAGATAATGGTTCGGATTCATCAGGCCGCCGGTGCGCGTCACGATGCCGTGACGATCGGCATCGGTGTCGTTGGCAAAGGCGACGTCGAAGCGGTCGCGCATCGCGATCAGGCTCGCCATGGCGTAGGGCGAGGAGCAATCCATGCGGATCTTGCCGTCCCAGTCCACCGTCATGAAGCGGAATGTGGGGTCAATCGCCTCGTTCACCACCGTGGCGTTGAGGCCGTAGCGCTCGATGATCGGATGCCAGTAATGCACGGCGGCACCGCCGAGCGGATCGATGCCGATTTTGACGCCGGCGGATTTGACGAGGTCGAGATCGACGACATTGCCGAGATCGGCGACGTAAGGGGTGATGAAGTCACAGGCGTGGACGTTCGCGGACTTGCGCGCCTTGGCATAGTCGATGCGCTTCACGTCCTCGAGCTCGCCTGCGAGGTAGGCGTTCGCGCGCTTCTCGACGGCAGCGGTCACGTCCGTATCGGCCGGGCCACCATGCGGCGGATTGTACTTGTAGCCGCCGTCCTCCGGCGGATTGTGCGAGGGCGTGATGACGACGCCGTCGGCGAGGCCCGAGCTGCGGCCCTTGTTGTAGGTGAGGATGGCGTGCGAGATGACGGGGGTCGGCGTGTAGCCGCCGTCCTTGTCGATCATGACATCGACGCCGTTGGCGGCGAACACCTCGATGGCGCTGACGAGTGCCGGCTCGGCCAGCGCGTGGGTGTCGATGCCGATGAAAAGGGGACCCGTCAGCCCCTTTTCTGTTCTGTAATCACAAATGGCCTGCGTGGTCGCGAGGATGTGCCCTTCGTTGAACGTGTTCTTGAACGAGGTGCCGCGATGGCCCGAGGTGCCGAACGCCACGCGCTGCGCCGGATCCGATGCATCGGGCTTGCCTGCGAAGTAGGCCGTCACCAGCCGTGGAATATTGGTGAGCGCGTCCGGCGAGGCCTGCTTGCCCGCCGCGGGATGAACATCAGCCACTGAAATATCCTCGTCCTGTCGTCACGGAAATAGCGGGACACCATAGCATCGGCCGCGCCCCCGCCAAGGCCACAACACGCGCGACAGGGAAGGCGTTCCTTGGGGTGAGCGCCCGCGCGCGGCAGTGACTGCGCCAATGGCCGGTTTGTTAACTCCGGAGCTCTATGACAGAGCCATGCTGTGGGATCGGGCACGCTTCAATCTCGGCGCAACGTGGACGCACGTGGCGGTCGCGCTGCTGTTGTCGGCCCCGATCGGCGCACATGCGAGCGACGGCGATAGCGACGGGCCGCGCACGATTTCGACGATCTCCAGCGCCGAGACCGACCTCGGCGCCGGCGAGACGCCGTCATCCCGGGCCATGATCCGAAGGATCATCGAGAGAGAAACCGCAAAGACCAATTTGCCGGCCGATGTCGCCGAAGCCGTCGTCTTTGTCGAAAGCGGCTATAACCCGGCGGTCATCGGCAGCGTTGGCGAAATCGGCGTGATGCAGGTGCGGCCCGAGACGGCGGCGATGCTGGGATTCCGCGGAAGCAATGCGGAACTCGCGGAGTTGGACGTCAATATCCATTACGGGGTGCTTTATCTCAGCCGGGCCTGGCACCTGGCGGGCGGGGATCTCTGCCGCGCCCTGATGAAGTACCGGGCAGGTCACGGCGAAGAAGAGATGACCACGCGGTCGCAGGTCTATTGCAACCGAGCCCGCAACCGTCTCCTCGCCATGAACGCGATGCCGCCAGGGACCGCAGCTGCGGCGGCCCCCGATGCGGCGCCCCCGGTCGCTGCTGCGGCTCCGGCAAAACCTGCGAGCCGCCCGAAGATGCCGGTGCAGCCCAAAGCGGTCTATGCCCGCTATCGTCAGGGCACCGCGGCCGCCAGCCGCGCCTATTGGGCCGCACACGAGGCCCGGATCAGCCAGATCAAGGCGCGCATCGAAGCCAGATGGAAGCGCGTCGCATCGCGTTGACGGCGAGCCGGCTTGCCCCGCCGCGAGCTCCGCATCTACTGTGTGTCGCAAAAGTTGCGTACCTGGAGGTCGCGTCATGGAGGTCATACTGCTCGGCACCGGTGGCCCGCGCCCGGACCCGCACCGCATGGCGACCACCACGCTGATCAGGCTCGGCGACGAGAACATCCTGTTCGACGCCGGCCGCGGCGTCGTGGTGCAGCTCAGCAAGGCCGGCGTGCCGCTCGGCACCATCAACACGGTCTTTCTCACGCACCATCACTTCGACCACATCGGCGACCTCTATGATGTGATGCTGAATTCATGGATGCACGGGCGCAAGGACGAGCTGCGCATCTATGGTCCGCCGGATACCGAGCGGCTCGTCAGCACGCTGATCACGCAGGTCTACGACAAGGACATCATTTGGCGGGATAAGGGCGAGCCCGCCTTCGGCGGCTGGAAGCCTGTCGTCGCAACGGACATCGTACCGGGTCCTGTTCTCGACACCGGCCGCTGGAAGATCAGCGCCGAGCCGGTCTCACACGGCGATGGCCTCGACATGCCACCGGCCTTCCTCGCGCGCTGGATGTGTCTCGGCTACCGCTTCGAAGCGGAGGGCAAGGTCATTGCGATTTCCGGCGATACTGTCCCTTGCCCCGGTCTCGAGCGGCTGGCCGAGGGCGCCGACCTGCTCGTCCAGTGCTGCTTCCTCGCAACGCCCGAGATCAACAACGAGCACCTCCGCCGCCTTGCGAAATACACGATCGCCTGTGGTGACACGGTCGGCAAGGTCGCGGCCAAGGCCGGCGTCAGGAAGCTCGCGCTGACCCATCACCGGCCGCGCACCGACG
Organism: Bradyrhizobium diversitatis; assembly: GCF_016031635.1. Taxonomy (GTDB): domain Bacteria; phylum Pseudomonadota; class Alphaproteobacteria; order Rhizobiales; family Xanthobacteraceae; genus Bradyrhizobium; species Bradyrhizobium diversitatis. Next base: position 80,100 of record NZ_JACEGD010000019.1, read on the forward strand.
ACACCATGCTGAAGGCGCTGCTTGACGATGTGCGGCGGGACTATTCAGGGCCGGTCGTGCTCGGCGAGGATCTCACGCGGATCGAGGTCTGAGACCATCGGCCGTCCGGCCTCAGGACAATCCGACCTCGATCCGGAACGACAGCTGCTCTTGCGCCTCAGGCGCAATGTGCATCAGGCCCGGCTTGTCGGTGAACTCGCCGTCGAAGCCGGCGGGACTGGCATGGCCGCGCCACGGCTCGATGCAGAGGAACGGAGCACCTGACGGTTTCGACCAGACGCCGAGCTCGCGGAAGCCGCGCCAGGACATTTCCAGCCACGGCCCGGTCGATGCGCCCTGCCCCGCGGCATAGCGGACCGAAGTGCTCTCGATCCGGTCGAAGATGATGGCGTCGTCGGTGAACAGGGAGTCGGACAAAGGAAGCGAGTTGCCCTTGACCGGGCTCGGCTCCGCTGCCGGCCGCAGCAGCCCACCATCGAGACGGCGGACGGGAGACGACTCCGCGCGCGCGAAAGTCAGCGCATAGCTCTCCTTTGCCAGACCGGGCTGGAGCGGCCAATTGAAGGCGGGATGACCACCAAGCGACGCGGGCAATGTCTCCTTGCCGGTGTTGGCAATCGTGAACGTCAGGTCGAGGCCGGTGTCATCGATGGCATAGGCAGCCGTGAGCCGGAACGCGAACGGATAGAGCGCGCGCGTCGCCTCGCTGTCATGGAGCACCAGGGTGCAGCGGCTCTCGCCGCGTTCCGCCCACGCAAAGCGGCTGTCGCGGGCAAAGCCGTGCTGGGTCATCCGATACGTCTTGCCCCGGTGCCGCAATTCGTCGTTGGCGAGGCGCCCGACGATCGGAAACAGCAGCGGCGCGTGGCGCGGCCATTCCGGCCCCGCCTGCCAAACGAATTCGATGCCGCTGTCGTCCTTCAGCGAGCACAGCTCGGCACCGTGCGCCTTGATGGTTGCCGTCAGGGAGCCGCTGCGGAGAGAATAGGTATCGTCACTCATGCCCGGACGTCTACACCCCCAACCCACCCGCAGCAAGGCAGGGCCGATCATGCAACTCGAGCGTTTTGGCGCCGATCGAGCGCTGCGTCATATTTCCGTACCCAACGATTGCTCTGTTGGTTCAATCACCGTCTGTCTCCCCGAGGCCGATCCGACCTGAAGCCGATGAAATCCATGGTAGCCAATTGAAGTTCTTCATCAACGGCCGCTTTCTGTCGCAAAAGCTCACCGGCGTTCAGCGTTATGCCGCTGAAATGGTCAAGGCGATCGACGTGCTGCTGGCGTCGGAGCAGACTCCTGCCTCGCTGCGCAACGCCGAGTGGCAGTTGCTGACGCCAGCGGATGCAAGCGAGACCCTTCAACTCGATCGAATCAAGCTTCGCGCCGTCGGCCGGTTGCATGGGCACGCTTGGGATCAGATCGATCTCGCTCGCGCCGCGGCCGGAGGCCGCTTGATCAGTCTGGCCAATTCCGGCCCCGTCTTCCATCGCGACCACATTGTCGTGCTCCACGACGCCCAGGTCTTTCGCAGACCCGACTTCTTCAACTGGCGCTACTTGACCGTTCATCGAACGATGGGGCGGCTGCTCGCCCGCCACGCAGCCATCGCGACGGTGTCGGCATTTTCCCGCAGAGAACTTGCCGAGGTGCTGAATCTATCGGCACCGAACATTCCCGTCTTCCCCAACAGCGCCGAACACTTCGCCGCCACGAAGCCCGACCCCGGCATCCTTGCGCGACTGGGCATTCAACCGCAGAAATTCTTCCTGTTCGTGGGCTCGAAGACCAAGAACAAGAATCTCTCCGTTGCGATTCGCGCCGTCCAATTGCTCGACCGGGCCGACGTTCCACTGGTCATCGTCGGAGGCGATAACAGCAAGGTCTTTCAGGACAATTCGGGCGAAGGGGTTTCCGGCCTGTTGCTTGCCGGGCGTCTGACGGACGGCGAGATTGCAGCTCTCTATGCGCATGCATCGGCATTCGTGTTTCCCTCGCTCTACGAGGGGTTCGGCGTACCGCCGCTCGAGGCCATGATCTTCGGCTGTCCGGTCATCGCCTCGACGGCTGACGCCGTCGTGGAGACGTGCGGTGACGCGGCTGCGTATTTTCGCGCCACCGATGCCGACGCGCTGAAGCAGCTGATGCTCGAAAGACTGGCAATCGGCGCGATCTCGGACCAGGAACGCATGCGGCAGCAGGATCGCCTTGCCTTCTATTCGTGGAAGAAGTCGGCGAAGGCGCTGCTCGATCACCTCGAACGACCGGCGCACATCGCCAGCGCTGCCTGAAGCTCGGCGCAGCTCGCCTATTGCGCGCAATGGTTCTTGCACAAACCATTTGCAACTCGCGGCTCCCCTGCACAGTTCCATGAGAAATTTTTTTCGCTCTTGCAGCTATCGCGGCGCAACAACACCACATCGCTGCCCCAATATCGCTACGGATTCGAGGAACTGTTCCGCCAGCAGTGAAGCTCAGAACGAGGATGCACGATGCCCGGCTCTCCGACGCAGCCTTATGCAAGACAGACGATGAAGGTGCTGCACGTCGCCGAGACGATTCGTGGCGGGATTGCGAGCTACCTGAATGAGTTACATCCGCAGCAACAGGCGAGCTTCGGCGCCGAGAACGTGCACTATGTCGTTCCCTCGGATCATCGAGGCGATCTCGCCGCCGTCGATGACAAACAGATTACGACGTTCGAGCGATCCGGCCGCAGCATCGCCGGGCTATTGCAGATGCTGCGCGCAAGCATGCAGGCGCTGGATGCCTTCAGACCGGACGTGGTGCACCTGCATTCCTCGTTTGCCGGCCTCGTGCTCCGGCCCGCGCTGGCGGCCCGCTCGGACGGACCGCGCGTCGTCTATTGTCCGCACGGCTGGGCGTTTTCGCGTGAGACCGGCCGCCTCAGTCATGTGGTGACAAAGGCGGCGGAGAACCTTCTCGCGCGCACGTCGGACCGGATCATCTGCATCTCCGTCGACGAGTTCAACGAGGCGGTCCGCGCCGGAATTCCCGCCGACCGCCTCACCGTCGTCCACAATGGCATCTCGAAGAGCCGCACGCTGCAGCCCGTTGCGGCGGAATGGACTTCCAAGAAGGTCAAGGTCCTCTTCATTGGTCGTCTGGACCGGCAGAAGGGCTTTGATCTCCTGATCGAAGCAGCTCGCTCGCTCGAGGATGTCCTCGACGTCCGCATGATCGGCGCCTCCGTCGTCAACAAATATGAAGGCCCGACCGTCCCTTCCAACGTATCCCTGCTGGGCTGGCTGGACCGCCCAACCATCGAGACCCAGCTCGAGGCCGCCGACCTCGTCGTGATCCCGTCACGATGGGAAGCCTTTGGCCTCGTTGCCCTGGAGGCGATGCGCGCAGCCAAGCCCATTCTGGCGTTCCGCAGCGGCGCATTGCCCGAGATCGTCGTCGATGGCGTCACCGGCGTGCTGTGCGAGCCGGTCGCCGTCCAGCCGCTGGTCGACGGTTTCCGGCGAGCACTGGATCTCGATCTCAAGGTGCTCGGGCAGCGCGGCTACGACCGCTTCAAGCAGCTGTATGACGTTCAGAAGACGCATGGACAATTGCAGCAGGTCTATGCCGAGCTGCTTCAGGACGACCGGACACCGGTCGCAACGAAGGCGGGGCTGCAATCGGATCTCTCAAAGTGACGAACAGCATGCACGCTTGCCCGCGCAGATGCCGGAGATCGCGATGGCGATCCACCGAGCCCGGTCTGGTGTCGTCGCCGGTGTATCGCGCGTGGGCATGACCTAGACCATGACACACCCACGCACCTTGATTCGCGACAGTGTCCGCCTCGCGGGCTTCATCTCGTCCATTCTGCTGTCGGTGCCGGCCTGCGCTCAGCACGCTCAACCGCTCGATGCCCGATTCCTGCTGGGTGTCGGCACCCATCAGGGGCTGGGCGGGCCGGTGAGCGCGCGCGGGTACGTACCCGCAGAGAACGTCGCCCAGATCAAGCAACTCGGCCTCAATTCCTTCCGCGACGACTTCCCCTGGTCCGAGTTCGAAACGGCAGGACGCCGGATGGGCTTCACGCCCATACTCGGCAGGCTGGAGGCGCAGGTGAGGTCCGGCGTCGCGCGCCCGCTCCTGATCCTTGCGTTCGGCCATCATCTCGTTCCGAATTCCTCGCCACCGACGACCGACGAAGCCCGGCAGCGATTCGCCGATTATGCTGCGGCCGCGGCGCAATCGGTCGTGGCGCAACACCCGCTGTTCGAGCTCTGGAACGAATGGAACCTGGCGGCAAAGAAAGATGCCGCGTTCTCACCCGAAAACTATCTGGCGCTCGCGGAGGCCGCACGCCCGGCGGTGAAGCGGGTCGCGCCGAATGCGCCTTTCCTGGTCGGGGCGCTCGGCGACGATCCGGGCTGGACATGGACGGAGAAGATGCTGCGAACCGGCGTTCTCCAGTACGCGGACGGCGCTTCGATCCATCTCTACAATTTCTGCATGGGCCCAAGCAAACGCACCTCCGCCGAGATCATCGATCGGCTCACCGCGTTCCATCGGCTCGTGAGTCAGGCGAGCGGAAACGCCGACTTCCCGATCTATGTCACCGAGACCGGCTGGACCACGGCCACCAACAAATGCGGCGTCAGCGAACAGGCCCAGGCCGACAATACGGCACAGCTCATCCTGTGGGCGTCGACCGCGGCACGCTGGCTCAAGGGCATGTGGCTTTATGAGCTCAAGGACAGCGGCAGGAATCCATCGGAGCTGGAGGACAATTTCGGCCTCTACCGTTTCGACAATTCGCCCAAACCCGTCGCCTGTGCGGCCCAGGGCGCCTGGGCTTTCATTCGCTCCAGCCTGAGTGCCGAGCGACGAGAACTCGCCAGCGGCGTCGTGTCGATCAATGCGTCAACGGCTTCCGGCGGCAGAATTGCAGTCTGGTCCGAGGCCCCGGACCGACGTTACGAAATCCGGCTCAAGGACGATCAGGAAGGAGCAACCTTTGCGATGCCGTGCGATTCGGCGGCAAGACCGGCGTCCAGGGCCTGGATTCCGGTTTCGAGCACACCGGTTCTTATTGCAGTCAACAACGGTGCCATTCCCGCCCTGGAGATCCGGCCGGCGCGGTAGGCGTGAATTTGCAAAACACGAGGTTACGCGATGAAAGTTCTTTTGACGTCCACGCTTTATCCGACACCTCAGGCACCAAAGATCGTTGGCGGTGCAGAGGTCTTCGCCCGACGTTTCGCCGAAGGCCTGGTGCAGCGCGGAGACGAGGTCGAGGTGATACGGGCCGCACCGGCACCCCACCAGGCTCGCGAATCCTGCAACGGCATCGACATCTATTCCGCGCCGGTGCAAAACATCTATCTGCCTTTCACCGAACAGAAGAACATCGCGCTGCGCAGCATCTGGCACGCGGTCGACGATTGGCAGATGCAGGCGCCCCTGATCGCGGAACGAGTCCGGGCCTTCAAGCCGGACGTCCTGCACTCCAACAATTTGTCGGGTCTCACCACCGCGATCTGGCGCGTTGCCGCCCAGCTCGGCGTCCCGGTGCTCCATACGCTTCACGACTATTATCTGACCTGTCCGCGCTGCTCGCGTTTCGACAAGGGACGGTCTTGCGAGCGCACTTGCACGAGCTGCGGAATCCTGAGCTATCATCGCAAGCGCGCCACGCATTGGCTCAGTGCCGTGGTCGGCGTGAGCGAGCGCGTTCTGTCCATTCATACGGACATGGGCATGTTCACCGAGACGCCGATCCGTACCGTGATCCGCAACGCCTCGACCGAGCCGCCACGTGAGCCCTATCCTCGTCCGATCTGCACCACTGAAGTGACGTTCGGGTTCATAGGCCGCCTCACGGAGGAAAAGGGCATCGACAACCTCATGCGCGCTCTTGCTCTGCTGCCCCGCGATCGCATCCGCATGATGATCGCCGGCCGGGTCAGCGACGAGGAGCAGGGACGCCTCCGGGGCCTCTCGCGGGATGCGCGAATAGAGTTCATGGGCTTCGTGGCGCCGGACGATTTCTACAGGCAGGTCGATGTCGTGGTCGCGCCATCCATCTGGCACGACCCGGGTCCACTCGTCGTCGCAGACGCCAAGGCGGCTGGCAGGCCGCTGCTCGGAACGCCCTTTGGCGGCATGCCCGAGGTCATCGAGCACGGCGTGACGGGCTGGCTGACCGAAGCCGATCCGCAATCCCTGGCCGACAGCATGCTCGCAATCGCGGCGGATCCGCACAAGATCGACGAGATCAGCCGGCGCCTCATTGCGGATACCAACAAATGGGTATTTGCCGACGTGCTGTCGTCATACAAGAACCTGTATGAGCAATTGCGCGAACAACGGATGTCGCGCATGCGCGCAGCAACGGCCGAGGCGCCGCTGGGACGGACCGTCGGCAAGGAGCGCCTCATTCCGAGATGACACGCCTCTTGGCGATGGCGGGCTACGTCTATCAAAGCGCCGCGGCGATCATCCTGATCTTCGCGATCAGTCACCTGTTGCCCGCCGCCGACTACACCAATTTTTCCCTGGCACTGGCCTCGAGCCAATTGCTCTGCGTCCTGATGTTCGAGTGGCTGCAGCTCGCCGGACTGCGCTTTCTGGCGGCAGCGAAGGAGAACGAAGCGGCTCGGTTGAGGTGGTCGCTGCTTGTGGCGAGCCTGTCGAGTGCGGGCGCGCTCGTCCTTGTCGGGAGCTGCGCATCCTTGACCAGCGTGCTCCCGACAGGGATCGTCGCCCTGGGCCTCGGCATATCCGTGCTCCAGGGCTTGACGGATCTCTATTTCCTGTCGGTCCGCCTGTCCGATCGGCTGGGCATCGCGTCCTTTCTTCTTGCGTTTCGTGCCACCGCCCTTCTGACCGCGGCCGCCGCCGGCGCAGCGATCTCGGGAACGGCCGAAGCGGCGCTGCTCGGCGTTGCCGCCGGCCACATGCTGGGCCTTCTCGCCGGGCTGGTGGCCTATCGCACTCCCCTGGAGCGCGCTTCGCTGCAAACGATGCTCGCCGACTGGAAGGATTTCTCCCGCTACGGCATGCTCGCCGCGGGCGCGTCGGTCATCCATCTGTCGGTGCCGGTGCTGCTCCGTGTCATCGTCATCGGCCGGCTGGGTGCGACGGGGGCTGGCGCCGGATTTTCGATCGCGCTCGACCTGCTGCAACGTCCCTTCTGGGTCCTCAATGCAGCGATCCACACCGTGAACTATCCCGAAGTGGTCAACGATTTCGAGCACGGGACCGGCACAAAATCCCTGCAATCTGCACGCCGCATGTTCGAGTTCATGATCTGCACGACCCTCGTGCTACTCGGCGGATTGGTCGGCTTCATTCCGGATGCCGCGCGCATCCTGGTGCCCCGGGAGAGCCTGGATGGCTTCCTGGCGACGGCGCCGGCGATCGCCGCCTTCTATTTCCTGCATACCCATTTGCAGGCGACGATAGCCGTTGTCCCCCACCTCGAGAAGCTGGCGACCAGGCTGGTCCTGGTCGCCGCCGGGCAGCTCGCCCTCGTTGTCGCCCTCTCCCTGGTCGCCGTGTCGGCCGGCCTGTCGCCGCGAGCGGCGGTGGGCTGTGCTTCGCTCGCCACCCTCGCAACGATTCTGGTCGCGCTCGGTCCTACGCTGCGGTTCGAGGCATTCCCGCGCTGGTCCTTGGTCATGCAGGCGCTGGTGGCCGCGATCCTGATCGGATCGCTCGGTTCGATGCCGACGGAGCCCGCTGCATGGCTCGCCGGCAAGATCATGATCGCCGCGCTCGCAACGGCGATCATCGCATGGCGCGGGGACTTTCTCATGCTGGCTCGCCGCGGCTGATTCGCCGCACCCGCAAGTCTGCCAAATCAGATCCGACATCCGAGACTGAACCGGGCCTCGCTACCAACTCCCGCAGCGGGTGTGTGCACCGTCACGAGCGACCACAACCATACCGGGTATATCCTATATTTTAAACGACCATAGAAACGGCATCTGCAAACGTTCTGTGCAGGAAGTTTCACGAAGAGCGGATGACACTCCGTAGGATTGCGGACGCTGCACAACCCTTTGCCGACATCACGCACTGCAAGCGTGCAGCATCGTTCCCCTTCCCGACTGTCGCATGGATCCAATCGGCATATGCTGCGCATACATTCAGCAGTCAGATCGACAAAATTCTTGAAAGCGCCTTCCTCACGCCATCCTGCTCCGGCATCGCAGTCAACGTTCTGCTGCAACAGAGCGAGTCTGTTCCTGCACAAGGAACACGTTTCGCTCGCTATTTGTAGCTTTGGTTTTTATCTGAAATTCACACTCGCCAGAGAAGCTTGAACGCAAATCCCTGCGAGCAATTTGGTTCGCGCTGAAATCGAGTGTGCAATGCCTGATCAAACAATCCTCTCCGCCGGCGGCTTCATCAACTCCATCGGCGTCAATACACATGCCGGCTTCGGGTGGACCGGCTACAACAATCTCGCGCTGATGGTCGACAATCTGGAGTATCTCGGCGTCACCCATCTCCGCGACGCCATGGGAACCAGCCCGGCTGCGCAACCGGTGGTCGAGGGACTCGCCGCTGCCGGCTACAAGTTCGACTTCCTCGTATCGTCCGCCCTGCCCCAGATGGGCACGACCGGACTGCAGAAGTATATCGTGTCGCTCGAGAAATTCGTGGCGAGCCATCCGGGCAGCATCAGCGCCATCGAGGGTCTCAACGAGGCCAATCACCAGCCCTTCAGCTACAATGGCAGCTCCAGCCTGAGTGCCGCAGCCCAGTTCCAGAGCGCGCTTTATCAAGCGGTCAATGCCAACGCCGCCCTCGGCAGCATTCCCGTCTACAATCTGTCACTGGCCTACAACGATCCCCAGGGCTACAACCAGCTCGGCAACATGTCCGGCTCGGTCGACTATGCCAACGCCCACGCCTATGTCAGCACCAGCCTGACCCCCAGCAGCTCCATTGCGGCGACGCTGAGCGCCGTCATGACCGCAGCACCTAGAAAGCCCGTCGTCATCACCGAGACCGGCTATACCACGCAAGCCAACACCCAATATCTGGGCGTCAACGAGACCGTGCAGGCCAAATCGATCCTGAACACGCTGGTCGATGCCTACAAGGCCGGTGTCAGCGCGACCTATCTCTACGAGCTGTTCGACCGCGACTCGTCGGCCGCCAATACGAACCCGGAAGCGAACTTCGGACTGTTCAATTCCGACGGCACGCCGAAGCTCGCGGCGACGGCGATTCACAACCTGACGACCATTCTGGCCGACGACGGCAAGGGCGGCCTGCAGCCGACTGATCCATTGAACTACACCCTGAGCAACATGCCGGCCACAGGCAACAGCATGGTGCTCGGCAAGAGCAATGGCGCCTACGAGCTCGTCGTCTGGGCCGAGCCGAAGCTCTGGAACGACGCCACCGACACCGAGGTAACCAACAGCACCCAGACGGTCACGGTGAATCTCGGCGGCGTGCATCATACGGTGAAGGTCTACGACACGCTGACGGGAACCACGGCGATCGCCAGCTACACCGACGTCAGCTCGATCACGATTCCGGTCAGCGATCACCCGTTGATCATCGAGATCGACGCGCCTCCGACCACGCCGACTCCGCCTGACAGCCGGGCCAGCGTCACGGGCACGGCTGCCGAGATCGTGCCGCAACTGTCCGACCTGAGCGAGTCGACGGCGCTGCAAACCATCACGTTGACGGATTCGCACGTCCTGCCGGTCGCTTCGAAAGCGACGATGGACTACATCATTGCCCATTACGGCAGCGCGCTGTCCAAGATCCAGGGCGGCTACTCGTTCTCCGTGACGAATACCGCCGCGACCTGGACCAACACGAAGACTTACGACGCGAGCGGGAAGCTGCTGTCGAAGTCCGACACCGGCCTCAATTCGAGTGGACAGCCGACCTCGACCACCGTCGTCTACAGCGATGGTTCCCAGGACCTGATCAGCTACACCAATGGTGTGAAGACGAAATTCGTTCATGTCGGCACCGATGCGACCCGGACCACCGATACCTACAACACGGCCGGAACCCTTCTGAGCGAGATCGTGCAGAAGTCGGACGGCTATTACTCCACCACGCTCTACACGAACGGCGTGAAGACCGCCGCCTACGTCAAGAACGCCGATGGTTCGCAGGACAATTATTCCTACAACATCACCGGAAAGAGCTTTACCACACAGGTTCAGCACCTTGACGCGTCGGGGAAGGTCACCTCGGTCGTTCGCAGCCATGCCGACGGCTCGCTGGATTCGACCCAGGTCTACAAAAGCGACGGCAGCAGCGTGATCGCGTTGTACAGCGCCACGGGCGTCAAGCTGGTCGAGACCAGCTATCATGCCGACAAGAGCAAGGACGTCTGGACCTACAACATCAAGGGCCAGACCTATGCGACCGAGCACGACGTCTACGATGCGACCGGCTTCCTCACCACGCTGGTCCGCAGGCACGCCGACGGCAGCCTGGCCTTCAAGCTGATGCAGACCGCGGACGGCACCAAGACGACCAACTGGTACAATGCCTCCGGCAGCCTCACCAGCGAGGTGGTCCAAAAGGCCGACGGATTCACCTCGACGACCCTCTACAGCAATGGCGTGAAGACGAAGGCCTACATCAAGAACGCCGACGGTAGTCTTGACAATTATGCCTATGGCGTCACCGGCCAGAGCTACACCACGCTGATCCAGCACATCGATCCGTCCGGCAAGGTCACCGCGGTGACCCGCAAGCATGCCGACGGCACGCTCGACTATACGCAGGTCATCAATGCCGACGGAAGCAGCGTCATCACCAACTACGACGCTGCAGGCGTGCGAACCAAGCAGACCGACTATCACGCCGACGGCAGCAAGGACGTCTATCTCTTCGGCATCACCGGCCAGAACTACACGACCGAGCACGACATCTACGATGCGACCGGCTTCCTCACCACGCTGGTCCGCAGGCACGCCGACGGCAGCATGGCGTTCAAGCTGGTGCAGAGCAAGGACGGGATCAAGACGACGGACTGGTACGATGCCAAGGGCGTCCTCACCAGCGAGGTGATCACGAAGGCCGACGGTTACAGTTCGACAACGACCTATTCCAACGGCTTGAAAACTGCGGCCTACATCACCAATGCCGACCAGAGCCAAGACATTCACAAATACAACATCACCGGCCAGAGCTACACCACGCAGCACCAGCACATCGATCCGGCCGGCCGGACGACCGAGGTAACCCGTTGGCATGCCGACGGCTCGCTCGACTATACCGAGGTCGTCGGCAGCGATGGCAGCAGCGTGGTGACCAACTACGACGCCTCGGGCATCAAGAAGACGGAGACCGATTATCACGCCGACGGGTCGAGGGATGTCCATCTCTTCAACGTCGTCGGTCAGAACTACACGACGGAGCACGACACCTACGATTCCACCGGCTTCCTCACCCACATCGTGCGCACCCACGCCGACAACAGCCTGGCATTCACGTTGGTGCAGAGCGCTGACGGCACCAAGACCTCCGAGTGGTATGACGCGAAGGGTGTCATCACCAGCGAGGTGACGACCAAGAGCGATGGCTACAACTCCACGACCGTCTATACCGGCGGCGTGAAGACCGCGGCCTATATCAAGAACGCCGACGGCACGTCGGACAATTGGAACTACAACGTCACCGGGCAGTCCTATACGACCCAGCACCAGCACCTCGATGCCTCGGGCAAGCTGGTCGAGCTCACCCGGACCCATGCCGACGGCACGCTGGACTATACCCAGGTCATCCACGACGACGGCAGCAAGCTGACCGACATCTATAACAGCGCCGGCGTCAAGACTCAGGAGATCGCCAACAACGCCGACGGCTCGAGGGACGTGTTCCTGTTCAACTTCAACGGACAGGCCGGCACGACGCAGCACGAGAACTACAACACCGCCAATGCACTGCAGTTCATCGATCAGACCAAGACCGACGGCACCCATAACGTCACGGCCGTTGGGAGCGGCGTGACGATCCAGGGCGGAGCCGGCAACGACGTGTTCTCGGCCGCGCCGAATTCGACCACCATCGCCTACGATCACGGCCAGGACCAGATCCTCAACTTCCAGGCCGGCGACGGCACGACTCACGACGTGATCCAGATCTCGAAGCTGTTGGCGGCAGACTACAGTCACCTGCAGATGACGCAGTCCGGCACGAATGCGCTCATCACGTTCTCTGCTAACGATTCGATCCTGCTGAAGAACGTGTATGTCAGCAACCTGACGAGCCACGATTTCCTGTTCGTCTAGAATCGCGGCAGATTGGCATCCATCGAGACAGCGTGGGATGGGAGGAGCCCCTCTCCCACGCACAGCTGACAGCCAATGCCCTTTCAACAGGCAAGGATCGCCTTCGACCTACTCACCTGATACTTCCGGACCGACCCTGGCTCGTTCAGAGGCACATCAGCACTTCACATGATTGGCGCTGGTTGCGAACTTGCGTCACAATTGCTGTCTAGAAGAGACCTTCCTGCTGCAGGGATATCGACGCCGACATGGAAGTCCGCGAACCAAAGCGATTCGTTCTTCTCGACTTCTACCGGTTCATCGCCGCGCTAGGCGTCTTCATCTTTCATCTGAAGAACATCGACAAAGGCATCTCGCCGGTCTGGAACGGCTCTTACGGCCTGTTTGTCGACATGTTCTTCATCCTGTCCGGCTTCGTGATCTCCTATTCCTATCCCGCGACCTCGACAGGCCTGCGCACCTATGTGCGCTTCCTCGTCAGGCGGATCGCGCGAATCTACCCCTTGCATCTGCTCACATTATTGATATTCGCGGTCCTTGCTCTCGTGGGTATATCCGGGCCGACCTCGCACGCGAGCTGGCTGGACTTCCTTCACAACCTCCTCCTCGTCCAGGCGTGGGGCGTCACAGATCACCTCAGCTTCAACTCGCCGGCCTGGTCCATCAGCGCCGAGCTGTTCTGTTACGTTCTATTCCCACTGTTCATGCTGCTGGCCGGCAGGGTCTCGCCGCTGATGCTCGCGATCATCGTCGCGCTCTGTTACGGAATCCTCGCCCACGCTCACCTGCCGATCTGGCAGGAACGCTCGCAGATGTACGGAGCAACCTTCGATTTCGGGATGTTGCGGGCCCTTCCGAGCTTCCTGAACGGGATTCTCCTGACCGTCCTGTTCAGGCTCTCGAGCGACTATCGCAGGAAGCCCGTCGCATTCGCCGGAATAGCACTGTTCGCCGGCTCGGTCCTGATCCTCAACCTCTATGCCAAGCCCGACCTTGCAATCATAGTGTTCTCTCTCGCGATTCTCGTCACAGCCACCGGAGAAAGCGCCTTCGCCCGGTTTCCCGGCTCTGACTGGCTCGGCCGCCTCGGCAACACGTCATACGCGATCTACATGGTTCACGAAGTGCTGCTGATCCTGCTTTTCAAGCCAGCGTGGCACTATTTCGGACTTCAACCAAGCATGTTTCCAGTGTTTGCGTTGGTCTGCTGCATCATTCTGACAGTCGTCGCCGACGTGACGTATCACTATGTCGAGAATCCCGCTCGAAAATTGATCAACCGGCTTGCGCCGGGCGATGCAAGGTCGGCCCGCATCCCGAAGGCCGAGCCGCTCGATCTTTCGAAGACCCGGCAAGCGGCCAACGCGAGCTAGGTGTCTGCAGGGCGGATCTTGCAGCTAGGTTCTCGACGATCGCCGCACACGGCCCAGGATTTCCTGGCATATCCGCACCACGGCCGGCCGGGCGATCGCGACAACAACGACGAGATATACCGAAGAACCGAGCAGCACGAGCGCCGCGAGACGCAGCCATGGCGACGTGGCCGGCATCGCAACGGAGGCACCAGCCACCGCGCATGCCATCACCGCGGAGCCCGCAAGTGCGGGCATCAGCGCCGCGGCATAGGGCCTGATACCGAGTGACAGGATCCGCATCGAGGCTCCGGCGGATAGCGGATACAGCAACAAGGCGCGAGCGACGTAGCCGACAGCAATCGCGATAAGGCCAAACGGCGCAGCGAGGATGAAGATTGCTATGTTCGAAACCGCGTAGATCAGCGTCAGCCAGGTTTGCCAATGCGGTTTGCCGAACGCCAGGATAACGGAGTGATTGTAGAGGCCAATCGTGGTCAGGAATCCGGTGACCGACATGATCGCGAGCAGAGGCGCGGCCTCGCTCCACTTGGACCCGAAGAAAGCAGTGATCAGATCCGGCGCCAGAACCGCTATGCCGGCGAAGATCGGAGCCGTCAGCAGCGACGTGTACATGACGAAGGCAACCAGCGTCGAACGCGATGCTTCACGGTCATGCTGGAGGCCAGCGATGGTCGCAAAGAACACCCGGTTCAACGCATTCCCAATCACGGTACTCACGGCATTGACCAGGCGCTTGGCCAGGCTGTACAAGCCCGCGCCGGCGGCGCCGGTATACCAGGTAACGAAAATCAGATCGGAATTGGCATTGGCGAAGTTCGTGATTCCCGTCAGCGCCACGTAGCGCGCATAGCTCAGGAGTTCGATCACTGCCTGCCGGCTGACCCTGAGCCGAGGGCGCCAGGGCGTCAGGATCCAAAGGCTGACCAGCGAGATCAACGACGTCGAAACGAGCTGTCCGACCAGCGCAACGACCCCGTACCCCTGGATCGCCAGCCCGATCCCAACCGCCCCGCCAACCGAGATTGAAGAAAGCGAGCGGATGGCGAGGGATCGAAACAGTTGATTGCGCATCAACCAGGCTTCGTGCGTCCGTGACAGGCCCTGTACGGCCACCACGATGCAGAACCCCTTGAGAACGATGGCAATGTCCGAAAGACCCGAGAATCGTTCGATTGCGCCGCTCGAGGCGAACAGTGCGAGCGCTGCAAACAAGGAGAGGCCCGCGATGAGCCAGAACGAGGCAGTGTAATCCTCGTCCTTCGGCTCGGCACGCGCTTGGACCGCTATCGCGATGCTCTCGATCAGGACTGCCCGGCAGAATTCGAGCGCCAGCGCCCCCGTTGCCACGATGCCGAGAATCTGCGGCGACAGCAGCCGCGCCATGATCATGTAGATCGCGAGCGTGAGAGCCTGCCCGACTGCGGAATCGAGTGCGGACCAAATGACGCCCGAAACGATCGAGCGCGGCTTGATATTCTCGTGGCGCAATTGGAGGCCTGTCACAATTTCCGGTTAGGCCGACTTTCGTCGTTGAGCCATTGGCTGCAATGGTCCAATAGTCGCCTTGTTTACGAGGACACTACGGCAAGAAAGCAGCTACAATCCGAGGCAGCATGAATTTTCGGACCAATCTACGACGGTTGATGAACGAGGTCGGTTGCGACTTTATTCATCAGCTGCCGTATCCGCACGTGGACTTGTTCTTCTGGCGTCCCGACGACGGAACGATAAATTTCGGTGACTATCTTTCGGTCGTCGTCGTTGACCATCTCTTGCGGCATTTCGGCTATACGCTCGCCGACGAGGTGCCGCGGCAAACGCGCTTGTTCGCGATCGGCTCCGTGCTCCATTACGCGCGAAATGACGATGTGATCTGGGGCAGCGGCGTGAACGGACGCCCCGGCCAGGATGACCTCAATCGCCGCGTGCAGAACCTGGACGTGCGAGCGGTGCGCGGCCCTCGTACACAGGAGATTTTGCGGCGCCGGGGCATCGCGGTACCCGAAGTGTTCGGGGACCCTGCGTTGCTGCTCCCTCAGCTGTTTCCGAATCGCTTTCGCCCCACCGCCAAGAAGCCGTGGGTGTTTGTTCCGAATTTGCACGATTTGAGTCTTATCGACCGTGGCGCCGATACGGTGGTCTCACCGCTGGGATCATGGAACCGACGAATTGACGCCATTCTCGAAGCGGAGCTGGTTCTGGCAAGCTCGCTCCACGGCATCATTGTCGCCGAGGCATTCGGGATACCGGCTCGCTACGTGCGTCTGAGCAGCGGAGAATCCGAGTTCAAGTATCGTGACTATTACGAAGGCACCGGCCGGTTTGCCGTCGAGTTTGCCTCGAGCATTGACGAAGGTCGTGAAATGGGTGGGGCTGAGCGCCTCAACTTCGATCATCGTGCCCTGATGAGTGCATTCCCGATCGACCTCTGGAGCGGAAACAGCTGACATGGCCAAGCGCCTCCGCGTCGCCATCTACGCACCGCATTTTGCGGAATATTCCTATCGTCTCGCGTCGGGATTGGCTCGCCATTGCGACGTCCGGCTGGCGCTCAACCGCAAAGACGCGAACCAGCAATGGGAACTGGCCGATATCGCCGTGACCGCTCCATTCGAGACGAGAGTTCGCGACCTGAGCCTGCGCCGCGGCGGCGCGATCGGCATCCCGGCCTCCTTCCTGGACATAATTTCCTTTCGTCCCGACGTGATTCATTGTCACGAAGTTCCGGAGATCTACACGTCCAGGCTGATCCAGCTAATTCGTCCGCTCGGCATTCCGCTGGTGTTGACCGTTCACGATGCGATCCCGCATTCGGAAGGCGGCTCCGGTACGTCGCCGCGTGAAGATTCATGGCGGGGTCGCATGCGGGCAGCAGCATCCGTCGTCACCACGCATGGTGAGAGCTGCATCGCCGATTTTCGCCGCGCCTCGCCCGACTTCAAAGGCGAAACCGTCTCCAGCATGCACGGCGTGCTCATGGTTCCACCGGCCGGGAGTGCGGTCACCGCGCCTGAAGCTGCACGCATCCTGTTTTTTGGGCGGATGTGGGCTTACAAAGGTCTCGACGTTTTCATCGATGCGCTCGACATGTTGGCCAGGCGCGGTGTGGCCCATGAAGCGATCGTCGCCGGCCGCGGCCCCGAGATGACACGGCTCGGCGCGCGGATGGAGGCAATGCCGACGGTCAAGACCATCAACGCCTACATCTCGCCTGCCGATACCGGGCGACTGTTTCAATCCGCGACCGTTGTCGCCCTGCCCTACAAGGATGCAACGCAGAGCGGCGTGCTTGCATCTGCCTATGGCAACTCCCGGCCCGTCGTTGCCAGCGCGACCGGCGGCATTCCCGACGTCGTGACCGATGACGTCAACGGGCTGCTGGTCCCGCCCGGCGATGCCACGGCACTGGCCGACGCGCTCGAACGCGTGCTGACCTCCAAGCCTCTGGCCGAGACATTGACCGAAGGCGCACGGCAAACCGCGGCCGGCCTCCTCAACTGGGATCGCATCGCTGAAGGTCTGCTGGGGTCCTATCACAAGCTCGCCGGTCGCACCGTGAGCTGAGCGGCATGATCCGGAAAAGTACGCAGCGGTTTTCCGAAAAGCTCATGCTCAAACGACAATCCAAAGCGCGATGACGATTCATCCTTATCGCATCGCGCTTCAGCGGCGCCCTCAAACCGATTGCTCGATCTGCGGCCGGGAGAACATGCTGCGGATCGCGCCGTCCAGCAATCGCCTTAGCCTGACCTCGATCAGCTCATAGCTGATCGCGCTTGCAACCAGCGACACCACCAGCCCAAGCCCGATGAAGGCGGTCCACAGCAGCCAGCGGTCGACGCCGGCGGCGACCAGCTTCAGGCCGATCACCTGCAGGGGGAACAGCACGAAGGGGTGCACCAGATAGAGGCTGTAGCTGATCTTGCCGACATATTGCAGCGCCGGTAGGCTCAGAGCCCTGCCGAGGCCCGAGTCCGGAGCGAGCACCATGCCAAACAGCAGAAATCCCGGAATGAGCCCGACGAAGGGGTGAAACAGCACCAGGCTCGCATACAGCGCAGCTCCGCAAGCAAGGCCCGCGAGCAAGCCGATGCGTCCCGGAATCGAGATGCGGAATCCCGTGGCGCTGAACAGCATGCCGATGCAGAAGAAGGCGGTGATCGGCCAGTGCATCAGGCAGGCGATGCCAAGCAGGACCAGGGGCGCCGCCAGCAATCTGCCACCGGTGCGCCACACCGAGAACGTCAGCGCAAACCAGATGTAGAACGCCCACTCGTATGTCAATGTCCAGGCGTTCTGCTGGGCGATGGGCAGGCCGAGCGCGTCCTGCACGAAGAACAGATTGGCCGCAAAGATCGCGAGGTAGCTGCTCAGATCGATGCCGCGGAAGAACTTGTAGGCCACGATCGGACCGATCGCGAACAGCGCAAGATGCAGCACGACGAACACCGGCATGATGCGCAGGACGCGGTCGAAGAAGAACCGTGACAGCGACCCGTGCCGCACCAGGCTCGCCGGGATCAGGAATCCGCTGATCATGAAGAATAGTTCGACGCCGTGCCCGCCGACATTGATCACCGATTGCAGCCAGGGCCAGAGCGGCGGCAGGAAGCCGGGATCCGGGATGTCGTACATGCCCCCCTTCGGCATGTCGTAGAAATGATCCATCAGCACGCTCAGCGCAGCGATCGCGCGAAGGCCCTGGACCGACGGAACGAACGATCCGTCATAGGCAGTGCCCGGCTGGTGGGGTGTTTTGATCACTCTGCGGCACCCTGGGTGCTGAGGGCCGGCTCGAGAATGACAGGTTTTCTCCGCGCCGAGCGGAACCTCTGCCCGAAGGAAATGCTGGGCTTCTCGATGAAGGCAAATGTCATCCAGCTGACCAGGATCGACAACGCAAGGATCACGGCCAGGAAGATCGACCATCCCAGCGGCCCGTCGCCGAACCAGAACAGGCGGTGGACGACCACGATCACGAACGGCGACATCAGGTAGACCGAATAGCTGATCACACCGACGAACGCCATCGGACGCCACGCCATTCGCTCGCCGAACACGGCAAAGGCGATGAAGACCAGCGCCGCGCAGACATAGGCCGATCCGATCGAATAGCTGTAGAAGAAATTCTCGTGATAGACGCCTCCGAAACGCCGATCGGACAGGGCGGCGGCGAAGATCGCATACAGCAGCGTGCAGACGGCCACATGGGTCCATCGCAGCTTGCCGCCAATGACGGTGTCGCGGATGATCTTGCCCAGGAACATCGCCGACAGGTTCAACCCGACCTCCATCACGGAGGATACGGTTCTGTTCTCGATCAGAAGCGCAGCGGTCGTTCCGACCAGCGCGGCCGCGACGACGATCGTCACCGCCGTGAAGCGCTGGTTCAACAGTCCCATCGCAAAGAGGATCGTGCATCCGACGTAGAACAAGAGCTCGATCGCCAGCGTCCAGTAGAACACCCAGAGGTTCGGGACGTTCACGAAGGTCTGTAGCATCGTCACGTTGGCGGCGACCTGCCCCAGCGGATAGACTTTCGAATTGAGCAGCTGCATCGTCACGAGCCCGACGACGAGCGAGGTCCAGTAGGCCGGATAGAGCCGGAAGAAGCGGCTGATCGTAAAGTCCCGCACGGGCGTGGCGCTGTCCGGAAAGCTGAACGGAATGACGAAGCCGCTGACGAAGAAGAAGAGGACGACGCCGAACCGGCCGAAGTTCATGTAGTAGCCGAACACGTCATGGATGGGCCGGTAAAAGGCGCCCGTCGGGTGCTGCTCGACGATCACCTCGAATACGTGCTGGACAAGGACCGACAGCACGGCGATGCCGCGCAGCGTGTCGATGAATGCGAGCCGTCTATGCATCGTTCGTTCTCACCTGCTTCCGCTCGCCGCCGGTAGATCCGGACCGAAGCCATCCAATGGTCGTATCGGCGGCCGCATGACGATCGGCACGGCGTCGGCCCCGCGTGCGGAGGTGGCACGCCGCGAGAACACTTCGCTGAAACTCAATGCGATGATCAGTAGGCCGGAGGCTGGGCCGTAATTCAGGACCGTGATCGTGAACAGGTTGACGACGAAGAGAAGCGTCAGCTTGTACACGTCGGTCGCACCGAACGTTGCCCGAAACACCATCACCATGAACGCGACGAAGGGAAGACCGAACATCAGGTACGTCCCGATGTAGAAATTGTCGACCGGCACCCAGTAGGGCGAAAGCGGCGAGAACAGCTTCTGCGGATAGTTGAAGCAGCCCGCGCCGCAACCCGTCACGAGGCCTATCGGCATGAGCTGGCTCATATAGACGAAGGGCAACTGCCAGCTGTTGTTGATGCGATCGAGAATGCTGAACAAGGTCGAGTGCGGCACGGCGGCGGTGCCGGAGGCGACCACGATCATGAAGAACGGCACGAAGATCGCGACGAAGGACCACTGTGCAATGGACCGGATCGCGGGGAAGCGCGATCTTTCCGGCAACATCCGCACGAACACCAGCAAGAGCAAATAGAGCACGAGGACGATCATGGTCGTCTTGCTCGTGGTCAGCTTGGTGGCATAGATCGCGATGGAGCCGAACAGGAGGCACCACGTCGTGCTCATGCGAATGGAGGTGATCGCGAACGACACCAGGATGAAGAAGGCCGCCATGGTATTGTCGGCTGCAAAGCCCATGAGGCGCTGGTCGTCGCCGCCATAGGCCCACCACAACCGGCCGGCCTCGCGTACGGCGCCGAAGGCCTCGTATTTGTAGCCCACCCAAGGCATCAGGTAGAACTTCGTCAGGAAAACGCCGATCACGGACAGGTAGAAAGTCACAGCGATGACCGACAGCAGCTTTCGGTATGAGCCCAGGCTCGAATCGCAGAAGCAGAATCCGACGAAGACCGGCAGCATCATCTTGAACGATGAGATCGCTGCGTTCATCGTCCCCATCATGAAGTAGCCCAGCACGAGCGACAGCATGATCTGCACGAGCACCAGCAGAGCCAGCGTGCTGCGACTGCGCAGGACACAATGGACGAAGAACTGGGCGAGGCACAGGAGCGCAACGCCGTCGGGCACATACCACAGCGCATCCATGTGATAGATGCTGGTATAGTAGCGCATCACGCCGCCGAAGGCGTCGCGGACCAGATAGGCGCCGAGCGCGATCGCCTCGATGTTGAGGCTGATCAGCGTGATTTTCGGCCGGTTCAGCGCGAGGATGGTCATGTCCGGCTCAGTTCGTCGGCCGCGCCGATGGCGCCGGTGAGGCGGAGAAATCGGTCCGGCTCCCGAGAGCGTTCCGCATCCACTTGCCGCCGGGAATCTCGACGTAGCGATAAGTGAAGTGCGAAACCACGAGCACCGCGGCCAGCGAGACGACCAGGTTCAGCGTGGCCGGCAGGCCCGCCCAGACCGAATCCAGCGCAGCGATCCGCCCGGCTCCCACGGCCCGTACGAAATATTCGGCCAGCAGCACCACGAGCGCGTGCACCATATAGATGGAGTAGGAACGGCGACCGAGCCAGACCAGCGGCTTGGCCACCAGCATCCGCGGCACCAGCAGCGCATCCGGAAAGGCCAGCAGACTGCCAAGGAAGACCGCGAACGTCACCGGCGCGAGGAAAGTTGCCGCAGGATTGGTCTCCGCCAGGGACACCAGGACGATGCTGGCGATCATGGCGACGAATTGCAGCATGCCCTGCACGGCAGGACCCGGCTTCGCCGGCAGGCGATCGACGATCCTGACCGTCAGCACGCCCAGGAAGAAGCTCACGAAGCAGCGCAGGATCCCGAAATCGGTCTGAAGCCCGAGGCTCCTCTTGTCGAGCACGAAGATGATGAAGACCAGGCTGCCGACGGCAAGCGCCCCGCACAGGACGTAGAACCACAACAAGGAACGCATGCGCTGGGCCAGCAGTACGATCAGACCGAACACCAGATAGGTATAGAACTCGACGCTGATGCTCCAACTCGGCGCGTTCCAGCTGAGATAGTCGATGAACCCCATGGAGTGCAGCAGCAGGACGTTGAGAACGAAGGAATAGGCGTTGTTCACCTCGAAGGCCGCCGGCGCGGCCACCACGACGCCGGCCATGACCAGGCTGATGCGCAGGAGGCGAAACAACAGATTTGCCAACAGCATGACGATGTGCAGCGGATAGACCCTCGCCAGGCGCCGCACCATGAATTCGCGCAACGAGAAGCGCCCGAAGTCGCTCTCGACATAGCTGAGCGACATAACGATCCCGCTGAGAACAAAGAACAAATCGACCAACAGCCAAGCGCTCCTGAAGAACGAGCAGTTGATCCACGCATTGTGCGGGAACGCCGCGAGGAAAGTCGGCATCAGCAGCAGGTGGTGAATCACCACCGAAGTCGCGGCGATCCCCCGAATGCTGTCGAGCGGCAGGACATGCGTCTTCTCACGATGAACCGACTCCGTCACATCAACATTCCATAGCTATTGCACCGCAGCAGTGTGTATCAGGTCTCGCGCATGTTCAATCTTCGCGATCGCGGACTCGCGCTCGATGCATGACGATCGACGATAGTTTCAATGCTCGCAGATCATTCCGACATGCGAGCGCCAACTTCACGCCACTTTTTGTTCGAGGGCGCGCATGCTTCGGGCGCAAATTTCATGAGCCGTGATGATTGCGAGTATTTGCGTGGAAAGTGTGCGCGAAATTCGGCGCTGTTGCGGTGGGGCGCAGCGACATTGATCCCGGATCTCTTCGCATGCAGATGTCGCATATGTCGCGCGGACATTTTTCGGCAGGAAGGGAACAATGTCCGCGTATGGCGCTTGTGTCCGTTTTGCGACGCGTGCTTGCGGCGCTTTGACGGGCGAACGCCTCATTTGTTTTCAGGTTGCAACATTCCTGGGCGCAAGCATGCCGATCTCGCAGGCATTGCATCTCCCGCTCTTGCAACCGATCGGAAGCAGCTAACGCATTCGTTGTGGGCGATCGGTGTATCGAGCTTTTGCGCCGCACAAAAATTGACACAGTTGACTGGCAAGTTTCGCGTGTTCTCCTACTGCAACAGGGACGACGAAGGGACACGGATGGGCTGCGGAGCGACACGTCGTCACATGAAGCCGCGATGGCTCCCGATCGCCTTCGCGGGCTCTGCCCTGATTCTCATCAGCGTCGATGCTTGCCATGCGCAGTGCGTCGAATTCTCGGACCGCGCCTCGCAGCTCGAACTCGACACCTTCGTCAAGTCGCCCTCCTCGCTGCTGGAGCGGCTGCGCAATGACAAGGAGAAGTTGCGATTTCGGCTCTCCACCTATATCGCGACGGATCCATCAGTGTTGCCGTCCGTGCAGACGCTCATCTCCGCATCGGCTTCAGCCGATCGGACAGGCATCGGCGCCGCGCTGCGGATAGCCGAAGGGCGGTGCACGTCGACGAAGCCTGACGCGGCGCGCAAGATCAGGGATTTTGCACAGCGGATCGGAGATCTCAACGTGCAAGCAGGCTATTCCGCAGCGGGAGAGGACAACTCCGGCGCCCAGCAGGCCCAATCGCAAGGCAAGGGACTTGCACAGCCGCGCCGAGGCGGAGCCCTTCTCGAGGGCGAATGGAAGACCAAGCTGGCCGACCCGTTCAAACCCGTCCCCCTTCCGAATTGATCAGCGACCGTCAAAGGCAGCGAATTCACAGATGTATCAGCCTAGAGAGCACTTTCAGTCGGGCCACCGTTTCGGTATCGAGTTCGGCGGAGCGGTCCTCAGCTTCGAGCGCGTGACCGATGTGCTGCGCCGCCAGTGGCCGATCATTGCGGCGTGCGTCGGAGCTTCGCTGGCCCTGGTGATCGTGTACCTGGCCACGGCGCAACCCATGTATACGGCGAATGCCCGCATCATGATGGATACGCGTCAGGCGCAGGTGCTGGACAAGGACAGCAACACCAGCAGCGCTCTGATCGATACCGGCTATGTCGACAGCCAGGTCGAAATCATCAACTCGGACGACCTGATTCTGTCCGTTGTCCGTCGCCTGAAGCTGACGGAGGATCCGGAGTTCAATGGTTCGAGTCCGGGCCTCCTCTCCCTCATCATCGGCAAGGTCACGTCGCTATTCGGCTCCCGCGAGCCCGCGTCCCAGGAACGAATCGAACATGCCGTGGTCGAGCAGATTCAGAAGAACCTGCGAACGGAGCGCGTCCTCGCCACATATGTCCTGTCGCTGAGCTATCGCTCGCGGAGCCCCGACAAGGCCGCCAAGATCGCCAACGCCGTCGCCAATGCCTACCTTGTCGGCGCCCTCGAAGCCAAATATCAATCCACAAAGCGGGCAACCGAGTGGCTTCAGCAGCGCAGCCTCGAGCTGAGCGAGCAGGCGACGGCCAGCGACCGCGCCGTGCAGACCTTCAAGGCCGAGCACAACATCGTCGGTACCAGCCGCGGCCTGATGTCCGAGCAGCAATTGTCGGACCTGAACACGCAGCTGGTTCAGGCGCGGGCTGCGACCGCCGAGGCCAAGGCCCGGCTCGACCGGATCGACGCAATCTCCGATCAGGATCTCGCCCAGCCGACGGTGACGGACGCTCTCAACAACTCGGTCATTACCCGTCTCCGCGCCCAATATCTCGACCTCCAGGCCCAATATTCCGACTGGTCCAGGCGCTACGGCAAGCAACATCTTGCGGCGGTCAATTTGGCCAACAAGATGGAGGAGCTGCGCAAGAATATCGCCGATGAGCTGCGTCGGATCGGCGACGCTTATCGCAGCGACTACGAGATCGCAAAGAGCCGCGAGGCGTCGCTCGAAAAGAACGTGAAGGAGCTCGTTGCCCAGGCGGGCCACACCGGCCAGGCCGAAGTCAAGCTGCGCGATCTCGAAAGCGCCGCCGACACCTATCGCAATCTCTACAACAACTTCCTCGAGAAGCTGCAGAGCGCGACGCAGAACCAGAGCTTCCCGCTCAGCGAGGCGCGTCTCATCAGCACCGCCGCCAAGCCGGATCGCAAGAGTTCGCCGCGCACGGTCCTGGCGCTGGTGGGAGGCCTGGTGGGCGGTCTCTTTCTCGGCTTCGGCGTCGCTTTTGCGCGGGAGCTGCTGAGCGACGTGCTGCGGACCCCCGGCGAGGTCGAGGACGAGCTCGGCGTGAAATGTCTCGGCGTCCTGCCCGATATTCGGTCGTCCACGAAGGCCGGCCCATCCGATCTGTCCCGCTACGTCGTTGACCACCCATTCTCGCGGTTTGCCGAGACGCTGCGCAACATCAAGGTGTCGATCGACGTTGCCCGCCTGACCCGCGAGATCAAGGTGATCGGCATCGTCTCTTCCCTTCCCAAGGAAGGAAAAACGACTGTCGCCGCCAATTTCGCGCAGTTGGTCGCCCTGACGGGGCACCGCACGGTTCTGATCGACGGCGATCTGCACACGCGCTCGCTGACGCGAGAGCTCGCGCCCAATGCCAAGAGCGGACTGGTGGAGGCCCTGAACGATCCCGCGAGCCTCGGCTACCACGTGCAGCGGAGCAAGGAAACGGGACTGGATTTCCTCCCCTCCGTCGTAGCTTCCCGCATGGTGAATTCGGCCGACGTCATCGGATCGAAGGCGATGGCCGAACTGCTCAAGGTGCTGAGAGACCACTATGAGTACATCGTGATCGATCTTGCCCCGGTGATGCCGGTGGCGGATTCGAAGGCCGTGAGCTTCCTGATCGATGCCATGGTCTACGTCATCGAATGGGGGCAGACGACACGAAGCGCTCTTCAGGAGTCGGTTTCCGGCTCGGAAGTCCTTCAGAAGAAACTGCTCGGCGCCGTGCTCAACCGCGCCAACCCGAAGATGCTCAAGCGCATCGAGGCCTACAAGGGCAAGCACCACAACAGCTATTACGTCGAGCATGCCTGAAGCGCAGGCGCGGCGACTGGCTTTAGGTTGAATTGATTGCCGCGGGTCGGTCGCCTCTCCCGCCTGCGGGAGAGGCGTAGGCCGCCTCCGGCGGCCGTCGTCTCAAAAGACGCCGAGGCAAAGCCTCGGCTATGGCGAAGCGCCGGGTGAGGGCTTTCTCCTCTTGGGGATTGTCTCATTGCGGAAGCACCCTCTCCCGCAAGCGAGAGAGGGGGCCCACTACCGTCGTCGCAGCCGATCAATCCTCATTTCATCGCACTTTAGCCGAAACTGGACGGCTTCGGGCCCGCTGCCGTTTGGCGGCAGGCCTTATTCGTGCTTAGCGGGATTGCCGCGCGAAAGGCCATCGGGTGCGTCTTCGCGCACGAGACAGCTCGAGCCCGTCGGGCGATCGGAGATTGCGCCAGGCACGCCCGGGCTGTTCGGGCCTCCGTATTCGTCCGGAATCCACAACTTGCGGTTATTGCTCTAGCCAAAAGCAAGGATTGGCGACAAAATGGTGGCTCAGACAATGCCACCATCGGCGCGACCTCCGTCGGAAAAGACGAGACAATCCTGGCCTTGATGCCTCAAAATGCTGAAACTTTAGGCATCTTTCTTTCTCGGTACCCCTGAGGCTAATCTCGCCTCATATTCGCAGTTCCTTTTCCGGTGGCTCGGATGCTGATCGTACTTACGATTCTGACGATTTGGGTTCTGCTCAACATTCTATTCGTGTTGATTGTAGTTCCCCCGCGCAAGCCGCTTCGGCAACCTATGACGACGACGCTCTCACCGGCGCCCATCGACCCAAGCCAGCGTGAGATCGAGCATGACGAACCCTTCTCGATCCGCCATGTCATCGTCTCCGTTGCAATGGGGGCCTTCTTCGTGCTCGTGCCGCCGTTGCTCGCCCTGCGCGATGCAATCATGCGGCTCTTCGGCAGGCCGCCGCGCAGCGGAACCTGAGGCCCTCAGGCCGGAGGTTCCAGCCAATTCAGAAATCGACCGACTAATAGGCTTCCTGGAACATCACTGCGGACGCAGTGCGGGCCATGATCTTCAGGTCGAGCCAGATGCTCCAGTTGCTGACGTACCAGACGTCGTACTCGACCCGCTTCTCCATCAGGTCGATCGTCGGCGTTTCTCCCCTGAATCCGTTCACCTGGGCCCAGCCCGTCAGGCCCGGCTTCATGTGATGGCGGTAGACGTACTTGCTGATGAGCTCGTCGTAGTAATTGTCGTGGGCGAGCGCGTGCGGGCGCGGGCCAACCAGTGACATGTCCCCACGCAGCACGTTCCAGAGCTGCGGCAGCTCGTCGATGCTCGTCATGCGCAGGAAGCGCCCGATCTTGGTGACCCGAGCATCCCTCTTGGTCGCCTGCGTCACTGTCTCGCCGTTCTCACTGACGGTCATCGTCCGAAATTTCCAGATCTCGAACGGCCTGCCGTTAAAGCCGCGGCGCGACTGCCGGAATATGACGGTTCCCGGGGAATCCAGCTTGATCAGCACGGCAACGGTCAGCAACAGCGGCGTGAGCATCACAAGCGCGAACACAGCGATGCCGATGTCGAGACATCGCTTCTGCAGCCGCTCGAGGATAGTGAGCGGGGGCCGCTGGATCTCGACCGCGACGGTTCCGCTGACCGGCAGAAAGGGACGGGTCACCAAGTCAGCGACCGGGTCGTCCGGCAGCAGGCGAATGGGCTGCGGGACGGCGCGCAAATATGGCCCGAGCTTGCGCAGCATCGGCAATTCGTTCCAGTCGATCGCAAGCAGGTATTCATCGACATCAGCCGAACGCGACTGGCGGATGACGTCGCGGATCTGACGCTCCCAGTGCCCATCATCCCGGTCGGCTCCGAGCACGAAATGGCGCGTGACGTCGAAGCCATTCCTCCGCAGATCCTTGAAGCGGTTCGAGGTGAAGTCGAGCGGCTTCAGGCTGAGCAGGATCACCTTGCGGTCGACCAGCCGGCTTCTCGCAAAGCTCATGCCGAACACGGCCTGCCAGCCGAAGCGGAGGCTGATCAAGCCAAGGCCGCCGATCAAGGCGAACACGATGACGGCGCCACGCGATAGGTTGTCGGTCGATTTCAGCAAGAAGGCCGCAACGGCTAGGATCGTGAGCGACGTCAGCCAGATAAACACCGCCATTCGAAGCTGCCATACGAGATTGAGCAGGCGGTGCGTGGAATAGACGTCGCGGAAATAGGCTACCCCGACGAACACCACGCCGACAAACAATCCGGCTCCCACCGACGCGCCATCGGGAGGCGAAGCGACGGCCATACCATACAGCGAAGCACCCGCCGCATAGCTCAGCAGGATCAACAGAAAGTCAGCACCGATGACGACGATCTGAAAAGGCCTCTGAAGAGCGCTGCCGCGCGCAGATGACAGCGCATGAGCATTCTCAGAACCATAAGTTGCAACAGCCATTCGAACCTCTGCCTATCGAGAGAGTGCCTGACGCTCATCGTGATGCTGAAGACTCGTCACTTCCCCGCAGTGAAAGTGTTGTTTGATCGCAGCGACATTGTGGCGCTGCACGCAAAACTTTTGCGGCGCACGGATGACGCGTCGTGTTGAAATGCGCAGCGAAATTCGACGCGCTGAAAATGTCGTCACAGTGCTGACATATGAGCGGACGGACTGCCCTATTTTGAATCAAGTTCCGCGTCCAATGCGGTGCCGGTCGTTGCATCACGCGACTTCGCTCAACTTTGAGGCGGCGCGTTGCTTCCGCCGAAAGCAAAGCCGGGTCGACACGAGAATCTCCTCGGGCTTCAATCTGTGGATGCATGCGAAGATTTCTGCCGAGTGATGCAGACTTGCCGCAAGCTTCGGCGCAGCGATGCAATTCCTGCGGATCGCTCCTGTTCCTGCACGCGCTGTTCCTGCGCCCCCGACCCGAGGCCGGCAAAAAATGCCGCGCCCTTCTTTTGGCGTGATCAGGTCGGAGAACAAGACGCGGCCCCACCGAATTCACGTTGTTCGAGTTGGATGGAAGCTCTCCGGTGCCGACGACTTGGGGATATTGTTTCGACCACCGGATCGATTGAGCGCCATGATATCCCTCGTGCGACCACGCCCGCCCGCTCCCAAACCGCAATTGCCGGACGGAGTGAGGATCTATGCGATCTCGGATATTCACGGCTGCGCGCATTTGCTCCAGCCGATGCTGCGGGTGATCGACGCCGACGTCGCGCGCAGCCGGCCACGCTATGCCGTCGAAGTCTTCATGGGCGATTACATCGATCGCGGCCCGGATACGCGCTCCACCCTCGACATCCTGATCGAGCGGAGCCGCCGAGGAAATGCGGTTTTCCTCAAGGGCAACCACGAGGCTTTCCTGGTCAGGGTGTTCGAAGACCCTTCACTATTCGAGGACTGGATTGCCGTCGGCGGGACCCAGACATTGATGTCCTACGGGCTTGCGCCGCCGGACCTCAAGCGCGACGAGCCGGCATCGATCCTGCGCGATTTGATTCGCGCGATGCCGACCGAGCATCTGGAATTCCTGGACAATCTGCGGTTGAGTTTCAGTTGCGGAGACTTCTTTTTCGTCCATGCCGGCGTTCGCCCGGGCGTGCCGTTGGCCGAGCAGACGGAGCGCGATCTGCTCTGGATTCGCGAGGAATTCCTCCGGAGCGAAGAGCAGTTCGGCAAGTATATCGTCCATGGTCACACGCCGGTGCGCAGCGCGGAATTCCTGACCAACCGCGTCAACATCGACACCGGCGCCTATGCGACCGGCAACCTCACGCTGATGAGCATCCAGGGAAGCCGCATGCTCGCGGTGTGATACGGACGCGGCGTGCCGCCATGGCGAAACGCTTCGCCTAGTTGAGCAAGCGGGGCTTCTCTACCCGGGCCCGGGTTTCGGCCATCCAATCGTTCCAGGCCCGCTCATGTTTGACGTAGAGCTCGAGCCAACGCTCGTTCTCGCCCTCGCGAACACAACGCTCCTCGTCAGCCAAACCAGCGCTCAAGCGGGCGTCAGGATTGTCCAGGGTTTCGAATTCGATCGTCTCCGATATCGTCAACCCAACAAGCACACGTTGTCCGGCGCCATCGACGATGTAGCGCCGAGGCGCGTCCTTTTTGGGTTCACTCATACCTCATGCCCCATTCTGTCAGTGAGACCCCAGATGCCTGACCTTACCTAAAAGGCTCGCCGGGCATGGCCGAATGTCGAGGTGGGATTCGGCTGGGTCGCTCGACGCGAAGTACCGCGGGATGAGTTCGCAGGTCCTCGCTGGACGCGCCAGGCGCGCAGTACGTATCCCAAGATGAGGCCTGTGCCGAAAATGGAAGCGGAGACAAGTGCAGAAGCCATAGGAGTCGTCCCGGATAGTGCAGGACTTATCAAGGCCAAGCAGTGTGTCGACATCATGGTTCTCGGCGATTCCTGGCGCCGAAAGATTGTTCAGGCGTGACCTCTCGTGAGCATGCAGCGCTAGTGGCGGCCCTGTGGGCCTCCCGTGCATCTCATCTCGGCCGCAACGTTCGTGATCTTTCTAAAAGGGCCACCCTCTATATAGAGAGTGTGCTCTTGATATGGAGAGTGTGCTCTTGGCCCTCGTATCCTGTTGCCGTCGAGCAAACGCCTCTTCCTCGCGCAATGAAATTTAGGACAACCGGGCCAGCCCATGCCCTTGCAACCATCTGGAACCCGTCGCATTATTTCGCGTCTTACTCACGAGGGATTCAATCCAATGCAGGTCCGCGTCCTTATTCCATCCATTGCCCTGTCTGCCCTCGGCCTCGGCTTGACTGTATCGGTGGCTCCAGCCGCCGAGCTCGCCCTTGCTCCGGCGCATCAGCGGGCAGCCCACGTTCAAGGCGGAGTTGTGCTATGGGATGACGTCTACCCGCCCGCAATTTACGGCCCCCAGCTTCGCCCGGTCGAGGAAGTCGCGGCCATGAAGGCACAGGCGCGCCCGGTGTCCCAGCGCTGGTGGGGATATTGGTACGTCCGGTAGGAGACCGAAGCGAATTGACTTGAGCGACTTTGCGCTAAACACCAAAGGCGCTGGATTGACCGGGGAGCGGTCGCCGGATTTGAGCCAGCGCATTCTCCAAGGCTGCTTCTCGTCATTCTGGCTCGGGGCCAGTATCGCCCACATGCCTCGCAAGTGCCAGCAGGCTGGCTTGCAACCCGAAGGCATGGACCGACGGATCGTACTTGAGGTGGGTCATGCGCAATACGTCATGGCGCGCGACTTCACCGCCTCGGGGTCGGCTCTGGCTCACAGATATCACCTGCATCCCGACTGAAAAGGCTAGCTGTATCCGGCTGCCGTCATCGACCTTCTCAAGATCGTACGCCTGCGCGACCAGGTGCGCTCGAACCCGCATCATCCGCACTGACGATCGCCATCCGTCGGCGGCGGGTCCGCTGCCGGATTGATCAATCAATTCCGATTGCGGGGTGCCGCGTGCCTCCCAAGAACATCGCTCACGGCAAAGCAATCAAAAGACGAATGCGGGTAAGATCGAATCGGGGACATTCTTGAAGCAGGACCAGGGAGGGCTGCCATTTCTCCCTTGCGGATTGCAGCATCCACAACCGCCGGTTTTACAGATTCAGTTGGCGGCGCAAAGCTTCACGCTCGTCGAGAAGTTCTCGTAGTCGTCGAGCATTGTCAGATTGCGTCTCCTGCCACTCGATGCGGTCCTCGGCAGTCCACAGGTAAGACTCGCAATTCAACCGAGCTTTCTCTGCCCTATCAAACTCGGTGAAGAGTTTGATGTCGCGCTCAACCTGGTCCAGCTGTTCCTGCAGAGTTCTTGGCATCAGCCGTTCCCTCGGCCCTGCCTCTAGCCCATTTCGATTTTCCGTGTATTCGGCGTAGCGATCAACAGGCATTCACTCGCCTCGGGCGCATGGATCGTCGCTCAGACATCACCGCAGGTTGCATTTCTAGGTGTAGATATCCTTATTTCTCGATTGAGGTCAAACGAGGACGGCTGCGACGCAACTTTTGATCTGGAACGGGGCCGCCGGATCCGGACCACGAGGGCAACAAGATTGCTGCAGATTTCTCGACTTGAGAACAGGTCCCAGGAGCCGCCTACATATATATAGCTTACGATTGAATTGATAACTTATTGCAACTCAGACCTGTGCCGGTCCGTGAGCGCTCTGGAATTGAAGGCGCAGCGCGGCATCCGTCCGGTCGTCGATCTCGCCACGACCGAAGCGCCGAAAGCCGCGACGAACCGCTACTGCTCATATGGATCTCTGCGATGAAGTCGGCCTAGACGCCCGAGCTTATTGATCGCATCGCCGCTCCAGGCAATCGCTCCATGGTTGGCACATCAACGGCCCTTTGGTCAGCCAGGTTGTACTGGATCTGCATCATGATCTGCACGTGTCCACCGGAAGACGACGCAGGATCAGGAATCCGAGGCCCGTGGCTCGAGCCAATCAGCGGCGCGGATCGGATGGCTCCGAGATTGCATTGCAGGACTTGTCCCCATCGGACGCGAGGCGATCGCGCACGACCCGCGCGGGCTCGCCAATGGCCACGACCTCGGGAGGAACGTCCTCGCGTACGGTGCTCCGCGCGCCGACGACGGCGCCTCTGCCCACCTTCACGCCCGGCGCAACAAACACGTCGCTGGCGATCCAAACTTGATCGCCGACCGTGATCGGGGCGGTGATGTAGCTGAACGCGAGATCGGCCATGTCATGCGATCCCGTGCAGAGATAGGATCGCTGCGAAATGACCGAATGAGAACCGATTGAAATGCAATCCAGGCTGTACAGTTCGACGTGATCACCAATCCAGGAATAGTCCCCTATTTCAGTCTTCCAGGGGTAGGTCACGCGCACCGTCGGGCGCAGCAGCACCTTGCGGCCGATCTTTGCTCCGAACAGGCGCAACAGAAAGCGCCGCCATGCAAAAAAGGGCTGAGGCGAAAGTGCAAAGAGTGTCGATTGAACGACCTGCCAAAGCAGCACGACGACCGCTCCCCGTCCGCGAAACCCCGGCGGTACACGAAACTGATCCAGCTTCTGAAACTCGCGCATTCTGGTAAGTTCGGCCGACAGAGGGAGGACTATGTTTCACCGGTCGTCTATGGCGGATGCCTGGGTCGTCAGGTAGGCCTCATAGGCGCGCCGCATCCCGGCCTCCAACGGAGTCTTGGCCTGCCACCCGAGTGCTGAGAGGCGACTGACATCAAGCAGCTTGCGCGGCGTTCCGTCAGGGCGTGTCGGGTCAAAGACGATATCCCCCCGATAGTCGACGATACCGGCGATCATACGGGCGAGCTCAGCGATGGTGATGTCGCTGCCGGTCCCGATGTTGATCGGCCTCTCGTCGGAATAGTTCTTCATCAGGTGAATACAGGCGTCCGCCATGTCGTCGACGAAGAGAAACTCGCGACGCGGCGAACCGCTTCCCCAGACCACGACGCTCTTGCTTCCGGCGACCTTGGCTTCGTGAAAGCGTCGGATCAGGGCCGCTGCGACATGGCTATATTCCGGGTGATAGTTGTCCCCGGGGCCATAGAGATTGCTCGGCATCACGCTAATGAAGTCAGAGCCATATTGGCGTCGATAAGCCTCTGCCATCTTGATGCCGGCGATCTTGGCGATCGCATAGGGCTCGTTGGTCGGCTCAAGCAGACCAGTCAAGATCGAGTCTTCGCGCAACGGCTGAGGCGCAAATTTTGGATAGATGCAGGATGAACCGAGAAACATCAGCTTCTCGGCACCGCTTGTATGCGCAGCGTGGATGACGTTAGCCGCGATTGCGATGTTCTCGTAGATGAACTCGGCGCGAAGCTTGTCGTTCGCGGAAATTCCTCCCACCTTGGCCGCTGCGACGAACACGACCTGCGGCCGCATCCTTGCGAACCAATCGGACACCTGAGCTTGGTTGATCAGGTCGATTTCGGTTCGCTTCGCGGTGAGCAACCGGACGTTTTCTTGCGCGAGCCTGCGCACGAGCGCAGCACCGACCATCCCCCGATGCCCGGCGACGTAGACGCTCTTGCCATTCAGATCAAACTTTGTGGTTGGCACTCGATAGCTCCCGCCTTGCATCCTTCAGATCGCTTGCCACCATCTCGTGCACGAGCTGGCCGAACGTCCGCTTCGGCTTCCAACCCAGCACCCTGTTCGCTTTGCTCGCATCGCCAACCAGAATGTCCACCTCGGTCGGGCGGAAATAGGTCGGGTCGATTCGAACCACCGTCTTGCCGGTGCTTCTGTCGATGCCAGTCTCATCAACGCCCTTGCCGCGCCATTCGATCTCGCGTCCTACCTCCTTGAAGGAGAGTTCGACCATCTCGCGCACCGAGCGGGTCTCGCCAGTGGCAAGCACGAAATCGTCCGGTTTGTCCGCCTGCATGATCAAGTGCATCCCTTCGACATAGTCCTTGGCATGCCCCCAATCTCGTTTCGCCTCGAGATTGCCCAGGTAAAGCGTATCCTCGATCCCGACCTCGATGCGGGCCACGGCGCGCGTGATCTTGCGGGTTACGAACGTTTCACCGCGGATGGGACTCTCGTGGTTGAACAGGATGCCGTTGCTGGCAAACATCCCGTAGGCCTCGCGGTAGTTGACCGTGATCCAGTATCCGTAGAGCTTCGCGACACCATAGGGCGAGCGCGGATAGAACGGCGTTGTCTCCCTCTGCGGGATCTCCTGCACCAGCCCATACAGCTCGGACGTGGATGCCTGATAGAACCGCGCCTCCTTCTCCATGCCCAGGATGCGGATCGCCTCCAGAAGCCTCAGTACCCCGATTGCGTCGGCGTTAGCGGTGTATTCGGGACTCTCGAAACTGACGCCGACATGGCTCTGCGCCGCGAGATTGTAGATCTCCGTCGGCTTGATCTGCTGCACGAGCCTGATCAGGTTGGTGGAATCCGTCATGTCGCCGTAGTGCATCAGGAACGGCACATCGCCAATGTGCGGATCGCGATATAAATGATCGACACGAGCAGTATTGAAGGAAGACGAACGCCGCTTGATGCCATGAACGACATAACCGAGCGATATAAGGTGCTCGGCGAGATATGCACCGTCTTGTCCAGTGACGCCCGTAATTAGCGCAACACGCCCACTCATATGCGAAAACCTGCCGTTGACCGCCGGGATTGGAAACAAATACGATAACGATGGAACGGCTCAACCACCGTTGTCATGTAGAAGCGACCTTCCATGCAGGTCAATCGTGGCAGGGACTGATCATTAACGCCGGAGACATTCTGACGTGTCACGTCAGGACAGACGAAGAGCGTCATTGATCGATGTCGTCGCCTTCTCGGAAACCACACCCGTCCCGTGTTCAGATCTACCCGGCAGATCGCAAATCGAACTCATGCTCTCGATCCAGCGACGCACGATGGTGCGGCGGTCCCAACGTTCGATGGAACGCTTTCGTCCCTCTGCGCCAAGCCTCTCGCTAAGAGAAGGATCTTCGCTTAGCTGAAGGATGGCATCTGCAAGCGATCGAACGTCTCCCGGCGCAACGAGCAAACCGGCACCCTGCACTTCGGCAGCAAGCCCCGTGCCCCGTTCTGCCATCGCGACGACGGGGCGCGCGGACGCAAACATCGCCCCCAACTTGGACGGCAATACAAGGTCGGCCGCCTCCGCCCTCTGCGGGACTACGTGAAGGTCAGCCGTCGCCAACAATTCGTTGAAACTTTCGTTCGACTGGAGTCCCAGGAAATGAACTCTCGGATTCTCAGAGGCCATGTCTACCAGTCTTGCCTTGTGCGGCCCTTCACCAGCGAGAATGAAATGCAGTCGCGGATTACGCCGAAGAAGAGCGGCGGCTTCGACGAGGAGGTCGAGTCCCTGCTTGGCCGACATGGTCCCGGAGTAGAGAGCAACGACGTCATCTTCGTCGATATTCAGGGATGCGCGATATTTGGTCTGCTTCGGACGGGGAAATATCACATCCGTGTCGATCCAGTTTCGGATCTCGGTCGTTCTTTGCGGATCGACGTCCTTGTCCCACAAACGCTCCACCATTTGCGGACAGATGCTGGAAACGCGATCAAACGACCTGAGGACCGCCGCCTCCGCCTTGAGCATCACCTTCCGTAGGGAAGCATTCCGGAGCAGTCCTAGACCGTATGCGGCATCAATTTCGAAGTCTTGCACATGAAGCCACGACTTAGCACCGGTGCGACGAGCAACAAAGGAAGCAAACCGGGCCGACATCAACGACGGCGCGACGGAAATTATGATGTCGGGCCGCCAGGAATATGCATCGATCAGCGCCGGCACCAAGCTTGTCAGTGCAAAGGACAAGTGGTGAATCAGACGCTTTGCACCAGTCGGCTGCTTGGGAACGTAGATCGGCGCTCGCATGACGCCCACGCCCCCCATCATCGAGCGCCTGAAATAGGAGCCACTCAAACCGGCTGGGATGCTCCAGGCCGGATAGTAGGGAGGCGCCGTAACGACCCTCACCTCGTGGCCCTCGGCAACAAGGCTTTCGCAAAGCTCCGTATTGTATTTGGCCACGCCGATCAGATCGGGAGCGTAATTGATGCCGACCAAAAGAATACGCATTCAATCCAAATCCTAAACGATAACTCGTATCCAAAGAACCCGAGACAGCCAAGGATCACCGCTTTGGCTTCGCAGCCTCCGCTGAAACGATCGCTGCCGCGGCGGCTAATCGCCGCTTGAACTCCGGTGCGAAATCGAGGGGACTACGCTCGGTAAGGCCCGCCAATCGTCGGAAAGAAAAACTTCGCTCCGGGCCAGTACGTGCGCTTGCGCAAGGTACCAGTCTGTCGCTCCCCGCACTTTCGCTTGCGAGGTGGTGGCAGCTCTCATTAACGGAGTAAAGAAAGGATCATTTTAATGATGAACGCGTACCGTCAAGAGCCGTCAAGCGCGACAAGCAACGCAAGCTCTCCGAGAAACGTCCCGCCTAGTAAGGCCGGCGAAGGACCGGGCTTGTCTCCGCTATACAGACCCGATCCCAATACCAACCGTAGGGAGTTTCCACGCGGACTTGAGGGCAACGCCGCCGCGGCACATAGCGGTATGGATATGGTTGAGCCCAGAAGGTAACCGGGAATACGTGTTCGGCCGGCGTCGGGACGACGGGTGCCGGCAACTGCATCGCAGCGATTGCCTGCGGCCCGGCCAACAAGACCATTGCCGATACCAACAACCCCAAACGCCGGATAGTCTGCTTTGCCATCACCTTCCCCTGCGCTCGCCAACCGGCGACGAAATGCACCAAATCAGAATATTTCAAAATTCAGCCGGATATCGAGCAGATTATTTATCAACGGGATCGGAAAAAGGCAACGGACCATAGCGTATTCATCCACCAGCCCGGAATATCGAATCGGGGCCGCTAGAAGGCGCCGGCACCCTCCTTTTCCGGTGCTCGCCGGTACTCGCCCCTGATGAATTGTGTGCTGACAGCCTGAAACAGCGGGGCGTTCTCCCTGCCAAGACCCGCGAAGACCAGGATATCGCGCAGGGTTCGCCACCGACTTTCGTCGTATTCGCCTATTCGGGCGCCGACAGGCAGCACCAGCGACCGCTGCTGCTCCATTTCGAACTTGACGCGCTCGGGAGCGAGGCCGGACCGGTCAAAATCGACAATGATCGGAATCGCCCGGCTGTAATCGGCATAGGCAAATTGCCACCCCCGAACCAAGCCGTGCAACAGATCGGCAATTGCGGACGGCCGCTCTCGAATCAGATCATTGCTGGCGAAATAAACCTGCCCAGGCACGTGGATTGCGTAGTCCTGGGGTTTCATGACGCTCAATGGGACGTAGTCCGCGCTTGTCTGGCTAGGCTGCTGATCGATCGGGACAACGATCGCGTCCACATCCCCGGATCTCAGTGCCTGGAAGTTGGCCCGGTCGGAAACCTTGACGATCTGGCTACGTGGCAATCGAAGCCTGGCCATCATGGCGTCGAAGACGACCTCTGCCTCACTCCCCTCGCGGCAACCGATGCGCTTGCCGATGAGGTCATCCGGCCGATGCAAGCCCGACCGCTCCAGCGCGAAAATCGCCACCGAGGTGTCAAGGAAGCTGGCTGCAAAGGCAGTGACAGGAGCCCCTCGCCAAACCGCAAGCAAGAACTTCTGGCCCGTCGTCACCCCGATTGCATTCTCCCTCGCAACCGTTTCGACGAAATTGGGATCGTCTGGAAGGGCTCTCATTGCGACGCCTCGCTTGAAATAGCCCTCCTTGGCAGCAATCATCTCGCCGGCGAAGCGAGCGGAGTAAGGTCCATCCAGGAAGAAGCTGGCGTGAAACGAGGAATCGGCGGGGGTGTGGACGGGCGTAACGTCGGGAATCAAGGCGAAGACAACAATGCCGGTTGCGGACAGCGCCGCGAGACCGATCGCCACCCGGCGCGTCACCGTTGATCCCGATCGCCGTCGTCGGTGACGCATGAACGTATCCCCTTCCGACCTTCGAATTTTGTGTTCCAAATGGCAGAATTAGGATAATAAGAGCACAAGAAGTAAGGTTATTTTTTCATTCGTCTTGTTTCGGCTACGGCCTTTCCTGATAGCACCCAACCGGATCTTCCTTTTTCTGAGTTGATATTATGACAATTGCATCGGCTCGCCCGACCTGCGCCGCGGACAGTCCGGTAGAGATTCACGTTCTCGATGAGGCGAATCCGGCACGTGCAAGTTTAGTCGTACGATGGTGGCGACCCAACATTGTCGAACTGCTGGCTCTTGTGGCCGACGCTATCATCATCGTCGCAAGCGGCGTCGGCTGCGCTGCCGGATACCAGATCTATGCACGGCCTGAGCACGACCAACTCGACGTCTACACCGCACTCAGCTTCCTCGTTGCGCTCAACTTTATACTTCTGATCAAGGTTCAGCACGGCTACGCTCTCAAAAACTTTACTGACCTGCCGCAGCTATTCAAAAAGACACTGGCAACGTGGACCGCCTTGTTCAGCGCGCTGATCGTTATCACCTTCGCCATGAAGGCCAGCAATCAAGTCTCGCGCGGCACGATAATCTCGTTCTACCTGGTCACTCCAGTCCTGCTTCTGCTGGCGAAGGCAGCCATTGCGCGATTTGTCACGACGGCGTTGCGGAACGGTGGTGCCTTCGCCAGGCGCCGCGCCGTGGCGATCGCCGAGCGCGGGTTGCTGTCATCGGAGGCAATGGCAGAGCTCACACAGCATGGCTACCGGATCACGCGGATCATGGAGCTCCGCCCGGAGTGCCTGACTTCGCCGGCGCTGATCCCGTCGATCGGACCGCGCCTCGACGACTTCGTCGCCTACGCGCGGGAGAACCAGATCGAACAGGTGTTCCTGCTGCTCAAGTGGGATCATTGGCACGCGATCGACATGATCGCGGACGCGCTGAGAATCCTTCCGATACCGGTAAATCTCGTCTCCGATCCGGATGTCTCGAGGTTCTTGCGCTACCCGGTCACGACTGCCGGAAGCAGCATGATTGCAGAGATACGGCGTGCACCAATTTCGCGACAAGAACAGGCTCTCAAACGCGCGTTCGACCTGATCGGTGCCAGCCTCGGCCTGCTGGTGTTCGCACCGGTCATGCTGATGACCGCGATCCTGATCAAATGCACGTCGACCGGCCCGGTGTTGTTTCGGCAGACCCGGAACGGCTTCAACGGTCGCGCCTTCAAGATCTACAAGTTTCGGACGATGCGCGTGCTGGAAGATGGACCGATCATTCTGCAGGCGCGCAGGAACGATCCTCGCGTAACCCCGGTCGGCAGATGGCTACGTAAGACCTCGATCGACGAACTGCCGCAGCTCCTCAATGTCCTGCTGGGCGACATGTCGCTGGTCGGCCCCCGCCCCCACGCGGCTGCGCACAACTCGGAGTATGAGCAGGTCATCAGCAACTACGCGTTTCGCCAACACGTCAAACCAGGCATCACCGGCTGGGCCCAGGTCAACGGTTACCGCGGCGAAACGCTGACCGTCAACATGATGAAATCCAGGGTCGACCTGGACTTGTGGTACATCAACAACTGGAGCATCTGGCTCGACGCGAAGATCATCTTGCGCACCGTGGTACAAGTGACTCGCGATCCCGTGGCCTACTGATGTCTTGTCCCGCCCCATCCGGTAGAGGCATTCCATTCATTCAGCGATGCCGCCAATCGTATGGGCACGCGCCTGATCGTGGATTCGTTCGCCCAGAATGAGAATCAGGCAATTAACTCTGTCCTCAAACAAGCTCGCATCGGGGCTGCGCATCATCCTATAACGTTGCGCAAAGAGGGCACCACCGCTAAGGCCCTAGCGCCCGCCAGCAGCAATCCAATTTCAGGAAGATGAAAACCTACCTCATCAAATATTTCGTTCTGGGCAGCGAGCAGGTCATCTTCAGCTTCTCCAATTTCTTCTACCTGGCGGTGGTCGCGCGCCGGCTGCCGCTGGCCGAATTCGCCGAGCTGAGCCTTGGATATACCTGCTATCTCATTCTCATCGGCGCTCATCACGCGGTCATCTGCGATCCCATCATCGCGACCGGAATCAGCGCACAGGACAGTCAACGATCATTGTTACGGCGCCTGTGGACGATCAATGTATCCTTTTGCTGCCTGGCACTGGCCGCAGGATGCGCACTCGTCTTGACCAGCAGCACTCACGAGATGCAAACGCTCACCGTTGTAGCTCTCGCCTGCCTGTTCTTCAGCTTTGCCGGTCCGGTCCAGTTCGTTCGGCGAATTATGCACATTCAGGGACACGTGCAGGCATCCGCCGTCGCAGCAGCGGCTTACGCAACGGTCCTGATCGTGTCAGCCTGGATGCTGCCCCACGTCAATCTGGAATCGCACTTTGCATATACCGTACCGTTCATCCTCGGCAATCTGGTCTTCCTTGTCTCAGCTTGGCGAAACATCCCACGCAAGCTCAACGACAACCAGAACATCTCCCTGAAGTCCCATTTCCGGGCGGGATATTCGTTCCTGATCAACAACCTCCTCGGCCTGGCGACGACAAATATCTATCCGTTCGTGTTCGTGTTTCTGAACTCGCCTGAAGCCGTTGCAAGCTATCGGCTGATGTTCGCCGTGATAGCTCCATTCGCGCAGTTGCTTGGCGGGCTCTCAGGATTCATCACGCCGCGCATTGCAGTCGCGAGGATCAGCCAGATTGAAACGCCTCACCTGCTGATCCTGGCTCTGATCGTCTTTGCTCCGCTTCCGTTGGCCGTCATGGCAATTTGGTTCGGCAGCGACGCGGCCTCTCTCATCTTCGGAGCCAAGTATGTCGCGCTCGGAGGATCAATCCCCGTTGCATTGATTTCGACGAGCTTCGCCCTCGCACTCGCGACCGTGAGCATGTGGCTGAGGGCCAATCACCGGCTCGGCCTGATGCAGGCCGGCAGCTTGATCTCCGCGGCGATCACCGCCGTCATCGCGATTCCCAGTTGCCTGGCTCTTGGCGTTACCGGTGCGTTCGTGTCGCTGGCGATTGCCAATGGCGCCGCGGCGCTTTGGGTGGCAGTCAAGGGAACCTCGGGCCGTATCCGAACGCAGCCCGGTTAGCCGCTCAATTCTGCGACGTCTCCGGCATTGAGCCGCGGCGGATTGAGGGGGGTGCAGGAATATGGACCGTCCGTTTGGTGAGGAGGAGCATGACCGCCGAAGCCACGACGGTAGAGCTATGGATTGCCCATTCCGACCACCCCACTTGAAACGGGCCGCGAAGCAAGATCATGCATAGCATCGGCGAAAGACAGAGAATGAAGTACAGCGGCGACAGCCTTTGGGCAGCGAGGCCGCGACGTTCTACCCGATCGAGAACATAGACGATCGCAACCGACATCAGCATCGCCCCAACAATCCCGAAGCTGAAATAGCCCTCGATCGGCGGCGGAGCCGAAACGTTATCGGTGCCGAAGCCTTTCAGGATGAAGATGTAGTCATGCATGATCTCGCCGACTGTTCTTCCCTTCCCCGCCCAAAGATCGCGCGGAACGAAGAACAGCAGTGCCCCCATGATGTTCGATCCCCATTCCAAGCCCTTCATTTCGACCCACATGATGGCATAGCAGAACAGATCCAGGCCTGAGAAATCAGGATGGACGAAGAACTGGGAGAACGGCCGCTGATCGAGAGAGACGTTTGCGTACCGGAAAATGGATCCGAATATGGGCGACGCCAGCAATCCGGCGAAATAGGTGACAAGAAACAGACGAACGCTCCTTGGACCAAATATCGCAAGCACGCAGAATACGATCAATGTCGAGGAGCGAAAACGTGCGGAAATGAGCGGATTGTTGATGAAGAGACCCGCCAGAAGCAGAACTACAAAGCATGTCACCCAGCCCGTGTTCCGGCGAGCCAAGGCGACACTGGCACCGATTACGGGAGCAACCAGGGTGAATGGCCGGAAGAATGCCGTGACCAGAATGTTGATCATCTTGCTTTCGCCAACCACTGAACCGAAAGCCTCGCGGTTCACCTGAAGCAATGACGAGCCAAGATAACCAACCAATCCGAGCGATACGACCATCGAGGCAGCTGCCAGAAGGGTGTAGTTCGGGTTTGGCTCGGCGGCGAGGCTTCTGTCCAGAAACCGGTTAGGGCGGGATTCGGGAGCTCGAAAGGGACGATAGACGACGAAGCAGAGGCCCACGATCGTCATGAATGCGCAAAGGACGC
Organism: Bradyrhizobium diversitatis; assembly: GCF_016031635.1. Classification (GTDB taxonomy): domain Bacteria; phylum Pseudomonadota; class Alphaproteobacteria; order Rhizobiales; family Xanthobacteraceae; genus Bradyrhizobium; species Bradyrhizobium diversitatis. The sequence goes on from NZ_JACEGD010000019.1 coordinate 122,203, forward strand.
TGGCCGGCACAACGAGACTTACATCAGCCAGAATTGGATCGAAGTCGTTTCCGATCTGCTGAAGAGGCGCCACGGCCAGAAACAGAAGGTTGAAGACGAAGAAGACAACGAACAGCAGGTAAGATCTGGCCAGAGCAATCTTCAGTCCGAATAGGGAAACGATCCCGTTCACCGCCAGTATCATGGCAGCGATCAACGAAGCACGCGGGCTGGACCAGGCCTGGGTGAACGAGAGGAGCAAGTAGGCTCCGGCCGAGCCGATCACGACATAGTCGAAGACGCTCTTCGGCGTCACATACAACTGGGAAGCGGCTGCACTACGCGAGAACTGGTTCATAACCTAAAAAACATTAGAGTTCGCCAAGCTCCACGTTGCGGCGCCGGCTCTGGAAAGAGCACATCCCACCGCAGTTCAGCCTCGGTGCAGATCGTACAATACATATCTCGGTCGCGTTAACGCTTCGAACTCGCTCACCTTGCGGCCAAATCTCAGGTGAGATATCCTTGTAATATATAGAAGATATCAACGGAATACTTACTTGAATGTCCTTTTTCCCGGCCCGGATTAACGACGACCTAAAGCTGCACGCCCGTATGGACCGGCGTCGGCTTCTCTCCGCCGGCATCCTCCTCGCGGGAGCATCTTCAATGCCGGCCTCGGTGGCGGCCGCGACAAGTTCAGGAGCAAAGGCGAAGAAAGTTTACGCTCATTGGCATTGGTTTCCGACCTCGTTCGATAACTGGCCGGCGGACAAAGATCAGTATGCCGATTATATGTCGCCAGACGGGACCCAAGGTAAACTTCGGGCCGAAGGCGGCTTCGTTCGCGAACGGCCCCTGCCTCGACCTCCACGCCCAGAGGCAAACTGGGCTGTGCTCGACATGCTCGATGAGATCAAAGCCGCTCGTCACATCGGGCTGGATGGTTTCCTGTTCAACATGGGAGGCATAGACGACGGCTCCCCGTACATGATCCACCTACGCAACATGCTCGAGGCCGCCAAACAGGGCCCGCCGGGATTTGAAGTCATACTATCGATCGATACCGTAATTCTGGTGAAGACACCGGTCGACGCGATCGCCGACGCGATCCTCAAGCTGGCGCGGAACTCCCACGTTGCGCGTCAATCCGACGGCCGACTGATCCTGGGGGCCTTTTCTCCCGAGCAATGGGACGTTGGCCGATGGAAGGAACTGTTGCAACGACTGACGGCCAGCGGAGAGAAGGTCTTCTTCTATCCTACATTTCTCGATGTGCGCAGAACGATCGATTTCATGGATTTGATCGATGGCGCATCGATGTGGGGGGTCGACAAACTGAGCGACATCCCTCTTCTCAAGAAAGTAGGAAAGTTGGCGAAGCAGGCCGGGAAGGTCTGGGCATCCGTGGTGTGGCCCCAGGACTTCCGGCCGCACAATCGCTGGTTCTCGGAATGCCACAACAGTGAATTATTCCGGGCCTCTTGGGCCGCGGCGATGGAAATCGGCTCCGACGCGGTCAACATCGCCACCTGGAACGACTATTCCGAAGGATCCGAAATTCGACCGTCCACCAGCATTCAATATGCTTTTTATGATCTCGCTGCGTTCTATATCGCTTGGTTCAAGAACGGCACGATGCCGCCGATCACCGAAGACGTGCTCTACTATTTTCACCGAATCGAGTCCACCGAGGCGGCTGGGACCGGCTCTGCTCAACCGTTTAGGTTCGCGACAAATCTGGTCAGCCGCTTTGCCGATCCGCCTCAGAACGACATTGAGTTGCTTGCGTTCTTGAAGGAGCCGGGCGAGCTCACGATAGTGACCGCGAAAGGCGCGAAGAGCCTGAAGGCGAAAGCTGGAATCACGTCGTTTCGAATTCCGCTGGTGCCGGGCAAAGTGAGTTTTCGCCTCAGCCGCGGAGACGCCAGCGTCATAGACCTCCCGAGCGCGTTCGAAATTCGTGAGACCTCGGCCTATCAGGATTTGCTGTATCACGGCGGATCGTCGTCCCGTCCACCGGTCTAGAATATTCCGGTCGTGGTTCAGGCGAGGACTGCCTGGATATTGGCCGTCATTTCTCTTGAGCGCACCAGCGTTAGTGAGTCCCATGCATTCAACTTTCTTCCCGGAATTGGCTGCCGGCGGATTTTCCAGAATCGACGGCACGATCGCGTTTTACCAACGCGTGAATGCCCTCGTGACGCCGAGCACCAGAATGATCGATTTCGGCGCAGGCCGCGGCTCGATCCATGAAGACGCCAGCTCGGAGTACCGGCGCAATCTCTGCAATTTCAAGGGACGCGTTGCCGAAGTCATCGGACTGGACGTCGACGAAGCCGTCTTCACCAATCCGTCGCTGGACGAGGCGATGCTCTTGGATCCGACGGGACGTGCGCCGCTGCCTGCCAATTGCGCCGACATCATCCTGTCGGATTACACATTCGAGCACATTCCGGATCCGGCTCAAAGCACCGCCGAGATGGACAGACTTTTGAAGCCCGGCGGCTGGATCTGCGCGCGAACTCCAAACAGGTACGGCTACATCGCATTGGCCAACCGCCTGGTCCCCAGCGGAATTAGCCGCACCATACTCAGCTCGGCACAACCCGAGCGCAAGGATGAGGACATCTTTCCGGCGGTCTATCGTTTGAATACGCCGGCTACGCTACGGAGGTATTTCCCACCCGCGCGTTTCGACCATTTTGTATATGCTTGGGACGCGGAGCCATCCTACCACGCCAACAACCGCGGCCTCTACCGTGCGTTCCAACTCGTTCAGTCGCTTACGCCTCAGGCCTTCAAGACCGTCTTGATGGTCTTCATCCGGAAGAAGCTCGACTGCCCGGCGGAAGCCGCCTAGCTGGTGCGCTGGTGAATTCGCGTCCTCGAGGCGATACACTATCGAAATAAACCTTAAAGCCGAGATCTTGACCAAGCCGCAGCACTTTCGGTTATTTTGGGTGGGCGCGAGGAACGACTATGCTGAAGATTGTTATTCAAGTTTTATTTCTTTTCTTCCCCTGGAGAGTCCGTCGGCGGGTCCTCAACGCGATCCCCGGTTTTTCGATCCATCGCGACGCGCGGATCGGTCTGTCCTTGATTCTGGCCGACGAATGCGTCCTGGAAGCGAAGACCTACATCGGTCATCTCAACTATATCGGCCGGCTCGATCGGTTGCAGATGGATGAAGATGCGGTCATCGGCAATCTGAACTGGATCGGTGGACTGTCAACTCGCCTGAATTCGCCGGCCTTCCGAAACAGGACGAAGCGACGTTCGGATCTTATCATGCGCAAGGCGAGTCTGGTGATGAGCCAGCATTACATTGATTGCACCGACCGGATCGAGTTTCGTCAATTCTGCGGTCTCGCCGGATTCCGCAGCCAGTTGTTGACCCACGGGGTCAATCCAATGTCCGCCCGGCAGACATGCTCTCCAATCACGATAGGAGCCTACACGATGATCGGCACCGGCGTGATCATTCTGCAGGGCGTCACCATCCCGGACTATTGCGTGGTGGCTTCGGGCGCCGTCGTGACCCACGTCGCGCCCCAAGAATACTCGATGATCGGCGGTAATCCCGCGGTTCACCAGCGAGACATCCCCAAGACCGCAAAGATCTTTCACCGAACGGCCTTCACAGTCACCTGATATTCAAACGCGGCTCGTAGCCGTATCCGGGGCCGGGCCCATGTGCCGCAAACAGTGATTTGGCCTCCCCGACCCGTCGGGCGACATCAGGGATCCGCGGCGCTGCCCCGCCAAATGCTGCACTCGCCATCGATTATTCATTGGCTAACATGCTGAAGGACCGACGACCTCGTGCCCGGTAAAATGATCGTTGTGGCGGGCCCCCTTCCTCCGCCGGTTCATGGCGCAGCTCTCATCACCAAGCGGGCGGCCGACACTTTGCGCGCTGCCGGATTTCAACTCGCGTTCGGCAACACCTCACCAGGCGATGCTCGCGATCGGTGGCGGCATCATTTCAATCGCGCACGCGCATACGTCCGATGCGGACGAACTGTCCTTCGCCACCCGGAGGCCTCGATACTCTACCTCTCTCTGTCCGGCGGCTATGGACTGCTCTATGACCTGCTGGTCGTCGTCCTTGCGCGGTGGCTCGGGAAGACGATCGCGTTCCATCATCACAGCTTCGCCTACCTGACGAAGCGTAACGCCATCTTGGCGTCCATTATTCGCATGGCCGGCGTCAACCAGTTTCATATCGCGCTCTGTCCCAGGATGGCCACGATACTTTCGGAGATGTATGGCAAGCATCTAAGGACGCTCGTCATTTCCAACCTGGCGTTTATCGATTTGCCCGCCGTCGAACTACGGAGCTGTGACCGGACATTCAGCTCGATTGGCTATCTATCGAACATCTCGCTCGAAAAAGGTATCGACCGCTTTCTCGACCTGATGGCTCGACTGCGCGAGAGCGGATCCGGCCTGACGGCACGAATCGCTGGTCCCTGCGCCGATCTCGAGATTGAGCACTACATCAAGCGCCGCGCGAACGAGATCGGTGGGATTGAGTATGTGGGGCCCGTATATGACGACGCCAAGGTCCACTTTCTCTCCTCGATCGACGTCCTGGTATTTCCGACGAGATACGTCAACGAGGCGCAGCCTGTGGTGATCTATGAGGCACAGATGGCAGCTATCATCGTCGCTGCCTCCAACCGCGGATGCATCGCCAACATGGTGCCGGAGGAACTGCTGCTCGATCCGCGCGCGTCAGATCTCGACGGGATCGCGGAACAAATCCTCGCGTGGGAAAAGTCGGTCGCTGACTTTCAAACCGCCCTGAACGAGACCGAGCGTAATCGCGCAGCGCTGCTCGTTCAGCGCGAAGATGACGCGAGAAAGTTCGTAGACCTTTTCGATGCCCCTGCGATCAGATGAGCAGGGCGCTCGGCGAGCTCATTTTTGAGACAGTGAATATCGAAACATCGACATCTTCATCGTTCCCAGAATCGTGTCGACGCGCTGATAGCCGTAGACGGTCGCATCCTTGCAGTGATCACTATGGTAGTAGCAGATCTTGACCCTGATCATTCGAGAGCAGTTGTTCTTGACGCTCACGATATGATCCATAAGCTCTCCGTTCTGGACGTGCCCCTTGGCAGCCGCCTCAACATTGAGGCAGGGACGATTGGCGCCGTCACGGATGACGGGCGATTCCGATGTGTCGGCGGCGCCCTGCATCGTGAATTTTGATTTCGTGCTTTGTGCGTGAGCCGGCGGAACGTTCTGGATCAATGTCCAGGCCGGAGCCATGCAGATCAGCAGGACAAGCCGAAAGAGCGATCGAACCATTACCGCCACATCCTTTCAGGTAAATCGACTCCCGGCACAGTGGCCTTCACGCCGTCATATGCCAACCGCTTCGCAAAAGCTTCACGGGCGACCAGGCGAACGCCCCCGAGGCTCGCCAGCAATCTATCCCTCTGAGGCCAACCGACTCCCGTCAGGTTGCGTGCCGCATCATCGGTGAAGTCGCTTTCGACCATGCCAGCGAACTCGGCAACGACCTTTTGCTGCAGCTGCTCCCCAAGCAGTGGAAATATCGCAAGCGCCAACCTGTTGCGACGGAGCGCAATCCAGCCTTCGTATGGTCCAGCCGCGTACGACTGTTCAAGATAGCGAATATTTCCCGCGTCGAAACCGTCTCGCTCGTTCTTCACCCAATACAGCAACAGCCAAAGAAAAGCGTCGGCCGGATCGAGCATCAACGACGACTTCAGCTTGGTCTCTGCCGCCGTCAATCTGCGCTCCAGGTCATGGGAACCTTTTCCCTGCAGGCCCTCCTCGGCCGAGCGAAGCGCAATCAGCGCTCGGGCTCGTACCAGACTGGGGTAGGGAAGGCTCGATGGCGGGTCCGCGTCCATACGAACCGCGATCGACTCCACGATCCCCGGCTTGAGCTGTTCACCGACCAAAATGTGCGTGGCGACGGAGCTGACCTGCAGATCGGCCCAGAACGATGGCAACACGACCAGTGACCAGGCTACTCCAGCGATACCCGTCAGAAGCAATACGCCCCTGCAACATTTCCGCCAGATCCCGCCCATGTTAATCGACGTAGCCGTAACGGGCATAGTTCTTCTTGTAATAGTAACGGCTGTGGTACGACTCGTAGCGAGCAAGGCGCTTCGTATCTGCCTTGTTGAGAACGACGCCAAGCAGCTTGTCCTGGATTTCCTGAGAACCACGCAGATTGTGCCTGACGACGTCCATCAGGGTCTTGCCCCACTCCACGACGAATATGTAGGAGTCAACGAAAGTCGACGTCACGCGCACGTCCACGACCGGCGCCATCGGGGGCATGTCGAGCACGATGTAATCGAACTTGTCCCTCAGCTCGCCAATCAGGCCATGCATCATCTTGGATGCCAATATCTCGTTGGTATGAAGAAGCTTGGAGGTCGTACCCGCAGCCAAGATCGAGAGCCCCGTCTGCGCATCAACCGTCAATGCTTGCTCCAGTTTAGCCTTATGCGCGAGGATCTCGACCAAACCAAACTCCGCGTCGGGCGTCAGCGCGCGAGAGAGCGAGGGATTGCGGAGATCGCAATCGATCAGGAGGACGCGCGCACCGCCATGGGCCATCAATTGCGCCAGGTTGGCAGACAGCGTGCTCTTGCCTTCATTCGGAAGAGTCGACGTAACCGCCAGCACGCGGTTCTCTCGAACGATCGAGTTCAGATCGACTGCCACCTTCGTCGAGCGCACCGCTTCGGAGAAGCGCGAGAGAGGATGATCAACGACATAACGCAGCAATTTCGGCCTTGCGTCCTTGGTCGCAGCTGCGTTCACCGTCGGCAGCAGCGCTATACAACTCGCTCCGAGCACCTCTTCGACCTGCTGAGTCGTCCTGAACACCCGGTCCATCATTTCACGCACGATCGCCAGGACGAAGCTCAACACCAAACCGCCAAAAAGAGCCACGCCCAGCACGATGAGAGTCTTTGGATAGCTCTTGACCAGCGGTGTCGTTGCTGCACTGATCACGCGCGCTTCGCTGATGGGGAACGATTGCTGCTGGACCGATTCCATGTAGCGCTGCAGGAAATTGTCGTACATCGCCTGATACGACTGCGCATTGCTGTCGAGCTCGCGTAGCCGAACCTGCGCCTGATTGGTGAGCTGAGACTCCGAGACCACGGTGGCCAAACTGGCCTTGATGCTCTCCTCGCGCGTGACGGCGATATCATAGTCGCTCTTGTAAGACTCCTGAATGCGCTTGAGCTCGTCGATCATGTTCCGCTTGATCTCGTCCATTTGGCGACGCAGGTTCACCGCGGCAAGATGATCGTGGCCATACTTGGCGGCCCAGATCGCTTCCTTGGCGGCCATGTCGACATACTGGCCTCGCAGCTTGACGATGGTCTCGTTCCGAAGAGCGTCCGCCACTGCCGCGTCCGGTATTTCGCGCTTCAGAATATCGTTGATGCGGTCCAGCCGCGCCCTGGCCTCGGCCGTCGAGGCATGCGCCCCGACCAGCTGGCTATTCACTTCGGCGAGCTGTTGCTCGTTCATCAAGCGCCCGCCGGTATCGACAATGTTGTTGGCGGTCTTGAAATCGACAACCGCCTTCTGTGCCGCGGATGCCTGAGCGCGCAACTCCTTGATGCGATCCTGCAACCAGACGCTGGCGCGACGCGTCGATTGGTACTTGGCTTCCAGCTGGTCAACAATGTAGGCGTCAGCGATCGCATTGGCGATCTGCGCCGCTTTCGCTGGATCACGCGACGTGAAGCCGATCTCCATGACGTATGTGAGACCGAGACGCTTGATGGTACGATTGCTCTCAAAGCGTTGCAGAGCCTTGCGCTGCAATCTGAACTCGGAACCGGCACGGCCACTGGAAAACAGATCGGAAAAGAAATTGCCGATGGACCCGATCAAGCTTCCGCCGTTGCCGAGGAACTCCGGATCTTCCGTCAGGTGCAGGTCACGAATGACCGCCAAGCTGATATTCTCGGACTTGAGAATTTCGACCTGCGTTTCCACCGACGCGGAATCAGGGGCCACGTCACCGAGCATCGATTGCTGCTGGAACAATTGTACTTTGCGGGTGTCGATGACGATCGACGCCGTAGAGGTGAATTGCGGAGCTTCGGTAAAGAGATAGAGAAGCGCCAAGATCACAGAGGCGGATATGATCGCGACAATTGTTGGGAACTGATGCCGGATGACATCCAAATGCAGAGTCAGCGATTGAAACGGGGAGCCTTGAGTCTCGGCGAATTCGCGATTGATCTCTGAGGTGGACTTGTTCAGCTGCAACATCCGGTAAATCCTGAAATCAATCAATGCCCGTACTTGGGCCGACAAGCGCGCGGCGACGTGATTTCACGTGTCCGCAAATCACGCATAGTCATCGAAGCATGGACGCACCACGTGCTTCACGGGCAGTATATCGTGCGAGTCATCGCGGAAGATCAAAGGCAGCGCGTGACACGCTGCCTTGGTTTATTTTCTCTAAGGGGATGCCGGCGCAAGAGGCCCGGACGTTATTGCGTCGGACTGACCGCAGGATAGGCGGTCGAGGGAGACACTGAACCCGTATAAGTCGTCACACTGTTCGGGTAGTGCAGGCCACCAAAGTTCTGGGCACCGGAGCCGCTGCCACCAAAGGCAAATCCGAAGCCGGTCGTCGGGCCCCCACCACCGGAGCCACCACCCCCGGCACCGCCCGCCGCAGCGATTGCAACATCACCGGTTGCGGCCTGATAGGCAGCAATCACGTCCGGATTGTTTGTTCCGGCGACGGCGGCCTGAATCTCATTGGCAAACGCCTGATCGGTCTGTGCCGCCATGCGGGCGACCTGGGCAAGTCCAGCGACGATCGCGCGCAACTGGTCCTTCGATGTCGCCGGGTTCTTCAACAGTTCGATCAGACCCGGCACTGTCGTCGGATCCGACGCTCCAAGGTCGCGGACGCGCGAAATCAACTGCGGACCGCCGTCAGGATATTGCTGCAAAAGCGTTGCAGGAGATCCCTTGAAATCGGAGATGATCTGAGCCTGCAGTTGCCGGCTGGGCGGATAAACAGCCGCGCTGGCGGCGGAGGATATCGAGCTTGCGATCGCAATCACCACAGCGGCTCGAACCGTAAACCTGATAAGGTTCATAATTTCCTCAACAACTAGTTTGCCTTTATGGCCCGAACGAAACGATTGGAAAGTAGTCGAAAGAGGCAGTCCTGTCCACCAAATCTAAAGGAATAGTTAAGGCCCAAGTACCTGGAAAGAGGACTGTTTTGGCGATCCCGAAGTGCGAGCACGGGACGACAGCGCATTTGCCGCAGCCCCTTTCGGCTCGATGCTCCCCTCGCCGGAGTGAAAGGATTGCGCCAGGCCGACCCCGAAAAGCGCAAAGAAGGGGATGCTGTAACCCGGTATCTGCAACGTGAAATCGAGGCCGGAATGGAGCAATGCCAGCAGCGCAGTGCCGATGGCAGCCAGGGGAATCGAAGCGTCACGCTTGCGGCTGAGCACCCCGCGCGCAAGCACCGTGAGCATGACCGCCCAAGCAGACGCCAGGAGGAGCGTCATCGGAATTCCGGCCTCCAAAGCGACCTCCAGAGGGGTCGAATGGGCTGCATTCCAGGTACCGCGCATAGAAATATTCGGGCTGCGGAAGGCTGGAAAGACCGACTGGAAAGTCCCCATCCCAGTACCGAACCAGGGGGTATCGGCGATGATGAGCAGCGAGGACTTCCACCCCTCAAGCCGGCCACTATCGGTCAGCCCCTGGCTATCGAAGCGGCCCACGACACGACCACCGAGCAATTCCAAGAGAACGAGAGCGACCAAGGCGGCGGCCGCCAAGGCCATCCAGACGCCGGTGCGCGGCCGAAGGTCCTTCCGGAGGAAGACGACAAAGACGAAGATCATGGAGAGGAGCGAAACAGCCACGCCCGCCCGCGAGCCAGTCATGAACATCGCCATGACGCAGATCAGGAGCGCGGCGAATTTCAGAGCTATCGAAGCCTGGGGAATTTTAGCCAGATCGCGGGAGAGATTGCTCCATCTGAAACGTCCTCCGGGAAGGTGGCGGCGCACGTCCGTAAGAAGCAGAAGTATCCAGATGACCGCACATGAGCCGAAATAGGCCGCGGCGGTATTGCGGTTGATGAACGTGCCGGTGACGCTGCTGAGATAGGCGGTCTTGTCGCGCCACAGAATCATGGTCGGTTCGATGAGAAACGAGAGGACGCCATATGCAGCGTAGAAGCTGCCTGAGAGCGCAATCACCAGCATTACCTGGCGTGCACGCCTCGCGTCGGCGCCAATGACGAGCCCCACCAGAATAGCCAAGATATTTGCAAGTGGCGCCCCCACAGCAAAGAAAGCTTCGTACCTGACAATCGAGGCCGATGGCGCAACGGCCGTATCGAACAGCGAGCCGAGCTGCTTCCAGATCGGATGATATGGCGCAATCCACGGGCTGTCAGACAACTGTTCGTGCAGCGCGAAGCCGTAAGCGGCGACAACGATGAAGATGCCTGCGATGATCCAGAGATGGGGACGACGCAGCGCGTTCGCCGGCGCAAAGATCAGGGCAGTTCCCAGACAAGCGCACCAGAAGGCAATGGCAAGATTGTTGGTCGACCCAAACGGGAACGGCGCGCTCGCTACAACAAAGAACAGCACACAGCTGGATACGAGATCGGCCGACCAGCGAATGTTCATCGAAACACGGCCCATCGCTTTCGTCTGACGCCTCCCAGTGGAGAATACATTAGAGCGGATGATCCCGCAGGCGTCCAGCAAGTGCCGCACTCGGCAGAGACGGCGGTGGATGATCCATTCTGAACCGTACCCCGCCTACAGAGGTTAATTTCCGGCGTCAACTCATGCGGGAGCACAGTAAAGAGGGAGAACGCTTTGCCGGCCCTGCTCCGCAATGCGTCCCCATCCTGGCGGCCTCGAGTTCGTTAACAGGACGGTTCGCCCCAAGCGCGGATCTCATCCGATGAAGGGGCTGGACGGTCCCGATTTCAATCGTCTACGCTGGATTTCCGCAACGTGGTCCAGTAGTGCTTCGCCCGCACCGTATCCCCAGGCTTGCGAAAGCCCACGTCGCCAATTGCCGGCGGATTGTTTCCGGGAGAATTCCTGCTTCCGATCGAACGTTTCCACGAAGTTCTTATGTCAGACGACCAGCGTTGCTGGCCGTCGCTCTGCGAGGGTAAATTGAATATTGACGTCATCTTAGCGACACGCGGCAGACCGGCAGACGTTCAAGTTCTTCTAGACCAGCTTCGACTTCAAGAACGCGCGCCTGATAGCGTCATGCTTGTGGGCGCTGAACCCAAGGATTTGCCCGATGCTGCCGCCGTCCCGAATGATCCGAGCGTGCACCGACTGGTTTCTCCTCGACCGGGACTGACGTCGCAGAGAAACCACGGCGTACAAACGGCCAAGAAGATAAGCACTCCCGAGGCCTGGCTTGCGAAGATCATTGTCTTCTTCGACGATGACTTCAGGCCCGCAGCCGATTGGCTGCAGAAATGCGAAGCGCTGTTTGCTGCAAGTCCACAGGTCCTCGCCGTTACGGGAGCGGTGATCATGGACGGGGCAAGAGGCAGCATCGCAATCACCGAGGATCAGGCTTCCGATGCGCTGGCGCTGCCTCGGGCGAGCGATCAGACCGGATACAGCAAGTCGAAGGAGGGCCTGTACGGGTGCAATATGGCCTTCAGAGCGACAGTCTTCGACCAATGTGCATTCGACGAGAATCTGCCGCTCTATGGCTGGCTGGAGGATACGGATTTTTCCGGACAGATCAGGAAGTTCTCGGACATCTATCGAGCTTCAAACTTGACCGGTGTACATCTCGGGTCAAAGTCCGGACGGGTCAGCGGCTACAAATATGGTTACTCGCAGCTCGCCAATCCGCTCTACCTTGCGCGCAAAGGAACAATTACCCTCGGAAAATGCGCATACTTTTGGACACGAGCGCTCGCGTCCAACGCGCTGCGCTCACTTCGCGAGCATCCGATGATCGATTATCGAGGCAGGCTAGCCGGAAACATGGCTGCAATGGCGGATTTGATTGCCGGATCAATTCATCCAACCAACATCTTGTCCTTCCACCGCTAAAGCATAATCCGGAAAAGCGCGCAGCGGTTTTCCGAAAAGACCATGCTTAAATAACAACCTAAAGCGCCATGACGATTAGCCCTAATCACATCGCGCTTTAGAAACGCATTGCGCACGACGCTCATCACGCTCTGGACACGAGTACGAAAACCATGATTGACGAAAACCTCATTTACGATCTCGGCGCCCACAAGGGTGAAGACACCGGCTTCTATCTCAAAAAGGGATTCAAGGTCGTTGCCATCGAAGCTGTACCGGAATTCTGTAGCGCTCTTGGCCAGCAGTTTTCCCAGCAGGTTGCCACAGGGCAACTGAAGATCCTCAACCTGGCCGTCGCCAGGACGCCGGGGAATATCGACTTCTACGTCAACACCGAGCACTCGGTCTGGGGAACGGCAAATCTCGAGTGGGTCAAGCGAAACCAGATGCTGGGCGCAGCGAGCGTGCAAAAGATAACGGCTAAAGCCGAGCGGCTGGCCGATATCATGCGCGATCACGGCATTCCCAGATATTGCAAGATCGATATCGAAGGGAACGATTTTGACGCATTGTCATCGCTCGAGAACATTTCCGAACCGCCGCGATTTGTGTCGATCGAGTCCGAGAAGAAGAATTGGAATGATCTCGTAAGGGAGTTCGAACTGCTCAGGAACCTGGGCTATTCCAAATACAAGATCGTGGATCAAAGCCTCGTCTCCCTGCAGGAGCCGCCTCAGCCAGCGACCGAAGGCTGTTTCCAGCCGCACAGATTCGAACAAGGCAGCAGCGGACTGTTCGGCAACGAATTGCCCGGGCGGTGGATGGACATGTTCGAAGCGCTTGAGGTCTACAAGGGGATCTTCCGCGGCTATGCGCTGGCGGGAGACGCCGGCATCTTCCAGGGACGAAAGAGCGTATTCCGCATGCTTGGCGGGATTCAGGCCGCGCTGGTGCGCGCGGCCGGGCGAAAGGATTACCACTTCCCGGACTTTCCTCCAGCGGGTTGGTACGACACGCACGCAGCGCGATAGCGCGTCGGGAGCAGATCAGATCGGGAAGCGCCAGCTCATTTGCCGAGGCTGATTGCGCCTTGCCCGAACTAAAGAGGGCAATCGATCGAGTAGATCCTAAGATCCACATTCAGGCGGCTGTTCCGGGTCTGTGCCCGGAAGGCATAGAACGCCCCGAGGCTATCGTTCCCGGGATCGAGTTTTATTCCGGGGGTTAATTCGTCGGGCGGGACCAGAAGGCCGATGTGCCGGTTGAGGGCGGAGATCTCGATCCGCCCCTCGCCGTCCGCAAAATGCCCGCTGAGCTGGGTCACGGTGACCTTCGGCAGCCCGCGGCGCTGATGGCAGACATCCTCCTCCCAGAGCTTGGTCTGTTGCACCAGCGGTTTGCCGGCGCCATCGGGAACGACGATATCGGGAAAAGACGGGCGCAACATTCCGAAGAATTTGCTCTCCTTGGAGTTCGCCGAGAGACGGACGGTCAAGGACAGTTCGCCCTTGGCCCCCCTCAGGCGCGACAGGATCGGAGCATCGGGCTCGGCTGAGACCAGCACGTCGATCCGATGGCGGACGCCCAGCTCCGCGGCAGCCCCGAGAGCCTTTCCGATCGGTGCAAGCCCGAAGGCGAGAAGAACGAGCGCCAGAAGACGCCAGAATGCTCGAAACCGCATGAAGCCTCTTGCAACACTGCGGGGTGGACCGACGACCGGCACGCCGCGTTCAGTGGCGCCTTGATCCAAATCCCGAACTGGTAGCCCCGGCAGAACCGCTTCGATTGCTAAACGAAAATGGCACCGGGACAAAGGCCCGGTGCCATCGGTCTTGGTCGATCAAGTTGGCGTCTTACGGCGCCAGCTTGATGTTGTTGCGGAAGATCAGGGCATCGTTGGAGAGGTTCACGGCATCGCTGCCGGTCGCCATGATCACACGCAGATAGGTCAGGAACTTGGCGACTTCGACGTTGCGCGAGTTCGAGACGTAGATGATGTCCTGATTCTTCATCATGACCTTGGTGGCGAGGAAGAAGCCGCCCGGATCGCGGAAGTTCACGTTGAAGATGACCGGGATCGTCTCTGACGTGTACTTGCTCACGTCGATGCCGAGCTGGGCAGCGACCTCGCGCGGTTCGCGGCGATAGAGATAAACCGCAGCCGGATCGGCCTGGCCATCCAGCAGACCGCCGGCCTTGCCGACCGCTTCGCCGAGGTTGATGCGCCAGGCATCGAAGTTGAACTCGCCGCTCTGGCCGCTGGCACCGAACGCCAGGAACTTCTGCTGTTCGCGATAGACGTAGATGCTGTCGTCGGGACGAACGTAGACGTTGTTCTCGGGTGCCATCACGAGATTCTCGAACGGCACGGTCGCCCGCTTGCCGCCGCGCTCCAGCATGACCCAGGTCTCGAAGCCCTGGCCCTTGATGCCGCCGGCGCGGGTGATCGCGTCGAGTACGCGATCCTTCGCACCCGCCGCGCTCGCCGGATAACGCGCCGGCGAATTGACTTCGCCGAGCACGCTGATGAGCTGGGTGCGCTGCGAAGACATCGCAACGACCGCCTGCGGCTCGATGGCGCGGTTGCCGATCTTCTCAATGATCGAGCGCTGGATCTGGACCGCTGTAAGGCCCGCGGCTTTGACCTGGCCGGCATAGGGCACGGTGATGAAGCCGTCATTGTCCACCGCCTGGTCCGGGATGGTCACGAAGTTACCCGGACGGACGCCGGCTTCCGCCGGTATGAACAGACCGCCCGCCGCGGCTTCGAAGATGGTGACGCTGACGACGTCGCCGATGCCGAACACGATGCTGGCGGGCGGACGGCGATCGGTGAACACGCCGGCGAGCCCCTTGGGCTCATGGGTGTGCAGGATCTTCACCGTAGCCGGATTGAGCGGCACCAGCTCGTAGGCCGGCGCGTTCTCAGTCTGGATCTTGTTGTTGACGTCGTCCGTCAGTGGACCCGAGCCGGGATTGGTCGAACAGGCCCCGAGCGCTAAAGCGACCGCCAGAAACGCAGGCTTCAAAACATAGGTCTTGGCAATAGATGACATGAATCGCGCCCGATAGTCCCAATTGACGTAAGTTGGTACGGCCTAGGGGGTGGGTGCGACAAGCGTTCCGGGCGGTTAACAGAGCGATCCGTTGGCTAGTGTTGCCTGCGAGCCACTCTTGGAGGCTTGGTTTAACCCTTTGTGACTATTTGTTGTATTTCGTGTGCCCGGCGGGCGGGCAAAATGCGCAAGTTGAGGCCTCAGCATGTCGGGCGGAGGCCTCGCCGCCCTTCGCCAAAGCTGGGTCCATTCAGGATAGGACTCCCCCGTGTCTGGCCTCCTTCTGATCCCGCTGTTGGCAGGTTCCCTCCTTGGCGCCGCTGGTCGGCCCTGGAGCCCTGCCGCCCCCTGCCCCGGCAGCCCAGAATCGTCGTGCCACGAAGCGCCACTTGTTGCGGTCGCCCAACCGGCCCCCTCCTCCGTCTGGAAATTCACCCGGACCCAGGGGGCCAAGGACGGCGAGAGCGTCGCCGCCATCATGAAGACCGCGGATACGGCCCAGTCGGACCCGGACTTTGCCGGCCTGATCGTCCGCTGTGCGCCACAGGGCAAGATCGACGTGATGGTGGCCTTGATCCGGCCCTTCCCGCCACGGAGCCGCCCGAAGGTCACGATCGCTGCGACCGGCGGCGGCACCTTGACCTTCGACGCCCGCATGGCGGCCGCAGGCGCTACCGTGCTGCTACCGGACGAGGTCTCTGCCTTTGCCGCCGGCAAGTGGCAGACAGCGGCCTCGCTGTCCGTGGCGGTCAGCGAAGGCGACAGCGAAATCAGGGGCGTAGTAGCGCTGAACGGGCTGCGAGAGGCCTATCATTCGCTGCTGGCAAGTTGCAGCCAATAGGCCAAATTTAGCCATACAACTTAAGGGTCTTTTTAGGGAGGGAAACCTAGTGTCCGGAGCACGGAGAGTGTTTCGGATGACCGCGTTTTTGATTTTCAGCTTTCTCGTCGGTGCCGTGCTGGGGCAGCGCTTTCGCGTCCTGGTGCTGGTGCCGCTGACCTTCGTCATGTTGCTCGCCGCCGTCCCGGTCGGCTTGATGATCGGTCTCACGGTGATCGAGAGCCTGAAAGGCATGGTGTTCGCAGCCATTGCCCTGCAGGGTGGCTATCTCTTCGGGTCAGGGGCCCGCTTTGGCCTTGCTGCCGCGCGTACCGGGCGCGTATTCGCCCGCCCGGTCAAGTCTGCGCGCTGATGACGCCGGGCTGAGGCTGCCACCAGCCTTCGCAGGCCGCGCGAAAGACAGGCGGGTTGCCGGCAAAGACCTCTGCTTGAAAACCCACCGCTCGCTTGTATGGTGACCTGACCGTTTCAGGATTCCCTTCGAGCGCCGTTTGTCCTTCGCTTATTTTATCCTCATCGTTTCCATCGTTTCCGCTTCCGCTCTCGAAATCGCCGGCGTCAAGTTCGGGGCACAGCTCGCGACGATGGTCGCAGCACTGAGCTTGCTGGCGGCCGCCTCGAGCACGCGCAAGGCCGGCTACGATCACTATGTTCGCGCGACCTCGTGGGGCCGGTGGATCCTGATCGCCATTCCGCTGTGTATCGCCGCCCAACTGGTCCCTCTTCCGCTCAGCTCGGCGCATCCGATCTGGGCGAGCGCTCACGATGTCCTCGGCGGCCTGCCGCTCGGGCCGATCACAGCCGACATCGGCTTGACCCTGAACGCGCTGCTGCTGGCGCTTGCGGCGATCTCGTTGCTCGGCGTCACCGTCCTAGTCGTGCGCAACCGCAGCCGTGCCCAGTTGATCCTCTTTGTGCTGAGCGGCGTAGCCGCGGTCGCAGCCTTGATTCTCGACTTGCATCGGCTGTTGCCGGCGCTTGTTGCAGACGTACCGCACGACCTCACGACGACCTTGGCCGGCCTTGGCCTCATGCTCAATCTGGCGGTCATTCAGCTCGCCGCTGAACGGGCCGAAACGCATCACTCGGTACTGCGCTCGGCCGCGATCGGCCTTTGTGGCCTGGTCGGAGCTTTGGTCAGCGCCGCCGCGATCTTTGGGTTTTCCGGAACGAACAGCGCAATCGCAGCGGCTTTTGGCGTTGTGCTGATGCTGCTGATCCTCGTCATCCGCAGGTTGGATCTGTCACCATTGGCTGCGAGCGCATTGTCGGTGGCAGCCCTGGTCGGCGCCGCGATCGTGCTCACCTTCCTGTTCGAGCAGAGCTCCGGACCGGTCCTGATGCGGCTCGTCCCGGAGATGGGAGCCGAGACCAAGGCCGCCCTCGAGCGCATGTTGGCCGACACGCGCTGGTTCGGCGCTGGTGCCGGGACCTTTGCTGCGGTGGGCAGGATCTATCAGAGCGATGCCGGAGCTGTCTTGAACGCGCCCTCGGCGGCCACGGCCGTCTTTGCGGGGATGGGATGGATTGGGTTGGCTGCCATGATAGCAGTGAGCCTGATCGCTTTGGTCCGCCTGTTCTTCGGCGCTCTGCAGCGCGGACGCGACTCGTTCTTTCCCGCGGCAGCCGCGGCCTGTGTTCTCTTTGCGCTCGTCCAGAGCTTTGCAGGTCCCGGATTGCTGCGCCCGGCAGCAATCCTGTGTCTCTCGGTGATCGTGGGGCTGGGGCTGTCGCAGAGCGTCAGCCAATCCGGATCACGATAGAGGCGCAGTCCGTCAGACCGCGCGATCGCCGAGCGAGGCCCAGTAGTTCGGGTTCTTGGGCGATTGAATACGGACCCAGCGATAGGGCTTCTTCGACCAGGGCATGATATGGCCAGAGAGATTGTCCAGCACGAGATCGCCTGAGAAGGTCCGCACCACGACGACGAGATGATGCTCGCCCCAGGAGGTCACGACCTCGCTGAGCAGCACCGAACGCGCCGGGAAGCCCTTGGCGATCAGATCGTGGCGTTTTGTCACGGCGTAGTCGTTGCAGTCGCCGCTCGCGGGATGCAGCAGCCACTTTTCGCCGCGCAGCCCTTCCAGATTGGGTTCGGAACGGATCGCGCTGTTGACCCGCTGGTTGACCTCTTGCATCTGCGCCAGGCGTTGCGCCGTAAGCTTCAGGCGTCCGCCGCGGAAGACGATCTGTTGCGGCCGCGGTTTGCACTCGTCCTTGTACTTCAGGCAAAAGATGGTGAATGCCATCGGCGCCAGCGTCGGCCGGTCGAACTTGATGTACTGGATGGTACCGCGCAGCCCCATGGGCGCGCCGACGAACGCTGCGTCCGCATTCTGCTGCACCCCCGCAGCAACGACGATTGCGGCCACGGCCGCCAGGAATTTCACGACTTTGCGCATGTTGCGCTCCCCGTTCTTGTTGAGGGGACGGTACGTGAGACGCCTTGAAATACGGCTCAAACGCCGCGCGACCCTTTAATCAAAATGCGGGCTAAGCGGTCGGAAATAATTAAGAATACCGAAGTGTGACTTTTCTGCTAAGAGCGGTCGCGATGATCCGCTCGTGACGCCAGAAGCGATTCGACCGACCTGATGGGTTTTTCCAGCCATTTTCGAAAGAAGGCCAAGCCTCGGCTTCCCGACGGCGTTCGCGTCTATGCCATCGGCGACGTGCACGGCCGCGCCGATTTGCTTCAATCGCTGTTAACCGTGATCGACGTCGATCTCGCCCGCTCGGCCCCCGAACGGGCCATTCAGGTCTTTCTCGGTGACTATGTCGATCGCGGCCCGGACTCCCGCGCCGTTCTTGATCTCTTGATCGAACGCTCGAAATCGCACGAGACGGTTTGTCTGAAGGGCAACCACGAGGTCTTCCTGCTCGAGGTCCTCAAGAACCCGGCCCGCCTGCAGGAGTGGCGCCACTATGGCGGCCTGCTGACGCTGGTCTCCTACGGCATCACGCCGACCATGAATCCGTCCGCGGAGCAGCAGGTCGAACTGATCGAGGGACTGAAACGTGCGCTGCCGCCGGAGCACTTGGCCTTCCTCCAGCAATTGCCTTCCTCCTTTACCTGCGGCGACTTCTTTTTCGTCCATGCCGGCGTCAAGCCGGGCGTCGCGCTCGATCGCCAGAAGGATGCGGATCTGCTCTGGATCCGCGAGGAATTCCTGACCTCCGAGGAGCGCTTCGGCAAATATGTCGTTCACGGTCATACGCCGGTCAGCGCGCCCGATATCCGCCCGAACCGCATCAACATCGACACCGGAGCCTACGCGACCGGAAACTTGACGCTGCTGACCATCCAGGGCGATAGTCTGCTGGCAATTTAAAGGGCTCTGGCTAGACCTCGGTCCCGTCGTCGGGCCCGCCCGCACAGGCCTCGTCAATTCCTCCATGAACCGCATGATCCTGCTTCGCGTCGTCGGCATCTGCACCGCAATCGTGCTGGCGCTTCACGCCGGCATGGCGTTCTATGGCGATCTGACAAGGCCGAACTTTCGCGCCGGCGATTTGTTCTCGGGCAAGCTTCCGCCCGACAAGGCGAAGCTGGCAGCCGCCGCTGGCTTGGCTGCGTTTTCATGGGACGGCGATCTGCTTGCGAACTACGCGGCGGCGATGGCCGCTGACGTTCTTCAAGGTCCGTCGACCGCGGCGGGCGGCAGGGCCAGCGAGAACAAGGCAGCCCAGGCCGCCGTCTTGGCTGCCTTGAAAGTCTCACCGATCCGGCCCGCGCTGTGGCTCACGCTCGGCATGCTACAGGCCCAATCCGGCGAAGCGGTCACGCCGGCGGTGAAGATGTCCTACTTGACCGGATCGGTGCCGATCGACGTTGCCTTCTCTCGCGTCCGGACCGTGACGTCGAGCGCGGCGGCGACCGATGAGGAGATCAAGCTCCTGGCGCAATCGGACATCCGGTCGGCGCTGGCCAGTCGCTCGCGTTACGAGCCTCTGTTGATCGCGGCCTATGTGCAGGCAACACCGCAAGGCAAATCGCTGCTGCTGGAGACGACGAAGATCACCGATCCCAAATTCAACGAGATCTTGCGGCGGTACTGAGCCGCGCCAGCCTTGTGGCTATCGCATCCGGGGCTGCAGCGAATTCTTCAGCGTACCGATTTCGGATTGACGGGCACAAAGTCCTCGTCGCGGCGCGGCTGATCGGATCGCCCCTTGTAGACGAACATGCCCTTCTTGGTCGCAACGATGTCGCCTCGCTGCAGGCTTTCATCGTTGAGCAGGCTCTCGGTCGCGACAAGGTCCGGATCTACCGGAATGGGCTTGGAGAGCTCGGGATGCTCCCGCCGCTCGCGCAAGACGTCCTTGGCGCGGCGCCGTGCGTCCTCGATCCGCTGGCGCCATTCGTCGCGCGTGACTTCCGGCTCGCTGGATGGAAGATAGTCGTTGAGTGAGGGCGCCAGTTCGGTCTGAGCGAGACCCAAGGCCGGACAGGCGAGTCCAAGGCCGAGTATACCGGCGATGGTTGCGACCGTCCGAGACAGCTTCCCAAACCGCTTTTCACAGTGGCCACGTCGACCCGTTCGCACGCTGGTGCCTCCCTGACAGAACGATAAGGACGACCATCGGCCAATGTCCTCGTCTTCCATTCCTCAGCCTACACCTTTGCCGATGGCAGGAAAGCCAGTTCGCGGGCGAACTTCCCTGGGGCCTTCCCGCAAAAATCGAAAAACAACCCCATGCACAGTAGCCGGAGCCAGTCGGATCAATGGGTTACAGTTTTCCGAAATGAAATTGACCTGTCGGGCAAAACAGGGGCAGAATGGCATGGTCCGGAGAGCGGTCGACCGGATGACCGAAGGACCTGAGATCCGCGTCACGGGATCGGCCCAAGGGCAGACGGCTCTGCTCTAAGACCTCATTAGGTCATTGCTGCTAACTTTCGGCATCCGCCCCGTGGAGTTGCTGAGAATGCGCGCAAGTCCGGTATTGCTGGCAGGTGTCGTCGTTGCGGCTGCGGTCATATCTGGCCCCGCGGCGCACGCCAGCCCCCTCTGCATCAAGGAACGGACGCCGTTCGCCTTATCGCAGGATACGGTGAGATGGACGATGTCGATCGAACCCGGAGCCGACTGCATCCAGGGGCTACGTTGGTCGTACATGCAGATCTTCAACGTCTCGGTCGTGAGCGGACCATCGCGAGGGCAATTGGCGGTGGTCGGGTCAGGCTTCCGCTATTCGGCCGAAAGCACGGCGCGCGGTGCCGACAGGTTCACGCTGCTGATCTCGGGCAAGAACCGGCACGACCCCGGCACCTCGACCCTGGAGGTCGAGGTCAACCCGCAATAAAGCTTGTCTCACAGCGCCGCCGAAGCGGCTAATAGCGGCTCGACCCGCTCCCCCGGGTTCTGTTCCCGTGATAGGGCCGGGCGCGTCCGCCGCTCGTGACCGGCGGCTCGATGCGGCTCGGAATATTCCGGGTCGCGTTGGGAGGCGCGGGCTGCGAGGGGTTGACGATGATCACGTTGCGATTGGGCGACGAGGGGTCATTGACGCCCTGGGCCGAAGCGCTGGCAGGCACGGCAAACGCGAGTATGATCAAAACCAATCGTTTCATGCGATATCTCCCGATCAACAACGTCAGGGAGGCGGACACCGTTCCTTCACGGCTGCTTGACAGTTCGTTGCGTGACCTCACCTGGGCACGGCGACCAGCTTGCCATCCCTCCAAACGCCTTGGGCGGCCCTTCCGGCAGGAAGGCTCCCCGTCACGTTCCGGATTGCGGTCGGCCGGGACGCAGCTTGGGTGGTCTGCGCTTTTTTCGTCGGGGTCGTGATGATGCTGGAGCTGGTGGTGTTGGCCTGATCCTTGGTCCCCTGCGCAGAAGCGGACTGAACCAGGAAGGCCAAAAACATGGTTGCTGTCAAAACGCCGCGCATGGTCAAACACCGGAATGAGGAGCCGGGCGAAATGTCACAGGTTTCTGCCCAAAAGCAAGCGCTTCGAGACGATCGCGCAGGACCTTTGCAGGGCGGCCATAAAGCGCTCACCCCGGCCGAGGGGAGCCGGGGTGAAAAGCCTAGCGAAACAGCAATATCCGGGCTAGTTGATCGGCCTTGATGACCGAGACCGGCGACACAGCAGCCAACGCCTCGAAGGCGCAAGAGATCAAGGCCGGACTCGTCCGCCTGCTATCGGAGCGGATCCGCGAGATCTCCGACGACCCGCGGCAGATGCGGGATATCGTCTACGAGTTGGCCCGCGTCAAGCTTCTGGAACAATTCACCCCCGCCAGTGCGTGGGAAGCACGAGAGCTCCAGCAGGTCCTCGAACGCGCCATTCGGGAGGTCGAGCGGTCGTTTGAGCGAGACGGAACTTCCTCATCAGCAAAGGCGAGTGCCACCGTCGCGTCGCATTCTCCGCAAGTGGATGTCCCTCCTCACGCGCGGGTTACTCCTCCGCCCCTTCCAACGTCGCCTGCTTTGGCTTCCCCGACCCCTTCCATGGCTGCGGAAACGGCACGTCGTCCTGTCGCATCGCCGAGGTCGCCCGACCATCCCAAACAGCGGGGGGCCTTCAATTCTCTCATTCGCTTGACCGCCATCCTCCTGCTCATTGCGGGCGCCGGGACCGCGATCGTCTCTTGGCCACGGCTGAGGACACAACTGACCGCATTGTCGCAGGTAGCGCCGCCGTCCGAGCGGGCGAAGACTTCGGAGCCTCAACCGACCACGATTCCAAGTCCCTCGCTGGGCGAGACCTTGGAACGAACGCCGGAGAATCCAAAGGAGCCGGCGCCGATTGCGCACCCCTCGATGCCTTTGCCGACGACGTTCGGCGTCTACGCCTTGAGCGAGGGCCAACTCCATGAGCTCAAGCCGGTGCCCGGAAAGATTCCGGACCGGCGCGTCGCGATCTCGGCAGCCATCAACGCGCCGAGCGTGACCACACTGATGGACGGCGATGTCAAATTCGTCGTGTTCAGGCCCGATGGGGGCGTCGACGCAAGCGGGACTGAAGTTCGGGTCGTCGCGAAAGTTTCCCGGGCGTTGGGCGTCGATGCCAGCGGGAAAGCCGCCATGGTCAACGCCGGCGATTCCTGGGTCATCCGCAGCATGTCGTACCCCTACAAGGTAGGTCCGATCGAACAGCAGTCGCGAATGCTGTTGCTCCAGCCGGAGCAGGACGGCTTCACGCTCGCTCCCGGCCGCTACATCGTCGTGGTCAAGGGGATGGGCTACGACTTCACGGTCGCCGGAACGGTCACTGATCCCAATCAATGCGTCGAACGCATCAATGCGGCGAACGGCGCGTTCTACTCGCCCTGTCCGCCGCCACGACGCTAAAGCAACACGACGCTAGAGCAACACGAAGCTAGAGCAACATGGGTTCTGATTGTCTCGGAACCGAAGCCCTCGATTCCTGTCTCGATACGTCTTCTTCAAGCGAGCCGTCATCCACTCGCTCGAAAACGCTCTCGCCGCCTTTCTGTTTCTATTTGGACGGCTTGTTGTCCTTTGGGGCATCCGCCGGCATGTCGCCGACCTTGCCGTTATTGGCGACGCATTTCTGGAAGTATTCGCGCTGATCCTTTCCCGTTCCCTTGGCGCTGCCGGCTGCGGGATTGCCGATTTGTCTGGGCGGAAAGGCCTTGGCGACCGCAGCATCGCATGCGCGCGCCACTTCGGCGGTGATGGCCGAAGCCGTCGCCGGCGCAGCCAGAGTCAACACACCTGCCAATCCAACCAACGTCTGTAGATTTTTGACCGGCACCTCTGCTCTCCTTCAAATCCGTGAATGCTTGCCGGAACCATAGCAAAAAGGGCCGCAGCACCAAACCGCAAAGCGATGCTGAATTGTCCCGCGCTCTGCCCTGGGTGCCGCATAGGACTCTTGGCGGCATCCTGACGGCACGCCTGTTCTTCGAGACGGCGCTTACGCGCCTCCTCTCCATGTGCAGCGTCCGCTTTCGGCGCTGGCGGCTCAGGATGAGGCCATTCGGCGTCCGTGGCCGTTGAAACTGCTGTCGCGCACTCCGTCCTCATCTCGAGGCGAGCGATGGCTGCAGAGCGCGCAGCAAGATCCGCAATACTAGCTATCGAGCTGCGGCGGCTTGAAGTCCGGGAAACGCGTGAGCATCGCGGTCTTGACGAACTTCAAGTGAGCAATGGCGCTTGCCAATTCCTTGAGCCGGCGCTGGCCGTTCGAGATGTCGGCCGCGAAGAGATCCTGATGATGATTGTCGAGCGGCTCCCGCTCGAGATATTCATCGGTCCCGTTTCCGAACGTGACGGATGCACGCGCGAGGGCATCGTCAACGCGCCGGTTGAGCCCGGCCTGCTCCCTCTCCGACTCCTGCAATGCCGTATCGATCGCCGCCAGGACGGCACCGATCCGCACGCGGTCGGTTGCCGCATCACGCTCGACGGAGCGGGCCTTGAAACCCTTGTCCTCGCGGCGGGAGCCGAGAAGATTGTGTGCGCGCGCTCTCAGGAACAGCTGAAACATTTGGGCCATCCCACATTCGAGATCTGGGCCGCTACCATCGGTCAGGCATAGTTAACAAAGCTTAAAGCTTGCACCCGCCCAACCGGCTTTGTGCGATCCAGACCAGCCAAGCCTCTTCCTGCTTGGAATCACGCTGGAGCCATCGAACCTCGTCCGCGGCGGCAGCCCCTAATCTCCCTCATTCATGTGCGGAAGATCTTAGGCATGGGTGGACATAAGACGGAAGCCGAATCCCGTATTCCTCTCGGCAAGCGGCCGCAAGCGGCAAGCGCACGGTGGCCGAGCACGTCTGCTCTTCGCATTGATGAAGACGGCTTCGACGGATTTCGAATGCGGTCGCTGCCCGGTTGCAGACGACATTAACGAAACATCCGTGGTTATACGGAGCGTCATTCACCAACTTCATCTCGGTAAGGTTGAGAGGTTAGCTTAATCCGCGTTGTTTGTTGCGAATTTTCACGCTTTCCTTATCCATCTCTCGCACCGGGCTTCCCCAAGGCCCGGCCCCGCCCAAGCAAAGCCGTCGAGCGAATGGGTCCGCTTGGCGGCTTTGTCGTTGTGTCGACGAGAGGATCATTTCGCTATGGCGCGCAGGCCCTGGTCGTTCAAGGAAGACCGCCGGCTCATGGAGCTGGCGAAGTCTTCAGCCTCACTGGAACAAGCAGCGAAAATTCTCGGGCGCTCACCCGATGCAGTCAAGCGCATGGCGCTACGGCTTGGCCTTTCGTTAAAGCCGAAGACGGGCAAGAAGACCTGACTTCGGCGCGACAGCGCTCGCCTCGCGCCTCACAGTCCGTCGCTGCGCGGAGCCAGCAACGTTGAACTGCCCGAACGTATCACGTTGAAAGCAGGCGTGTGCAGCAGACACCCCTTTAACGATACTTTCGGCTTTCGAACCTGACGGACAACCAAACCTTGTATGTTGGCGTCATGCGCAGGAACCACCTCATAGCAGCTGCGAGCATCTGTCTTGCGCTGATCGTCTATGCCACCCTGGCGAGGCTGGCGGGTAGACCCGCGCTCATGGGGCATCACGAGGCCTATTGGGTCGTCGTGATCGAGCGCTTCAGCGCCTACGGGCTGCTCGGCTTCCTGCTTTCCTTCCTGCTGCCCGGACGGTTCGCTCTTGCCTGCTCTCTCGTCGTCGCGGTCGCTATGGGGCTGGAGCTGATGCAGGCGTTCATACCCGACCGCGATCCGGGTTTCCTCGACGTGTTGCAGAAGGCGGCGGGAGGCACCGTGGGCGTCATGCTCGCCCAGATGATCTTGGCGTTCTTGCCCAGACCACCTTCCTAAGGCGGCCGGCTCAAGCCACCCCGCGCCTGTTGCGGGACTCGGAGGGAGCGAGGAGTCCGGCCATCTGCCGATGGGTGTTCTGCAGCGCTTCAATGGCGAGATCGAGATCGAAATCCGTCTCGCGAATGGATGCAAAGAATTCGACCATCAGCGCCGGATCGAGTTTGACGCGTGTCATCCCATCGCGGCTCTTGCGACGATCGAGTGACAAATGGATGGCACGGTCCCGGGCCTCCATGGCGCCGCAGCCGCAAAGCGCACCGAGTTCGTCGTATGTCATCCAGATTTGAGGCATGTTCTTCCACCACGCTTGACCGGCCGCAATACTAGCTCTCGGTCGTAAAGGCAGCATTGCTTCAGCGCGGCTGCGACGCGACTTCGAGACAACAACGTCAATGCAACGCTAATCAGGGCGACAGGCACGAGCTTCGTGTGGCGCTGCGCGGATCGTCATCGATCTGGCTCTCACTTGGGCGAGCCAGCCGTGAAAGGACGCCGCGGGCGGGAACGGCCGTCGAGCCCCTTGGGCAACTTGTCGGACTTGAGCTTCACGACCGCGCTGCGGGCGTCGGCAACCGGCGGATCTTCCTGACTGTAGATCAGCGTCACCTCGAACTTCACGTCAGGCGCTTCCCGGGCCGTTCCCGAACAGGTCGCCATCGCGCCGGTATACACACCGGAGAGCTCGACCTCGACTTCGTCGAGCCCGAACACGGTCGGCGGGCCGTCGGCATGTCGCCGTGTGGTTAGAACGGCCGTGAAACGCTGGTCGTCGTGGAACTGATAGGAGCCGCCGTAGGTGAAGAAGCTGTCACTGCCGGAAATCCGACCCTGGGCCACATGCACGATACCGGTGCCTTGCGCTTGCGCGGTTCTGAACCACGCCGCGTAATTGCCCTCTTTCAGCATGGAAACATCCACCCATGAATTCCATGCGTATTTGCAACGAACCGTGGGGCCGCGACAATGACCGGCGCGGCGAGCATTCCGCCACGGTTAACGCCGTGCAAAGTCAATCCGTCAAATTTCCACCGGCGCGGGAGGCGGCGCCCCGCAGCAGGATCAGAACAACTCTATTCCGTCGTCCGCGGTCTCGACTGCCTCGACCGAGCGCACGGCGGCTCTCGACGCCAGCCCGAAGGTTTGCAGGAACTCCCGGTGCACGTCGCGCTCGCGTTCCATCGTGTAGCGCGCAAAGAGCTGGTCGAGCACCGCCTCGTCCTGCGCTTGCGGCCGCGGCTGCTGCGCGGCGGCGCTCGCGGTCTCGAGCCGCGCCGCGACCGCGGGCAATGCCGCGGAGCCTTCACCGAGCGTGGTCATCAGGCCTAGCGCCGAATTCATCAGGCCCTCGAATTCCGCACCTTCATCGACGAGCCGGCTCATCAGCTTGCCGAGCCGTTCATTGCCGGCCTCGACCTCGCGCAGTGCCTGAAGGATCCGCGGTTCGAGCTTGGCGAGCTGCGTGGGATCGCCCTGCACACGGAGCTCCTTCAGCTCCCCGGCCGATCGCTCGATGCCGTCGAGCACGGGCTTCAAACGCCCCGCTCCCACCGAGACATGGTCGGCCGTTGCCTTGAGCTCGTTGGCAATGACGACGAAAGCGCTGCCGCGGCTGCCGAGATGGCTGGCCTTGAGGCCCGCATTCATTCCGATCAGCGTGATGTCGATCGTCGCCTCGGCCAGCCCGGCGATCGCCTGGCGAAATTTCGTCAGCGTATCCTCGACGATCGCGAGCGCCTCGTCGACCGAGCGGCCCGCCCCCTCGCAGGTGGCGATCAGGGTCGATGCGTGCGCCAGCGTCTGCTTGATGCGCGTCAGGAACGACGACGAGCCGCCATCCTCGCCGCCAAACAAGGTGCGGCCGTGCCCGACGACGCTGCCCGCATCGTGCAGGATGGCGGTCAGCGCGCGAACGATCTGGCCGATGTCGCCGCCGAACTCGCGCTGGGCATCCCTGAGCTGGGCCGCCTGCAGCTGGCAGATCGCACGCGCGCCGTCATCGCTCGCGATCGGCTCGGGAACGAGGCTCGGGGCGGCTCCAGCCACAAGGCCGAGACCGTGGGAGACATGCTCGAGACGCTGACGCGTGCTGTCGCCCGCCTGCAGGGAAACAATCGCGCTGCCGACCGCCTCGGCGATCTTCCTGGTGCTGGAACCTGCGCGGTCGGCCAGATGGCTGCTGTTGCGGCGCTGGTCATGCAATCCGGAATAGGCGGAGCCGAGTTCGGCGCTCTCCGCCGCCAGTTGATTCCGGTAGCGGCTCTCGAACTCCTTCTGCCGGCCGAATGCGGTGGCGACCGCCTCCGAGAGGCGCTGCTGATCCCGCGCACAGCCCTCGATCGCGCCCTGCACGGCCTTGCCGAGATCATAGGCCTCCTGCGTGAAGGCGAGAAAGCCCTCGCGATCGCCGTCGAGCGCGGCTGCCTCGATCCGCGCGCTGCGGGCGATGATGGTGATCATCTGGATGTGCTTGAACAACGGCTTGAGCAAGGCGGACGCCTCCGCCGTGCTCTTGCCGATCGTCTCGAGCAGGGCGCTTTCGGCCGGCAGCGCCTGCGCCAGGTCGCTGAGCCGCGCTGCGATTTCCTGTAGCGCGGTCGCGGCGCCCTCGATCTCTGCGCCGGAGAGTTCCGAGGAAAGCGTTGCGAGGCCCTGGTTCAGCTCCTTGAAGATGAGATGTCCGCGCCCGAGCTCGTGACCGACGCGCGCGAACACGTCCTCGATACGCGAGGAGACGTCCTCGATTGCGGCGATCGCCTCGGCAAGCGTGTCGGCGGGAATGACTGACATTGCGCTCAACCTGCCGCCGCAACGTGCCCGGTCTGATACCAGAGCATGATTTCGCGCGGGATATGGTGCAGCGATACGACCTTCTCGACGCCGCCATGGGCGATGGCTTCCTTGGGCATGCCGAACACCACGCAGCTCTCTTCATCCTGAGCCCGCGTCGAGGCGCCGAGCTTGCGCATCTCCAGCATTCCGCGCGCGCCGTCATCGCCCATGCCGGTCATGATCACGCCGAGCGCATTGGCGCCGGCATGTTGGGCCGCCGAACGGAACAACACGTCGACGGACGGGCGATGCCGGGACACCGGCGGCCCATCCTTGATCGCGATCTGGTAGCGCAGGCCGATGCGCTGGAGCAGCATGTGGCGGGCTCCCGGCGCGATATAGGCGCAACCCGGCAGCACCGGTTCGCCGTCCTCGGCCTCCTTGACCCGGATCTGGCAGACGCCGTCGAGACGCCTGGCAAAGGCCGCGGTGAAGCCTGCCGGCATGTGCTGGACGATGACGATGGGCGGACAGTGCAGTGGCAGCATTTCAAGGACGTCGTTGAGCGCTTCGGTGCCGCCGGTCGAGGCACCGATGCACACGATGCGTTCCGTGGTCGGCCGGACCTTGCCCTGCACCGGCGGCGGGATGATGGCATCGGCGGTCAGCTTCTTCTCGATTGCGCGACGCTCCGCGCGCGGGCGCACCCGGGCGCGGGCGGCCGACTTCACGGCCTCACGCAGCCGCGTGGAGCATTCGAGCAGCGCCTGCCGCGTGTCGATCTTCGGCTTCGGCACGATGTCGACCGCCCCCGCCTCGAACGCCTCGAACATCACGTTCGAGCCTTCCTCGGTCAGCGAGGAGCAGATGATCACCGGTATCGGACGTTGCGCCATGATCTTGCGCAGGAAGGTCATGCCGTCCATACGCGGCATTTCGAGGTCGAGGATGATGACGTCAGGCAGCTCCTTCTCGAGCCGCTTGGCCGCCACGAACGGATCGGACGCGGTCGCCATCACCTCGATATCAGGGTCTTCACTCAGGATCGTCAGCAGGATTTGGCGCACCGACGCCGAATCGTCCACGATCAGCACGCGAACTTTCTCCCTCGGCATTCTGGTTGCGCTCCGGCTAGACCTGGAAGATGGTTGGCTGAACCTGCTTCAGCCCAGGCACTGCACTGTGAATCATCGATTCCGAATGCCCGACCAGCAGATAGCCGCCCGGACGCAGATGGCTGCACAATTGCTCCACCACCTTGCGCTGGGTCTCGCGCTCGAAATAGATCAGGACGTTGCGGCAGAAGATGATATCGACGTCACGGTCGACGGGATAGGACTTGTCCATGAGGTTCATCCTCATGAAGTGCGTCATGCGCCGTAGCTCAGGTACGATCCGCACTTCGCCGCGCGACTTGTCCCGCGACGACGAAAAATACCGTTTCACGAACTGCTCCGGCACCGGGGCGAGCACGTCGCGGCTGTAGATCGCCGTCCTGGCGAGGCGCAGCACCGCGGTCGAGATGTCGGTCCCGAGAATGCGGTACTGGAAGCGCGAGCCGCTCCGCGTCATGTCGTCCAGCACCATCGCGGTCGTGTAGGCTTCCATGCCGGTGGAGCTCGCCGAGCTCCAGATCTTCAGATTCGCGTTCCTCCGTCCACGCACCTTGAGCAGGGCGGGAATCGCGACTTCGCGCAAGAAAGTGAAGTGCTGCGGCTCGCGGAAGAAGTCGGTCTTGTTGGTCGTCACCACATCGATGAGATGGGTGAGCTCGGTGTCGAAATGGTCCGCCTCGAACAGGTTCTCGACATATTCATTGAGGTCGGAGAAATTCAGCGCGCGCACGCGCTTGTGCAGCCGCCCCTCCAGCATCAGCCGCTTGCCCTGCGGCAGCTTGATGCCGACCTGGCCCTCGATCAATTCGGCGATGGTCCGGAAATGGCGGTCGGACAGGTGCACGGCCGTATCCTGCATGGCAGGCATCATGGCCGGCGGCTCCCGTCCGGGACGGCCGCCTGCATTGCATAACCGGCCATACGGAGCATCTTGAATCCTACACTTTAACTAAAATTGCCGAAGACGGATCGGCCCGCCGATGGGGGGCCGATCCGTCAGAATCCTAGCGCTGGAAATCCGCGTCCCGATCGTCCTCGCCGTCGTTCATGTCGAACGCGAAACCGCCGCCGCCGGCAACCTTCGCGGCGCGCGCCGGCTTGGCCAGCGGCTTCCTCGCCGGACGTTCGACCGCCGCCATGGTGGCCGCCTTGGCGCGCAGCTGGTTGACCGCCCGGTCGATCGGCGCGGCCGCCTGGCTCTTCGCGCCGTGGTCGATGCGGAAATACGCGATGGTGGACTGGAGCTGTTCGGCCTGCGAGGCGAGCTCCTCCGAGGTCGAGGACACCTGCTCGGATGCGCTGGCGTTCTGCTGGCCGACCTTGTCGAGCTGCTGGATCGCCTGGTTGATCTGCGCCGAACCGACGTCCTGCTCGCGGCAGGCGGCGGTGATCTCTTCGACGAGCTCAGCGGTCTTCTTGATGTCGGGAACGAGCTTGGACAGCATGGCGCCGGCCTCCTGCGCCACCTTGACGGTGTCGGTCGAGAGCGTGCCGATCTCGGCCGCTGCCGCCTGGCTGCGTTCGGCGAGCTTGCGCACCTCGGAGGCGACCACGGCAAAGCCCTTGCCGTGCTCGCCTGCGCGCGCGGCTTCCACTGCGGCGTTGAGCGCGAGCAGATCGGTCTGACGCGCGATCTCCTGCACGATCGTGATCTTCTCGGCGATGGTCTGCATCGCGCTGACGGCACGGCCAACGGCTGCGCCCGAGGCTTCCGCGTCCTTGGCCGACTGCGCGGCGATCTTCTCGGTCTGGTTGGCGTTGTCGGCGTTCTGCTTCACGTTCGCGGCCATCTCCTCCATCGAGGAGGAGGCTTCCTCGGCGGAGGAGGCCTGCTCGGTCGCACCCTGCGAGAGCTGCTCGGCGCTAGCGGAGAGCTCCTGGCTGCCGGCGGAAACGTTCTGCGCGGCCGTCAAAGCCTCCGACACGATCTGGCGAAGCTTCTCGATCATGCGTTCGAGCGCGAGGCCCAGCGTATCCTTGTCCGACAGCGGCTTGGCTTCGACCGTGAGGTTGCCCTGCGCAATCTCGTTGGCGACGGCCGCGGTCTGGTTGAGGTTGACCGTCATCGTATTCAGCGACTTGATGAGGTCGCCGATCTCGTCATTGCTGAACGAATCGATCTTTTGGCTGAGATCGCCGATCGCCACCGCATCGGCAAGGCCGACCGCGCTGGAAAGGGAACGGCTGATACTCAGAGCCATCCAGACCGCCGCAGCGATGGCGATGACGAGCGACGCGAGGATCAGGGAAATGAGAATCAGGGTGGCGCGGCCGCCATCGACTTTGGCCTGCTCGCTCTCCGCGGCCATCTGCTTCTTCACATAATTGATGTAGTCGCTCGCCGCCGTGAGTGCCGGCGTGGAGGCCTTCAGGCCCTCGGTCATCGACCGCTCGGTCGCCCTGGCCTTGTCCTGTTTGGCAAGCGCAAGCGTCTGGTCCTGTACCGCGTTGGAGTTCGCGTAGGCAACGGCAAAAGTATCGATCAACTTCCTGCCGGTCTCGCTCGCGCTGGAATAGACCTCGTCCTTTACCTTCATCGCACGTTCGCGCAGTTGGGCGATCTGGCTGATGAACTTGTCCTGGTCGGCTTCCGCCGCGAGGATCGTGTTCTTCTCGGCCCGCACCTGAAGCAGGACGGCCTCCTGAAGCTCGCCAACCTTGGCCAGCCGGCCGGCACGGGCAGACAGATGCTCGGCCGTCGCGACCATGTCGTTCAGCTTCAGATACGCGACGCCACCGGCGATCATGGACAGCAGGATGACGACGCCGAAGGCGGTGGCAAGCTTGGCTTTGACGGTGAATCTCATGTCAGTCTCGTTGGTTCGAATTGGGGTGCTTACGCGCGACTACGCTTCACTCTTGCAAACTCAGGCGGCGCGCGGCGCATCCGCGCCGGCATCGCGCCCATCCGGAATCCTGTCGTTCGCCATCAGCCTGGCGAGGTCGAAGATGACGACGAACTTCTCGCCCTTGCGGCCGATGCCGGAGGCATAATCGGATTGCCATCTACCGCCGACCTCGGGAATCGGCTCGATCGCCTGCTCGTCGATGTCGGTGACCTCGAACACGCAGTCGGCGACGAAGCCGACGCCGACCAGGCGGCCTTTCATCGGCACGTCGAGGATGATGATGCGGGTGGCTTCGGTGGCCGGCACGCTGGGCAGGCCGAGCTTGGTCCGGAGGTCGACGATCGGATAGCCGCTGCCGCGCACGTCGATCATGCCGAGCAGGAAGTTCGGAGCGTGCGGAAGCCGAGAGATCGGCCGCATGTCGAGGATCTCGCGGACATTGCGGATGCTGATGCCGAACGTCTCGCCGGCGAGCCCAAGCGTCAGATATTGCGAGGTTGCGGCCATGATGCAGTCCAATGATCCGAAGGTTGGCAAATGAATGCGGTCCGGCATAAAGGCCGGACCGGCTGATCAGCGCTGGAAGTCGGCGTCGCGGTCGTCTTCGCCGTCGTGCATGTCGAAGGCGAAGCCACCACCGCCACCGGCGACCTTCATCGCGCGTGCCGGTTTGCGGACGGGGGCCGGCTTCTTCGTCTCGCGATCCACAGCCGCCATGTGCGCAGCCTTGGCCCGGAGCTGACCGACGGCGCGGTCGATCGGCTCGGCCGCGGCAATCGCCTTGCGTGCCGCGTGCTCGATCCGGAAGAACGAGATGGTGGACTGGAGCTGCTCGGCTTGCGAAGCGAGTTCCTCCGAAGTGGAAGACACCTGCTCGGACGCGCTGGCGTTCTGCTGGCCGACCTTGTCGAGCTGCTGGATCGCCTGGTTGATCTGGGCCGAACCGACGTCCTGCTCGCGGCAGGCCGCGGTGATCTCCTGCACCAGCTCCGCGGTCTTCTTGATGTCGGGCACGAGCTTGGACAGCATTTGGCCCGCCTCTTGCGCGACCTTGACGCTCTCGGTCGAGAGCGTGCCGATGTCAGCCGCGGCCGCCTGGCTGCGCTCGGCGAGCTTGCGCACCTCGGAGGCGACCACCGCAAAGCCCTTGCCGTGCTCGCCTGCGCGCGCCGCTTCCACCGCCGCGTTGAGCGCGAGCAAGTCGGTCTGGCGCGCGATCTCCTGCACGATCGTGATCTTCTCGGCGATGGTCTGCATCGCCTCGACGGCACGACCGACGGCGACACCGCTGGCTTCGGCGTCCTTGGCCGATTGCGCCGCAATCTTCTCGGTCTGGTTGGCGTTGTCGGCGTTCTGTTTCACGTTGGAAGCCATTTCCTCCATCGAAGAGGAGGCTTCCTCGGCAGACGAAGCCTGCTCGGTCGCGCCCTGGGAGAGCTGCTCGGCGCTCGCGGACAGCTCCTGGCTCCCGGCGGAAACGTTCTGCGCCGCCGTAATCGCCTCGGTGACGATCTGCCGAAGCTTCTCGACCATCACGTTCAGCGACCTGACGAGATCTCCGATCTCATCGTTGCTCGCCGAGGGAATGGTCTGGCTGAGATCGCCGTCCGCCACGGCGCCCGCAAGGCCGACCGCTCTTCCGAGCGAGCGGCTGATCGAGATGGAGATCCACAGCGCGGCGCCAATCGCGATCGCCAGCGAGATGCCGATCAACGTCATCAGCAGGAACTGGGCCTGATATCCTTCTTCCTTGGATCGAGCCGCCTGCTCGGCCAGCTGCTTCTTCGTGTTGACGACGTAGGCACCCATCGCCTCCATCGCATCTGCGACGGCCTTCCGGCCGTCGCCTGTCGAACGCTCGGTAGCTTTCGTCTTGTCTGTCTTCGCCAGCCGAATCGTCTCTTCCTGATACGTATTCATCTTCGCGTATGTGGCTGCAAAGCTGTCGAGCAGCTTCCGGCCCCCCTCGCTCGCCAACGCGTAGACTTCATCCTTGGTCTTCGTCACGTGCTCGCGAAGTCTGGCTGCCTCGGCGGCAAACTGCTCGGTCTGCGCATCGGTAGCGAGGATCGAATTCTTTTCCGCGCGAAGCTGAAGCAGGATGTCCTTTCCGATCTGCGTTGCCTTCTCCATCCGGTTTGCACGCAGGACCATGTTGTCAGCGGTCGCCATCATGTCGCCGAGCTTCAAGTAGGCCACGCCGCCCGCCACTCCCGACAGGACGATGATCAAGCCGAACGCACTGGCCAGCTTTGCCTTGACGGTAAATCTCATTTCCAGCCCCTACCCAAGTCTCGCCCGAGACCTCATTTCAATTCAGAATGCGTTCCATGTTGGGAACGATGACGAACTCTTCACGCCACTTCGCGATGAAGCGAATGAACTCCGGCTTCCAGTGCATGCCGACGCGCGGCGTCTGCTGCACGTCGGTCTGCGCGATCTCCGTGACCTCGTAGACCTTGTCGGCGGTGAGGCCGACCAGAACCGGTTCGCCGTCGAAATCGAGCTCGATGACGACGATGCGTGTGTCGGCCGAATTGTCGAGCTGCGGCATGCCGAAGCGGATGCGCAGGTCGGCGAGCGGAATGACGTTACCGCGCACGTTGATCACGCTGGGAACGAAGGCGCGCGCGCCTGCCACCTTGGTGACGGGGACGGGATCGATAATCTCGCGCACGAGGCCGGCGTCGAGCGCAAACTTCTCCTCGCCGAGGCCGATCATTACGACCTGCATTGCGCCGCTCTGATGCTCGCCCGCCAAATTCCCGTCCATCACGCCGCCTCGCTGATATGCTGCTTCTCGACCTTCGACTGCGCCATTGCGACGAGCTGCGCGACGTCGAGGATCAGAGCCGCCGTGCCGTCACCGAGAATCGTCGCGCCGGAGAAAATCGTGACGTCGGAGTGCAGCTTGGAGAGCGACTTGATCACGGTCTGGTGGTTGCCGATGATCTGGTCGGCGACGAGGCCGACGCGGGTCTCGCCTGTAGAGATGATGATCGTCTTCTGGTGCTTGTCGGGCGAACCCGACGAAGACATGATCTCGCGCAGCCGCAAGAACGGGACGAGATTGCCGCGCACATTCAGGAAGTTGCGGCCGCGCGAACGTTCGTCCTCGGCCGTCAGCTCGACGCACTCCTCAACCGCCGGCAGCGGAATGATGTAGCGGCCTTCGCCGACGCGGATCAGGAGGCCCTCGATGATCGCGAGTGTGAGCGGCAGGCGCAGCGTCACGGTGGTGCCCTGGCCCGGCCTGGTCGACAAATCGATCGAGCCGCGCATGTTCTCGATGGTACGCTTGACGACGTCCATGCCGACGCCGCGGCCCGACAGCGCCGAGATGGTCTGGGCGGTCGAGAAGCCGGGATGGAACAGGAATTGGTGGATCTCGTGATCGGTCAGCACGGCGCCGGCCGCGATCAGCCCCTGCTCTTCCGCCTTCGCGCGGATACGCGCGGTGTTGAGACCGCCGCCATTGTCCTTCACGGTGACCAGCACCTGCGCGCCGGAATGCACGGCGGCGAGCTCGATGCGGCCCTGCTCGGTCTTGCCATTGGCAGCGCGCGTGGCGTTGTCTTCGATGCCGTGGTCGATGGCATTGCGGATGAGGTGCACCAGCGGATCGGCCAGGCACTCGATCATGGTCTTGTCGAGCTCGGTGTCCTCGCCCGAGGTGACGAATTCGACCGGCTTGGACAGATCGCGCGACAGATCGTGCACCAGCCGACGGAAGCGGCCGAACAAGGAGCCGATCGGCACCATGCGGGCGCCCATCGTGGTGTCGCGCAATGACGAGGCAAGGCGCTCGATCTCTTCGGCGATCATCTTGATCGAGAGGTCGGAGCCGGAGGCGGCG
The DNA here is from genome assembly GCF_016031635.1 of Bradyrhizobium diversitatis. Taxonomy (GTDB): domain Bacteria; phylum Pseudomonadota; class Alphaproteobacteria; order Rhizobiales; family Xanthobacteraceae; genus Bradyrhizobium; species Bradyrhizobium diversitatis. Next base: position 158,532 of record NZ_JACEGD010000019.1, read on the forward strand.
AGCTGGGTCAGCCGCGCCTGGGCGATGACGAGCTCGCCGACGCGGTCCATCAACTCGTCGAGGCGTTCGGCCTGGACGCGGACGGTGGCGATGCCGCGCTCTTCGCGCTTGGCTTCGGGTTTCGGCTCCGGCCTCGATTTGGGCTCCGTCTTGACGACGGGCTGCTCGGCGACCGGCGCGGCGGGAAGCTCGACCGGGGGCGCAGGCATCTCGGCCATGGGTGCCGGCTCCTCGTCGAGGAGCTGAAAGAGCGGTGCAGGCGCGGGCGCTTCGACATGCTCGAGCGGCGAGAGGGTGAGCTTCAACTCGTCCTGGACGAACATGAAGACGTCGTCGATCGCGTCCTTGTCGCAGGCCGCGTGCAGCTTGACGTCCCATTTCAGGTAGCAGTCTTCCGGCTCCATCTCGTCGAGGAACGGGATGCCGTCGGTGACAGGCACGACGAAGCATGGACCGAGCTTGCAGAGATCCTCCAACAGGTCGAGCGGATTCGAGCCGTTGCGCAGGATGTGGGATTCGAACTCCAGATAGAGGTGCCAGCTGGCCTGCTTGCTTCCGCCAGGTGCCAGCGGCGGCGCCTCGGCGATCTCGACGACCGCAGCGGCGGGCTGGTCGAACGAAACGAAGCGCTTGAGGTCGTCGAGGATGGCTTCACCGATGACGTCGTCGGTCGACTGCGGATCCTCGATCAGCGCGCGGATGTAGTCCTTGGCGGCGAGCGCGACCGAGATCAGCTCCTGCGTCGGCTTGATCTCGCCCTTGCGGACGCGGTCGAATGCGGTCTCGAATTCGTGGGTGAAGGAGGCGACCTTGTCGAAGCCGAACATGGCGCCCGATCCCTTGATCGTATGCAGGGCGCGGAAGGCGGAATCGACCAGTTCGCGGTCGTCGGGACGCTGACCGAGGTCGAGCAGGGCTCCTTCCAGAACCTCGAACAGCTCGCTGGCTTCCTGGCGGAAGATCTCGGTCGGATCCATCGCACTCATGCGCGCACCAGCTTGGCGACCACGGCGAGCAACTGCTCAGGCTTGAAGGGCTTGGTGATCCAGCCGGTAGCGCCGGCGCTCTTGGCTTCCTGCTTCACCGTGTCGTTGGATTCGGTGGTCAGGAACACGATGGGCATGCCGACTGCGCTCGGCAGCTTGCGCAGTGCCCGGATCAGCTCCAGCCCGTTCATGACCGGCATGTTGAGATCGGTGATGACGAGATCGAGCTTGCCGGCTTGCGCCTTGGCGAGCCCCTGGGCGCCGTCGCCCGCCTCGATCACGTTGTGACCGGCCGGCTCGAGCACGACCTTGATCATCTGCCGGATGCTGGGGGAATCGTCGACGGTAAGAATCGTGGCCATCAGGTGCCATCTTTCTTTTGCGGGAAGTGCTGATCGATCATCGCCTCGCTGGCGAAGCCGGCGCGGCGAAGAGTGTTGCGCAGAGACTGAGAGAATGATGTGAGCACCACCGGGCGGCCTTGGGCCTCGCCCGTCCTGGCGGTCGATAGCAGAAGCTGGATCGAGGTCACGTCGGCCTTGTCGACGCTGGAGCAGTCGATCTCGAGTCGCTCCTGGCGGCCGAACGCCTCGCGAATGAGCTCATACACGTTGCGAATGGCTGCGATGCTGCAGTCCGCGGGTAACCGCAACGACCACTTCGGCTCCGTCGGATTGAGCGCCATCGCTGCCCCGCCTTTGCTAAAATTCCGACACTCGTTTGACGCGAATCGAGTGAGCAAACCCCTAACACGGGCATCCGTACAACTACGGGTGACACTCGTTCGGAATTCGCGCAACTGTACGCAGGCGTGCACAACCTGCTGAGATGTCATCGAGACGTGCGCATCCGTGCGGCCGTTTGCTTCGCGTTAAATTCGCCTGGGCTATGGCTGGGGTTCGTGTCTTTGCCAGCGAAGAGAGCCCCGGCCACCGATGCTGACCCAAGCGCTCGTGGTTGATGACAGCCGCTCCGTCCTCAACTTTCTGAAACGTCACATCGAGGCTGAAGGTCTGGTCGAGGCCACCACCTTCCTCGATCCCGTGGAGGCGCTGGCCTGCGCGCAGGAGCGCCCCTTCGATCTGGTGCTGGTCGACTACGAAATGCCGCATATGGACGGCATCGGCTTCATCCGCGCCTTTCGCAGGCTTCCCGGCTGCACCGACATCCCGATCGCGATGATCACCTCGCGTCAGACCGATGACGTCAAGATGGAAGCGCTGCAGGCCGGTGCAACCGATTTTTTACCCAAGCAGCCACAAAGCCTCGAGATGACGGTGCGCCTTCGGAATTTGGTTCAGCTTGGTGCAGCCGTGCGCAAGCTCAACGACCGCGCCGCACATCTGGCCAGTGACGTCGCAGCAGCAACGCGAAAGCTCGGCGAGCGCGAGGAGGAGATCATCCTGCGACTCGCGCTCGCGGTCGAATACCGCGACAACGACACCGGCGAGCACACGCTGCGGGTCGCCAGGTACAGCCGTATCATCGCCCACCAGCTCGGCCTGCCGGCCCGGCTGTGCCGCGACATCTATCTGGCCGCTCCCCTGCACGATGTCGGCAAGGTCGCCATTCCCGACAATATTCTGCTCAAGCCGGGCAAGCTCACCGACGACGAGATGGCGGTGATCCGGACGCATGCGACGATCGGCGAGCGGATCCTGGCCGATTCCAGCTGCGAGCTGATCCAGCTCGGCGCGCAAATTGCCGCAGGCCATCACGAGCGTTGGGACGGCGCGGGCTATCCGAACGGCCTCAAGGCGGATGAAATCCCGGTCGCCGCGCGCGTGGTTGCGGTTGCCGATGTCTTCGATGCCCTGACGACGCGGCGGCCGTATAAGGAGCCGATGCCGCTCGAGGCGGCGCGCAATTACCTGGCTGAGAACGCGGGGCGGCAGTTCGATCCAGCCTGCGTTGAGGCCTTCCTGTCGCGCTGGGACGAGGTGGTCGAGATCGCCGCCGGCCAGCGGACGACTCCTTTTCAGTGGACCGAGGCCCCTCTCGCTCCGTCGCAGTGAGTGCGGCGGAGAGCGGTTCGACCGAGGGCCGTTCGGCCGGGGCCGCCCCGACCGCGTGACCTGATCAGCCGGCCAACAGCCTGTCGCGGCTCCATTTTTTCTCTAGTCGCCGGTTTGAACCTGTTCCTGCTAGAGTGGCACCAACAACTAAGAGTGATTTTGGTCACACTTGCTTGGGGCACCCTGCTGTAGGCATCGAACCGGGACGGGCCGATAGAGCATCGTCGAATTGGATGAGACTTCCCATGAAAAGCCTGATCGGCGCCTTCGTCGGCGCGTTCTGCCTTGCGGCCCCCGCTTTGGCACAGACTCCTGCCGCGATCGTCGAGGACGTTCAAGGCAAGGTCGACGGCATCGCGTTCATGGACTATGTGGCGCCGGGCAAGATCATCAAGCTCGGACCGAAGGCCAGCATCACGCTCAGCTACCTCAAATCGTGTGAGCGCGAGACGATCAGCGAGGGCGTCGTTCTGGTCGGCACCGAGCAGAGCATCGTACAGCTGGGCGAGGTCAAGCGGGAGAAGGTGCCCTGCGATACCAATGCGGCAAAACTGTCGGAGCGCCAGGCGAACCAGAGTGCCGCAACGTCCTTCCGCAGCGTGGGGCCGGACGCCAAGAGCACCCCGTCCAAGCTGCCGACGCTCTACGGTGTCGCACCACTGGTGCAGGCGAGGAGCGGGAGCACTCTGGTGATCGAACGCACCGACGGCAAGGAGCCCACGATCACCGTGCCGCTCAGGAACGAAACCATGGTCGGCGGCAAGTTCTATGACTTCGCCAAGGCCGGGAAATCGTTGACCCCGGGCGGCAGCTATCTCGCCATTCTCGGCGCCAAGCGCTACGCCTTCCAGATCGACGCCAGCGCCACGTCATCGCCGACGCCGATCATCGGCCGCCTGCTGCGGCTCGAATAGGCGGCTCCGCGAAGGCGCGATGCGGCGGATCGGCAGGCGGGACATCGTTGCGACGATCCTGATTGCGCTCCTTGCGGGCGCGGTCTTCACGTCACCGCCGCTTCAGGCGCTGCAAGGTCTCTCCCTCGACATCCTCACGGCGCTGCGCGGCAAGATCATTGGCGATCGCCGTGATCCCGCCACCTCGCCCGTCGTCGTGGTGGCGATCGACGGAGAGACCTACGACACACCGCCCTTCAAGGGATCGCCGACCCAGACCTGGACGCGCGAGATCGGCCGGGTGCTCGGGAGCATCGCCGAGGGCGGGGCCAAGGTGATCGGCTTCGACGTCATCTTTCCGAGCTCGATCGAGCAATCCGAGATTTCCTTTGGCGACGCGCCGCTCGGCACGCGCATGAAGGGCTTTGACCGGGACTACCTGATAGCCCTGCGGCAGATCTCCGACACCGGCAAGCTGGTGCTCGGCGAAATCCTGAGCAACGACCACCCGGAGAGGCCCTACCGCGCGCAACAGCTGGCAGTGAAGAACAACATCCGCGCTCTCAACGTCCATACCGACCCCGACGACGTGATCCGGCGGATGCCGCTGAGTTTCTCCGTCGATGGCAAGCCGGTGCCCACGATGGCCGTCGAACTCGCCGCGCGGGCACTCGGCGCCAAACCCGAGATCGGCCCATCCGGCGCGATGGAGTTGTCCAGCTATGCGATTCCCAGCGCGGTGCCCAACACGCTGACGCTCAACTTTCGCGGCCTGGGCCGCGACGTCCCGACCTATTCTTTCGCCGACCTGCGCGCCTGCGCCGAGAAGGGCGACCGCGATTTCTTCCGCCGCGCTTTCGACGGCAAGGTGGTATTGCTCGGCACCATCCTCAATTTCGAGGACCGCAAGCTGACCTCGATGCGATTGTCCGGTGGTTATGACGGCTCGCCCGCGCCACGATGCGCCCTGCCCGCCCGCGCCGGCACCGCGCAGCAGGCCCGTAGCGACATCGCGGGTGTGTTCGTGCATGCCGCTGCGGTCCGAAATCTGATCGAGCAAGACGCGGTGACCGAGCCCGGCTTTGCCGCGCGGACCGCTCTCACGATTGCGCTCGCGGCGATCATCGCCTGCGTGGCCTGCATGCTTGCACCGGTCGGCGCGGTGACCGCCTGGCTCGCCGTCATCGCCATTTACGCGGCCTTCGCCGTCGGTGCGTTCGCGCATGCGCTGGCGCTGCCTCTTGTCGAACCGGCCCTGGCAAGCCTCGCCGCGCTGGCGATGATGATCGGCTACCGGTTCGTGCTGGCCGATCGCGACGAGCGCTTCCTCCGCAAGAGCTTTGCCTATTATCTCGCGCCCGAGGTCATCGATAACATGATGGCGTCCGGCAAGATGCCGGCGCTCGGCGGCGAGATGCGCAACGTCACGATGTTCTTCTCCGATCTCAGCGGCTTCTCCTCGATCGCGGAGACCATCACGCCGGTCGAGCTGGTCACGCTGATGAACGAATATCTCTCCGCCATGACCGACATCATCGAAAGCCATGGCGGCTACGTCGACAAATATATCGGCGATTCCATCGTCGCCATGTTCGGCGCGCCGGCCGACGATCCCGCGCACGCGCGCAACGCGGTTCGTGCCGCGCTGAAGTGCCACGAGAAGCTGGCGGAGCTCAATGCCTACAATCCCGCCTTCGCCGGTCATGGCCTGTCGCATCGCATCGGACTCAACAGCGGCGAAGCCGTGGTCGGCAATATCGGCTCGCGGCGCCGCTTCAATTACACGGTGATGAGCGACACCGTGAACGTCGCCTCGCGGCTCGAGGGCGCCAACAAATATTACGGCACCGCGATCATGGCATCGGAAACCACGATGGCGCAGACCGGCGATACCTTCGCCTGGCGCGAGCTCGATGCGATCAGGGTCCAGGGGCGCGGCGAGGCGATCAGGGTGTTCGAGCCGCTGGCGGAGAAGGACGCAGAGAGCGACCGGCAGGCGAAGCTGGCTGCTGCCTATGCAGAAGGGCTCGCCTGCTGGCGCGCGCGGGACTTTGCGAAGGCGGCTGACGTTTTTCGGCAGATGGCAGAAGCCGATCCGGCCTCAGCGCTGTTCGCCAGGCGCGCGAATGCGCTTGCGGCAAATCCACCGCCGCCGGACTGGACACCGGTCAATGTTCTGGAAGGGAAGTGACGTAGCGAGCCTACGGCGCCGACTTCCTCTCTCCCCCTGTGGGAGACGGTGGCTCGCCGCGATAGCGGCGAGACGGGTGAGGGGTATCTACCCTCACGAAGAGCATTGCGAGCGGAGAGAACCCCTCATCCGCGCCACCTTCTCCCACAAGGGGAGAAGGAAAGAACCGCGGCTATGCGACGCGCTAAAACGGCAGCCCCACGTAGTTCTCCGCGAGCAGGCGCTGCGCCGTCTCGGACGTGAGCAGATAGTCCAGCTCCGTCTGCTGAAGCCGGTCCTCGTATTCGAGCCGGTCGGGGAAGCGGTGCAGCAGCATCGTCATCCACCAGGAGAAGCGTTGTGCTTTCCAGATCCGCGCGAGCGCCTTGGCGGAATAGCCTTTGAGACCGGAATCGTCGCCGCTCTGATAATGCGCGAGCAGGGCGTGGTAGAGATAGTAGATGTCGGAAGCGGCGCTGTTCAGTCCGCGTGCGCCGGTCGGCGGCACGATGTGGGCCGCATCGCCGGCGAGGAACAGCCGGCCATAGCTCATCGGCTCGGCGACGAAGCTGCGCAACGGCGCGATGCTCTTCTCGATCGAGGGCCCCGTGATCAGACAGCCGGCGACCTGCTCCGGCAGGCGGCGCTTCAGCTCGGCCCAGAACGCATCGTCGCTCCAGTCCTCCACCTTGTCGGCGAGCGGCACCTGGATGTAGTAGCGGCTCAGCACCTGCGAGCGCAGCGAGCAGAGCGCGAAGCCGCGATCGTGCTTCACATAGATCAGCTCCGGCGACACCGGCTTGGTGCGCGACAGCACCCCGAGCCAGCCGAACGGATAGACCTTCTCATATTCGCGCAGCACGTCCTTCGGGATCGACCTGCGGCTGACGCCGTGGAAACCGTCGGCGCCGACGATGTAGTCGCAATCGATGCGGATCGTTTCACCGTTCGAGCGATAGGTCACGTAGGGCCGGTCCGACGTCAGATCATGTGGCGTCACGTCCTCGGCATTGTGCACGACCTTGCCGCCAAGCTGGTCGCGCGCCTCGTAGAGGTCGCGCGTCAGCTCGGTCTGGCCGTAGACCAGCACCGAATTGCCGCCGGAATGCTTGTGCAGGTCGATCTTGGAGAGCACGCCGTCATGGGCGATCTCGAACCCGCGGTGGATCTCGCCCTCGCGGTCCATCCGCTCGCCGCACTGCGCCTCGCGCATCAGCTTGGCAAAGCCGTGCTCGAGCACGCCGGCACGGATGCGGGCGAGCACGTGATCGCGGCTGTATTTCTCCAGCACGATGGTGTCGATGCCCTTCAGGTGCAGAAGCTGGGACAGCAACAACCCGGACGGCCCACCGCCGATGATACAGACCTGAACTTTCATTTTTGCATCCTCCCGTCGGCACTTTTTTGCAGATCGGTCGCTGCAAACCGATGGAGGGTTTTGCCTTTGTCTTGTACTATTCGAACATGAGAAGCGCAGCCCCCGCCCCGGCGATCCGGGTCTACAATCTGTTCGGCGAATCCGGCGATCTGCCCGACGTCGTGCATTGCGAGACGATCGCGTCCCGCTCGGTGCTGCACGACTGGACGCTGGCCGTGCACCGTCATGCCCGGCTGCACCAGGTCCTGCTGATCGAGCGCGGCGGCGGCGAGGCGACACTCGACGGGCGCGCGGTGCCCTTGAGGCCGATGCAGATCGTCAACGTGCCGGTCGGCCACGTCCACGGGTTCCGCTTCGTGCCCGATACGCAAGGCTGGGTGTTGACCATCGCCGCCGAGATTCTCGATGAAGCGCTGCTCGCCGCCGAGGGGGTGCGCGGGGCGCTGTCGCGGTCGGCCGTGGTGCGCGGCACGCCGCAGATCCGCGCGACGATGAAGCAGATCTTCGCCGAGCACGCCGCCCGCGAGTTCGGCCGCGCCCACGTGCTCCGCGCCTTGTCGTCGGCCATGATCGGGCTCGTGGCCCGCGCGCTCGCGGGCGAGAGCGGCGGCAATGGCACTGCCGAATCCGGCCTATTCCGCCGCTTCGAGGCGCTGCTCGAACAGCACCATCTGGAACGCTGGAGCGTTGCGGACTACGCTGGCGCGCTGTCGATCACGCCGACCCATCTCAACCGGATCACGCGGGCGGCGACCGGCGACACCGCCTCGCATCTGATCCTCAACCGGCTGATCCGCGAGGCGCGGCGCAACCTCGTCTACACCAACCTGCCGGTCTCGACGATCGCCTACGCGCTCGGCTTCGAGGACCCCGCCTATTTCAGCCGCGTCTATGCTGCCGCCACGGGATTGTCGCCGCGCGCGTTTCGTGCGCAGCTGCATGACGGCGAAGCCTGAACCACCGGACGAAAAACCACGCGCGCTGATGGTCGGAGGCCACGCCGCAGTCGCGTTGGTTGCCGGCGCGCCCCACTTACCTTCGTATATAGGCCCTTTACCTCTGTACAATTGAGCGGCGAATGCGCGCGCCTTAGCGTGTCTGCATTCGGCGCCCTGGCGCTGGTGGCATGGAACCTCCCTAACCTCGGCGCAAGGCGACCCCCTGTCCGGTCGTCTGCGCCGCCTTTTCGGCAAGCCATCGGCGCCTTCAGTATTTTTCGGCCGACACATCGCGCCATTTCGGCCGGATCGCGTCGTGTCGAACTCGGGATTTGTACATAATGTCTTCGTTTGGGAAGATCGCGCTCTTTATCGATGGCTCCAATCTCTATGCCACCTCCAAGGCGCTCGGCTTCGACATCGATTACAGGCGGTTGATCAGCGAGTTTCAAGCCCGGGGTACGCTGCTGCGCGCCTTTTACTACACGACCGTCGTCGAGGATCAGGAGTTTTCGTCAATCCGCCCGTTGATCGATTGGCTCGACTACAACGGATACACCGTCGTCACCAAGCTCACCAAGGAGTTCGTCGACGTCACCACCGGCCGCCGTAAGGTGAGGGGCAGCATGAATGTCGATCTTGCCGTGAGTGCGATGGAGCTCGCCGAACACGTCGATCAGATCGTGCTGTTCTCGGGCGATGGCGACTTTCGGTCGCTGGTCGAGGCCCTGCAACGCCGCGGTGTCCGCGTGACGGTCGTCTCCACACTCTCCACTCAGCCGCCCATGGTCGCCGACGACCTGCGCCGGCAGGCGGACGTGTTCATCGACCTGGCAGACCTAAAACCGAAAGTGGCGCGCGATCCGATCGACCGGCCGGCAACGCGCGAGGTGCGGCAGCCACCGCAATTCCTCGCGCGCGGATCAATCATTCGGAGCGACCGGGTGGAATGAACCGGGGACGGCCCCGCCGGCACCTCAGACGTCGAAGAACACCGTCTCCTCGGGCCCCTGCAAATTGATCGTGAAGGAGTACACGATCTTGCCGGCGCGCTCGCTGCGCGTTGCGATCAGCGTCTTGCGACGGGTCGGCTGTTCGATCAGGTTGAGCACCGGATCGGCGGCGTTGGCCGCCTCTTCGTCCGAGAAGTAGAGCCGCGTGTTGAGGCCGATGTTGATGCCACGCGCGACGACCCAGACATTGATGTGCGGTGCGCATTTGCGGCCCGCCCTGTCGGTGATCGCGCCCGGCTTGATGGTCTCGAAGGTGACGAGGCCGCTCTCGAAGTCGGAACCGGCGCGGCCCCAACCGCGAAACTCCGGCTCCAGCGCGCCCGCTGAGCGATCGGCCGGATGGTTGTAGCGACCGCTCGCATTGGCCTGCCAGATCTCCAGCAGCACGTCGCGCAGCGGCGTGCCGGTGCCGTCGAGCACCTTGCCTTCCAGCGTGATGCGTTGACCTGCGGTGTTCGGCGTCACCAGCACGTTGGAGAAGTTCTTCTCGAAGATGTCGAAGCCGGCCATCGCCGGGATCAAGCCGATATGGACGTAGGGCCCTGCCGTCTGCGAGGCGGTTTCCTTGAGATAGTTGAGCGGCTGCGGCATGGCTCAGTTCCCCTCGGTACGATTTTCGAAATAGGTGGAGCGCTGGCCGCGCAGGACGATGTCGAAGCGGTAGGCGAGCGAGTCGAAGGGCGACGAGGCGTTGAGGTCGAGCGGCGCGACGAGGCGGTCGAGCGCATCCTTGTCCGGGATCGTCGTCAGGATCGGGCAGACCGGGATCAAGGGATCGCCCTCGAAATACATCTGCGTGATCAGCCGCTGCGCGAAGCCCGAGCCGAACACCGAGAAGTGGATGTGGGCGGGGCGCCAGCTGTTGACGTAGTTGCGCCAGGGATAGGGGCCCGGCTTCACGGTGCGGAAGTAATAGTAGCCGCTGTCGTCGGTCAGCGCGCGGCCGCAGCCGCCGAAGTTGGGATCGATCGGCGCCAAATAGGTATCCTTCTTGTGCCGGTAGCGGCCGCCGGCATTGGCCTGCCAGAACTCGACGAGCGTGTTCGGAACGCCGCGGCCGGTCTCGTCCAGCACGCGGCCATGGACGATGATGCGTTCGCCGACGGGATCGCCGTCCTTGGCGTAGTTGCGGATCAGATCATTGTCGAGCGGGCCGAGATCATTGTGCCCGAACACCGGCCCCGTGATCTCCGAGATCGAGTTCTCCAGCGACAACAGCGCCTGGCGCGGCGAGCGCAGCACCGAGGATTTGTACCCCGGCGCATGCGCCGGCGGATGGATGGAACGGTCGCGCTGGAAGAAGCCGCCGTCGCCGAGCGGCGGCGTAAAGGGCTCGGGACGATTGAGGCGGGGATCCCGCAAGGCTGGCGCCTGGGCATTCATCGGCGTTGTCTCTCCCTGTGGCGCCCGGGTCCCGGGCGCGCGGCTTGTCGGGAGATCATGGAACGGTCTATTCTCAAGATAAATAGATCGATTATAATGAATTGCATGAAGGAAATCGATCATTTGGCCCTCGACGGCCACGCGCTCGAGCTGTTCCTCGCCGTGCTGGAGGAAGGTTCGGTGACGGCGGCGGCGACACGGCTCGGCCTGACGCAATCGGCGGTCAGCCACGGGCTGAACAAGCTGCGGCGGATTGCCGGCGATCCCCTGTTCGCCAAATCCGGCCGCGGCATCGTCGCCACGGCGCACGCCCAGGCCCTCGCCGCGAAGGCGCGCGCGTTGATCGACGAGATGCGCAGCTTTGCCGGCGGGGTCAGCTTCGCGCCGGCGCAGGCCCAGCTGTCGCTGACGATCGCCGCCAACGACTTCCAGCGCGACCTGCTGCTGCCGCGCTTCTTCGATCATGTCGCGGGACAGGTGAAGAGCCTGAACCTGCGCGTGATCCCCTCGCAGTCGCCTTCGCCCGCGATGCTGCGCGAGAACCGCTGCGACCTCCTGATCACGCCGCTGCCGCCGTCGGGCGTCGACATCGTGCAGAAGCGGCTGCTCAGGGATCACTATGTCTGCTATTATGATGCAAAGGCGCGTGCCGCGCCGGCCAGCCGCAACGCCTATCTCGCGGCGCGTCACATCACCGTGGTCTATACCGATAATGAGCGGCTCGACTTCGACCGCCGGCTGGCAGCGAACGGGCTGCACCGCGACATTGCGATCTCCGTGCCGAGCTTCTCCGGCGTGCCCTCGTTCCTGCGCGGCTCGCAGATGCTTGCGAGCATGCCGAGCCTGCTCGCGCCCGGCGTGATGCGCGGTTTCGCGCAAACGCCGATACCATTAGCCTCCCGCACGCGAACGCTGGCCGAGCTGCCGATGTTCATGGTCTGGCACCAGCGCTATCAGAAAGACCCGGCCCATCGCTGGATCAGGAGCCAGCTCGAGACTGTCGCGGCGACGGCCGCCGCCTGAACGACCGGCCCTCCGCTGCAAAACCTGATTCCCGCCAAACCCACTGGTTGCGCAAGGGGAGCCACGCTAAAATCCCCCCATGACAGTGACCGACATTGCGAGCCGGACCTACAATCACAGCTGGCGGCTGGACCCCATCATCCGCAGCCTGCTCGATACCGACTTCTACAAACTATTGATGTTGCAGATGATTCGGGAAGACTATCCGGATCAGCAGGTGACCTTCTCGGTCATCAACCGCTCGCGCCATGTGCGGCTCGCCGAGATCATCGACGAGGGCGAGCTGCGCGCCCAGCTCGACCACGCCCGCACCATCCGCTTCAGCAAGAAAGAGCTGATCTGGCTGGCCGGCAACACCTTCTACGGCAAGACCCACATGTTCTCGGCGGACTTCATCCGCTGGCTGGCGGAATTCCGCCTGCCCGAATACGAGCTGCGGAAGGTCGACGGCCAGTACGAACTGCATTTCCATGGCCCTTGGACCCACACCACGATGTGGGAGATTCCGGCGCTGGCCATCCTCAACGAGCTGCGCTCGCGCGCGGCAATGAAGGGCCGCGGCCGCTTCGAGCTCGACGTGCTCTACGCCCGCGCCAAGGCCAAGCTTTGGACCAAGGTGGAACGGCTGCGCAAGCTCGAGAACTTGCGGCTGTCCGACTTCGGCACCCGCCGCCGCCACGGCTTCCTCTGGCAGCGCTGGTGCGTCGAGGCGGTGAAGGAAGGCTTGGGCTCGTCCTTCATCGGCACGTCCAACGTGCTGCTCGCGATGGACAACGATCTCGAAGCCATCGGCACCAATGCGCATGAGCTGCCGATGGTCGCGGCCGCGCTCGCCAGGGACGACGAGGAATTGCGCTGGGCGCCCTACCGCATTCTCGATCAGTGGCGCCAGACCTATGGCGGCAACCTCCTGATCGCGCTGCCCGACGCCTTCGGCACCAAGGCCTTCCTGCGCGATGCGCCGGAATGGGTCGCCGACTGGACCGGCTTCCGGCCCGACAGCGCGCCGCCGATCCAGGCCGGCGAGGAGATCATCGCCTGGTGGGACAAGAAGGGCCGCAACCCCAGGGACAAGCTTCTCGTCTTTTCCGACGCGATGGACGTCGGCTCGATCGAGGAGACTTACCACCACTTCACCGGGCGCGTGCGGCTCTCCTTTGGCTGGGGCACCAACCTCACCAACGACTTCGTCGGCTGCACGCCGGACGGCTCGTTCAACCTCGATCCGATCTCGCTGGTCTGCAAGGTCTCGTCCGTCGACGGCCATCCGGCCGTCAAGCTCTCCGACAATCCGGAGAAGGCGACCGGCCTTCCCTCGGAGATCGAGCGTTACCTGCGCGTGTTCGGTGACGCGGGCCGCGTCCGCAAGCCGGTGCTGGTCTAGCCGATCTCCCCTTGATCAGGTGAATCGCGCACCACGAGTGCGCTGCATTGGCTCGCCGGTGCCGCGCCGGTCCCGGTTCGCCGGCATTTGAAGCAATTTGCGGGCACCTGCTTCACGACGGCTTCACCCTGCGACGGAGTCCTCCGCACCATTCAGGTCGAGTTAAGCAACCATCCCGTCTACTTGGCGTTGCAGGCGCAACGTTCCGTTGGGATCGTTGATCGACTTGGGGAATAAGGTGTTTCGCAGAACAGCGACGTCGGTGGAGGGACGCTGCTTCCTTCACGTCATCAAGCTCGTCTCGCCTTTCGTGATGGTCGTCGTGCTCCAGGCGACGATCGCGGGATTCAGCCTCGAGGTGATGTCGTCGGTCCGCGCCTATGTCGCGGGCGAAGCGCTATGGTCGCGCTCGCAGAAGAATGCCGTCTACTTCCTCAATCGCTACCTGCATTCGGGCGAGGCCAGCCAGTTCGCGCAGTACCAGGCCGCGCTCGCCGTTCCCATCGGGGACGAGTTCGCGCGCTGGGCGCTCGAACGCGATCCGGTCGACGTCGAGGCCGCCCGTACCGGCTTTCTCCAGGGCGGCAACCATCCCGATGACGTACCGGGACTGATCTGGCTGTTTCGCTACTTCAACCGCGTCAGCTTCCTCCAGGACGCGATCCGCGAATGGGCGGCCACAGATCCCATGCTGCTGGAGCTGAGTGTGTTCGGCGAGTTGATCCGCTCCGAGCTGGAGAACGGTCCCATTCAAGACGGCCGGCTGCAATTCCTGTCGTCGCGGCTCTCGGAGCTCAATACCCAGTTCACGGTACATGCCCAGCGTTTCTCCGCCGTCCTCGGCGAAGGCTCCCGCACCATCAAGGTGACGCTGACTTGCGTCAACATCGTCACCGCCGCGGCGCTGATCCTGCTTCTGATCTGGCATACGCGGCGGCTGGTGCTGCAACGGCAGGCGTTCGAAAACGCCCTGCATGCCGAGACACAACGCCTGGCCTGGCAGGCATCGCACGACTGGCTGACCGGCCTGTCGAACCGTCGCGCCTTCGAGGCGCGCCTGCAAAGCGAGCTGGACAATGCCGGGGCGGGTGCGCTCGGCCTGATCCTGCTCGACCTCGACCAGTTCAAGAGCGTCAACGATAGCTGCGGCCACCTTGCCGGCGACCGCCTGCTCCGCGAGGTCTCGCGCCTCCTGCAACAGAACCGGCATGCGCATGATCTGGTGGCCCGGCTCGGCGGCGACGAATTCGCCCTGATCCTACCGCAATGCTCGCCCTTCGATGCCGTCGACATTGCCGAGCAACTGCGCAGATCGCTCGAGCTGCTCAGTTTCGCCTGGGACGATCGTTGCTTTGCGGTGACCGCCAGCATCGGCGTGACCTGCATCGTCGACCGCAACATCACGCTCGAGGATGCGATGCGGCGCGCGGATGCTGCCTGCTATCGCGCCAAGGAAAAGGGACGCAACCGCGTTCAGGTCGAGAGCGGAAGCCTTGGCGCCGTCGCCGTCGCAACCCGCCCGCGCGAAGCTGCGCGTGCCTGACGCGGCTCGCCGCTGTCAGCGCAGGGGCAGAATCCCGAGCCCTTTGAGATGCACGTCGAGGAATTGTTCGATCTGCTGGCGCAGCATCTGCGGCGGCACGGCGACCATGCGCTCTTCGAGGCCGAGCGAGATGATGCCATGCACGGCGGAAAACAGCGTGCGCGACAACAGCGCGATCTTCACGTCGTCCGCATCCGGCAATAGCCGCACCAGGGGTGGATGCATCAGCGCAAAGGCATCCATCACCATCTGAAGGATGTCGTCCGGATAAGGTCGATCGTCCTCCATCCGATGCTCGAACAAGGAGCGCAGCAGATTGGCGTGTCCTGCAAAGAAATCGAGATAGGTCTCGGCAAGCCCATAGAGCTGGCGAACCGGATCCTCGGCGGGAACGCCCCGCAGCCGCGCCGTGAGCGCCTGAACCGTCTCCCGATTGACGGTCAGGATGACCCCGTCGAAGTCGCCGAACTCGTTATAGACGCTGCCAACCGAACAGCCGACAGCCTCGGCAACGTCCCGAACCTTCAGTGATCTCAGTCCTTTAGCTGCGATAATGCCGCGGGCGATCTCCAGGATCTGGCGCCGCCGCCGATTTTTTTTCTGGTCGCGCAGCGATTCTTCTTGAACATTGTTCATTTTCAGGTTACTCATATGAACATTGTTCAATTTAACTCGGAGACCTGCAAAATGCAAACTCTCGCTGTTGATATCGCCGCCACCTTCGTCGATGACGCCACGGCTCTCGTGACCGGCCTCGGCCGGGCCGCCCTCAAGATCGTGATGGCGCCGATCGATCGCATCGCCAATGCCTGCGACATTGCCGGCGTGCTCGCCGAGCGCCGCGCGACCTTCCGGATGTGGCGGACGAACCGTGCCCGAGCCCGCCACGAGCGGCGCCGGTTCAGCCTGCTCGGTCGCTTCTCGCCGTTTCGGCACCTCTCCCATCTCACCTGAGACGCAGCCGGCACGTTCCGATCAGTTCGAATGCAAGAGCCGCTTACAATGTTGGACTCACCATGCCCCCGACATTCGCGCCTGATAGCGCGGCCCTCGGCGATGCGGTTCAGCTTTTCCTCATCGCCCGGCGCGATATCCGGGCGAGCGCGGCCGCTCCGCCCGAGCTCGACGCGGCCTCGACCAGATATTTGCGAACCTGACGAGACCACTTGGAGACCAACAGGATCAGAGGACTGAGGGGACAGAGCAGGCGGCGATGTCGTTATCCTGCACGCGTTCGTCCCAAATGCCTTCCGGTCTGACCGTCTCACCGGCAATTCAACAATCTCAAGCTGTATTTCCAAAGCAGGACTAGTCATGATCAGGGAATTGATGTCGTCACGCCGCTTCGCGCCGCTGTTCTGGGCGCAATTCTTCTCGGCGCTCAATGACAATGTGCTCAAGAACGCAGTCGTCATCATCCTGCTCTACACCGCGGCGACGAGCCACGGCGATGCCCTGGTGACGGTCGCTGGCGCCGTCTTCATCTTCCCCTATTTCATCCTGTCCGGGCTCGGCGGCCAGCTCGCCGACAAATACGTCAAATCCGTCGTCGCAAGGCGGCTCAAATTCGTGGAGATCTTTGCAGCCTGCTTCGCCGCTGCCGGCTTCTTCCTGCATTCGGTGCCGCTGCTGTTCGCGGCGCTCGCGCTGTTCGGCACCATCGCCGCCCTGTTCGGCCCGGTGAAATACGCCATGCTGCCGGACCAGCTCGAGCTCGGCGAGCTCGCGACCGGCAACGCGCTGGTCGAAGGCGCGACCTTCATGGCCATCCTGCTCGGCACCGTCGCCGGCGGCCAGTTCGTCGCCGGCTCGGCGCATATGGGCTGGGTCGCCTCGGCCGTGGTCGCGCTGGCGCTGTTGTCCTGGGCTTTCGCCGCCCGCATTCCGCAGACGACCCCCTCCGCGCCCGACCTGCGCGTCGATGCCAATCCCTGGACTTCGACGCTCGGCCTGCTCAGGACGTTACACGCCGACCACCGGCTGTGGGACGGTACCGTCATCGTCTCCTGGTTCTGGCTGGTCGGCGCCATCGTGCTGTCGCTGCTGCCGGCGCTGATCAAGGAGGTCGTCGGCGGCACCGAGGGCGTGGTGACGCTGTGCCTTGCGATCTTCGCGATCGGCATCGCCATTGGCTCGTTGTTCGCCGCAAGCCTCAGCCACGTTCGTCCCAATCTCGCGCTGGTGCCGATCGGCGCCATCATCATGGGATGTGCCGGCCTCGATCTCGCCTGGGCCATCGGTGTGACTGCCAAGGCTCAAGACCTCACCGCGGCCGGTTTCGCGACCTCGTTCGCGGGCCTGCGCATGCTGGCCGACTTCGTCGCCTTCGCCTTCGGCGGCGGCCTGTTCGTCGTGCCGTCGTTCGCCGCGGTCCAGGCCTGGTCGGCGCCGTCCGAGCGCGCCCGCATCATCGCCGCCGGCAACGTGCTGCAGGCTGCCTTCATGGTGATCGGCTCGCTGTTCGTCGCGCTGTTGCAGGCGGCCGGTCTTCATATCGGCTGGATCTTCTTCGGCCTCGGTCTCGCCAGCTTCGGCACGGTCTGGTTCGTCCTGACCAAATGGGGCAAGGAAGGCGTGCGCGACTTCGGCGGGCTTCTGTTCCGCGCCCTATTCCGCACCGAGATCCGCGGGCTCGAAAACCTGCCGCCTCCGGGCACGCGCATGCTGATCGCGCCCAACCATGTCAGCCTGGTCGACGGCCCGCTGCTCCACGCCGTGTTGCCGATCGACGCCAGCTTCGCAGTCGATACCGGCATTGCCAAGGCCTGGTGGGCCAAGCCGTTCCTGCGCGCAGTCAAGCATTACACCATGGACCCGACCAAGCCGCTGGCCGCGCGCGACCTGATCAAGCTCGTTGCCGCCGGCGAACCGGTTGTGATCTTCCCCGAGGGACGCATCACCGTCTCGGGATCGCTGATGAAGGTGTATGACGGCACCGCGATGATCGCGGACAAGGCCGACGCCGTGGTCGTGCCGGTCCGCATCGAAGGCGCACAACGCTCCTATCTCAGCTATCTCAACTCCAGCCAGATCAAGCGGTCCTGGTTTCCGCGCGTGACGGTGACGATCCTGCCGCCGGTCAAGCTTCCGGTCGACGAAACGCTCAAGGGCAAGGCACGCCGCAACGCCGCCGGCGCCGCGCTGCAGGACGTGATGATCGACGCCCTCGTCAAGAACGCCATGCTCGATCACACGCTGTTCGAAGCGCTCGGACACGCCTATCGCGACCGCGACACCGGCAAGGTCATCATCGAGGACGCGCTCGGCACCAAGCTGACCTATCGCAAGCTGATCCTCGGCGCGCAGGTTTTGAGCCGCAAGCTCGAAACCGGCACCGCAATCGGCGAGAATGTCGGCGTGCTGCTGCCGAATTCCGCGGGCGTCGCCGTGGTCTTCATGGCCCTGCAGAACATCGGACGCGTGCCGGCGATGCTCAACTTCTCGGCCGGTCCGGTCAACGTGCTCGCCGCCATGAAGGCTGCGCAGGTCAAGACCGTGCTGACCTCGAAAGCCTTCATCGAGAAGGGTAAGCTCGACAAGCTGATGACGGCGATCTCCGCCGAGGCGCGAGTCGTCTATCTCGAGGACGTCCGCGCCTCGATCGGTGCCGTCGACAAGATCAAGGGCCTGCTCGCCGGCACCGCGCCGCGCGTCGCGCGCCAGGCGAACGATCCGGCCGTCGTGCTGTTCACGTCGGGCTCGGAAGGCACGCCGAAGGGCGTCGTGCTGTCCCACCGCAACATCCTCGCCAACGCGGCGCAGGCGCTGGCGCGGGTCGATGCCAATGCCAACGATAAGGTGTTCAACGTGCTGCCGGTGTTCCACTCCTTCGGGCTGACCGGCGGCATGATGATGCCGATGCTGGCGGGCATTCCGATCTACATGTATCCCTCGCCGCTGCACTATCGCATCGTGCCCGAGCTGATCTACCAGACCGGCGCAACCATCCTGTTTGGCACCGACACGTTCCTGACCGGCTATGCCCGCTCGGCGCATCCTTATGACTTCCGCACCCTGCGCCTCGTCATCGCCGGCGCCGCCGGCATCGAGGAAGGCGGTCGCCTGTCGGTGCGCGGCCCGAACGTGATGCTCGGCTACCTCAGGGCCGAAAATCCTGGCGTGCTCGAAGTGCTCGCCGAGGGCTGGCACGACACCGGCGACATCGTTTCGATCGACCCGGCCGGCTTCATCACCATCAAGGGCCGCGCCAAGCGCTTTGCCAAGATCGCGGGCGAAATGGTCTCGCTGTCGGCGGTCGAAGCCATCGCGGCGGCGTTGTGGCCGCAGGCCGGCTCAGTCGCGGTCTCGATCCCCGACCAGCGCAAGGGCGAGCGCATCGTGCTGCTGACGACGGAGAAGAATGCCGAGCGCAGCGCGATGCAGGCCCAGGCCAAGGCGATCGGCGCCTCCGAGCTGACCGTGCCCGCAGCGATCATGGTGGTCGACAAGGTGCCGCTGCTCGGCACCGGCAAGACCGACTACGTCACGGCGACGACGATGGCCCGCGAGCAGGCATCCCCGCCCGAGCGCGAGGTGGCGTAATAGGTTCCGAGACGGGCGGCGCGCGGCTCACGCTGCCGTCCGCCGCTCCTGCGCATAGCGCACCAAGGCGGCGAAGCGATAGATGCCGTGCACGAATTTGCCATAGGGCATGGTGATGAACAGCGCGAACACGGCGCCGAGATGCAGCGCGAGCAGCGGCCCCATCGCGGCGGTCTCGCGCAGCACCAGCAGCAGCATTCCGGTAAGGCCGGTCAGGAACAGCATTGCGATGAAGCCGACGTCCATGCCGTAGCTGAACTCGTCGAGCAATGCCGGATCGCGGCGCATCCTGGCCGCGAACAGGCCGATCGGCCCGACGATCAGGCCGATGCCGCCGAGCGAGCCCAGCACCACGGGCAGGTCCCACCACGGATACGGCGCCTCGCGCCCGAGCAGATAATGATAAAGCGTCGCGACAGAGGTCGCTGCGAAGCAGAGCAGGAAGCCGTAGAAGGTCAAATGGTGGTAGAGCTTGCGCCGGTCGGAGGGCCTGTCGTCCTCATTGTAGCAACCGACGCCGCCGCCATGGAGATAGCGCAGCTCGCCGGCATCGCGGATGGCCTGAAAGATCGAGCCGCCGTCCGCGCGCCCGCCAATGGGTGCGCCGATGTCACGCCAGAAGGCACGCACGCTCATGGCGAGGGCCAGGATGGCATAGAGGAATGCGGCGCTGAACAATGCCGCCATCACATTGTGCGGCATCAGCCTGTAGAACGCGCCCGGCCCTGTATGGACACCGAACAGCACACCGCTGTCGTTCAAGGCGGCGAAGCCGAGGATGAAGGCGGCCATGCTGAGCGCGGCGATGACGCTGATGACGAGGCCGTTGCGCGCGAACGCACCGGACAGGGCCTGCGGCCAGGCATAGGCCGCATAGGATTCCGCGCGCGCAACCGCCAGCGTCTTGGGGACGTTGACGTTGAACTCGTGCGGCGGCGAGAATTGGCAGTCGACATAGCAGGCGCCGCAGGAATGGCAGAGATTGGCGAGGTAATTGAGATCGCCGTCGGAGAAGGCGCGGCGCATCTCCATGGCCGGAAACACCGCGCACAGGCCCTCGCAATAGCGGCAGGAATTGCAGACCGTCATCAGACGGTCGGCTTCGTCGAGAATCCTAGTTCCGTGCATGTTTCGCCGCTTCCCGTCCCGCGATCCGCCCGAACACGCTGCCGATGGTCATGCCCATGCCGGCCGCATAGCCCTTGCCGAGCACATTGCCGGCCATGATCTCGCCGGCCGCGAACATGTTGGCCGAGGGCTTGCCGTCCTTCATCAGCATCCGCGCCTCCTTGTTCACACGCGTGCCGAGATAGGTGAAGGTGATGCCGGGCCGCACCGGATAGGCGAGATAGGGCGGCGTCTCGATCTTGCGCGCCCAGTGCGTCTTGGGCGGGGTGATGCCTTCCGTACGGCAATCGTCCAGGATGGTATGGTCGAAGGTGCCTGATAGCACCGCGGCGTTGAACTCGCTGATGGTCTTTTCCAGCGCGACCGGATCGAGCTCGAGCTTGCCGGCGAGCTCCGCGATCGTCTGCCCGGCGATCGGCGGAAACAACGTCGGCATGAAGCTGGTGACCACGGTGGAATCGAAGATGATGTAGGCGATCTGGTCGGGCTGCGCCGCGACCAGCCGGCCCCAGATCGCATAACGCTTCGGCCAGATGTCCTCGCCCTCGTCGTAAAAGCGCTGCGCGTGCTTGTTGACGACGATGCCGAACACGACGGAATCGTGTCGCGTGATGATGCCGCCGTCGAATTTCGGCGCACGGGCGTCAATCGCGACCGCGTGGCACTGCGTGGGATCGCCGACCTCCTGCACGCCCTTGTCGAGCAGCATCTTCAGGATCGAGCCGCGGTTATAGGGCGTGCCGCGAATGAGGAAGTTGTCCGCGGCCTCGCCCCAATATTGCTTCAACCATTCGATGTTGGCCTCGAATCCGCCGGCGGCGGCCACCAGCGAGGTGGCGCGGATCTCGGTCTCGCCCTTGATCGGCCGCTTGAGGCGGGCGGCCAGGAACATGCCGTCCTCGATCACGAGATCGGTGACCTCGGCATCGTATTCGACGTCGACGCCGAGCCGTTCCGCGGTGAGGTAAAGCGCGTTCAGCATCGCGCGGCCGCCGCCGAGGAAGAAGGAATTGGTGCGGCCGAGGCTGAGCGTTCCGCCCAGCGAAGGCTGCCAGCGTACGCCCTGCTCCACGATCCAGTTCAGGATGTCCTTGGATTCGCGGATCATGTGGCGCGCCAGCACCTCGTCGGTTTGCCCGCCGGTGACGCGCAGCAGGTCCTCCCAGAACTCATCTTCCGTATAGGGACCAGTCAGGATTTCGGTCGCCGCGTCATGGGCGCAGCGCATGTTGCGGGTGTGACGGGTATTGCCGCCGCGATAGAACTTTGGCGCGCCTTCGAGCACGAGCACGGATGCGCCGCCGCGCCGCGCGCTGATCGCGGCGCACAGAGCCGCATTGCCGCCGCCGATCACCAGCACGTCGTATTTGCTGCTCATACCGTCTGCCCGATGGCACCCGAGATTAGAGACTTTCTGTGTCCGTCAGCGGCATGCTCGACCATTTCCGCCATTGCGCACGTTTGTATACAAAGATATACATAGGTCGTGCAAGCGGCGTCTCTGCATGGGCAGGATGCATCGAGGGACAATGGCCAGACGCCCGGCAAGGACAGGCGGGTCGATTTCGCGCAGCGCCGGCGTTGCGCTGGGCGAAGCCGTGTTCCGCTCGCTGTGCGAGGCGCTCCAGGCCGGCAGCTACCGCGCGGGCGACCGCCTGCGCGAGGAAGAAGTCGCCCAGCGGCTGAAGGTCAGCCGCACCCCGGTTCGCGAAGCGCTGGGCCGCCTTGCGGCACGCGGCTTCGTCGAGCCCGCCGCTGGCCGCGGGCTGATCGTTCGCAATCTCGACATCTCCGAGGTGCTCGAGCTCTACGCCATGCGCGAAATCATGGAAGGCGCCGCCGCGCGCCTCGCCGCCGAGCACGCCTCAACGACGGAGATCGAGGCGCTCCGAGACATCGAGCAGGCTTTTGTCGAGGCGTCCGGAACCGACACCGCGGAGATGGCGCGGCTCAACCGCGCCTTCCACGAGGCCATCTGCCGCGCCGCGCGCAACCGCTATCTCGACAACGCTTCGCGCGAGTTGCAGGACTGGATCGCCCTGCTCGGCCCGACCACCTTCACCGTATCGGGGCGCCCCTCGACCAGTCACGGTGAGCACCAAGGCATCATCGAGGCCATCTCCGCGCGCGACGGCGACAAGGCGGAAAAGCTGGCACGCGCGCATATCCGGGAAGCGCTGCGCTGCCGGCTCAAGCTGTTGCAGAAGCAGTAGCCGCCGGCTCAAGCCTCGAACACGCGCGTCAGCAGCCAATAGCCACCGAGCAGGCCGATCACCGCGGACATGGCGTAGACCAGCCTCGCCGCGCGCGCCGGCTCATCCCGACCGACCACAGTCACACGATCCAACAGGCCAAGCACCGGCAGGATCAGCGCGACGATTGCGATCTGCCCGATCTCGACTCCGAGGTTGAAGGCGGCCAGCGCCGGGACGATCGCACCCGGCGGCAAGCCGATCTCCCGAAGCACGCCAGCGAAGCCGAAGCCGTGAATCAAACCAAACAGGAAAGCCAGGCGCCAGCGCTTGTCGACGTCACGCGAGAAGAAGTTCTCGATCGCCACGAACACGATCGAGGCCGCGATCGCCGGTTCCACGATGCGGCTCGGGACGACCAGGACATTTAGCGCCGCGAGCGACAATGTCAGGGAATGAGCGACGGTGAAGGCGGTGACGATCTTGACGACTGGCATCAGCCGGCGCGCCCATAGAACGATTGCTGCCAGGAATGCGACGTGATCGTAACCGAGGAAGATATGCTCGATGCCGGTCAGGAGATAGCGCCACATGGTCGAGGACAGCGACGGCGGCTCCGTCGAGAGCGTGACCGTGATATTGTCGGCATCGAGCAAGGCCTGCGTCTCGGACCTGCCCTGCGCAACCAGCACGACCTGTCGCGCAGCCTTGTCCTTTTCCGTCAGCACGGTGGAGCGATAGACGATATCGCCGGCCGTGTTCGCGCAAGCAAAGCTGTTGCGATAGATGATGCCGTCGCCATCAGGCAAAATCGCAGCATTGCCCGGCACGCAGGCCGCGCCGCCCCCTGTCACGGCCATATGCGTATCGAGGTAGGCAAGGATTGCGGCGCCGGCCGCTTCGACCGCCACGGGATCGACCGCGTCCTGCTTTGCGTCATACGTCCTCGTGCCGATCAGGCGATCGACATCGCTGCCCTTCAATCCGATCTCGACGCTCACCGTGCGATCGGCGGTCAGCGCCACGCGCGCCGTGACGAGGTTGACCTGATGCGCCTCGGCCGGACGGCCGATGCCGAGCAGAACCGCAAGCCACAGCAGAAGCGGCCACTTCACGATCCCGCTCCGTCGCCGTCACGCCAGCACATCCGCCACGACCGCCTTCAAGACATCCCGCACATCGGCCGGCTTCAGCCGCACCTGCAAGCCGCGCTGGCCGCCATTGAGATAGACGAGCTCATGCGCAAGCGCGCTCTGCTCGATCACGGTACGTACCGGCTTGCGCTGGCCGAACGGGCTGATGCCGCCGACCTTGTAGCCGGTGACGCGCTCCGCCTCGGGCGGCTTCATCATCTGCGCCGACTTGCCGCCCGCGGCCGCGGCGAGCTTCTTCATCGAGACCTCCTGGTCGGACGGCACGACCACGCAGACCGGCTTGCCGTCAACCTGCGCCATCAGCGTCTTCAGGACGCGCGCCGGGTCCTCACCAAGCGCGGCGGCGGCCTGCAGCCCGATGCTCTCGGCATCGGGATCGTACTCGTAGCCGTGGACCGTGAAGGCGACACCGGCGGCGTCAAGCGCGCGCGTGGCTGGGGTGACTTTGGACATGCGTCACATGTAGCACCGTCATTGCGAAGAGCGAAGCGGTGGGGGATGGGGGTACAATGCCCGCCACAAATTCAGCTGTCGTCCCCGCGCAACGCGGGGACCCATAACCCCAAGGAGGAGTTTGGCGAAGGCTCCTAGTCGGGACTGCAACCGTCCGCAATCGCGAGATCACGCGGGATGGGTCCCCGCGCGTGCGCGGGGACGACAGTCGGATTTGGCGGCGCTAGGCTGCCAAACCCGACAAGAACGTCCTACTCCGCCGCGTCCCGCATCTCCGCGCGTTCGGCACGCACTGCGCAGAACTTGAACTCCGGGATCTTGCCGAACGGATCCAGCGCCGGGTTGGTGAGCAGGTTCGCCGCTGCTTCCGCATAGCAGAACGGCATGAACACCATATTCTCCGGCACGTCGCGGTCGGATCGGACCTTGACCTCGACGGCGCCGCGGCGGGTCTCCAGGCGAATGAAATCGCCGGGCACCAGCTTCTTCTTGCGCATGTCCTTTGGCGACATGAACGCGACCGCCTCCGGCTCGATCTGGTCGAGCACCTGCGCACGACGCGTCATCGAGCCGGTGTGCCAGTGCTCCAGCACGCGGCCGGTCGACAGCACCATCGGATATTCGTCGTCGGGAATCTCGTCCGGTGGGATCACCTTGGCCGGCACGATCTTGCCGCGGCCGCTCGCGGTCGGGAAGCCGGTCGTGAAGATGATCTCGTTGCCGGGCTGGTCAGGAGCGTCGGCCGGATAGGTCACCGCGCCTTCGCGCACCAGCCGCTCCCAGCTGATGTTCTTCAGCGACGGCATCAGCTCCGCCATCTCGGTGTAGACGTCGCCGGGACCGGAATAATTCCACGGCAGGCCCATGCGCTTGCCGATCTCCTGGATGATCCAGAGATCCTGTCGCGCATCGCCGGGCGGCTTGATCACCTGGCGCGCGAGCTGGACGCGGCGGTCGGTGTTGGTGAACGAGCCCTCTTTCTCGGCGAAGGCCGAGGCCGGCAGGATGACGTCGGCGTGGAACGCGGTCTCGGTGACGAAGAGGTCCTGGACCACGAGATGATCGAGCATCGCGAGCGCCTGGCGGGCATGCTGGAGATCGGGATCGGACATCGCCGGGTTTTCGCCCTCGATATACATGCCCCTGATCTCGCCGGCATGGATCGCGTTCATGATCTCGACCACGGTCAGGCCGCGGACGGGATCGAGATCCTGCTGCCAGAGCTTTTCGAAGCTGCCGCGCAAGTCGTCGCGGCCGACCGGCTGGTAGTCCGGCAGGAACATCGGGATCAGCCCGGCGTCGGAGGCGCCCTGCACGTTGTTCTGGCCGCGCAGCGGATGCAGGCCGGTGCCGGGACGACCGACCTGGCCGGTGATCAGCGCCAGCGCAATCAGGCAGCGCGCGTTGTCGGTGCCGTGGACGTGCTGGCTGATGCCCATGCCCCAGAAGATGATCGACGATTTTGCCCGCGCATAGGTGCGGGCGACCTCGCGCAAGGTCTGAGCCGGGATGCCGCAGATCGGCTCCATCTTCTCCGGCGTGAACTCCTTGATCTTCTCCTTGAGGTCCTCAAAACCCTCGGTGTAGCCGGCGATGTACTGATCGTCGGTGAGGCCCTCGGTGATGATCGTGTTGATCATCGCGTTCAGCATGGCGACGTCGGAGCCCGGCTTGAACTGCAGATGCCTGGTCGCATGACGCGACAGCGACTGCCGGCGCGGATCCATCACGAACAGCTTGGCGCCGTTCTGCTTCACCGCATTCTTGATGAAGGTCGCGGCGACCGGATGGTTCACGGTCGGATTGGCGCCGATCACCCAGATCACTTCGGCATCCATCGCGGCGGAGAACGGCGCAGACACCGCGCCCGAACTCAAGCCTTCGAACAGCGCCGCCACCGACGAGGCGTGGCAGAGCCGGGTGCAATGGTCGACATTGTTCGAACCGAAGCCGGTGCGCACCAGCTTTTGGAACAGATAGGCCTCTTCGTTCGAGCCCTTGGCCGAGCCGAAGCCGGCCAGCGCCTTCACGCCCTTCTCGTCGCGGATCTTGACGAGGCCCCTGGCCGCGATGTCGAGCGCTTCCTCCCAGCTCGCCTCGCGGAAATGGGTGAACGGATTGGCCGGGTCGACCTGGTCGTTGGCGTCCTTCTTCGCATTCGGCAGCCGCACCAGCGGCTTGGTCAGGCGATGCGGATGGTGAATGTAGTCGAAGCCGAAGCGGCCCTTCACACAGAGACGGTTGTGGTTGGCCGGGCCGTCGCGGCCCTCCGCATAGATCACCTTTTCGTCCTTGACCTCGTAGGTCACCTGACAGCCGACGCCACAGAACGGGCAAAGCGAATCGACCTTCCTGTCGGCATAGGTGACGCGCGTCTGCTTGTCGTCGAGCATCACGGCCGGCATCAAGGCGCCGGTCGGGCAGGCCTGCACACACTCGCCGCAAGCGACGCAGGTGGATTCGCCCATGGGATCGTCGAAGTCGAACACGATTTTCGAGCCGTGACTACGATAAGCCATGCCGATGACGTCGTTGACCTGGACCTCGCGGCAGGCGCGCACACACAGACCGCACTGGATGCAGGCATCGAGATTGACACGCATCGCCGGATGGCTGGCGTCGGTCGCCCAGCGCTCGGCGGCAGGGAAGCGGCTCTCGGTGACGCCCGTCGTCTCGGCCCAGTGCCAGAACTTCGAATCCGGATCGTGCGAGGTCTCGCGCGCCGGCTGGTCGGCGACGAGCAGCTCCATCACCATCTTTTGCGCCGACACCGCGCGCGGGGACTCGGTCTTCACCTTCATGCCGACCGACGGGGTGCGCTTGCAGGATGCCGCCAGCACGCGCTCGCCCTCGATCTCGACCATGCAGGCGCGGCAGTTGCCGTCAGGGCGATAGTCCGGTGCCGGCGAATAGCACAGATGCGGAATCTCTCGTCCCTGGCGCTTTGCGACTTGCCAGATCGTCTCGCCGGGCTTGGCCTCGACCTGCTTGCCGTCGAGCTCGAACGTAATCTTGGTCATTCGGCCGCTTCCTTGAACTCGTCAGGGAAATATTTGATCACGGAGGACAGCGGATTCGATGCCGCCTGTCCGAGCCCGCAGATCGAGGCATCGCGCATCGCCTGGCTCAATTCTTCCAGCAAAGCGCGGTTCCAGACCGGCTTCTGCATCAGCAGCGCCGCCTTCTGGGTTCCGACGCGGCAAGGCGTGCACTGACCGCAGCTCTCGTCCTCGAAGAACTTCATCAGGTTCAGTGCCGCCGCGCGCACGCTGTCCTTGTGCGACAGGATCACGATCGCGGCCGAGCCGATGAAGCAGCCGTATTTCTCCAGCGTACCGAAATCGAGCGGAATATCGTCCATCGACGCCGGTAGAATGCCGCCCGACGCACCGCCCGGCAGGTAAGCGTAGAACTGGTGGCCGTCGGCCATGCCGCCGCAATATTCCTCGATCAGCTCACGCACGGTGATGCCCGCGGGCGCGAGCTTCATGCCTGGATTCTTCACGCGCCCGGAGACCGAGAAGCTGCGCAGACCGTGACGCTCGTGGCGGCCATGGCCCTTCCACCAGTCGGCGCCCTTCTCGACGATGTCGCGCACCCACCACAGCGTCTCGATGTTGTTGATCAGCGTCGGCAGGCCGAACAGGCCGACCTGGAACGGGTAAGGCGGCTTGTGCCGGGGCAGGCCGCGCTTGCCTTCGATGCTTTCGAGCAGCGAGGATTCCTCGCCGCAGATGTAGGCGCCGGCGCCGCGCCGCATGTGCAGCGTCGGGCCGCCCGGCGGCAGCTTTGCGATCTCGCGCTGGAGGATCTCGCGTGCGGCCGGATACTCGTCGCGCAGATAGATGTAGACGTCGGAGGCCTGCACCACATGCGCGCCGATCAGCATGCCCTCGATGAAGCGGTGCGGATCGGTTTCGAGGTAATAGCGGTCCTTGAACGTGCCGGGCTCGCCCTCGTCGCCATTGATCGCCATCAGCCGCGGCCCAGGCTCTCCCAGCACCGCGCGCCATTTGCGCCCCGTGGGGAAGCCGGCGCCGCCGAGGCCGCGCAGCGAGGCATCGTCGAGCGCTTTCAGGAGATCGTCCTTCGACAACTCGCCGGAGCGCAGGCGGCCCAGCAGCTTGTAACCGCCGCCGGCGACATAGGCGTCGTAGTCGACATATTCGGGCAGATGCGCGTGAATGTCGTCGGCCTTGGCCGCCGCCATCACATTGGCGACGGTGGCGTGATCGACGAAGTTGTGACCGACTTCCGCGGCGGGCGCACTATCACAACGACCGACGCAGGGCGCGCGCACGACGCGGATGCCGGGACCTGACGCGCTCTGCAGATCTTCGAGCAGCTTCTCGCCACCAAGCATCGCGCAAGTCAGCGAATCGCAGACGCGGATCGTCAGCGGCGCGATATCGGGCTCGCCTTCCTTCACCACATCGAAATGCGCGTAGAAGGTCGCCGTCTCGAACACCTCGGCGAAGGCGAGCTTCATCTCGTCGGCGAGCGCGGCCAGATGCGCAGCCGAGATCTGGTGATATCTGTCCTGGACCAGGTGCAGATATTCGATCAGCAGATCGCGCCGCCGCGGCCTGTCGCCGAGCAATAGCTCGATCTCGTGCGCGGCCGTGGGGTCGACCTGCCGCCCCTTGGGCGTCGCCTTGGCGCGTCGGCGTCCCTCACCGGGATGCTCGAAGGAGCGGACCTCATGCACGTCGTGGCTCATCGATTCGTCTCGACCTCGTCTTAGAACGGCTCCAGTTCTAGCTTCTGGCATGCCAAATGCCAATCAAGTTATCATGTTCAAGGAAGCAGTTGAGTGCAGCCCACGAGCAGCCCCAAGGACAACCGTGGATCGCTGCCCGGACACAGCCTTGCGTTCGTCCAACGCGCCAACTGACAGAACGAAGCCTGAATTGGTCTGGAGAATCAATAAAGGCTTCCTATGCTGCGATAGCGAAATCGCATCGAAGTCCCGCTCCGACGCTACGGCGGGAGCGCGCATCGCGCGCTCCTGCTCGCGATGAATGTGCGATCAGAAGATCTTGACTGCGCTCTCCACCGTCTTCCACACGCCCCAAGCCAAGGGAACGCCGACGAAGGCCCAGAACAGCGCCGCCCTGGCGTCGAGCCCGCCAAAGCCGATGCCGTAGGAGCCATGCGGCCCCGCAGCTGCAGCGCTGGCGCTCGCCGCCTGCAACTTGGCGACATCGGCGTCCTTCATGTGCCACTTCGAATCGACCGGCTTGATCAGATAGTTGCAGATCAGGCCCGCGATCAACATCGCGCACAGGATGTACATGGTGGTGTTGTAGAGCTGGTCGCGCGGCACGCCGGCCGCGAGCTGGAACTCGCGGATGTAGTTGACCACGACGGGGCCGATGATGCCCGCGGTCGACCATGCCGTCAGCAACCGGCCGTGGATGGCGCCGACGAACTGGGTGCCGAACATGTCCGCGAGATAGGCCGGCACGGTCGCGAAGCCGCCGCCATACATCGACAGGATGATGCCGAAGCCGAGCACGAACAGCAGCTTCGAGCCCATCGCCGCGAAGGTCGGCGCCAGCGCATAGAGCACGATGCCGAGGACGAAGAACGTGTAGTAGGTGTTCTTGCGCCCCATGAGGTCCGACATCGAGGCCCAGAAGAAGCGACCGCCGATGTTGAACAATGACAAGAGACCGGCGAAGCCCGCAGCGATCGCCGCGATCGCAGCTTTCTGCTCGACCGAAAGCTGGCTGAAGGTCAGCTCCGGATGCCCGATCAGCTTGCCTGCGAAGATCTCCTGGAGCATGGGCGAGGCCATGCCGATCACGCCGATACCCGCCGACACGTTGAGGCAGAGCACCCACCATATCAGCCAGAATTGCGGCGTCTTGTGTGCGTTGTCGAGGTGCACATGGTGCTCGGTGATCATCGACTTCTTCTCACTCGGCGGCGTCCAGCCCTCGGGCTTCCAGCCGGCCGGCGTCACGCGATAGGCGAAGGCGCCGATCATCATGAAGACGAAATAGACCACCCCCATCGTGACGAAGGTCTCCCAGACACCGACGGAGGTGGGCGTCTTGAAGTAGTTAATCAAGAGATTGGCCAGGGGTGCTCCGATCATGGCACCGCCGCCAAATCCCATGATGGCCATGCCGGTCGCCATGCCGCGGCGATCCGGAAACCATTTGATCAAAGTCGACACCGGAGAGATGTAGCCGAGCCCGAGTCCGACGCCGCCGATCACGCCACATGATCCAGAGCTGGTGGACGTAGACGCCGAAGGCACCGATCAGAAGCCCGCCGCCCCAGCAGCAGGCGGCGACGACGCCCGCCTTGCGCGGACCGGCGCGCTCGAGCCAGCCGCCCCAGATCGCGGCGGAGACGCCGAGCAGGACAAAGAACAGCGTGTACATCCACCCGAGGCTCGCAACCTTCCAGTCGCAGCTCGTTGTGAACAGCTCCTGCCACAGCGACATGTCCGGGCATGACTTCGGCGCCGCGATGCCGATCGCACGCGACAGCGGCAGCCAGAACACCGAGAAGCCGTAGGCCATGCCTATGCACAGATGGATGCACAGCGCTGCCGGCGGCACCAGCCAGCGATTGAAACCGGCCGTCGCGATCGTGCGTTCACGATCGAGGAAGCCGGAGGCACCAACCGGTGCAAGAACGGTATCGGCAGTCGTCATAAGCATTCCCTCCCAGGCGCGGCCTTGCCGGCACATCGGTTTGAGACCGGTCGTGTGCGCGCTTGGCAGCCGCGCAGGACAGGTCGGACTTCATGTCGAAGGAGAATCGTCTGATGCGCATCGCCTCATATGCGCCGAGCAAGCAGCCGATCGCGGGTTGTCCTTCGCCTCGCAAGCAGCGTTGCCGTGACGGCTATCGCCCCCTCATCCCCCTCAACACCCTGTCATGAGATGAGCAACGCACGTGCCAGAAGCCGCATCGTGACGATTCAATGACTTCCCGCAACGCAATATATTGCAGGGGACAGAATGTCCTGAATCCCTCGGACAAAATGTCCAATCAGGCCGCTTCCGGTAGCCACACCGTGAATGTACTTCCGGAGCCGACGCGGCTTTCGGCCGTGATCTGTCCGCCCTGGCGCTTGATCAGCGTCTGGCTGATGGAGAGGCCGAGCCCGGTGCCTTGCCGCTGTTTCGTGGTGAAGAAGGGATCGAATATCTTTTCGATCACCTCGGTGCTCATGCCGATGCCGGTATCAGTGACTTCGATGGCGACGCCTCGATGGCCGTCGCGCTCGGCATCGAAGGAGCGAAGCGTCAGGGTTCCGCCGTCCGGCATGGCGTGGATCGCGTTGACGATGAGATTGACCAGGACCTGCTGCAGCTCGTTGCGGTTCATCAGCACGAGCCGGTTGGCGCGGTCGTCCCTGACCACGCCGATCTCGGTCTTGTTCAGAAGATGCTGCACCAGCGGCAGACAGTCGGAGATGACGCTGGCCGGCGCATGGCGCTCGACATAGCCGGCATATTCCTCCGGCCTTGCGAACTGCAGCAGCTTGGTCACGATCTGGCTGATGCGGTGAATCTGCTCGTCGAGCAGGCGGAACTCGACCTTCGCCTTGTCGGCATCGGCGCCGAACACGCTGCGGATGACGTCGAGATTGCCCTGCATCACCGCGATCGGATTGTTGATCTCATGGGCCACGCCGGCGGTGATCTCGCCGATTGCAGCCAGCTTCTCGGACATGATGAGCTGCTTGGTGGTCGCCTCGAGCTTGAGATTGGCGTGCTCGAGGTCGCGCGTGCGCTCGCGCACGCGGATGTTCAGCTCCTCATTCCACTCCCGGAGCTGTCGGTCGCGTTCCTGGATCTGGTCGAGCAGGCTGTCGAGATGAACCGCGACGCGGCCGATCTCGTCACCCAGCACCGGCATCTTGGTGCGGGCGGAGAGATTCCCGCGCTCCACCTCGCTGATCGTCGCCGTGACGCGCTCCAGCGGCATGAAGATGGAGCTCGCCCAGCGCAGGAAGATCGGCACGGTCGCAGCGGTGATGGCGATGAACGCTGCAACGATGATCACCAATGTCTGGTATTTGGCTTCGCTGAACGGCTTCTCCAGGAAGCCGACATAGAGCATGCCGACGCGCTTGCCGTAACTGTCGACCAGCGGCTCGTAGGCGGAGATGTACCAATCATTGACCACGAAGGCGCTGTCGAGCCAGGTGCGCCCCTCGCCCAGCACGGCCGAGCGCACCGCCGCCGACACGCGCGTGCCGAGCGCGCGCCGCCCCTCGAACAGGCGGACGTTGGTCGATATCCGCACGTCGTCCAGGAACAGCGTCGCGGTCCCCTGGCTGCCCTCCGGCAGGCTCGCCGCGCGATAAACGAGATCGTTGATCGTGTCGATGAATTCCAGGTTCTGGTTGAGCAGCGTGCCGCCGACCAGCGCAGCGGCGCCACCGTCAGGCAGCATCGCCCGGCTCGCCGCATGCACGACCATGCCGCGCGTCTCCGTGCTGCGGTCGGTCGGCACTGCGTTCGGGGTCGGCACGAGGTCCAATCGCGCGCGCTCGGCGAGGGCCGGCGAGCTCGTCATTGCCGAAGATGTCGACGCCTGTTGCAGGGACCTGGCCCGACAGCGCCGAGGTGATGATCGGCCAGTCGCTCCTCGGTCGACGCTGCAACGGCGGCGACGAGGCCAGGACATCCCCGCGATCGTTGGTCAGATACAGGAAATCGAGACCGATCTCCTTGCGGGTCTCCTCGAGCAGATCCTGCAGGGAGCTGCGCGCATCCGGCGCCAGCACCTCGTGGAAGCGGGCCGACAGGCTGAGCGCCCGCAGCTGGACGCCGGTCTTTTCCAGGATGCGGGCGAGATATTGGTGGGCGATGGTGAGATCGCCGTTCACCTTGGAGATCAGGGTCGCGTCGAATTTCGCGTTCCAGCGATAGATCGCAACGCCGAGCAGGAGCGGCAGGATGACCAGCATCGGCAGCAGCGCGATCGCGAGCAGCCGGAAGCGGACGGAGCGTCCCCGCACGGGCTCGCCGCTGCGGCCGACAGCATCAGACATCCCACAACGCGCATTTGCGGTCGATGGTCTTGCGCGAGATGCCGAGACGCCGAGCCGCCTCCTCGCGGTTGCCATTGACCTCCTTCAGCACGCCGAGAATGTGACGGCGCTCGAGCTCCGCGAGACTGTCGGCTGGCGCCGACTGACCGTTGTTGCGGGGACCGGCGAAATCGTCGGGGAAGGCGCCGAGGATCAGCGTGCGCTCGATCAAATTGCGCAGCTCACGCACATTGCCCGGCCAGTCATAGCTTGCCAGCGCCGCCCGCACCGAGGCGTCGATCGGCACCGGCGGCATGGCGAGCTGCACCGACAGCTTGCTCATGAAGATGGTGGCGAGCTCCTGCACGTCGTCGCCGCGATCCTTCAGGAGCGGCAGGCGGATCTGCATCACGTTGAGCCGGTAGAACAGATCGGCGCGGAAACGGCCCTTCTCGACCTCCTTCTGCAGCTCGGCATTGGTCGCGAAGATGAAGCGCAGGTCGACCGGAACCTCACGCTCGGAGCCGACCGGGCGAACGCGGCGGTCTTCGAGCACGCGGAGCAGCTTGCTCTGCATCGGCAGCGGCAGCTCCCCGATCTCGTCGAGGAACAGCGTGCCGCCATGCGCGTACAGGAACAGGCCCTCGCGGCCCGAATCGGCGCCGGTGAAGGCGCCCTTGATGTGTCCGAACAGCTCGGCCTCGATCATGTCGGGCGGGATCGCCGCGCAATTCACCGGCACGAAGGGCTTGTCGGCGCGGTCCGACAGCGAGTGGATCGAGCGCGCTGCCACTTCCTTGCCGGTGCCGGATTCGCCGGTGAGGAGAATCGAGGTCGGCAGGCGCGCGACGCGCGCGATGGTCTCACGCACGCGCAGCGTCGCTGCCGACTGTCCGATCAGATTGTCGCGCAGAAAGGTGCGGTCGGACGAGGCACGCAGAGCATAGCGCAGGACATAATTCTCGCGCTGGAGACGGACGCGGTCGAGGCATCGTGCCACCGCGTTGAGGATCTGGTTGGAGCGGAACGGCTTGAGCACGAAATCGGCCGCACCGGCGCGCAGGGCCTGGATCGCGGTGTCGAGGTCGGCATAGGCGGTGATCAGGATGGCATCGGCGAAGAAGCCGACGGCGCGCTGCTCGGCGAGCCAGTCGACGCCATTCTTGCCGGGCATGATGTTGTCGAGAATGACGACGTCGTAGCGGTTGGAATCGAGCTTGCGCGACGCCTGGTCGGTATCGGCCGCCTCGTCCACCAGCTTGCAGCGCGGCGCAAGCGTGCGCACCAGGAAATTGCGCATGCCCGGCTCGTCGTCGACGATCAGGATGGAGGCCTGCGCCAGCGCGCTGAACTCCGGTCCTGCAGCCGCCTTGCCGAGCTTGGCGTCAGGCTCGCGTCCCACCGCGGGATTTGCGGCTGCGCTTGCTCTCGATGTTGAGAAGGTCATTCCCGATGTCTTAGGTTTGAGAATCTTGGGTTCGAGATCATCCCACCGCAATAATCGGCGTCTTTCGCATTGCAGCGAAGCGACGGCCGTTTCCCCGCAGGCGCAGCATAGTCAAAGGTCGCCGCCGTGAACATTCGCCTTTCTACGGGGCGCCGCTCTTTTCGACCAGAAACACGATGCGCGCCTCGTTGCGCTCGGTGATCTCGACCTTGTCGCCGGTCTCGCGGATCAGGTTCGGAATGTCAATCACCGACAATGGATCGGTGCAGTGAACCTCGAGCTGATCACCCGGCTGCAAAGGCTTGAGCGCCTTGCGCGTCTTCAGGGCAGGCAGCGGGCATTTCAGTCCGGTGAGATCGAGCATGGTTCTGGTCATGGCTGCAACATGGCGGGACCGGTCGATCGCGTCAACGCAAGGGCGCCTAGAGCAGACCCGCGTAGGACAGGAAGCCGACGTCCTGCCCCGGCTCGACATTCGTGATGTCCTCGTCGAGTTCGACGAGGCCATCGGTCTCGACCAGCGACGACAGCAGCCCGGCCCCCTCGCGCGGAAACTTGATCGCCTCGAGCGCACCGTCCTGCGCGCGCCGCAGGGAGGCGCGCACATATTCCCGCCGGCCGGCCTTCTTCCTGTAAGTGAACGCCGCGCGCAGCGGGATGGGCGTCAACGGTTCCGGCAAGCCACCCGCGAGCGCCAACACCGTCGGTCGCACCACATGGACGAACGTCACGAAGCTCGCGACGGGATTGCCGGGCAATCCGATCAGCGGCGTGCCGCCGATGATGCCCATCGCCACGGGACGGCCGGGCTTGATCGCCATCCGCCACAGCACCAGCGAGCCGATGCTCTCGACCGCCGCCTTGACGTGATCCTCCTCGCCGGTCGAGACGCCGCCGGTGGTGAGGATCAGGTCATGGTGACCCGCGACCTGCTTCAAGCCGTTCGCGAGCGACGTCCGCTCGTCGCGCAGAATGCCGAGGTCGCTGACCTCGCAGCCGAGCCGGCGCAGCATCGCCATCAGCATGAAACGGTTGGAATCGAACAACTGCGAGGCGGCGCGCGGCTCGCCGGGCGACGCCAATTCGTCGCCGGTCGAGAACACGGCGACACGGATGCGCCTGACGACCTCGAGCCCCGTCAGGCCGAACGCGGCGGCAAGGGCGACATGCTGCGGTCGCAAGCGTTGGCCGGCGCGGAGCGCGACGTGACCCTGCGGAATGTCCTCGCCTGCGGGACGGACATTGGCCCCACGCTTCAGCCCCGGCGGCAGCACGATCCTGCCTGAAGCATCGATGCGGACGTCCTCCTGCATGAAGACGGTTTCAGCCTCCGGCGGCATCGGCGCGCCCGTGAAGATGCGTGCGGTGTAGCCGGGCCTGATCGGCGCTTGCGCAAGACCGCCGGCCTGGATGCGGCCGTCGAGCGGGAACGCCCGTTCGGCGCCTGCCGGAAGGTCGGCGTTGCGCAGGGCGTACCCGTCGACGGCGGAGTTGGTGAACGGCGGCAGCGGCAAAGGTGCGGCCACATCGCGCGCGAGCACGCGCCCGTCGGCGTCGACCAGCGCCACGGTTTCGAGATCGACAATCGCGTTGACGCGCGCCGTGATGAGGCCAACGGCTTCGTCGACCGACATCATCGGGCCGCCGAAGGCAAAGCAATCGTCCGATAGTTGCGCCATGGTGCCTCGTCAGCCTATCGCGGCGCTCTTTGCCACCGCTTCCTCGACCGGCATCGCCGCGCGCAGCAACAGTTCCGCGGCAGCCGCGATATCGTCGAGATGGACAGTCGGCAGCCTTGTGTCAATCGCGACGTCGCTCGCAATCCCGGCAATGCCGGGATCATCGGGAAACAGCAACGGCTTGCCGTTGCCGGCGCGGTGCACCTCGATCTTGCGATGCGGCTCACGCTTGAAACCCTCGACCACGACGAGATCGACGGCGGAGAGCTTGCCGAGCAGCTCCGGCAGCCGCGGCTCCGCCGCCCCGCGCAGCTCATGCATCAGCGCCCAGCGGTTGGACGAGGCGACCAGCACCTCCGCCGCGCCGGCCTCGCGATGGCGCCAGGAATCCTTGCCCGGCACGTCGACGTCGAACTGGTGATGCGCATGCTTGATCACGGAGACGCGCAGGCCCTGCGCGTTGAAATGCGGGATCAGCCGCGTCAATAGCGTTGTCTTGCCCGCACCGCTCCAGCCTGCAAGGCCGATGACTTTCATTCCAGCTCCGTCGCTGCGCACGACTCAGTCCTTGGGTGGAACCGCCGGTCCAACCCCGTCATTGCGAGCGCAGCGAAGCAATCCAGACTGCCGCCGCGGAAAGATCCTGGATTGCTTCGCTCCGCTCGCAATGACGCCGAGGCGGCATTTCGCTCTTTCCCGCCATGCTTATATCGGCTTGACCCGAATGTCATGCTAACCTCGCCGCCATGATGAAGATCGACAAAGCCCCGGTGCCCCTGATCATCCCCAATCCCGACGACCCGCGCCTGACCCAGAGCGTGACCGGGACCGACCAGACCGGCGCCAAGGTCGAGATCAAGGTCCCGATGGAGCGGCCACTGACGCTCTACCTGAATGCCCAGGAGATCGTCACCATGATGACGATCGGCGACTATCCCGAATATCTGGCGCTCGGCTATCTGCTGAACCAGAACATGCTGAAATTCAACGACGTGGTCACCGAGGTCGAATACGACGACGACCTCCAGGTGGTCGTGGTGCGCACCGCACATCACACCAATTTCGAGGCCAAGCTGAAGAAGCGCACTCAGACCTCAGGCTGCGCGCAGGGAACCGCCTTCGGTGATCTGCTGGAGGCCGTCGAGAGCGTCGCGCTGCCGAAGGCCGAGCTGCGCACCTCCTGGCTCTACCAGATGACGCAGACCATCAACACCATGCCTTCGCTCTATCTCGAAGCCGGCGCGATCCACGGCTGTGTGCTGTGCAAGGCGGGAGAACCACTCTGCTACACCGAGGACGTCGGCCGCCACAACGCCGTCGACAAGATCGCGGGCTGGATGTACCGCCACGGCGTCGAGCCTGGCGACAAGATCCTCTACACCACCGGGCGTCTCACCTCGGAGATGGTGATCAAGACTGTCCGCATGGGCATTCCGATTCTGGTGTCGCGCTCCGGCTTCACCGCCTGGGGCGTCGATCTCGCAAGGCAGGTCGGGCTGACGCTGGTGGGACGCACCCGCGGAAAGCGCTTCATTGCGCTCGCAGGCGAGGAGCGCATCGTCTACGACCAGAACCTTGCTTACGTCGAGGAGGAGTCGGCCAGACACAAGCGCAAGGGTGAAGGTGGTGACGACTAGGATTCCGACAACGGGCGTTCCATCGACTCTCGGCGTGCTGCTCGCCGGCGGCCTCGCACGGCGCATGGGCGGCGGCGACAAGCCGATGCGCACCATTGGCGGGCGTACCATCCTGGAGCGCGTGATCGCGCGCCTTTCGCCCCAGTGCAGCGGGCTGATCCTCAACGCGAACGGCGATCCCGCCCGCTTTGCTGAGTTCGGCCTGCAAGTCGTCGCCGACGACGTGCCCGGCTTTCCCGGCCCCCTCGCCGGCATCCTCGCTGCGCTCGACTGGGCCGCGGCGAACCGGCCGGAGATCGAATGGGTGCTCAGCGCCGCCGGCGACTGCCCGTTCCTGCCGCGCGATCTCGTCGCACGGCTGCATGACGCACGCGCGCGCGAGAACGCGCAGCTTGCAGTCGCCGCGTCGGGTCAGCAGTCGCATCCGGTGATCGGCCTGTGGCGCGTCGCCTTGCGCAACGAGCTGCGTCACGCGCTGGTCGTCGAGGACCTCCGCAAGATCGACCGCTGGACCGCGCGCTATCCGCTCGCAACGGTGACGTGGCCGGCGGAGCCGCTCGATCCGTTCTTCAATGCCAACACGGTCGAGGACATCTCCGAGGCCGAGCGCCTGGCGGCGCTGGATGAGGCATCCTAGTCTAGCGACCTCAGGATTTCGGAAACTCGTTGAGCAGTTGCGACCAGATGATCGCGAACGCGACCAGGCCGCAGAGGCCGACGACAATGGTGAACCGCGGCAAGCGGCCGATGGCGATCAATAGCCAGGCCGGCACGAAGAACAGCATGAAGATCATGCCCAGCGGAAACACCGCGAGCCATTGAAAGCCGGTGCCGTCCCCGGGCGGGACATGAGCGATGAAGTAGAAGGTGTAGAGCCAGAACAGCGTGCCGGCCGCTGCGACGAGTGCAGCAATCTTGCGGAAATTTGCGGATGTTGACGCGGTCATGATCTGGCTCACGTCCCTTGGTCGCAGCGGCGGCCGTCTAAGTTCATCGCCCTCGACCGGACCGAGCACGGGAGCGCTCCGCTAAGGCCGCCAGCGGCACCACCAGCCCCGTCACCATAGACCCTGCTCGCGTCGGTCCTTTCCTCCAGCCAGACGTTGGCGCGCGAGGTCTCCTGCAAGGTTGCTACGCAGGCCGAAATCCGGCTCGCTCGAGTGCCGCGCGCGCCTCGTCCGAGCCGAGTGCGTCGAGAAAGGCCCGCACGGCCGGCCGGTCTTTGCGCGCCGTCACCAGTGCGAAGTCATAGTGTTCTTCCGCCAGCGGAATGAAGCCGAGGCCGACCGCATGGGCGACCGGCGCGATGGTCATGCCCCAGTCGGCGCGGTGCTGGGCGACGGCCGCCGCAACCGCGTTGTGCGACCGCGGCTGGTTCCAATAGCCCTCCGGCCGCACGCCGCCGAGCAGCCGGTCGATCAGGATGCGTGTGCCGGCGCCCTGGTTGCGGTTGACCATGATGCAGGTGGAGTCAGCGAGCGCGGCAGCGACCGCATCCTTCGCGTTCAGGCCCTCGAAGCGCGCGTCGCCCTTGCGGAACACAATGCCCTGCATCCGCCGCCAGCCGGGGACGAGCTCGAGCCCCTCGACGAGATAGGGTGTGTTGTAGGTCTCGCTTCTGTCGTCGAAGAGGTGGATCGGCGCGAGGTCGCATTCGCCGCGCCTGGCCGCCGCAAGCCCGCCGAGGCTGCCGACCGCGATTGAGCGCACCGTCAGGCCGGCATGCGCGAGCGGTGCGGTGACGAGATCGAGGCCGGTGCAATGGCTGCCGACGATGACGAGATCGGGCACGCGCACATGCGGCGTGAACAGCGTCACTTCGGCTTCAGTCCCGGCCGGCATCTGGTCCACCAGCGCATCGATGCGCAAGAAACCGTCCGCTTGCGCAAATGACGTGATCGCGCCGGACCCCTTGCCGGAGGGATAGGCGATCAGGCCGTCCCTGCCCTGGACCAGCGAGACCATGATGAATTCGGTGCGGCCGAGCTCGGAGGCGATGCGCACCGGCACGGTCGCGTTCACCTTGGCATCGGAGCGCGGCGGCAGGCCGGCCATCTTGCGCAGCACCGGCACGATCATGTCGTGGAAGGTGAACATCGCCGAGGTCGGAAAGCCCGGCAGGATCACGATAGGCTTGCCGTCGCAAACCGCAAGGCACAGCGGCTTGCCGGGCTTGAGCGCAACGCCATGCGCGATGATGCCGGGTGCGCCGAGCCGGCCGATGATGCGATGGGAGAGATCGCCCGCGCCCTTCGACGTACCGCCCGACAGCACCAGCATGTCGGAGTCTGCAAGCGCGCGGCGCATGGCCGCTTCGAGCCTGGCTTCATCGTCGGGAATGGCACCGAGGAAGACGGCCTCGCCACCATTCTCGTCGACCGCGGCCGCGACGATGGCGCCGTTGGTATCGTAGATTTCGGCAGGCGCGAGCGGCAGGCCGGGCTGCACCAGTTCGTCGCCAGTGGAGATCACGGCAACCCGCGGCTTGCGCACGACGCTCACCTCGGCAATGCCGCAGGCCGCCAGCATGCCGATCTCGCGCGAGCCGATGAGAGTGCCGGCGCGCAGCAGCGCCTCGCCGCGCGCGATGTCGGATCCCGCGTATGAGACGAACTGCCCCGGCGAGACGGCGCGACGGACGTCGATCGCATCGAAGCCCGCCGGCTGGGTGTGCTCGACCATAACTACGGCATCGGCGCCGCGCGGCAGCGGACCGCCGGTGGCAATCGGCGTCGCGGTACCCGCCGCCACCTGCAGCGTCGGCGCGGTGCCGCAATGAATGGTCTCGCCATTCAGCGCGAGGCGCACGGGCGCGCCCTCGCCGGCCGGCGCAAGATCCGCGGCGCGCACGGCAAAGCCGTCGACATTGGACCGGTCGAACGGCGGCACGTCGATCGGTGCGGTGACGTCTTCGGCGAGTGCCGCACCGAGTGCGGCAGCGAGCTTGCGCGACTCGCTCGGAAGCGCGCGCGGGAACAAGGACGCCTCGAAGCGCGCCAGGGCCTCCTCGCGCGAGAGGATATCGAGGAACTGCTCCTGATCGAGCGCGCTGCGGTCCGGTGATTTCGGGATCATCGTCATGCCAGGGCCATATCACTCCCGCAACAGATGGGCATCGACGGGCATACCTGCCGCAGATCCCTCGTGACTGGCGGGAATGAGCAGCCACGCGTCCGCACGGGCGATGGCCTGAAGCGGCCATTCGCCCACGGCAAGCGGCATCCAGGCGCGATGTTCCCCGGCCAGCAAAGCGATCTCGGCGATGCCGACATCGGATGCGACTTTTCGCGCGAGCGGCAAGGTCACTCGTCGGCGCGGCCGACGCGCCGACAGACGATCGGCCAGCGGCAGCACGAGCGCGAGCCAGGCCGCAAGCGCATGATCGGGCGAGCCGGGCAAGGCGACGACGGGAACCTGTCCGAGCCGACCAACCGCGGCAGTGCGTCCGGGCTGGAGCGCAAGGCCGTGCGCCAGCACCGCGCCACGCCGGGCCAGGGCCGTGATGGCGGCGTCCTGGCGGCCCACCCCGCTGCCGCCAATCATCAGTAGAAGATCGCAGGAGGACGCATCGAGCACATCGGCAATCGATGCTTCGTCGCGTGCCCGAGCTTGACGCGTCTCGACGTCGAGTCCCGCCGCCCGCGTGAGCCCGGCGACCATATGCATCGTTGCCGTCGCGCCCGGAACATTGACAATGTGCAGCCGGGGCCGCCGCACGCCGAGCTTTTCCAGACCCGTAACGCGCGCCATCAAGAGATCGGCCGCACCGACCGGATGGCCTTCGGCGCCGGCAGGCGTGCCGTTCGCAATGTCGCTGCCGGCGCGCCGGACCCCCTGTCCGGGCACGCCCTCCGCCAGCACCTGCGCCAGCGGCCCCGACACCTCCACGGCATCGGCATCGAGCACACAGTCGGATCCTGCCGGCATCGTGTCGCCGGCCTCGACCCACACCGGCACGCCTGTCAAAGGCAGCGGCGAATAGGAGGACGCGCCGACGAGATCGTTGGCGCTTAGCGCCCAGCCGTCCGCGGCGGCAATGTCGCGCGAAGGATAGGCGGCAAGCAGCGGAGGACCCGCCGCGATGCAGCCGATCGCTTCTGCGCACGGCACCTCCACCGGCGCGACGGGATCAACGCCTCGCAGCAACGCGGCGAGGGCGGTCTCGAGCGGCGTCAGCGAGGGCGGCAGGTGCTGGGTCATGCGCCATGATGGACCATGCATCGCCCGCTTTGGCAACCGCCCGCGATGCGAGTCTCAACCGCCCGACCTGTCGGAGTTGGGGAAGAACAGCTGCTGCCCGTCGACCTTGTAGCCGGCGATCGCCGTCTGCCCCTCCGGCGATGTCAGCCAGTCGATGAAGGTCTGGCCGAGGTCTTTCTTCACGTTCGGAAACTTCTCAGGGTTGACCAGCATCACGCCGTACTGGTTGAGCAGACGCCTGTCGCCTTCGACGACGATGTCGAGATCGCCGCGATCCTTGAAGGCGATCCAGCTGCCGCGATCCGACAGCACATAGGCATTCGCGGCGCGCGCTGCGTGGAGCGCCGAGGCCATGCCCTGCCCGGCCTCGCGATACCAGGCGCCCTTGGCGGCGGCGATGTCGATGCCGGCGACGATCCAGAGCGCAAGTTCCGCGGCGTGGGTGCCTGACCGATCGCCCCGCGTCACGAACGGCGCGCCCTTGGCTTCGATCGCCTTCAGCGCCGTTGCAATGTCCTTGCCCTTCACGCCCGCGGGATCGCTCTTCGGCCCTATCAGCACATAATCGTTGTACATCACGTCGTAGCGCTTCACGCCAAAACCGTCGGCGACGAATTTCTCCTCCTGAGGCCGCGCGTGCATCAGCACGACGTCGACCTCGCCCCGTCGCGCCCCGTCGAGCACTTCGTCGGCGCGCCGCGCGATCACGGTGACCTCGATGCCGGTCTT
The DNA here is from genome assembly GCF_016031635.1 of Bradyrhizobium diversitatis. Classification (GTDB taxonomy): domain Bacteria; phylum Pseudomonadota; class Alphaproteobacteria; order Rhizobiales; family Xanthobacteraceae; genus Bradyrhizobium; species Bradyrhizobium diversitatis. Next base: position 201,423 of record NZ_JACEGD010000019.1, read on the forward strand.
GTCGCGGAAGATCGGCAGCAGATGATCGAGCAGGCCGGACTCCTGCGTCGCCGTGGTCGTGGCGAGGACGAGGCCGCGGTCCTCCGCGGATGACGCCGCAATGCCCGCGGCAAGCCCGCAGAGAAGCGCAAATACAACGGACAGGCGGCCCATGATCGGGGTTCCCTTGGCTATGACGCGATCATGATGATGAGCGATTGCGCCGCACTCGTGACGCATTTTCGCGCGGTCCGGCCGGGAAGTTTCGGCAACGCCGCCGAGCGCACCGCGCGAGCAATTGATTCAGGATCGTTCACCAAAGCAGAAAACGCGCGTGCGGGATGTATTGCAAAGCGGCGAGATGATCGGGCATGGTTCCTGCCGACAAAAAATCTGAAATGCAGAATTCCACCTGCGTCGGGCGTCAAAAAGAAGCAATAATTTGCATAGGAATGCAGGATGGAATTCCTGACGACCAGCGAAGCCGCCGAATATCTTCGGCTCGGCGAACGCAAGCTTTACGAACTTGTCACGACCGGTGCGATCCCCTGCACCAAAGTGACGGGGAAATGGCTCTTCCCGCGGCACGAGCTCGACCTCTGGGTCCTGTCGGGACTGGCACGTCCGGCCGGCATGTTGATCGCGGAGCCGCCGCCGGTCGTCGGCGGCAGCCAGGACGAACTATTGGATTGGAGCCTGCGCGAATCCGGCTCTGGTCTGGGATCGATGAGCGAGGGCAGCGCGCGCGGGCTGGAGCGCCTGCAGCGCAACGAGGTGATGGCTGCGGCGGTGCACTTCCACTCCCTGACCCCCTCGGACGATCTCGCCAGCGATGCCAATATCGAAGCCCTGCGGGCGACGCCGGACCTGCATGATGTGGTGCTGGTCGCGTTCGTGCGCCGCGAAGAGGGTCTGGTGCTGCCGCACGGCAATCCCAAGCACCTGCACGGCCTGACCGACGTGCTCGCACTCGGCGCCCGGATGGCGATGCGGCAACAGGGCACGGGCGCGCAGATGCTGCTCGACGTGCTCCTGAAGCGCGCGGGCGCCTCGACGCGCGATCTGCGCCGCATCGAAACGTCGGCCCTGACCGGGCCGGATCTCGCCGAACTGGTCCGCGCCGGCCAGGCCGATTGCGGCATCGCGACGCGCGCCGCGGCGCGCTCGGCCGGTCTCGATTTCGTGCCGCTGGTCTGGGAGAATCTCGACCTCGCGATGCGGCAGCGCAGCTATTTCCGCCCGGCGATGCAGGCCGTGATCCGCTTCCTGAACGAGCGGCGGCTGCGCCAGCGCGCCGAGGAACTGACCGGCTACGATCCCTCGCCCGCAGGACAGATCCGCTTCGCGGCCTGACGTTGACGCCCACCCCCGAATAGTTGCAAAAGAAACCAATTCAGCCGGGCCATACCCGGATGCAACAGCGGCCAACGAGCCGGCTCAGGGGAGGACAAGCGTGAATCCAACCAGATTTGGACTGCCGGTCGCGGCTGCCTTGGTGACGGCATTGCTGCCGGGTGCCGCAATGGCGCAGGTCTCCGACGACGTCGTCAAGATCGGCGTGCTCACCGACATGAACGGTCCCGCCTCCGCGCCGACCGGCCAGGGCTCGGTGACCGCGGCGCAGATGGCGATCGACGATTTCGGCGGCACCGTACTCGGCAAGCCGATCAGCGTCGTGATCGGCGACCACCAGCTCAAGGCCGATATCGGCGGCACGATCGCGCGGCGCTGGTACGACGTCGATCAGGTCGATCTGATCGTCGACGTGCCAGTCTCCGCCGTCGGCCTCGCGGTACAGAACGTCGCCAATGAGAAGAAACGGCTGTTCATCACCCATTCCACCGGCACCGCGGATTTCCACGGCAAGTTCTGCTCGCCTTACGCGATCCAATGGGTGTTCGACACCCGCGCGCTCGCGGTCGGCACCGCGGATGCGGTGGTCAAGCGCGGCGGCGACAGCTGGTTCTTCATCACCGACGACTACGCCTTCGGCCACTCGCTGGAGCGCGATGCATCCGCCGTCGTCACCGCCAATGGCGGCAAGGTGCTGGGCTCGGTGCGGCCGCCGCTGGCAACGCCCGACCTCTCCTCCTTCGTGCTGCAGGCCCAGGCCTCCAAGGCCAAGATCATCGGCATTGCCGCAGGTCCCCCCAACAACATGAACGAGATCAAGACCGGTTCGGAATTCGGCGTGTTCAAGGGCGGCCAGCAGATGGCGGCGCTGCTCGCGCTGATCACCGACATCCACGGCCTCGGGCTGCAGGCCGCGCAAGGCCTGCTGCTGACCACCTCGTTCTACTGGGACATGGACGACAAGACCCGCGAATGGTCGAAGCGCTATTTCGCCAAGATGAACAAGATGCCGTCGATGTGGCAGGCCGGCGTCTATTCCAGCGTGATGCACTATCTCAACGCCATCAAGGCGGACGGCACCGACGATCCGCTCAAGGTCGCCGCCAAGATGCGCGAGAAGCCGATCGAGGATTTCTTCGCCCGCAACGGCAAACTGCGCGAGGACAATCTGATGGTGCACGACCTCTGGCTGGTGCAGGTGAAGACGCCGGAGGAAAGCAAATATCCGTGGGACTATTACAAGATCCTCACCACGATCTCCGGCGACAAGGCGTTCGGCCCGCCGGACCCGGCCTGCGCGCTGGTGAAGAAGTGACCGCGTAGCGGTCATCCCGGGATGGTCCGAAGGACCAGACCCGGGATCTCGAGATTCCGGGTTCGGTGCTCTGCACCGCCCCGGAATGACGGTCGCTTACGCGACCGTCACTTCACCACCCCGATCTCTCGATAATACTTCATCACGCCGGGATGGATCAGCTCCGCCTTCGGCGCGGCGGCGATCGTGTTTGACGCGGTGGTTTCGCAGGCTTGCGCGAGCTTCTTGCAGAATGCGGCCTCGATGCCGTGCAGTGTCCTGGCGAGCCGATAGGCGACGTCATCGGGGAGATCCTCGCGCGTGAGGATGAAGCTCCACGACCCCAGCGAGGCGATCGGCGCGGTCTGGTTCGGATAGCTGTTCGCCGGCACCAGCAGCGGCTTGAGGAAGGCGTGCCTGGCGCGGATGCGCGTCATCTCCTCAGTGCTCGGCGCGATGAAGCGCGCGCCTGAGGCGCTCGATGCCACCGCGGCAAAGCCGGGCCAGCCGATGCCGGCGCCCCACAGCGCGGCGACGCGGCCGTCCTCCACCATCGCCGGACCGTCGCCGGCGCGGTCGAGATAGACCGCCCTGAAGTCCTCGTCCTGCTTCAGGCCGAGCCCATCCAGCACGTAGCGCGCCAGGATCGGCAGACCTGAGCCTTTCGCGCCGAACGCGACGGGCTGGCCGACGAGATCGCGGATCGTCCTGTAGGGACTATCCGCGCGCACCACGAACATGCCCGGGTTGGAATAGATCGCGGTGAGGATCTTCAAGCGAACCGGCGCGCGGCCGATGCCCGCGAAGGCCTCATAAGCCGGCTCGCCCGCGACCAGCGCGAGATCGAGCTCGCCCTTCTCCAAAAGCGGGATGTTCTCGTTGCTGCCCTTGGTGTTGCGGGGAGCGATGGACATTTGCGGATCGGCCGCGTTCATCACCTCCGCAAAGGCGTTGCCGTAGAGCGGGAAGCCGCCGCCGGGCGTCGCGGTGCCGAGGCTGACTGTCTGGCTGATCGTCGTGGTCGGAATGGCCGCGCCTCCGGTTTGGCCGGCAGCGGGACTTGCGAGCAGCGCCGCACCGAGAAGGGTCATCGCGAATCTCATGGTCGCTCCTGGCGGACCTGCGTCAACACCGACTTGCGACGATATAGGCAGCGACCCGATTTTGTGAAAGCATGCAGCCAACGACAATAAAGCAATGGGAGGTGTCATGTTGCGAATCTTGCGTCACGGTTTCTTCGGACTCGCAGTTCTCTTAGGTCTTTTCAGCACCACCCCTCCCGCCTCCGCCGCCTATCCCGACCGCCCCGTGCACTGGCTGATCGGCTTTTCCGCCGGCGGCCCGGTCGATATCGTGGCGCGGATCATGGCGCAGTGGCTGTCGGAGCGGCTCGGCCAGCAGGTCATCGTCGAGAACCGCACCGGCTCCGGCGGCAACATCGCCGCCGCCGCCGCGATCAATTCGCCGCCGGACGGCTACACGCTGCTGTTCGTCGCGCCCAACAACGCGATCTCGACCTCGCTCTACAAGAAGCTGCCGTTCGACTTCCTGCGCGACACCGTGCCGGTGGCCAGCATCATGCAGCTCACCAACATGCTGGTCGTCTCGAACGCGTTCCCGCCGAAGACGGTGAAGGAGTTCATCGACTACTGCCTCGCCAACCCCGGCAAGATCTCCTATGCCTCCTCCGGGAACGGCACCTCGGTGCACATGTCGGCCGAGCTGTTCAAGGTGATGACGAAGTGCGACATGGTGCACGTGCCCTATCGCGGCTCGGCCATCGCCTTCCCCGACATCATCTCCAACAAGGTGCAGCTGATCTTCGACAATCTGCCCTCGGCCATGGAGCAGGTGAAGGGCGGCACCGTCCGCGCGCTGGGCGTGACCTCGCCGCAACGCTGGCCGAGCGTGCCCGACGTGCCCGCGATCGCCGAGACCGTGCCGGGATTCGAATCGGTCGGCTTCTACGGCATCTCCGCGCCGAAGGGCACCCCGCCCGAAGTGATCGAGATCCTCAACAAGGCCGTCGGCGAAGCGCTGAAGGATCCGAAGCTGGTGGCAAAGCTCGCCGAGACCGGCGGCATCCCCAAGCCGATGACGCCGGCCGAGTTCGGCAAGCTGGTCGCGAGCGAGACCGAGAAGTGGCGCAAGGTGGTGGAATTCGCCGGGGTCTCGGTGGACTAGGCAGCCGCCGTGCTCGGCCGCACCACGTTCGAGGGGGCCGACAGGCCCTCTCGAACAAAGTTGCGAAAACAACCCCATGCACAGTAGACGAGGCCAGTTATTTCAATGGGTTACCGCCCACGTCGAAAAATCCTTCGAAAAGCGGTTTGCTTCGTCGGGCAAAACAGGGTTATACAGGCATCATCGAGAATTTCGGTTATTCGAAAATGACCTATGCTGCCCTAACGGCGTTCCCATCCGCCACAGCCAGCATTGCACCCCCGCCTCAGGCCCTGTAAACGAACCGCGCACCGTTGCCGGCCGCCCCTGACGCGACCGCCTCGCGGCGGGGCCTGTAGCTCAATGGTTAGAGCCGGCCGCTCATAACGGTCTGGTTGCAGGTTCGAGTCCTGCCGGGCCCACCAAGAATATCAGTATCTTGCTTTGTCTTCGTTGCCCTCAGCGCGACCACCGCACCAGATACGTCCACTTTTCGTTCGTGCGCAAGTTCGCGCACCGCAAATCCGCTCGATGGCGCTAGACCGACTTGGGTGGTGGTGAATGTAATCGTCGCCCACCCATCGGTTGGAGATGCTCCGATAGAGCCGCCGATTAAGAGCCTGACAAATTGCCGAGGGTTATTCAACAGACTGGCCCGCGCGCCAGCCCATCTCCCAGAAGTCTGCCTCGAGCCGGGTGGCTTCCTTGAAGATCGCAATCAGCTCTGCCTCGCGGGCCGGCGTGGCGTAGAGATCGGCGAGATGCTCCAGGTGCGCCCGTGCTTTCGTCGCGACCTCCTGGTATGGCACGTCGGCGTACTCGGCGATCCAAACGCGATAGGGGTTCGTCGCAGCGTTCGCGTCGGGGTGCGAGGCGAGCCGCGTTGCGATCTCGGCGTAGCCGATCACGCAGGGGGCAAGTGCCACCTTGAGTGCCAGCAGATCACCGCGCATTCCCGCGTCGAGCACGTAGCGTGTGTAGGCCAGCATCTCGACTGCGGGAGAGGTTTGTTCAAGGTCGCTCGCGGAAAGACCCCAACCGGCACAGAGCTTCACATGCAGGTTCATCTCGACGTCAAGAATAGCCGAGAGGCCGGCCGCCGCTTCACGCATGTCGGCAAGTTTGGGCGACTTGTAGACCAAGAGCGCGTAAGCGCGAGCAAACTCGACAAGGAATAGGTAGTCCTGAGCGAGGTAGTGACGAAACGCCGCTTCGGGAAGCGAGCCGTCCGCCAGCCCCTTCGTGAAGGGATGCTCTGTATAGGCCCGCCACTCGCCGGACGCTTCTATCTTTAGACGCTCGAAGAAACTCACGATTTTTTTGCCTGGCTTGTTTTCCCATGAACGTCTTTGGCTCGCTGCCGATAGTGCTGCGAACCGGGTGGAGGTTGATCACGACACATCGCCGCGATCAGCCGGCCCCGAAATCGCTTGCCGTTGCTCGCTAGGATTGTCGAGGCCGACTTGCGTTCTCACGTTATCACCAACAGAAAGTACCTGCCCTATCCCGATCCCCCAGCGTGGGGTCCGCCCTGACAACGTACTGCGTTGTGGGCTTATGGTGCGCTCGGAGGTTCTCAAATCCGCGAGCAATATCATAATCTTACGTGCACTCACCGCGATTTCGTGGTCATTGATTTGTAAGCGTTATTTTGGGGCATGCACCCACCCTCGCCGCCCATGTTCAGCGGTCCGCAAGGGCTACTGCATTGGCTACCCGTTCGACATTGGCAAGCCGGCGACCGAGATGGGCTTCAATCTGGGATGCCGTCCGGGCAACGAGGAGATCGCCGCAATGTGCGACGGCTCCACACCGCTTAGGGCAGTCAGGACGAACCCGATAGGCTAGGCGTCAAAACCTGAGCGAGGTGAAGTCGGGGCCATTGTACACCCACCCACTTCCATCTGGCACGGCTGTACCGTGGACGCGGCACCAGTTGTCCGGGCATGTTCTTGTGCGGAGAAGTACAGTTTGGCCGGCCTGCAGGCGGCCAAAGGGCGTGCCAACGCCGCCGGGAGCCTTGTATACGTCGACATCTTGAAGCACGGTTGCTGAATAGACCCTGCCAAGCCCCTTGAGCGGCGGCCCCTTAGGCCCAGATGGAGGTGAAGGCGGAGTCGCACTGGCCAGCTTCTCACAGCTCAACCCAAGCTGGTCGATAAGGTTTCCGGATCGTCCGTAAATTCCAGTTCCCCACTCATCCTGACCACAGGAGAAGCGCACGTCGCCTATTGCCTCACCGCCGATGTGCTGCGGCACACTATCGTGCGAACCACCTGTAGCCAGGTGCTGGCATGTCATACGGACATGATTCACTATCTTATGCTCGTCCATAAAGACATGGAGGTGTCTTATCGCGTGATCCTGCTTGCATACCAATTGCTGAGCCCAGCGTCCGCCGGAGCCGCCGGGCATCGTCGAGTAGTAGCGATCGGCGGGGCCTCCTCCCCACCCTTTTTTTTGCCCGTCGAGACCGATGCAGATGAGCTGGATAGCATCGAGCGCACTGCCGCTGTTCGTCTTGAGACCGATGGCGACGTCATTAGGACGACATGCCGCTCGGAAGGGCGCTCCACCGCCGCCCCCGAGTGCGCCGATATCGCGAGCATGACTTTCCTCTACCATTCCGAAGAACGTAAGACACATCGCGACCGATAGACGTGCGGTGATGCGATCCCACCCTCTAGGTATTGCGTTGCGAACCATGCCTGCCCCCTTAGACTACCTACATCGCTGAGTGTGCCTTCTCCCGGCGTTGCTTAGATCGTAATGCACAACTTATGGATGTCGAGACGCACTCTCTTTCTGCCAGCCGCGATGAATAGCCGCAGCAGTGGCACGGTTAACGATCGACCGTAGCAGGAGCCACCCGCGGAGGCGTTCAAGGTCGTCACTCCGGGCTCATCGAAAGCCTTGAAGTGCAATCTCCACCTATGCCGCGCTTATGAATCGCGACGGCAATTCGTCTCGTTTTCCGCGCGGCGATGGACGATCCCGTCGGCGCACCACCGACGGCAACCCACCAAACAGCATCAGAAAGGATAGTTCGATGCGAGCTAACAGCAAACTTTACGATCTCAAAACCCGCGGAATTACGGTGACAGTGCACTAAATTGCCGCTTCGCACCGACTGAGTGTACTGTCACCGCCGAGCCCAAATCTATAGCTTCCGATAAGTCACATGCGCCGTCGCGAAAGGGATGCCTGCACGCCCGGCGCTTCCGCGAACGATGCACGCGCGATCATCGATCCCATAGAACCAGTCATCGAAGTTCAGCTTGAACGACTTGCCATCGCTCTGGGGCGTGTCGCGCGTGTACTTCCAATGGAATGCACAACCGGCCTGCTCGCCGGTGGCTTCGCCTTCCAGGCGATTTTCATGGCCGGTGTACTGACCGTCGCCCAGCTTGTGGATCGTCCAGCGCAGCGTGTCGCTGTGGCCGTCATCGAAGGTGTAGGTTTCGGTCAGGACGACAGTATCGGTGTCCGCGTCGAGCTCGCCATGAGCCGTGATCGTCGCCCGCTTCAAAAGCCCGCCGACGAGGCTTTCGACCACCGCCCATCCTTCCAAGCGGCCAACGAAGAACTGCTCAGGGAGAAACACCGGCGTGGTGCCAGCGAACGCATCAATGGCCATGGCTTTTCCTCCGAAACCGATGCCGACATAAGTCGCCTCTCAGCACCAGGTTCCTCAGGAGGAAACCTGCTTGGCTCTGCTGAGTACTTGCAACGCATGCAGAGTCAGCCGCAACACCTCGCATTCTCCACAGGCCCTCCGGAACACGTGGACAAACCTAGCCCTGCCGTTTGGGAATCCCTGACCCGTGTTAACCGCCGGGAACGAGCGAGCGGGCGCATGGATTCGCCCCGCAGGAGAAATCTCGCATGCTGATGACGAGGGAAAGACGGCCGGCGATCCGCACCCTGCGCGGATGGGCCATCCACGTGCTGCACGAGGCTGGCGCCATCAACGAATGTGAAGAGCACGGCTGGACCAGGGATCGAGCCGACCCGCACGCTCGGAAACGCGCGGTCGCGCTTGCGCGGCAGGATCCGCCGGACGGCGTCTCTGCCGATCAGGCCGTCGCGGAGATCAACGATGTCCTCGATTCGATCGGCGATACCTGTCCGGAGTGCCCCGACGAGGGCCTTTGAGGCCTGCGGCAAGGACCTTCGCGTACCAGGCGGCATAGGGCGTGTTCTTTGCCATGTGGCGATTGAAGTCCGGCGCGCCGTCTGTCCACCAGACCGGGCCGCGCTCCCCCAGCGCGCGCTTGACCTCGTCTACCGCACGATGCGCGGCCACTGCCGCGTCCGGGTCTTCGTCCGCCTTGGCGTCGCGCACGGCGCGCCTGGCCGCCATCAGTCGCTTCACCAGGCTTCCGCGCTCATCCTCCGCGAGATCGGGGTTGGCCATTCGCCACAGGCGACCGCGGACGACGAAGTAGCGTCCATCCGGTGTCACCGGATGCTTCACGCCGATTTTCGCCGTGCCCCTGCGGCCGGCTTCTTCGCGGACGTCTCCTTGGCGGCCGCCTTCTTGCCTGCGATCGGCATCAGCATCTCCTTCTGGCCGGCCGCCGCCTTCCTCGGCTTCTTCGCCGGCTTGCCTGCCTTCGCAGCCGCGGCCTCCTTCCCGGCTTCCTTGCCGACGCTGCGCCGCAGCGCCTCCATGAGGTCGACGACGTTCTCGCCCTTCGGCCGCTCCTTCGGCCGGATGACCTTGCCGGCGCGCTTTTCGTTGATCAGCTCGATCAGCGCAGTCTCGTACTGATCCTCGAACTTTTCGGGCTCGAATCGCCCGGCCTTCTGGTTGACGATGTGCATGGCGAGATCGAGCATGTCCTTGGTGACCTTCACGTCCTGGATGTCGTCGAAATAGTCCTGCTCGCTGCGCACCTCGTACGGGTAGCGCAGGAGGGTGCCGACGAGGCCCTTGTCCATCGGCTCCAGCGCGATGATGTGCTCGCGGTTGGTCAGCACGACGCGCCCGATCGCGACCTTGTCCATCTCGCGGATGGTCTCGCGGATCACCGCGAAGGCGTCGTGGCCGACCTTCCCGTCAGGCCGGATGTAATAGGGGCGGATCAGATAGCGTGCGTCGATGTCCGACCTGGCGACGAACTCGTCGATCTCGATGGTGCGCGTGGACTCCAGCGCTATCTCCTCGAGCTCTTCTTTCGATACCTCGATGTACTGGCCCTTCTCGAACTCGTAGCCCTTGACGATGTCCTCGTTCGGCACCTCGTCGCCGGTGTCCGCATCGACTTTCACGTATTTGATGCGGTGGCCGGTCTGCCGGTTGAGCTGGTTGAACGAGATCTTCTCGCTCTCGGACGTGGCCGGATAGAGCGCCACAGGACAGGTGACGAGGGACAGTCTCAGGAAGCCTTTCCAATTGGCGCGCGGGGCCATGTACGCAGAACTCCGGTTCGAGGCGGCTCGGATTCAAGACGAACGGCCGGCCTGGGTTCCGACATCAGGAGCAACATTCATGACGAGCACGCCTTGCGGCGTCTTGCTCCATTTTTGGGGTCAGGCCCGCGCTCCCCCCGATTTGACGCCATCAATCACGAGCCGGCGCAGCCAGATCGCGCCAGGATCGTCGTGGCTTCGCTCGTGCCAGAGCAGGCGATAGCCGTAGGGCGTCACCTGCGCCGGCGGTTTCAGCATCGCGAGGCCGAGCCGCGGCGCGAGCTGCCGGGCCGCCCGCGAGGGCATGGTCACCAGGTAGTCCGACGCGGCCGTGATCACCGCGGCCGTTGCGAAATAGGGAACACGCAGCGCGACGTGCCGCTTGTAGCCGCGCTCGGCCAATGCGGTATCGATCGGCCCGCCCTGCCCGCCGAAAATGCTGACCACGATGTGCGGCCAGGACGTGAACAGCTTGATCGGCAGCACGTCCTTCGCCCCGCGCATCTCCTTGAGCAAAGGGTGGTCTTGCCGGACCAGCGTCACGAAGCTTTCGCGAAACAGCTCGCGCGCCCGAAACGACCCGGCCACCGGATTATCGGCATACAGCACGAAATCGACCTGACCGTCGGCGAGCATCCGAAACACATCACGCGAGAAGCTGACGATTTCGATCGCCGCATTGGGCGCCTCGCGCGCAAAGCGGGCGGCGACATTGGGCAGGATGGCGAGCGCGCCATAATCGGTCGTCGCGATGCGAAAGACGCGGTCGGTGGCGGACGGATCGAACTTCGGCTTGTGGAGAAATGTCTCGACGCCGCCGAGCAGGGTCGCCAGCGGCTCGCGCATCGCCTCGGCACGGAGCGTCGGCATCATGCCGCTTGCCGCCTTCACCATCAGCCGGTCCCCGAACAGGCGCCGCAGCTTGGCCAGCGCACGGCTGATCGCCGGTTGGCTGCTGCCGAGACGCTCGGCGGCGCGCGTGACACTGCCGGTCTCGAGCAGCGCATGCAACACCACGAGCAGATTGAGATCGACCTTCGCCAAATCCATTGAACGCATAATGCAATTTCTATCATGATATTTGTGGATGACGCCAGGTGGGCGTACACAGCCTGCCATCGCCGCCAGGCCGGAGGAGTCGTCATGCCATTCCATCTGAACATCAGTCGCCGCCTCCTGCTCGCCGGCAGCACGGCCGGAGCGATGACGCCGCTGCTGGGCATGCCGGCCGCGATCGCGCAAACGCCGGCGCCTAAGACCAATTCCGACCACTACAGCTTCCGGGTCGGCGAGATCAAGGCAACCGTCGTCAGCGACGGCACGCTGAGCGGCAATCCGCGCATCTACGCCTCTACCGCGCAGGCGGAGGAACTCGGCAGGACGTTGAGCGATGCGTTCCTGCCGACCGACACTTTCAGGCTCAACCTCAACACGCTTCTGCTGGAAACCGGCGGCAGGAAAATCCTGATCGAGGCCGGTGCAGCGCAAACCCTCGGCCCCGACGGCGGACATCTGTTCCGCAATCTTGCGGGGATCGGCGTAGAGCCCGAACACATCGACGCCATCGTGATCACGCATACCCATCCCGATCACGTCGGCAATCTCAGCCGCCCCGATGGATCGAGTGCCTTTCCGAAGGCGGCCGTTTATATTCCCGAGGACGATTTCGCCTTCTTCATCCGGGGCGAGCCGGATCTGTCGCGGCTGCCGATGCCGGAAGACTTCCGGCGCACCTTCATCGCCAACATCAAGCGCAGCGTGGCGCCGGTGGCCAAGTCTGCCGTGCTGTACCGGCCGGGCAGCGAAGTGTTGCCGGGCCTCACGACGATCGCCGCCGGCGGCCACACGCCGGGCATGTCGGCGATCCTGGTGCATTCCGGTGCGCAGCAATTGCTGATCACGTCCGATGCCGCGTATAGCCCCCTGCTCAACATCGACAATGCCTGGCGGCCCGGCCCCGATCTCGATCCTGATACCGCCTTGCAATCGCGCAGGCGCCTGTTCGACCGCGCCGCGGCGGACCGCATCCCGGTGCTCGGGTTCCATTTTCCGTTTCCGGGCATCGGCAACATCAGGAAAACGGACGGCGGCTATCGCTGGGTGACGGCGAACTGGCGGTTCGAAGGCTGAGCAAGCGCAAAGATGCCAAGGCCGTCATCCGGGGTGACACGCGCATCACGCGCCGTGCTCCTTTGCACCTCACCCCTCCACCCGCCACAACCTCCACCTCTCCGGCACGCCCTTGAGCCGGTGCACGCCGTGATCCCTCAGGCTGATCGCCGCCTGCGTCGTCATCAGTTCCTTCACCGCGCTCGACACCAGCACCTCGCCGGCGCGCGCCTTTGCGGCGACGCGGGTGCCGATGTGGAAGGCGAGGCCGACCATTTCGCCGCCGCTGATGGTGTATTCGCCGGCGTGCAGGCCGACCCGGATCTCGAGGCCGAGCGTGCGCATGGCCTGCTGGATCGCGGTCGCGCAGGCGATGCCGGCGGCGGGCTTTTTGAACGTCGCGAGCACGCCGTCGCCGGTGGTCACGACCTCCTTGCCGCCGCACGTCTTCAGCTCCTTGCGGACGGCGGCGTAATAGTGACCCATCACCTTGGTCCAGCGCACATCGCCGAGCTTGGCGGCTTTCGCGGTGGAGCCGACGATGTCGACGATCAGGATGGTGGCGAGCGCCTGCTTGAGCCCGGCGCTGCGTGCGGCCGAGGGGCGCCGGTTCGCGATGGGTCCGGTCAGCGGCTCATAGCGATGATTGCGGCGCCGCGCGATCGCTGCCTTCGTGTAGTCCTGCGCGCGCTGCGCGGTGCCGCAACGGACCGTCTTCTCCTGCGGCAGACGCGACCAATAGACCTTGCGGCCGGCACCGGCGCCATGCACCTCCACCGCGCCCCATTTCAGGAAGACCGCCGAGCCAACGCGCCGGACGCACCACGCCTTCGACGTGTACCCGGAGACGTTGGACTGATGGACACCGATGCGAAGGAATTTCGGCATGAATGTGCGGCCAAAGACCGTTTGCGTAGCTTGTCGCAAAAGCTAGCCGCACGACCCGGCGTTGGCAACCGGACTCCCCGTCCCGCCCCCGCCCTGCAGAGCAATCGCATGTGGAAGGGACGTCGCTTTGGCCATCCTTCGAGACGCCCGCCGTTGGCGGGCCCTCAGGATGAGGATGGAGTGCGCGGCAGCAGTTTCAGCGGGCACCGATGCCGCTCGGCCTCCCCCTGAGGAGATGCCATTGCGATTGCCCTGCGCCCCCAGGCTGGCAGCTAAATTCCCCTGCCGCCGCCCTGTTTGCCGATCGTGCAGCGCCACCCGGCCAGACGTTCGGCCGGATGCTGCGCCATCCATTCGGCGAGCTGCGGCGCGCCGATCAGGCAGGACTGCATCGTGACGTCGGCGAAGTCCGAGGTCGTGACGATCTGTTCATGACAGTCGGTCGGAGACGAGAGGCTGCAGAGCACGGCGATGATCCTGATCATCTCACGCGAGCTCCTTCGACCAATCGTATTCGGGCCTGGCCGCCGAGCGCGTCACCGATTTGGCGGCATCGACGCTCGAGGCCTTTTCGGCGCGGCGCTGATAGTCATCGGCGAGCAGCTTCAGCCGCGTCGCGACCACCTCGTCGGTCATGCTCATCGCAGCGCGCAGCAGGCTCTGCGCCGTTTCCATGTATTGCTTGCCTCGTCGTGACATCTGCAGGGTCATAGCATCCTCGCGCGGTTCTCTGGAGACAGGTCGACGGCGATCGGGACACGGCCGAACCAGTCGCGGTCGTCGCGGCGGCGGGTCGCGAGACGTTCGACGCACTTCTTCGAGCAGAGCGGCTTGCGCCACACGTAATACCTGACAAGACCGAACCGGCCGTCGCAGACGGCACAGCTTCCGGTTCGACCATGAAGACTTGCGGAGCAGGTTGGCATTGACGTCTCCTCTCGTCGTCGCGCCTGATGTCGCCGATCACCTCTTCTGTTGCACCGGGGCTTGCCTCGCCTCCCGATGACGCGGGCGGCATTCGTCGTCTGAGCCGCCAACGAAGCCAGTCTACGAGTCCTGCGCGGCGATCTCTTTCACCAAGGCGCCCTCAATTGCGCATCTGCACGACGCGCGGCCCGGCACTTGACGGGCCGGCTAACGCCGGTCTGCCCGGCGCGGCGTCGATCGACTGGAGGCGCAGCGAAAAGCGTTGTGCTATCCTCCCGCGGGGGCGGCAGGAGAGAGAAGCCATGGCAACGAGTGTCAAGCAAATGCTGGAAGCTGCGAACGCGGCGGTCCCGAAGATCACCTCCGATCAGGCGGCCGAGATGATCAGAAGCGGCGACACGCTGGTCGTCGACGTTCGCGATGCGCCGGAAGTCGCCGCCAGCGGCAAGATCGCGGGCGCCGTGAACGTCTCGCGCGGCATGCTGGAGTTTCGCGCCGATCCGGAGTCGCCCTATCACGACAAGGCGTTCGACAAGACCAAGACCGTCATCCTCTATTGCGCATCCGGCGGCAGATCGGCACTGGCCGGGAAGGTGCTGAAGGATATGGGCTATGAGAAGGTCTACAACGTCGGCGGCTTCAAGGATTGGTCGGGGGCGGTCGAGAAATAGGCGGAACAGGCAGCGCGGTTCCCGTTTCCTGGCGCTTGCACATCACGGCCATGAACGATCGATCTGGGGCGCGGACCTTGGTGCTGCGCCCCGGGCGATCGGCGGCGCCTGACTTGCTCGGTCGATCGAAGCTTCATCTTTGACGCAACGATCCGCCTTCACGCGCGTTTTCCCTCTGCCGAGAACCGCGTGAGGCGCGCCATGAGCAGGGATAACGAACTGAAGCCCGACGATTTCCCGATCGAAGCCGACAAGGACAAGCTGAAGACGCACAAGGGCGAGCCCGTCGCCGAGGCCGAATCGGAGCAGATTGCGAATGAGATCGCCGACCGGCTGAACGAGCACGCGCACCGGGAAGAGCAGGATCGCTGGTCGGCCTAGCGCCAGCCGCCGCCCCGCAGGATTTGGAACGACCAGGCGTTCCCGCGCATTGGCCCGCGCCGGATCCCACTTGTTCCGGCAATGGCGGCCCCGGCATGAACCGCTCCCGGACGGCCGGGGCCGCCTGACCGCGAGCGAAAGGAGCGAACATGAAAGCGCTTGTTCTTGCGGGGCTCGTTGCAGCTCTCGCGTCTCAACCTTCCGCGTTCGCCCAAGGCGGCGCGGGTGCTTCCAGAACCGGATCGAGCATCGATGCAACCGGAACAGGCGGCGCGACGGGCGCGGGCGCATCGAGCCTCAACACGTCATCGGACGCCAACAGCGGCGGCTCGAGCGCACCGGCGAAATCAAAGACAGAGCGTCCCGGCGACAACGACACAAGGCAAAGCCAGGGCGGCCAGATGAACGCACCGGGCGCCGGCACGATGGGAACGAACCGCAAATAGGCGCGGGCGCACGTCGCGCCCTCACTCCGGATACGCGAACAGATCGATCGGCTCGTTGAAGCCGCGCACCTCGTGCCGGCCGACATGCTCCAGCGCGAACTCTTTCTCCACCAGCTCGGCGAAGGCACGCGACAGCAGCACCTTCTTGCCGATCGTCTTGGTCAGCGCCTCGAGGCGGGAGGCCATGTTGACAGCCGGGCCGATCACGGTGAAGTCGAGCCGGCTGGTCGATCCGATATTGCCGTACATGACGTCGCCGACATGGACCCCGATGCCGTAGTTCAGCGGCGCACGGCCGGTGCCGCTGTTCCGTTCGTTCAGCGCGGCCATGGCCTGCCGGGCCTCGGTCACGGCATGCAGCAGGTTCGCGCAGGCGTCGGGCGAGCTGAGCGGAAAAATCGCGAGCAGTCCATCGCCGATGAACTTCAGGATCTCGCCGCCGTGCCGCGCGATCGGCTCCGACATCGCGTCGAAATAGTCGTTGAGCAGGTCGATGACGTCGTCGCGCGGCCAGTTGTCGGAGATCTTGGTGAAATCGCGCAAATCGCAGATCATGATAGCGGCGCGCACCGTGGTGCCGGTGCCGCGCCTGGTGGCGCCGGCCAGGATCAGCTCGCCGGCATGGGAGCCGACATAGGTCTCCAGCAGCGTGCGGGCCAGGCGGTTCTTGATGCGGATCTCGCTGACCAGCGCCAGCACCGGCAGCAACTTCTTCAGACCGGCGATATGCGCATCGTCGAACCCGCCGGGCCGGTCGGTCGCGAAGGTGACGATGTGCCGCTTGCCGAGCGTATGGTAGAGCGGCCAGGCGACGTAATCGGTGAGGCCCTTGGCGCGCATCTCGTCATAGAGGGCGTGCTTGCGGCCGAGCGAGGAATCCTGCTCGAGCCTCTCGCGCAGCTCGGTGGCGCCGTCATGGATCTCGTGGGCGGCGCTGCCGATATATTCGGGCCGCTCGCGCACTTCATAGTCGACCAGCGCAATCTCGGCCTCGCGGCTCCCGTCGGACCACATCATGCGGGCCCCCAGCCATTGCGGGTGATTGATCAACACGTGGAGCGTCGCCCGCTTCACGGGAATGCCGGCCTGCTGCAGGCGGATGCACATCTGCGCGAAGATGTCGTCGATGAAGCGCTCGTCGCGCGTACCGTTGGTCAGCCAGTCGATGACGCCGTCGGCAGGCGTGGGGGCAAGATTGTCTGGCGCGGTCATATTCTGCCCCTACGAGCTGCGGTCTGCTACCGAAGCAGATATCATGCTCCGGCCCGGCGGCGTCAACCTGGCCAGTTGCATGGATTGTGCGCAGCAGGCGACAGGCACAGCGGCCGCCTAAGCGAGCAGCCGGATCGATCCCAGCACCATCAGGCCCGACACGAGCGCAAGCATCGCCGGCTCCGTCAGCTCGACCTTCAGCGTGCCTTGGCTGGGAACCGTAAAATTCTCGCCGTCGAGACGGATGCGGCATTCACCGCGCGCGGCGTAGACGAGATGGGTGCCCACCGCGAGCGGCCGCTCGCCGGGCTCCCTGAGCGCGACGAGATCAATCTCGGCCGCACCGCGCCGCGCCATCAGGTTCACGACCTCGACAGGACCGGCCTCCAGCTCGGTGACGATCTCGATCTCGCCGGTGAAGCGCACGGTCGTAAAAGGTTCACGTTCGTCGAATGCCTGCGTGGGCGACTTCAGCACCAGCCCGCGCCCATCGACGACCATCTGCAAGCGGTCGATACCGGGCATGTAGGAGAAGGGACCGGGCGCCACGATCGGCGTCGAAGCAAAGCGCCACAGGAGGCTGTCCCAGCCCTTCTGCGTCGCATCGTCCCGATGAGCGTCCGCAATGTCGGTGAAGATGCCGCCGCCGTTCTTCCAGGGCGAGCGGGTGTAGTCGTCAGGCTTGAGCAGTGTGGTTTTCATGTCCACATCATGCGCGGGATGGAGCGGCTTTGCCACCGGTTTTCACGTCAGCCGCTGAAGCTCGAATTGGGTTCACGTTGTTATTTCGACGTCAATGCCGCCACGGGTCGCCAGGCGTCATCAGGCGACCTCGCGGCGAACTGCCGGCAGCGGTCGCGCATCAAGGCGGCCGGACGATCGTGGCTGCGCCGTTTCAGCACCGCTTCGAAATCGGCGAGCGCATCAGCAAACCGGCGCGCACGATAGGCGGCGAGGCCGCGCTCGTAGTCCGCGATCCAGCCGATCGCGGCACTATCATCGGCCGTCTCGCCCGCAATCCCGATCAGTTCGTGGACGGAGATCCCCTCCTCGCGTCCGTAGACCGCGATGCTGTCGACCTCGCGCGTGATGACGACGCCGCGCGCCAGACGTTCGGTCGCCGCACCGATCAGGATCTGCGTCCCGTAGGATTTGTTGGCGCCTTCGAGCCGGCTGGCGACGTTCACGGCATCGCCGATCACGGTGTAGTTCAGCCGCAGCTCCGAGCCGATATTGCCGACCAGCATCCGGCCGGAATTGATGCCGATGCGGATCTGGAGCGGCTGGCCGAGGTCGTCGACGAGGCCCGACTGTTCGATCGCGCTCCGGCAGGCGAGCGCGGCACGGCAACATCGCGCGGCGTGATCGTCTTGCGGCTGCGGCGCGCCCCAGAACGCCATCACGGCATCGCCGATGAACTTGTCGATGGTCCCGCCATTGGCGACGATGATCTCCGAAGTGATGTCGAGATAACGCGACAGCAGCGGCACCACGCGGTCGCCCAGCCGCTCGGACAGCCCGGTGAAGCCGGCAATGTCGATGAACATCACGCTGAGCTCCTGGACGCTGCCGCCGGGCCTCGCCTCGACGCCCTGGCGCAGCAGGCCGCGGACGAGATCCGCCGGGATGAACTTGCGGAAGGCGGACAATCCGGCCGCCATCTCGGCGATCGCGCCCGACAGGCTCGCGATCTCCCTGAGCCGCGACGGATGGCGGCGGACCTGCTCCAGCGCAAAGGCCTCGACATGGCGCAGCTCGCCGACGACGCGTGACAGCGGCGCGGCGATGACGGAGCGCGCCAGCATCGCCGAGGCCAGCGCCGCGAGCACGGCGCCGATGGCAAGGCCAAGGATCAGGCGCCGCAGCGTCGTCTCGACCGGCCCGAGAAACTCGGCCTCGGGGATCACGGTCGCGAGCGACCAGCCGGGAAACGGCAGCGGCGTCAGCGCGACTTCATAGGCGGCGCCGCCCGACGTGAGCCGGCTCCGCCAGGCCTCCCTGCCGCCTGCCTCACCCGCCTTGCCGAGCGCCAGGCGCGCGAGCGGCAGCAGCGCAGTGTCGCCACGCGCCGGATGGAGCTCGTCGGCCTCCTTGTCCGGCGCCGCGACGAGTTCGCCGCTGCCATCGACGATGAAGGCGGTTCCCGTGCGTCCGACCTCGAGCTGCGACAGGAAGCGCGCGAGCCTGGTGTATTCGATGACGACGGCCAGTACGCCTTGCCGCTCCTGATAGACATCGATCGGCCCCGCAAAGGCGATCGACGGCCGCACGCCGGTCGCATGGTCCAGCACCCTGAACCATTGCGGATCATCCGCGGTCAGCCCGGCCTTGAACCAGGCCTGGTCGGCGACGTGAAACGAGGTCGGCTCGAAGCGGCGGTTGGCGAACTCGATGTCGCCGGGCACCACGTCATACTCATCGACGCGGCGCTGGCCGGCATGGTCGGTCAGCGAAATCTCCATCATCTCTAACCGGCGATCGCCGAGCTTGTGCGCGGCGAAGAAGGAGCCGTCGGGCCAGCCGAACGCGACCCAGGAAATCGTCGCCTGCGACTGCAATTGCGAGAGAAAGACGAACTCGCGCTTGTCGGCCTCGCGGGTGTCGAGCACGTTCTGGAGGAAGAGCGTGCGGATCGCAGTATGGGCGGCGCGCGCCTCGTCGACGATGGCCGACACCTCCTTGCGCACGGCCGCCACGATCTGCTCGTTGATGGTCGAGGCGAGCTGCCGGCTGGTCGCTTCCGCCGTGCGCCACCACAACAGGCTCGACAGCGCGGCCGTCAACAGGATTGCCGCCAGGACCAGCGCGGAGACCGCAAGGCGGATGCTGACCGTCAGCCCTGCGATCGCACGAAGCCGTCGTTCGGGATCGACATTCATCGCTGCTTTCGCGCCTCGTTGCGAGTCACTGACATGTCTTACGCCGCCGGCGCTCGTTCGTTACGTCTGGCAGGAGCGAGCGCGCGCAGCCAATGCCCGCTGGCTACCATCTCGATAGAAGCTGGGCATTGGCTTCGAGCCGACGCTTGCCCGCTAATCCCCGCTCGAGCGCACTGCCCGTGCGCCCGATCCAATCGGTCTCACGCATTCGTGAGCGGCCTGCGGGTAACGCAGGTGGCGAGCGGAGCGAAAGAGATCATGCGCAGCCGCCTATCAGGCGATGCCATCTCGAACAGGAGAACTCGATGTCTGCCAAACATGCTGTCACCTCTCTCGTCCTCGCCGGCGCGATGTCGACCGCGCTTGCGACCCTTGCCGCCGCCGGGCCACTGACGAAGGCCGAGGGCGATGCGGCTGTCGCCGCCAAGAAGGAAAAGTGCTTCGGCGTCGCACTGAAGGGCCAGAACGATTGCGCGGCGGGCCCGGGCACGACCTGCCAGGGCACCTCGACTGTCGACTTCCAGGGCAACGCCTGGAAATTCGTGCAGGGCGGCACCTGCACCAGTATCGAGCTGCCGAACGGCAAGAAAGGTTCGCTCAAGCCGGTGTAACGGCCGGCGCGACGTCGCCGGCAAGCACGAACGGAGCAGCACGATGAGCACGGTGACCAAGTCGACCGGACCTGCGGCCGTGCCGCTCCGCTTCGCAACGCCCATCGGCGGCGTTGCCGGGACGAGCTTCAAGCCCGAGCATCTCCCCGCAATCCTCGAGGGCGGACCTCGGCGTGGCTTCTTCGAGGTCCACGCCGAGAACTACATGGGTGCCGGCGGCCCACCGCATCGTGCGCTGGAGGCGATCCGGCGCGACCATCCGCTCTCGCTGCACGGCGTCTGCATGTCGATCGGCGGGCCCCGGCCGCTCGACAAGACGCATCTGGCGCGCTTCCGCGGCCTGGTCGCACGCTACCAGCCGGCGCTGGTCTCCGAACATCTCGCCTGGTCGACGCATGAGACCAGCTTCTTCAACGATCTGTTGCCCCTGCCCTATACCGAGGCGACGCTGGCTTGCGTTTGCGATCACATCGACCAGGTGCAGGAGGCGATCCGCCGCCCACTGCTGCTGGAAAACCCCTCGACCTATGTCGCGTTTCGCGAGTCCTCGATGAGCGAGACCGATTTCATCCGCGCCGTTGCCGAGCGCACCGGCTGCGGCCTGCTGCTCGACGTCAACAACGTGTTCGTCTCCGCGACAAATCATGGCTTCTCGGCGCTTGAATATCTCGCGAACTTCCCGCTATCGCAGGTCCGGGAAATTCATCTCGCCGGCCATGCCGAGCAGGCCGACGACGAAGGCGACCTGCTGTTGATCGACAGCCAAGACGGTCCGGTCGCGGACGCCGTCTGGAAGCTCTACGAGATCGTGATCCGGCTCCGCGGCGCGGTGCCGACGCTGATCGAGTGGGACAGCAAGATACCGGACTGGCCGGTGCTGCAGGCGGAAGCCATCGCGGCCCAGGCGATCCTCGACCGTCATCAGTCCGCCGTGCCGGCAGGAGAGCGTCATGCCGCATGAAGCCGGCCTGTCATTCGCCGCTTCGTTCGCGCCGGCGCTGCTGGATCCGGCGCGCAGCACGCCCGACGGCGTGACCGGCCCGAACGGCAAGGCCGCCGGCCGGCGCTACGACGTCTACCGCAACAACGTCACGGTCAGCCTGATCGACGCACTGGCCGCGATCTATCCGGCAGTGCAGCGCATCACCGGCGCCGACTTCTTCCGCGCCATGGCGCGTTCCCACGTCCGGAGCAATCCGCCGGCCTCGCCGCTGCTGTTCGAATACGGCCGCGACTTCCCGGACTTCATGGCGCGGTATGAGCATGCGCAGGCCATGCCCTGGCTCCCCGACGTCGCCCGCATCGAACGCGCCTGGCTCGATGCCTATCACGCTGCCGACGCGCTTCCGCTGTCGCCGGCCCGGCTGTCGGCGGTGACGCCCAACCGTTTGGCCGATCTGGTGTTCGTTCCACACCCGGCCGCACGATGCCTTCGCTCGCAATACGCGGCCGTGACGATCTTTGCCGCCAACCGCGACGATGCGCCGGTCGCGCGCATCGATGCCTCCACGCCGGAGGATGCCCTGATCACGCGCCCCGAATTCGACGTTACCGTGCGCCGCCTTCCGCCGGGCGGTGCAGTGTTCGCAGACCGCCTGATCTCGGGGCGGCCGCTCGGCGAGGCCGCGTCGTCGGCGCTGGAAGCCTCAAGCGAATTCGACATCGCCGCGAACATCGCCGGACTGATCGAGGCCGGCGCCTTCACCTCGCTCGCTTGCGGAGACCAATGATGATCACGGACCAGCACATGAGCACCGACAGCGGCTCGCTCTCGCCAGGACTGCTCGTCGACAGGGCCAATCATCTGGTGCAAATGATTGCCGTTCCTTCGCTGGTCCAGCTTGTGCTGCGGGTCGCGCTGGCCGTGCCGTTCTGGCGCTCGGGCATGCTCAAATGGGACGGCTTCCTCAGGCTCAACGACACCGCCGTGACGCTGTTCAGTGACGAGTTCATGCTGCATCTGCCGGGCGGGCCCTATCACTTTCCGGCACCGACGGTGATGGCCTTCATGTCGGGCTCCGGCGAGATCATGCTCCCGATCCTGCTGGTGCTGGGACTGGGCACGCGGTTCGCGGCGCTCGGGCTATTGTTCATGACGCTGATCGTGGAGCTCACGGTGCCGGATGGCTGGCCCATCCATCTCACCTGGGCCGCCATGGCGCTGGGCATCATGGCTCACGGGCCGGGGCACATCTCGCTCGACCATCTCGTTTGTCGCGCGCGGTCGCGCGGGCGATGAGCGCGCGCGATGTCGTGCATCCACACGCACGACCGTCATCCTGAGGTGCGCGCCCTTGCGCGCCTCGAACGATGGGCCGCGGGCGCTTGTGGCCCATCCTTCGAGGCTCACCTTGCGATGCGATGCATCGCAAGGTGAGCACCTCAGGATCACGTCAGCGCGTGCGGTTGGCCGTTTAGGCCTCTCACATCCCGATCAGACCGCTATCGACCGCGAGGGTCTGTGCAGTGACGTAGACACTTTCGTCCGAGAGGAAGAACAGCACGGCATAGGCGATCTCCCAAGCGGTCGCCTGGCGGCCGAAGGGAACATGGCCCTTGCCGCGGTTGGGGCGGCCGGCGCCGGCCTCACGGCCGTTGCGAGTGTCGACGAGGCCGGGATAGACGAGGTTGGCGCGGATTCCGCGCCGCGATCCGAGATGGGCGATGTTGCGCATGAGGCCGCCGAGCGCGGCCTTGGAGGAATCGTACACCGCCATCTGCGAGCCGGCTTTCAGCGCGGCAATCGAGGAGATGAAGACGACGGCGCCGTCATCGTCGAATCGAGGTCGGCGGCGGAAGATCGTAAGGCGCGATGTCCGGCTTTGCCGATGTTCGCTGAGAGCGCGCCGCCGTGCTGGGCCGGTCTATTTCACATCCTTGCCGGCATATCCGTGGTAAGGTTTGGCCTCACGTCCGAACCTTCAGCGAGGCAGGCATGTCCGACACTGACAAGGTTTTCGCCGGCTCGATCCCAAAACTCTACGATGAGCATCTCGTCCCGATGATCTTCGCCGGTTACGCCGACGACATCGCAAGACGCGTCGCCGCGCTCTCGCCCTCCGTGCTGCTCGAGATCGCGTCCGGCACCGGCGCCGTGACGCGCGCCGTGGCGGCGGCTTTGCCGGGCCGCGTCCGCTACGTTGCGACCGACCTCAACGAGCCGATGCTCGCGGTCGCGGCGCAGCGTCAGGCTGGCGATGACCGCATCTCCTGGCGCCAGGCGGACGCGTTGGCGCTTCCGTTCGGCGACGCCGAGTTCGACGTGGTCTGCTGCCAGTTCGGCGTCATGTTCTTTCCGGACCGCGTCAAGGGCTATTCGGAAGCAAAGCGCGTCCTGAAGCCCGGCGGCACGTTTCTCTTCAATGTCTGGGACCGCATCGAGGAGAACGTGTTCGCCGATGACGCAACGACCGCGCTGGGCAAGCTGTTTCCCGACGATCCGCCCCGCTTCATGGCGCGGACGCCGCACGGCTATTTCGACCAGGCGATCATACGGGCCGATCTCGCACGCGCAGGTTTCGGCAATGTCTCGATCGAAACACTGGCAGCCACCAGCCGCGCACCGACGCCCGACCTCGTGGCGTTCGCCTATTGCCAGGGTACGCCGCTGCGCGGCGAAATCGAGGCGAGAAGCGGCGGCGATCTTCAGGCCGCGACGGACGCTGTCGCCGCTGCGATCCGCGCGCGCCATGGGTCCGGACCGGTCGAAGCCAAGATCCAGGCCCTGGTGATCACGGCACGGCCATAAGCCTGCGCCGCAGGCAAGTTCGGCTTCCCTACCAAAAGCCGCGCTGCATCGGCTGCGCCGGCTGATAGTACTGATATTGGCTGCGCCGGCGCGGATTGGCCGGCTGGACGTAGGGATCTCGCTGCTGGAAGAAGAAGAAGCCGTTACCGCCGTTGTCCCAGCCGTCATCGCTCGCGATCATGGCAGGCGCGGTCGGCTTGCGCGTGATGAAACCGCCCTGCGGTTCGTTGCTCAGCACTGCGACGAACTCGGTGCGGTAATTGGTCTCGCTGCTGAGGGGCTCATCCGAGACGACGATCGACGAGCGCGGCAACGCGGTCGGTCCGATGCGATCCCACACGTCCTGCGGGATGGTGATGCGGTCGAGCGCGTTCCTCGCCTCGTCGCCGTTCTCGATCGTGACCACGTTCCAGCGCAGGCCGGTATCGGTCTTCGCCATCGCCGTGAAGATATGCGTGCCGAGCGGCTGGTCGGGATTACGGATCGTGACGGGAACCTCGATGCTGGTGTCGAACACCTCGCCGCCGCCGTCGGGCGCCGGCTTGTGCGTATTCCGCCGCACGTAGAGCTTCTGCGTCGCGCGGCTGATGTAGACCGAGACCGGCTCGCCTGCGAGCTTCGCGTCGGTCGCCGCCTTGACGGCGTCGGCTTTCCGGGTCGCGGCCGCCTTCGCGGCGTCCTTGGTGGCGGCCACCGCATCGCGCTTCGGCTGCGCGGCGGCCCTGGCGGCGTCGAGCTGCGTTGCCGCGTCGGCAGCCTTGGCCGCCGCCTTTTGCTGCAGCTCCTCGGCCTTGGCGCGGGCCTGATCGGTTTTGGCGTTCGCTAGCGTCCTGTCGGCAAAGGCGAGCTCGGCATCCGCGCGGGCCTTCTGCTGTTCCAGCTTGCGCAGCGCGGCGGGAAGCGAGGCAGCTTCCTTCGCGGCGGCGGAAGCAGCCTTCTTGGCCGCATCGGCGGCCCTCGTGGCTTCCTCGGCCTCGGCGGAGAGCTTGTCGGCCAGGCCGGGCGCTGCCGCGATGGCGTCCGGCTTCGGCACGAACAGCGAGGGGTGGGAGAAATCGGCCGGGACCGCGTCGTGCGGCGAGATGATCACGCGCATCCCGATATTCGTCTTGTCGAACAGATTCTCGGCAAAGCCGAACGGCATGCGCACGCAGCCGTGCGAGGCGGCATAGCCGGGCAGCGGTCCGCCATGCAGCGCGATACCGTTCCAGGTGATGCGCAGCATGTTCGGCATCCAGGCATCGTCATACATGGTCGAGCGGTGGTCCTTGTCCTTCTCGACGATGGCGAACACGCCGGCCGGCGTTTCGCGGCCCGTGGTGCCGGTCGACACCGGCGCGCGCATGATCCAGCCGTCGGCGTCGTAGAAAGTGACCTGCTGGCTCTTGATCGACACGATCGCCATGATCGGCTCGCCGGCCACTCGCGGCGCCACGGCCTCCGCCGCCTGGCGCGGCTGCTTGGCAGCGGTTGCCGGGGTCGCGGTCAATGCGACCATTGCCGCCAAGGCCACAATTCCGGACGGCCCCCAACCCCGCATCGCCACGGTGGATTTCGCCGTCGTCAGTCGGTTTTTCATGCCATCCTCGGTCGAAATGCCAGTCCGCCCGTGTCGATCACGCGTCAGATTGGAATCATTGGATTAAGAAATCGCAGCCGCCTTACGTTCCGTCTGTGGCGAGATTCGGCACGTTCCGTCGATAAATCTCTCATATACGACGGTCTGCGCTGGCGAAAGGCAGCCTACGGCCGAGGCTGGTCCGAAGCTGGCCCCGAACGCTGCGGCAGAATGTCCGGGCAAGCGTTTGGTGCAGCCTTACGGGCCGACGCCGGGCGGCACGCTTCTTCGCTAAGCGCCGAGCGCCTTGCGGTTCAACGTTCGCAGGAAACGCAGCGACAACGTTCGCACGTTCGCAACATTCAGCAACCAGGCCGCAGCCGCATAAGCGAGGCCGCCGGCGAGACTGACGATCGCGAGCGACACGAGGCCGGTGCCACCCACTTGCGATCGCGCGATCAGGATCGCGGCCGCCATCACGGATGCGGAAACGGCAACGCCGGCGAGGCGGTTGAACTCGAACGGAACCGGGTGGGCCCGTTGCATCAGGACGACGGCCGCGAGGAAGCCGATCGCCTCGGTCGCCAGCGTTGCCAGCGCCGCGCCGTGGAGGCCATAGCCGGGGATCAGCGCGAACATCAGGATCACGCTGACCACGAGCGTGAGGAAGGACTGCGCCGACAGCATGAAGGGCCGCTCGGCGAGCTGAAAGCTGATCTGCACGTAGAACTGGTTGGCGATACCGAAGGAGCGGGCGAGCACAAGGGTCGGCAGCAGCGCCGAGACGCCGGCGCGGAAGTCGACGCCGACCAGCGTGCCGGCGACCTGGTCCGCGGCGAGCGCGAGCCAGACCGCAACGGGTGCAACGACGACGAGCAGGAGCTCGAGGCTTTCGGTCAGCCGCTCGCGTGTCGTCTCGCCGTTGTTCTCGGACAATGACCGGAACACCAGCGGCACGGTCGCCGCGGCAACGCTGGATGCGATCATGACCATGAACTGGCGCGGCAGATCGGCGGCAACGCCGAAGATGCCGGCAGCGTCCTTGCCGAGCAAATAGGCGACAATGAGCCGGTCGGAGGCCGAATAGACGGCGACGGACAATCCTGCCAGCGTCAGCGGCAGGCCGTAGCGCGCCAGCTGCATGAACTGGCTCCGCTGGAAGCGCGCGATCCTGGTGCGGTCGCCGACGAGGTTCAGGATGATGCCCGTGAGCGACCCCAGACCAAACGCGGCGAGCAGTCCCAATCCACCCCAGCCGAGCCAGATGCCGAGCAGACCGAAGCCGACGCTGGAGACGCTGCGCACGATCGAGATCGCCGCGAACCGATAGGGGCGCAATTTGGCGCGCTCGAACTCCTGGCCGACATCGACCGCGTTGGCCATGATCGCGACGAACATGCTGGCGAGCAGCAGTTCGACACTGACGTCGCTGCGGAGCAGGACAACCAGCGGAGTGGTGGCGCAGAGCACCGCGGCCGTGAGAGCGAAGGCGACCATCGCCGTGCCGCGGAAATCGACCTCCGCCGACATCGCCTGATAGCGGGACACCGACAGCTTGATCCAGGCGAAGAAGATCGCGCCCAGAATGCCCGCAAGGCTGATGCCGACGACATAGACGCCGTATTCCGCCGGGCTCAGGAGCCGCGTATAGGCGGTGACCGCGAAAAAGCCCACCGCCGCGGGCAGGATGTAGGCGACCAGATAGATCGAGAAATGGCGGTTCAGCATGCGGGCACGGGACCGTCGGCGGCCATCAGGATTAACGAGACGTTAAGGCAGTTGGAATTTGGTGCGACAATCGGATTGCGCCGCTGGCATCGGCGAAGATAGCTGCATAAGCCTGCAAATCGGACCGCGAATGGAGCGAGCGCGCGGTTATCGCGCGTTAGCGTTAAATTTGCCCTGTCCTTGAAGCGGCCGGTGCGATCACGGAAAAGAAGCAATGATGGCGAAACGTCGCTCGACTCCTCCGATGCGCTGATGTGACCGACATGGACGTTGCCGAACCAACCCGGCTGAAACCGGCCTCGCTGCCGCGTCGCGGCACCAACGTGCCTGCGGTTCCTTCGGATTTCGGCGCAGGAGGCCGCGACAGGATGGTCCTCAACCTCTTTTTCGAAGAACGGGACGACCGCTGGTTTCCCGGCGACCGCCATCTCCGGCCGCTGCTGCGACGTTTGCTGCTGGGCAAGTCCTTCATCAGCGGCCAGCGGCGCGTCCTGCTCAATCTGTGCGCAGGCCTCGATCGGCTCGGCATCCGCTACCGCGTCAACGACTATCGCCACATCCGGAAGCACCCCGAGGAACTGGCCTGCATCATCGGCCGGCCGTTCGTGCTCGACTGGTTCAAGTGGAAGAACCCGCTCCTGCTCGGCGTCGCCATGTACGACCACCCGATCGATGCGCCGGAGAGCCTGAAGGACCTCGATGTGAGACGCGTGCTGGTGCCGTGCGCCTGGTATGCCGACATGTTCCGCCCGCACTGGCCCCACGTCGGCGCCTGGCCGGTCGGCATCGAGACCGATCTTTGGACACCCGCGCCGGCGGATCGGAAGAGCGTCGACGTGTTGCTCTACGACAAGGTCCGCTGGGATCAGGGACGGTACGAGCGAGAGCTGATCGAGCCGATCCGCAGGCATCTCGAGGCAAGCGGACGTACCGTCGAAGTGATCCGCTACGGGCACTACAAGGAAGACGATTACAAGGCCGCACTGGCGCGTTGCCGCAGCATGGTCTTCCTCTGCGAGCACGAAAGCCAGGGCATCGCCTGTCAGCAGGCGCTGTCGAGCGGCGTTCCCGTCTTTGCCTGGGATCGCGGCGGGCCGTGGCAGGATCCGAAATATTTCCCGGACAAGGTGAGGTTCGAGGGCGACGTGTCCTCGGTGCCCTATTTCGACGGGCGCTGTGGCATGACCTTCACCGATGCGAGCGGATTCACCGCCGGCTGGGACGACTTCTGGTCACGCGTCGGCGCGGGGGACTTCGCGCCGCGCGACTATGTGCTGGACCACCTGACGCTCGAGAAAGGCGCGCTTCACTATTACGAGATCGCGGAAGCGGCGATGCAGCGTCACGCGTGACCGGGCTCGACAGACGCGAATTTCTCCTCGGCAGCGCCGCGGCCCTCGCGGCGGGCTCATCCGCGTCCGCCGTGCCGGGATCGAAACGCGCCCAGCGCCGGCCGGGCTATGGCGCTGCGGCGACGCTCTGGGACCTGCAAGCCGATCCCAGGCTTGGCGAGGCCATCAGCACCTATTGCACCCAGGTGGTGCCGGTGCTCGAGCTGAAATGGCCGATGCTGCGGCCGGACGCCCATACGTTCGCCTTCGAACGCGCCGACGCGATCCTTGATTTCGCGCGAGACAACGACCTGACGATGCGCGGCCACGCGCTCGCCTGGTATCACGACATTCCGGACTGGACCAAACAGATCAGGGATTCCAAGGGCGTCGAGCGCGCGTATCGCGATCACATCGGCACCGTCGTCTCCTACTACAAGGACAAGCTGACGTCGTGGGATGTCGTGAACGAGCCGATTCCGGACAATCCCCGCAGTCCGAAGGACCGGCGTGACACGTTCTGGACGCAGCATCTGGGTCAAGGCTGGATTCCGTTGGCGTTCCGCACGGCGGCTGCGGCCGATCCCTTGGTCAAGCTCGCGATCAACGAATATGACATCGAGTCGGCGAAGGACTCGTTCATCGCCAAGCGGGCAGCCTACCGCAACCTTATCATGGACCTGCTCGACCAGGGCGTTCCGCTCCACGCCGTGGGCCTGCAATCGCATCTGCACGCCGAGCTCGAGATAGACACGCACGGGCTCGCCGCCTTCGTGGCCGAGCTGCGTTCCTGGGGACTCGAGGTGCTGGTCACCGAGCTCGACGTCGACGACCAGAAGCTGGCGGGCAATCCGGCAGAGCGCGACGCCATCGTCGCCAAGCGCGTCGACGATCTGCTGACGGCGATCTCGACCAGCGGCCCGGCGCGCTCGATCCTGACCTGGGGCATCTCGGACCGCTACAGCTGGATCAACGGCACCTTCGCCCGCAAGGACAAGCAGCCGAACCGCCCGCTGCCGCTCGACGGCGAGTTCAAGCCGAAGCCGTTCATGGACGTCATCAGCAAGTTCACAAAGGACGCCTGAGCCGCTGGTCCTCAGCGCGTCTTCGGCGTTTCGAACGCGGGCGCATCTCCGATGTGATCGGGAGCAAGGCTCGGACTGCGACGGTCGCGCGAGGAGAGGCGGAACACGTCGCGGATGTCGTCGATCGAGGTCGACGAATAGGACTGGATGCAGAGCGCGACCTGCTCGGGCGAGGCCGTGCGCATCATGGCCTCGATCGCCGGGCGGTCGAGCGGCGTGTCGTCCCAGTGCGAGACCGCGATACTGTCTTCGGTGACCCGATGGGTCGCCAGATGCTCGGGCGAATTGGCGACGAAATTGCCATACAGCAGGTATTCGGAGAATTTCTTCTTTCGGCACAGTGCCAGCGCCCAGCTGAGGCCCGTCGCCGACTTGATGGCGTCGGTCATCGCACGCGCGGTGCCCTTGTCCCAGACCAGCGCGTTGCCGACATAATCGTCCGCCGGGAACGAGCGCTCCTTGATACCCAGAAGCTGATCGATGGTGCGGAGCCACACGCCATGCACCGGGTGGTCCGCGCCGATCGCCCTGCGGGTGACGAAGAGCGGCGTCTTCTCACCGCCGGCGTATTGGCCGACGTCGAATTCGCGAAAGAACAGATTGTCCGAATCCAGGATGCAGACGCGCTGCTCGGGCGCGTTGAGGACGCCGGCGATCTTCAGGATCTGCTGGATGTGCCAGCCGTGCACGGGTGACGACAGCAGCGAGAGCCAGACACGCCGGCTGCTGAGGAACTGGAGGGCCGGCGGCACCGCGAACAGCCATTTCGGCAGGTAGCGCGAGGCCGGAACGATGACCCGCTTGTCGGAGGCGAACCGCGCGAACAGCGGAACGTCCTCATCGTTAACGAGAACATAATGCCGCGTATATCCCGAAAGCCAGGTGTCGATGCTCTCGCTGAGCAGCGAAAAGCGCTCGATATCCTTGGCGTAGCTGGCAGTCAGCAGGGCAACGGAATGCATGGCGCGCGCTCGAATGGCAGTCAGGCCGCACTCATAGCGGCAGTGTGGGGCGTTGGAAACTTGCGATCGCAATCAAGGTAAAGCGACACGAAGTATTAGCCATCCGCCGGCAGCCCCTGCGCGAGGCTGCGAAAGCGCAGCGGTGCCAGCGCGGATGCTCGCTGCCACCAGTCGGCGACGCGGTCATCGAGGGCGGTCGTGCCGCGGCCCTGGCCGGGGAAGATCCGGATCTGCTGGATCGCCTCGGCCTCAAACCCCCTGCCCTTGCGCGTGATCCTGAGGGCCGCGCCTTCGCGATCCCGCTGCGTCAGCGGCACCAGGAGGCGGCCGCGCGGACGGAGCGACTGGAGCCAGAGCGGGTGCGGCTGCGGGAAGCCGGCATGCACGATGATCACGTCGGCGGGTTCGCCGACGTCCTTGCATCCGTCGCCGTTGACGACCGTGACGTTGCGATATCCGTGCAAGTGGCTCGCCGCTCGGGCCGCGAGCCGCTCGTCGCATTCGATCGCACGTACACTGCCCCTTGGACCGACCATCTTCGACAGCACCGCGGAGAAATAGCCAAGTCCGCAGCCGATCTGCACGACGCGGTCCTTCTCCCTGACGTCGAGAATGTCGATGAGATGCGCCCACAGGCTCGGCAAGCCGGTGTCGAGCTTGCGGCGGGCGTCGATCGCGACCAGCACATTGTCGTAGAGATGAACGGGATCCGCGTCGGGCGTCAGCCGGTAGCTGCGCGCCGCCTCGCTCTTGATGCGCCAGGGCCCCCTCGACAGAAAATCCTCGCGCGGAACAGTGGCGAGCGCCTCGAGCAGGCGGGGCGAGGAAATCCGCTCGCGCCTGGCAATCCGCTCCACGTAGCGCGCACGCGCGGCGGCAAGATCGCGCATGTCACAGATCGGCCTGTTCACGCGCGGGCGTGTCGGTCCCGAGTTCGGCCACGAGCTGCATCGCCTGCTTCAGGTCCGGCGTGTAAAAACCCTCGGTGAACTTGCCCACGACCGGCGCGAGCAGGAGACTTGCGTGCTCGCGCCTGCCGGCTTCGAGCGACAGGCGCGCGAGGCTGACGGCCGTGCGAAGCTCCCAGGACAGCGCACCCTGCTTGCGCGCTGTCGCCAGCGACTGGGCGAACAGCTCCTCGGCCTCCTGCACCGAGGCGGGATCGCCATCCGACAGGATGATTTCGCCTTGAAGGCGATAGACCTCGGCGAGGTAGGAATGATCACCGGTCCGCCGCGCGGTTGCGAGCGCGCCGTCCAGCGCACGCAAGGCGGCATCCCGCATCCCGACCTTGGCGTAGGCTTCCGCGAGCAGGCAGCGGAACCAGCAGCCGGCAAGCCAGGAATCCATCGCCTCGTACTCGTCGAGGCCGAAGCGCATCTGGCTGAGGCCTTCGTCGGTCTCGCCGAGCTGCGTCAGCGCCCAGCCGCGCAGGATCGTCGCCTGCTGCTTCCAGTGCAGGAAATTGTGCTCGCTGGCGATGATCATGGCGCGGTTGGCGTGGTCGCGCGTACCCTCGACGTCGCGCAGATGCTGGCAGAGATAGGCGCCGAACACGAGCGCGAAGGCGAGCGTGAAGGGATGGCGGATCTCCTCGGCATTGGCGATCGCCTGCTCGCTGTGCTGGCGCGCCGCGTCAGGCCGGCCGAGGAACCAGAGGAGATAGCCGAGATAGGACCGCGAGACGACGCCGGGATCGGTGCCGTGCCGCTCCATCAGGTCGGAGTGCAAATCGGGGCTGTAGAGATTGATGCAGCGGTGCAAATGATGCTGTGAGGCGGCAAAGCGGCCGCGATAGAGCATGGTCATCGCGATCGCACGGTGCGCCTCGATCAGATAGCCGGTCTGCTGCGCCGGCTGCGGACGCTCGCTCAGCCGCTGCCGCTTGGCGAATCTCAACAGCTCGACGCTGAGATCGTGCGCGCGGGTGAGATCGGCGCGGATGAAATGGCACACCCAGAGTCCGCGAGTGGCTGCGAAGACCTTCTCGTCGTCATCGAGCTGATGGCCGAGCTCCAGCGCGCGGATGTAGTTTTCCTCGACTTCCTGCACCGCATAGCCCTTGGCGGCAATCAGCGAAATGCCCAGTGCGATGCGCAGCTCGAGCTCCATCTCGTCGGCCCCCGGTATGCCCGCGCTGGCGTGCACGACGCTGAGGCCGCGGCGCAGATGGCCGATCGCCTCCAGATTGGCGCCGCTCCTCGCCGCCTGCTTGCCGGCCTTGAGCCAAAAATTGGCGGCGCCCTCGCTCTGGCCAGATTCGGTCAGGTGATGGGCGAGCAGTTCCGGCTCGCGCTCGGACTTCTCCGGATACATTTCGGAAAGCACCTGGACGATCCGGGAATGCAGCTTGCGCCGCTCGCTGTGCAACAGGCTCGCATGCGCGGCATTCTGGATCATCACGTGCTTGAAGGAGTAGAGCGCGTCCGGTGGATGGCCGCGGCGCATGATCAGCCCGGCCTCCTCCAGATGATTGAGTGCCGCCACGATCTGCTCGGCCGGCGTGTTGGCGACGGCGCGCAGCGTCTCGTAGGAGAACTCGCGACCTATCGTGGCGCCGATCTGCGCGATCCGCTTGAACGGTCCCATCCGGTCGAGCCGCGCCATCAGCGAGTCGGTCAGGGTTGCCGGGATTGCGAGCTGCCGCCACGGCCCGGACAGCACATAGCGCCCGTGCCGCTCGGTCAGCAGGTCGGATTCGAGAACCGTCTTGGTCAGCTCTTCCAAAAACAGCGGCACGCCGTCGGTCTTGACGATGATCTCCTCGACGACCTCCTTGGGCAGCTCGCGTCCCGCCACGCGCTCGACCAGCGTCGTGCGCAATTGCCGGCTAAGGCGGTTCAGGACCACGGTGGTGATGTGTGAATGCGCGTTCCAGCTCGGCTGGAATTCGGATCGCGCGGTGATGATG
Source organism: Bradyrhizobium diversitatis (assembly GCF_016031635.1). Classification (GTDB taxonomy): domain Bacteria; phylum Pseudomonadota; class Alphaproteobacteria; order Rhizobiales; family Xanthobacteraceae; genus Bradyrhizobium; species Bradyrhizobium diversitatis. The sequence continues at coordinate 235,074 of NZ_JACEGD010000019.1, forward strand.
ACCAGGATCGGCCGGTTCTGCACCCGGTCGACCAGAAGGTCGATCACCTCGCGGGACGTCGGGTCGATCCAGTGCAGGTCCTCGAATGCGATCACCAGCGGCATCTCGCGCGCAAGGCAGGGAGAATTTGAGCTGGTCGACGAACGGATGGAACGCCGTGGAGGTGTAGTAAGGCGAGCATTGGAGCGAGACTTGTCCATGGCGGTCGCCCGATATCCGCTCGAAGATTTCCTGGATGATGCGCGACTTGCCGATGCCGGGCTCGCCGAACTTGACCACGACCTGACCGTCGCCGTCCTTGGCCTGCTGCCAGCGCCCCATCAACAGCGCGATCTCCTCCTCGCGGTTGACGAGCGGCGTCAACCGCGAGCCCCTGGCGGCGGCGAAGCGGGTCTCCACCCGCGAGGCGCGCACCACGTGCCAGGCCTGTGCCTTCTCGGGGATTCCCTTCAGGACATGGACGCCGAGATTGCGGTAGTCGAACTTCCCCTTCAGCAGCGACTGCGTCGAGGCCGAGATCACCACGCCATTGGGCGGCGCCAGGGCCTGCAGGCGCGCAGCGAGATTGACGGTTTCGCCGACCGCGGAGTCGCGTTCTTCGGTGCCCTGCCCGACGAGGTCGCCGACCACGACGAGGCCGGTCGCGATCCCGATACGGACGGCGGGTGAATGGCTGAGCGCACCGCGCTGCTCGACCGCGTGCGCCGTCGACAGCACCCGCACGATCTCGAGCCCGGCGCGCACCGCGCGCTCGGCATCGTCCTCATGTGCGGTCGGATAGCCGAAATAGACCAGGATACCGTCGCCGACGAAACGGGCGGCAAAGCCCTCGTAATGCTTGACCACGCGAACGCAGGTTTCGCGGAAGCCTGCAATCATGTCGCGGACGTCTTCGGGATCGAACTGCGCGGACAGCGAGGTGGAATCCACCATGTCGCAGAACATCGTGGTGAGCTGGCGCCGCTCGGCTCCGACCTCCGCCCGTGCTTGCGGACGCACCGCCTCGACTGGCGCCTCCGCCGTTTCCGCTTGAAACAGCGCCGCCATCGCCCGCTGGATCCGCTTGCGATCGCCGAGCGGCAATCCGAGTTCGACCAGGTCGGATTCGGTCAGGTCCCCGATCACGTCGAGATCGAGACGGTGCTGCGCGAACAGATCGGTGTAGTGACCGAGGCCGATACCGTCGAGCCAGCGCTTCAGCTCGCCTTCCGTCCCGGTGCCCGGCTCATTCTCCAGCATGGTGATTCTGCCCGACCAGCACTCCGTCGAAGGGCTCTGGAGCCCCTCAACCACAGATTTTGGGGCTCAAACTTCACCTCAGACTGGACGCGTTCCCCAACTTCTTGGAAGAATAGCCCAATCGGATCAAAAGGGAATGGCGTTGTCGGACATTGCATCCGGAGCAGACGAAGGATCAGCCGGTGCCACGGCCGAAACGAAGATATTCGCGCATATCAGCGACCTTCTCGAGTTCTACGCGCGCAGGACACCGGCGGCGCCCGCACTCCTCGCCCCTGGCCGGCCGGTTCTCACCTACCGCGCCTTGGGCGACCGGACGCAGGATCTGATCGGCACGCTGCGCGGGCTCGGCATCGCGCCTGCGGACCGCATTGCAGTTGCACTGCCGCGTGGCGCCGACAGCGCGTTGGCATTGATCGCGGTCGCGTCGGCCGCCGTATGCATCCCCGTCAGTCCGGATCTGACGGCGGACGAGCTGCAACGCTATTTCAGCGAATTGAAGCTGGCGGCGCTCGTGACCCGGGCCGACATGAACTCGGCGAGCCGCGACGTCGCCAGGGCGCTCGATATCGCGGTGATCGATTTCGTGCCGGGGCTGGAAGACGATCTCGGCGGTTGCGCGTTCATCGGCCCCTCGGTCGGACCGGCGAGCACCAGTGGTCCCTCGCGCGGCGACGACGATGCGTTCATCCTGTTGACGTCAGGCACGGCGGCGCGGCCGAAGATGGTGCCGCTGACGCATCGCAATGTCTGCCTGTCCGCTCACAATGCCGGCCATGTGCTGTCGCTCACGTCGCGCGATCGCCTGCTCAACGTCCTGCCGCTGTTTCATGCCCATGGCTTGATCTCCGGCCTTCTCACGGCGCTGGCCGCGGGCTCCAGCGTGATCTGCACCGACGGCTTCGATTCTTCGTCCTTCTTCGGCTGGATGCGGGAGCTGCAACCGACCTGGTACACGGCGGTGCCGACCATTCATCGCGCATTGCTGACGGCGGCGGAGGCGAACCCGGACCGTGCCCGGTCGTCGTCGCTGCGCGTGATCCGCTCGGCCTCGGCCTCGCTCGCGCCTGCGATTCTTCGAGGGCTGGAGGCGACGTTCGGCGTTCCCGTGCTGGAGACCTACGGGATGACGGAAGCGGCCTCGCAGATCGCGGCCAATCCGTTCGAGCTGCGCAAGGTCGGATCGGTCGGCCGCGCCGCCGGCCCCGAGATCGCGATCATGGACGAGACCGGCCGCACGCTTGCAAGCGGGGCGCGCGGCGAGATCATGCTGCGCGGGCCCAACATGAGCCGCGGCTATTATAATGACGAGGCGGCGACGCGGGCTGCGTTCCGCAATGGCTGGTTCCGGACCGGCGACCTCGGCTATCTCGATGCCGACGGCTATCTCTTCATCGTCGGCCGCATCAAGGACGTCATCAACCGCGGTGGGCAGAAGATCTCGCCGCTGGAGGTGGAAGAAGTCCTGCTCGGCCACCCGGCGGTGCTAGAGGCCGGCGTGTTTGCCGTGCCACACTCGAAGCTCGGCGAGAACGTCGCCGCCGTCGTGGTGCTCCGGCCGAATTCCGAGGCCACGTCCGACCAGCTGCGCAAGTTCGCACGAAAGCGGCTCGCAGCCTACAAGGTACCGAGCCTGATCCGCAGCGTCGCGGCACTGCCGAAGGGCGCCAGCGGCAAGGTCAAACGCGGTGCGCTGGCCGGACTGATTGCAGCAGTGGACGGCCGTGACGAGACCCGGCTGCCGCGCAATGCGATGGAGACCCAGCTCGCCGAAATCTGGGCTGGTCTGTTGGAGCTGCCGCAGCTCGGCGCCGACCAGGACGTCTTCGCGCTCGGCGCCGACTCGCTCGCGGTGACGCAGATGCGCTCGCGCCTGCGCGAACGCTTCAATGTCGAGTTCTCGTTCGAGGACATCTTCGATTGCACCACGGTCGTAGCACTTGCGGCGCGGATCGAAACCGCCGCAAGCCGGCGCGAGGCGGCGCTGCCGGCCTGGCGCCCCGCTGCGGGCGCAGACGCACCGCTGTCGTTCCAGCAGCAGCGGATGTACGTCCTCTCGCGGCTCGACCCGACCCGCTACAATTACAATGTCGTCGAAGTTGCGCTCCTCGACGGCCCGGTCGACGGCGCCGCGCTTTCTGCGAGCCTCACTGCGATCTGCACACGCCATGAGGCGCTGCGCACAATCTTTATCGAACGTCGGGGCGAGCCGGTGCAGCTTGTGCTGTCATCGCCGCCGCAATTCGCGCGCGTCAAGCTCAAGCCCTGCCCTGCCGGCAAGCGGCTCGCGGTTGTCCGGCGCGAGGCGCTCAAGCTCGCGCAACATCCGTTCGACCTGGCTCACGAGCCGCCGCTGAAGGTCACGTTGCTGTCGTTCGACGGGAACAGCCATGCGCTGTTGGTCAACGTCCATCATCTCGTCACCGACGGCTGGTCGCAGCGGCTGTTCTGGGAGGAGCTCGCCGTCCACTACGCCGCGGCACGCAAGAAGCACCCGGCCGCGCTGCCTCCGCCCGCGTTCCAGTATCGCGACTTCGCGCTCTGGCAGCAGAGCTGGGCGCAGACGCCGGCGGCGAAGGAGCAGCTTGATTATTGGAGGGCCCAGCTCAACGGCGTCACCACGCTGCCGCTGCGAACGGACCGGCCCAGGCCGGAGGTCTGGAGCGGTCACGGCGCGCGCCACTATCTCGAATTTTCCAAGTCGCTGTCGGGCGACCTGCGCGCACTGAGCCAGAGCCAGGGCGTCACACCGTTCATGACGCTGCTGGCGGCCTTCCAGTGCCTGTTGTTCCGCCACACCTCGCATGAGGATGTCGCGACCGGCTCGCTGATCGCCAACCGCAACCAGATCGAGAGCGAGCGCCTGATCGGGTTGTTTGCCAACACCCTCATCCTGCGCAACGATTTCAGCGGCGATCCGAGTTTCGGCGAAATGTTGCGGCGGGTGCGACAGGTCACGTTGGATGCCTACCGCAACCAGGACCTCCCGATCGAGGAGGTGTTGCGCACGCTCCAGATCGCGCGCCGCAGCGACGGCAACCCGCTGTTCCGGATCATGTTCATCCTGCAGAACGCCTCGATCGAGGCGGCACGTTTTCCCGGCCTGTCGGCACGACGGCTGGAAATCGATCCGAAGGTGGCGCGCTTCGACATCACGCTCGAACTGGTCGAGGCCGATGGCCGCTTCAGCGGGTTCTTCGAATACGCCACCGATCTGTTCGACGCCGCGACGATCGCAGGCATGGCCGCCCAGTTCAGGACGCTGCTCAAGGCCGTCATCGCCAATCCGGAACAGCGCATCTCGCGCCTGCCGCTGCTGACCGAAGCCGAACGCCGGCTGTTGCTGGCGAAGGGCCGGGGCGCGCCAGCCAATTTCACCACGCGCGGCAATTTGAGCGAACGCTTCGCACGCCAGGCGAGGAAGACGCCGAACGCTATCGCGGTGTCGGACGGCCGCACGTCCCTGAGCTATCGCGAGCTGGCGCACCGCAGCCTGGCGGCCGCGCGCTGGCTGGCCCGTGAGGGCATCGGCGCCGAGAGCGTCGTCGCCTTGCTCGCGGAGCGCGGGCCCGACCTGCTGACCGCGATGATCGCGGTGCAGCGCGTCGGCGCGGCCTTCCTCAATCTCGATCCCGACCAGCCGACCGCCCAGCTCACGACCATCCTCGGATCGAGCTGTGCCCGCGTGTTGCTGATCGGACGGGCTCAGTCCGCCATGGTCGAGGCACTGCTCGAGCCGCTGGTCGAACGCATGCAGGTGGCCGCGCTCGAAGACGCGATCGCGTCAGGGGTGACCAAGCCCGCTCGCGCCGCACCGCGGGCCGCCTCCAGCCTCGCCTATCTCGTCTATACGTCGGGCTCCTCCGGCGCGCCAAAGGGCGTCATGATCGAGCAGCGCGGCCTGTCGAACCATCTCGCTTCGCTCATCTCCGAGCTCGACCTCTCCGCCGGGGACGTGATCGCGCAGACCGCGCCGCAGAGCTTCGTCATCTCGGTCTGGCAATTCCTCGCCGGACCGATGGTCGGCGCGCGCGTGCATGTCGTGGGCAACGCGATCGCGCGGGACCCGACCCTGCTGGCGCGGGAGATCGAGCGTGAGGGCATCACGGTGCTCGAGATCGTGCCTTCGCTGCTGCGCGTCATTCTCGATCGCCTGGAGGAAGTGCCGGTGCTGCGCGCCTTCTCCAGGTTGCGGCTCCTGATCTCGACCGGAGAGCCATTGCCCGTCGAGCTCTGCCACGCCTGGTTCGCCCGCTGTCCGAAAGTGCCGCTGATCAATGCCTATGGCGCGTCGGAATGCTCCGATGACGTCTCCCTGCATCGCCTGACCAAGGCCCCGGCGGTCGCGACGGGCAACGTTCCGGTCGGCGCGCCGCTGCCGAACACCCAGCTCTACGTGCTCGACGCAAACCTCCAGCCGCAGCCGATCGGCGTGACCGGCGAGCTCTGCATCGGCGGTGCCGGCGTCGGCCGCTTCTATGTCAACGATCCCGCGCAAAGCCGGCAGCGCTTCCTCCCCGATCCGTTCTCGCGCCAGCAAGGCAGCCGGCTCTACCGGACGGGCGATCTTGCCCGGCGCCGCGCCGACGGGACGATCGAATGCCTCGGCCGTGCCGACCACCAGGTCAAGATCCGTGGCCATCGCATCGAGCTCAAGGAGATCGAGAACGCGCTTGCCGAGCATCGAAGCGTGCGCGCCGGCATCGTCGAGCCGCGCCGCGAGGCGAGCGGCGATATCAGGCTGATCGCCCATATCGTCGCAAAGCCCGGCAGCCGGAGCAGCGCCAGCGAGCTGCGCGAATTCCTGAAAGCCAGGCTGTCGGTCCACGCCATTCCGTCCGCCTTCCTGTTCCTGGATCAGGTGCCGCTCAACGCCCATGGCAAGATCGACCGCTCCGCGCTGCTGGCCTCCGCCCCGCCGGAAACGTCCGGGCCGGACGCGGCCGTGCCGGCGCGGCGCTTCACCGAAAAGGTACTTTCCGACATCTGGGTCGACCTGCTGAAGCTCGAGAGCATCGGTGTGACCGACAATTTCTTCGATCTCGGCGGGCATTCGCTGCTGGCTGGCCAGGCGATGGCGCGCGTCGCCCGCGCGCTTGGCGTGTCGCTGCCGATCAAGACCATCTTCGAGGCACCGACGATCGAGGAACTCGCTCGGCGGGTCGACGAGGCCGTGGCGGCGAAGCCGCACAAGCCTGCCGCAAGCATGCCGCGATTGGCTGCGAGCGGGCCTCCTGCGCTTTCCATCGCGCAGGACCAGATGCTGCGGATCGAGCGGAATCTGCCGGAGCTGCCGTTGTTCAACCTGCCCTTCGCCTTCCGTCTAGAGGGCCCGCTCGATCCGGCCGCCCTGGCAAAGGCGATAGATGATGTCGTGCGCCGGCACGAATCGCTGCGGACCGCGTTCACCTGGAACGGCGAGGAGCCCGAAAGCCGCATCGTCGCGCCTCGCGCCCTTGGCCCCGTCATGACCGTTGAGACGATCGGCGACGGTCAACCCCACAACAACAAGCGGCGCAGGGCGCTCGAACTCAGGAAGATCGATCTCCTGATCGAGCAGGAGACCTATACGCCGATCGACACCACGCGCGCCCCGCTGCTGCGCGCCCGGTTGTTGCGGCTCCACGACGACGACCACGTGCTCTTGCTGACGCTGCATCACGCCATTGTCGACGGCTGGTCGATCGGCGTGCTGTTCGAGGAATTGTCGAGCCGGTATGCGGCGCTGGCCGGATATCCGTCGGTGCCGCTGCCGAAGCCGCCGGCGCCTTATTCGGCGGTCGCACGCTGGCAGCGCTGGTGGTGCGATACCGACGCCGCCCGCCGCCAGGCGTCCGACTGGACGGAGAATTTGCGCGGAGCGGGCCCCGTCTTCGACGGCGAAGCGCGCCCGGGCGCATCCACCGGGCACCATCCGGTCAGCCTCGAGCGTGACCTGGTCGGCCGGCTCACGGCGCTCGCCGGCCGGCACAATTGCACGCTGTTCATGTGCCTGCTCACCGGCCTGAAGGGCATGCTGCTGGCGCGGACGGGCCGCACCGACATCGCGGTCGCGACCGCCATGGCCAATCGTGCCCAGCCTGACACCGACCGCATCATCGGCCCGTTCGAGAACACGGTGATCGTCCGTACGACAATCACGCCGGAGCTGTCGTTCGCGCGGGCCCTGGTGCGGGTGCGCCAGAGCGTGCTCGACGCGCATGGGCGGCAGGAGCTGCCGTTCAGCATCCTGGCCGACCATCTGGAGCAGGAGGGGATCGATCCGGCCTCGCTGCTCCAGGTCTATTTCACGCTGCAGAATCCACTGCGCCAGCCCCTCGATCTGCCGGATCTCGCGACAGAATCGATCGGCAACATCGCGCGCGAAGGCCAGCCGGTGCTGCCGATCGACCAGACCCGGCTGTCGCTGATGCTCAAGGAGCGGCCGACCGGCATCACCGGCTCATGCAACTACAAGCGCGAGTTGCTCGAGGGCCGAATGGTCGGCGAGTGGATGGAGGATCTCGTCGCGCTGCTGACGGCGGCCGTCGCGCAGCCCAACACGCCGCTCGGCCGGTTACTCGCTCGCAGGGCAGCATGAGCGGGTTACGTCGCGGACGAGTACGGATTCACGTGCGAAGGCTGTGAATGATCAAGTTGCGTCTTGATTATTTGGCGTCGCCGCGCAAGATTATTCCCGCGCTTCGATTTGGACGATTGTTTTCAACCGGGGGAATATTATGGGTTTCGTCAAATTTACCAAGGGCACCTCGTTGAGCGACAAGGATCGCAAGGCCCTCCAGAAGCTGCTGACCAACGAGAAAAAGAAGCTGCAATCCGCGCTGAAGGACGTCGACGCCAGCCTTTCGATGCTGGGCGGATCGAAGAAGACCAAGAAGAAAAAGAAGTAGAATTCGCCGGCCGGGAGGCCGCAGCAATCTCCAGACTTCAACGTTCGAGCTTCAGTTCTCGGACTTTGGATTTCAGTCTTTGACTTTCGGCCTTTAATTTTCGGCCTTTGGTTTTCGGTCGTGGGCCGCTCGCTGATCGAGTTGGGGTCTCGCACAAGCTTGCGCCTGTAAACCGGCCTGCAAATCGACAAGAATTCGCCTGGGTGGACCGTTAGGAACGGTCCTCTTGGTGATTCTTGCGCAGTTGAATCTTCCGTCAGGACCGGGGATTTGGCCTCGCCTGACGTCATGGGCCCAAGTGATGGCGGACGACAGAATTGAACTCTTTGTCGGGCTGATCGAGACCATTGACAGGCCGGGCGCGGTCGAGGCGTGCCGGCGTCTGCTCTCGGTCGACGAACGAGCCCGGGCCGATCGCTTCATGTTCGAGCGGCACCGGCGGCAATACATCTTCGCACACGCCATGTTGCGCCTCGCACTATCGCAGGTCGCGCGCAACGTCGCGCCCTCCGACTGGTCCTTTGCCGCGGGCCGCTATGGGCGGCCGTTTGTCGCAGCGCCGGTCAGCTCGACCCCGCTGCATTTCAGCCTGTCGCATGCCGACGGATGCGTCGCCTGCGTGGTGTCGCGGCATGAGGCCGTCGGGGTCGACGTCGAAACCGTGTCACGGCGCGTCGCCCCGCTGTCCACCGCGCTCCGCTTCTTTGCGCCGGAGGAAGTCGAAACGCTGCGCGGGCTACCCGAGCCCGCGGCCATCGAGCGCTTCTTCGACTATTGGACGCTCAAGGAGGCCTATCTGAAGGCCAGAGGCTTTGGACTCAATTTGCCGCTCGACGCCTTCGCGATGCAGGTGTCGAGCAAGGCCATCGAGATCAGCTTCAAGCCCGACATCGCCGACGATCCGGACGGCTGGCGCTTCTCGCTGTGCTCGCCATCGCCCTCGCATCGCCTCGCGATCGCCGACGGCTCCCGTGCGGACGGCGGCCTTCCCATCAGCCACCATGCCTGGCCGCTCCAGCAAGCGGCTGAATGATGCCGCCGCGGCTGCGCGTCTTTCCGGCGATTTCACGCAACCGCGATCCCAAGGCCTATGTCGGCGAGCAGATGCGGGTGGCCGGGTTCGCCGACCGCAACGGCTTCGAAGGCATCCTGCTGTTCGAAGGCAATGACGTGTTCGTCGAGCCCTGGGCGATGGCCCAGCACATCATGGCAGAGACGACGCGGAGTTCGCCGCTGATCGCCGTCAATCCGCTCTACATGCACCCGTTCACGGCCGCGAAATTCGTTTCGTCCTTCGCGCAGCTCTACGGCCGCAAGGTCTACCTCAACATGATCACGGGGACGGCGGTCAGCGACTTGCAGGGACTGGGCGACGACCAGTCGCATGCCGATCGTTACGTTCGGCTCGGCGAATACGTCGCGCTGATGCGCCAGTTGCTGGCAAGCCCGCGACCTGTGAACTTCGCGGGCCGGTTCTACCGCGCCAGCAATCTGCAACTTCGTCCGCGCCTGCCCGCGGAGCTGATGCCGGAGTTCCTGATCGCCGGCCAATCCGAGGCGGCCCAGCGCGTCGCGGAGGAGACCGGCTGCATCAAGATGCAGATGCTGCCGCCCGACCTCGATCGCGGGCTCGACGCAGCAGGCATGAGCTTTGGAATTTTCGCGCGCGCGGACCGCGACGAGGCCCGGCTGGCCGCAACGGCGCGCTTCCGCGACAATCAAGATGATCGCGAGCTGCTCGCGCTCACGGTGGAGAACAGCGACTCCGTGTGGAAGCGCCGGCTCCATGAGGGGCAAAGCGGCGAACTTCAGGACAACGGCTACTGGCTGCTGCCGTTCCTGACCTTCCAGGCCGACTGCCCCTATCTCGTCGGCAGCTACGAAGAGATCGGCGCGAAGCTGAAGCAGTTTTCGGCGAAAGGCCTGACCACGATCATGCTCGACATGGTCGCCGACGAGTCCGAGATGCAGCACGTCCGCAAGGCGCTCGCGGCGAGCGGGATGTTTTGAAGCCTTCTCCCTCTCACGCGAGCGGCAATCGCATATGAGGAAACGCGGCAGGAAACTCGCTTGCGGCCATCCTTCGAGACGCCCGCCTCCGGCGGGCCCTCAGGATGAGGGCGCATTTTGCGGCGAGATATCAGACCCTCATGGTGAGGAGCCCGCCAAAGCGGGCGTCTCGAACCATGCAGGCCCGGCCGGCACCCCCACTGTCATATGCGATAGCCCTGCTCGCTTGCGGGGAGAGGCGAAAGAGACCTCACCTTGCTTCTTCGAATCCTGCCAGCACCGAGGTCAGGTTCGCGCCGAGGATATCCGAGAGATAACCGCCCTCCTGCACGAACACGGTCGGCAGGCCCATTTTCGCGATGGCCTGGCCGATGCGGCGGAAGCCGGGCGTGGTGACGGCCAATCCCTTCAGTGGATCGTGCTCGGAGGCATCGAGACCGAGCGCGATGACGAGGGCGCCCGGCGCAAACGACTCGATCGCCTTGCGCGCGAGGTCCAGCGCCTGGATGTAGCCGTCATCGCCGGTGCCGATGGCCAGCGGAATGTTGAGATTGGTGCCGAGACCGGGGCCTTCGCCGCGCTCATGCGCATAACCCCACACGAAGGGGTAATAGGCGGTCGGATCGGCATGGATCGAGATCGTGTAGACGTCGGGCCGGGCATAAAAGATGCCTTGCGTGCCGTTGCCGTGATGAACGTCGACGTCGAGGATCACGACGCGCTCGTGCTTGAGCCGCAGATGCGCGGCGGCGATCGCGCTGTTGTTGAGAAAGCAGAAGCCGCCGGCCATGTCGCGATAGGCGTGATGGCCGGGCGGACGGCACAGCGCGTAGGTCGCGTCCTCGCCGTCCATCACCATCTGCGCGGCGGTGACTGCGACATCGGTCGCGGCACAGGCGGCCGCCCATGTGCCCGGCCCGATCGGCGCCGCGGTGTCGGCAGTGTGCCAGCCGAGCTTGCCGACGATGTGGGTGGGATAGGTTGCGGCATGGCGCACCGGATGGATGTTGCCGATCATCTCCGGACCGGAATCGCCGAGCGCCGTCCAGGCGTCCCAGGCTTCGCTCAGGAACGACAGATATTCCGGACTGTGAATGCGCGCGCGCGGCCCCTGCCCGAACCTGGTCGGCTCGACCAGTTGATGCTTTCCGTCCTTCAATCCCTTGAGCAGGCGGTCGGCACGCTCGGGCTGCTCGGTGGTGCGCTTGACGACACCGCGAACCAGGAAGAATTGCGGATCGTGGCTGCGGTGCAGTTCGGTATGGACGGCTTTCACTCAAACACTCCGTGGTCGCATGCTCTTGAGGGGTGCCACAGATGTCTTGATGCCTGCGACCGCCCGATGCAAGCAAGAAGAATGCCGCACCCATCACGCGGCTCTGCGCCGGAAGCAGATCGCCCGTGACGCTCAGCAACGCCCGCGCTGGAGGCAGTGCTCGCGCCCCTGCTGGTCGGTGCGGAAGGACTCGATGTAACCACCCTGGCGCTGGGTGACAAAGACGGTCTTGCCGTCGCTGCCGCCGAAGGCGAGGTTGGTCGGCTCCTTGCCCTTCAGCGCGATCTCCCGCTCGACGGCGCCACTGGGCTTCATCAGCGCGATCGTGCCCTTGAGAATGCGCGCGACATAGAGACGGCCGGCAACGTCGGTGCGCAGACCGTCGACGGTGTCGGGCTGAAACGACTTGACGAGTTTTGCAGCCGTCAGCTCGTTGCCGCTGATCGCATAGGACCAGATCTGACCGCTGCTGGATTCGCCGACATAGAGCGTCTTGCCGTCCGGACTGAGATCGATGCCGTTGGTGGTGCCCATCGCGCGCGGCGCAGCCATGACCTGGCCCTGCACCGTGCCGTCGGCTCCCTTCGCGATGCGCCAGACGTATCCTTCGCGGCCCTTCCAGTTCGGATCGCTCGCATAGATCGTGCCGTCGCGGGCGATGGTGATGTCGTTGGGCTGGTTCATCTCCTCGGAGTGAAACCAGACGGCCGGTTTGGTCGCGCCCTTCGGGATCGCGAAGATATTGTGCTTCTTGTAGTCGGCAACGAACATGGTGCCGTTCCGATCGAAGCGGATGGCGTTGCCGACACTGCCTTCGGGGAGCACCGTGAACGGCTCCGACGCCGCGCGGCCGGCCGGCAGCCTGCCGATGGTGCCGGGCTTGCCGAGATTGACCACGAAGAGGTTGCCGTCGATGTCGGCGGCGGGCCCTTCGATGCCGAACGTGTATTCTCCCGCAGGCGTCACCTGCACGCTTTCGAACAGCCTGGTCTCGGCCCGGGCGGACGCGGTCGCAATGACGAGAACAACGCTACCGCACAGGCACCAGAAATTCCTGCCGGATGTAATAGCCATCGTCGTCGGTGCACTCGCCGTTCAGATAGGGATCGGCCGGCCGGAAGAATCGGCTGAAGCCGGGTTTGTCTACAGCGCTCCTTTGTGTCACGACAACGACCTTGGCGGCCGGTATTTCGCCGCATTCCTTGTTCGTCCTGCCGTAGAACTTACGCTGCGGCGGACCCGACTTGATCCGCATCCGCGTGCCCGGAACCATGTTCGCGACGAGCAGATCCGCCGCATCCAGCAGACGTTTGTAGCCGGGCTCGGTCTTCGGCAGGCTCTCGCCGCCCGGCGGCATCAGCTTCTCCGCGCCAAGGCCGCGCAGGCGCGTGCGCAGCTTGCCGGCGTCGGGATCGCCCGGATAGATCCAGCCGTCTTGCGACAGCATGAAGCGCAGCACGGCCCCGTCCTTCTCCGTCTCCGATTGACCCGGCGCCAGGCCGAAATCCGCGTGACAGCCGACACAATGCTTCTCGACGAGGCCCTTGCGCAGCGTGGTGAGCCGGGCGCTGTTCTGCGTGTCCCTGGCGACGAAGGCCGCGAGCTGGTCGATCATGGGCTGGCTGCGCATGTCGCAGGGTAGCGGCTGAGGCGCATCGCCCGTGGCGCGATCGATCCGGATCACGGTCTTGTTCTTGTCTTCGACCAGCCAGATCGCGCCGTCCTCGGCGACCGTCATGCCGACGGGCGCACCTTGCGGCCGGGCGCCATTGACGCGGTGCCAGCCTGCAATCAGCTCCTCGAACGGCGCGGCAGCGACTTCGCCGACATCGGTCTGGAAGCTGCGGGTCGGGTCGGCGGCGCAACTGACGTGATAGCGCACCGGCGCCGGGGCAGGTTTGGGGAAGCCGTGATCGTCGACGTCATAGACGAGCAGGCGGCTGCCGGTCGGGCGATAGCCGTGCAGGCCGACCAGCAGCTTGCCTTCGAGTTCCGGGAATTTGCCGCCGTGATAGTACAGCATCGCGAGCGGCGCGCCGTGCGGCGGCAGCAGCGAGAACGGCGCCTTGTAGAGCGCATTGGCCGTGCAGAGCGATTTGTAAATCCCCGATTGCAGCACTCGCCTGAATTCGGGACTCGGCGTCGACAGGTCGTAGCAATAGGGCCAGCCATAGTGCCGGCCCTGCTCGATCGCGTTGATCTCCTCGTTCGGCTTGAAGATGTCAGGCAGATCGCGACCGTTCTCGCCCTGCAGGAAGGCGTAGCCGGCGTCCGGAAACATCGGGTGCAGCGCCAGCGCCATCGAATTGCGCAGGCCGCGCGCATAGACGGTGTGCGGCGGGTCGGGATCGCCAGGCTTCAAGGCCGGAAACACACCGCCCGCCGGCGGCGCGAACAGCCAGATCGAGGCCAGCGCCGACGCGCCCTCGGCCGCCGCACAGGGTTTTGTGATCGGCGCCGGCGTGACGCAGTCGTCGCTGTGCGAGCCGACATTGACGAACAGCCGGCCGTCGCGATCGAACACGAACTGCTTGAGCGGATGCGCGCTCTCGTCGAGCCTGGTGCCATCCGGCAGCCTGATCCGCCGGCCGGGCAGGTGACGGATGATGGTCTCCACCGTGCTCCGCGGATTGTCCGCAAGCGGATCGAACCGGAAGATCGCCTCCGGAGTCGAGGCATAGAGCTTCTTCTCCGGGCCGATGACGAGGCCGAACGGATACTCGATTCCGGTCAGCAGCTCCTTGAAACGCCGCCCCTGTGGCGCGTGCGGGTCGAGCAGCAGCAGTCGTCCATCGGCGTGACCCCAGCCGCCCATGTCGGCCACGACGAACAGGTCGCGGCCGGGCACCTGGACGATCGAACGCGGAAATTCGAGATGATCCTCCTCGCTGGCGACGAGCCCGGCGCAGAATCCCGCCTTCATGTCGATCTGAATCCTGGGAAAAGCGAGATCGCCGCTGCCGCAAACGTCCGTGCCGATCGCATAGCCGCTCTTTCTGACCGGCTCGGAAGAAGCCGGGGCGAAGGCGAGCAGCGCGCCGGCGACGACCGCCGCAAACACGCGCAGGCTTCGGCGTTCGCTCAGGAATGTGAACTGCTTCACGGTGCCCCGACCTTCCCGGAAAACTTTGTTCCATGTCGCCGGAACACCGTCCAGTTGATCATCACCCGCCTGTGATAAAACCTGTAGCGGCTTCCGCAGCGACCAATCTCCGTAGATTCCCTTACCGGGCTCGACCCGAATGTTTCGCAAATGCCTGGGCTGGTATCGATATGCCATCCCGATCGCTTTCTACAGGAGGCGCACATGGTCCAGGTCTATTTCCACTGCTCCAATACCGAGGGCACGCTGATCGACCGCTCCGGCGCCGCCGTGTCCAATCTCACCGAGGCCCGCGACCATGCCGCCCAGATCATGCGGTCGATGATCCTGACGCCGAGCAGCGAAGATTGGCGCGACTGGGTGATTCACGTCAGCGACGATGACGGCGAGGAGATTTTCGATCTCCCGTTCACCGCCATCCTCGGCAAGCCGCATTGAGGTGATGCCATGTTGCTGTCGTCACTGAACCTGCTCCGCCAGCCCCTGACCTTCGTCGCCACCAAATGGCAGACGCTGATCCGGGTCGCGGGCAACCCCTACCGCCCCGAGCTGCACTACATGCGCGGGCCTGGCCCGAAATGGCACGCCAAGCATCCGGCGAGCCGGCTGGACCGCATGCGCTGAGGCGGCGCTTTCGGCGCTTTTTCACACATCTGTATTTTTCGTCATGGCCGGGCCTGTCCCGGCCATCCACGTTCTGGGGATGCGAAGACGTGGATGCCCGGGTCAAGCCCGGGCATGACGAGATTGGGGAGCAGCCCCGCACCTCACCGCCCCGTAAACCTCGCCTTGCGCTTCTCGATGAAGGCATTGCGGCCTTCGATGGCGTCCGCGCTCTTGCGGATCGTGGCCTGGAGCTCGATCTCGCGGCGGAACTGCGCCTCGTAGGTCGCATGCTCGCTCTCCTCGATCAGCGCGCGCGTTGCCACCAAGGCGCGCGTCGGACCATCAGCCAGACGGCCTGCCAGCGTCAGCGCCTCCTCCATCAGCTTGGCATCGTCGACGACCTTCCGCACCAGGCCGATCTCCTGCGCACGTTCCGCCGTCAGCGGCTCGTTCAGCAGCATCAGCTCGAGCGCGCGCTGCCGGCCGACCAGCCGCGGCAGCAGCCAGGTCGAGCCGAGATCGGGCACCAGCGCGATGCGGCTGAACACCTGGATGAAGCTTGCCGACCGCGCCGCGACGATCATGTCGCCAGCCATCGCCAGACTGAAGCCGCCGCCGGCCGCCACGCCATTGACGGCGACCACGACGGGCACGCCGCACTCGCGCAAGGCCTTGAAGGCCGGCCAGTAGAAGCGCATGACGCCGGCGGCGATATCCTCGCCGAGCGCCTCCGATGCCTTCAGGTTCTGGCCCGAGCAGAAGCCGCGCCCGGCCCCGGTCAGGATGAGGGCGCGGACGTCCTCGTTCGTCGTCATCTCGGCGAGGGCGGCGGCGAGCGCGCCGAGCAGGTCCGGCGTCATTGCGTTCAGGCTCGCCGGCTCGTCGAGGGTCAAGATCCCGACCGCGCCATCCCGCGCCTGTTTCACACCAGCCATGTCGCTCCTCCCTTTTGATGTTCTCGTTCTCCGCAATGTGCCATGGTCCGCGCGCTCCGCCAATTGCGGAGCCTCGATCTCAACGCAGCACACAAGACGACATCATGCCTCACCAGTTCAGCCTCAACCAAACCGTCCGCAAGCCCGCCGTCAGATCCAAGGGCGGCATCGTCGCCTCGCAATCGCGGCGAGCGGCCGAGGTCGGCGCCGAAGTGCTGGCGGCGGGCGGCGACTGCGTGGACGCGATCGTGGCAACCACCATGGCGCTGAACGTGCTGGAGCCCTGGAACAGCGGCATCGGCGGCGGCGGTGCGATGGTGCTCTACCGCGCCAAGGAAAATCGCACTGAGGTGATCGACTACGGCATGTGCGCGCCACAGAGTCTGCGTGCTGCCGACTACCCGCTCAGCGGCGAAGGCGCAGCCTCCGATCTCTTCCCCTGGCCGCGGGTGAAGGACGATCGCAACATCCACGGTCCCGGTTCGATCGCCGTGCCTGGCGTCGTCGCCGGGATGGAAGAGGCGCATCGCCGCTACGCCAGAATGCCGTGGAAGGATCTGGTCGCGCCGGCAGCCAGCCTCGCCGGCGAAGGCCTGCTGGTCGATTGGTGGACCACGGTGACGATCTCGGGCTCGGCCGCTGATCTCAGGCGCTATCCTGCCAGCGCAGCGGCGTTCCTGAAGGACGGGCTGCCACCGAGCGCGCCATGGGGTATCAAGGCCGAGACGCGGCTGCCGCAGGACACGCTGAAGGCAACGCTGTCGCATCTCGCCGAGGCCGGACCGCGCGATTTCTACCAAGGCGATCTCGCCAGGAGCATCGCCTCCGACATCAAGGCTGACGGCGGTTCGCTGTCGGTCGAGGACCTCGCCGCCTTCCGCGCGCATTTGCGCGAGCCGCTGGCGATCCCGTATCGCGGCGGCAAGGTGTTTGCGACTCCGGAGCTCACGGCCGGCCCGACCATGGCGCATGCGCTACGCCTGCTGCAGCAGAATTTGAAGCCGGCAGGCACGCCGGACGCGGCCGCCTATGTCGAATATGCGCTCGCCTTGCAGGCTGCCTTCCGCGAGCGGCTCAAGGACATGGGCGATGCCGACGGCAAGCGCTCGCTCGGTGCCGAATATCTCGCGCCCGCCTGCACCACGCATTTCTCCGTGGTCGACCGCCACGGCAACATCGCGGCGGTGACGCAGACGCTGCTCTCGTCGTTCGGCTCGAGATACGTCACGCCGCACACCGGCATCGCCATGAACAACGGCATCATGTGGTTCGACCCGACGCCGGGTACGACCAACTCGCTCGCGCCCGGCAAGCGCTGCCTCTGCAACTACACGCCTGTTATCGCGGAGACGAAGGATGGCAAGCGGCTCGCGGTCGGCGCCTCCGGCGGCCGCCGCATCCTTCCGGCGGTGACGCAGCTCGTCTCCTTTGCGATGGATTTCGGCATGGACCTCGATGCCGCCATCCACCAGCCGCGCATCGATGCGAGCGAGGGCGCGGTGGTGATCGGCGACGCCCGCCTGCCGGCGGAGGTGCGAAAGGCGCTGGCCGCGCGCTTCGACTATGAAGAGAGCCGCGTGCAGGCGTTGCCGCAGAAATTCGCTTGCCCGAGCGTGGTGATGCGCGAGGGCGACACGAATTCCGGCGCGGTCGAGATCTTCCAGCCCTGGGCCGATGCGGTGGCGGAAGGCTGAGGAACGCATCGCTGCGAGATGATGCCAGCACGCGTTGAGCCGATGCGCGCTTGCGCATCTGCGCGAGCGTCACGACTCCTCCACATTTGCAGGGAATTTGGCTGCACATCGTTCGTTCGTTGAACGGACAAGTGCGCTCGCCCACTGGAGGACACAATGAAGAAACTTGCGCTCGCCGCGTCGCTGATCGTTGCGGCTGGCCTCACACTCACCAGCCCCGCGTTGGCCAAGGGCGGCCACGGCGGCGGACACGGCCATGGTCATGGCCATGGCCACGCGATGGGCCATCATTACCATGGCACGCCGCCCGGATGGTACCATGGGCGCAAGGTCGGCTGGCGCGGTCACGGCTGCCCGCCCGGACTGTGGAAGCAGGGCCGCTGCTGACGCCATCTGCAATTCCTGAGAAGGCGCCGCCCGCACAAGGCGGCGCCTTTTTCATATGCCGAGTCGGTCCCGCACGCGGCCCGCAATCACGGCGGTCGTCACGCCGACCGGCCAGAACGCGTGCAGCGGGATCGGCTTGATGCCTGATATAGGCATGTCGATCTCCACCTTGGCGCCGCCGATCAGACGGCGGGCGAGCTGCGCGCCCATCGCGGTCGAGAGCGCGACGCCGCGGCCGTTGCAGCCGAGCGAGATCAGGATGTTCTCCGCGGGCTCGTGCACATGCGGATAGTGATCCCCGGTGATGGCGAGCCGGCTGTTCCAGCCATGGGTCCAGGCGACGCCCTTGAGCTGCGGCCAGAGCCGCTCCGCATAACGCATGAGATAGGCGACGTCATGCGGCGACTTGATCCAGCGCATCGGGCCGCGGCCGCCCATCAACAGACGGTTCTGCTGATCGATGCGGTAGTAGACGGTGATGTGGCCGCTCTCGTAGAGCACGGGACGGGTCGGCATGATCGAACGGGCGACCGCGTCGGAGAGCGGCGCGGTGGCAGCGATCGAGGAGAACACCGGCACGATGGTGCGGCGGAGCGCTGGCCAGAGATCGTCGGTGAAACCGTTGGTGGCGAGCAGGACTTTATCCGCATGCACGACCGCGCGCGGCGTCTCGATGCGCCAGCGATTGCCGTCGCGGCGCAACGACAGCGCCGGTGTCTCACCAAAAACCTTCGCCCCCGCCGAGATCGCCGCGCGCGCAAGGCCACGGGCGTAGCTGAGGGGATGCAGATCGCCGCCGCGCGTGTCCAGCATGGCACCAATGTAGCGGTCGGTGCCGGTCATCTCGCGCAACTGCTCGCGGTTCAGATAGGTCACCGGCATGCCGCGGCGGATGCATTGCTCCGCGGTGTTTTCGATCGCGGCGGCGCTGCTCTCATTGTAAGCCGCGCGCAGCGTGCCGCTCTGCCGCGCCTCGCACGGGATCTGGTAACGGCGGATCAAGTCGTGCGTGAAGTTGGTCGTGCCGTAGGCGAACGCGATCATGCGGCGACCGAGCTCGGGGCCGAAATGCGCCTCGATCTGATCGGGATCGTGCTTCAAGCCGGGATTGGTGTGGCCGCCGTTGTTGCCGGAGGCACCCCAGCCCGGCTCCTGCGCCTCCAGCACCAGCGCCTCGACGCCCTGCTCGGCGAGATGCAACGCGGTGGAGAGGCCGGTGTAGCCGCCGCGGCGCAGGAAGTCCTGCGTGCGCGGATGCTGGGGCTGGTTGAGCAGCGCCTTGGCCGGCCCCTGCTCGACGATGATTCCGCCGTCGATGAACAGCACGCGGTCGGCGACGTCGCGGGCAAAGCCCATCTCGTGGGTGACCACGACCATGGTCATGCCGTCGTCGGCGAGCTTGCGCATGACGCCGAGCACGTCGCCGACGAGCTCGGGGTCGAGCGCCGAGGTCGGCTCGTCGAACAGGATGGCCTTGGGCTGCATCGCGAGCGCCCGCGCGATCGCGACGCGCTGCTGCTGGCCGCCGGAGAGCTGCGGCGGATGCGCATCGGCCTTCTCGGCGAGCCCGACCTGGGCGAGCAGCGTGCGGCCGCGCTTGAGCGCCTGCGCGCGCGACTCTTTCTTCACATAGAGCGGCCCCTCGACCACGTTCTCCAGCGCCGTGCGGTGCGGGAACAGATTGAAGCGCTGGAACACCATCGAGACCTGGGTACGAATGTCCACGATCGACGGCGCGTCGCGGTCGACCTTGAGGCCCTCGACGCTGATCTCGCCGCGGTCGTAGCTTTCGAGGCCGTTGATGCAGCGCAGGATGGTGGACTTGCCGGAGCCGGACGGGCCGATAATGCAGACCACCTCGCCCTTCTGGACGGAGGCCGTGATGCCCTTGAGCACCTCGACCTTGCCGAAGCTCTTGTGGACGTCGCTCAGCTCGATCATCGCTTGCCGGCCCGCTTCTCGAAGTGACGGACCAGCAGGATCAGCGGAATGCTCATGGTGAGATACATCAGCGCCACCAGCGTGAAAACGCTGGTGTTCTTGAAGGTCGAGGAGGCGATCAGCTTGCCTTGCAGCGCGAGCTCAGCCACCGTGATGGTCGAGGCCTGTGAAGAGTCCTTGAGCATCATGATCATGACGTTGCCGTAGGGCGGCAGAACGATGCGCACGGCCTGCGGCAGCACCACGCGGCGCATGGTGAGCCACCAGCCCATGCCGATCGACTGCGCCGCCTCGATCTGGCCCTTGTCGATCGCCTCGATGCCGGCGCGGAAGTTTTCCGCCTGGTAGGCCGAATAGGCGATGCCGAGCCCGAGGATCGCGGCCTGCAAGGCCGACAGCGTGACGCCGAGATCGGGCATCACGAAGTAGAGGTAGAACAACAGCACGATGATCGGGATGCCGCGGATCACGTTGATCAGGCTGGCGCTGAGCATCGACAGCGCCTTGATGCCGGAGACGCGCATCATCGCCCAGACGAGGCCGAGCACCGTCGAGAGCAGCAGCGAGCCGATCGTGACGACGATCGTCAGCGCGACGCCGTTCATCAGAATCGGGAAGAACTCGACGGCGTCGTGCCAGAAGCCTTTCATCGGGCAGCCTTCGGTGAGCCGTTATCAGCCCTGGGCCTTCAGGCCCCATTTATCCAGGATCTTGTCGATGGTACCGTTGGCTTTCAGCTTCGCCAGCGAGGCGTTGATCTTGCCGAGCAACGCGCTCTCGCCCTTGCGCACGCCGATGCCGACCGAGCCGACTGTGACCGGCTTGTAGCCGTCGACGAGGCGCACCTCGGGGAAACCGCCCTGCTTCAGATTGTAGGCGAGGATCGGATAGTCGGCGTAGCCGGCCTTGAGGCGGCCGGTGTTCACGTCGCGCAGGATGTCGGGGATGGTGTCGTAAGCCTTCACCTCGGCAAACAGGCCGGATTTTTTCAGCGCGTCGACGAAGGCGGTGCCGACCTGGGCGCCGACCGTCGTGCCTTTCAGATCCTCCTGCGTGGCGTAGGCCTTGGTGTCGGTCTTCGGCACCACGAGGCCTTCGCCGTAGCTGTAGATCGGGTCGGAGAAGTCGACGACCTCCTTGCGCGGCGGCGTGATGAACATCGCAGCCGCAATGATGTCGATCTTGCTCGAGGTCAGCGACGGGATCAGGGCCGAGAACTGCATCGGTTCGATCTGCACGTTGAACCCGGCATCCTTGCCGACCTCGGTGATGAGATCGACCATGATGCCCTGGATGGTGTTGGTCTTGGTGTCGAGGAAGGTGAAGGGAATGCCCGTCGGCGTCGAGCCGACCTTCAGCACCTGTTGCGCCGAAGCCGGCACCACGGCTGCAATTGCGAGTGCCGCGATCGCGGCCAGACCAAAACGCTTCATCGCATCCCCCTTTGGGCCCGGCCGGTAGCGGCGCTCGCGCATGTCGTGATCAGACGTTGCGAGCCAAGCCATTTCGGCCTATTTTCACCAATATGAAAATTTGGTCATACTTTCACGAACGATGCAAGCGGTTTTCATGCACATGAAGGAAGCGGTTTGACGTGAGCGGTGGCAAAAGAATGCGCAAACCGGCCGCCGCAAAGCCGGCTAACAAGGTGAAGGCCGTCGCCAAGCCGGCCGAGCCGGCGATGGACGTCGCCGTCGGCCGCCGCATCAGGGATCTCAGGCGGATCAGGCAATTCTCGCTGGAGACGGTCGCCGCGCGGACGGACCTGTCGATCGGCTTCCTCAGCCAGATCGAGCGCGGGCTGTCGTCGCCGTCGCTGCGCGTGCTGGCAACGCTCGCCGACGTGCTCGGCGTCGGCATCGCCGCGCTGTTCGGCGCGAGCCCGGGCGCCGACGGCGGCTCCGACCAGGTGGTCACGCGCGGCCCGCAGCGCCCGGAGCTCAAGCTCTGGCGCACCGGCGTATCAAAACAGCTGCTGAGCCCGGCGAGTAGCGACAACAAGCTCAACTTGTTCCTGGTGCATCTGGAGCCCGGCGGCTCCACCGGCGATGAGCTCTACACCCATGATGGTGAAGAGGCCGGACTCGTGCTCGAAGGCGAGATGATGCTGACGGTCGACAGCGAGACCTGGTCGCTGAAGACGGGCGACAGTTTTCGCTTCGCGAGCCGAAGGCCGCACCGGTTTTCGAATCCGGCGAACGATGCGAAGGCCGTGGTGCTGTGGGTGAATTGCGTGACGGGGGCGGGGTGACTTCTCTCCCTCTCCCCGTTCTTACGGGGAGAGGGTTGGGGTGAGGGGCCGCTTCCGCAAAGACGGAACAGCGGGACTCGCGAAGGCTCCCCCTCACCCGGAATTTGCTGCGCAAATTCCGGCCTCTCCCCGCACGCGGGGAGAGGCGAAGAAATTACCCGAACCGGTGCTTGTACCGCTCCACCGTCAGCGCACTGACGTCGATCTCAGGCTTCCTGCCCGACAGCATGTCGGCGAGCACGCGCCCAGAGCCGCAGGACATGGTCCAGCCCAGCGTGCCGTGGCCGGTGTTGAGGTGGAGATTGGCGTATTGGGTCGGGCCGATCACGGGCGGGCCGTCCGGCGTCATCGGGCGCAGGCCGCTCCAGAACGTCGCCTTGGCGAGATCGCCGCCGCGCGGGAACAGGTCGGTCAGGGAATGATCGAGCGTGGCGCGGCGCGCGTCATAAAGCTTGTCCGAGAAGCCCGAGATTTCGGCGGTGCCGCCGACGCGGATGCGATCGCCGAGGCGCGTGATCGCGACCTTGTAGCTCTCGTCCATCACGGTCGATTCCGGCGCGCCGGAGGCGTCCTTGATCGGCACCGTGATCGAATAGCCCTTAACCGGATAGACCGGCAGCGAGATGCCGAGCGGGGCTGCCAGCCGCGACGACCAGCTGCCGAGCGCGAGCACGTAAGCGTCCGCCTGCAACAGGCCGGCGCTGGTCGCGACGCCGCTGACGCGGGCGCCCTCGGTGTCGATGCGATCGATGCCGGTGTTGAACAGGAAGCGCACGCCGAGCGCCTGGGCATGCTTGGCAAGCGACTGCGTGAACATGTGACAGTCGCCGGTCTCGTCCTGCGGCAGGCGAAGGCCGCCGACGAACTTCTCCTTCACGCCGCCGAGCGCCGGCTCGACAGCAATGCAGCCCTCACGGCTCAGCACCTCGAAGGGCACGCCGTACTGCTTGAGCACCGCGATGTCCTCGTCGGTGCCGTCGAGCTGCGCCTGGTAACGGAACAGCTGGAGCGTGCCCTGCGCGCGATCGTCATATTGGATGCCGATGTCGCGGCGCAGGTCGCGCAGGCAATCGCGGCTGTATTCCGCGATCGGAATCATCCGGCTCTTGTTGACCGCGTAGCGCTCGCTGGTGCAGTTGCGCAGCATCTTGAGCAGCCAGACCCACATCACGGGATCGAGCTTCGGGCGGATCACCAGCGGGCCGTGCTTCATCAAGAGCCACTTGACCGCCTTCACCGGCACACCGGGGCCGGCCCAGGGCGAGGAATAGCCGGGCGACACCTCGCCGGCATTGGCGAAAGAGGTCTCCAGTGCCGGCTCCGGCTGGCGGTCGACGACCGTCACGTCATGGCCGGCACGAGCGAGGTAGTAGGCAGAGGTGACACCGATGACACCGCTGCCGAGGATCAGAACTTTCACGCTTCGTCAAACTCCCGCGGCATCACGCTCGCCGCTGCAAGGAAACAACTCGCAACGGCGAGAGCAATTATCAGGCCACCCGCTTGATGGCGTCGCCGAGGATCGAGACCATCTGGTCGATGTGGCTCTTCTCGACGATGAGCGGAGGCGACATCGCGACGGAGTCGCCGCCAGTGCGAAGGTAGAGGCCGTTGTTGAAGCAATCGACCAGCATGTCGTAGCCGCGCGCGCCGACAGCGCCGTCACGCGGCGCCAGCTCGACCGCACCCATCAGGCCGCAATTGCGGATGTCGACGACGTTCGGCAGCCCCTTCAGCGAATGCAGCGCATCGCGCCAATATTCGGCGAGCGAGGCACCGCGCGTGAGCAGGCCCTCGTCCTTGTAGATGTCGAGGGTCGCGATGCCGGCGGCACACGCGACTGGATGCGCCGAATAGGTGTAGCCGTGGAACAGCTCGATCTGGTTCTCCGGGCCGTTCATCATGCCGTCGTAGATCGTGCGGCTGGCGAACACCGCGCCGCAGGGCACGGTGCCGTTGGTGATACCCTTGGCGGTCGTCATCAGGTCCGGCGTGACGCCGAAGAAGTTGGCCGCGAACGGCGTGCCGAGGCGGCCGAAGCCGGTGATGACCTCGTCGAAGATCAGCAGGATGCCGTGCTTGTCGCAGATCGCGCGCAGGCGCTGCAGATAGTTCTTGGGCGGCGGCAGCACCGCGGTCGAGCCCGGCACCGGCTCGACGATGACGGCGGCGATCGTCTCCGCGCCGTGCAGGGCGACCAGACGCTCGAGATCGTCGGCGAGCTCGGCGCCATGCTCGGGCAGGTCCTTGGCGAAGGCGTTGCGGGTGAGATCATGGGTGTGGCGGATGTGGTCGACGCCCGGCAGGAGGGTGGTGAAGGCACGGCGGTTGGCAACCATGCCGCCGACCGAGGTGCCGCCGAAGCCGACGCCGTGATAGCCGCGCTCGCGGCCGATCAGGCGGGTGCGGCTCGCCTGGCCGTTGGCGCGGTGATAGGCGAGCGCGATCTTCAGCGCGGTGTCGACCGACTCGGAGCCGGAGTTGGTGAAGAAGACGCGGTCGAGGCCATCAGGCGCGACCTCGGCGAGCCGCTCGGCGAAGTCGAACGCCAGCGGATGGCCCATCTGGAACGACGGCGCGAAGTCCAGCGTCATCAGCTGGCGCTCGACGGCGGCGGCGATCTGCTTGCGGCCGTGGCCGGCATTGACACACCAGAGGCCGGCAGAGCCGTCGATCACCTGGCGGCCGTCGACGCTTGTGTAGTACATGCCCTCGGCCGAGGAGAACAGACGCGGCGACTTCTTGAACTGCCGGTTGGCCGTGAACGGCATCCAGTACGAGTCGGTCTTGATGGTGTTCGGAATCTGATGAAGGGTCACGGCCGCGCTCCTTTGCTGACCCAATAGCTGAGACACGGTTTCGGAACCGCAACAAGTCCTTTTCTGGTGACCTGCAAGCCATTGATTCGACTTGGCCCTTCGGTCCATATTTGCGCGATCCGCAACACCTGCAACAGGGGCCAGGGGCATGAGCGTCGACATCGGTGGACGGCTGCGATTCATCCGGGCGCGCCACAAGCTGTCGCAGCGCGAACTCGCCAAGCGCGCCGGCGTCACCAATTCGACGATCTCGCTGATCGAATCCAATCAAATGAACCCTTCGGTCGGGGCGCTCAAGCGCATCCTCGACGGCATCCCGATGGGGCTCGCCGAGTTCTTCGCGCTGGAGCCGGAGTCGAGGCGCAAGATCTTCTACCGTGCCGAGGAACTCACTGAAGTCGGCAAGACGCCGATCTCCTATCGGCAGGTCGGCGACAATCTGTTCGGCCGCAGCCTGCAGATCCTGAAGGAGCGCTACGAACCCGGCAGCGATACCGGCCGTGTGCATCTCGTCCATGACGGCGAGGAAGGCGGCATCGTGATCTCGGGCAAGCTCGAGGTCACCGTCGAGGACGAGCGCCGCATCCTCAACCCCGGCGATGCCTATTATTTCGAGAGCCGCCGGCCGCATCGCTTCCGCTGCGTCGGCGGCAAGCCCTGCGAAGTAATCTCGGCCTGCACGCCGCCGACGTTTTGAAGGCGCGATAAGGTATCCGGACTCTTACGGAGTCACCGGTTTCTTACGGAGCTTGAGCCATCTCAATTTCCCCGGGCCGCACCGCTATATATTGCGAACCATAGCCGAGCAGCCTGGCGCAAAAGGTGCTGAGGTTATCGCCCGGAGTCCCAGGCACGCCGGGGCGGCTTCGTAACAGGGCTCGCAGATGAAGATCACGCTCGCCAATGCAGAAGCTGCGCTCGACGAAGTCCAGCGCGACGCCGACAAGCTCCATTCGCGCGAGCTGCGCAAGGTCATCGCCGAATACATCGAGATGCAGCGCGAGGCGCTGAAGGCGCTCCGCAAGAAGCTGCATTGACGAGATGCGACGGAGCGAGAAGATCTCGCCCCGTCCTTTTTTGCCTCAAAGCTGCGTCAGCAACTCCTCGATGCGGATCGGAAAGCGGCGGACGCGCACGCCGGTCGCGTGCCAGACCGCGTTGGCGACCGCGCCGGCGCTGCCGGTGATGCCGATCTCGCCGACGCCCTTGATGCCGAGCGCGTTCACATGCGGATCGTGCTCCTCGACCGTGATGACGTCCAGTGGCGGCACGTCGGCATTCACCGGGATGTGGTACTCGCCGAGATTGGCGTTCATGATCCGTCCGCTGCGCCGGTCGGTGATGGCCTCCTCGTGCAGCGCGAACGACATGCCCCAGATCATGCCGCCGAACAGCTGGCTCTGCACCATGCGCGGATTGACGATGCGCCCGGCCGCGAAGGCGCCGACCATGCGGGTGACGCGGACCTGGCCGAGATCGGGATCGACTTTCACTTCCGCGAACACCGCGCCGTGGGCGTGCATCGCATATTCCTCCATCGCGGCAGGGTTCGGCGCGCCGGTGCCGCGCGCCTCGACCTCGGCGACGCCGGCGCGCGCGAGGATCTCGGAATAGCTCTCGCCGCGGCTCTCGTCGTCACGCCGGATCAGCCTGCCATCGCGCGCGATCACGCCGGCATTGCCGGCGCCGAACAGCGGCGAGCGTTCGTCATTGGTGGCGAGATCGGCAAGCCTGGCAATCACGGCCGCTCCGGCACTGTGGATCGCGGCACCGGCGGTGGCCGTGTGCGCCGAGCCACCGGCGATGCCGGCATCCGGCAGGTCGGATGTCCCCGCCTTGAACTCCACGCGGTCGACATCGAGGCCGAGACCGTCGGCCGCGATCTGGGCGAGCGCCGTCCAGGCGCCCTGCCCCATGTCGTGCGCGCCGATCTCCATCACGCCGGAGCCGTCGCGGCGGATCGCCGCGCGGGCTTCGGCCTGGAACATCAGCGCCGGGAAGGTCGCCGTGCCCATGCCCCAGCCGACCAGCAGGCCGGCATCGTCGCGCATCTGCCGCGGCCGGAGCGAACGTTTCGCCCATCCGAAGCGCGCCGCGCCCTGCTCGTAGCAGGCGCGCAGGGCTTTTGAAGAGAACGGCTTGCCGGTGATCGGCTCGATCTCGGCGTAGTTCTTCAGGCGGAAGGCCAGCGGATCCATGCCGCAGGCCCAGGCCATCTCGTCGATCGCGCTCTCCAGCGCAATCGAGCCGGTCGCCTCGCCCGGCGCACGCATGAACAGCGGTGTGCCGGTGTTGACGCGCACGGCATCATGCGAGGTGCGGATCGCCGGCGCCGCGTAGAGCGTGTGCGAGGCATCGGCGGCCGGCTCGTAGAAATCGTCGAACGTGCTCGACACGGTCCGCGCATGGTGATCGAGCGCGGTCAGACGCCCCTCGCCATCGGCGCCGATGCGCAGTCGCTGACGCGTCGGCGCGCGATGGCCGACCGGGCCGTACATCTGCTCACGGCGCAGCACCAGCTTGATCGGCCTGCCGACCAGCTTGGCTGCCATGATGCCGAGGACGGGCGGACCGCCCATCAGCCCCTTGGAGCCGAAGCCGCCGCCGAGGAAGGGACTGCGAATCTGGATCTTGTCGTGCGCGATGCCGAACAGTTCGGCAATGCGCGCCAGCGACAGCATCAGTCCTTGGGTCGGCATGTCCACGGATAGCCTGTCGCCATCCCACTGAACCACGATCGCATGCGGCTCCATCGCGTTGTGATATTGCGGCGGCGTCTCGTAGGTCGCCTCGATTCGCTTCTCGGCCGAGGCAAGGCCCGCCTCGACATCGCCGCGGTGATTTTCGGTGGGATTGCCGACGCCGACAACGGGCGGCACGAAGCTCTCGCCGGCATCGAGCCCGACCAGCGGAGGCAGCGTCTCGTAGCGCGGCGCCAGCAGCGCCGCGCCTTCCGTTGCGGCCTCCAGCGTTTCCGCGATCACGACCGCGATGGGCTGGTTGGCGTAACGGACTTCGTTGCTGTGCAACGCTTCCATCCGGAACACGAACGGATTGGTCTTGATCTCCGGATCGATCGCGAGCTCCGGCTTGTGGTCCGGCGTCATGACGTCGACGACGCCAGGATGGCGCTTCGCGGCGGCGACATCGAGCGAAGTCACGCGGCCGCGCGCGATGCTGGACACGGCGATCACCGCGAACAGCATCCCGGGCGGATGATTGTCGGCGGCATAGGTCGCTCGCCCCGTAACCTTGAGGACGCCGTCACGACGGGTCAGCGGCTGGCCGATGTTCGAGCCGTGCCTGAGATGGGCGGGCGCGCTGGTCAGGTTGAGCTCAGGCATGGATGGCTCCGGAGGTCGCGGCAAAGGGAGAGGCCGGCAGCGCGGGGATACGCGCAGGCGTGCCGGCGGCGGCGAGTAGCAGCGCGCGCACGACGATGCGGCGCGCGAGCTCGATCTTGAAGGCATTGTCGCCGGACGGTTTTGCGTCGGCGAGCGCCCGCCAGGCCGCCTCCTGGAACGCGTCGGCCGTGGGCGCAACGTTCCTGAGCACGTCCTCCGCGCCCCGGGCGCGCCAGGGCTTTGCGGCGACGCCGCCGAGCGCAAGCCGCGCCTCCGCGATCTTGCCGTTCTCGATCCGCAGCGCAGCTGCGGCCGATACCACGGCGAAAGCATAGGACGTGCGCTCGCGGACCTTGAGGTAGCGCGCATGCGCGGCAAAGCCGCGCGCGGCGGGCGGCAGACGCACGGCGACGATGAGGTCTCCGGGCTCGAGCGCGGAGTCGCGCTCGGGCGTATCGCCGGGCAGGCGATGCAGTTGATCCAGCGCGATCTCGCGCCGGCCGCCCCTGCCCTCGATCTCGACGACGGCGTCGAGCGCGACCAGCGGCACGCCGAAGTCGGACGGATGCGTGGCGATGCAGCTCTCGCTCCAGCCGAGCACGGCATGGCTGCGGTTCTCGCCGTCGCGTGCGTCGCAGCCGCTGCCGGCCTCGCGCTTGTTGCAGCGGCTGGCGGTGTCGTAGAAATACGCGCAGCGTGTCCGCTGCAGCAGATTGCCGCCGACGGTTGCGGCGTTGCGCAACTGAGCCGACGCGCCGGAGAGCAGGGCCTCGGCGACCGCGGGATAGGACCTTGCGAAGTCCGCATCGTGCGCGAGATCGGCGTTGCTGACGAGTGCGCCGATACGCACACTGCCGTCGGCGAGACGCTCGATCTGATCGAGCCCATCGAGATGCGTGACGTCGACCAGCCGATCCGGACGGCTGACGCCGCCCTTCATCAGATCGAGCAGGTTGGTGCCGGCAGCAAGAAAAACAGCGCCCGGCAGAGCGGCGGCGGCAACGGCCTCTGCGACCGTGGCGGGCCTGACGTAATCGAACGGCTTCATGCAGAGCGCCTCTGATTGGATTCGTCCATATGTCCTTGCGCCTCCAGCACCGCATCGACGATGCCGGCATAGGCGCCACAGCGGCAGAGATTGCCGCTCATACATTCGCGGATGCGTTCGGGATCGTTGCCGGCCTGCGCCTCGCTCATCATGCCGATGGCGCTCATGATCTGGCCTGGCGTGCAGAAGCCGCATTGAAAACCGTCATGGGCGATGAAGGCGGCCTGCACGGGATGAAGCTGGTCGCCGCGCGCGACGCCTTCGATGGTGAGGATGTCGGCGCCGTCGTGGCTGATGGCGAGCGCGAGGCAGGAATTGATGCGCTTGCCGTCGACGAGGATAGTGCAGGCGCCGCACTGGCCGCGGTCGCATCCCTTCTTGGTTCCGGTCAGATGGAGGCGCTCACGCAGGAGATCGAGCAGCGTGACGCGTGGATCGTCGAGGACGAAATCGCGCCGCGCACCGTTCACGGTGAGGCTGATGGAGTGGTTCATACAAGGCTCCGATCAGATATGGACATGAGTCATCGCGCAGCGCGCCACCGCCGTGGCCGCCGTCGATACCGCGCCGCCCGAACACGATGCGGGCCGACGCTCGACCGAAGATACGGAGGCTTCCTCCGTTTAACAAGGGCCGCCCGCAAATATTTGGAATTCGTCAAAAGCCCTTGCGCCACCAACGCAATGCGGCCTCTTTGGGTTCGACGAGGGTTCAATCTAACCAATTCGTGATCTACATTGCCGCCATGGACGACCACGCCGATCACACCCGCAAGCCTCGCGCCGATGCCGTGCGCAATCGCGAACGCGTGCTCGAGGCCGCGAAGGCCGTGTTCAACGCCGGCGGGCCCGAGGCGAGCCTGGAGGCCGTCGCAAAGCGCGCCGGCGTCGGCATCGGCACGCTGTATCGCCATTTTCCGACGCGCGAGGCATTGTTCGAGGCGGTGTACCGCCGCGAGGTCGAGCAGCTCAGCGAACTGGCCGAGCAGTTGAAGAATGCCAAGGATCCGGTCGAGGCGCTGCGTCGCTGGTTGCGCTCAGGGGTCGAGTTTGTTGCGACCAAGAAGGGGATGATGGCCGCGCTGGCGCTCGCGGTGCAGAGCGGGTCGGAGCTGCATGCCTTCTCCTTCGAGCGTCTGACCAAGGCGATCGGCTCGCTGCTCGACCGGGCGGTCGCAGCCGGCGAGATGCGCGCCGACATCAGCCCGGAGGACCTGCTGCGCGCCTTCTTCGGCATGTGCTACGTGCACGACCAGCCCGGCTGGCAGGCGACGGCGCTCCGCCTGCTCGACGTGTTCGTCGACGGCCTGCGAGTGCAGCCGCCCGGCAAGGCCAAGGCGAGCTCGTCGAAGACGACGAAGCCGGCGACGAAGCGGAAGCGGTAGGCCGTGCAGTCACAAATGAAATGTCGGCGCCTGAGTGCCGAGCTGAGATCTGCCGATCAGCGGCACATTGCTGCTTATGACCCAAGGAGACCCAGTTCACGCAACTTTTGCCCCGAAGTTGGCTCGATATCGCGATGTCTGTGGGTGCGCACTACTTGTGCAATCATTCAGACTTTGTGACATTTTTGGATCGCAGCTTCCATTCCCGAAAATGTCGTGGAATATTATGTTGATGAAGCGCCTGTCGCGGGTGCGGCTATCATTGCGTAACTGATGCGATGTCTGATCCGGTATACACACGAGAACGAAATCCCTTCCAGTCCATGACCCGGATTCTATCGGAGGCGCCGCCTCCGTTGGCACCCATCCACTTGAAGTGCGGCACTCAACTCACTCGTCGTTTTGTTCGCGGCACGCGTTATGGCTATGCCCCAGGCATGCCCGGACATCTTGTCGGCACCTACTATGGCGAGCCTCGGCACAGTGCATGGACGATCGAGCGACGGCGGCTCTCTGCTCCGCTGCGGCCGAATTCCATCACAGTGATTCCCGACCGGCATGATGGAGATTGGGAAGTTGAGGGACCGCTCCACGTGTCCCATGTCTACCTCACCAACGAACGACTGGAGCATTGCCGAACGCTCGTCGGCGGACGAGGCAATGTAGAGCTGATGGCACGCGTCGGCAGCGAAGACGCCGTGACCTCGCAGATTCTCGTGATCCTCAGCAACCCCGACGTGATTACTGATCCTGCGGCACAGTTGCTGGTCGATCGCGCAGTCGACCTGCTGTGTATCCAGTTGTTGCGCTCGCACAGCATAGTACAGCTGCCGCAGAGCCTCGCCAATCCTCGCGGTGGGCTCGCGCGCTGGCAGCTCAGGCGTGTGACCGATTACATGCTGGCTCATCTCGACAAGTCGATCGGGCTCGATGAACTGGCGTCGCAAGTCGGCCTCAGCCGCTACCATTTCTGCACGGCGTTCCGTCTCTCGACCGGATTGACGCCGCATGTCTGGCTGACCCGGCAACGCATGATGCTTGCCCAACGGCTGCTGAATGATCCAAATCTGTCGATCAGTGAAATCGCCCTGGAAGTCGGATATGCGACACCCTCGGCTTTCGCCGCGACCTTCCGCAGAATCGTCGGGACGACGCCGCGAAGCTTCCGCCGATCCTTGTAGCCGCGCACCGCAAAGGTTGATGAGTGCTCGGGGCTCTCCGTAGCCACCTGCGATATTGCGACGCGCCAAACACCGCAATTCTGCGACAGCTTCCGCAACCGCGCGACGGTTCCGCAGCGGAGCGAGCGCTATGCCTGTCTCACGGACATTGCACGCAGAGAGACAGTCATGAGCAAACGCATTCTGGTCACAGGGGCCGGCTCGGGATTTGGCAAGGCCGCGTCGGTCGGCATGGCGAAGAAAGGCCATAGCGTCATCGCGACCACCCAAGTGTCGTCGCAGGTCACGCCGCTACGGGAGGAAGCCAAAGCGTTGGGTATCGAGAAGAATCTCAGAGTCGAACGCCTTGATCTGACGGACCCCTACGATATTGCGCAGGCGCTCACCTTCGACATCGACGTGCTTTGGAACAATGCCGGCATGGGTGAGGCTGGGCCGGTGTGGGAAATTCCGATCGATCTCGTCCGTAAGAACTTTGAAGTCAACGTTTTCTTGCCGCTCCAGCTGACGCAAGGCGTTGTGCGCCGCTGGGTTGAGCAGGGACACAAAGGCAAAGTGGTCTTCACCTCCTCGATGGGCGGGCTATTCACCCCCGCGAATTGGGGCACGTATGTCTCGACCAAGCACGCACTCGAGTCGATCGCGGAAGCTTTGCAGCAGGAGCTCTCGAGCCATGGGATCAAGGTGCAGACGATCAACCCCGGCGCCTACTACACCGGTTATAACGAGACCATGGCGGACAATCCGTTCCGCTGGCTCGACGACAGGCGGCATTTCACCAAGCGCGCCGACCTGCGCAGGGGCTTCGACGACTTCTTCGCCACCCCCCAGGGCAGGATGGACCCGACTGAGATGATCGAGCGCATGATCGAGATCGTGCCCGCGGATGAAGGGAAGTTCCGCAATGTCGTGCCCAAGGCAGTTGAGGACATGCTCAAGGCGCATCAGCTGGCCGCATGGGAAAACAAGATTTGATCGTGCCGGACGGATCACCCATGAGCCTCACTGAACAAATCGTTGAGCGTGCAATGGCGGCCGGTCGCGCCGCCGCGCGCGAAATCGGCGTTCCGATGAACATTGCAGTGCTTGACGCGGCTGCGCACATCAAGTCGTTCGTCCGCATGGATGGGGCCCTGCTGGGCTCGATCGACATTGCGCTCGGCAAGGCCAGGACGGCAGCGTTGTTCGGTATGAACAGCGAGGCCGTGGGTGAATTCTGCAAGCCCGGCGGCAGTTCGCCGGGACTGGAGCTCACGAATGGCACGTTGGTGATCTTCGCCGGCGGCGTACCCATTCGCGACGGCACCGGTGCCCTGCTCGGCGCGATCGGGGTGTCCGGTGGCGCCGTTGCACAAGATGCCCTTGTCGCACAAGCCGCGGCCGCAGCCGCACAATCCAAGGCGTGAAAAGGAGTTGCACTATGACATATGCCGGGATGCCATTGCTGGCCGCCAGCCTCGTCTTTGCGAGCGCAGTTCTGCCAGCGCGAGCAACGTCGTCAGAGGAGGACAATCGGGCTCTTATCGCGCGCAGCTTTGATGCCTGGCGCGAGGGCACCGGAGGGCCCTACGATCTTCTCGCCGACGACGTGGTCTGGACCATCACCGGCAATTCCCTCGCGGCGAAAACCTACCCAAGCCGCGAGGCCTTCTTGGGGGAGGTCATTCGACCATTCAATGCGCGGATGAAGACCCGTTTGGTGCCGACCATGCGGCATCTCTACGCTCAAGGAAACACCGTGATCGCGTTCTTCGATGCCAAAGGCGAGACGCGCGACGGCCAGACCTACGCCAACACATATGCCTGGTTCCTGGAGATGAAGGACGGCCGCATCGCGCGCGCCCACGCATTCTTCGACAGCATTGCCTTTGACGCCTTCTGGCGGCGCGTGAAGCCGGAAGCAGAATAAGCCCTCACATTGGATGTCTGCTTTTGGCCCCGTCGGCGAGCTTCAACGGAAGTTCGCCGCCGTTGACGGTGAGCTGGAGCACCCAGCGAAGCGCGTGATTTCTGAGTACACGCACGGCGGCGCAGATGTGCCAGGATTGCCTTCAGCGGATATCACCGGCTGCTCGCTGCTGAAGGCGGGACGATCCGCTCAAGTCGCAAAGCCCGGCCCGGTCTTGACCGAGCTCATCCGCGAGCGGATCAGGAGCAGCACGACGATGCCGACGTTCAGCGCATTCCAGGCGACGCCGTTGGCGAATGCCGCGGCATACGAGCCGGTGGCATCGAAGATGATGCCGGACACCCAGCCGCCGAAGGACATGCCGAAAACGGACGCAAAGATCACGATGCCGACGCGGGTCGCTGCCTCGCTCGCCGGCATCGCCTCGCGCACGATGATGGCATAGCTCGGCACGATGCCGCCCTGGAACAGGCCGAACATCGCGGAGATCAGATACAGCGAGGTCAGGCTGTCGAAGAACAGATAGAACACCAGCGCAAAACCCTGCGCCAGCGATCCGACCAGCAGCGTGCGGATGCCGCCGATCTTGTCGGCGAGATAGCCGGAGCCGATCCGGCTGACGATGCCGCATGCCATCATCAAGGACAGCATCTCGGCGCCGCGCGCCACGCCATAGCCGAGATCGCCGCAATAGGCGACGATATGCACTTGCGGCATGGCCATCGCCACGCAGCAGGCGATGGCCGCGATCGAGAGCAGCACCGTCAGCGTGTTGGTCGAGAGCTTGAGGTCGACCCGCGGCGGCGGCGCATTGGCGTGATCGCGAACCTTGTCGTTGCCCATCTGTGCGCGCAGGACGAGGACCAGAAGCGTCATCGTGCAGGCGCAGACCATGCCGATGCCGATATGGGTGTAGCGCCAGCCGATCTCCTGCGTGCCCCAGCTCACGATCGGCGGCCACATCGTGCCCGCGACATAATTGCCGCTGGCGACGATCGTCACCGCCAGCCCGCGATAGCGCTCGAACCAGTGCGAGGCCTCCGCCATCAACGGGGCGAAGGTCGCCGCGGTGCCGAGCCCGATGAGGAAGTAGGCCGCCACGAACTGCCAGAGGTGACTCGACAGACCCGCGAGCACGTTGGCGACGCCGAGAAAGGCGATGCTGATCGCCATGGCCGGTACGATGCCGAACCGGTCGGTGATCTTGCCGGCGATCACGCCGCCAAGCCCGAAGCCGAACATCATGAGGGTGAAAGCCAGCGACACCGCGCCGCGCGTGGCGCCGAATTCGGCCTGCACCACGGGAATCACGACCACGACCGCCCACATGCCGACGGCGCCGACCGAGCCGATCAGAAGCGCAATGATCAGCCGCATCCAGGCCTGACGAGAATCAGGGCTGAATGATTGAGGCGTCTGTCCTGGATGATTTGGCGCGTGCACGGGCCGGACCATGGCCCGCGGCTCGCCACAGGGTCAAGCATTGTGGCGCGATATTGGGCATGCGCGGTGCACTGCGGTAAGAAGGAGCTTGGCGACCGCGCAATTTGCTACTAGTTTGCAATCCGCGTGTGCACCTTTGCCGCGCGGAGAGCGTGCCGGCGGAATGTTGCTGCGATTGACGCGATCGATGCGGATCAGGGTGGGGCGGATCATCGCCCTCGCCTATCTGTTCTGCGTGCTCGCACCGGCGGCAAGCCTTGCCTGGGGCAGCGCTGCGCCCTGCATTGGCGACGAGGGTCTCGCTGACCTCGCTCCGACGCATCACCATATGGCTGCGAGCCATGGCGATGTTCCGCACGAGCATGCGGGAACACCCTCCCAGACCGCCGCGAAGGACGCACCTGCTCCGAATCATCACGACGGCAAGGGAACAGTGGGCCCGTGCTGTGCGATGATGTGCGTCAGCGCGCTGCCGGCCGATCTGCCCAGCGTCGCCACGCCGGTCCG
This sequence comes from Bradyrhizobium diversitatis, assembly GCF_016031635.1. Lineage (GTDB taxonomy): Bacteria > Pseudomonadota > Alphaproteobacteria > Rhizobiales > Xanthobacteraceae > Bradyrhizobium > Bradyrhizobium diversitatis. The sequence continues at coordinate 271,041 of NZ_JACEGD010000019.1, forward strand.
TCCGATGTCGACCTGTGCGCCCGAGATCGTGTCCAGCTTGCACAGCGCCGCGCCGCCCCAGCACTACCGCCCTCCCATCGCCTGATCTGACACGACGATTTCGGTTTCGAGGCGCGCTTTTGCGCGCGCGGACCTGTGGTCTTTCAGATCGGGAATTAAGACATGGTTGCGCTTTCCGGGGCGAAATCTGCCGCATCTGCGGTGGGTGATCGACACTCTCATTTCATTTGGCTGCTGCTGGCCTTTGCCGCGCCGGCACTGTCCGGCTGCATGCCGGCAACGACGCACATGGCCAGCGCGGATCCTGCCGATCCGGCGGCGAAGGTCGCCCCAATCGGCTATCGCTCGACCATTGCGCCCTATACCAGCCTGCGCCCTGCGACGCCGGCGCCATGGCGTGGCCGCAACGACGCGGTGACGCCGCAGCCGAAGCAAGAGCGGTAGGAGCGCGCCATGACACGCCATCTTGCGCGGGGCCTGCTCGTGCTCGCCGCGCTCGGTCTTTCCGGCTGCGCCGCGTTCTCGCCCGACGGCGGCATGACTGACGTCTCGGATGTGACGAGCCGGACCATCAACAAGGACGTCGCCTTCGTGCGCTCGGCCGAGGGCGCCGCCGCGGTCGACGCCCGCGTCCGCCAGCTGCTCTCGCGCACGCTCAGCGTCGACGCCGCCGTGCAGATCGCGTTGCTCAACAACAAGGGACTGCAGGCCGCCTACAACGAGCTGGCGCTGGCGGAGACCGATCTGGTCGAGCAGAGCCTGCCGCCCAATCCCGTGTTCGCGATCTCGCGGATATCAGGCAACGGCGCCAGCGAGATCGAGCGCCAGGTGGTCGGCGACATCCTCGCGCTCGCTACCCTGCCGTTCCGGTCCGAGATCGCACGGGAACGCTTCCGCGGAGCGCAGCTGCGCGCCGCGCTGGCGACGCTGCGGCACGCCTCGGACGTGCGCCGAGCCTATGTCCGCGCGGTTGCCGCCAACGAGATGGTGGAGCTGTTGACCGACGCGAAGGCAACGGCGGAATCGACCGCGCAGCTCGCGCTCAAGCTCGGCGAGACCGGCTCGCTCAACAAGCTCGACCAGGCCCGCGAGCAGGTGTTCTATGCCGAGACCACCGCCGACCTTGCCAGCGCGCGACAGGCGGCGGGAAGCGCGCGCGAAAAGCTGGCGCGCCAGATGGGGCTGTGGGACGACGGTCTCGACTTCCGCCTGCCTGATCGACTGCCGCCGCTGCCGCGGCGGCCGCAGGCCTTGCCCTCGATCGAGGCCGACGCAGTGGCGCACCGTATCGACCTGCAGATCGCGCGGCTGGAGTTGGCCGCGCTGGCGAAGGCCCTGAACCTTACCGAGGCGACGCGCTTCGTGACGCTGCTCGATCTCGCCGGCATCTCCCGCCGCACCCAGGATCCGGAAGGGCCGCCGTTCCGCGAGCGCGGCTTCGACCTGCAGTTCCAGATTCCGATCTTCGACGGCGGCGAGGTGCGCGTGCGCCAGGCCGCCGAGACCTACAATCTCGCCTTCAACCGCCTGACCGAGCGCGCCGTGAATGTGCGCTCCGAGGCGCGCGACGCCTATCGCGTCTATCGCTCCACCTACGACATCGCCGGCCATTACCAGCGCGAGATCATCCCCTTGCGGAAGATCATCACCGAGGAGATGCAGCTGCGCTTCTCCAGCATGCAGGTCGACATTTTCGCGCTGCTCACCGAGGCGCGACAGCGTTTGGCGTCGCTGCGCGGCGCGATCGACGCCAGGCAGCGATTCTTTCTCGCCCAGGCCGATTTGCAGACTGCCATCAACGGCGGCGGCGTGCCGGCGGCCGGCGGCGACAATCCAACCACTATCGCCGCGGCAGCGCCTGCCGGCGGCGGCCACTGAGATGGAGGCCAGCATGTTTTCCCGCCGGGGATTCTTAGGCAGCGCCGCGCTTGCCGGCGCGTCGGCCATCAGCGGCCGCGTCCAGGCCGCTTCGATTCCGGAAGCACCCACCATGGACAAGGTGGTGATGCAGCCGCCGCTGCATCCGATCAGCGGACCGGATTATCGCCCCGTGGTCACGCTGAACGGCTGGTCGCTGCCGTTCCGCATGAACGGCGACTGGAAGGAATTCCATCTCGTCGCCGAACCCGTGGTGCGTGAATTCGCCGAGGGCATGAAGGTGAATTTGTGGGGCTACAACGGGCAATCGCCGGGCCCGACCATCGAAGCCGTCGAGGGCGACAAGCTTCGCATCTTCGTCACCAACAGACTGCCCGAATACACCACCGTGCACTGGCACGGCATGATCATTCCGAGCGGGATGGACGGCGTCGGTGGGCTGACCCAGCCGCACATCCAGCCGGGCAAGACCTTCGTCTACGAATTCGAGATGAAGAAGAGCGGGACCTTCATGTACCACCCGCATTCCGACGAGATGGTGCAGATGGCGATGGGCATGATGGGCATGGTCGTCGTGCATCCGCGCGACCAGAGCTTCCGGCCCGTCGACCGCGACTTCGTCTTCGTGATGAGCACCTATCGCGTCGACCCCGGCACCTATCTGCCGCATGTCAACGAGATGACCGACTTCAACATGTGGACCTGGAATGCGCGGGTCTTTCCCGGCATCGATCCGCTCCCGGTCAGGCTCGGCGACAAGGCGCGCGTGCGCATCGGCAATCTCAGCATGACCAACCATCCGATTCACCTGCACGGCCACAGCTTTGCGGTGACCTGCACCGACGGCGGCTGGATCCCGGAGAGCGCACAGCTCCCGGAGACGACCACCGACGTGCCGGTGGGCGCGGTGCGCGTGTTCGACGTGCTCGCCGACAATCCCGGCGACTGGGCGTTCCACTGCCACAAGTCGCATCACACCATGAACGCGATGGGACACGACGTGCGTAACCTGATCGGCGTGTCGCGCAAGGATCTCGCCAAGGCCGTCGGCAAGCTCGCGCCCGACGGCATGGCCATGGGCTCGACCGGCATGGCGATGGGCAACATGGAGATGCCCGCGCCCGATAACACGCTGCCGATGATGACCGGCACCGGCCAGTTCGGGCCGATCGAGATGGGCGGCATGTTCACGGTGATGAAGATCCGCGAAGACCTCGCGCGCGACGATTACCGCGATCCCGGGCCGTACAAGTTCCCGCAAGGCACCGTCGCCTACGAAGTGGCCGCACCCGCCTCGGAGCCGGCGCGGCAAAAATCCGGCAGCCCGCCGATGAAGCACAAGATGTGAGCGTTTCGATGAACCACCAACTGGAGACCACGATGAAGACCACGATCAGGCTCGGCCTCGCGCTGGCTGCGCTTTCGACCGCGCCGGCCTTTGCTCACGACAAGCACGGGCACGGAAATTTTTCCGCCGGCGAACCCGGCGATCCCAACAAGCCCGCACGCACGATCGAGGTCCTGATGAACGAGATGGACTACACACCTGCGAAGATCGAGGTCAAGCGCGGCGAGCAGATCCGCTTCGTGCTGCGCAATGTCGGCAAGGAGGACCACGAATTCCTGCTGGCCACACCGAAGGAAAATCTCGCGCATGCGGTGGAAATGAAGAAGCACCCGCACATGGAGCACGACGATCCCAACGGTGTCCGGCTCGCGCCGAACAAGACGGCCGAGATACTCTGGAAATTCAGCAAGGCCGGCACATTCGAATTTTCCTGCCTGATTCCCGACCACCGCGACTACGGCATGGTCGGCCACGTCACCGTGAAGTAACGAAGGAGACTGCCATGAACCGCGTCATCCGTATCACTGCTGCGCTCGCGCTTGCTGTCGGCCTTGCGACTGCAACCCTCGCCGCCGAGGGCGCCGCGATCAGCGGCGAGGTCAAGAAGATCGACGAGGGCGCCGGCAAGATCACGCTCAAGCACGGACCCGCGAAGAGCCTCGGCATGGAGGACCCCATGACCATGGTCTACCGCGTCAAGGACCCCGCCATGCTCAAGCAGGTGAAGGTCGGCGACAAGGTGACCTTCGAGGCCGAGGAGGCGGCGTCGGGGTACACGGTGACGAAGATGGACAAGGCGAAGTAGGGGCGATTTCCCTGGCACCCTTGAGTCGCCAGTAGCTCCGTCATGGCCGGGCTTGGCCCGGCCATCCACGCCTTTCCGCGCGGCACGGAGAACGTGGATGCCCGGGACAAGCCCGGGCATGACGAATTCTCCGCAATCTCCGCCCCGTTCTCTTCCCACCCTCCGTTAACCCTTTGCTAACCATACACCCGGCAAGAATTGCCGGGTGAAGTCGAGTGTCGTCAGCCGCGTAGAACGGGAGCTCCCGTGGACGCCAGTGCGGTGCCTCACTTTCGGAACGGCGGCCCGTCGGCCGCCGCGCAGACGTTTGGGGCGCGCGGACGGCAGTCGCGCGGGGAGGCAGCTACCATGGTCGACGTCACGGCGGGACAGGGCGTAGGCAGCGCGAAGCCCGGCATCCCCTCCCTCAACGAGATCGTCAACATCCTCAAGCGCGGCGACATCGCGCTGGCGCTCGGCGTCCTCACCATCCTGGTGGTGCTGATCCTTCCCCTGCCCGCGATCGTGCTGGACCTGTTCCTGGCGATCTCGATCACGCTCTCGATCCTGATCCTGATGACGTCGCTGTTCATCCAGGCACCGCTCGAATTCTCGGCCTTCCCGACCGTCCTCTTGATCTCGACCATGCTGCGCCTGTCGCTCAACATGGCCTCGACCCGCCTGATCCTGTCGCACGGGCACGAGGGCACGGCCGCCGCCGGTCACGTCATCGAAGCCTTCGGCAACTTCGTGATGGGCGGCAATTTCGTCATCGGCATCATCGTCTTCGCCATCCTGATCATCGTCAACTTCGTCGTCATCACCAAAGGTTCGGGCCGTATCGCCGAAGTCGCGGCGCGCTTCCATCTCGACGCCATGCCCGGCAAGCAGATGGCGATCGACGCCGACCTCTCCGCCGGCCTGATCGACGAGAAGGTCGCCAAGGAGCGGCGCAAGGAGCTGGAGGACGAGAGCGGCTTCTTCGGCGCGATGGACGGTGCCTCCAAATTCGTCCGGGGCGACGCCATCGCCGGCCTCCTGGTCGTCTTCATCAACGTGGTCGGCGGCATGATCATCGGCGTGGCGCAGCAAGGCATGTCCTTCGCCGACGCCGGCCGCACCTACACGCTCCTGACCGTCGGTGACGGTCTCGTCACCCAGGTGCCGGCGCTGATCGTCTCGACGGCGGCCGGCCTGCTCGTTTCCAAGGCCGGCGTGTCCGGCGCCGCCGACAAGGCGCTGATGAAGCAGTTCTCCGGCTATCCGCAGGCACTGGCGATGTCCTCGGCAGTGATGCTGGTGCTGGCGGCCCTGCCGGGCATTCCGACCCTCCCGTTCCTGGCGCTCGGTGCCGGCGCCGGCGCGCTGGCCTGGAACGCCCGCAACCGCAACCGCGCCACCGCCAGGGCCGACGAAGCCGCCAAGGCCGCGCCCGCGGCAGGTCAGCCCGGCGCGCCGGGGGCCGCTGCGACCGAAGAGCCGATCTCGGCCGCACTCAAGATCGACGACCTCAAGATCGAGCTCGGCTATGCGCTCCTGCCGCTGGTCAACGGTCCCGACGGCACCGATCGCCTCACCGAGCAGATCAAGGCGCTGCGCCGTTCGCTCGCCATCGAGATGGGTTTCGTGATGCCGGCGGTGCGCATCCTCGACAACGTCCAGCTCGAGGCCAACACCTACATCATCAAGATCAAGGAGGTCGACGCCGGCACCGGCAAGATCTGGCCCAACCAGTTCATGGTCATGGATCCCGGCGGCGGCCAGGTGCAGGTGCCCGGCATCCACACCACCGAGCCGACCTTCGGCCTGCCCGCGACCTGGGTCGACGCCAACCTCAAGGAAGAAGCCTCTCTCAAGGGCTACACCGTGGTCGACGCAGCGACCGTGCTCTCGACCCACCTCACCGAGCTGCTCAAGGCCAACATGTCGGACCTGCTCTCCTATGGCGAGGTGCAGAAGCTTCTCAAGGAGCTGCCGAAGGAGCAGAGCGAGCTGGTCAAGGACATCGTCCCCGGACAGGTCACGGTCTCCGGCATCCAGCGCGTGCTGCAACTGCTGCTCGCAGAACGCATCTCGATCCGCGACCTCTCGACCATCCTCGAAGGCATCGCCGATTCGCTCGCCTTCTCGCGCAACCCCGCCACCATGGTCGAGCACGTCCGCGCCCGCCTGGCGCGGCAGATCTGCGCGCAGAACACCTCGTACGCCGGCTATCTGCCGCTGATCGCGCTGTCGGCGAAATGGGAGCAGGCTTTTGCCGAATCCATCATCGGCCAGGGCGAGGAGCGCAGCCTCGCGATGCAGCCCTCGAAATTGTCGGAGTTCATGACCGCCGTGCGCGAGGCGTTCGAGCGCGCCGCCCGCGAGGGCGAAGCGCCGGTGCTGGTCACCTCTGCGGCAATTCGTCCGTTCGTCCGGTCCCTGGTGGAGCGGTTCCGGGCCCAGACGACAGTGCTGTCGCAGGCAGAAATCCACCCCAGGGCGAGGCTGAAAACGGTCGGAAGCATCTGATTTGCCTTAAGAACCCGTGTGTTTTTCAGCCACAGGCAAATGGTTTTTGAGTTCCTGGCGCCTTGTCGACCAAAGGCTGACGAGACGTCCAATCGGCACATTACACCATTGAAATAATTATATAATTGAACGATCCAGGATCATTTTCGATCGCGACCTTTCACGTCCTATCACGCTCTTGTGACCGCCCCTTGGGAACGAATCCCGCCAATACTAGGTTGTTGGGCACCGGAAGCATGAACCTGCCTGAACTGGCTGGCGACTACTTCGGGTAGATGGCGGCAGGAGCCTTCCATGAACCACTCGATCTACAGCGCAGATCGCTCGACCCACTTGAAAATCGTGGTCGTAGCCCTCGTCGCGGGGATCGCGGTGGCAGGCCTCGGCATTACGGCGCGTTCGGGTTCGGATGAAGGTTTGACCCAGACTGCCCGCGTCATCAAGGCCGGCAAGCCGGTCGTTGTCACCAGTTCGGACGCATCCCTTGTTCGATAAGGAGATCTAGAGTTTCAGGAATTCACGCGGCTCTTTACCAGCCCCCCAAAGTCGCCACGTGGATATGTAGACGACCCCAACCCCAAGTCGACTACAGAAAGCGCCCGCCCCCCACGGGCGCTTTCTCATGTCTGGGGGTATCTTGCGACACGCTCAGCCGACGTCCTCCAACCAGCATCAATCAGATTATCACGTCGTCCGTTAAGAAGCCGAATTGAGCGGGGCCGGACAGGCGCGCGTGCGCCAGAGCTGGATCAGGAACAGGCACAAGAGTTCTCTGATCCAGGCGAGGATGCGGCGGAAGTTGTGGCCGACGGCTGAGAGGATGACGTTGGCCGCATCGCCGGCGCGGCCTTTGAGGTAGCAGCGGCCGAGGTGGCCATCGGTCTTCAGGTGTCCGATGATGGGTTCGATGGCGGAACGGCGGCGCAGCTCGCGCTTGATGACACCGAAGACGCCGCGCTTCTGGCCAGAGATGAAGATTCGGCGG
>NZ_JACEGD010000020.1 GCF_016031635.1 Bradyrhizobium diversitatis
CCGCCGAATCTTCATCTCTGGCCAGAAGCGCGGCGTCTTCGGTGTCATCAAGCGCGAGCTGCGCCGCCGTTCCGCCATCGAACCCATCATCGGACACCTGAAGACCGATGGCCACCTCGGCCGCTGCTACCTCAAAGGCCGCGCCGGCGATGCGGCCAACGTCATCCTCTCAGCCGTCGGCCACAACTTCCGCCGCATCCTCGCCTGGATCAGAGAACTCTTGTGCCTGTTCCTGATCCAGCTCTGGCGCACGCGCGCCTGTCCGGCCCCGCTCAATTCGGCTTCTTAACGGACGACGGTGTAACCCACCACTGTCTCGGTCCGCGGAAACGGAAGAGGTGGGTTACGGCTTCGCCTAACCCACCCTACGAGACCAACCTCACCGCATCCCGCCGCCCTGGTCGCGGATCGCGCCGAGATGCTCGTTGATGCGGAAGACGATCAGGATCAGCTCCGCGACGATGCGCGAGAACACGATGCCGACCACGACGCTGGCAATCGAGGACAGTAGCACCAGGAAGCCGCCGAACGGGCTGATCGCCATCGCGGCCAGGCCAGAGAAGATGCCGGAGAGGCCGAACAGGCAGATCAGCGCGATCACCAGCCAGTAGAAGGTCTTGATGATCGTCGGCGTGATGAAGCGGTCCCATTGAAACAGGTCGCTGAATGAAAACATCGCTCTCCCCAGGGGCAAATCAGGCCTCGGCCGTCGGTAGATCCGACTCAGGATCAACGCCGACACCCCATATGTAGCACGAGCCATGCGGGCCGGCGGGTTGAGATTGCCGCAAAGTGCGGCCACAATCTGTCATTTCCGCCAACCCATCCCAAGATGACCCTGACCTTCGAAGATTTCCCGCCCGGCCGGTTCGGAACGTTCGGCCCGCGCCATGTCACCCGCGACGAGATATTGGCCTTTGCCGCCGAGTTCGATCCGCAGCCGATGCACCTCGACGAGGAGGCGGCGGCCAAGAGCATGCTGCGCGGCCTGTCCGGCTCGGGCTGGCACCTGTGCTCGCTGATGATGCGGATGATGGCCGACGGCTTCATCACCAGCGCCGCGTCGCTCGGCTCGCCCGGCGTGGACGAGGTGCGCTGGCTGTCGCCACTTCGACCCGGCGACGATCTCATGCTCGACGTCGACGTCGTGGAGGCGCGCACCTCGAAGAGCCGGCCGGAGCTCGGCATCGTCAAATTCAAATGCACTGTGCGCAACGCGGCGGGGCAGGCGCTCGCCGAGATGACCTCGCCGATCCTGATCAAGCGGCGCGAGGGAGCTGTCTGATGCGGTTCTTCGACGACATCGCGATCGGACAGCGCCGCGAGATCGGCAGCTATACGTTCACTGCCGAGGCCATCAAGACATTCGCCGCCAAATTCGATCCGCAGCGCTTTCACCTCGACGAGGAGGAGGGCAAGAACTCGCTGTTCGGCGGGCTCGCCGCCTCCGGCTGGCATGTCGGCTCGGCCTGCATGAGCCTGCTTGTCGTCGACGGCCAGCGTCTGGCGCGGGAAGCCGCAGCGCGCGGCGAGGAGGTCGCGGTGTGGGGCCCGTCGCCGGGCTTTCGCGACCTGCGCTGGATCAGGCCCGTGCTCGCCGGCGACACCGTTGCTTTCGTCAACGTCGTCGTCGACAAGCGCACCTCCGCCTCGCGCCCCGGCTGGGGCATTCTGACGGCCCGGACCACCGGCACCAACCAGCGCGGCGAGGAAGTCTATTCCATCACCGCCAGCGCGTTCGTGCCGACGCGTGCGAACAGCGCTTAGACTCGTTCCAGAATGAACGTGCAAATGAGTGCGCGAGTGTTGCCCGCGCGCTATGGACGCGATTCCGGGTGGCTGCCATAAGCCTGCGCAACATGGTTACCGCGAGCAGTTTGGCGGAACCAGTGAGTTGCTAACTAATTATGAACCTGTCGCTGTCTATTTGAAACGAATTGGCAGAGAACAGGGGACGAGGACCATGGCAGACCGCGGCGCACTCAAATTCGTTGGATTCATCTTCGCGACCGCGACGCTCGCCGTGATGCTGGTCGCCGGCATGGTGGTGAAGGGCTATGCCGATGGCGGCTACACGCTGGAAGCCTCGACCGTGGAGGCCGCCCGGTAAGGGGGCGTTGATTTCTGAAGCATGATCCGGAAGAGCGCGCAGCGATTTCAGGGACCATCTGCTCAAACGACAATCCGGACCGCGATGACGCTTCATCCGAATCGCATCGCACTTTAGGAGGGCGGAGTCCGGCCCTCTGTCAGCGGCTGTAGACGAACGCCAGCACCGCGATCGCAGCCGCCAGCAATCCGACAAAGCGCAGCATGATCGTGCCGAGCTGATTCGGCGCGGGCTGCAGCGATATAGGGTCCGTATTGTCGGGCCGAATGCTTTCCATGACGTGTCCCCAAGGCTCGGCCAAGACGGCCACGAGCGCTTGGCGTTTGTCGCCGGAGAGGGGTGGAGGGTTCAAAGGTGGGGCTGTGCTGGGCCGCGTGAGTGTGTGACCGCGTGTTCACTGCCGCGCTGCCATGTCCTTCAGCCATCCCCTCCACGGTCATGCCCCGGCTTGGCGCCTTCGCTAAAGCTTCGGCGGCCGAGCACCCTCGTGGCCCGGCGTAGCCTTCGCGGAGACGGGACCGGGGCATCCAGTACGCCGCGGCCCCTTGGCTCCTGCCTCACCGTCTCGGAGTACTGGATCGCCCGATCTTCGCGGGCGATGACACCTTCGTTGGGGAGATCGCCCCCCAAATCAAAACCGCCGCGCCCCTTCCGGAACGCGGCGGCCGGTGATGCGGTGCTTTGCGATCAGCTGTTGCGCAGGCCGTCGGCGGCGCGCTTCCATTGCGCGACGTTGTCGGCGATCATGCGGGTCGACTTCATCGCGGCCTGGCTGAGCTGGGCGTAGCCGGAGATCTCGCGCTGGACGCGCTGGCCTTCGGCGTGGAGCAGGTCGCGCAGGCTCTCGAGCTCGGAGATCAGGTTCTCGATCTCGGCGAGCGACGTGCCGGCGACGCGCTGGATCAGCGAGTTCACGTTGTTGACGGTGGCTTCCGCGCTCGGGTCGAGCGGCGGCGCGTCGGTCGTGGTCGAGGCGGGGCGGCGCAGATAGGCGATGTCGTTGCGGACGAAATCGCGGATGCCGGCTTCGACCTCAGTCACGGCGGCAAGGTTGGTGTCGACCGTCTCGGTCTCGGTGGCTTCGATCTTTTCGGGACGGGTGGCGTTCATCGTTATTCCCCTGTTCGCGTTGAGCGCAGCGCGAGTGTCCCCGCACGACGACGTCTGTGAGGCTGCCTCATCAAGGCGTCCGAATTTGGCCGCAAATGGGCCGAGATGCGGCAAGGGGGGACGATTCAGGGGTTTTGCCGTGGCGCATGGTTAGGAGAGTATGAATGCTGTCGCGGCGACGCGAAGCTCTAGCCAGGTCGGTGGTCTGCTCCCTCGCCCCGCTTGCGGGGAGAGGGTTGGGGTGAGGGGGAGTCTCCGCAGGAACGGTGACAGAGGTGTTCGCGGAGAGTCCCCCTCACCCGGAATTTGCTTGCGTAAATTCCGGCCCCTGCCCGCAGGCGGGGAGAGGCGAAAGAGTCACCAGCTCTTCTTGAACCCTGCCGTCACGCTCTTGTTGATCGCACCTTGCGAGGTCTCGCCGACCGAGCCGGAGACGGTGACGTTGTCGAACAGCTTCTGCTCGGCGCCGATTCTGCGCAGCCATTTGTCGTCGGTGGTCGACAGCGTCTGGCCGGCGGTGATGCTGGTGCCGGTGTCGGTGAGGGTGACCTTGGCGGTCTGGTCGGTCTCGTAGTTGCGCGTGACATGTCCGCCGATGCCGGGGACCGCGGTGGTGCCCTGCTGGTTGACGCTGTAGCCGTTCTGCAGTGTCAGCGACGTGTCGCCCGACAGCGGCACCGACTTGGTCAGCGATGCCCCGATCTTGCTGTGCTCGGCGCCGGGATCGACCCGGGCCTCCACGGCGGTCTTGTCCCAGAGCGAGCCTGCGCCCGGCGCGGTCGCGGTGGCCCAGGCGCTGCCGGAGGATTGCGGCAGGCTGCCGCCATTGGTGGCCTTCTGCGCCAGCAGCTCAGACATCGTCCGCGGCTCGCTCGTCACCGTCATGTCGGCGCCGATCCGCGTATCCCAGAACGAGAACACGGACTGCTTCACGGTCACGGCCGAGGAGCCGTTCGCATTGGGATTCGAGGACCAGTCCAGGCCGTCCCTGGCTGCGGCCTGGGCGCGCTTCTTGGCGGCCATGGGGTCGATACCGGTCCCGGCATCGACCGCGAGCTGGCTCCAGTCGAGCTTGTCGACATCGATGCCCTTGAGCACGTCGGGGTCGTTGACGTCGGGGGTTTCGGCGGTCTCGGTCGCCTCGTCGTCAGGCGCAGCCGCCGTGGGCGGAATGATCTGCGCCGAGACCGTCAGCACCGAGCCCAGAATGAATGCGGCCGCCAGCACCGGCAGCCTGGTCCAGCCAAACCCTGTCGAGAATTCCATCGTCCTGCCCGCGAACCCCAGCGCATGCTTGCCGCTAATATACATCGGCGTTCGGCCATGCGCCATTCCGCTCACAGGATGCTGATCCATCGTTGCGGAATTGTGGCGGTGCTCCAAAGGGGACGCGAACCAACGGGCCGCGCGAACCGCGCGCGCCCGACGACGAGCTTTTGATGCGACGGCATCCGGCGGGGCTGGAGGCCAGGACGTCGCGATAGCCTTGTCGTCGGTCCCGACAAGCGGGGCCCGTTGGCGTCCCCCCTAAAGCGCGATGATCATCATCGCGCTTCAGGTTGTTGTGTGCGCATGATCTTCTCGGAAAACCGCTTCGCACTTTGCGCTAACGCGGCCCTTCGGGTCCGGATCATGCGTTAGCCAACGCTGGTCATCTTCGGCAGATGAATGGCGCGGCCGAGTGCCTGCTCGACCAGATCGAAGGTGTCGATCAGCACGCGCATGCTGACGAGCTTGCCCGCCCTGAACTGGGCGAACTGCGCTACGCGCAAGCTGATCGGCTTGTTGGAATCCAGTGCGGTCAGTGAATAGCGCAGCATCGAGGCGGCGGAATCGACGCCGAGCATGATGCTCTCGCGGTCGAAGCGGCGAACGTGGAAATTGTCGGCGAGCTGGCGGATGACGTCGAGCACGGCCTCCTTGCCCTGGCGCGCGCCGAGGAACGGAAACATGTCGATCGGGCCGTAGAGCGCCCACTCGACGTCCTCGTCGATGAGCGCTTCGATGTCCTCGAAATGCCGGTCGTTGATCGCGCGGTGCAACGCGCGCGAGAAACGCCAGAGGCTGTGCTCTGTCATTTTGGGCAGTCCTGAAGCTGGCTTGCGAAAGAAACGGAAAACAACCCCATGCACGGTCTCGTGCCGGGGCTCAACTCGTTTGTATACGAATAAAATAAGCGGTTTCGGCCAAAACGCAAATCACATTTCTGCAATGCACCATTGAACGGAATTTGTAAGATTTACAACAGAACCCCGTAATCTTCCGGGTCTGTACGCAAGCCCCGGATGCGGGTTCCAGGCGAGGAGGAGACGCATCAATTCCCCCGCGCCCCCGTGATCAGCGGCCCGATCTCCCGCTCCAGCACCTGCTGCACCAGGTCGTAGGAGTCGATGATCTCCCGGATCTCCGCCACCAGCCCGCCGCGGAAGGTGTAGAACACGGCCATGTCGAACTGCACGATGCGGTCGTTGCTGCGCTTCCTGTAATAGGCGTGCATGTAGGTCGCGACCGCCTCGCCCTCGGCGAGAATGTGCGGCGCCTTGTAGCGGATTTCCGAATAGCGCGACCAGACCGTCTGCCAGAGCTCACGCAGCTCGGCCTTGCCGTGGCGCGGCACCATGTGCGGCAGCACGTCGACGGGCGCGTGAGTGAGGAAGTCGACGTCGTCGGTGCAGCAGGACAGCGCCGTCTCGATATCCCCGCGCGCGAAGGCCTCGAGCAGATGCACGATGCGTTGGCGATTCAGCTTCTCGACCGTCATCCTGCCCGTCCTTGTCTGGCCCTATGGCGTCGCGCAGTGCCAAGGCGCGGTCGCGCGCACCGGCAATCCGCTAGGTCACAGGGACGTTGCAGACGATATGACGCGCGAGCGCCATGCCTGGTTCATGGCATGCAATTGCGGGTTGAATTGCGGTATGCAGGAATTTTCTGCCCATCCGGTTGCGTGGCGCGGATGGCGTAATGCGTTCGGGGCAGGTGGAGGCGCCTAAGCGCCGTCTCGCAGGACGTGGCGCGCTCAGGCGCCGCCAGAGTCATGTGAGATGGTGCTGCCGCCCGCGGGGGAGAGGCGAAGTCCGCGGCCGCACCGCGTGACCCATCTCACATCACCCCAGATATCCCGCCCAACGTCATCCCCGTCTCAACAGGGAGAATTCCCGGCCTTGTTCAGGACCGTCTATGAACCAGAATTCTTCGAGGCCCATCTGTCGCTCTTCGACAAGATCACGGCCTGGCGCACCCTGCCCGTCGCCTCGCTCCAGCTCGTGACGATCTTGCTGCTGCTGCCGGTGATGACGGCGAGCGTGGGGTGAGGAGAGCAAATCTCTCCTCGTCATTCCGGGGCGCTGCGAAGCAGCGAGCTATGATGCGCAATTGCGCATCTGAGAATCCATAGCCACCACTCGCGCGGTTGCGCCTACCTCTTCTTCCACCCACCCCGTCGCCCCGGCATTCCGCCCGTCGACTTCGGCGCGGGTCCGAACTCCGGTCCGGACTGCCGCGAATCCGTCGGCTGGATGATCCGGCTGGTGCTGCCGAACGGCTTTGACGGCAGCGCGCGGTTTTCGCGGTAGGGCAGGGATTCCGGGCCGTGCATCTCGTCGAGATGAGGCTTGTGCACCTTCGAGCCGCTGCCGCCGCCGCTGGCTTTCAGCGCGGAGCTCACGGTCTTCTTCTTCATGGCGCTGACCGGCAAGTTCGCGGCGTCGCCGTACTTCTTCGCGCCGGCATAGGCGCCGGCCTTGCCCTGCACGGTGCGTTGCTTCGCGGTGGGGTCGTCGACCACCGCGAGCTCGGTGGCGCGCAGGCGCTTGACCTCGTCGCGCAGGCGTGCGGCCTCCTCGAAGTTCAGGTCGGCCGCGGCCTCGCGCATGCGGGTTTCGAGATCGGCGAGCACGGCCTCGAAATTGTGGCCGATCGAGATGACGTCGTCGGTCATGTCGTGGCCGCCGACCTCGACCAGCACGTGGTCGCGCTCATAGACGGAGTTAAGGATGTCGCCGATCTGCTTCTTCACGCTCTCCGGCGTGATGCCGTTGGCGGTGTTGTACTCGACCTGCTTCTCGCGGCGGCGGTTGGTCTCGGCGATGGCGCGCTCCATCGACCCGGTCATCTGGTCGGCATAGAGGAGCACCTTGCCGTCGACGTTGCGCGCGGCGCGGCCGATGGTCTGGATCAGCGAGGTCTCGCTGCGCAAAAAGCCTTCCTTGTCGGCGTCGAGGATCGCGACCAGGGCGCATTCGGGAATGTCGAGGCCTTCGCGGAGCAGGTTGATGCCGACCAGCGCGTCGAACGCGCCGAGTCGCAGGTCGCGGATGATCTCGATACGCTCGATGGTGTCGATGTCTGAGTGCATGTAGCGGACGCGGATGCCCTGCTCGTGCAGATATTCGGTGAGGTCCTCCGCCATGCGCTTGGTCAGCACCGTGATAAGCGAGCGATAGCCGGCCTGCGCGGTGGCGCGCACCTCGCCGACGAGATCGTCCACCTGCGTACGCGCCGGGCGGATGTCGACGGGCGGATCGATCAGGCCCGTCGGGCGAATGACCTGCTCGACGAACACGCCGCCGCTCTCGTTCAGCTCCCAGCTGCCGGGCGTCGCCGATACCGCGACGGTCTGCGGCCGCATCATGTCCCACTCCTCGAAGCGCAAGGGGCGGTTGTCCATGCAGGAAGGCAGGCGGAAGCCATATTCGGCCAGCGTCGCCTTGCGGCGGAAGTCGCCGCGGAACATGGCGCCGATCTGCGGAATGGTGACGTGGCTCTCGTCGGCGAAGATCAGCGCGTTGTCGGGGACGTATTCGAACAGCGTCGGCGGCGGCTCGCCGGGGCGGCGCCCCGTGAGATAGCGCGAATAGTTCTCGATGCCGGCGCAGCTTCCGGTCGCTTCCATCATCTCGAGGTCGAAGGTGGTGCGCTGCTCCAGCCGCTGCGCTTCCAGCAGGCGGCCCTGGTCGTGCAGCTGGTCGAGCCGCTGCTTCAGCTCGAACTTGATCGACTTGATCGCCTGCACCAGCGTCGGGCGCGGCGTCACGTAGTGCGAATTGGCGTACATCTTGATGAATTCGAGCTCGTCCTGCTTGTGGCCGGTGAGCGGGTCGAACTCCTCGATGGTCTCGATGGTGTCGCCGAACAGGTTCACGCGCCAGGCGCGGTCTTCATAGTGCGCCGGGAAGATGTCGATGACGTCGCCGCGGACACGGAAGGTGCCGCGGGTGAAATCCGCCTGGGTGCGCTTGTATTGCAGCGCGACGAGGTCGGCGATGAGCTGGCGCTGGTCGATGCGCTCGCCCTTCTTCAGCGCGAACGTCATCGCGGTGTAGGTCTCGACCGAACCGATACCGTAGATGCAGGACACCGACGCCACGATGATGACGTCGTCGCGCTCGAGCAGCGCGCGCGTCGCCGAGTGGCGCATGCGGTCGATCTGCTCGTTGATCGAGGAATCCTTCTCGATATAGGTGTCGGTGCGGGGGACGTAGGCCTCCGGCTGGTAATAGTCGTAGTACGAGACGAAATACTCGACCGCGTTGTCCGGGAAGAAGTTCCTGAACTCGCCGTAGAGCTGGGCGGCCAGCGTCTTGTTCGGCGCCAGGATCAGGGCCGGGCGCTGCGTCGCCTCGATCACCTTGGCCATGGTGTAGGTCTTGCCCGAGCCGGTGACGCCGAGCAGCACCTGCGAGCGGTCGTTGCGGTTGATGCCCTCGACCAGTTCGGCGATCGCGGTCGGCTGGTCGCCCTTGGGCTCGTAGGACGACTTGATCTCGAAGCGCACGCCGCCTTCGGACTTCTCCGGGCGCGGCGGCCGGTGCGGCGTCCACACCTTCATGGAGCCGTCGTCCTTGCGGAACTCCGGCCGGCCCTCGCGGATCAACGACTCCAGCGCATCCGCGGTGGCCTTGACGCCGAGCGCCTCCATCTTGCTACGCGGCGGGCGGGCCAATGCCTCGGCATCGTCCTCCTCGGTCGGCAGTCCAAGCTGCCGCGCCAGTTCCGGATCGAGCGTCGGGATCGTAGCCGCGGTGCCGTAATTGGCCTGCGGCGCTTCGTCCAATCCTGCAAGCTCACTGGACTGACGGGCGCCCGGCGGCTGCGGATTGGGCCGCAGCGGCATCGGCCGTGCGGCATCCTGCGGGAACTCCTTCGGCGTCGAAGCCCGCGCCCGATGCGCGGCGGCCTCGCCTCCGGCGCGGCGGTCGCGCGAATTGTCCGGCGGCGGCTGCAGCCCCGTACCGGATCCGAGGCCCGCATCGCCGCGATTGATCGCGGGATTGAGCAACTCGGCCAGCGCCGGCCCGATCGGCTGCACGTCGGGGCGGTGTGCCTTCGAGTTCGGAGCCTTGGTTTTCGGGGATTTTGCGGGGGGAGCAGGTTTCTTCGCCATCAGGCGAATATGGGACGAGTCCGCCCCGCAATAAAGGGCGATTGGCCGCCTCCATGCAGGCTGCTGACAGCAGGTTGGCAGCAGGCCGGGACCTTCAGGCCGCCGGCAGCGGCCCGCCGTCGTCTTCGGCCGGGACATGCGGCTCGAGGATGTCGAGATGGATGCCGCCGCAATCGCTGCAGCGCATGGCCCAGTACTCGCATCCGGCGCGGCCGGGGATCACGCGGAGCACCGCGAGATCGCCGTCGCATTCCGGGCAGTTGGACAGCACCGCACGGATGTAGATCCGCGGCCGCGCTGCGTCGGTTTCGATGATGGACATGACCGGTGTTCCCCCTGCGCGCTTTTTCTCTGGTCCGCCCGCGGACCCGCTGGGCTATTCGTCGCCTTCGGCCCGCCGGCGAAAGCGATCGATGTGGTGCTTGGCATCGGCGATCGCCGCATCGGGATCGGGCCAGGCGAAGCCGACTTCCATGGCAGGAAACAGCACGCCGTCGATGGCTACCGGGCTGAAATCGGCCCGGCGGATCCGCGCGTGCCACAGCCCCTTGCCAGCTTCGAAGGATTCGATGTCAAAGCCGTCGTAAAGGGTCGTCATGAGTGTAGGTCCCACTTTTTTTCGGAGGGTCAGGGGACCACGATTACGGGTTTCAGAATGTGAAGCGGTTCACAAGCGACGTGGCTTTTTTGCTCAAGCTTGTCGAAAAGACTTCAGTTCCGCGCGCCGGCGCGGCCGATCCGGCGGGGGCGGGCGGCGGGTTCCGAGGCCGCGCGCATGATCCAGCGGCGGAAGGCGGCAAAGTCGCGCTGCTCGGTCTGAAAGCTGCGATAGAGCAGGTACCAGCGCATGCCCTTGGGCACCGAGAGGTCGAGAGGCGCCACCAGCCGGCCGGCCGCGAGATCGTCGTCGATATAGGGCCGGATGCCCATGGCGATGCCGAGCCCGTCGGCGGCGGCCTGCAGCGCCTGGCCGTAGAACTGGAACTCGGGCCCCCGCGCGTTGATCCGCGCAACGCCCGCGGCCTTCAGCCAGATCGGCCAGTCCTCGGGCGAGTGCGCGACGCGGATCAGGCTCGGTCCCTTCAGGTCGGCCGGACGCTTCAGCCCGCCCGCGAGGCGTGGCACGCAGACCGGCGTCAGGTCGCCGGCAAACAGCGGCTCGGCGACGAGGCCGGGCCAGTCGCCGGTGCCGAGCTTGATGCCACAGCTCCAGTCCTCGCCGAACGGCACCGACGCGCCGCCGGTGGTGAAGCGCACCTCGATGTCGGGCTCCTCGTTGCGAAACTCGGACAGGCGCGGGATCAGCCAGCGCATCGCAAAGGTGTGGCCGACGCCGATGGTGAGCACGCGCACGCTCGAAGGCGCCGTCACCTGCGCGGTGAGGCTCGCCAGCGCATCGAAGATCGGGGTCAGCCCGCTCTGATAGGCGCGGCCGGCCTGCGTCAGCACCAGACGGTTGGCCTTGCGCTCGAACAACGCGACGCCGAGCCGCTCTTCGAGCAGATGCACCATGCGGCTGACGGCGGCCGCCGACACGCTCAGCTCCAGCCCGGCCGCAGCAAAGCTGCCGGTCCGCGCCGCCGCCTCGAACGCCTTGATGCCGTTGAGAAACAGCAGTCGCCGCAAATGCAAGACCCTTATGCAAGACCCTCAGGAAAGCTGATGCCAGGGCAAGATAACTCAGTTTGCGCGAGGCGAGCAAGCGAGGCACTAGAATGAGCGCAATTCCTGCTGATTTGTTGGAGCGCGGGCGCGGCCTCTTCGCCTCTCCCCGCTTGCGGGGAGAGGCCGGAATCCAAGCAGAGCTTGGATTCCGGGTGAGGGGGACTTTCCGCGAGTCCAACTGCCACTTCCCTTGCGGAGGGTCCCCCTCACCCCAACCCTCTCCCCGCAAGCGGGGCGAGGGAGTGAAACAGTTTGCGTCCCTCACTCGCCCTCAGGAGATTCCTTTCGTGACGCCCCTCATGATCGCGGCCCTCGGATTGCTGATGGTCGCCACCGCATTCCTGTCCGGGCTGTTCGGCATGGCGGGCGGGCTGATTCTGATCGGTGTGCTGCTGGCCCTGATGCCGCTGCCGACCGCGATGGTGCTGCATGCGATCACGCAGATGGCCTCGAACGGCTGGCGCGCTTTCTTGTGGCGGGCGCATATCCGCTGGCGGCCGGTCGCGAACTATATGGTTGGCGCTGCCGTCGCGCTCGTAGCCTGGTCGCTCACCCGCTACGTGCCGGACAAGCCGGTGGCGCTGCTGATGTTGGGTGCCACGCCGTTCATGGCGCGACTCCTGCCGGCGAACATCAAGCCCGATCCCGACCGTCTCTGGCAGGGCACGGTCTACGGCACGATCTGCATGGGCCTGATGCTGATGACCGGCGTCTCCGGCCCGCTGCTCGACACCTTCTTCCTCGGCGGCAATTTCGGCCGGCGCGAGAAGGTCGCGACCAAGGCGATGTGCCAGCTCGTCAGCCATTTCACCAAGCTGGTCTATTTCGGCGGCATCATCGACCAGGCGGCGAGCCTCGATCCCGTTCTCGCCGGCGTTGCGATTGCGGCCTCGATGCTCGGCACCACGCTGGCGCGGCGCATCCTCGAAGCCATGACCGACCAGCAATTCCTGGCATGGTCGAACAAGCTGATCACCACCATTGCCTGCTACTACATCGCCTATGGCGGCTGGCTCCTAGTCCGTACCCCGGTGCTGGCTGCCTTCGACAAGGGAGGTTTGCAATGAGCCGCAACGCCGATCCGCTGGTGCTGGACTTCGTCGAATGGGTCGCGCGCGAGCCGCGCGCCTATGCCGAGGTAATCGCGACCTGGAAGACCTCCTGCCCGCGCCTCACCATCTGGGAAGACGCCGCGGATCGCGGCTACGTCGCCCGCGAGACGATAGCCGGCGTGGGGCTGGTCATCGCGGTGACGGAGGACGGCGAGAGGCTGCTGCGCACCAACGGGCGGTGATCTCTCCACATCGTCATTGCGAGCGCCAGCGAACCAATCCAGAATGCTTCCGCGGCGACAGTCTGGATTGCTTCGTCGCAGGAGCTCCTCGCAAGGACGGAGCATGAGGAGGCGCCAGCCCATGTCACTCAAACTCTACGAGCTCGTTGGCACCGATGCGTCGCGTCCGTTCAGCCCGTATTGCTGGCGCACGCGGATGGCGCTGGCGCACAAGGGGCTGGCGGCGGAATCGCTGCCCTGGCGTTTCACCGAGAAGAGCGCGATCGCGCCGCATGGCTCGGAGAAGGTGCCGGTGCTGTTGCACGACGACAAGCCCGTGGTCGATTCCTGGACCATCGCGAATTATCTGGAGGACAAGTTTCCCGATCGTCCGTCGTTGTTCGGCGGCGAGGGCGGCCGCGCCATGGCGCGCATGATCAATGCCTTCGGCGACATCGCCATCGTCGGCGGCATCTTTCCGCTTGTAGTCGCCGACATCCCGAACAACCTCGCCGAGGTCGACGCCGCCTATTTCCGCAAGTCGCGCGAGGCGCGCTTCGGCGGCAAGAGCCTGGAAGAGGTGATGGCGAGCCGCGACACCGGCGTGGTCGCGTTCCGCAAATCGCTGGAGGTGATGCGGCAGACCTTGAAGAAGCAGCCCTATCTTGGCGGCAACGCGCCGAACTACGCCGACTACATCGTGTTCGGCGGTTTTCAGTGGGCGCGCGTGGTCAGTCCGTTCAAGCTGCTGGAGGTGGACGATCCGGTCCATGCTTGGCGCGAAAGACTGCTCGACGCGTTCGACGGCATGGCGCGGACATCGCCGGGGTACAAAGTGTAGCGGATGATGCGCTGCTCGCTCCTGGACGCGTTCAACCCGCGCAGGCATGTCCTGTTACGCGTTCGCCCTTGACGACGATTGCGATCAATTTGCTGGCGACGCCATTGAAGTCCGACGGTTTGAAGTAGCCCCTCACGTAGGCTTCCTGTGTGAGCCGCTCGATGCGCTTGTCCTCTCCCGTCGACCATTGCTTGGCTATGTAATCAGCGCCCGCCGGGCCGAAGATCTCGGGATAGCGCTCTGTCTGGTTCTGGCGGTGATAGTAATACTCGTTGAGGCCCTCGATGAATTGTTCGCGCGTGTCCCCGGTGCAGCGCCCACTCCAGGGAAGCTCCAGCGCGGCCATCGCGCCGCGACGCTGGCTGATGCGCGATTCGACCGCATATTTTTCGGTGTCTCCGTAGCCTTTGCCGTCACCCGCAAAGACCTGTGGCCGAGCCTTGGGCTCCGGCGCAAAGGCCCAGACCGCGACTTGCCAGACCACGATCGCCCAGATCACGAACCAGATGCGGTTCATTTGCCGCTCGCTGCGGCGCGCATCCGCGGCAGGCAAACCGGGGAGGGCTCGGACCACAGGCCGGGGCCGGCAAATTGCTTGACCGTGAGGCGGAGTTCCTCCGGAAAGTCGGTCTCGACGACGCCCTTCTGCTCAAAAGCTTCGGCAAGCGCGGCCCGGACGCGAATGTCGAGCGGCGTAGAGAACGCCGCGTTGGCCTCGTCCCGCTTCTTCTCGCTGCAGAACATCGCCATCATGGGGTTCGGGCAGTCGAAGATCTTCATGTACGCGCGGGCATAGGCCGTCGTGGCGGCGACGAGATTGGCTTTCATCGTGTCGTCGCATGGCGACATCGCGTAGGCAGTGCCTGCCTGCAACGCGTCGAGCCGCAGTGCGTCGCGTTTCGGATCCTTGTCGCTTTGCGAGGTGTGTGCGGCTTCCCACATTTTGCGATCGTAAGCTTTGGCGCTCTCTCCTCCGAATGTCGTGGTGAGCGTCGGCTGCAATGCGCTGATCGGCGAAACCGTGTAGGCGGGAAATCCCCGCATCGCCCAGAACACGCCGACGAAGGCGGTCGTGAAAGCCATACAGGCGAACAGTACGAAACGGATCATTGGCGCCACACTTGTATTTGCGGGGCACAACCTAGCCGTGCTTGATTAAGAGATGTCTGAAAACGCGGGATGCCGGCAGTATTGGGTAAACGGATCTGCAAGGCCGCAACGACAATTGTCCCGAGCGCCGCAACTCCGTGACGCCGTGTTCGGATGGCATCTCGAACGAGGGAGCGTCCTGCTTCAAGACGCGTATTCCGCGCTCCCTTTAGGATCGTGAGCTCGGGTCGTCGCTGTCCGCGGAGGACAACGCAACGGCCGCAGCCTTCCGCAAGCACTCCCGGCACAGACAATCCTCGCCCGCGAGCGGCATCGGCAGTTTCGCCGTCTCCTCCGCGCACCAGCACGTGCCCGAGAGGTCGCAGCCGAACTCGGCGCCGCAGCGGGAGCAGGCGAGGCGGCGCGGTTCCTGCAACGCGGATTCTTTCGGATTTGTCATGATCTACGCCGAAGCTTCGCCGTCATTTTCATGTCGGGTTCATCTGTCGCTGCGGTATATTACGCGCCGCGCACGTATCAGGAAAGCGGCTCCAACGCGCGAAGGACAGATCGATGGCCCGCGATACGCAAGCTGCCCTCGTCGCGCTCAACCGCTTTGGCTTCGGCGCCCGCGGTGGCGCGTCGGGCGATCTCATCAACGCAAGCTCCGACCCGCGCGGATTCGTGAAGGCCGAGCTTGCGCGTCCCAACGGCGTGCTGCTGGAAGCGCCGGGACTGCAATCGACGCCGCAACTCGGGCAGGCCGTCTTTGCCTATCAGGACCAGGTCAAGCAGGCGCGCGAAGCGGCGAAGGCCGCCGCGCCCGCTGAGACGCCGCCGGCCGCACCGACCGAACTCCGCCGCAATCCCTCCCTGAACGCGGCGGCGACGGAGATCGCAGGCCAGATGGCGGAGGCGAAGCCTGCGGACAATGCGGCAAGGCCGGACGCCATGCAGCCCAACGCGGCGGCACCGCCGGCCGCAAAGCCCGCGCCGCAGCCGCTCAACGTGATCCAGAAGACCTTTCGCGCCGAAGCGCTGGCGCGGTTGCAGCGCGCGACGCTGGCCGAGTGCGGCTTCACCGAGCGCCTCGTCGCGTTCTGGTCCAACCATTTCTGCATCTCCGCCAGCAAAGGCGAATTGGCGCGGATCTGGGCCGGCGCGTTCGAGCGCGAGGCGATCAGGCCGCACGTGCTCGGGCGCTTCCCCGACATGCTGAGGGCAGTCGAGCAGCATCCCGCGATGCTGTTCTTTCTCGACAACCAGCAATCGCTCGGACCGGATTCTCGCGCCGGGCAGAATCGCAAGCGCGGGTTGAACGAAAATCTCGCGCGCGAGATCATGGAGCTGCATACGCTCGGCGTTGGCGGCGGCTACACGCAAGGCGACGTCACCTCGCTCGCGCGCATCATCACCGGCTGGACCTTCGCGGGCCGGCAGGGGCAGCTAGGGTCGCCCGGCTCCTTCGTCTTCAGCGTCAATGCGCATCAGCCCGGGCCGCAAGTCCTGCTCGGCAGGAGCTACGAGGCCACCGGGCTCGCACAGGGCGAAGCAGCGCTCGCCGACCTCGCGCGGCATCCGTCGACCGCGAATTTCATCGCCACCAAATTCGTCCGTCACTTCGTCGCAGATGATCCGCCGCCGACGCTCGTTGCGCGCCTGCGCGATGTCTTCGTCAAGTCCGACGGCGATCTCAAGGCGCTTGCCATGGCGCTGGTCGATTCCGATGAAGCGTGGAAGGCGCCGCTGACCAAGATGCGCTCACCTTACGATTTCCTGGTCGCGAGCGGCCGGCTGCTCGCGCAGGTGCCGGAGGACCCGAGCCGCTATCTCAGCGGCCTCAACCTGCTCGGTCAGCCGCTATGGTCGCCGCCCGGCCCCAACGGCTTTCCCGACACCAATGCCGCCTGGGCCGCGCCTGAAGGCATCAAGCTCAGGCTGGACATCGCGGCGCAGATCGGCGCGCGGCTCGGCAACAACATCGATCCGCTCGACCTCCTGGAGTTCGCAGCCGCCGACGCGGCCTCGATCGAAACGCGCAGAACCATCGAGCGCGCGGAGTCGCGACAGCAGGCGCTGGCGCTGCTGTTGATGTCGCCGGAAATGCAGAGGAGATGAAGATGATCGACTGCGTCGAAAACCGGCTCCTCACCTCGCGCCGCGGCCTGCTGCTCGGCGGCGCTTCCTTCGCGGCCTGGGCCTACCTGCCGAAATTCGCCCGCGCCGCCGATGGGCGCGATCCACGATTGATCGTGGTGATCCTGCGCGGCGCGCTCGACGGTCTCTCGACGGTCGGTCCGATCGGCGACCCCGACTATGCCGGCCTGCACGGCTCGATAGCGCTCACCGCTGATGGTGCGCATCCCGCGATCATGCTCGATTCCTTCTTCGCGCTGCATCCGGCGATGCCGGAATTTGCGCGCATGTATCGCGACAGGCATGCGGCGGTGATCCATGCGGTGGCGACGCCCTATCGCGACCGCTCGCATTTCGACGGCCAGGACGTGCTCGAAAGCGGCTTTGTCGGCCCGGGCCGCGTGCAGTCCGGCTGGCTCAACCGCGCGCTGGAAGCGCTGCCGCGCGGCGAGCGCGTGTCGAGCGGTCTGGCCGTCGGGCCGACCACGCCGCTGGTGCTGCGTGGCAACGCGCCCACCGTCGGCTGGGCGCCGGTGGCGCTGCCGCAGGCCGATGACGACACCGCGATGCGCCTCATGGAGCTCTACCGTCACCGCGATCCCGCACTGGCCTCGGCGTTGTCGCAAGGCCTCCAGCTCGACAAGGCCGCGAGTGGCGACGACATGAAAGCGACGCGCGGCAACGCCGTCGCACAGATGCGGCAGGTCGCGCGCGGCGCGGCGAAGCTGATGGCGGCCGACGATGGCCCGCGCATCGCCGCGCTCGCCTTCGACGGCTGGGACACGCATGCCAACGAAGGCGGCCCTGTGGGGCGTCTCGCCTTCCTGCTCGGAGGCCTCGACGGCGCGCTCGCCGAGTTCGAAAGCGGCCTGGGGGATCGCTGGCGCGAGACCGTCGTCGTCGTCGCCACCGAGTTCGGCCGCACCGCGCGCATCAACGGCACCGACGGCACCGATCACGGCACGGGAACGATCGCGCTGCTCGCAGGCGGCGCGGTGAAGGGCGGCCGCGTCATCGCCGACTGGCCCGGCCTCAAGCTCGCCAACCTCCACGAGGCCCGCGACCTCAAGCCGACGACGGACCTGCGCTCCGTGATCAAGGGCGTGCTGCAGGACCGGTTCGGCCTGTCCGACCGCGTGCTGGCGGAGACGGTGTTTCCGGATAGCGCAAGCGCAAGGCCGATGAAGGGGCTGGTGGCTTAGGTCGTCATTCCGGGGCGCGCGGCTTGTCCGCCGAAGCTCGAAGAGCGAAGGCGGAAGCGCGAACCCGGAAATCCATTCATCGACTTGTTCCGTGGCGAAATGGATTCCGGGCCTGCGCCTTGCGGCGCATCCCGGAATGACGACATGATGGGCGGAGCATCAGGAGAGACCACCCAATGTACATCGCCATGAACCGCTTCCGCGTCGCCAAGGGCTCCGAGGCTGCTTTCGAGCAGGTCTGGCTTTCGCGCGACACCCATCTCGACAAGGTGCCGGGCTTCGTCGAATTCCATCTGCTGAGGGGCCCCGAGCTCGAGGACCACACGCTCTACGCCTCCCACACCGTGTGGGCGAACCACGCCGCGTTCGAGGCCTGGACCAAGTCGGAGGCGTTTCGCGCGGCGCATCACAAGGCGGGAGACAACAAGCCGCTTTATCTCGGCCATCCCCAGTTCGAGGGCTTCGAGGTGGTGCAGACGGTCGGCCGCGGCGCGAAGTAGCGCGCCGCAGAGCTCAGCCCAGGGTGATCTTGTCGATCTCCGCCATCTCATCCGCGCTGAGCTTCCAGGCGATCGCCTTCACGTTCTCCTCGATCTGCTCGACGCGCGTGGCGCCTGCGATCACGCTCGACACCTGCGGGCGCGCGGCGAGCCAGGAGAAGGCGAGCTCCAGCATCGAGCGGCCGTGCGCCTTGGCGAAGGCCTGGAGCTTCTCGACCATGTCCTCGTTGCGCGGCGTGACGTAACGGTCGCGCAGCGCCGGGGCCTTGGCAAAGCGCGTGTCGGCGGGTGCCGCCGCGCCGCGCTGGTACTTGCCCGTCAGCAGGCCGCTCGCGAGCGGGAAGAACGGCAGCAGGCCGAGCCTGTACTCTTGCGCCGCCGGCAGCAGGTCCTTCTCGATATCGCGAACCAGCAATGAGTATTCGTCCTGGCAGGAGACGAAGCGGCTGACATTCATCGCGCGCGCGGTGAACTCGGCTTCCGCGATCCGCCAGGCCGGGAAGTTGGAGTTGCCGATGTAGCGCACCTTGCCTTGCCGGATGAGATCGTCGAGCGCACGCAACGTCTCCTCCATCGGCGTCAGCGGATCGTAATCGTGCTGCTGGTAGAGGTCGATGTAGTCGGTCTTGAGCCGCCTCAGGCTCGCCTCGACCGCATCCATGATGTAGCGGCGCGAGGCGCCCTGCCTGGTGCCGTCGGTCGCCATCGGCTTGGCATATTTGGTGGCGAGCACGATGTCCTTGCGGCGATCGCCGAGCACGGTGCCGAGCACCGTCTCCGAGCCGCCCATCCCGGCATAGATGTCGGCGGTGTCGAACAGCGTGATGCCGAGATCGAGCGCGCGATGGATCACCTTGCGCGAGGTCTCCAGATCCGTGCGCTGGCCGAAATTGTTGCAGCCGAGCCCGACCGCAGACACGCGAAGGCCGGAGGCGCCGAGATTGCGAATTTCCATGGGAGATCCTGTCAGATGAGCAGCGGCACATTGTGACCACCGTGCGCCGCATCAGCAAGCCGATGCCTGCGCTGCTGCCATGCAGACAATCCCGGACAAAAAAATGCGGCCCCTGTCAGACGCGGCGACTGACGGGGGCCGCTTTGGGGCGCTTGATCGGTGACGGGGGGCCTGACCAGACGCAGGCGCAGCGTAGTCTTGCTGTGTTACGCCCGGGTGACAGGCGGAGTTATCCACAAGGCTTCAGGGCGCAGGACTCAGAAGATCTTGCGATAGACGATGAAGCCGGACCGCTCCGCGACCTTGTCGTACAGGCGCTGCGCCGTCAGATTGGTCTCGTGCGTCTGCCAGTACACGCGCGGCGATCCCGCGAGCTTTGCCCGCTCATAGACGCCATGGATCAGCGCCGAGGCAACGCCCTTGCCGCGCGCTGCCTCGAGCGTGAACAGGTCCTGCAAATAGCAGGACGGCTCGATCGCGGTGGTGCTGCGATGAAACAGATAATGCGTCAGCCCGAGCAGGCGGCCGTCGTCCTCGGCCACCAGCGCATGCATCGGCTCATAGGCATCGAAGAAGCGCTGCCACGTCATCTTCGTAATCTCGGGCGCCAGGGCGGTCGGGCCCGAGCGGCCGTAGAAGGCGTTGTAGCCGTCCCACAGCGGCAGCCATTGATCGTAATCCTGCCTCGTGACGGCGCGAATGGTGAGCGACATGTGAAATTCCCGCGATCGATGAAGCGTCCTTCATACGTGATGGTCGCACTGCCGATCAATCGCGCCGTCGCGTCACTCCGCGATGCGCAGGTAGCGGGTCAGCTTGCGGTTTGCGGGGTCGCGCAGCGAGCGGTAGTAGTCGGCGCGTGATGGCTCGTCGGTGTGGCGCACGAGGTCGGTCACCGGGGTGTAGCTCAGCATGCGTCCACCGTCGGGCAGCGCGGTGCAGACGAAGCGCAGCACCTCGCCGTTGCTCAATTTGATGTTGATCGGCGTGGCATCGCCGCCCCGCACCATCTCCATGCGGCGCGCGATGAAGGTGCCGAGTTCGTCCTCCGGCAGCTCGAACGCGCCGATGTCGCGGCCGTGATACATCAGCGCGATGAAGGGCGGCTTACGTTCGGCGATCTGGTCGGGCAGTGCAAAATAATCGCGGAACGCGCGGTTGATGAATTCGGCCCGGGTCTCGGCATCGAGCAGCACGATGCCGATATCCACCTGGTCGAGCGCGGCCGACAGCCGTGCGGCCGTGGCGTGGCTCCGGCGCTCGGCCGCGACCGTGCCGAGCAGCCGCTCGCGCATCAGGCCGGTGATGCCGGCGGTGCCGACAGCCGTGACGGTCAGGAGACCGAGCCGGACCAGATCGGCGGCGCCATAGCCGGAAACGCCGTGGCGGTTGAGGAAGAACAGCGCCGCGCCGATCACTGCGACAGCGGCCGTCGTCATGGCGGAGGCGAGCCCCGCGAGCGCGCCGGCGAGAGCCACGATGCAGACCAGCAGCGGCGCGGGCGAGGGGGGTGGGATGAAGCGATCGAACAGCATTGCCAGCAGCAGGGCGGCTGCCGTCAGCACCGGACCGGAGATCGCACGCCATCCGAGCCGCATGGGCCAGTCTCGCTCCTTCCGAACGAGGTCAGGCCGCAACACTGACTGATTGTTGCGTGACTGCGATGCGGTTTCGTGCGGCGTGCTTAAGGCGCGCTTGCGTGCAACCCTCAAGCTTTCCGATGATTTTAGACCATGTGCGCGTGCTTGACGCGCTGTTGCAGCGTGGGCGCATTCAGGGTCGACGTCCCCGTGCCCTTGCGCGTGCCGACGATGATCAACAGCGACGCCGCGACCAGGATGGCCGCGGTCAGGGTGATTGCAACGACTACCACAGGTGATTTCATCGACGTCCTGTCGCGATGCCGGTCGGCGCGGGCCGCACGGCGCCCTGAAGGCAGGTCCAGGATGAAACGGGAATCAGACCGGCAGGCCCATCGCCATGGTCGCCTTGGTCGACAGCACCGTCAGGGTGACGATCAGGCACAGCGAGAGCGCGGCGACGGCGAGCGAGGCCGCGACCGCATGGGTGAGCCGGGAAGACGCGACGGTAGCGGATGGGCTCTGAAAGCCTGCCGTGCCGGACGCCCGCATCATGGTCTAAATCCTTCAACACGCGAGCGAATCACCCGCGACTTTCCGGAATTTCCCAGTTCCAACCGGCAATATTGCGGCGGCCATCGCGCCAAAAATGGCGAGATTGCGGCAAACGGGCCCTTCTGCCCGCTATTCGCGCAGGTGCGGCGCCGTCAGGCGCCCGCCGCGATGCTGGCGGGGTCGTCGATGTCGGCCGGGCGCCAGTCCATGGTCACGAAGCCGGGCGCGGCTTCGACGCGCGCGAGCCAGTCCCGGATCGCCGGGAAGGTGGAAAGATCGAAGTCGCAACGGTCGGCGAGGTGGGTGTAGCCATACAGCGCGATGTCGGCGACCGTGAGCTGGCGCGCGGCGAAATAAGCGTTGGTCTTGAGATGGTTCTCCATCACCTGGAGCGCGCCATAGCCGCGCTCCATCCAGTCCTCCAGCGAATGGGTCTGGAGATCGCGGCCGCCCTTGACCAGCGACAGCCAGAAATAGGCGGCGCCGATGTTCGGCTCGAGCGCGTGCTGCTCGAAGAACATCCATTGCAGCGCCTCGGCGCGATCGATGCGGTTTTCCGGCGCAAGCGGCGTGCCGACGGCGACGTACCAGAGAATGGCATTGGACTCGGCGAGATGGCGGCCCTCGCCGACCTCGAGCAGCGGCACCTGTCCCGACGGGTTCTTGCTGAGAAAGTCCGGCGTGCGGCTCTCGCCGCGCAGGATGTCCACCTCCACCGCTTCGTAAGGCAGGTTGAGCAGCGCCAGCGCAAGGCGAACCTTGTAGCTGTTGCCCGAGCGTTGCATCGAATAGAGCTTGTACATTCTGCAGTTCGAATCCGAGGACGTGAAGACGCGGCGATCGTTGCCCCCGCGAGGCGGCTAAACAATGATGCCGATGCGAATCCGCCGCAAGAGCCGGCCAATAGAAAAACTCGAAAACCCTGCCGCACTGCAACGTTGCGGAAGATCATTTCCGCGCGAGCATGCAATTCAGCTCACGCTTGCGTCAACGCGGGCATTGCTCGGCGAGATCATCAAGTGGGTAGGGATCGTATCGACGATCGGACGGACCAGTGCCCACGCATTGCCATGGCCGGGCTTGTCCCGGCCATTCACGTGTTGCCACATGACAAGAAGTACGTGACTGGGCGGACAAGCCCGGTCATGCAAAATTGCTCCGAGGACAGGCCTTGCCGGATATGAGGAATTTGGCCGGCAAAGTTACGGAACATTGCGGTCGGGGCGCTCCGAAACGCCGGAAATCGGCAATCTTTTTCGAGATCGGGCCGAAGTTTCTTGCGGCGCAGCGGCACACGTTTTAGGGTAGCTCATTCCCACAAATGGAGTCGTGAGGCGAAAGGCTTCACGACGCTCGCCAGGAGATGATGATGTCCTTCCTTGCCGCTGCGCTCGACCGTGTGAAGCCGTCCGCGACCATCGCGGTCACGGATAAAGCACGCGCGCTGAAAGCGGCTGGCCGCAACGTCATCGGCCTCGGCGCCGGCGAGCCCGACTTCGACACGCCCGCCAACATCAAGCTGGCGGCGATCCACGCCATCGAGGCCGGCAAGACCAAGTACACCGCGGTGGATGGCATCCCCGAGCTGAAGGAAGCCATCATCGCCAAGTTTCAGCGCGAGAACGGCGTCGCCTACAAGCCGAACCAGATCATCGTCGGCACCGGCGGCAAGCAGGTGCTCTACAACGCGCTGATGGCGACCATCAATCCGGGCGACGAGGTGATCATTCCCGCGCCCTATTGGGTCAGCTATCCCGAGATGGTCGCGCTCGCCGGCGGCGAGCCGGTGCCGGTGGTCTGCACCGCGGCGACCGGCTTCAAGCTCCAGGCAGAGGCGCTTGAGCGCGCGATCACGCCGAAGACCAAATGGGTCATCCTGTGCTCGCCGTCGAACCCGACGGGAGCCGCCTACACGCGCTCGGAACTGAAAGCACTCACCGACGTGCTGGTGAAGCATCCCCATGTCTGGGTGATGACCGACGACATGTACGAGCATCTCGTCTATGACGACTTCCAGTTCACCACCGTCGCGCAGGTCGAGCCGGGTCTGTACGACCGCACGCTGACCGTGAACGGTGTCTCCAAGGCCTATTGCATGACCGGCTGGCGTATCGGCTATGCCGGCGGTCCGGCGCATCTCATCAAGGCGATGGCGACGATCCAGTCGCAATCGACCTCGAACCCGTGCTCGATCGCGCAATGGGCCTCGGTCGAGGCGCTGAACGGTCCGCAGGAGTTCATTCCCGCCAACAACAAGGTCTTCAAGGAGCGGCGCGACCTCGTCGTTTCCATGCTCAACCAGGCGAGCGGCATCGAGTGCCCGCGCCCCGAAGGCGCGTTCTACGTCTATCCGTCCTGCGCCGGCACCATTGGCAAGAAAGCGCCGTCGGGCAATGTGATCTCCAACGACGAGCAGTTCGTCACGGAGCTCCTGGAGACCGAAGGCGTCGCCGTGGTGCAGGGTTCGGCCTTCGGCCTGGGACCTGCGTTCCGCATCTCCTACGCGACCAAGACCTCGGACCTCGAAGACGCCTGCAAGCGCATCCAGCGCTTCTGCGGCAATCTGCGCTGAGGCTCTCGCGGAATGCGGTGAACCCCTCTCCCCTTGTGGGAGAGGGCGGATCGCCGCGAAGCGGCGAGACGGGGTTCTCTCTCCGCGAGTCCGTCTGCCAGTTCAATTCGCGGAGACAACCCCTCATCCGGCGCCATAGCCGAAGCTCCGCTTCGGCGTTGTTGAACGGCGGCCGAAGGCCGCCTATGCCACCTTCTCCCACAAGGGGAGAAGGAAGACAGCGCACCAATTCGTCGTGCGCGATCTGGCACCACCACGGCTGTTGTGGCATAGACCATCACGCAACACGGGTGGGGC
Source organism: Bradyrhizobium diversitatis (assembly GCF_016031635.1). Lineage (GTDB taxonomy): Bacteria > Pseudomonadota > Alphaproteobacteria > Rhizobiales > Xanthobacteraceae > Bradyrhizobium > Bradyrhizobium diversitatis. Next base: position 24,268 of record NZ_JACEGD010000020.1, read on the forward strand.
GCTCTCTCTGCTCGCATCACATCATCGCCGGAGACATTCATGCGCCGTTCATTCCTCCTCGCAGGGCTCACTGCCGCCAGCCTTCTTGCCACCGTCGCGAGCGGCAGCGCGCAGCAGCGGATGACGCGGGTCGGCGTGCTCGAGTGCCGCGGCGGCGCCAGTGTCGGCTTCATCGTGGGTTCGGTGACCCATCTCGGCTGCGTGCTGCGCGCCGACGGCTTGCCCGATGACCGCTATGTCGCGACCATCCGCAAGGTCGGCCTCGACATCGGCATTACCCAGGAGACGGCCCTGGCCTGGGGTGTGTTCGCACCGGTCGACCGGCTCGGCCCCGGCGACCTCTCCGGCAATTACGCGGGTGCGCAGGGCAGCGCCTCGGTCGGCGTCGGTCTCGGCGGCAACGTTCTGGTCGGCGGCTCCAACAACTCGATCGCGCTCCAGCCGCTCAGCGTGCAGGGCCAGGTCGGCCTCAACATCGCCGCCGGACTCGAAAGCCTGGAACTGCGTCCGGGGCGGTAACACTTTCGCGTGTGATCGCGCCGCGCGAAGCGGCGCGATTTTACTGACGACGCACCGCAGCGACTTTTGACGCTTGCCAAATCTCGGGGACGGGCAGAGCATCGGCGCTTGCCGACCCAATCATGGGCCGAGCTCCACACCAAGGAGGCGGCGAATGGGACAAGACGTCAGAAGTCCCCGAGGTCCACGGTGCATCGCGCTGGTGGGCCCTTTCCAAAGCGGTAAAACCACACTTTTAGAAGCAATCCTGGCGCGAACGGGCGCGATCCCGCGTGCCGGCAGCGTCGATGCCGGAACCTCCGTCGGCGACGCCACGCCAGAGGCCCGTCAGCACAAGATGACCGTCGGGCTGACCGCCGCGACCACGAATTTCATGGGCGACAGCTACACCTTCCTCGATTGTCCCGGTTCCGTCGAGTTTGCCCACGACATGCGCGCCGCGTTGCCCGCGGTCGATGCCGCAATCGTGGTCTGCGAGGCCGACGAGAAGAAGCTGCCGCAGCTTCAGATCATCCTGCGCGAGCTGGAGGAGCTGAAGATCCCGCGTTTCCTGTTCCTGAACAAGATCGATCGCGCCAGCCAGCGCATCCGCGAGACGCTCGCCATGCTGCAGCCCGCCTCGCGCGTGCCGCTGGTGCTGCGCCAGATCCCGATCTGGAAGGACGAGTTGATCGAGGGCTTCGTCGATCTCGCGCTGGAACGCGCCTTCATCTATCGCGAGCACAAGGCGTCCGAGGTGATGGCGCTCGAAGGCGGCGATCTCGATCGCGAGAAGGAAGCCCGCTTCTCGATGCTGGAGAAGCTTGCCGATCACGACGATGCGCTGATGGAGCAACTGCTCGAGGACATCCAGCCGCCGCGCGATGCCGTGTTCGACGATCTCGCCCGCGAATTGCGCGAAGGCTTGATCTGCCCGGTGCTGCTGGGCTCGGCTGCGCGCGAAAACGGCGTGCTGCGCCTGATGAAGGCGCTGCGCCACGAGGCGCCCGGCATCGCGGAGACGGCGAAGCGTCTCGGCGTCCCCGAGTCCAAGGACGCGCTCGGCTACGTCTTCAAGACAGTGCATTCGCAGCACGGCGGCAAGCTGTCGCTGACACGCCTGCTTGCCGGCCATCTCGACGACGGAGCGACGCTGCAATCCGCCTCCGGGGGCCTGGGGCGCGTCTCCGGCGTCCTCGCCGTCAACGGCGCCTACGACACCAAGCGTGCCTCGGCCGAAGCCGGCGACACGGTGGCGCTCGCCAAGCTCGATGCGATCAAGACCGGCGATACGGCGTCGAACGGCAAGACGCCGCCCGCGGCCTTGATCACGATCGAGCCGACGCCGCCGGTGCTCGCGATCTCGATTGCCGCCGTCGATCGCAAGGACGACGTCAAGCTCGGCCAGGCGATGGCGCGGCTGCATGAGGAGGATCCGTCACTCGTCGTCGTGCAGAACGCCAAGACCCATGACACCGTGCTGTGGGGGCAGGGCGAGATGCACCTGCGCGTGGCGGGTGAGCGGCTGCGCGACCGCTTCGGCGTCAAGGTCACCTCGCATCCGCCGGGGATCGGCTACCAGGAGACCATCCGTAAGCCGATCACCCAGCGCGGGCGGCACAAGAAGCAGTCCGGCGGCCACGGTCAGTTCGGCGACGTCGTGCTCGACATCAGGCCGCTGCCGCGCGGCGACGGCTTCAGGTTCGGCGAGAAGGTCGTGGGCGGCGCGGTGCCGCGCAACTACATCCCGGCGGTGGAAGAAGGCGTCGTCGACGGATTGGCCCGCGGCCCGCTCGGCTTCCCCGTTACCGACGTGGAGGTGACGCTGACCGACGGCTCCTATCACAGCGTCGACTCCTCCGATCTCGCCTTCCGCACGGCCGCGCGGATCGGGCTCAACGAAGGCCTGCCGCAATGCCAGCCGGTCTTGCTGGAGCCGATCCACATGGTCGAGATCGTCTGCCCGACCGACGCCACAGCCAAGATCAACGCGATCCTGTCGGCGCGGCGCGGCCAGATTCTCGGCTTCGATACCCGCGAGGGCTGGAGCGGCTGGGACTGCGTCCGCGCCATGATGCCCGAAGCCGAAATCGGGGAACTGATCGTCGAGCTGCGCTCGGCCACCGCCGGCGCCGGCAGCTTCACCCGCCAGTTCGACCACATGGCCGAGGTCACCGGCCGCGCCGCCGACCAGATCATCGCCGCGCATCAGCACGCGGCGTGAATCTGCCGCTCGCGCGGTGACAGACGGACAGTAAGGGAGGCACCGCTCTCTCACGCCCTCTTCCCGTTCTTACGGGGCGAGGGCGGGTTGGGGCTGCCTCCGCGAGTTCGGCGTCTCATTCAGGCCGGCGCCCAAACCACCGTCATTGCGAGCGAAGCGAAGCAATCCAGGCTGTCTCTACGGAAATAGCCTGGATCGCTTCGTCGCAAGAGCTCCTCGCAATGACGGAGGAGACAGACGGGCAGCCACTTGCGCTCGCCGCGGGATGATGTATTTTATATCATTGTATATGCACCAGATATCATTTATGCGTTCTGGTAAGTGAGGCCAAGGTGATCACGTCATTCCAGATGCGGGCAGCCCGCGCGCTGCTCGGCATTGACCAGAAAACCTTGGCCGAGCTCGCCGGCGTTTCATTGCCGACCATCCAGCGGATGGAGGCCAGCACCGGCAATGTTCGTGGCGTAGTCGAAACCCTGATCAAGGTGGTCGAGGCGTTCGACCGGGCCGGCGTCGAGCTGATCGGCGAGCAGGCCCGCAGCGACGGCGGCGGGCGCGGCGTTCGCCTGAAGGAGCCGGGGCAGCCGCGCCGCGTCTGAGCATGATCGCGCGTTGATCGTGCCCGGAATCAGGATGGGCTGGCGCATCGTCGCACCTCGGCAACGAAGGGGCGCACGGTGCTTTGGAGCATTGTGGGCATGAGCATCACGACCGACCAGGCAAGCCGGCTGCACCAGCTGCGTCAGCCGACCTTTGCCGAACTGTACTTGCCGAAACTCGTCACCGTCTGGCGCGAAGGCTACGGCATCGCGGATTTCCGTGCCGACGTCTTCGCCGGCCTGACGGTTGCGATCGTCGCGCTGCCACTGTCGATGGCGATCGCGATCGCCTCGGGCGTGACGCCGGACCGCGGTCTCTATACCGCCGTTGTCGGCGGCTTCATCGCCTCCCTGCTCGGCGGCAGCCGCTTCCAGATCGGCGGGCCTGCGGGCGCGTTCATCGTATTGGTCGCGGCGACCGCGGAGCGGCACGGCGTCGATGGCGTCATCCTCGCCACCATGATGGCGGGCCTGTTCCTGGTCGCTGCGGGCCTGTTGCGGGTCGGCACCTACATCAAGTTCATTCCCTATCCGGTGACGGTCGGCTTCACCGCCGGCATCGCCGTTATCATCTTCGCCAGCCAGCTCCGCGATCTCTCAGGCATCACGCTCGCAGGGAGGGAGCCCAGCGAGTTCGTGCCAAAGCTCGTCGCGCTCGCCGGCGGCCTCGACACCGTTAATCCGTCCGCCGTCGCAGTCGCCATCGTCAGCATCGCCATCATCGCCGGCTTGCGCCGCTGGCGGCCGTCTTGGCCCGGCATTCTGATCGCGGTCGTGTTTGCGGCGGTCGCCAGTAGCGTGCTGTCGCTCCCGGTCGAGACCATCGGCTCGCGCTTCGGCGGCATTCCGCGCGAGCTGCCCTCGCCGGCGCTGCCCGCGTTCTCGTTGGAGAAGGCCCGGGCCGTGCTGCCGGATGCGATCGCCTTCGCGCTGCTGGCCGCCATCGAATCGCTGCTGTCGGCGGTGGTCGCCGACGGCATGACCGGCCGCCGTCACCGCTCCAATTGCGAACTGGTGGCGCAAGGCGCGGCCAATATCGGCTCGGCGCTGTTCGGCGGCATCTGCGTCACCGGCCTGATCGCACGCACCGCCACCAACATCCGCGCCGGCGCGCACGGACCGATGGCGGGCATGCTGCACTCCGTGTTCCTGCTGCTGTTCATGCTGATCGCGGCGCCGCTGGCGAGCTACATTCCGCTGGCCGCGCTCGCCTCGGTGCTGGTCGTGGTGGCCTGGACCATGGCGGAGAAGCACGAATTCGCCACGCTCCTGCGTTCGTCATGGGGCGATGCCGTGGTGCTGCTCGCGACCTTCCTGCTCACGGTCTTCCGCGATCTCACCGAGGGCATCCTGGTCGGCTTCGCGCTCGGCGCGGTGCTGTTCATCCACCGCATGGCGGAGATGACCGGCATCGAGGAGCGCACGCCGCTGGTGGCGGCCGATCGCCCCGACGATGGCAATGGCGATCGCGTTCCCTACGATTCCGCCCTCGCGGTCGACCGCGACGTGCTGGTCTATCGCATCACCGGTGCGTTCTTCTTCGGCGCGGCCTCGGCGATCGGCGGCGTGCTCGATGGCATCGCCGACAAGCGCAAGGCCTTCGTGGTCGATTTCGCCGCGGTGCCGTTCCTGGATTCGACCGCGGCCAACGTGCTTGGCCGCGTCGCCGCCAAGGCGCACCGCCAGGGCATCAAGCTGTTCATCACGGGAGCCTCGCCCACGGTCCGCCGCGCGCTGCTCACCCATGGCGTGACGCCGCCGCGCGCGCGCTATCGCACGAGCCTCGAGCGCGCCATCGCCGACATCAAGAGCCGGGCCGCCGACGAGGCCGCTGCGAGCTGACGACGTACGCTTGACAGAGCGGGCGCGACGCGAAATGGATCGCCTCGGAAACGACCCGAGGGAAAGATGACCGCGCCAAGAACTCCCGCAGCCTGTCTGATCGGATGGCCGGCCGCGCATTCGCGCTCGCCGCTGATCCATCATTACTGGCTGCGCACGCTCGGCATTGCAGGCGGCTACGTCATCGAGGCGGTGCCTCCCGAGAATCTGCGCGATTTCGTGCTGCGGCTGTCGCTCCGCGGCTTCGTCGGGGCCAACGTTACCATCCCGCACAAGGAAGCCGTGCTGGCGCTGTCGACGCCTGACGCCCGCGCAAAGGCGGTCGGCGCCGCGAACACGCTGTGGTTTGCCGACGGCGAGCTGCGTTCGACCAACACCGATGTCGAAGGTTTCATCAACAATCTCGACGCCGGCGCGCCCGGCTGGGGCGCGGCCGAGCAGGCGCTGGTGCTGGGCGCCGGCGGCTCCTCGCGCGCGGTGGTGTTCGGCCTGCTGGAACGCGGCATCAGATGCGTGCATGTCGCCAACCGCACCGTCGAACGGGCCGAGGCGCTGGCAAGGCAGTTCGGGCCGAACGTGCGTCCGCTGTCCTGGGACGCGATCAGCGACGTGCTGCCGCGCGTGAAACTTCTCGTGAACACGACCTCGCTCGGCATGCATGGCCAGCCTCCGCTCGATGTTGACGTCGCGCGCCTGCCGCAGGCGGCGGTCGTCGCCGACCTCGTCTATGTTCCCCTGGTGACGCCGCTGCTGGCCGCAGCAACGGCGCGCGGCCTGAAGACCGCCGACGGGCTCGGCATGCTGCTGCATCAGGCGGTGCGCGGCTTCGAGCTGTGGTTCGGCCGCCGGCCCGAGGTCACGGCCGAGCTGCGCGCATTGGTCGAGGCCGATCTCACAAAGACTTGAGAGGGGCTCGGCGAATAGCACACCATCTCTGGAGTTCTACCGTCGTGGGGCAATCGGAGATCGTCATGCCTGTTCAACGTGCAACTTTCACACGTCCGCTGATCGCCGTCGCGATGGTGGCCGTCTCAACCTACTGCGCCTTTGCCCAGAGGGCGCCGGTGCCGACGCGCGTGCGCGGCACGATCGAGAGCGTCAATGGCGACACCATGCAGGTCAAGTCGCGCAGCGGTGAAGACGTCAAGCTTCATATCGCCTCCGACGTGAACGTCTCGGGGATCACCAGGATCTCACTTGCCGACATCAAGCCGGGTTCTTTCATCGGTGCGACCACCGTGCCGGGACCGGACGGCGGCCAGAACGCGGTCGAGGTTCATGTGTTTCCGGAGAGCATGCGCGGCACCGGCGAGGGCTCCCGGCCCTGGGACCTCAAGCCGAACTCCAGCATGACCAATGCGACCGTGGCCGAAAGCGTTGTCGGCAATGACGGTCACACGCTGCTGGTCAAGTACAAAGACGGCGAGAAGAAGGTGTTCGTCGCCGACAACACGCCGGTGGTGACCTTCGTGCCGAGCGACAAATCCGAGTTGAAGCCGGGTGCGAAGGTCATCGCCTTCATGAAGCAATTGCCCGACGGCTCGTTCGAGACCAACCGCGTCAGTGTCGGCCGCGACGGCCTGGCGCCGCCGATGTGAGGGGGGTGTGAGACGCGCGCCTGCCGCCTCAAATACCGCCGTCGTCCCGGACAAGCGTCAGCGCAGATCCGGGACCCATAATCACAGGAAAAAGTTGTTACGCGATGCAGGTCACTCCGAGTCCCCTTAGCCACACCCGCCTGTGGCTATGGGTCCTGGATCGGCGCGCGCTTCGGGCGCGCTTGTCCGGGACGACAGTGATTATTGCACGGCATCCTGGCAGAAGCCTCACATCGCAATGATATGATCGTCGATCTCGTCGATCCGGTTGACGCCGCACAGGCCCATGGTCGTGAGCAGCTCCTTCTGGATGATGTCGATCGCCTTGGCGACGCCGGCCTGGCCGCCGGCACCGAGGCCATAGGCATAGGCGCGGCCGATCATGCAGGATTTTGCGCCGAGCGCGAGCGCGCGCATCACGTCCTGGCCGGAGCGGATGCCGCCGTCGAACATGATCTCCATCTTGTCACCGACGGTGTCGACGATTTCGGGAAGGACCTCGATCGAGGACGGTGCACCGTCGAGCTGACGGCCGCCATGGTTGGAGACCACAATCGCCTGCGCACCGGTTTTCGCGGCGAGCTCGGCGTCCTCGACGTCGAGGATGCCCTTCAGGATCAGCTTGCCCGGCCAGATCGAGCGGATCCAGTCGATGTCGTTCCAGTTCAGCGAGGTGTCGAATTGCGAGCTGATCCAGGTCGATAGCGAGGTGATGTCGTCGCTGACCTTCAGATGACCGGCGAGATTGCCGAAGGTGCGGCGCTTGCCTTGCAGCACGCCGGAGACCCAGGCGGGCTTGCTGGCGAAGTCCAGCAGCTTCGACAGCGACCATTCCGGCGGCACCGTCATGCCGTTCTTGATGTCGGCATGGCGTTGGCCGATCACCTGGAGGTCGACGGTCAGCACCAATGCGCTGCACTTGGCCGCGATCGCGCGCTCGATCAACGCCTTGATGAAGCCGCGGTCCTTCATCACGTAGAGCTGGAACCAGAACGGCTTCTCGACATTGGCGGCGATGTCCTCGATCGAGCAGATCGACATGGTCGATTGCGTGAACGGGATGCCGGCGGCCTGTGCGGCGCGGCAGGCGTGGATCTCGCCGTCGCCGTGCTGCATGCCGAGAAGGCCGACGGGCGCGAGCATCAGCGGCATGGTCGCGGGCTCGCCCAGGATCGTGGTCGAGGTGTCGCGCTTGGAGACGTCGACCAGGATGCGCTGGCGGAATTTGATCGCCTGCATGTCCTCGCGGTTGGCGCGCAGCGTTTCCTCCGCATAGGAGCCGCGGTCGCAATAATCGAAGAACGCCTTCGGCACGCGGCGCTGATGCAGCGCGCGAAGATCATCGATACAGGTGATGTGCTTCATGTCTTTTCCCCGGCCCGTCTTGCTTGGAAGTCTTGCATCGGAAGATTTCGGGGTCATCTAGCATGGTTGGATGCATAGCCAAATCGTTTGCAGGACGTTTTGCAGGAGGGCGCGATGACGAGGCCGCACGCTGGACCTTCGCCGGAAGAGATCAAGGAGAAGCACGATCTCGAGGAGGCGCTGGAAGAGGGATTGGAAGAAACGTTTCCGGGCTCGGATCCCGTCAATGTCACCCAGCCGGCGCCGAGCCGCGAGGATGGCCATGTGAAGCGCACCCGGTAGGGGCAGGTTCCGCCTCGGCGCCGCGCTTCGGCCGGAAATATAGTGTTAACAAGATCTTACTGAGCCGGTGCCGCGCCCGGTTCCGTAATGATTCATCATATTTCTTGAAGCCAAGTTAGCCGCGATAGCATTATAAGAACCCCAGCAAATCAGGGATGCGGGGCCCTTTCGGGCATCCCGTGGTTGTAGAGGGGATCCCCTGGTTGTTGCCTTTGGGGGACGATATGAGCCGCAAATATTTCGGGACGGACGGGATTCGGGGCCGCGCCAACGGACTGATCACGCCGGAGCTCGCGCTCAAGGTCGGCCAGGCCGCAGGCCTTGCGTTTCAGCGCGGTGACCACCGCCACAGGGTCGTGATCGGCAAGGACACCCGCCTGTCCGGCTACATGATCGAATACGCGATGGTCGCAGGCTTCACCTCGGTCGGCATGGACGTGCTGCTGGTCGGCCCGATGCCGACGCCGGCGGTCGCGATGCTGACCAAGTCGATGCGCGCCGATCTCGGCGTGATGATCTCGGCCTCGCACAATCTGTTCGAGGACAACGGCATCAAGCTGTTCGGCCCGCAGGGCTTCAAGCTTTCCGACGACGTCGAGAAGCAGATCGAGCAGCTGCTCGACGAATCTCTCGACAGGAGGCTGGCACAAAGTGCGAGCCTGGGCCGCGCCCGCCGCATCGACGGCGTGCACGACCGCTACATCGAATTCGCCAAGCGCACGCTGCCGCGCGATCTGTCGCTCGACGGCCTGCGCGTCGTGATCGATTGCGCCAACGGTGCCGCCTACAAGGTGGTGCCGGAGGCGCTGTGGGAGCTGGGCGCCGACGTCGTGCCGATCGGCGTCGAGCCCGACGGCTTCAACATCAACAAGGAATGCGGCTCGACCTCGCCGGAAGCGCTGTCGAAGAAGGTGCGCGAGATGCGCGCCGACATCGGCATCGCGTTGGACGGCGACGCCGATCGCGTCATCCTGGTCGACGAGCGCGGCCACATCGTCGACGGCGACCAGTTGCTCGCGGTGATCGCGCAGAGCTGGAAGGAGGACGGACGCCTGTCGCGCCCGGGCATCGTCGCCACCGTGATGTCCAATCTCGGCCTGGAGCGCTTCCTGAAAGGGCAGGGGCTCGATCTCGTGCGTACGCCGGTCGGCGATCGCTACGTGCTCGAGCAGATGCTGAACGGCGGCTACAATCTCGGCGGTGAGCAGTCCGGCCACATCATCCTCTCCGACTACGCCACCACCGGCGACGGTTTCGTGGCTGCCTTGCAGGTGCTGGCCGTGGTGCAGAAGCTGCGCCGGCCGGTCTCGGAGGTCTGCCACCGATTCGACCCGCTGCCGCAGATCCTCAAGAACGTCCGTCACAAGGGCGGCAAGCCGCTCGACGATTCCGACGTCAAGTCGGCGATCTCCGACGGAGAGATGCGCCTCAACGGCCACGGCCGTCTGCTGATCCGTTCTTCCGGCACCGAGCCCGTGATCCGCGTCATGGGCGAGGGCGAGGACCGCATCCTGGTCGAGGACGTCGTCGACACCATCGTCCTGGCGCTCGGCCAGGCCGCGGCTTGATGTTTTTCTTACCCTCCCCTGGAGGGCCCTCCAGGGGAGGGTAAGCGACGGGAACACCCACGCATCCCAGCCATCGACGATTGACGGTGGTTCGACCGCCGCTTGCTTCGTAACTAGCGGATGCGGCGGTTCGCCGCGCCCGCCGGGACCGCTCCATTGAACAAGCCTGTCGTCGTCTCCGAGGAAACGCTGACCGAGCCCGTCGTCGTCAGCGACGTGTCGCCCGCCGCCGCCAAGGCGGCAGGGCCGGCTTACGTCGTGCTCGCCGGCATCAGCGTCTCGCACTTCCTCAACGACACCATGCAGTCGCTGATCGCCTCGGTCTATCCGATCCTGAAGGACACCTACGCGCTCGACTTCGCGCAGATCGGCATGATCACGCTGGCCTTCCAGTTCACGGCCTCGCTGCTCCAGCCGGTGGTCGGGCACTACACCGACAAGAAGGCGCAGCCCTATTCGCTGGCGATCGGCATGGCCTCGACCTTCTTCGGCCTGCTGCTGCTCAGCGCCGCGCACCAATATCTCGTCATCCTCGTCGCTGCCGCCCTGGTCGGCCTCGGCTCGGCGGTGTTTCACCCCGAGTCGGCCCGGATCGCGCGGCTCGCGTCCGGCGGCCGCTACGGATTTGCGCAGTCGGTGTTCCAGCTCGGCGGCAGTTTCGGCACCTCGATGGGACCGGTGCTCGCCGCGCTGATCGTGGTGCCGTTCGGTCAGGGCAGCATCGCCTGGTTCTCCTCGATCGCGTTCCTCGCGATCCTCATCCTCTGGCGCATCGGCAATTGGTATGCGCCGCAGATCAAGGCGAGGAAGTCGGCCACGATTCAGGCCCATCCCGACGCGCCGAGCTCGCGCCGCGTCGCAGTGGCGCTGGCGGTGCTGGTCGGGCTGCTGTTCTCGAAGCAGCTCTACGTCTCGAGCCTGTCGAGCTACTACATCTTCTACCTGATCGATCGTTTCGGCGTGTCGACGCAGGCAGCCCAGATCTATCTCTTCATCTTCCTCGCCGCGAACGCCGTGGGTGCGTTTCTCGGCGGCCCCCTGGGCGACCGCTTCGGCCGCAAGATCGTGATCTGGATCTCGATCCTGGGCGCGCTGCCGTTCACGCTGGCGCTGCCCTATGCCGGCCTCTACGCCAGCGCCGTGCTCAGCGTCGCCATCGGCCTGATCATCTCCTCGACGACCTCGTCGATCATCGTGTTCGCGCAGGAGCTGGTGCCGCACCGCTTCGGCATGATCTCCGGCGTGTTCTTCGGCGTCGCGTTCGGCATCGGCGGTCTCGGGGCCGCCGTGCTGGGCAAGCTCGCCGACCACACCTCGATCGAGTTCGTCTACCAGGTCTGCGCCTGGCTGCCAGCGATCGGGCTGCTCGCGGTGTTCCTGCCCAAGCTGCCGCGGCACGCGCGTTAACGCATTACTATTCGCTGCATTGCAGCTTCATACATCGTTAGGAAATGCGGCCAGCCCCGCGCCGCATTTTTGCAACGCTGCCGCCGCATCGGCGTGTGGGTACAGAAAAAATCAACCTTAAAAATTAGGGTTAAGTGGCGCTTAAACATTTGCTGCCATCGTCCGGGTCGTGAGTTTCCAGAACGTGGGGCGCCCGTCTTTGCCTCACCGGCCAAAAGGACGAAGCAATGCGTAGCGTTAAGTCTCTGCTTGCCGCGGGTGCGGCAACCCTGATCTCGTCGATGGCGTTCGCCGCCGATATGCCGATCGCGGCGCCCCCTCCCATGTACGCGCCGCCCGCCCCGCCCGCCGATTTCGGCGGCTGGTATCTGCGCGGCGACATCGGCATGACCAACCAGCGCGCCAAGAGCATCGACGCCTCCTTGCCGGCTGGGTATCAGAAGACGACGGAGGGGTTCGGCTTCGACTCGTCGCCGCTGTTCGGTCTCGGCGTCGGCTATCGCTTCAACAACTGGTTCCGTGCGGACGTGATCGGCCAGTACCGCGGCAAGGCCACCCTGCATGGCGCCGATAACGTCATCGGGCCGGGCTTCGTCGGCTCCAACAACTACAGCGGCAGCAAGTCCGAGTGGGTCGTCATGGCCAACGCCTACGTCGACCTCGGCACCTGGTGGTGCATTACGCCGTTCATCGGCGCCGGTGTCGGCGGCTCCTACAATAAGATCAGCGGCTTCCGCGACGACGGCGTCTCGTACAGCCCGGGGCTCAACAACAGCGTTGCTTACTTCGCCGACAACGGAAAGTGGAACTTCGCCTGGGCCGCTCACGCCGGTCTCGCCTACAAGGTCAACCCCGGCTTCACGGTCGAACTGGCCTACAGCTACATGGACCTCGGCGACGCCGCGCCCGGCAACTACCGCCTGTTCGACAACAGTGCCTCCGGCCCGACCTCGATCAAGATCAAGGACATCACCTCGCACGACATCAAGCTCGGCGTGCGCTGGGATCTCAGCAGCCCGCCGGCCTACATGCCGCCGCCGCTCGTCACCAAGGGTTGATCGTCGGCCTCATCGCTTAACGTCTCTTAACGGCGCGGGATCATCCCGCGCCGTTTTGCTTTGCGTATTTTTCACGGCTCGCACTGACGAAATTGCCTACCGCAACCATTGGTTAAGGTTAACGAGCCATGATCACGGGCGAAAGTTAGTGTCGATGGAGCGTTGCGATGCGTGGGCTTTTGTTGGGGGCGGCGATGTTGGGGACGGTGTCTGCCGCGCACGCGGCCGACATGCCGGATCTGCCCGTCCTGCGCGGCGGCTACACCGAGGGCCTGTCGAAGACGACCCGCAATTGGGATGGCGTCTATATCGGCGGCAACGCCGGCTACACGACCGACGCGACCGATTTCAGCCAGAGCGTGGTCGGCCTGACCAACTACATCTTCCGCGACAGCGTCCTGCAGCAACCAACCGCGAACTGGTCGCTCCTGAACAAGGCCAACACGCAAGGCGTCAATTTCGGCGGCTTCATTGGCCGCAATTGGCAATGGTACGATGCCATTCTCGGTCTTGAAGGCACCTACAGCTACTTCGACACTCTCTACACGCAGACCAGCGGTTACAACTCGCTCGTTATCACCAACCCGCCCGGGGATAACCCGCCAGAGGGCACGACCAACAATTACAACGTGACCTTGATCGGCACCGCCGCGGCGAAGGTCAAGGACATGATTTCGCTCCGTGGCCGCGTAGGCTGGGATGGCGGCGATTTCATGCCGTACGCCTTCTTCGGCGCCGCGGTTGGCCGAATGGACGTCTCCCGCACGGTGACGAGCGACGTGACGCTCACGCAGGTCGTATCGACAACGATCGGCGGCGTTACGACGACCACGAGCAATACGTATGCTGTTCCGGTGCAGTCGCAGACTCAGAGCCAGCACAGGACCAACACTTTCGCTGTGGGTTGGACCGCGGGCCTCGGGCTCGAATATTGCATTTGGGACGGGTTGTTCGCGCGCGTGGAATACGAGTATGTGAGATTCTCGCCCGTCATGAACACGCAGGTCACGCTGAACAACGCGCGCGTCGGGCTCGGATACAAGTTCTGAGCCGTCCGCTTCCTGTTGACAGATTCCCTCTGTCCTGATGCTCTGTCGCCCGAAGGCGGGGCGGCAGCGATGAAGATCTACGGCGACGGCAATTCCGGAAACTGTCTGAAGGTGAAGTGGGTCTGCGACAAGCTCGCAGTGCCCTACCAGTGGATCGAGATCGACACGCGCAAGGGCGAGACGCGCACGCCGCGATTCCTCAGGATGAACGGCGCCGGTCAGGTGCCGACCGTCGAATTCGACGACGGCCGCACGCTCGCACAGTCCAACGCCATCATCCGCTATCTCGCCCGCGACAGTACGCTCATTCCGCGTGACGCCTTTGCAGCGGCCAAGATGGACGAATGGCTGTTCTGGGAGCAGTACAGCCACGAGCCCTATATCGCGGTGTGCCGCTTCCTCCTGGTCTACCTGGGCAAGGACGCATCCGAGCTCGACCCCGAGAAGGTCAAGCGCGGCTATGCGGCGCTCGACCGCATGGAGCAGCATCTCGCCGGCAGCCGCTTCTTCGCCGGCGATGAGGTTTCGCTCGCCGACGTGTCGCTGCTCGCCTATACGCGCCTCGCGCATGAAGGCGGCTTCGATCTCGGCCGCCATGCGTCCGTCCGCCGCTGGATCGGCGAAGTCGAAGCGTTTCTCGGCCTTGCGCCGGCGCGCTGAGGTGCGGAGTTGTCTGACATGAATGCCGAAGCCGTTTCCATCCGTCCCGCGCGCCGCGAGGACGTCGCCGCGATCGTGGCGATGCTCGCCGACGATCATCTCGGCCGCGCGCGCGAGCGCGTGGAGGATCCGTTGCCCGCGTCCTATTACGACGCATTCGCGCGGGTCGAGCGCGATCCGAATCTCACGCTCGTCGTTGCCGAGAGCGCGGGCAGGGTGGTCGGCTGCCTGCAACTCGCGATCCTGCCGGGCCTGAGTTCCCAAGGCGGCGTGCGCGGCCTGCTCGAGGACGTTCGCGTTGCTTCCGATTGTCGCAGCCGCGGCATCGGCGAGCAATTGGTGCAATGGGCGGTCGCGGAAGCGAAGGCGCGCAATTGCAATCTCGTCGAGCTGCTGACGCATCAGACCCGCGTCGACGCGCAGCGCTTCTACAAGCGGCTCGGATTTGCCGCGAGTCATGTGGGCATGACTGTCCGCTTTTGAGGCAGCGGAAGCGTTTTCAAGCGAAGTGGGTTCGCGTCAAGAAAACGCGTCAATACAAGAATCCAGAGTCCCGTTCCGATTGTATCGGAATGAGGCTCTGGCCGCGAGCCTTGCACGATCAGCAAATTCGGATCGCGCATTCGTTCATCTTAATGGGCGGTAAACTACCCGTCCGTCGTTCACGTTGAATCGGGAACGAACAGTGCTACGGCAGCTTCTGGCACCGGGCTCGGTCGGTTCGGGGATTTCGATGACAAGCTATTCAATGATCAAGGTCGGCAACGACTACGTCGTGCAGGCCCATGACAAATGCATTTTGAAGGTCGGCAGCCGCCGCAGGGCCGCGCAATTGATCAGCGATGCCACGGACTTGCTGAATGCGCTCGCCGTCGTCCAATCCCCGGAGATCGCACCCGAGGCGCCATCACTCGCACGTGAGGCCCCGGAACTTCCTTGACTGGTCTTCCCGATTCCCGTATCAGCCGCGGCGGGACACCTCCCCCCAACGGGAGGCTTACTATCTGGAAGGGTAGATCATGACTGTAGCGAAGCCCGCTTCGCGGCCGACCGTGCCGCATTTCTCCTCCGGTCCCTGCGCCAAGCGCCCCGGCTGGAACGCCCAAAATCTCAAGGACGCAGCGCTCGGCCGCTCGCATCGCGCGAAGATCGGCAAGACCAAGCTCAAGCTCGCCATCGACCTGACGCGCGAAGTGCTCGAGGTCCCCGCCGATTACCGCATCGGAATCGTGCCGGCCTCCGATACCGGCGCGGTCGAGATGGCGCTGTGGTCGCTGCTCGGTGCGCGCCCCGTCACCACGCTCGCCTGGGAATCCTTCGGCGAGGGCTGGGTCAGCGACATCGTCAAGGAATTGAAGCTCAAGGACGTCACCAAGCTGAATGCGGCTTACGGTGAGATTCCCGATCTGTCGAAGGTCGATCCCAAGAGCGACGTCGTCTTCACCTGGAACGGCACCACCTCGGGCGTGCGCGTGCCTGATGCCAACTGGATCAGCGCGACCCGTGAAGGCCTGACCATTTGCGACGCGACGTCTGCCGCATTCGCGCAGGCTCTTGATTGGCCGAAGCTCGACGTCGTCACCTTCTCCTGGCAGAAGGCGCTCGGCGGCGAGGCCGCGCATGGCATGCTGATCCTGTCGCCCCGCGCGGTGGAGCGGCTCGAGACCTACAAGCCGGCCTGGCCGCTGCCGAAGATCTTCCGCATGACCAAGGGCGGCAAGATCAACGAAGGCATCTTCGTCGGCGAGACCATCAACACGCCCTCGATGCTCTGCGTCGAGGATTATCTCGATGCGCTGAACTGGGCCAAGTCGATCGGCGGCCTCAAGGCGCTGATCGCGCGTGCGGACGCCAACACCAAGGTGCTCGCCGACTGGAAGGCGAAGACGCCCTGGATCGACTTCCTCGCCAAGGACGCTTCGATCCGCTCCAACACCTCGGTGTGCCTCAAGTTCACCGATCCCGCGATCACGTCGCTGTCCGAGGACGCGCAAGCGGAGTTCTCGAAGAAGTTGGTGGCTCTCGTCGAGAAGGAAGGCGCGGGCTACGACTTCGCCTATTACCGCGACGCGCCGGCCGGCCTGCGCATCTGGTGCGGCGCCACCGTCGAAGCCAGGGACGTCGAGCTGCTGACGCAGTGGATCGACTGGGCTTTTGCCGAGACCAAGGCCGCTCTGCCCAAGGCAGCGTGATTGCTTTCTTCGCCTCTCCCCGTTCTTACGGGGAGAGGCCGGGTCGCGCAGCGATCCGGATGAGGGGCTCTCTCCACGAGCACCTCGCCTGTGGCTGCCCCTCACCCCAACCCTCTCCCCGTAAGAACGGGGAGAGGGAGAGCAAAGTGCTTCTGCGCAATTCCTCATTCCGGCCCTCGGGGCCGATCCTCCCTCAGGGACGGTGAAGGACACATCCCCATGACCAAACCCAAAGTTCTCATTTCCGACGCGCTCTCGCCCGCCGCCGTACAGATCTTCAAGGATCGCGGCATCGAGGTCGACTTCCAGCCGAACCTCGGCAAGGACAAGGACAAGCTGGCCGAGATCATCGGGAACTACGACGGCCTTGCGATCCGCTCGGCGACCAAGGCAACCGCCAAGATTCTCGAGAAGGCGGCGAAGCTGAAGGTGATCGGCCGCGCCGGCATCGGCGTCGACAATGTCGAGATTCCCGCCGCCACGGCCAAGGGCATCATCGTGATGAACACGCCGTTCGGCAACTCGATCACGACCGCCGAGCACGCCATCACCCTGATGCTGGCGCTGGCCCGCGAGATCCCGCAGGCTGACGCCTCGACCCAGGCCGGCAAGTGGGAGAAGAACCGCTTCATGGGCGTCGAGATCACCGGCAAGGTGCTCGGTGTCGTCGGCTGCGGCAATATCGGCTCGATCGTCGCCGACCGTGCGCTCGGCCTGCGCATGAAGGTGATCGCGTTCGATCCCTTCCTCTCGCCGGAGCGCGCCAAGGACATCGGTGTCGAGAAGGTCGAGCTCGACGACCTGCTGAAGCGCTCCGATTTCATCACGCTGCACACCCCGCTCACCGACAAGACCAGGAACATCATCGACGCGGCCGCGATCGCCAGGATGAAGAAGGGCATGCGCCTGATCAACTGCGCCCGCGGCGGCCTCGTCGACGAGCAGGCGGTGGTCGATGCGCTCAACGCCAAGCAGATCGCGGGCGCCGCCTTCGACGTGTTCGTCGAGGAGCCCGCGACCAAGAACGTGCTGTTCGGACATCCCAACGTGATCTGCACGCCGCATCTTGGTGCGTCCACGACCGAAGCGCAGGAGAACGTCGCGCTCCAGGTCGCCGAGCAGATGTCGGATTACCTGCTCACCGGCGCGATCTCGAACGCCGTCAACTTCCCCTCGATCACGGCCGAAGAAGCGCCGAAGCTGAAGCCGTTCATCGCGCTTGCCGAGAAGCTCGGCTCCTTCGCCGGCCAGCTCACCGAGACCGGCATCCTCAAGGTGGAGATCACCTATGAGGGCCACGTCGCCGAGATGAAGATCAAGGCGATCACCTCCGCCGTGCTGTCCGGCCTGCTGCGGCCGATGCTGGGCGAGGTCAACGTGGTGTCCGCACCCGTCGTCGCCAAGGAGCGCGGCATGGTGGTGGACGAGATCGTGCGCGCCGCCCAGAGCGACTATGAGAGCCTGATCACCGTCACCGTCGCGACCGAACGCCAGGAGCGCTCGGTCTCCGGCACCGTCTATCACGACGGCAAGCCGCGCCTCGTCGATGTCAAGGGTATCCGCGTCGATGCCGAGTTCGGCAAGTCGATGATCTACGTCACCAACGAGGACAAGCCGGGCTTCATCGGCAAGTTCGCAAGCCTGCTCGGCGACGCCAAGATCAACATCGCCACCTTCCATCTCGGCCGCGTCGCGCCCGGCAGCGATGCCATCGCGCTGGTCGAGGTCGACGGCGCGGTGCCGGCGGACCTGCTCGCCAAGGTGCAGGCCCTGCCGCAGGTCAAGCAGGCCAAGGCGCTGACGTTCTGAACTCTCACCGTCGTCATGGCCGGGCATAGCCGTCCAAAGGACGGCGTCGCTTCGCTCGCCTATGTCCCGGCCATCCACGCCTTCCCACGCATGACCAAGATCGTGGATGCCCGGGACAAGCCCGGGCATGACGTGTGGATAGAGTGACGCTCACATTGATATTCCGACCCGCGGAACAACGCCGCCTCCGTCACCGGGAGCGGCATTTTTATTTTCCCGCGATCTGCTGACTTTGTGTACCAATGGCGCCCAGAACGCCTCGTAACTACGTTCCGTTCAAATCGTTCGACAAGGGAGAAAACAATGCGTGAAGCCGTCATCGTTTCCTATGCGCGCACGGGCCTGGCCAAATCCGGCCGCGGCGGGTTCAACATCACCCCGCCGATGTCGCTGGCTGCCCACGCCATCCAGCACGCCGTCGATCGCGCCGGCGTCGAGAAGGATTATGTCGAGGACTGCTATCTCGGCAATTGCGCCCATGGCGCGCCGAACATCGGCCGCCAGGCCGCGCTGCTCGCCGGGCTGCCGAAGACCACCGCCGGCGTCTCGGTGAACCGCTTCTGTTCCTCGGGGCTTCAGACCATCGCGATGGCCGCCAACTCGATCCGCTCGGATGGCGCGGACTGCATCGTCGCTGGCGGCGTCGAGAGCATCTCGATTCCGGGCGGTGCCACGCCGAAGGAATCGGTCGATCCGGAGCTGCTCAAGGTCGCCCCCGACATCTTCATGGCCATGATCGACACCGCCGACATCGTCGCCGAGCGCTACAAGCTCAGCCGCGAATATCAGGACGAGTTCTCGCTGGAATCGCAGCGCCGCATGGCCTCGGCGCAGCAGGCCGGCAAGTTCAAGGACGAAATCGTCCCGATGAAGACGAAGATGAAGGTCGTCGACAAGCAGACCAAGGCCGAGAGCATCGTCGACTACGTCGTCGATCGCGACGAGTGCAATCGCCCTGACACCACGATGGAAGGATTGGCAAAACTCGAGCCGGTGAAGGGTCCCGGCAAGTTCGTCACCGCCGGCAATGCCAGTCAGCTCTCGGACGGCGCCGCCGCCGTGGTGCTGATGGAAGCCAAGGATGCGGAGAAGCGCGGGCTGAAGCCGCTCGGCCGCTTCGTCGCGTGGGCGACCGCCGGCTGCGAGCCCGACGAGATGGGCATCGGCCCGGTGTTCGCGATTCCGAAGCTCTTGAAGCGCACCGGCCTCAAGATCGACGACATCGATCTGTGGGAACTCAACGAGGCCTTCGCCAGCCAGTGCCTGTATTGCCGCGACCAGCTCGGCATCGATCCCGCCAAGTACAACGTCAACGGCGGCTCGATCGCGATCGGCCATCCCTTCGGCATGACCGGCGCCCGTCTCACCGGCCACCTCTTGCAGGAAGGCGCCCGCCGCAAGGCGAAGTGGGGCGTGGTGACGATGTGCATCGGCGGCGGCCAGGGCGGCGCCGGCCTGTTCGAGATCTACAGCTGAGGCCAGCGACAGGAATGCGAAAGGGCACGGCGCCGCAAGCGCCGTGCCCTTTTTGTCATTCGGGCATCAGGAGGAGACGCGACGCCTGGGCGCTGTCGGCGTCGGCGGACCCAAGCAGCGCGCCACTGTCTCGAACAGCCAGGCGACACCGGCATCCGCCATCGCGGCTTGCGAGGCGACGACACGCACCGGGTCGGGCGTCCACGGAAACGGCACGGGACGTATCACCAGGTCGAATCGCGCGGCATGGCGTTCGACCAGATGGCGCGGCAGGGTCGCAATGAAATCGGTCTCGGCGAGCTGCGCCAGCGCCAACATGAAGTTGGGCACGGTCAGCGCCACGCGCCGGGAATGGCCCCGTTCGGCAAGCCTGACGTCGACGATCCCGAGCGCATCACCGGTCGCCGACACCAGCATGTGCCGTGCTGCCAGATAGGTCGCGAGCGTGACTTTGCGGGCCATCGTGTGGCCCTTGCGCATGGCGACGACGAAGTCCTCCTCGAACAGCAGCCGTTCGGCGTAACGTGACGGCAGCGGACCGACCGGCAGCACGGCGAGGTCGAGCCGGTGCGAATCAAGCTCGGAGAGCGTGTCCTGCCAGACCTGACTCGACGCCTTGCCATGACGTTGCGGCATCAGCTGCAGCAGCCGGATGTCGATCCCCGGGCCTTCCCGGACGAGGGTCTCGAGGAGAGACGCGAGAAACACCGCGGCCAACGCATCCGGTGTGCCGATCGTGAACGATCGCCTCGCCGTTCGCGCGTCAAAGGGCTCGGCGGCCGACACGATCGCATCGAGGCGCGACAGGAGTTCGGCGACGGGACCTGCAAGCGCGAGCGCACGCTCCGTCGGCTTCACGCCGCTCGGCGTCTTCAGGAACAACGGATCGTGGAAGATGCGCCGCAGCCGGGCCAATCCGTGGCTCACCGCCGAAGGCGTGAGCTTGAGCTTGTCCGCCGCGCGCGAGACCTGGCGCTCCCCCAGCACGGTGCTGAACACGACGAGGAGGCTGACGTCGATCCGGGCAAGCTGAGCAGGATTCAGCATGATCCTGAGATCTTATCACTGGCTTCATCACGGTCAAAGCGGCATGCAGCATCTTGTGCAACCGCATGAACCGTCAACACCGGAGCCCTCGGATGAAGAACGATCAAGATCTGCATCGCGCAGCCGCGCCCGCGGCTGTGTCCAGGCGTCACACGCTCGCAGGAATGGCATGCATGCCGCTCGTCGTCGCCGAGGCGGCCACGGCCGACGACGTCATCGCAAAGCTGCTCGACCATACCCAGCAAGCGAACGCGGCGCTGATGCGCGGCGACGCCGGCACCTACCGGCAGATGGTCTCCCTCACCGACGACTTCGTGCTGATGTCGCCGTTCGGCGGCGTCCCGTCAAAGGCCGCGGAGTACACGCCCGAAAGGTGGGAGCGGATGGGCCGGTTCTTCAGGAACGGCACGCACAGGCAGGAGGTCGTCCAGACCTACGGTTCGCAGGACATGGTCGTTCTGGCGCTGATCGAGCGGGACAGCGTCGAGGTCGGAGGGCTGCCGGCTCAGGAATGGGCCTTGCGCGTGACGCTCGTCTACCGGCGCGTGGGCACCGAGTGGCACCTGGCGCATCGTCATGCCGACCCGCTGGCCAACGGCATCAGCCTGCAGCAGGCGGCGGCGCTTGCGCGCGGTCTGCCCGCAAGCCAGTGAGCGCCTCACGCCCCCGCCAGCGCTGGTGCGAACACCACCTCGATCAGCGTGCCGTGGCCCGCGCTCTTGATGTTGAACCGCGCGCGGTTGGCTTCGACCAGCGCTTTGGTCAGCGACAGGCTCAGCGCCGAGCTGTCCGCGGCATCGCCGGGCGGCGGGGTGCGGAACGGCTCCATCGCGGCGGCGACCTCGCGCTCGGACAGGCCATGGCCGGTGTCGCGGATGCGCAAGGCAATCTCGCCGTGGTCGGTCAGCGCGGTCGAGACGATGACCTGGCCGCCGGCGCTGGCGAGCCGGATCGAGTTCGAGATCAGATTCATGGTGATCTGCCGCATCGCGCGCGCATCCACGTTCACCTGCGGCAGCGCATGGGCGAGCGAGGTACGGATGATGATGCGCTCGCGGTTGGCCTGCGGCTGCATCACCGCGACGCAGGCCTCGACGAGGTCGTTGAGGTTGAGGTTGTCGAAGGTGAGGTCGAGCTTGCCGGTCTCGATCCGCGTCAGTTCGAGCAGGTCGTCGATGATGGCGATGACGCGCTCGCCGGAGGCGCGGATGTCCTTCATGTATTCGCCATAGCGCTCGTTGCCGAGCGCGCCGAAGCGTTCGGAGATCATCACCTCGGCAAAACCGATGATGGCGTTGAGCGGCGTGCGGATCTCGTGGCTGATCCGCGCCAGCATGTCGGCCTTGGCATTGGCCGCGCCGTCGACGAGGCGGCGGGCCTGCGTCAGCTCGCTCTCGCCCTTCTTGCTCTGCGAGAGGTCGCGGAACACGGCGAAGAAGTTCGGGCCGTCGGGCCGCGTGCGGCCCATGATCATCGCGAGCGGAATGACGCCGCCCTTCTTCTCGCGTCCCAGCACCTCGCGGCCGTGGTCGAGCAGGCTGGCAATGTCCTGGCTCTTCAGGCTTTCGAGATAGTCGGCGACGATCTGCTGGCTTTCCGGCGCGAACAGCGTCGAGAGGTTCTGCTCGAGCAGCGCTTCGCCGTCATAACCGAACAGCGCCTCGGCGCTGCGGTTGCAGGCGTGGATGTTGCCCTCGGCATCGAACATGACGATGCCCTCGGCCGTGGTGTCGAGGATGGCGGCGAGATCCTCGGCCTCGGCTTCGCCGGCCGCGGACTCGGGTTCGTAGGTGTAGGACGCTGCGACGACGGACTCGGTGACGACGGATTCGGCAATCACGGTCTCTGCGATGACAGGCGCCGCGGCGACCGGTGTCGCCTGCGGCAGCGCGCAGATCAGAGCGTGCGCACTCTCGCCGTCCCAGTCGATCGTGTGCAGATGCGCGTCGGTCGTCGCAAGCGGCGCTTCGCCGTTCGCGACCGTCGCGCTGATCGTGACGGGTGTGCCGCCTTGCGAGGTGCTGCTCGCCGACGACACGCCCGGCTCGACATAGAGCGCGTCGAGCCCGCCGGCATTCTCCAGCGCGCCGAGGCCGGCATAGCCCATGCGCGCGAGGAAGGCGGGATTGGCGTAGAGCAGGCGGTCGAGCCGGTAGATCAGGATTCCCGTCGGCAACAGATCGAGCAGCGTGCGGTCGCGCGCGCTGATGCCGCGCGCCGGGGCTGCGGGCTCGCTCAGCCATTCGGCCGCGGTGTGCGGCACCTCGGGCTCCGGCGCCGATGGCTCGGCCGCGATCTCCGCCGCCGGCTCGGCCGCGTCGGCCGCGATCGTCTCGCGATCGCGTTCGAGCCGCTCGGACAATTGCCGTGCGAGCTCGTTGAACGCGCTGTTCTCGACCGGCGTCAGCGTCGGCGGTCGCGTGTCGCCGGCCGGTCGGAACGGCACGACATTGGGGGGCGTTTCCACGGGCGTTTCCAGATCGGTTGGGTGTGAATTCGCGTCGGCTGTGGCGGCTGCAGGTTCAGGCTCGGGTTCGGGCGGCTCGACCGGCGGAGGCGCTGCCGTTGCTTCCGGCTCGGCCGCGGGCTCTGTCTCGAGCTTGGCTTCGGGCTCGACGTCGGGCTTGGCCTCCGGCTCCGGATCGGGCTCGGCGGCGTCGGCGGAGAGGTCCTGCTGCGCCGGCGGCGCGGCGAGCAGCTCGAAGCGGCGCAGCGCCTCGAGCCGGTTGAGGCCGTCGAGATCGCGGCAGACGCCGAATCCCCTGAAGCCGGCAAAGTTACGCTCGTGGTCGTAGACCGGCAGGCCCGCGAGCTCGACCGGAAGACGCTCGCCGCCGTCGGCCGGCCAGTTCACGGTGATGCCGGCCCAGGTATCGTGGCTCGCAAGCGCCTGCGCGACGCGCCCGTCCGGGTCGAGCGAGAATGTTTCGGCGATCTCGCGCCAGGGGCGGCCGAAGCCGGCAGCCGTGTGCGCGCCGATCAGGCGGATGAATTCATCGGAGAGAAGCACAAAGCGGCCCTCTGCATCCATCTGCCAGAGGAGGCGCAGCGGATGCTGACGCGGTGCGGGCGGCTCCTGCTGGCCCGAGGACTCCGACTCCGGCTCGACCATGCCTCGAGTGATCGGCACAACCTGCGGCGACACAATGGCCCCTGCCGGGTTTTCAACCGGAGTCTTGGACGTGGCTTCGGGCGTGGCTTCGGGCGCGGCGTCGGCCGCGGCGGGGACGATCGGCTCTTCAATGGTCCGGACCGGCGCGGCCTCCGGTGCCGCCCCGCAGCCGGACTGCGCGGGCGTGTGCGCGATCGTCTCGCCTGGCGCAGCTGTCTCGGTCGGTTCGATGATGGCGTCGAACAGCGCGAACGCGGACGGCGCCGCGTTCGACGCTGCCGCAGGCTCGACGGGGGTGACTTCGGGCGCGGGCGGAGCCGGCTGGCTCTGTGCGATATCGGGCACCACCTCGGGCGCGGCCTCGCGCGCCGCCTCTGTCCGGGCGGCCGGCTCGATCAGCGCGACCAGGCCGACATCGGCCCCCGTGCCGACCCTTTGCAGCACCATCTGGCCGATGCCGATCGGCGTCGCGGCGCGGCCGGTTGCCAGCGCATCGCTGCGTGCCCGGTCGAGGCCGGCCTCGAAGAGATCGCGGAAGCCGAGCAGGGAGCGGGCGGCCTCGCTGGCGCCGACGAACAATCCGTCCGGCGCGAACGCGGCCATCGGCACCTTGGCGCCCGCGACCAGGCGAGACAGCCGCTCGACCAGCGGCATCGGGCGCGACGTGGGATCCATGGCGGTGACCAGCACCGCATGGCCGCCATCGGCGAAGTCGAGCCGCGCGCAGGCGCAGGTCATCAGCGTGCCGAGCCGGGCGCCGAAGCCGCGCAGCCGTTCGAGCCGCACCGTGCCGTTCGCCGGCAATTGGCCCGCGAGCCGGGCGACCTGGCGGCGATGGCTGTCCGCCGGGCCGAACACCTTGTCGGAGAGGCCGGCGCTGGTCGCCGCGCCGAACAGGTTCGCGCCGACCGGATTGGCCCACAGCACGCGCGAGCCGTCGACCGACCACAGCCAGGTGGCCAGCGGCGAGGTCGCATGCACGGCCAGCCGCGGATCGCCCACACCTCGCAACTGGAAATCCGAACGCTTCATGAGGCCGGCTGTCGCTCACGCATCAGGTGGCGGCTGCCGGAATGGCAGCCTTAAGAAAGAGTTATCGCCCGAGAGGCGCGGGCAGGTCCACGGCCGCAAGCCCGGAAGGGCGCCCCAAGCGGCGATAACCTTAATGGTGCCAACCCCGCAAGCCGCAGCGCCGCTGCATCCAAGGGATTCGAAGGGCAGCGGGTCAGGCCGGCCTGACGAGTGAGATTCGCTGAGAGCTCCGACGAAGGTGCGCTCCGCTTGCGGGGGAGGGTTCGGGAGAGGGTGTCTCGACAGCGAAGACTCTCCCGCAAGCAAGCGGAAGAGGTGAAGAGCCACCTGCCCAACACACCTGACTACCTCAACCCCCGGTTCCCCCGACCGGGAACCTCGCCCTAACCTAGATTAAATTTCGCGGCGCACCGTCGTGGCGCATTGCGATGCACAATGTTGACATGATAGGCAATTATAGTGCTGGGCGCTGGGCGAGCCATCTCATTCGTTTCGCGTTTCCAGACTTTCGTACCCGCTGAATGCGAGGGCCCGCGATCGGGGCCGGCGGGCGCGCCAGAAGGCTCACTCGATTTTTTCATTAGCGTGAGGGACAACCATGACAGGTGCGACTGATCCGTTTTCTGCCTCGATCATTCCGTTCGAGGTTCCCGAGCAGATGCGTGCGTTCGCCGAGAAGGGCGTGTCGCAGGCCCGTGAGAACTACGCCAAGTTCAAGGACGCCGCCGAGACCCACAACGGCACCGTCGAGGCCGTCTTCACCTGCGCCAGCAAGGGCGCGAGCGAGTACACCGCCAAGCTGGTCGAGTTCATGAAGGCCAATTCGAGCGCCCAGCTCGACTTCGCCCAGCAGCTGTTCGGCGCCAAGTCGCCGACCGAAGCGATGGAGCTGTGGACCGGCCACGCCCGCAAGCAGTTCGAGACCTTCCAGTCCCAGGCCAAGGAACTGGTCGAGCTCAGCCAGCGCGTCGCCAATGAGACCGCCGAGCCGATCAAGGCCAGCGCCTCGAAGTATTATCCGTCCGCCGCCTGAGCGATCGGACTGGCATTGACGACGAAACCCGGGCCTGGCGTCCGGGTTTTTTCTTTGGAAATAGCGCTGCGGGCGAATTCGCCTGGGGTTCAATCGACGCTCGCCAAGACCTCCGACCACCTCTCCCAAAGGGAGAGGTGAAGAACGGAGCCGATCAACCTCATTTTCTTGCGCCGGAGACGGGCAAATATCGGGTTTTGCGGCCTTGCCAAAAACGCCTGTTGCACCTAGTTTCCGCCCCGTCCAGCCCCCTCGGTGATCGGCCCTTATCAAGGGCGCCCGAAGCGGCGGCTCGCCAGGATGCAGTTGTAGCTCAGTTGGTTAGAGCGCCTGTCTGTGGAACAGGAGGTCGGTGGTTCGAGCCCACCCAACTGTACCAGCTTCTCATTGGTAAGCCGGCCAACCGAGAATCTTGGCTCTTTCTTTGACTTAGCTCGAAGGAAGATTTGAATTCCTTGGCTCTACCGCCAGGTTCGAACCCGTTCTGCTGCATCGGGGGGAGCATGAGAACAGTCATGGCGATAGGCTTCGCTCTGGCTGTATCTGGAAGATTAAGCGCGCTTTTGCCGCCTCGGAATTGCAGCAACAGTGAGCGGCAGCAGGGACCATCGCCCGCATCATTCCGATCTTTTCGTCATCAGTTTTCAAAGCGTAAGACCCCTGGCATCGCCGGCTACGATGACAGTGCACGAACCCCGGGGCAGGAGCGCCTCAGTTCCTCGGAAATCCTGCTTGAAGCCACTGGCCCATATGCTTAAATGCCACTTGGCTGCACTCTTCAGGCACTTGGCACAGCGCTATTGAGCGGGCTCCGATGAGAAAGAATGAACGTACCGGCAAAGGCGTTGGTTCAATCGTTTCGCGAGGTCCTCGTGCCCCCGGCTCGTCAACCGACAAGCAAATTAAGTCGATTGCGGCATCGGCCCTGACGCAGCGACCTGGCCGCACGTCGTCGTCAAGGCCTGCGCACAAATCCCCTCCCGGCAAGCGCCAGCTGGCAAAGCCCGCACGTCTGTCCGCCGCCGAGCCGGAGCAGACCTATCAAGCGCAGCCCGGCGCCACCGTCGTGCGTGGGCATTTCGATGCGGTGACCGGCCTCTCGACCGTCACGGATGCGCCTTCGCTCCAGTTTGCCGGTCGTGCGGATGAAACGGGGCCCTCGGCCGAGTTGTTCAATGTCGTCATCGACGCCAACCATCTGTTTCGCATCGAGCCCGCCGCGCTGAAGCGTCTCGCCAACTACAGCGACGACGAAATTTTCGCGCTCGTCGTGCCGAAGCGGACGCTCGCGCGGCGACTATCGGATGGCGAGCCACTGACGGTCGAGGAGACCGACAAGGCGGTGCGGCTGGCGAGGGTCGATCGTCTCGCCGCCAACGTGTTCGGCGAGCCCCAGAAGGCGCACCGCTGGCTCCGCAAGCCCAAGAAAGCGCTTCGCGGGGAGACGCCGCTTGCCTACCTCGCGACGGAGGCAGGCGCGCGTGTCGTCGAGGAGATGTTGCAACGGATCGATCACGGCATCCTCAGTTGAGGATCTGGTGTGAGGATCTGGCGAATCTCCAATTTCGACGATCTATCGGGCATCGGCGGTTTGAAGGCCGACGGACGCTGGCATGATCGCGGCCGACATGTGGTCTACGCCGCGGATCATCCGGCTTCGGCGCTGCTCGAAGTGATGGTGCATCTGGAAATCGATTTCGAGGATTTGCCGACGAGCTACCAGCTGCTTGGCATCGACGTGCCAGATGACCTCGCCGTCGAAACGGTAAGCCTGGTCGACATCGAGAAGATTTCACAGGATTGGGCCGATGATCCCAGGATGACACGTGGTATGTTGCGGCCCTGGTTTGACGAGGCGCGCACCGCGGTGGCGTCGGTGCCATCGGTCATTGTGCCGTTCGCGCAAAACTATCTCATCAATCCCAAACACAAGGACGCATCGCACATCCGCATCGCACATGTCGGGCGCTATCCCCACGACCTGCGGCTTTTCGGGCAAAGGACCGGCGTCTGAGTGTATCTGGCCGTAGCATCTGATAACATGCCAGGTAAAGGAATGCCCCCGGATGTCGACCCCATGACCGAAGCCATTGTCCGCTCTGCGGCGGAACGCGATCTGCCCGAGGTGTTGAACCTTTACCTGCATCTTCACCCGCACGATCCCCCGCTGGAGGCCGCCACTGCCGAGCGCGTCTGGACGACTCTGGTGTCCTCCAGCTTCATGACCGTGATCGTGGCGCAGGCAGCCGAAGCGCTTGTAGCTTCGTGTACGCTCGCGATCGTACCCAACCTGTCTCGCGGCGCGCGGTCATACGGGGTGATTGAGAATGTCGTTACCCATGCCGACTACCGCAGGCTCGGCCTTGGCCGACGGGTTCTCGCGCACGCGCTCGATCTTGCCTGGCAAGCCGACTGCTACAAGGTTCTGCTGGCGACAGGTTCGAAACGGGAGACGACGCTGCGCTTCTATGAGGGGGCGGGCTTTCTTCGTGGCGGCAAGACGTATTTCGAAGTGCGCCGTCCTTCGTCAGGTTGAGCTTCTCGCCGCCTTAAGCGCGAGGTCGTCCCGCCCCATCGTATCGCCCGTCAGGGATTTATCGCCTCAATCTGCGCCGTGTCCGCGTGTGAATGCAAACCCGTCGGGCCCCATGTGCAAGTGCTCACCCCGCCACACCCACACTACCACCGGCAACGTCACCGCCGCCGGCATCGCGAACGCCGCGCTCCTCACCAACCGCGGAGACGATTCGACCCAGCTTCATCACGCGGAGACCATGGCCTTGACCTGCGCAGTATCCGCAAACTCGATCAGCTCGACGATCTTGCCATCCTGAATTTTGAACAGATCGAGGATCTCGGTCCGCGTGGTTTGCCCCGTGGGACCGTATCGAACGTCTACGCGGGAATGGATGGCGACACGATCCCCGTCAACCAGCTCAGCCACGATCTCGCGCCGTTCGAAGCGGAAGTCTTCGATCAATTGACTGAAGACACCACGAAGGTTCGGGTGTCCGTGCACGCTGCCCGTCAATTCGAGCGCGTTCTTGTCGCCCTTCAAACTGAACAGACCGTCGGGATGAAAAGCGGTCACCAAGCCTTCGGTGTCACCGCCGTCACGTGCGGCGTAAGCGCTCATGACCAGTGCGAGCATGTCTTCGCGTTGTCCCATGTTACCCTCCCTGCAACACGTATCAGGGCAGCCTAGCGACCTTTGCGTGTAAAGGCAAAAGCACAAGATCCATGGTGCAGGTGCTCAGCGCGCCACGAAGCAGGATCGTTCGTTTTCGTTCCCCAGCTTTGGCAGAAAACGGCGGCCAGCACCGGTGAACCTTTTGATCACCCCAAGTGTTTGTAGCCGAGGCAGGACGAACAACGCTGAGGAGCAGAGATATGAACGGAATTATCTATCTGGTCGGACTTGTCGTCGTGATTGGCGTAGTGCTCTCGTTCCTGGGCCTGCGGTGATTGGCAATTTGGGCGAGGCCGAGCGGCGTCGACCGTAAAGCCTCACCTCACCACGCCACCACCCACACCACCACCGGCAACGTCACCGCTGCCATCAGCGCCACCGCGCCCCATTACGGCGACAGTGCACGAAACTTCACAACATCGGGCGACATCGATTTTGTCACCGCAACCCCCGTAACCCCGCGCAGAACTATGCGAGCCGCTTGAGTGTCCCGGAAAGTCTCCACGCTCTCCTGAACACTTATATCCAAGCCGCGCGAGCGAATTGTGGGCCGGCGTTCGGCTGGACAAATTCGCCGTTTGGAGTAGCCTTTTCAGACACAGCAACATGTTAGCGGAGGTTCTCCGTGGAACATCGCGGCGTAAGCTTCTCGATCGTTGAAATGAGCTACCCGGCTGGTTGGAAGTGGACGGTCGGAAAGGGCCGAACAGTGTCGGTCGGTGTCTGTGCGACGAGGCTCGACGCGATCCGCCAGGCTCGGACCTTCATCGACGCGATCATGGACTGGGCTGCCTAGGCTCAAGTCAAAATGCTCACCTTCGATTGGTCATGCCGGGCACCGTAAACCCAGCAGCTGAGTTTCTGTCGGCGCGGCGCTACCTCCCTCCCGCCACCACCCACACCACCGCCGGCAGCGTCGCCGCAACCGGCAGCGTCTCCAGCGCCATTGCGCCCGACACCGGGTTTACCAGCCGCTGATACTGCCCTGCGGCCGGCATTGCCGCAAGCCGGAGCGGCACGCATCACCAAAATGCTCGGCCGCGCGCTCTTCACCTCGCGCGAAACAAATCGCTTGATCAGCGCCGCCAGCAAGCGCGAATGCGCAAAGGATGTGATGATCGTTCGAGGACTGCCGAGATTGCAGGTCGTGCATCAGGTAAGCCAGTCGATCTTACTCTTTCGGGCGCAGCCTCCAACTCTTTTTCGACAAAAGCGAGGACGGGTGTAAGCTGTTTCACAGCAGCCGGCTTGCTGCACTCTTAAGATCGTTCTGCACTTCTACGCTCTTGCGCGGCTCGTCCGCACAAGATGTCGCTCTCTGTTGAAACAACGAGGAGCATGAAGATGAAGACGTTTCTTGCAACGAAATCTCCATTTCTGATCGTCGCCACTCTTGCAGTCTGCATCGGCACTGCGCGTGCCGATGTCATCATGGACTGGAACGCGAAAGCAGATGCGATTGCCGCTGAAAAGAAAGTGCTGCCTGTGCCACAGGCCCGGACGATGTCGATGCTTCACGTTGCCATGTTCGAGGCCGTCAACGCGATCGACAGGCGATACACTCCATACAAGCTGGATCTCGTGGCAGACCGATCCACGTCCAAGGAAGCCGCAGCATCGACTGCGGCTTACAACATTCTTCTGACGATCTATCCGGACCAGAAAGCTGCCCTCGATGCGGCATTGATTGCATCGCTTTCCGGCATTCCGGACACGGAGGGAAAGGCGAATGGAATCGAGCTTGGAAAGATGGCCGCTTCCGGCGTGATAGCCTTGCGCAGGGATGACGGCAGTGACGTCCAGGAGACTTATCGTCCCTATACGGCCCCGGGGGCCTATGTGCCGACCGTGGTGCCGATCGGCACGACGGCTGGAAGAATGTTCCCTTGGGTCATGACATCGGTCTCACAATTCCGTCCAGCGCCACCACCGACGCTTGATTCCGAGACCTGGACCAGAGACGTCAACGAAATTCGGGAGCTCGGCGCTCGCAACAGCACCACCCGAACGGCAGAGCAGACCGCCATCGGACGAGTCTGGTTTCTGGTCGGGCCTCCCAGCTTCAATCCGATCGTCCGGCAGGTCGCCTTGGCCAAGCAGTTGGACGTCGTTGACTGCTCGCGCCTCTTCGCCCTCACTGAGATCGCTGCGAACGACGCAATCGTTGCCGTCCTTGATGCGAAGTATCACTACAACTTCTGGCGGCCTGTAACGGCCATACGCAACGCGGACATCACGCACAATCCGATGACGCCACGCGAACCGTCCTGGTTGCCGCTGGGTGAAACGCCGATGCATCCCGAATACCCCTGCGCTCACTGCATCGTATCGGCGGCGGTTTCCACGGTTCTCCGGTCCATCACGGGCGACGAGGTCGGAGAGCTAACGATGACCAGCCCCACTGCGCCAGGGGTGACTCGTAAATGGACCAAGCTCCAGGATTATAGCGATGAGGTCGCCAATGCCCGCATCTATGCCGGTTTCCATTACCGTTTCTCGACAGAGGTCGGAAAGGACATGGGCCGTAAGATCGGTGACTTGACTGTCGGGACACAGCTTCGCGGGCTGGAAGCGCGAGCTGAACCGAAGCAGTAAACCGCTTCGCAGCCTCCTCAGGATGAGGCTCAACGGCATTGGTGCCCATCGAAACTGCCGCTGCGCACTCCGTCCTCATCCTGAGGGCCCGCGAAGCGGGCGTCTCGAAGGATGCGCCGCAGGGGACTCGACCCCAATGCCGCTACGACCCCAACCCAATAATCCT
Source organism: Bradyrhizobium diversitatis (assembly GCF_016031635.1). GTDB lineage: Bacteria > Pseudomonadota > Alphaproteobacteria > Rhizobiales > Xanthobacteraceae > Bradyrhizobium > Bradyrhizobium diversitatis. The sequence goes on from NZ_JACEGD010000020.1 coordinate 56,070, forward strand.
CCGCGCCATCCGCACATTGGCATAGTCGATCATCTTGCCGTCCAGCGTCACCGCGCCCTGGCCTTGCGCCTCAGCCGTCTCCATCGCCTCGACCACCCGACGCGCCTGGGCCAATTCCTCGGCCGACGGCGTGAACGCGCGCAGCGTCGGTTCGATCTGGTCGGGGTGGATGACCTGCTTGCCGTCAAAGCCCATCGCGGCGGCCTTCTGCGCGCTGGCCTCAGTCAGCCTGGCGTCACGGAATGCGCCGCAGGGACCGTCGATGGCGCGCAGGCCGCACGCGCGGGCGGCCACGAGCAGGCGCATCATGGGATAGGCGAACAGGTCGAGCGGCGCTGTGGCGTAGCCGCTTTGCGCCGAGCCAACGTGGCGGTAGCCGTCCGGCGAGATTCCGATGTCGGAGGTGCGGGCGCCGAGCGAGGCCGCGAGATCGCCGACGCCGAGATGCAGCGCGGCGACGCTGTCGTGCGCAGCGGCGAGCGTGTCGACATTGACGAGGCCGAGTGCGGTCTCGATCAGCAGTTCGAGCGTAACAGGCGCAGCGCGATCCGGCGCGGCGGCGCGCAGCTGCTCGGCGATGGCGGCGATGTCGCCGGCGCGCTCCGCCTTCGGCACGATCACCGCATCCAGCCGCGGCAGTGCCGCCAGCGTGCGGATCTCCTCTGCGATGAACGGGCTGTCGACGGCGTTGAGCCTGACCGTAACGCGCTTGTTGCCCCAGTCGAGCGAGGACAGCGCGCCGGCGGCTTCCCCCAGCGCAACGCCTTTCTCGGCGGGCGGCACGGCGTCCTCGAGGTCCATGAACACGGCATCCGCGCCTGACGCCGCCGCCTTGGCGACGAGGCGGGCGCGATGCGCGGGAACAGCCAGATAGGCCCGGCTCGGGCGCTGCAAAGCCATCGTCACGTCTCCCTGGCCAGGCCGAGTTCGGCGAGGATGGCCTCGTTGTGCTCGCCGACATCGGGCACCGGATCCATCCGCGGCGTCACGCCGGGAAGGGTCAGCGCCGGCAGGAAGCTCATCACCGGCCCGCTCGGCGATCCCACGCTCTGCACGCGCCCGCGTGCATGAAGCTGCTCGTGCTTCAGGAAGGCCTCGACCGAGTTCAGATGCGCATTGGCGATCGCGGCGTCATCCAGCAGCCGCAGCACCTCTTCGCTGGTCATGGAGGCGAAGCGCTGCTCGATATGCGCCTGCAGCTCGTCGCGGTTCTGCATGCGCAGCGGATTGGTGCGGAAGCGCAGGTCGTCGGCAAAGCCGGCATCGCCGAGGACGATGCGGCACAGCGACCGCCATTCCCGGTCGTTCTGGATGCCGAAGAAGATGGTGTTGCCGTCGCCGACCCGGAACGGGCCGTAAGGCGCGATCGTCGCATGCTTTGCGCCGGTGCGCGGCAGCGGCCGGCCGGTGCTCTCGGTGTAGAACGCGGGATAGCTCATCCAGTCCGTGATGGAATCGAACAGCGAGGCCTGAAAGGCCGTGCCCTTGCCGGTCCGCTCGCGGGCGTACAGCGCCATCAGCACGCCGTTCAGGATGTACATGCCGGTTGCGATGTCGACTACCGATAGCCCGACCTTGGCGGGCTCCGCCTCGGTGCCGTTGACCGCGAGCACGCCGGCCTCGCACTGCACCAGCAGATCATAGGCCTTCTTGCTGCTGTAGGGGCCGCCGGTGCCATAGCCCGAAACGTCGCAGGCGATGAGGCGCGGAAATTTTCGCACCAGCGATGCCGCATCGAGGCCGAGCCGCTCCGCCGCGCCGGGCGCGAGGTTCTGGATGAACACGTCGGCGCGCGGCAGCAGCGCGTCGAGCACCTTGCGGCCGCCCTCGCTCTTGAGGTCGATGGCGAGGCTTTCCTTGGAACGGTTGGTCCAGACGAACTGGCTCGATAGGCCGTTCATGACATGATCGTAGTCCCGGCAGAAATCGCCGCTTCCGGGGCGCTCGATCTTGATGACACGCGCGCCCCAGTCCGCCAGATGCCGGCTGGCCAGCGGCGCGGCGATGGCCTGTTCGAGCGAGACAACCGTTACGCCCGCGAGCGGCAGTTCCGCCTCATTCCCATCCATGCGATCGCCTCCACTCCCGCCAACGCTTTCGACCGGCGCAGGAGACAGGCCGACCACCCCACGCGCATCCTTTTTTGATGATGCCATCATGCCCCTGTTTTGCCCGACAAGTCAAATTCGGATTCGCTAAATCCTAAGAACGGAAATGCCGAGGGATTGCCGTCACTTGGCTACTGTGCATGGGGTTGTTTTCGCAGTTTGTGTTTGGCGGGCTCGGAAACTGGTCGAGGTGACCCACGCTCTCTTCCGGCGCACGACTGTCATCCTCCGCGAAAGCGGGGGATCCAGTACGCCGCGGCGTCTCGTGGAACATTCGGTGTCTCTGGAATACTGGATCCCCGCCTTCGCGGGGATGACGCCGATGGGCGGAAACGACTCCGCATCACACGGAGTCCTTGCCCTCTCTGGTGCCAGAGCCCGGCCCCTGTTGCCGAGACCGCACACGTCGCGGCTTTCGCATCTGCCCTCGTTGCCAACGCACCTCCGTTCACCCACTATTCCCAAGGACTCATCACGTGGGGACATCGATGCCGGCATTTCGCTTCAAGACGTCATTGGCCGTTGCAAGCCTCTCGCTTGCCCTGGCCGTCCTGGCCCTGCCGCGCCCCGGCTTCGCCTACACCCAGGAGGAGCAGCAGGCCTGCTCGCCGGATGCGATGCGGCTGTGCAGCGAGTTCGTTCCGAACGTCGATGCCATCACCGCCTGCATGATCAAGAAGAAGTCGCAGCTCTCGCCACAATGCCGGGTGTTCTTCCGCCCCGGTCCCGAGCCGGGCGAGGCCCGCGCCGGCAAGCCGACCAACATCGCGCCCAAGAAGAAGCCGGCGCCGAAGGTGGCCAGGAAGAAATCCAGCGAAGGCTGAGCGCGGACGCCGGCTTCGCGACAGCCACTGGACTCCTTTTGTTCACGCGAGGCCGCGCGAGGCGTGCGGCCATGACAGCCCCGGGCGACGGAAAAGAGGCGCCCGCAGGTTTGCCCGGCAAGGTTGCGTTGTCCCGCTTGTTGCTCAAATAACGCACAAATGCCCGCGCGAGCGGTGTTTCGCCTGGGTCCGCGTCTCCGTCCGGCGATGCAGTGTGACTCAAAAGCCAACACGCCTTGTTATTTCGTGGCCGTAACGCAACCCCTGATAAATTTTTCTTTCCCGAATCAGCGCGCTGATTCATTTTCACGGCCTGGGGTCAATCTGGAGGCCGAAGGTATGAACGTTATTGTTTTTGCATCGCGTAAGGGCGGCTCGGGCAAGAGTACCCTGGCTGCACATCTCGCCGCGCAGATCAAGGCGAGCAAGCAGGTCATGCTCGTGGATGCGGATCCGCAGGGCTCGCTCACGCTGTGGCACAAGCTGCGTGGCACCAACGAGCCGCCGATCAAGGCTGCCGTGAACTCCGTCAGCGGCATCGTCTCCGCCGCCAAGCGCGACGGCTATGAATGGGTGTTGATCGACACGCCGCCGAACCTGTCGGCCGTCGTCGACGACGCGATCAAGAACGCCACCATGGTGGTGATCCCCGCCCGTCCCGGCGTGTTCGACGTCAACGCGGTGCAGGAAACCATCCAGATGTGCCGCGCCGCGCGCAAGCCCTATGCGGTCGTGCTCAACGGTGCGCCGGCCAAGCGCGACGAATCCGAAAGCCCGATCGTCACCATCGCCCGCGAAGCGCTGGCGAAATTCCGTGCTCCGGTGTGGGGCGGCCAGATCACCAATCGTTCGGACCTGCTGATGGCGCTGAGCCACGGCGAGGGTGCGCGCGAGTATCAGGCCGAGAGCCGTGCAGCCCAGGAGATTGCAAGGCTGTGGGCTGCGATCGAGCGTTCGGTCAAGGCTATTCGCGGCACGGCGTCGGCTTCCGGCGCAATGCACAAGCAGGCAGCTTAATTTTCATTGTTCATTCCCCGGACGACAAACGCGCGGACAAGCCGCGCGTTTTGCGTTTCTGCCTGGCCCGTCATTCCGGGATGGCGCGCACGCGCCAGACCCGGAATCTCGAGATTCCGGATTCGCCCTTCGGGCGCTCCGGAATGACGGGATGAAACCTCACGCCACCATCAGCATGTAGAACACGATGACCGGCGACAGGGTCAGGATCACCGACCAGATGCCGGCGGCCCAGAGAATGTCCTCGGTGGTAAAGGCCTGCTGTCCGGCGTCGTAATGCGACGCCAGTTCATTATGATTATTCACAAACGCCTCCGCGATTTCTTCGCTTATGGGCGTCCGTGTTAGCGGGGATGTTTTAAGATCCGGATCGCAGCTGTCCCTGCTTTTTGAACACAGGCGCTACCGCGGGTTAACCATCCCGCGCCGCGTCCGTCAGCCGACCAGCCAGAGGCGAAACAGCAGCACCGGCATCAGGCCGAGCATCACCGCCCAGAACCCGAACGACGACACCACCAGAATTCCCTGCAAGAGATCGGCCGGCGCGAATTGCCGCGCGGCCGTCGGCCGGATGCGATGTCCCATGGTCATTCCCCCTCTGTAGGTCCCGGAGGGTAGGCGCGATTGTGTAAACGAGCCGTGGATGCGCCATGCGGCAACAGCGAAGGCCGTTGATGCGCGGTTAACCACAGTCTCCTCTTGCCCTCTCCAACAAGCGGAGAGGCAGCGCAGCGAGCGCGTTGAGAGAGAGCCGCTACGCCGCGACCTTCGTCCGCCGCTCGATCTCGCGATCGATCGCGGCTGCGAGCTCGCTGCTCACTTCAACCATCGGCAGGCGCACTTCGGGGCTGTCGATCAGGCCGCTGCGCCAGAGCCAGTACTTCGCCGGCGCGGGGCTCGGCTCGGCGAACAATAGCCGCGTCAGCCCGGCGACTTCGTTCCAGCGCGCCAGCGCAGCATCATGATTGCCGCGCTTCAGCTCGGCATGGACGGCTGCGAACGTCGCGGTCTCGACATGGGCCGACAGCACGATGCCGCCGTCGGCGCCGTCGCTGAGCGCCTCGAAATAGTTGGCATCCTCGCCGGTGAGCACGCGGAATGACTTGGGACGGTCGCGCAGCAGCGCGATCGACTGCTCGCGGCTCGCGCCGCAATCCTTCAGCCCGACGATGTTCCTGTGCTCGGCGAGCCGCAGCAGCGTCTGGTTGGTGATGTTCACGGAGGTGCGATAGGGGATATTGTAGAGCGCGAGCGGCCATGCCGCGTGGTCGGCGAGCGCCTCGAAATGCGCCAGCAGCCCGCGCTGCGACGGCCGCACATAGTAGGGGCTGGCGATCAGGTAGCCGTCGATCGGCCAGTCCGCGGTCTCGTCGAGGCGCTCCTTCAGCCGCGCGGTGTTGGCACCCGAGAGCCCGAGGCAGATCGGCACGATGCGGCCGCTCGCCGCCATCTCCTCGCGCACGACGGCGACGAGGCGTTCGAGCTCGGCCTCGCGCAGCGTCATGCCTTCGCCGGAGGTCGCGCCGAGGATGAAGCCGTCGACGGCGCCCGCGCCGTAGTGCCGTGTCAGCCGCCGCAGCGATCTCTCGTCGAGCGCGCCGTCCTGAAACGGCGTCACCAGCGGCAGCCACAGCCCGTGCAACTGATCTTCAAGTCCGGTCATGTTCCATCTCCTTCCAGGGAAGAAGCCTGAGACGGAGGGCACATGAAAAAACCCCGTCCAGGCGGCGGGGTTTTCGGGATTTGCAGCGATGACGAAGTCAGCTAGTGCGCGCAAAAATCCGAGGTCCCCGGATGGGGACCTTTTTTCGAGACGACTGCGCACGACTTCGTGATCATGCGCAAATGATGCGAGGTATGCCTGGAACTGTCAATACACGCGGAGGGTGAAGGCCGGATGCGACAGAAAAAAAGCCGGACCCGAAGGGCCCGGCTTAGGTATTGGCCACGTGAGGCCGACACAATCACCTTCCAAGAGGGATTACTGAACTCCCGCGCCACTGGAGGAGGGGGACAAATGCGCAACGCGAAGGCTCAGCGTGCAAACATTATGGGCTTGGCCAGCGTCATGCAGCAACAGCCGAGGCCGCATGTCAGTCATGCGGAAATCAGGACGGCCAGCGCTGCGCCTTGCTCACCACGAAGTCGCGGAACACCTGCACGCGCGCGACCGTCTTCAATTCCTCGGGATAGACGAAGTAGGTGTCGAGCTGGATCGAATCCGACTCGCCGAACAGCTGCACGAGTTTGTTCTGCTCCTCGACGAGATAGTCCGGCAGCGCGGCGATGCCGAGGCCCTGCTGACAGGCGCGCACGAGACCGAGGATGTTGTTGACCTTGAAATAGGCTTCGCGCGGGCCGGAGCCGTTGCGTCCGGCTTCGATCAGCCAATTGCGATTCTGAAGATGCGGCGCGAAGCTGCCGTCGCTCAGCGTGATGATGCGGTGGGAGTCGAGCTCCTCCAGCGTGCGCGGCGTGCCGAAGCGCTTGATGTATTCCGGCGAGCAATAGGCGTGGAAGCCCATCGCGAACAGCTTGCGCTGGATCAGGTCCGGCTGCGTCGGCTTGCGGGTGCGGATCGCGACATCGGCCTCCCGCATCGACAGATCGAGCTCCTCGTCGGTGACGATCAGCGAGATGCGGATCTCCGGATAGAGCGCGGTGAACTCGCCGAGCCGCGGGATCAGCCAGTTGATGCCGACGCCGGGCGTGGTGGTGATCTTGAGGTCGCCGCTCGGCCGCTCGCGGCTGTCGGTCAGCTTGGCGCGCGCCGCCTGCAGCTGCATGAACACGTCATGCGCGGTGCGGAAGAGCAGGTCGCCCTGCTCGGTGAGGATCAGGCCGCGGGCGTGGCGGTGGAACAGCGAGACCGAGAGCTCCTGCTCCAGCGCCGAGACCTGGCGCGACACCGCCGATTGCGACAGGCCGAGCTGCTCGCCCGCATGCGTGAAGCTGCCCGCTTCCGCCGCAGCGTGAAACACCTTCAGCTTGTCCCAATCCATATCCGTAAATCCGTCGCGTGTTCGAGGCATGATGTTATTCCGCTGCCGCGCGCTCGCTGGCGCGAAGGGCCAAGAAACGTTCGGCTTCGAGTGCGGCCATGCAGCCGAGGCCGGCGGCCGTCACGGCCTGGCGATAGGTTTCGTCGGCGACGTCGCCGGCGGCGAACAGGCCGGGCACCGAGGTGGCGGTCGAGTTCGGGGCGACCTCGACATAGCCCGACGGTTTCAGCTTGACCTGGTCCTTGACAAGCTCCGTCGCCGGCGCGTGGCCGATGGCGATGAAGACGCCGTCCGCCTTCACGTCCGTGAGCGCGCCGGACTTGACGTTCTTGAGCCGGACATGGGTGACCTTGTTCGGGTTCTCGGTGCCGCAGATCTCGTCGACGGCCGAGTCCCAGATCACCTTGATCTTCGGGTGCTTGAACAGGCGTTCCTGCAGGATGCGCTCGGCGCGGAAGTGATCGCGACGATGCACGATGGTGACCTGCGAGGCGTGGTTGGTGAGGTACAGGGCTTCCTCGACCGCGGTGTTGCCGCCGCCGACCACGATCACGTCCTTGCCCCTGTAGAAGAAGCCGTCGCAGGTGGCGCAGGCCGACACGCCGCCACCCTGGAACTTGGCTTCGGACGGCAGCCCGAGCCAGCGCGCTTGCGCGCCGGTGGCGAGGATCACGGTGTCGGCGAGATAGACGTCGCCGCTGTCGCAGGTGAGGCGGAACGGCCGCTGCGCCGTCTCCAGCCTGGTAACCAGATCGGTGACGATCCTGGTGCCGACATGGACCGCCTGCTTCTCCATCTGCTCCATCAGCCAGGGGCCCTGGATCACGTCGGCGAAGCCCGGATAATTCTCGACGTCGGTGGTGATGGTGAGCTGGCCGCCGGGCTGGATGCCCTGGATCAGGATCGGCTCGAGCATCGCCCGCGCGGCATAGATCGCCGCCGTGTAGCCGGCGGGGCCGGAGCCGATAATGACGACCTTTGCATGAACAGGAGCGGACATTTCGATGGACGCCTTTTCACGGGGGATTTGCAGCGCGGGCGCGGAAGGTGCCGGGAGGCCTCGCGGAGGCGCTGAAATATCAGAGCTAATCTAAGCCTTCTGGTGAGCTATGCAAGAATTGCATTCCCTCTCGGCGGATTTTTCCAACAGGGAACAAAAGTCGATTGCGTTGCACGCGCAATAAAATTGCGCTGCCCGTGCCGACTGGGCTATGAGGATTTCGACAAACCATCCAATACCGCTGCAAAGGGCAGGAGTTCCAATCACGTGTCGCGGAACCTAGACGAGATCGACCTGAAGATTCTCACCGAGATTCAGGCCGACGGTCGAATCACGAATGTCGAGCTGGCCAAGCGCGTCGGCATCTCGCCGCCCCCCTGCCTGCGCCGTGTCCGGGCGCTGGAGGAGGAGGGCTACATCCACGGCTATCGGGGCCTGCTCGACGCCCGCAAACTCGGCTTCGACGTCACCGTGTTCGCGGCCGTGCACCTGTCCAGCCAGGCCGAGGCGGATTTGCGCGCTTTCGAGGATTTCGTCCGCGCCGAGCCCCTGGTGCGGGAATGCTGGATGCTGTCGGGCGAGGTCGATTTCATCCTCAAATGCGTTGCGCCCGACATGGCGACCTTCCAGGATTTCGTCACGCACCTGACGGCCGCGCCACATGTCCGCAACGTGCGGACATCATTGGTGCTGCACAATTCGAAGTATGAAGCCGCCGTGCCGCTGGACGTGAAGGGACGAAGGTAGATTTTCCGTTCTCGTGCCCCGGACGCAGCGCTCCGGGACAGGAAGAGATGCTGCTGCTCCACGCTCCGTCATAGAGAGCGACACGCAGATACGAAAAAGGCCGCGCGTCGCGCGGCCTTTTGAAGACATCGTCGTACGCAGGCGGCAAATCCTTACCGCCACTCCACCTTGGTGATCTCATACGCCTTGGCGCCGCCGGGTGCGTTGACTTCGACGGTCGATCCCTTCTTCTTGCCTATCAACGCGCGCGCGAGCGGCGAGGTGATGGAGATGCGGCCCTTCTTGGCGTCGGCCTCGACCTCGCCGACGATCTGCCACACCGTCTTCTTCTCGGTGTCCTCGTCGACCAGCGTCACGGTGGCGCCGAACTTGATGGTGTCGCCGGAGAGCTTGGAAATGTCGATGATGTCGGCGCGCGCGAGCTTGTCCTCGAGCTCGGCGATGCGGCCTTCATTGTGGGACTGCTCTTCCTTCGCGGCATGATATTCCGCGTTTTCCGACAGGTCTCCGTGCGAGCGCGCCTCCGCGATATGCTCGATGATCCGCGGACGGTCCACGGACTGGCGCTGCTTCAATTCTTCCCCGAGCGCGACAAAGCCGGCCTGGGTCATCGGAACCTTTTCCATCGTCTCTCTCGTCCTTCGATCGTGCGCCCCAAACGCGGATGGGCGCCGCAACCTTGATTCGTCAGTGTTTCCGGAGCCCAACGCAGGGACTGCCAGACGTTGACAGATATGGGCTTTTAGCGCCGGAACAGAACCACCACCTGGCCGGACAGTTCCTCCGGCCATTGTGGCTTCATCGCCAATCACTTAGCAGCGGCTTCGCCGGAGCTAGCGATCAGGTTTCCGAAAAGTAGCTCTGCAGGGTACGAACCTCAAGGTCCCCGCCCAAATAGGCGCGGATGCCCTGCGCGGCCGCCACGGCCCCGGAAAGAGTGGTGTAATACGGCACTTTATGCAAGAGGGCCGCGCGCCGCAGCGAACGGCTGTCGGCCAGCGCCTGCGGGCCTTCGGTGGTGTTGAAGACGAGCTGGACGTCCCCGTTGGTGATGGCATCGACGATGTGCGGCCGCCCCTCCAGCACCTTGTTCACCTTTTCGGTCGGGATGCCCTGGTCGGTCAGGAAGCGCTGGGTGCCCGAGGTCGCCAGCACCTTGAAGCCGAGCGAGTGCAATTCGCGAACGGCCTCGGCGATGCGCGTCTTGTCGCTTTCGCGCACCGACACGAACACCGTGCCCTTGCGCGGCACCCGCGTGCCGCCGCCGAGCTGGCTCTTGGCGAAGGCCACCGCAAACGAACGGTCGATGCCCATGACCTCGCCGGTCGAGCGCATCTCGGGGCCGAGCACGGTGTCGACGCCGGGGAAGCGCGCGAACGGGAAGACCGATTCCTTGACGCCGACGTGCTTGAGCCTGGCCTTCTTCAGCTTGAAATCGGCGAGCTTCTCGCCCGCCATGATGCGCGCGGCGATCTTGGCGACCGGCGTGCCGACCACCTTGGCGACGAACGGCACCGTGCGCGAAGCGCGCGGATTGACCTCGAGCACGTAGATCTCGCCGTCCTTGATGGCATATTGCACGTTCATCAGGCCGACGACGTCGAGGCCGAGCGCGAGCTCGCGGGTCTGGCGCTCCAGCTCCTCGATCATCTCAGGCTCGAGCGAGTGCGGCGGCAGCGAGCAGGCGCTGTCGCCGGAATGGATGCCGGCTTCCTCGATGTGCTCCATGATACCGACGATGAACGTGTCCTTGCCGTCGGAGAGGCAGTCGACGTCGATCTCGGTCGCGTCCGACAGATAGCGGTCGAACAGCAGCGGGTTCTTGCCGAGCACCGTGTTGATCTGCCCGGTCTTGTCGTTCGGATAGCGCGCCTTGACGTCGGCCGGCACCAGCTCCGGCAGCGTGCCGAGCAGATAGTCGTTGAGCTGGTTCTCCTCGCGGATGATCTGCATGGCGCGGCCGCCGAGCACGTAGGACGGGCGGACCACCAGCGGCAGGCCGAGGTCGGCGGAGACGAGCCGCGCCTGTTCGACCGAATAGGCGATGCCGTTCTTCGGCTGCTTGAGACGAAGCTTGTCGAGCACGCGCTTGAAGCGGTCGCGGTCCTCCGCGAGGTCGATGGCGTCCGGGGAGGTGCCGAGGATCGGCACTTCGGCGGCCTCCAGCGCGCGCGCCAGCTTCAGCGGCGTCTGGCCGCCGAACTGCACGATCACGCCGTGCAGCGTGCCCTTGCTGCGCTCCTTCGCGATGATCTCCAGCACGTCCTCGGCGGTGAGCGGCTCGAAATAGAGCCGGTCGGCGGTGTCGTAGTCGGTCGACACCGTCTCCGGATTGCAGTTGACCATGATGGATTCGTAGCCGGCGTCATGCAGCGCGAAGCAGGCGTGACAGCAGCAATAGTCGAACTCGATGCCCTGGCCGATGCGGTTTGGACCGCCGCCGAGAATGATGACCTTCTTCTTGTCGGACGGCGTGCTCTCGTCGGCAGGGGCGCCCGCAAACGGCGCCTCATAGGTCGAATACATGTAGGCGGTGGGGGAGGCGAACTCGGCCGCGCAGGTGTCGATGCGCTTGTAGACGGGGCGAACGCCGAGCGCGTGGCGCTTCGCCGTCACCTCCGCTTCCGTCGTCTCGGCGAGCACGGCGAGGCGTGCATCGGAGAAGCCCATGGCCTTGAGCGTGCGCATGCCGAAGGCGTTGCCCGGCAGGCCGTTCTTCCTGACCTTCTCCTCCATGTCGACGATGCCGCGCATCTCGCCGAGGAACCAGGGATCGATCTTGCAGGACTTGAAGATGTCCTCGTTCGACCAGCCGAGCCGCATGGCCTGGGCGACCTGGAGCAGACGGTTCGGCGTCGGCGTGCCGAGCGCGGCGCGGATGGCGTTCTTGTCGTCGTCGCGGCCGAGGCCCTCGATCTCGATCTCGTCGAGGCCGGTCAACCCGGTCTCGAGCCCGCGCAGCGCCTTTTGCAGGCTTTCCTGGAAGGTGCGCCCGATCGCCATGACTTCGCCGACCGACTTCATCGACGTGGTCAGCGTGGTCGAGGCGCCCGGGAATTTCTCGAAGGCGAAGCGCGGCACCTTGGTGACGACGTAGTCGATGGTCGGCTCGAACGAGGCGGGCGTGGCGCCGCCGGTGATGTCGTTGGCGATCTCGTCCAGGGTGTAGCCGACGGCGAGCTTGGCGGCGACCTTGGCGATCGGAAAACCGGTGGCCTTAGAGGCCAGCGCGGAGGAGCGCGACACGCGCGGATTCATCTCGATGACGACCATGCGGCCGTCTTCGGGATTGACGCCGAACTGCACGTTGGAGCCGCCGGTCTCGACGCCGATCTCGCGCAGCACCGCCAGCGAGGCGTCGCGCATGATCTGGTATTCCTTGTCGGTCAGAGTCAACGCCGGCGCCACCGTGATGGAATCGCCGGTGTGCACGCCCATCGGATCGAGGTTCTCGATCGAGCAGACGATGATGCAATTGTCGTTCTTGTCGCGCACGACCTCCATCTCGTACTCTTTCCAGCCGAGCACGGATTCTTCGATCAGCACTTCGTTGGTGGGAGACGCATCGAGGCCGCGTTCGATGATGTCGAGGAACTCTTCCTTGTTGTAGGCGATGCCGCCGCCGGTGCCGCCCATGGTGAAGGAGGGGCGGATGATCGCGGGCAGGCCGATCTCGGACAGTGCCATCATCGCCTGTCCGAGCGCATATTCCTGATAGCGCTTGCGCCGGTCGCCTTCGCCGAGTGTCCATTGCCGGTCGTGCTCTTCGAGCGCCGCGCCCGACAGCTTCTCGCGTTCGGCTTGGTGTTTGTCGCGGAACGACTTCTTCAGCTCGGACGCGTTGGCGAGCCGCGACTTCGGCGTCTGCAGCCCGATCTTCTCCATGGCATTGCGGAACAGCTGGCGGTCTTCGGCCTTGTCGATCGCGTCGGCGGTGGCGCCGATCATCTCGACGTCGAACTTCTCCAGAGTGCCCTGACGGCGCAGCGACAGCGCGCAGTTCAGCGCGGTCTGTCCGCCCATGGTCGGCAGCAGCGCGAAGCCGCCGGGAATGACGTGACGTTCCTTCTCGATGATCTTGGCGACGATCTCGGGCGTGATCGGCTCGATATAGGTCGCATCGGCCAATTCCGGGTCGGTCATGATGGTGGCCGGGTTGGAATTGACGAGGACGATGCGATAGCCCTCTTCCTTCAGCGTCTTCACCGCCTGCGTGCCCGAATAGTCGAACTCGCAGGCCTGGCCGATCACGATGGGACCGGCGCCGATGATCAGGATGGTCGAGATGTCGGTTCGTTTGGGCATCACCGCTCACGGGCTGGAATCTGGGCACAAAAAAAGGGCGCGCTTGCCGCGCGTCCCCATTTGGCGAGAGCGCGGGGTCTCCCTCGCGCGCGGGTGGGTCTTAGACCAGTTTTAGGGGCGGCGAAACCCCGAAAAATGCCCATCAACCGGCAATTTTCAGGGGTTTGGGGGGCAGTCCGCCGAGCGCGCCCAGCTTCGCCCTTCGGGCTTCGCCGCGGCAGCCTTCGCCACGATAGGGCTTGCCGAGCCGAAGCTGGCGGAGCCAGCGAAGGCTGGAGACCCGGCCTGGATTTGAACCAGGATGAAGAGCGATGCACCGCCCCCGCGTAGACACTTCCGCCACCGGGCCGCGGCGATTATGTCCGATTGCAGTGCGACAAGCTACAACGGCTAATTGTTATGCTTAACGAACCAGAGGTGGCCGGGCGATGAAGGTCATGCGCCAGCGATTGTGGCCGATATTGCCTTGGGCGCGCTGGACCGCGAATCCGGCCGCCTTCAGCTTGGCGGTGATCTCGTCCTCGCTGTAGCGCTGCAGCCCGATTTTCGAACGCAACTGCCGGTAATCCGACAGCGCGGTGCTGATCAGCCCGATCAGCGCGTCCTTCAGGAAGCCATGGCGCAGGCCGAAGCCGAGCAGCGCCATCACGTCCCTGCCCATGCCGACATTGGGCTGGAGAATGTCGCCGAGCACCAGCTTGCCGGAAGGCTTCAGGATACGGCGGATGTTGAGGAGGGCGGCGTCGAGCTCCTCCGGCGTCATGTATTGCGCGACCGAGTTCATCACCACGAGGTCGATCGACTGGTCCTGCATCTTGCGGATGTCGTCGAGCGAGCGGACGCGGATCTTGGTGTTCGGGGCAAACCGCGCGATCAGCCGCCCACGCACGCCCGGCGCAGGCTCGGCCAGAATCAGCTTGCCGCAGGCGGCCGCCACCTCGCTCGCCGACAGCGCTTCCCCACAGGCATAGTCCAGCACCGTCGCATCGGGCGAGGGGATGTAGCCGATGATGTCCCGCGCAATGATCTGGAAGTGCAGGTCGCGATGCAGCTTGCTGACATAGATCGTATGCGTCGAGTCGTAATAATCGATCCAATCGTCCATGCTATTCAAAGGTCCCGGCCAAACGGTTCCGATGGAGGAACCGGCGCTGCCCGCCTTGCGTTAGGGGTGCGACGGCGTGCCGTCAATGTCCGCGTCCTAACAGGAAGGTCTCCCGTGAGCAAAACCAGCAAGGTCTCGCCCGATCTCGATACCCCCACTGACCTGTCGTCCGATGGGGTCAAGAAGGTCTCGGAGGCGCTCAACGTGCTTCTGGCCGACGCGTTCGCGCTTTACCTCAAAACCAAGAATTTCCACTGGCACATCAGCGGGCGCCACTTCCGGGATTATCATCTGCTGCTCGACGAGCAGTCCGACCAGATCTTCGCCACCACTGACCAGCTCGCCGAGCGCGTCCGCAAGATCGGCGGCGCCACGCTGAAGTCGATCGGCCAGGTCGCAAAGCTCCAGACCATCAAGGACAACAACGAGGACTACGTCCCGCCGCGCGAGATGCTGCGCGAGCTGATGCAGGACAACAAGCACGTCGCCGCCGCGATGCGCAAGGCGCACGAGGTCTGCGACGAGGCCGGTGACGTTGCCAGCGCCAGCATCCTCGAAAACTTCATCGACGAGACCGAGCGCCGCACCTGGTTCCTGTTCGAGGCGACGCGGCAGGAAGGTGCGAACGAGGCGTAGCAGGGATCCTTGGGTGGGTTAGCCAAAGGCATAGCCCACCACGTCTGTCTCGGCGGAACGGAAGAGGTGGATTGCGCTTTGCTAATCCACTTGCGGCACCGCTTTTGCGGCTACCGCCACAGCCGCATCAGCGCGCCATCCTTGCCCGTCACCGGATCGGCCGGCGGCAGCGCGACTTGCGGAATCGTCTTCAGCGCCTTGGCGTGGTTGTCCGGCGTCGCCCTCGTGATCTCCATCCGGCTTCCCGGCGGATAGGCGCCGATCACGCAGAAATCATCGCTCGCCTGGATGCGCTGATGCCCGGTGCCGGCCGGCAGGATCGCGACGTCGCCGGCCTTGATCTGAAGCTCCTGGCCATGATCGCCGCCGAAACGGACGCTTGCACTGCCGCGCGCGACGCCGAGCACTTCGTGCACCGTCGCGTGATAATGCAGATAGCCGTAGACGCCGTTGCGCCACGTCCCGCCCCAGCCATTGCGTTCGAACAGGTCTTCGTTGGTCTCTTCCGGATGCTTCGGATCGAGCTTCACCGCGCCCTGGTAGACCAGGAACGGAAGGATGTTGTTCGGCACGAGGCCATCGTCTTCGAACACGATGGCGAGCGGCTCGGCATTGTCGCGGACGACGGACATGGGGGCCCCTAACTGGCAACGGACCGGAATCAAGAGAGCGCAGGCCCTCTTGTTCCTCACGACACTCCATATGCCGGCTTGACCGAGATCAAGGCGCTGGCGGCCAATGGCGGGCACGCAGATCGAAGCGAAGGAGGGGGAACGCCATGTACGCATCCGACGTTGCGCAGCGTCATTTTTCGGCGGCCGTCGACGAGGCGGAGACGGCCGGCCTCGGGCACGAAGCCGTCTGCCGGGCGTTGCTCGGTTTGGTGATTTCGAAATATCTGGAGACGAGGTCGGTCGCCGACATCCAGGCAGAGCTGCGCTTCATCGCCGAGAACTGCGATCCCGACACGGATTTCATGTTCATGCGTCCGTGACAGAGCCCCACCCCGGCGGACTCGTCCGCCGGGCGATCTTGTCGCCTTACGCGCTTTTTCTCTGCCGCATCAGGTCGGCGAAGCGCTTGAAGAGATAGTGCGAGTCGCGCGGGCCCGGTGAGGCCTCCGGGTGGTACTGCACCGAGAACACCGGTTTGCCGTCGAGCTGGATGCCGCAATTTGAGCCGTCGAACAGCGAGATGTGGGTCTGCGTCGCGCCCTTCGGCAGCGTCGTCTCGTCGACGGCAAAACCGTGGTTCATCGAGGTGATCTCGACCTTGCCGGTGGTCTCGTCCTTGACGGGATGATTGGCGCCGTGATGGCCCTGGTGCATCTTCTTCGTCTTGGCGCCGACGGCAAGGCCCAGCATCTGGTGGCCAAGGCAGATCCCGAAGGTCGGCGTGCCCGACTTGATCACGTCCCGGATCACAGGCACGGCATATTTGCCGGTCGCAGCCGGATCGCCCGGGCCGTTGGACAGGAACACGCCGTCCGGCTTCATCGCCAGAATGTCCTCGGCTGAGGTCGTCGCCGGCACCACCGTCACCTTGCAGCCGACCCCGGCGAGCAGGCGCAGGATGTTGCGCTTGATGCCGTAGTCGATCGCGACGACGTTGAATTCCGGATTCTCCTGCCGGCCGAAGCCTTTGTCCCACAGCCAGGGCGTCTCGTCCCAGCTGAAGCGCTGGCCGGAGGTGACCAGCGGCACGAGATCCATGCCCTCGAGGCCCGGCCATTCGCGCGCTTCTTCCTTCAGGCCATGCAGATCGAACTCGCCGGTCCTGGAATGCGCGATCACGGCGTTGGGCATGCCCTTGGAGCGGATCAGCGCGGTCAGCGCGCGGGTGTCGATGCCGGAGAGACCGATGATGCCGCGCGCCTTCAGCCAGCCGTCGAGATGCTTGGTGGCGCGGTAGTTCGAGGGATCGGTGATCGCGGTGCGCAGGATCACGCCGCGCGCGCCCGGCGTCGCCGCCATGTTCACCGTCTCGATGTCGTCCTCGTTGATGCCGACATTGCCGATATGCGGGAAGGTGAAGGTGATGAGCTGTCCGGCATAGGAAGGATCGGTGAGGATCTCTTCATAGCCGGTCATCGCGGTGTTGAAGCAGACTTCACCGACGGCGTGGCCTTCGGCGCCGAGACCGAAGCCCTCGAGCACCGTACCGTCGGCAAGCACGAGGAGCGCGGTCGGTTTGTGGTCCGGCCAAGCGGTATCGTTGTCATGTTGTGTCATGAGCCCGCTTCATAGTCCCCGCAGGCGCCGCCGTCAAAGCGGAGAAGCGCCGATTCACATGCGTTTTTGCATATTTGACAGCTCGTCTCGGGCACTTAAGCTCGGCCGCACAATTTCCGGCAATTTCCTGGGCTTGCGAGGCAATAATGGACCAGACCACCCCGATTCTGCTGGTTCCGGGGCTGGCCTCCTCGGCCCGGATCTACGCCCCGGTGATCCCGCCGCTATGGCAGTTTGGCCCCGTGACGATCGCCAACCACATCCGCGACGACAGCATCGCGGCGATCGCCCGCCGCATCCTCGCCGAGGCGCCGCCGCGCTTCGCCCTCGCCGGCCATTCCATGGGCGGCTACATCGCCTTCGAGATCATGCGCCAGGCGGGTGAGCGCGTGACCAGGCTTGCGCTGATCAACACGCAGGCGCGGCCCGACACGCCGGAGGCGACCGCGCGCCGATATGCCCAGATGGAGCGCGCCAGGCGCGGCGAGCTTCGCGCCGTCCGCCAGGAGAGTTTTCCGGAGCTCGTGCATCCGTCGCGGCGCGATGATGCCGATATTCTCGCGCTCGTGCATGCGCAGGACGAGGACGTCGGCGTCGAAGGCTATCTGCGGCAGCAGACCGCGATCATCGCACGGGTGGATTCGCGCCCGACGCTTTCAGCCATCAGGTGCCCGACGCTGGTGCTGACGGGCGATACCGACAACACCATCCCGAACGCACTCTCCAAGGAGATGGCCGAAGGCATCGCCGGCGCCAGGCTCGTGATCCTGGATCGTTGCGGGCACCTGCCGCAAGCCGAACAGCCGGAAGCGACAGTGCGGGCGCTCACCGAATGGCTCGGAACCGAGGTTGTCTGAAGGCCACGAACGGCCTAGATCAGGCGTCGGATATTCGAAGGGATCACGATCATGCTGCGCGACGACATCAACAATGCGGTCAAGGAGGCCATGAAGGCCAAGGACGAGCGCAAGCTGTCCACGCTGCGCATGGTCAACTCGACCATCAAGAATGCCGACATCGATGCCCGCGGCAACGGCAAGCCGCCGCTGTCGGATGCCGACATCCTCGCCGTGCTTCAGAAGATGATCAAGCAGCGTCAGGAGGCGGTCGAGCTCTACGACAAGGGTGGCCGCGCCGAGCTTGCCGCGCAGGAGCGCGAGGAGATCGCGGTGATCTCGGCCTACCTGCCGAAGCAGATGTCGGAGGATGACGTGAAGAAGGCGATCGCGGATGCGATCGCAGAGACCGGCGCTAGCGGCATGAAAGACATGGGCAAGGTGATCGCCGTGCTGCGCGCGAAATACGCGGGACAGATGGACTTCGGCAAGGCCAGCGGTTTGGTGAAGGCGGCGCTGTCGGGCTAGCCGTCATTCCGGGGCGTGCGAAGCACGAGCCCGGAATCCATCGGGCCGCCAACTCTGTTGATCAATGGATTCCGGGCTCGCGCTACGCGCGCCCCGGAATGACAAGAAGAACAAGGGAGGCAACCGATGACCGCCATCAAACCGTTTCGCATCGACATCAGCGACGATATCCTCTCCGATCTCAGGTCACGCCTCGCTCGCACGCGCTGGCCGGATGCCGAGCTGGTCGACGACTGGAGCCAGGGCGCGCCGTTGCGATGGATCCGGGAGATCTGCACCTATTGGGCCGACAGTTATGACTGGCGCTCGCGCGAGGCAAAACTCAATCGCTTCGCGCAGTTCACCGCCGAGATTGACGGGCTCGACATCCATTTCATTCACGCGCGCTCGAAGGAGCCTTCGGCGCTTCCGTTGATCATCACCCACGGCTGGCCCGGCTCCATCGTCGAGTTCCAGAAGGTGATCGCGCCGCTCACCGATCCCGCCGCGCATGGCGGCAATCCTGCCGATGCCTTCCACGTGATCTGTCCGTCGCTGCCGGGCTTCGGCTTCTCCGCCAAGCCGAAGACCACCGGCTGGGGCGTCGACCGCATCGCCGCGGCCTGGGCGAAGCTGATGGACCGGCTCGGCTATGCGCGCTACGGCGCGCAAGGCGGCGATTGGGGTTCGGCGGTGACGACCTCGCTCGGCGCGCAGGACCCCACGCATTGCGCCGGCATCCACATCACGCTCGCCTTCAATGCGGCGCCCAAAGTCGAGGGCGAGCCGACGGCTGAGGAGAAGCGCGCTCTCGCCGGCCTCAAGCACTATGTCGATCTCGACTCCGGCTACTCCAAGCAGCAGTCCACGCGCCCGCAGACGCTCGGCTATGGCCTCACGGATTCACCGAGCGGGCAGGCGGCCTGGACCCTGGAAAAGTTCTGGGCCTGGACCGACTGCAACGGGCACCCTGAGAACATCTTCAGCAAGGACGAACTGCTCGACAACGTCATGCTGTATTGGGCGACGCAGACGGCGACCTCCTCGGCGCGGCTCTACTGGGAGAGCTTTGGCAAGCGCCGCACCACGCCCGTGGTGAAGGTGCCGACGGGCGTCGCGGTGTTTCCCAAGGAGATCGTCACGCCGGTGCGGCGCTGGATGGAGCCGAACTTCCCGGACATCACCCACTGGAGCGAGATGGAGAAGGGCGGTCATTTCGCCGCCTTCGAGCAGCCGGAGCTGTTCGTGCGCGATGTCAGGAAGTTCTTCGCGACGGTGCGGTGAGCTGCGTCCCCAATCGTCATGCCCGGGCTTGTCCCGGGCATCCACGGCCTTAAACTGATTGCCAAGAAGAGCGTGGATGGCCGGAACAAGTCCGGCTATGACGCCGAGACGGTGGAAACGACCAGGCCCATGCTCACCGAAGCCGCAACCTACGACGAGCTCTACCGCAATTTTCGCTGGGACATCCCCGCGCGCTTCAACATTGCGGAAGCGTGCTGCGATCGCCATGCCGACGGCACGGGGCGACTTGCGCTGATCTATGTCGACGAGAACGGCGCTACCAGCCGCACCTCCTTCGACGAGATCGCCGAGATGTCGCGCCGCTTCGCCAATGTGCTGAAGGCAGACGGGCTTTCCCGTGGCGACCGCGTCGCGGTGTTCCTGTCGCAGTCCCGAGAATTGCCGATCGCGCATATGGCGGCGTTCCGCTCCGGCATGATCTCGATCCCGCTGTTCGCGCTGTTCGGCGAGGACGCGTTGGAATTCCGCCTGTCGAATTCGGAGGCGAAGGCCATCGTCACCGACGAGGGTGGCTGGGAGAAGCTCGCAAAAATTCGCGATCGTCTGCCCGACCTGAAGACGATCTATGTGGTCGGCGAGCGCGCGCCGGCGGGAACGACGTCGTTCTGGGATGCGGTCAAGGCGGCATCGGCCGACTTCGCGCGGATCGACACCTCGTGCGATGATCCCGCGCTGATCATCTACACCTCGGGCACGACGGGCAATCCGAAGGGAGCGCTGCATGCGCACCGCGTCGTGCTCGGTCATCTGCCGAATGTCGAGATGTGTCACAACTTCCTGCCGCGCCCCGGCGATCTCATGTGGACGCCGGCGGACTGGGCCTGGATCGGCGGGCTCATCAATGGCCTGTTCGCGTTCTGGTATCACGGCATTCCCCTCGTCGGTCACCGCGCACGCAAATTCGAGCCGCAGGCGGCGATGCAGATGATGGCCGAGCTCGGTGTCCGCAACGTCTTCCTGCCGCCGACCGCGCTGAAGCTGATGCGGCAAGCCGGCGTGAAGCACTCCGGCGTCAAGCTGCGCAGCATCTTTACGGGCGGCGAGTCGCTGGGCGGCGAATTGCTCGGCTGGGTGCGCGAGACGTTCGGCATCGACGCGCATGAAGTGTTCGGCCAGACCGAGTGCAATCTCGTGATCGGCAGCAACTCGAACCTGTTTCCGATCCGCCCCGGTTCGATGGGCAAGGCGACGCCGGGCTTCGATGTCCGCGTCGTCGACGACAGGGGCGAGGAATTGCTGCGCGGGCAGCGCGGCATCATCGGCGTGCGCCAGCCATGCCCCGTCACCATGCTCGAATATTGGCGCAATCCGGAGGCGACGGCGAAGAAATATGCCGGCGAGTTCCTGCTGACCGGCGATCTCGGCGTGCAGGACGAGGACGGCTATTTCTGGTACGTCAGCCGTGAGGACGACGTCATCACCACCGCCGGCTATCGCGTCGGGCCGTCCGAGATCGAGCACACGCTGATGAAGCATCCGTCGGTGGCGATGGCCGCCGTCGTCGGCATCCCCGATCCGATCCGCACCGAATCGATCAAGGCCTGGATCGTGCTGCGGCCCGGCTTTGCCGGCAGCGATGCGCTCGCGCGCGAGATCCAGGAGTTCGTCAAGGTGCAGCTCGCAGCCCACGAATATCCGCGCTTCGTCGAGTTTGCCGAGACGCTGCCGATGACGGCGACGGGCAAGGTGCTGCGGCGCGAGCTGCGGGCGAGAGGCTAGCGTCCTGCAATGGCAAAGGCGCCTCAAGCCGCGGGACTCCACCGCGCCTCACTGACGAAGCTGCACGATCTGGATGCGGCGCTCGAGCTCATGTATTACGGCTGGCGCGGGATGACGCTGGAGGCCGACGCATATCTTGCGAAGCAGGGCCTGTCGCGTCCGCACCATCGTATCCTCTACGTGGTGGCGCGCCGGCCCGACATCGCGATCGGCGCGCTGATCGAGATTCTCGGTATTTCCAAGCAAGCCCTCAACCGGCCGCTCAATCTGCTGGTGGAGCGCAAGCTCGTGACGTCGAAGCGTTCGCCCGAGCAGCACCGCTCGAAATTGCTGCGCCTGACGGAAGCGGGGCGGCGCATCGAGCAGCGGGCCTCCGACCACGAGCGCAAGGTGCTGCGCGAGGCGTTCGATCGCGTCGGGGCGTCGGGTGCGGCCGGCTGGATCGGCGTGATGGAGGCGATCGCCGACAACAACTGACGGAATCCTCAAGTCAACATGGTTGACATGAGCCGCGGGCTTTGCCACCTTCCCGGCCAGGGAGGATCCGTGTCATGAGCGGACAGGCAATGAGCCGCGCGACTGCCGAAGGCTTTGTCGCGGCATGGTGCGCGAATTGGTGCAGGGTCGACATCGACGCGGTCGTCGCGCATTTCGCCGACGATGCGCGGATGCGCAGCCCTCTCGCTCTCACACTGACGGGTTCTCCTGTCGTCACCGGCGCCGAGAACATCCGCGCCTACTGGCGGAAGGCCTATGGCCACGTCGAAGGCGCCGACCTGAAGATCCTGAGCTGGAGCTGGGACGAGGCGATCGCGCGCCTGACGGTGTGGTGGCAGCTGGGCGACACGCGCGCCAGCGAATTCATGGATTTCGACGAAATGGGGCGCGTCGTGCGCAGCGAAGCCTTCTATGGAAAATGACGATGCACGTTTCTGATTTCGTCCTGCTTCTCAACACGCTCTGGTTCGTCGGCGCCTTCATCCAGTTCAGCATCGCGCAAGCCAACACGTTGAAGATCCTGCTGCCGCGGGAAGAGCGCAGCAATCCGATCGCGCCGACCCTGGCGGCCAGCGTGGCGTTCCTGGGCGGGATGAATCTGCCGATCGGGCTCCTGTCGCTCTATCTTCTGGCCGCCCGTCCATCGTTCTTCCAGCCGAGCGAGGCGCAGCTCGCTCTGTTCCTGTTCTTCGCCGCCTGCCATTTCAGCCAGTTTGCCTATAACGTTCCGGTGCTGATGCGCGGCGGCCGCGTCGGGGTGGCCTACTGGCCCGTGTTGAAGGGCCCGATGCTCCGGATCTTCGTCATCGACGCGGTCCTGTTCGCGGCCAATCTCGGCGTGGCGCTCCAGCTCGCGATCGGCTCCTGATCTACCGCGACGGCTCCGAGAGGGCGGCCCGCAGCATCGCAGCAAGATCCTTGCGCCGGAACGGCTTGGTCAGAATGCGGGCGTCGCCGATCTGGTCGGGCGTCCTGACGGGGCTCTGGCTGTAGCCGGAGGTGAAGAGAACCTTGAGACCAGGCCGCAGGCCGGTTGCCTGCCTCGCCAGCTCCGGCCCGAACATGCCGCCGGGCATCACGACATCAGTGAACAGCAACTGGATGTCTCCGGGCCGGCGCAGCACATCCAGCGCCGCCGGCCCGTTCGATGTCGCGATGATGCGGTAGCCGAGCGCCTTCAGCTCGCTCTCGACGTAGGCGCGCACCATGTCGTCGTCTTCAACGACGAGGATCGTCTCGTGTCCATCGGGTGCGGCAACCTGCTCTGCCGGCAGCGGTTCCTCATTCGGCGGCGTCGCGAGGCGGGGAAAGAACAGCCTGACGACGCTGCCTTGACCCGGTTCGGATTGCATTTGCACCAGTCCGCCGGATTGTCGCGCAAACCCGTAGACCATGCTGAGGCCGAGCCCGGTGCCCTTGCCGACCTCCTTGGTGGTGAAGAACGGCTCGAACGCGCGCCCCAACACCTCGCGGCTCATGCCGGTCCCCGTATCCTTCACGGCCAGCATCACGTAGTCGCCCGGCCGCGGCTCGCCGTTGACGTCGAGGTCGGATTCGCTGAGCGAGATGTTTCGTACCTCGACCATCAGCTTGCCGCCGTCGGGCATCGCATCGCGCGCGTTGAGCACGAGGTTGAGCACGGCCGTCGCCAATTGGCTGGGATCGACGCTGGCGAGCCATAGATCCGGCGCGAGCGTGAAGCTGCAGTCGATGTGTTCGCCCAAGGTCCGCCGCAGAAGCTGCTTCATGCCGGTCACCTGCTCGGCGATGTCGATCTCTCGCGGTTGCAGCGGCTGCTTGCGCGCGAAGGCGAGCAGGCTCCGCGTCAGGTCGGAACCGCGCTCGGAGGCGGTCGCAATGTCGTCAGCGATCCGCTGCAATTCCTTGTTGCCCGCAAGCCTATCGGCGAGGTGCTCCGCGTTGCCGAGAATGACGGTCAGAAGATTGTTGAAATCGTGCGCCACGCCGCCGGTGAGCTGGCCCATGGCTTCCATCTTCTGGGACTGGCTGAGCTTGTGGCTGAGATCCGCGATGGCGGCGCGCTGCTGCTCGAGCGATTCGGCCGTGCTGTTGAGCAGGGTCATCAATCCGCCGAGTTCGCCGCCCGGGTGGGGCTCCGGAATGCGCGCGCTGAGATCGCCGCGCCCGAGACTCTTGGCCATGGCGGCGAGCCGTCCGACTTGGCGCCCGACGCTCACGGTCGCAAGGATCCAGACACCGGCGAGCAACAGAAGCGAAGCCACCGCAAGGATTGCCGTGTCCTCCAGCAGCCGGCGATTGGCCGCCGCCAGCAGTCCGTCCTTGGGTCGTCCGACCAGGATGGTGAGGCCGGCCTTGCGGATCGAAGGTGAGCGGGCAACGGCCCAGATCTGTGTATGGCCCACGCGGTCGCTCACCTCGCGAAACGGCTCGCGATCGGGCACTGCCGCAAAGCGGAACAGGTCGGAACCTGCAATGGATCCGCCGACGGGCACACTCCAGCCGCCACCCTTGGGGGCGACCAGCACCGTACCCTTGGCGTCGATCAGCAGGACGTCCTTCTCGGCGAGCAGCCGCTTGTCGTGAAATTCTGCGAACTTGTTGAGGTTGAATGAGGCGAGCAGCACGAATTTCAGCGCACCCGCCTCCGATCGCACGGGATAGGCGATCTGCAGCACCGATAGCCCGGTGAGCCGGCCGAACACCGGCTCCACTGCGACGACGCCATGAAGACCTTTCACCTGCTTGAAATAGCCGCGGTCATTCAGGTCGAGCGAGCGGTTGGTCCGCAGTGAGTCGCAAAACAGACTTCCGTCGGGATCGATGGTCAGGATGCCCGTGAACTGCGGATATTCTTCGCGGACGTCGGACAGAAATGCCGAGCACGCCGCCTTGTCGCGCGTGTCAAGATCGCGGGCACGGGCGAGCCCATAATGAAGCTGGGCGGTGCCCTTGATCTTCTCGTCCAGATCTCCCGCGATGTCGTCGGCGGATGCGACCAGATTGGCCAGCGCCGCGTCGATCTCACTGGCCCGGTTCTGCACGAAACGGAGCCCGACCAGGATCGCCGGCACGAGCATGGCCGCGATGACGAGGATCAGTAACCGGGTACGCAGGCTCATCGGTGGGCGATCGGCTCTCAGGCGAGGGTGCTCGGAGGTACAATTTGAGGCACGATCAGCTGCCCCGTCCATAGTGGTAGGCGCGAATATCGCACCAAAGGCCAAGATTTCGCATTGGGACTATCGTCTCGTCGCCGTTCTCTTCGCACCGGCCGGCATCAAGTTGCGCCTCCGCGTGGCGGCGCTAATATCGCGGCAAGCGCGCAACAACAAAACGCGCCGGTTTGCGGAGGAAGCTGATGTCCATCTCGGGCAAGGTCGATCCGGTGGTGCGTCCCGTGGCGGTGACCGACATCGCCGAGGCGCTGGT
Organism: Bradyrhizobium diversitatis; assembly: GCF_016031635.1. Taxonomy (GTDB): domain Bacteria; phylum Pseudomonadota; class Alphaproteobacteria; order Rhizobiales; family Xanthobacteraceae; genus Bradyrhizobium; species Bradyrhizobium diversitatis. The sequence continues at coordinate 81,321 of NZ_JACEGD010000020.1, forward strand.
CGAAGGCCTGCGCGACTTCCAGGCGCTGCCTCTTTACGGCGTCTGCTTCGGCGCGCTCTACGCCGCCGGCGGCATCGCCATCATGCTCTGCCTCACCGCCTTCGGCATGGTCTATCTGGTCTATCCCCTTGCCGCCGGTTTTGCGCTGATCGGGCCGTTCGTGGCGATCGGCCTCTACGAAGTCAGCCGGCGCCGCGAGCGCGGCGAGCCGGTCTCGTTCGGTGCGATCTGGTCCGCGATACGCTCGCGCAGCGAGATCGGCTGGATGGCCTTCGTGACGCTGTTCGTGTTCGTGGTCTGGATGTACCAGGTGCGGCTCCTGATCGCGCTGCTGCTCGGCCTCAATGCCTCGTTCTCGAGCTTGCAGGAGTTCATGACGGTGGTGCTGACGACCAACGAGGGCCTGCTGTTCCTGGCCATCGGCAACGCGGTCGGTGCCGTGCTGTCGCTGATCCTGTTCTCGCTGACCGTGGTGTCGTTTCCGCTGCTGCTCGATCGCGACGTCGATTTCGTCACGGCCATGGTGACGAGCGTACGTGCCGTCGTCGTGAGCCCGCTGCCGATGATCTCGTGGGCCGCGCTGATCGTGATGCTGCTGATCGTCTCGGCGCTGCCCTACTTTCTCGGGCTGGTGGTCACGCTGCCGGTGCTGGGGCATGCGACCTGGCATTTGTATCGGCGGCTGGTGGCGCCGGTTGTTTAGGTGTTGTCCCGGACAAGCGAGCGAAGCGGAGCGCTGGTCCGGGACCCATAATCCCGAGCGAAGTTGTTGGCGCGAAGTCGTAACCACGAGCCGTCGCCAAACTTCGTTCTGTGGCTATGAGTCCCGGATCGGCACGCGCTTGAGGCGCGTTTGTCCGGGACGACAGCGGAGATTGCCGCGCCTACGGCGTCTTGATCCCCATCGCCTTCAGCGCCTCCAGCAACCGCACCGGCGGGGACATCTCGATCTGCGGCGCCTTGCCGGTCTCCAGCAGGCTCTTCAATCCGGAGAGGATCGCGGGCCAGCCGGTGCGGCCGCCGGAAAGGATGTCGTCGCTGAGCTCGCGGTCGTGGCGTTGGCTCAAGGTGAGGCGGACGGCTTCGCCGGCCTGCTCGATCTCGTAGGTGACAATGGTGGTGCCGAGCTTTTCGACGAGGTCGGGCCAATTGACGTTCCAGCTCACCGTGAGCCTCCTCGGCGGATCGTATTCGAACACTTCGCCGCGGATGTGCTCGGAGCCGTCGGGCGCGTGCACGATGAAACTGCCGCCGAGCTTCGGCTCCATCTCCACCGCAAAGCCGGAGAAATATTTCCGGCTGAACTCGGCGGACGTGAGCGCCTCCCACACCTTCTCCGGCGTCGAGGCGATGTAGATGGTGTAGATGGTCAGCGGCTTGAATTGATCGAGGTTCATTTTGCGTCGAATCCTTTGTTGAGTGCCGTGCGCGGGATGGAAAGGATCTGGCCTCTCTCGAGCAGGCTCTTCAGTCCGGACAGGATCGCTGGCCAGCCGTTGGAGATGGCGCCGAGATATTTGCCGCCTTCAACGAAGCCATCGTGCAGCACGGTCAAACGCACGAGCGAGCCGAACGGTTCGAGCGTGAAGACGACGCGCGAGATCGGCTCGCCGCTCAGCTCTTCGAATTTTTGGTGCTTGAAGCTGTAGGACAGGCGCCGCGGCGGATCGGATTCAAGGATCTCGCCGGAATCTGTGACCTCGCCGTCGAGCGTGAGCGCGAAGGGAGAGCCGACCTTCCAGTCGGACCTGACCTCGGCGCCGAACCAATATTGCCTGGTGAACTCGCTTGACGTCAGCGCCTGCCACAGCCTCTCGGGCGTGGTCTCGATGTAGGTCACGTAGACGAACTCCGGCTTACTCATCGCGTTTCTCCAACTGACGTTTCAATTCGCTGAGCGCAGCTAACTTGCCGCGCTCGAACTTCTTGATCCAGCGTTCGCCGATCTGATGGATCGGCACCGGGTTGAGATAATGCAGCTTCTCGCGGCCTTGCCTGATGGTGGTCACCAGGTTGGCCTCTTCGAGAATGACAAGGTGTTTCGTGACGGCCTGCCGCGTCATGGCGAGGCCCTCGCAGAGCTCGTTCAATGTCTGGCCGTTCCTGGCGTGAAGCCTGTCGAGCAGCGACCGTCGTGACGCATCGGCGAGCGCTTTGAAGACTTCATCCATGGTCGCAACCATAGGCAACCAAATGGTTGCATGTCAAGCCGTGAAAGCGAGGAGGGAGGGAACGTCTTCCGTTCCAGCGCTCGCCATGCATTAATGCGGCAAAACCGCCTTCAGCGAGTCCCTTCCATGATGTCCATGCAAGCCTACCTCGCCTTCGTCGCCGCCTGCATTGCGCTGGCGCTGCTGCCGGGGCCGATCGTCACCCTCGTCATCGCCAATGGCTTGCGCCATGGCACGCGTGCGGCGCTCATCAACGTGGTCGGCGCGCAAGCGGGCCTTGCCATCGTGATCGGCATCGTTGCGGTCGGCCTGACCTCGCTGATGGCAACCATGGGCTATTGGTTCGACTGGGTGCGCTTTGCCGGCGCCGCTTATCTCGTCTGGCTCGGCATCAAGCTGATCTGGGCGCCGGTCGAAGGCGTCGACATCGACGCGCCGCCACCGCCGCCGCGCGGCGGCTTCTTCCTGCAAGGATTCCTGGTGCTGCTGTCGAACCCCAAGGTGCTGGTGTTCTTCGGCGCCTTCATTCCGCAGTTCATGGACATGAACCAGCCGCACTTTCCGCAAGTCGCGCTCTTGGGCGCCACCTTCATGGTGACGGCGGTCATGACAGATGCGCTCTACGCCATCGCCGCCGGCCGCGCCCGAAAATTCTTCTCGGCACGCCGCACGCGGATGATGTCGCGCATCTCCGGCGGCTTCATGATCGGCGGCGGCATCTGGCTGGCGCTGACACGGGCGAAGTGAGCATCACGCCATTCCGTCCCTGCGCAGCGTTGCTGCGATCTCGCGCAGGATCCGCGCCAGCCGCTCGGCCCATTGCTGCTGGCCGGTCTCGTCGGAGATCAGGTCCTGGCGGATTTCGAGGCCGGTGTTGATCAGCCCGCGCGTCTCGCCGTGGACCGGGATGGTGTAGTCGGTGACGTCGCTCACCGCATAAGGCTGGTTGTCGCCGACGACGAGGCCGCTCTCGCCCCGCAGGTGCTGCAGCATCAGCCGCGGCAGCACGGTGTCGCGGTGATAGAGCGTGCCGATGTGCCAGGGTCGCGGATCGCCGTGATAGACGGGCGTGAAGCTGTGCAACGCCACCAGCACCGTCGGCTTGCCCGCCCGCCCGCGCGCATCGATCGCCGCGCCGATCCGGCCGTGGTAGGGATCAAAGATCTCGCGCCGGCGCATCTCCTTGGCCGCGGCCGATAGATTTTCATTGCCGGGGATCACGGTCGCCTCGGAGATCACGGGGATCGAGCTCGCGCCGCCCGGCGGGCGATTGCAGTCGATCACGAGGCGGGAATAGCGCTGCGCGATCAGATGCGCATCAAGCATGCGCGCGAGCCGCTCGGCGACACCGGCGATGCCGACGTCCCAGGCGATGTGCCTGACAAGCTCGCTTTCCGCGAGGCCGAGATCGCCGAGCGCGCGCGGCAGCTCCCGTCCGTAATGATCCGCGGTGAGCAGGAAAGGCGATGCGCCTGCCGCATTCACCTCATGCACGGGCGGAATGTCGCCCTCGCCGAGCAGCTGGTCGGTCGCCTCGGCCGTGTCGAAAGCCATCCTGATTTGCCTATGGAAGAACAACGTGTGTAAACGGATTAACGGTATCGCGCCGTCGTCGCAACGTTGGAACACCATGAGCTCCGATCGCCTCTTCGTCTACGGCACCCTGATGCGCGGCTTCGACCATCCGATGGCGCGGCTGCTCGCGGGCCACGCGGAATTCCTGTGTGAAGCGACCTGCCGCGGCCGGCTCGTTCTGGTGAAGCACTATCCGGGATTGCTGCTCTCCGACGCGCCGACGGACATCGTCCATGGCGAGCTCTTCCGCCTGCGCGTGGCGGGCGAGCTCCTGCGCGAGCTCGACATGTACGAGGCCTGCGGCGAGGGGTTTCCGGAGCCGACCGAATATCTGCGCCAGTTGGTCGATGTGGCGCGCGCCGACGGCGCCCCCGAGAAGGCCTGGACCTACGTCTACAACTGGCCCGTCACCGGTCTGCCGCGCATCGAGTCGGGCCGCTTCCTCGAGCGTTAGGCCGACAGCACTTCCTTCACCATGCGCACGTCGACCTCGCGCTCGACATAGGCCCATTCCTCGGTCTGCCTGAGCATTGCCACCAGCTCCTCGAACAGTTCGGCGTCCGCGGGAGCGAATTCGAACCAGGTGAGAAAGTCGAAAGGCCCGCCGAGGTCGCGGCAGTGATAGAGCTGTCGCGCAATCGCAGGCAGGAAGCGCAGGCTGCTGGCAATGTGGTGCGACTTGTCCTCGAAGATCCTGCGGCGCTCTTCCTGCGTCAGCTCCCACCAGGCCTGCGACTTGCGGATCGGAATCAGCGCCGCGCTGGTCGCCTCGATGCGGCCGAGGCCGGCCTGCACGGCGACGAGCTGCTGCTTCTCGGACCGCTCGGTGTAGCGCAGGCTGCTCGCGACGCCGACCAGCCGCCAGGCATTGCGCGAAGGCACCAGCGGCAACGAGATGGCCTCGCTGTCGGTGACCGACAGCGCCGGCACGAAGGGCAGGGGCTCGCCCGTCACTGGCGAAATCGAGGTGATGCGCCAGCCCCCGCTGTGGCCGCCTCGAAACGTCCTGAACATGAGGCTATGGAAGCGTGGAACCGGGGCGGATTCAAGCTTTTCCAGTCATTCCGGGGCGATGCGTAGCATCGAACCCGGAATCTCGAGATTCCGGGTTCGCCCTGCGGGCGTCCCGGAATGACCGGAAGGAAAGCAGGCTGTGAACAGCGCGTATAAGCCCGACAAACCTGACTTCTGGCCAGCCCGCACCTATATCCCTGATCTTTCGCCCGACTCACCCGGTTTCGCGCTAGACACAGCCCATGCGCTTCACGCCCCAGTTCCTCGACGAGCTTCGTGCCCGGCTTTCGGTCTCCGAAGTCGTGGGAAAGCGCGTCAAGCTGAAGAAGGCGGGGCGGGAGTGGAAGGGGCTGTCGCCGTTCCAGCAGGAGAAGACGCCGTCCTTCTACGTCAACGACCAGAAGGGTTTTTACCACGACTTCTCCTCGGGCAAGCACGGCGACATCATCACCTTCGTGATGGAGACCGACGGGCTGCCGTTCGCCGAGGCCGTCGAGCGGCTCGCCAACATGGCGGGCCTGCCGCTGCCGGCGGTGACTCCTGATGCGGCGCGGCACGAGCAGCGGCGCAAGTCGCTGCATGACGTCATGGACCTCGCGGCGAAGTTTTTCGCGGAGACGCTGGCCTCGCGGCTCGGCGCCAAGGCGCGCGGCTACCTTGCCGACCGCGCCATCTCGCCGGCGACGCAATTGCAGTTCCGCCTCGGCTATGCCCCGCCCGACCGCTTCGCGCTGAAGGAGCATCTCGGCAAGCTCGGCGTCTCCGTCGACGACATGGTCGAGACCGGCCTGTTGATCGGCGGTGACGACATCCCCGTGCCGTACGACCGCTTCCGCGATCGCGTGATGTTTCCGATCACGGATCTGCGCGGCCGCGTCATCGCCTTCGGCGGACGCGCGCTGGAGAAGGACGTTCCGGCAAAATACCTGAACTCGCCGGAGACGCCGCTCTTCCACAAGGGCGACAATCTCTACAACCACCAGACCGCGCGCAAAGCCACGCATGACGGCAGCGCTCTGATCGTGGTCGAAGGCTATGTCGACGTCATCGCCATGGTCACCGCGGGCTTTGCGGGTGCGGTGGCGCCGCTCGGCACCGCGCTGACCGAAAGCCAGCTCGCGCTGCTCTGGAAGATGGCGGACGAGCCGATCCTCTGCTTCGACGGCGACCGCGCCGGACAGAAGGCGGCCTACCGTGCCGCGGACCTCGCGCTGCCGTTCCTCAGCCCCGGCAAGAGCCTGCGCTTTGCGCTGCTGCCGGAGGGGCAGGACCCCGACGATCTCGTGCGCTCCGGCGGGCGCGGCGCGATCGAGGAGGTGATCGGGGCGGCCCGTCCGCTTGCCGACATGATCTGGTCGCGCGAGCTCGAAGGCGGCAATTTCGCCACGCCCGAGCGCCGCGCCGCGCTGGAAGCGCGCATCAAGGAGCTCACGAACGGCATCCGTGACGAGGTGGTGCGGCGCTACTATCGCGACGAGTTCGTCGAGCGGCTGCAGCGCACCTTCGCGCCCGAAGGTGGGCGCGGCTTTGGCGGCCGGGGCAATTTCCGCTCCGGCGGCGGCCGGCCGTTCCAGCCGCGGGCAGGGGGAAGTGCGAATCGATTCGGCGGCCAGGGGTTTGGCGGCCAAGGATTTGGCGGCCGCCGCGGCGCCCCCGGCCCGATCCCGCTCCCGTCCGGCCCCTACCAGGCGGCGAGCCCCCAGCTGGCGGCAAGCCCGATCATGAAGGGCCAGCGCAGCGCCATGTCCCGCCGGGAAGCCCTGATCCTGCAATGCCTGATCAACCACCCCTGGCTGCTGCACGACCACCTTGAGGAGGTCGCCGCCCTGGAACTGGCCCATCCCGAGGCCCACAAGCTCCGGGCCGGCATCATCGCCGCCTTCGCCAACGACCACCACCATTTGCCGGAACCCGGGGAGCTGGCCGAAAAGATGCGTAGCGATCTCGATCGGGGCGGATTTTCCCAGGCTCTTCAAAGAGTTGAGAACGGCATCACGACCCAGGCGGTGTGGGGTGCCCGCGAAGGCGCGGCGCGGGATGACGTTCTTGCGACCTGGCACCAGCTCGTTGTCTTGCATCGGCAATGGCATTCACTACTTAGGGAGCTGAAGGACGCTGAGCTGGCCTTGGGGGAGGACCCCAGCGAGGCCAATTTGGCGTGGCTGCGTGACGTCAAGGCCCGGATGGCCGAGGTCGACGGCACCGAGGCCCTGATCGAGGGTTTTGGCGAATTGTCGGGCCGGCTTCAGAAGAGCGTGTGATGAAAGAATCATGCGGACGGACGGGGCCGGAACCGCTAAAAGACTCGCCAAATCCAAGGTTTGGCGGCAGAAACAGGGTTAATCGAGGCTTAACGGTCTTGTAGCACTTTGGCCCAGAGGCGGCCGCAGGCAGAACAGACGCGTCAGGAATGAATCCGCGCAATCGCTGTTGGCACTACACCTGCATCCGCCGCGACAAAGAGGCTGACGAAGCGTTAGGCAATTCCGGCGAGAGAAAGTTGGGGGTGGCGAGAGGTTTGTGCGCCGCCCTTTCCGTGTCGAGAGCTGCCGAAGCGAGAGCGTCGAGCAACAGGTTCAAGTGAATTCAGGCAGGCGCGGCGGGCGTCTCGCATGAAGCGCGTTTAGGAGCAATGGATGGCCACCAAGGCAAAGACGCTGCAGGCGAAGGACAAGGAAAAGGACGACAAGGCAGCGGACGCGCCGGAGAAGGACTCCCAGGACGCGCCCTCGCCCTTGCTCGACCTGTCCGACGCCGCCGTGAAGAAGATGATCAAGCAGGCCAAGAAGCGCGGCTTCGTGACCTTCGATCAGCTCAACGAAGTCTTGCCGTCCGACCAGACCTCGCCCGAACAGATCGAGGACATCATGTCGATGCTCTCGGACATGGGCATCAACGTCACCGAAGCCGACGACACCGAAGGCGAGGAGGAGAAGGACGAGGCCGACGACGAGACCGATAACGAGCTCGTCGAGGTCACCCAGAAGGCCGTCACCGAGGTCAAGAAGAGCGAGCCGGGCGAGCGCACCGACGATCCGGTGCGCATGTATCTGCGCGAGATGGGCACGGTCGAGCTGCTCTCCCGCGAAGGCGAAATCGCGATCGCCAAGCGCATCGAGGCCGGCCGCGAGGCGATGATCGCAGGGCTGTGCGAAAGCCCGCTGACCTTCCAGGCCATCATCATCTGGCGCGACGAGCTCAACGAAGGCAAGATCTTCCTGCGCGACATCATCGATCTCGAAGCGACCTATGCCGGCCCGGACGCCAAGGGCGGCATGAACACCGCGATGATCGCAGGTCCGAGCGGCGAGGCCGGTGAAGCCTCGGCCGAGGGCGGCGAGGCCGCCGCCGTCTCCACCGCTGCGCCCGCGCATGTGGCGCCGCCTGCGGCGCCGCCGGCGCCGACCCCGTTCCGTGCTGCGCCTGCCGCTGCTGGCGCCGAGGCCGGCGAGGAGAAGGATCCGGGCGAGGCCGCCGCCGAAGCCGACATGGACGACGACGAGTTCGAGAACCAGATGTCGCTCGCCGCGATCGAGGCCGAGCTCAAGCCGAAGGTGGTCGAGATCTTCGACAAGATCGCCGACAGCTACAAGAAGCTGCGCAAGCTTCAGGAGCAGGACATCCAGAACCAGCTCCAGAACGAGTCGCTCTCGCCGCACCAGGAGCGCAAGTACAAGAAGCTCAAGGACGAGATCGTCGTCGAGGTGAAGTCGCTGCGCCTCAACCAGGCCCGCATCGACTCGCTCGTCGAGCAGCTCTACGACATCAACAAGCGCCTCGTCTCGCATGAGGGCCGCCTGATGCGCCTTGCCGACAGCCACGGCGTCGCGCGCGAGGACTTCTTGCGCAACTACACCGGCTCGGAGCTCGATCCGCGCTGGCTCAACCGCGTCTCGAAACTTTCCGCAAAAGGCTGGAAGAATTTCGTCCATCACGAGAAGGACCGCATCAAGGACCTTCGCCACGAGGTGCATCAGCTCGCCGCCCTCACCGGCCTCGAGATCGTCGAGTTCCGCAAGATCGTGCACTCCGTGCAGAAGGGCGAGCGCGAGGCCCGCCAGGCCAAGAAGGAGATGGTGGAAGCCAACCTCCGTCTCGTGATCTCGATCGCTAAGAAATACACCAACCGCGGCCTGCAGTTCCTCGACCTGATCCAGGAAGGCAACATCGGCCTGATGAAGGCGGTCGACAAGTTCGAGTACCGCCGCGGCTACAAGTTCTCGACCTACGCGACGTGGTGGATCCGGCAGGCGATCACGCGCTCGATCGCCGACCAGGCCCGTACCATCCGCATCCCCGTGCACATGATCGAGACGATCAACAAGATCGTGCGCACGAGCCGGCAGATGCTCAACGAGATCGGGCGCGAGCCGACGCCCGAAGAGCTCGCCGAGAAGCTCGGCATGCCGCTCGAAAAGGTCCGCAAGGTCCTCAAGATCGCCAAGGAGCCGCTGTCGCTGGAGACGCCCGTCGGTGACGAGGAGGATTCGCATCTCGGCGATTTCATCGAGGACAAGAACGCGATCCTGCCCATCGACGCCGCGATCCAGTCCAATTTGCGCGAGACCACCACGCGCGTGCTGGCGTCCCTGACGCCGCGCGAAGAACGCGTCCTGCGCATGCGCTTCGGTATCGGCATGAACACCGACCACACGCTGGAAGAAGTCGGCCAGCAGTTCAGCGTGACGCGCGAGCGTATCCGCCAGATCGAGGCCAAGGCGCTACGGAAGTTGAAGCATCCGTCAAGGTCGCGGAAGCTGCGGAGCTTCTTGGATAATTGATCGCAGGCAGCGATCCAAAGCAAAACGGCGGGCCTTGGCCCGCCGTTTTTGCTTTGCTGTCATTGCGAGCGTAGCGAAGCAAGCCAGAGTCTTTCCGCGGAGGCATTTCTAGATTGCTTCGCTGCGCTCGCAATGACGTGGAGCAGCCGTGCCCTACTTCTTCTTCGCCCCCGCCCTTTCGAGCCGCTTGATCTCCAGTGGCGGGCGGCCGCTCTTTTCGGCGATCTCGCGGTCCTGCTCCATGATGAAGCCGCGGGCGGGTTCGTCGCCGTCGAGGCCGCCGAGCAGCTCAGTGGGCACGCGGCGGTTGGAGCGTTGGGAGTCGTCTTCATAGACGACGTTGAAGAAGGCGAATTCGCCTTTGGGATTGGTTCCGGGTTTCTTGGCCATGGCGGCTTGTCGTCGATCATCGCGCCACAGTCAAATAACTTCGCCACCGCCGTAACCGAATGCGGCAGGCTTGACGTGGCTATGAAGGTACCTGATGCGGGGAGGAGCCAGAGATCTGCGACCCTTCGAGGAGGCTTTCGCCTCCAATAAACGGCGGGCCTGAAGCCCGCCGTTTATCTTGGTCTTCAGCGTCGCCCGGGGCTGGCAGGGCGACAACCTAAAATAGAAGACTATAGAAGGCGCGCTGCGATGGCAAGGCAAATCGTGGTGGTGTCGATGTCGCAGCGAGCGCATCAGATATGCGTTTGTTCCGATGTGCGACGTGGCCATACATCGAGACATGCTTTGGGCTGCCAAATCATTTTGTTCATCTCGCTTGCTGTTGCGACCCTGCGAGAGCGACGCGCTCTGTAGGAACGTGCGTTGGCCTGCACGTATTCCCGTCAGCGTGCCCTTGATCGCAAAGCAAGGCCGGTGCCATCCTCCGAGCCGTATCTCAATACGTGTGTGTGCGCCGCGTCAATTCCTGCGCGGCGAGTTGCGATCCGTACCCGCCGCCCTTGTCGTTGTCCTCCTTGCGTCCCTCGGCCATGATCGCGCTGCCCATCGCGGCCGAGCCGAAGGTGATGAGAAAGGAGGCGAGCAGCAGGAAAAGCGCCACGCCGGGCGCACGGTCGGCGAAGATCAGCTCGCGCAGATGCCCGGGATTGAGCCAGAGCAAGCCGCCGACCAGCAGCGCGGCGGCGCAGGCGCCGATCGCGAGGTTAATGGCGAGCAGGCGGAACAGCGGAATGCGGAGGAGGGAGGGGCGAGGGGTTTGAGCGGGCTGATGGTTGGACATGGCTGATCGTTTCATGCTGGATCAGTGCAGTGATTGATGGCTACTTGGAGATCGACATTCTAGGGCCAACTCTCCCTTCGTCATTCCGGGGCGCAATGAAGTCGCGAGCCCGGAATCCATTCGTCCACCCACTCTGCGGCCCAATGGATTCCGGGTTCGCGCGTTGCGCGCCCTGGAATGACGAGCGGTGGGTGCGGCGAAACCATCCACCTCACGCCGCCGGCACGGTGCGCGCCGCTTGCTGCCGTTCCATCATGGTCTGCCACAGCGTTGCGATGCTCACCTGCGTCTGCGGCGCGATCAGGCAGTGCCCCTCATTGTCGAAGCCGCAGAACCGAGCCGATGGGTCCTTCTTCACCTCGGTCAGCGCCTGGTTGATCATCTCAAGGCATGTCATCACCAGGCCGACGTCCTGCAGGCGCGTGTGATGCAGGATGTCCATCAGGCGGAACGTCATCACCGCGGGGCGGCCGAAGCTGATGCCGGGGCGGCCGAGCTCGAACAGCACGTTCACCGCCGGAAGCACGCCGCGGATGTGCTCGAGCACGCCGGCCATGTCTTCCACGCTGCAGGCGACGAGATGGGCCGCCTGTGGTGGCGGCGCGGCCTCCGGTGTCCGTGGCGCCAGCCCGAGTGTGGCGATCACCTCCTGCTCGATCCATTGCCGCACCGGGGCGGGGGCATTGCGGATCTGCTCGGCGGTCAAGGTGATTCCGGTCATGTGCGGTTCTCCTGTTTGCCTCAATCTAGAAAGCACGGCGTGAGACGGCTTGATGCGGATCAAGCCTTGCGCTTCAAGGTCTTGCGCTTTGACGATCGCTGTGTTCCCGGGCATGATCGGCCGCCTGCTTCGCGCAAGGAATTTGGGGAACTGCTGCACATGTTGAGATCGCTTCTCGCCGCCGCCGTCGTCGTTTGTCTGGCCGGCGGGTCGGCGCAGGCCGCCCGCTGCGGCGGCGATTTCGACAGTTTCGTCGCCAGCATGGCGCAGGAAGCACAGGCCGCCGGCGTCTCGGCGGGCGTGACCAATGCGGCGCTCGGCGGCGTGACCCAGGACGCTGCCGTGCTCGCCTTCGACCGGCGTCAGCGCTACACCTTCAAGAAGAGCTTCGAGCAGTACGTCGCGACACGTGTCGGCCCCGGCCGTATCAATGGCGGCCGCGCGATGCTCCAGCGTCACGCTGCGCTGCTCTCCCGCATCGAGCAGCAGTTCGGCGTGCCCCGTCATATCCTGGTCGCGATCTGGGGGCTGGAGAGCGATTTCGGCAAGGGCGACACCGGCAAGCTGCCGGTGGTCCGCACGCTGGCGACGCTCGCGCATGATTGCCGCCGCACCGACCTGTTCCAGGGCGAGCTGCTCGCTGCGCTCAAGATTGTGCAGCGTGGCGACCTGCCGCTGCGCGACCTCATCGGCGCCTATGCCGGCGAGATCGGCCAGACCCAGTTCCTGCCGTCGTCCTACATCAAGTACGGCGTCGATTTCGACGGCGACGGCCACGTCGATCTCCGCCATAGCGTCCCCGATGTGCTCGCCTCGACTGCGAACCTCCTGCACACCAACGGCTTCAAGATGGGCCAGCCCTATGGCGAAGGCACGCCGAATTTCGAGGCGATGCGCGAGTGGAACAGGGCGGTGGTCTATCGCAAGACGATCGGGTATTTCGCCGATCGGCTGGCGGGGCAGTGAGGAGCGGCGCGCCGCCAGCCACACTCGTCATTGCGAGCGCAGCGAAGCAATCCAGAGTCTTTCCGCGGAGACAGTCTGGATTGCTTCGCTGGGCTCGCAATGACGGTGGAGAGACATTGTCTCTCCTTACGTCCCCTTCGCCAACTTCTCCAGTCGCCTCTGCAGCGGCGCCCAGTACGTTCCCGGGCGGAAGCGCTGCAACAGGTCCATGAAGCGGGCGTCGTTGCCGATCAGGATGCGCGGCTCGTTGTTCTCGATGCCCCTGATGATGCGCAGCGCGGCATCCTTCGGCGTGGTCTTCGCTGCGTTCTCGAACCGCTCGATCGATTGCGCGCGGCGGGCATTGTCGGTGACGCCGACCCCGGTGCGCGCGTTGCGCGCGATCGCGGTGGCGACGCCGCCGGGATGGACCACCGACAGCTTCACCGGGCTTCCTGCCGCCGAAAGCTCATGCCGCAGGCTCTCGGAGAAGCCGCGCACCGCGAACTTCGCCGCCGCATAGGCCGCTTGCCCCGGCGGCGCGATGATACCGAAGATCGAGGAGAGATTGACGATGTGCGCCTCTGCCAGCGTCTTCAGATGCGGCAGGAAGGCGCGCGTGCCGTGCACCACGCCCCAGAAATTGATGTCGAACAACCAGTCCATCTGCGCCTGGTCGATCTCCTCGAACGAGCCCATAAGCGCCACGCCGGCATTGTTGAAGACGATGCCCAGGGCGGGATGCGCGGTGGTCGCCTCGCTCGCGAACCGCGCGATGTCGGCGGGCTCGCCGACGTCGACGCGATGCACGCTGACCTTGCGCGCCGTTCCGATCTCCGCGGCGAGCGCCTTCAATCCGGCCTCGTCGCGATCGGCCAGCGCGAGATCGCAGCCGCGCTGCGCCAGCTCGAGGGCCAGCGCCCTGCCGATGCCGCTCGCCGCTCCCGTGATGGCGGCAGCTCCCCGAATCGTCGTCATGAATTCCCCCGTCAAGTCCCCGTTCATGGAACTATGAGTTACTTTTTTTGAAATGAAACCGAACCGTTGCCGGCCTCGGTTTTTAACATGCGTTATGGGGGCACGCATTGGGAGCCGCCGATGGGACAAGCAGAGCCGTTTCGCGCGACAGCGCTGATCGTTGAAGACGACGCCATGCAGCGGGAGATGCTTTGCGTTCTCCTGGAAGAAAGCGGCTACCAGGTCATCCAGTGCGACAGCGCGGAGGCCGCCGAGCGCGTCCTCGACAAGAGTGCCGGCGTGCTGTGTCTGATGCTGACCGACGTCCAGCTTGCCGGCCGCATGAACGGCGTCGAGCTCGCGCATGTCGCCAAGCACCGCAATCCGAACCTCGACGTCGTCGTCACCTCCGGCCGCCCCTTGAAGCAGCCCTTGCCCGATGGCGCCAAGTTCTGGGCCAAACCCTGGGCGCCGCTCGACGTGCTGCGCGAGGCGGAGATCGCTCAGCTGTCCTGATGCTCCCCCCGCGGGCTCGCTTTCTCGCCGCGAGCCGCGGTGGTAAGGTCCGCTCATGACCTTGTCCTTCCTGCTCACCTCGCTCATCGTCGTCGCTTCCCCGGGCACAGGCGTGCTCTACACGCTGGCTGCGGCGCTGACCCGCGGCTCGCGGGCCAGCATAGCGGCCGCCTTCGGCTGCACGCTCGGCATCGTGCCACACATGGTGGCGGCGATGCTCGGCCTTGCCGCCGTGCTCCACACCAGCGCGCTCGCCTTCGCCATGCTGAAATGGTGCGGCGTCGCCTATCTGCTCTATATGTCCTGGCAGGCGCTGCGCGAGACGGGGACGCTTGCGGTTGACGGCGAGATCAAGGAGCGGTCGAGCGGCCGCGTCATCGTCACCGGCTTCCTGATCAACATCCTCAATCCGAAACTGTCGATCTTCTTCCTCGCCTTCCTGCCGCAGTTCATTGCGGCGGACGAGGCCCATGTGCTGGCGCGCATGCTGGAATTGAGCGGCGCCTTCATGGCGATGACGTTCGCCGTGTTCGTCCTCTACGGCCTCTGCGCCGCCTCGGTGCGCGAGCGCGTCATCTCCCGCCCCCGCGTCATGGCCTGGCTGCGGCGGAGTTTTGCCGCAGGATTTGCTGCGCTCGGCGCCAGGCTCGCGTTTTCGGAGAGGTAGCTTCTTCGTCACCTCTCGAAAGGTCTCGTCATGCCCCGGCTTGTCCCGGGCATCCACGTTCTTCGGACTGTGCGGCAAGGCGTGGATGGCGGGGACAAGCCCGGCCATGACGCTGCAGAGCAGATGCGCCTCGAACATTCACGCAATAAAAAAGCGGGCCTTGCGCCCGCCACCATCAAACCCGCCCGATCCGACCTGACGCCCGGGCGGAGCGAGACTCCACCCGGGCAAAGAAACAGAAGCCTCGTTACTTCTTCTTCGCCTTCTTGGCCTTTTTCGCCTTCTTCTTCGCCGCCTTCTTCGCTTTCTTAGCCATAGTATCCTCTCAAGGGTTTAATGGTGGAACGCGACACGAGGGATGCTCGGCGGAGGGCCAGCCTCGCAATATCCTCGATGACAAACTCAGCAGATTCGGAGCCGGCTGCCCCGCGCTGTCATATCTCCGTCATTGCGTTATCCACAGCTCAGATGCATTTTCGGGTGATTTTTGGCCGCGAATCCGCCTCGCAGCGCTCCAGCGGCGTGGCCCGCCCGTCCGCAGCAAGGCTTGATTAACGATGCCGCAATCCGTTTCGCTGATTCATCAATCCAAAACCAATGCCCGAGTTTACGCGATTGCGGTGAGACTCCATTAAGCGCACCGCGCACATGATCGCCCGCAAGAACACGGGGGCGGTGATGGACGGAGTTTTGCCAAACGGAGAGGGCGGGTTGCTGCGCGTCCTGCGGCCGTCATGCTGAGCGTGCCGACACTTTGGACGGTGTTCATCGTCAACTTTCTCGCGCTCGGGCTAATCTGGGCCTATGTAGCGCGTTCCTATCCGAAATTCATGGCGGCGCGGTTCTGGATGGGATCCGCTTTCGTCGGCTCGGCCGGCGCGATGACCGCGCTGCTGCGCCTGTTCATCGACTCTGCCGTGCCAACCGTGGCCGGCGCCGTCGGCATCATCATGGCCTGCTGCCTCGCCGCCATGGGCATCCAGCGCTTCTACGACCGGCCGGTGTCGTGGCGTTTGATGGCGGCAACGACGATGCTGAGCCTCGCCGGCATCGTGGTGTTCCTGTTCGTCGTCGATCACATGCTGCTGCGCATGGCGAGCTACACGCTCGGCCAGGCCGTGCCGCTGGTGCTGGCGTTACCTTTGTTGCTGTCGCCGCCTGAAGGTCGCGCCAGCCCCGGGGCGCGGCTGTCCGCTATCGTCAT
This sequence comes from Bradyrhizobium diversitatis, assembly GCF_016031635.1. Classification (GTDB taxonomy): domain Bacteria; phylum Pseudomonadota; class Alphaproteobacteria; order Rhizobiales; family Xanthobacteraceae; genus Bradyrhizobium; species Bradyrhizobium diversitatis. Next base: position 97,103 of record NZ_JACEGD010000020.1, read on the forward strand.
TATGGCCGTCATCGGAATGTTCGCGGTGCGAACGGCGGGCAACCTGTTCGGCTACGACTTCTCGGCGCAGGGCGCCGGTCAGGTCCATGGCTTCCTGGTTCTGGTGCTGCTGTTCCTGTCGATGACGCTCAATTTCGGCTTCCTGCTGATGGCGATCGATCGCTTGCGCAACGAAGTCGCAGACCTCGCGCTGCTCGACGATCTCACCGGCGTCGCGAACCGGCGGCACCTGCTGCAGCGTCTGACCGAGGAATGTGCCCGCTCGGAGCGCTCTGGCGCGCCGTTTGCGCTATTGCTGATCGATCTCGACGGCTTCAAGACCATCAACGACACCCATGGCCATGCCGCCGGCGATGCCTGCCTGAAGCACTTCACCCTGATGGCACAGACGCGCCTCCGGCCCGGCGACATGCTCGCCCGCACCGGCGGCGACGAGTTCTGTGTCGTGCTGCCGTCCTCGTCCTTGCGCGAGGCGGCCGCGATCGCCCGCCGCGTGATCGAGGTCTGCCGTCAGGATGCCGCCACCTGCACCGGCAGTGACATTCCGATCGCGATCTCGATCGGGGTCGCGCAGTGGGACCGCGACATCGGGAAATTCCCGGATCGCCTGATGGCCAATGCCGACCATGCCCTCTATGCCGCCAAGAAGAACGGCAAGAACGATTTCGCGATCCATGATCCCGCCCCGCCGCTTTCGCCGGAGATGGTCGAGACGCTGAGGCAATTCGCGTAAAGTCGGCTAGCCTCGGGTCGCATTGGACCTCGCATGATGATGCTTCGCCTGCTCGCGGCCGTTTTCGCCGCTCTCCTTCTGATCGCTCCTGCCGCCGCCACCGACGCCGAGCTCGCAAAGCTCGCGCGCGCCTCCGGCACGCCCGACATTCCCGGCTTGAGGATCGTCTGGCTGGCGCCATGGGGCGACGTCCGCAACGCAAGACCCTGGCGCAACATCATCGTGCACCAGACCGAGGGACCGGCGGGCTCGGCGCGCGGCGGCGCGCAAGCACAGGCGAAGAACCCGACACGGCGCGGCGTCACGGTCTGGGTCGAGACCGACGGCACGGTCTATTGGGCGGTCGCGGAGAATCTGGTGCCGACCCATGGCGACGGCGCCAATCGCAACGACAACAAATACATCGACAACCGCTCGACCTACCGCCAGGTGGTGCGCGACAACTCGATCGGCGTCGAGTTTGCCGGCAACTATCCCGACGTGACGGCGGGCCCGACCGAAGCCCAGGTCGCGGCGTGGAAGATCCTCGTGCAGGTGCTGCGCGCGCGCTATGGCATCCCGCTTGATCGCGTCTATGCGCACAACTGGATCGACTACAAGGACGCGCGCTATTGCGAAGGGTGCACGCTCGCGACGATGGCGAGGGAGTGGGGGGAGTAGTCGAACAGGCACGTCCGGCAATCGGAGGCCGAAACCACCAATGCCGGACGGCCATCGAGCGCGATGCGCTTCAACGGGCGTTAGCGCGAGATGGACCTGCAGACCGTTGATGTCGGCCACATGTCGGCGTTGGGATGTGCGCTTGCAGGCCTTGTCCACCGCAAAGCGCCGCGGGTGAGCTGCCGGGCGTCAGTCGGGCGATGTGGAGAGCCCCGCGAGAAGCGGAGCGTACGCGGCGAGCCTGCGGGATACGAATTCCCTGAAGAGCCGCACGCGCTTCGTCTTGCGTGTCTCTCCCTGTGTGAGAAGCCAGACCGTTCCGTACATGTGCAGGTCGGTGCCCGGCACCCTCACCAGCAGAGGGTCGGCATCGCCGACGAAGCAAGGCAGTGTCGTGATCCCGAGCCCTTGCCGTACAGCAACGATCTGCGCTCCGGCGTCACTGGTTCTGAATGGAACCCCCGTGGTGCGAACCTCACCCTCGCTGGCCCAATCCGGAATTCCATGAATGCTGATGACGATCCAGCGGATGGGATCAAGCGCGCCCGCACGCCACGCGGCGAGTCGATCGCGGGACATGTAGACGCCGCCGAACAGCTCCGGTCCCTTCAGGCCGTGAAGATTGAGCGGCAGGGTTTTGCGGTCGTAGACGACGCGGATCGCCACGTCGGCCTCCCGGTTGGTCAGATTTGCCAGCTCGCCGAACGAGAGGATTTCCATCTCGATGTCCGGATGCAGACGCGCGAAATCCGCGAAGTCCGGCATGAGCAGGTGTGTCGCGAGCGGCGGCGACAACGTCACCCGCAGACGCCCGCGCACGCTCTGGTCGCGCCCGAAGACGCGCGTCTCCAACTGGTGCGACGACGCTTCCATCTGGTCCGCGAACTCGAGGACCTCCTCGCCTGCAACCGTCAGGCGGTAGCCCGAAGGCAGCTTTTCGAACATGTGCACCCCGAGGCGTTCCTCGAGCTGGGCGATGCGTCGCAGCACTGTCGCGTGGTTCACACCGAGGCGCTCGGCGGCAGCCCGGACCGAGCCTCCGCGCGCGACGGCAAGAAAGAAGCGAACGTCATCCCAGTCGATCATGGTGCGATCCCGCACCGCGCGGTGCGCCTTCCAAAGTCCATATCTGCGCCTCCTACAGCAGTATGGGCGGTCATCATAGCCTGTGCCGACCACGCAAGGCCCAATTCCGAAACGGCGAACGGCGATCGTCGCGGCTGGCGTCAGTCGCCCGGCCGGATCGATTTCGCACCACCGATGTGCGCGCTTCCGCACTCAACGCCCGACGCCGGGGGACCTATGTCGAGGTTCTCGGGGGCAGATGCTGCTCCGACACCACGAAAGGAGAAGTCATGGGAAAGCTGGAGGGTAAGGTTGCAGTCATCACGGGCGGCGCCACCGGTATCGGCCGCGCCGCAGCAAAGCGCTTCATCGATGAAGGCGCCTTCGTCTTCATCTTCGGCCGCAGACAGGAAGCGCTCGACGCGGCTGTGGCCGACCTCGGGCCCAATGCCCGCGCAGTGAAGGGCTCGGTCTCCGATCTGGCCGACCTCGACCGGCTCTACGGGGCGGTGAAGGCCGAGCACGGATCCCTCGACATCGTCTTCGCCAATGCCGGGGCGGGAAGCCAGCTTCGGCTCGGCGAGATCACCGCCGAACACGTTGACGAAACTTTCGACACCAATGTGAAGGGTACGATCTTCACCGTCCAGAAGGCGCTGCCGCTGATGGGCGAGGGCGGTTCGATCATCCTGACCGGATCGAGTGCCGGCACCACGGGCGCGTCGGCAATGAGCGCCTACAGCGCGAGCAAGGCGGCCGTACGCAATCTCGCACGGACCTGGGCCGAGGACCTGAAGGGCAGCGGCATCCGGGTAAACGTGCTGTCGCCCGGGGCGACAGCGACCGAACTCGCGAAGGAAGCGCTCGGCGAGGAGGGGCAAAAGGTCTTCGCCTCGATGACTCCGCTCCAGCGCATGGCCGATCCGACGGAGATCGGGGCCGTGGCCGCCTTTCTCGCGTCGTCGGACAGCAGCTTCATGACCGCCAGCGAAGTCGCCGTCGATGGCGGCTTAGCGCAACTCTGACCCCCGGCGCGGTCCCGTGCCTGGCCCACATAACGAAAGATAAGAGATCATGAAAAAACTGGAAGACAAGGTCGCAGTCATCACGGGCGGAAGCAGCGGGATTGGGTTGGCCACAGCCAAGCGCTTCGTGGAAGAAGGTGCGCACGTCGTGATCACCGGGCGACGAGAGAAAGACCTGAAGGAGGCCGCGGCCTTCATCGAGAGAAACGTTACGACGGTGGTGGGCGACGTGTCGCACCTGGAAGATCTGGACCGGCTCTATGCCGTCGTGAAGGAGAAACATGGTCACATCGACATTCTCTTCGCAAACGCGGGCGCGGGGACGATCGCACCGCTCGCGGCAGCTACCGAGGCCCATTTTGACCAGACCTTCGATGTGAACGTGAAGGGACTGTTTTTTACGGTGCAGAAGGCCCTTCCCCTCTTCAAAGACGGCGGTTCGATTATCCTGAACTCTTCCGTCTCGAACGTGTTGGGGCTGCCAGGGTTTAGCGCCTACGCCGCGAGCAAGGCGGCTGTGCGCAACTTCTCGCGCGCTTGGACGCTGGAGCTGAAAGACCGCAAAATCCGCGTGAATACGATGAGCCCCGGACCAACCGAGACCCCGGCCTTGGAGACAACGACCGGCCTTACCCCTGAGCAAGCCGAGCAAGCGGCCGGCCAATTTGCTTCACAGATCCCAATGGGTCGCAGGGGCAAGCCAGAGGAAATCGCGGCTGCCGTCATGTTCCTCGCCTCCGATGAAAGTTCGTTCATCACCGGCGTGGATCTCGCCGTCGATGGGGGCATGGCGCAGGTCTGACGCCGACATTAACACGACATCGGAGAGACATCATGAGCTACGCAATTATCGGCTTCGGCAATATCGGCCGGGCTCTGGCGAAAGCGTTTACCCGCAAAGGCATCGAAGTATCGGTTGCAACCACGCGCGACCCGGAAAGCTTTGCATCCGCCGCGGCCGCGATCGGACCCACGATCATTCCCAAAAAACTGGAGGAAGCGGTAAAGGCGGACATCGTCCTTTTGGCCGTCCGTTTCGAGTCGCATCAGGATGTTGCGAAGGCGCTGCCTAGCTGGCAGGGGAAGACGATCGTCGATGTGACCAATGCCTACGGCGTGTCCCCTGAGAAACTGGGGGGACAACCCTCCTCCAAGGCCGTCGCGCAGGCCTTCGCTGGCGGTCGACTGGTCAAGGGCTTCAATCATTTGGCCGCTGCCGTCCTTGATCAAGATCCGGCCGTACATGGTGGCAGAAGAGTCGTGTTCCTGGCGAGCGACGATGACGACGCCGCAGCGGAGATTGGCGCGTTTGCGGAAGTTCTCGGCTTCGCGCCGATCAAGCTTGGCGGGCTTTCGGAAGGTGGGCTGCTGGTCCAGGCGCGCGGAAATAGCTGGGGCCAGCTGATCTTCAAGGACCTGGTCAAGTTCGACTGATGAACACGCGACGTCCCCACCGGCCGGGACATGATGCACGCGAGAAGAACATGCAACCGTGAAGGACTTCTTCGCCGCGATCGGTCGCGGTGATAGGGGGACTACCGGACCCTCGCGACCCGTCAGCTCGGCCGATTTATGGGTTCACGGCCTGGAGCGCGAGATCTCTCTATGAGCGTCGCGGAGTGGATGCCTAACATTCGCGGAGGCATGGCATCGATCGTGAAGTGAGGCTCACAAGGCCGAACAAAAAAAGCCGGCGTTGCCGCCGGCTTTTCGTCTCGATCGATCCGCCAATCTCTCTCCGCGGCGAAAGCCCGCTTAATGCGCGGCTTCCAGCGCGGCCTGTTCCTGCCTTGCGATCGTGCCCTTGACCGCGGACTGCACCTTCTCGAAGGCGCGGACCTCGATCTGGCGGACGCGCTCGCGCGACACGCCGAACTCGGCGGCAAGGTCTTCCAGCGTCATCGGCTCATCGGCGAGGCGGCGCGCCTCGAAGATGCGGCGTTCGCGCGGGTTGAGCACGCCCATGGCGCCGTTCAGCGCGTCACGGCGGTGATCATACTCCTCGTGCTCCGCCATCATGGCTTCCTGGTTGGGCGTGTTGTCGACCAGCCAGTCCTGCCATTCGCCGGCTTCGCCGTCGTCGCGGATCGGAGCGTTGAGCGACGCGTCGCCACCGAGGCGACGGTTCATGTCGATCACGTCCTGATCGGTGACGCCGAGGCGCTTGGCAATCATCTTCACCTGGTCGGGGCGGAGATCGCCTTCGTCCAGCGCGTTGATCTTGCTCTTCGCCTTGCGCAGGTTGAAGAACAGCTTCTTCTGGTTCGCGGTGGTGCCCATCTTCACGAGCGACCAGGAACGCAGGATGTACTCTTGAATCGACGCCTTGATCCACCACATGGCGTAGGTGGCGAGACGGAACCCCTTCTCGGGTTCGAAACGCTTCACCGCCTGCATCAGGCCGACATTGCCTTCCGAGACGACCTCGGAGATCGGCAGGCCGTAGCCGCGATAGCCCATGGCGATCTTGGCCACGAGGCGGAGGTGGCTGGTAACGAGTTGGTGCGCCGCGTCGCGATCGTCATGCTCGCGCCAACGCTTGGCGAGCATGTATTCCTGCTGGGGTTCCAGCATCGGAAACTTGCGGATCTCGGCGAGGTAGCGAGAAAGGCCGGATTCTCCATTGAGGACCGGCAAAGCAGCGGTACGGGCCATAGTGCGCCCTCCAAAAAGGTTCAGGCCCCCGATAGCGGCGGGCCAGGCAGACGACCGCTGTGTTAAAGCCGGCCGTAGCTGCGATGTTCCGCGTTGGTCATTTCAACGCACACGCAATATACCCTATCGGGGGTCGAAAAGGGAAGGATTGCTGACGTCACGTCCCCGTGTGGCAGCTATAACTTTTTGTAATGTAAAGGCTTTCTGAAGCGGCCTGCGTCATAGCGCCGCTTTGAGGGCGCGTTCGAGGAGAAGCAAATCCTCCGGCAGAGCCGCCTCCCAGTGGAGTAATTCTCCTGTCCTCGGGTGCTCCAATACCAGCAGGTAAGCATGTAGGGCCTGCCGTCCCAGCGCCGCCAAAGCAGCCTGCGCCTCAGGGCCGAGCTGGTTGGCCTTGGTCTTGAAATGCGGGCCATAGACGGCATCGCCCATCAGGGGGTGGCCGATATGAGCGAGGTGCACGCGGATCTGATGGGTGCGGCCGGTCTCGAGCTCGCAGGCGAGCAGGGCGGCGACGGGCTTGCCGTCGCGCCCGGCAAAGCTGTCCAGGATCTCCCAATGCGTCACCGCCTCGCGGCCGCCCTGGCGCACCGCCATCTTCTCGCGCGCATGCGGGTGGCGATCGATCGGCGCGTCCACCGTGCCGCGATGCCGGTTCGGCACCTCCCAGGCAAAGGCCATGTAGCCGCGGCGCATCGCGCCGGTGCGGCCGTGGTCGGCGAATTGGGCCGATAGCGAGGCATGCGCCAGGTCGTTCTTGGCGACTACCATCAGCCCCGTCGTGTCCTTGTCGAGCCGGTGCACGATGCCGGGCCGGCGCACCCCGCCGATGCCCGACAGCGAGGCGCCGCAATGGGCGATCAGCGCGTTGACCAGGGTGCCGGTCTCGTGCCCGGCCGCGGGGTGCACCACCAGCCCTTTCGGCTTGTTGATGACGATGATGTCGTCGTCCTCGAACACGATATCGAGGGCGATCTCCTCCCCCTTGGGCTCGGCGGGCGCGACCTCCAACCTTTGCGCTGACCCAGAGCTTTCCATGACGACGTCTGATACCGCTGTTCCCGAACCGACCCCCGAGCAGGCCGCGCTGTTCGCGCGGGTGCGGCGGATGATGCTGATCGCGGGGTTGACCACGGCGCTGGCGATCTGCGCCGTGCTGATCGCGGTGGGCTACCGCCTTTTCAAGTCGGAGGGAAGGGCGCCCGAACCGGTAGGCGACGTCATCGCCACCCTGCCGAAGGGCGCCAGGATCGTCTCGACCGGCGTCGCCGGGGACCGGCTCGTGGTCACGCTGGACGTCGGCGGCATCACCGAGATCCGCACCTTCGACGCCCACACCCTGAAGCCCGCCGGAAAGCTGAAATTCGCCAATGAGCCGTAAAAGGCCCGTCGGGGTCCTTGCGGCGGACAAATTTCGAGGTTATTGGCTAGCCCTCACGCTCCCTTCGTCTAGCGGTTAGGACGCGGCCCTCTCAAGGCTGAAACAGGGGTTCGATTCCCCTAGGGAGCGCCAGATTTCAATGAAATAGGTGGGTAGGGACGACGCGTGTCCAGTGGTGTCTCGTTGACAGCGAGGACAATTGCCGCTCACCTGGCCCTTTGTGGCAGTCGAATCCTTGAGCTTCTGGCGTGCGGATTGCCTGCGGGAAGGGTTGAGTTCACGAACCCCTCCGCAACGAGCTGCGCTGCTTGACGGAAGCCGTACATGCGCCAAAGCATCCTGACTCATTGGTCAAGTACCTTGGGTCAAGTACCCTGGGTCAAGTACCTTGGGTCAAGTACCTTGGACGCGTCCATGTTGTCCGCGTTGGTTCGCAGGTGATCCCCGTTCTGAGGGTTAAGCCGAGAATGCACAGGAATCATAGTCCTGGGGTCGGGGGTCCGAGTCCCTCTCCCGCTACCAAAGCTACGATCCGTCCTACCTCGTAGCCAGGACCTCGTGCTGCCTGCCTCATTTGTCTTCTGGCTCGATACTGCACAGCAGGCAAATCGAACGGTCTTCTTCCACTTCCGCCGCGGCGACGACCTCGTTACCTTTGGAATCGAGCGCGACGAGCTGTTGAAATTCCAGGGCAGGGGAGCGAGCCGGATCACGCATGCGCTTGGCGAGCAGCGGGCACTCCGAGTCAGGCAGTACGGAGTGCACAAGACCAAGGGGGAGCGTTCAGATCGGTCCGGATAGGCAGATTGAATTGACGCCGGGCGACGCCTCCTCGGTCAGATTCGGCGCAAGCTTCGTGGTTCCGTGATTGAGGACCTGCAACGCCGCAAGCGAGGGAACGTGAGAAACTGGATCGAACATGCTGTCTGGTGGCACGTGTACCCGCTCGGCTTCGTCGGGGCGGAGCGGGACGCTCGTGCATGCGATGGCGTCGTCCGCCGCTTTGGCCAGCTCACCGCATGGCTCGATTATGCCGCGAATCTTGGCGTCTCGGGCATCTTGCTGGGGCCTGTCTTTGCCTCGTCCACTCATGGATACGATACGATCGATCGTTTTCAAATTGACCCGCGGTTGGGGGATGATGGCGACTTCGACGCATTCATCGACGCGGCTCACCGCCGCGGCCTGCGGATCGTTCTTGATGGTGTATTCAATCATGTCGGTCGCGAATGCCCGATCTTTCGGCGTGCGCTTGCAGGCGGTCCGGCTTGCAGGGAAGCCTCATGGTTTCATTTGCGCTGGCCGCCGGAAGGCTCCTCGGAGGAGGAGCCCGACTATGCGACGTTCGAAGGGCATCGCCAGCTGGTTGCCCTGAACCATCGGGAGCCCGCCGTCGCCGAGTATGTGGCGCGCGTGATGACGCATTGGCTCGACCGTGGCGTCGATGGATGGCGGCTCGATGCCGCCTATTCGGTCCCAAGACAGTTCTGGAGCGCTGTCCTGCCCGCGGTTCGTGCCCGTCATCCGCAGGCCTACATTTTCGGCGAGTTGATTCATGGCGACTACAGCGGCTTTGTGCGCGAAACGGGCGTCGATGCCGTCACCCAGTACGAATTGTGGAAGGCGATCTGGAGTTCATTGAACGATCGCAACATGTTCGAGCTCGCCTGGGCCCTCAAGCGCCACAACGAGATGATCAATGCGTTCGTGCCGCAGACATTCATCGGCAATCATGACGTCACGCGCATCGCAAGCCAGTTGCGCGATGAGCGACACCTCGCCCATGCGCTTGTCATTCTCATGACTTGCGGTGGAACGCCCTCGATCTACGCGGGAGACGAGCAGGCATTCCGCGGGATCAAGGAGCACCGCGTTGGCGGAGACGATGCTATTCGTCCGGTATTTCCGGCAACGCCGGGCGATCTCGCGCCGTTCGGCTGGCCAACCTATCGCCTGCACCAGGAACTGATCGGGCTGCGGCGGAGATATCCCTGGCTTCACCGGGCACGTGGCCGTGTGATCGAACTGCGCAACACCGATCTTCTGCTTGAGGCATTTCACGAGGAAAATCGGCTGTTGGTCGCCTTGAATGTGGCTGATGCGCCGGTGGTGTACGTTATCACCACAAGTGTCGTCAGGCTTGCTGGCAACCTCACAACGCAGCGGAAACCCATAACGACCGAGATTGCATTGCCGCCGCATGGTTGGGGAATTCTGGCTTCAGATGCCTCGTGATTGCATCGTCGATCCTCTGCGCTATTTTCTTGTTCAACCAGGCCAGAAAGCGCAGATCTCTTGTCGAGACGTTGGCGGATCTTCGAACCCCTTTCTAAGCAGCATTGCTCCTTTCAGAATGAAGCGGTCATTATGCCGGGTTTGACTCAGGCGATAGAGAAGTCGCTCGAGAACATAATTGTTGAGTAGTAGGTCGAATGGCTGTCGACTCTGCTTCGAGAGACCGCGGAGGCCTGGCAGATCAGATTTATCAGTCGGTCCAGTGATGGATTGGAACGAGAGTTCAAATTTTTCAGCCAGTTAGAAGTTTGGCGTGTGCGCGACGTGTGCACCGGGAGCTCAAGAAAGATCTCATCACAACTAATGTGAGCAGACCCTGTGAGCACAATCACCTTTTCCGAGGGCTGGAGAGATAGGTGAGTGCTGACATCAGTGTCACTTGCGGGAGGTAGAAGGCGTCATGCCTTCACCTCGCATTCGCGTAGGTCTGCTAGTCCAACGAAGAAACGCATCTGTTGCGGTGTGGGTTGGTAGCGCTTCCGTGACACGCCTCGACGTCGCCCAAGCCCGGACAGAGCTAGCGGCCCGCCTTGCAGAAGGTTTCGACGATACGCTACATGCTCGCAGCCTGCCGCCCGTGAAATGTCTGCGAGGTAGGTAGCGAGTGGCAGCACTGACCGCACAGACGCGACGAATCCGAACGTAAGCGGCCATCGTCAGCTCTCGGACGACGAGGGGACTCCTCGCGCCTCCTTCATTGAACATTCAGTAAAGCAGTTTGCTAAACACGCGGCTATGGCCGGCCTTCCTGCTCTCCTGTTGTTCGGAGGGGCTGGATTCTCCTGGCCGGGCGACATCGGCGGTCGCATTCGGCAAGATTCTCCGACGTTTTCGCTGCGACTGCGAACATTCCGCTTGCGCGCGAACGCCGTAAGTCTTTTGCCAGACTCGTGACAAGCGGGGCTTGACGATCTCCAAAATTTAGTAATACGTTTAGTGCTACAAAAAACTAAACATCACGCATCGGGCCGATGTGTGGGAGGAGCCCAAGTCATTCCGGAGCCGTCTCCGGAAGCGGTCCGTCTCGTCCTTCACTCATCGCTCCTCAAACTCGGTTTCAGGGTCTTGGCGTCGTCCCGGCAGGGAGCGCCGAGCGGGTTAGCTGCTTCAACGAGAGAGGAAACGGATATGCGGACATTCAATTGGTTTAGAAGCTCGGCGGCAACCACTGTCCTCGGCGCGGCGCTGCTGGGGATATTTGGCGGAGGCGAAGCCGCAGCTCAGGGCAGGCAGCTCACGCTGTGTTGGGCGGCATGGGATCCGGCCAACGCGCTGGTCGAGCTCGGCAAGGACTTCACCAAGCGATCCGGCATCGAGATGAAATACGAGTTCGTTCCATGGACGAGCTATGCCGATCGCTTCCTCAATGAGCTCAACTCCCACGGCAAGCTCTGCGACCTGATCATCGGCGATAGCCAGTGGATCGGCGGAGCCGCCGAGAACAAGTGGTACGTCAAGCTCAACGATTTCTTCGACAAGGAAAAGATATCGATGGACGACTTCGTCCCGGCGACGGTCGTCGGCTATTCGCAGTGGCCGAAGAACTCGCCGAACTATTGGGCGCTACCGGCCATGGCCGATGCGGTGGGCTGGACTTATCGCAAGGACTGGTTCTCGCGGCCCGAAATTCAATCCGCGTTCAAGGTCAAGTACGGCCGCGACCTAGCGCCACCGAAGACCTATGACGAACTGAAGCAGATCGCCGAGTTCTTCCAGGGCCGCGAGATCGATGGCAAGAAGGTCTATGGCGCCTACATCTTCACCGAGCGCGGCTCCGAAGGCATCACCATGGGCGTGACCAACGTGCTCTACAATTACGGCTTCGGCTACGACAATCCCAAGAAGCCGTACCAGATGCAGGGCGTCGTCAATTCGGCCGACGCGGCCAAGGGGCTCGAGTTCTATAAGGAGCTCTACAAGTGCTGCACGGCGCCGGGCATGACTAACGCCTACATGCAGGAGGGGCTCGACGCCTTCAAGTCCGGCCAGGTGGCGATGCAGATGAACTGGTTCGCCTTCTTCCCCGGCCTCTACAAGGATCCGAATGTCGGCGGCGACAAGATCGGCTTCTTCGTCAATCCGGCCGGCGCGAACGGACACTTCACCCAGCTCGGCGGACAGGGCCTCTCGGTCGTCGCGACGTCCGACCGCAAGGACGACGCACTCGCCTACATCAAATGGTTCGCGCAGCCCGCCGTGCAGCAGAAATGGTGGCAGCTCGGCGGCTACTCGGCCCTCAAGGCGGTGGTCGACGCGCCCGACTTCCCGAAGAGCGCGGCGTTCGCACCGCAATTCCTGGAGTCGATGGGCATCGTCAAGGACTTCTGGGCCGAGCCATCCTACGCGCAACTGCTGCTCGACATGCAGAAGCGGGTGCATGACTACGTCGTTGCCGACAAGGGCACGGCGCAGCAGGCGCTCGATCTCCTGGTCAAGGACTGGGCCAAGGTCTTCAAGGAACAGGGCAAGCAGGTCGCGTCGCAATAGACTCGGGTTCTCGCATCAACTGAACTGGTTTCCCCGGGGAAGCGCCTCGGGGAAGCCGAACCAGCCAACCGATGGACAAGATGACGACGATCTTTCAACCTGATCATGCTACGATCGCTGGCGTGAGCGAGCCCGCCAAATCGCGCGCCACGCGGCGTGTCCGTGGCCTGTCGGACCGGACCATCGCCTGGCTGTTCGTTGCGCCGACGATCGCGCTGTTGTTGGCGATCAATATCTTTCCGCTGATCTGGATGATCCGGCTGTCCTTCACGAGCCTCAACCTCAGTATGTCCTATCTCCCGCTGCGGGTCGTCGGACTGGACAATTTCACCGACATCCTCACCGACGAGGACATCTGGATCCGGCTCCAGACCACGGCGCAATTCGTGATCTGGTCGGTGGTATTGCAGGTGGTCATCGGGTTCGCCCTGGCGCTCCTGATCAACCGTCAGTTCCGCGGTCACAGCTTCTGGACCACGATCATCCTGCTGCCGATGATGCTGTCGCCGGCGGTGGTGGGTAACTTTTGGACGTTGCTGTTGCAGCCGCAGATCGGTCCGTTCAACTACCTGATCAGCCTGTTCACGGGTGTGCCGCCGAGCTCGTTCAGCATGACCGGGCAGGTCTCGCTCGCACCCTGGACCATCGTGCTCGTCGACACCTGGATGTGGGCTCCCTACGTCATGCTGATCTGCCTCGCCGGGCTTCGCTCCATTCCCGACTACATCTATGAAGCGGCCGAAGTCGATCGCGCCTCGGCCTGGCGGCAGTTCTGGTCGATCACGCTGCCGATGACGGTTCCATTCCTGATGCTCGCCGTGCTGTTCCGCGCGATCGAGAACTTCAAGATGTTCGACATGGTCAATCTGTTGACGTCCGGAGGCCCGGGCTCGACCACCGAGCTCGTGTCGATCACGCTGAAGCGCGCGGCGTTCGAGAAATGGCGCACCGGCTATTCCTCCGCGCTCGCCATCATCCTGTTCGTGACCGTGTTCGGTGCGGCCAACATCTACGTCAAAGTGCTCAACAAGGTGAAGCAACGATGACCGCTGTCCTCACCAAGTCCACCGCTCACTCCATCGTCGAAGCCTCGCCGCGCGCGAAGGCCGTGGCCGGTGGCCTCGTGATCCTCTACGCCGTGATCACGATCCTGCCGCTGCTCTGGATCGTCGCCACCGCATTCAAGTCGCAGAGTGACGCGATCGCATATCCGCCCAAGGTGATCTTCGAGCCGACTCTCGAAGGCTATGTGAACCTGTTCACTGTGCGCACCCGGCAGACGCCGGACTTCATCGCCAAGCTGCCGCCGCCGGAGACGTGGTACGACAAGCTCGTGCGCCAGCGCGACATGGTCATTGCCGGACCGTCGAAGGTCGTGCCGCGCTTCGTCAACTCGCTGATCATCGGATTCGGCTCGACCTTCCTGGCCGTCTTTCTCGGCACGCTCGCGGCCTACGCTTTCTCGCGTTTCCGCATTCCCCTGGCTGACGACCTTCTGTTCTTCATTCTCTCGACGCGCATGATGCCGCCCGTTGCAGTCGCAATCCCGATCTATCTGATGTACCGGGAGCTCAATCTGACCGACACCAGGCTCGGAATGATCCTGCTCTACACTGCCGTGAACGTCTCGCTCGCGGTCTGGCTGCTCAAGGGATTCATCGACGAGATCCCGCGCGAATATGAGGAGGCCGCTCTTGTCGACGGCTACACGCGGCTGCAGGCGCTGCGCAAGGTTGTGTTGCCGCAAGCCGTCACGGGTATCGCAGCCACCGCAATCTTCTGCCTGATCTTCTCCTGGAACGAATATGCCTTTGCGGTTCTCCTGACCAGCGGCGAGGCGCAGACCATGCCGCCCTTCATCCCCTTCATCATCGGGGAGGGCGGGCAGGATTGGCCGGCCGTTGCCGCGGCCACCACCCTCTTCGTCGTGCCGATCGTCCTGTTCACCGTGTTGTTGCGCAAGCACCTGTTGCGGGGCATCACCTTCGGAGCTGTGCGCAAATGAGCGGGTCTGCTGCAATCGCCAAAGGCGTGATCTCTCGCTGGTTCCGACGCGGACCCTGGGAGACGGCTGCTATGACCCTGATCGGGGGAGGCATCGTCATGCTGGTGCAACCCTGGTCGATCGATCTCTACAGCTATTCCTTCGTGACGATCCTCACCGGCACGCTCGGCTACGTCGTCGTGAGCCATTTTCCGGAATAGGGCGGCAGACATGGCACAAATCCGCGTCGAAAACCTGCGCAAGTCGTTCGATCAGTTTGCGGCCGTGCAAGGCTCCAATTTCACGATCGACGATGGCGCTTTCTTTGCGATGCTCGGCCCCTCCGGCTGCGGCAAGACCACCACCTTGCGCATGATTGCGGGCCTGGAGCTGCCGACCGAGGGCAAGATCCTGCTCGACAATGAGGACGTGACCTTCCAGCGCGCATCCGCGCGCGATATCGCCTTCGTGTTTCAGCTTTTCGCGCTGTATCCGCACATGAACGTCGCCGAGAATATCGGCTTTCCCCTCAAGTGCCAGGGCATGGCCCGGCGCGATATTCACCAGCGGGTGCAGGAGACGGCCAAACTGCTGCGCATCGAGCATCTGCTGTCGAGCAAGACGTCGAAGCTGTCTGGCGGCGATCGGCAGCGCGTTGCGCTCGGGCGCGCCATCGTGCGGCGGCCAAAGGCCTTTCTGATGGACGAGCCGCTGGGCGCACTCGATTCCGAGTTTCGTCATCTGATGTGCAGCGAGCTCCGCGACCTGCACGATCGCATCGGGGCGACCACGGTCTACGTGACGCATGATCAGCTCGAGGCGATGTCGATGGCAGATCGGATCGCCGTCATGAACGAGGGACGCGTTGAGCAGATCGGCTTCCCGCAGGAGATCTATGATCGGCCCGCGAGCATGTTCGTGGCCGATTTCATCGGCTCGCCGCCCATGAATTTTCTGCGCTTCGAGGCAGGTCTGCGCTCCGGCGATCGGACGATCAGTTTCCACGACACGAGCATCGCGGTGCCGGAGATCCGAGAGGATCGCGCCAGCGCCGGTATGGCACTCGGCGTTCGTCCGGAGCATATCCGCTTCGCCGACGCGGCACCCGTCCGCGGCGAGGTGTTTGGCGCCGAGTATCTTGGGACCACCCAGATCGTCACCGTCGACACCGCGCATGGGCGCATTGCGGCGCGGTTGCCCTCCAGCGCGCCCGTGCGGATCGGCGAGCGGGTCGGCCTTGAATTCCGTTCGGAACGACTCGCGTTGTTCGACGTCGCCAGCGGCCTTGCGATACGAACTGCCAACGAGGGGAGCGCAGACCATGGCTGACGTCGCCCTACGCAACATCAGCAAGCGCTTCGGCGCGGTGGCGGCGGTGCGCGAGCTCTCGCTCTCGGTGAACGACGGAGAATTCATGGTCTTGCTCGGACCGAGCGGTGCCGGCAAGACCACGACCTTGCGGCTGATCACCGGGCTCGAGACTCCCGATTCCGGCTCGGTCATGATCGACGGACGCGACGTGACGCTGGCTCCTCCGGGAGCGCGCGATATTGCCTTCGTCTTCCAGCAATATTCGCTCTATCCGCATCTCACCGTCTATGACAACCTTGCGTTCCCGTTGCGCTCGCCCGCGCGACGGGTATCGGAGCCGATCATCAAGAAGCGGGTCGAGCAGACGGCGGAGTTGCTGCATATCGCAAGCAAGCTGAACAATCGCGCAACCCGACTTTCGGGCGGCGAGATGCAGCGGGTGGCAATCGGTCGTGCGCTGGTCCGCGATCCCTCGATCTATCTGATGGACGAGCCGCTGTCGTCGCTGGACGCCAAGCTCCGTGCCGAGCTTCGGCTGGAGCTCAAGCGGATTCAGCTCGAGCTTGGTGCGACCATCCTCTACGTGACCCACGATCAGGTCGAGGCCATGACGATGGCGTCCCGGATCGGCGTGATCAAGGACGGCGAGCTGCTCCAGCTCGGCACGCCCCGGGAAATCTACGAGAGACCGTCGTCGAGCTATGTCGCCTCGCGCCTCGGCACGCCCCAGATCAATTTCCTCCCCGCGCGGCTGTTGTCGGACGTACCGCTGCCGCCGGGAACGGAGACAGTCGGCATCCGTACCGAGCACCTTTGCCTCGCGGCGCGCAATGGCGGGCCGATGGTCGGCCGCGTGCACCGGCTCGAGCACCTCGGCGAGCAGAATCACGTTCACTTGGACTATAAGGGAGAGATGCTGGTCACGCTTGCGGATCCGCATCAACCGCTGCATGCCGGTCAGGAGGTCGAGCTGGATCTGGTGCAACCGCTCTGCTTCGACGGCGCCGGGCAGCGCCTCCCGGCCGCTCATTAGAGGATCAAACGCAATGTCGCTGCAACCCGAGACGTTCAAATCGCTGGTCAAGGTGGCCGCAGAGCGGGTCATTGCCAGCGCGCCGGAGCTCACGAGCCTGGATCAGGCGATTGGCGACGGCGACCATGGATTCAACATGAAGCGCGGGTTCGAAGCCGTGCTCGGCAAGCTTGATGCGATCTCCGAACAGCCGTTCGACGAGGCTTTGAAGACGATCGGCAAGACGCTCGTGATGACGGTCGGCGGTGCATCCGGCCCGCTTTACGGCAGCTTCTTCCTGGCCGCGGGCGCTGGAGACGCTGAAGAATGCGGCCGGCCAACCGGACCTGATCGCGCGAGTCAGCACAGCGGCCGCAGAGGCGGTCGAGCGGACCGCGCCGATGCGGGCCACCAAGGGGCGAGCGTCGTTTCTCGGGCTGCGCAGCGTCGGTCACATCGACCCCGGCGCGCGCTCGAGCTGTGTTCTCGTGCAGGCGGTATGCGCGAGCCTGGAGGGAGAGCAATGACTGATGCCGTGGGGATCGTGATCGTCTCGCATTCGAAGGACATCGCCAAAGGCACCGCCGACATGGTGCGGCAGATGGTCGGCAGCGAGGTCAAGGTGGCCTTCTGCGGCGGCAATCCCGATGGCGGGCTCGGCACCAGCGTGTCGCTGATCGTCGACGCCATCAACGATGCCTGGTCGACGAAAGGCGTCGCGATCCTCGTCGATCTCGGCGGCGCCGAAACAAACAGCGAGATGGCGGTCGAAATGCTGGAGCCGGCACGCCGCGCTCTCGTTGTCGTATGCAATGCGCCGATCGTCGAGGGCGCCGTGATGGCGGCGACCGAGGCGGCGGGCGGCAGCTCGCTGGCCCAGGTCAAGGCCGTGGCCGAGGAACTCTCTGCCGACTGATGCGTCGGCGAAATGATGATGGAATAAGACGATGCTGGATAAAGCGGATGGCCAGATTATCACCGAGAATGTGCGGCTGGTGCACGCGGTGGGCATGCATGCACGCCCGGCGGTCAAGCTGACCAAGCTGGCCAAGAAGTTCCAGGCCCAGATTTCCGTCCGGGTCGCGGGCGCGGCCGAGTGGATCAATGCCAAGAGCGTGGCCAAGATCATGGCCATGCGCGCGGCTCACGGCAGCACGATCGAGATCAAGGCGTCGGGCAGCGACGCAGAGGCTGCCGTCGCCGCCCTGGTCAACCTGATCGCAACCGACTTTCCGGACGAGGCGTCGTAGCATGCAGGGAGGCGCTGCCGGACTGGCTTATCGCGGCAGGACCGCCTCGATCGGCTTTGCCTACGGCCCGCTCGTCCGTGTCGATGCGGGCACAAATGGCGAGCGGATCGCAGGCTCGCTGGTCGAGGAGGCGCTCGATCTTCGCAAGGCGATCGACGCGGCGAGTGGGCAGATCGCCGAGCTCGCCGCGATCGCGGGAGGTGAGGCCGCGCAGATTCTCGAGTTCCAGGTCGCGCTGCTGGAGGATGAGGATTTCATCGAAGCGATCTTCACGGCGATAAGCGAGGGGGATGCCGCCGACGTCGCGTGGCGTTCCGCCCTCGACGAGCAGATTGCGGACTATAATTCGGCCGAGGACGAGTATCTGAAGGCGCGCTGCTCCGATCTTGCGGATCTGCGCGACCGCATCATCAGCATCTTGCGCGGAGGCGGGGGCGAGGCCCCCAAGATACCGAGCGGTGCCGTTGTTTGCGCCGATGATTTGCCGCCCTCGCGTTTCCTTGAAATCGACTGGTCGGCGGGCGGTGGTCTTGCGCTCCTGCGCGGTAGCCCAACGAGTCATGTCGCGATGCTGGCGCGCGCGCGGGGCATCCCGATGGTCGTGCAGCTCGGCGCCATTCCGGAAATCGGCGCGACGGCGCTGCTCGATGGCGAGGGCGCTACGCTCGAGCTCGATCCCAGTGCCGAGCAGCTCCGGCTGTTCGAGAAGAGACGCGAAATTCATCGCAAGAGCCGGGCGTCCGCGCGGGCGATCCTGAGACGGCCGACCGCATCATGGCGCGGGGAGCGGATCAAGCTGCTCATCAACATCCAGCGCGTTGAGGACCTCGATCATGCCGACGCACAATATGCCGACGGCATCGGGTTGATGCGCACCGAGTTTCTGCTCGCCGAGCGCGGCGGCCTGCCCGACGAGGAGACGCAGTATCGCGCCTACGACGCCGTTATGCGCTGGGCCGATCGACGCCAGGTTACCATTCGCACCTTTGATGCCGGCGGCGACAAGCCGGTACCTGGATTCACCATCGACGGTGAGGCCAATCCCTTCCTGGGCGTGCGTGGCCTGCGGCTTTGCCTCGCCCGCCCCGAGATATTCAGCGTGCAGCTCCGCGCGCTGGCGCGCGCGGCCGTGCAAGGAAATCTCAGGGTCATGTTTCCGATGGTCACGGCGCCGCACGAGTTCGAGTCCGGACGGAAGCTGTTCGCCGAAGTCGTGCAGCGCTTGCAGGCCGAGGGCATTGCCGCGATGCTCCCGGAGCTGGGAATCATGGTCGAGGTCCCGGCGGCGGCCCTGGCGATCGCGACCTTCAAGGCCTCCTTCTTCTCGATCGGCTCGAACGATCTCGCGCAATATGTCCTTGCGTGCGACCGTTCCAATGGAGCTCTCGCCCCCTTGATGGATCCCTTGAATCCGGCCCTCCTCGAACTGATCGCGCGAACCGCGGAGCATGGACGTCGCGCCGGAACCAGCGTCAGCCTGTGCGGCGACATGGCGGGCGACCCGCGCTGTCTGCCCGCGCTCCTGAATTGCGGCCTGCGCGAGTTGTCGGTGAATGCGTCGGCGCTCGCGCAGATCAAGCAGACCATCGACCGCTTGAGCAGCGGAGGCGGGCTTGGCTGATATGGCGATCGATGAACCGGCCGAGGCCGGCGCCGTTGCGGTTTACAAGCGCATCTTCAAGGAGGTGCTTGAGAGCCGCCCGTCAGGCATGCGGCTGCGCCTGGCCCATGCCATGGGCAAGAACCGCAGCTTCGTCAGCCAGATCAGCAACCCGGCCTATCCAGTGCCGATTCCCGTGCAGCACCTGAACACGATCTTCGACGTCTGCCACTTCCCGCCGCAAGCGAAGGCGGCGTTCCTTCGTGCCTACACCCGTGCGCACCCGCGCCGGATCGGTCGCCTGACGGAGGGGGCGCATGAACGGACGCTGACGCTGCACCTGCCGGACCTCGGCAGCTCGAAGCGCAATGCCGAGCTCGATGGGCTGCTGCAGGAATTCGCGCGGCGTTTGAGTGCGATCATACGCGAAAAATGAGCGCCAAGCTCAGCGGGACGAAGAGGGGAGGAGAACATGAAGAAGTTCATCAATTCGGTTGATGGCGTGCTCGCGGAGAGCCTCGACGGGCTGGCTGCGGCGCATGCCGATCTCGTGACGCTCGGGCCCGAGCGGAAATTCGTGCGGCGCCGCGAGCTCAATTCGCGGAAGGTCGCGCTCGTATCCGGCGGCGGTAGCGGGCACGAGCCGCTGCATGCGGGCTTCGTCGGCTATGGCATGCTCGATGCGGCTTGTCCGGGACAGGTCTTCACCTCGCCGACACCAGACCAGATCGTCGAGGCAGCGCAGGCCGTTTCGGGCGACGCCGGCGTGCTCTTCATCGTGAAGAACTATGCGGGCGATCGCATGAATTTCGAGATGGCGGCCGAGATTTCCGAGGGTCGCACGGCCACCATCGTCACCGACGACGACGTCGCGGTCGAGAATTCCACCCACAGCATCGGCCGCCGGGGTGTGGCCGGCACTCTGATCGTCGAGAAGATCGTCGGCGCGGCGGCCGAGAAGGGGGCCGACCTCCAAGCTTGCGTTGCACTCGGCGAGCGCGTCAACGCTCGGATGCGGTCGATGGGGGTGGCACTGACGAGTTGCACGGTTCCGGCTGCAGGAACGCCGACCTTTGTGCTCGCCGAGGACGAGATGGAAGTGGGTGTCGGCATCCATGGCGAACCGGGACGCCGCCGCGTCAAGCTGGAGCGCGCCGATGCGATCGCTTTTGAGATGACCACTGCCATTGCCGAGGATCTCGACGCCCGCGAAGGCAATGAAGCCCTGCTGCTCGTCAATGGATTTGGCGGAACGCCCGCCATCGAGCTCTATCTGATGTACAACGCGGCGCGGCGAATGCTCGAAAAGCGCGGCTTGCTTATCGCCCGCTCGCTGGTCGGCAGCTATGTCACCTCGCTGGACATGGCGGGGTGCTCGCTCACCGTGAGCCTGCTCGATACCGAGACCCGGGCGCTGTGGGACCATCCCGTGCGAACGGCCGCGTTGAAATGGTGACGGCGGCTGCGAACGGCTGCTGATTTTTTCGATCGCGCTTCGGCGGATGACCGGCCGGGGGCCACGCCTCACGTATGCATCGGGAATTTTCCCGGTTCACCCTCCCTGAAACTTGCCGTGTCCCTTGGACACGGTTTCTTTTTGGGGCGGTAGACAGCTTTTTCCCTGTCCGTCCCAGGCGCGGGGTCCAACGAGCCCATTATGCGACGCCGTCGGATTGGCCGGGTGTGTGATCCAGGTTCATCATGTCCCTCACGCTTTGTTTGAGGCTTTCCCTGAATTGCGTGCACGTTGGGATGCATGTGACGCTCGCTGCGTTGAATGAACGTTGACTTCCTTGCCGAAGCCGATTCTTGGTTTCGGTTGAAACGTGCGTCGTTCTTGGCGTTTTCTTTGTGTCGCTCACGTTGCAATGAGAATGGAGAAAGAAATGGCCCCGGCGACAAAGCGGCCAATTTTCTGAGGCGACCGAATGAACGCCGCTGGTGGAGGCAGAATAGATCAATCAAATGGATCCTTTACGCTGGAAATTCTCTTGTGCCCCCATGATGGACTAGACCGACTGACGTCTCGCGGTGAGAGCGTCAATCCAAAACGCACAACATTTCAAATGAATCCCATGCCAGGCCCAGACGTCGGACCTTGCTGTTCAAGCTGACATTGCCGGCCAATAGTCGCCGGCGATCGATAAGGCTGGTGGCAAACGACGGCAGTTCGGCCTGATAAGCTCTCATACGAAACCTGATCAGTCAGGAGTGGACATAGATCAGACGTCTGCCTGCCCTAGCGTTATCGACCGTTGCGGCGCGGTGCGCGCCGCTTTTTGCGGGAGTCCGGCGGGCTCGCTGCGGAGGCCCGCTGCCCCTCCTGCGACTTGAGCGTAGCCTGCACATGTACAGCCAGCTTCAGCGCGCTATCAGCGTTTGACGCAAGCCGGGACAGCAGCTGGGCCATTATCTTGAACTCCTCGCGCGTCAGCATTCCAAACAGCGCGTCGTTGACCGGTCGCTGCAAGGCGGCAAGGCGGATCAATAGGCTCATTCCGCGCTGGGTAAGGGCAAGTTGCACCCGCCGTCCGTCTTCGGGATGGGGAGTTTTCTCGAGCAGGCCGTCGGAAACAAGTTTGTTGATCTCGTTGGTGACGAAGGCGCCGCTCAGATATAGCCGTTCGGCGACCTGGTTCACGCCCATCGGTTCTTCCGCAGTCGAATTCTTGATCGCGATCAGGATCAGATACTGGGTAGGCGACAGGTCGACGAAGCCTGCGAATATTTCACGGCAGGCTTCCAGACTGCGTCCAAACGCGAAATAGTCGTGGAGCAAGCCGCGAAGCGTGCGGTCTCCCTCCTTGTCGAGCAGCTCGGGTTTCGACGCCGTCAAGAGTGCATCGGTCACGCGGTCAATCTCCTGGCCAAATCATGGCATTGCGAGCTTGCTTAAAAAGCACGCATGCGCCCGCCCAGCAAGTAGGCTTGACATCTTCAAATAGCTTTGTCAGGAAGCTATCTGAGAATTATAAATCAGGTGCCAGGCGACGGGACGGGTGTCCATGGAGGATCGTGCATTCAGACGTGCTCTCGGCGAATTTGCCACTGGCGTGGCGGTGGTGACCGCGCGCGGCAAGGGCGAAGAGCTGATCGGCATGACCATGAGCTCGTTCAACTCGGTCTCGCTCGATCCGCCGCTCGTTCTCTTCAGTGTCGATCGCAGGGCGCGCAGCCTGCCCGCGATGCTGGAAGCCAAGGGCTTTGCCGTGAACATCCTGGCACGCGACCAGGAAGCCATCTCCAACCAGTTCGCGCGGGCTCTCTCAAGCAAATGGGACCAGGTGAAGACGTCGGTCGGCCATGCCGAGGCGCCGCTGATCTCGGGCGCGATGGCGCATTTCGAGTGTGCACCCTACGCCAATTATGACGGCGGCGACCATGTCATCTTCGTCGTCCAGGTCGTCCGCCACGCAAGCCGCTCCGAGTCTGCTGCTCCCTTGATCTTCTTTCGTGGTCGATACCGCGATCTCGTCGATGAAACCGAGCGCGAGCCGAGCTGGCCGCTTCCCATTCACTACTAGTTTCGAACCGGAGAAACTGCCATGCGCGGCGCAAAGGAATATCTGTCGGGCCTGAAGGACGGCCGCACCATCTACATCAACGGCGCCTCGGTTGGCGATGTCACGACGCACCGCGCCTTTCGCAATCTCGCCGGCTCCATGGCCGGCCTGTTCGACTTCGCGAGCGCGCCCGAGAATGCGGAGCTGATGACCTTCGATACGGGCGAAGGTCTTGCCAACCGCATCTGGCAGCTTCCGACCTCCTACGCCGAGCTCGTGACGCGGCGAAAGGCGCTCGAGGCGTGGGCCTCGCTGCATGCCGGATTCATGGGCCGGGCTCCGGACCATGTCGCCTCCTGCATCTCGGGGCTCTACATGGGACTCGACGTCTTCCGGGCCCATGATCCCGCGCGCGCCGGCGCGCTCGAGAGCTACTACCGCTACGCCCGCGACAAGGATCTCTACCTCACCTACGTCATCATCAATCCGCAGGCCGATCGTTCGAAGGGGGCGGTCGAGCAGGCCGATCCTTTCCTCACCGCCGGTGTCGTCGATCGCGACGCCGAAGGGATCACGATCCGCGGCGCCAAGATGCTCGCCACCGGCGGCGTGGTTGCCGACGAGGTCTTCGTCACGACTATCCAGCCGATGCGGCCGGGCGAAGAGCGCTACGCGATGTCCTTTGCGATCCCGATGAATACGAAGGGCCTCAAGATGCTGTCGCGCAAATCTTACGAGGACGCCGCCGGCGCCGTGTTCGACAATCCGTTGTCGAGCCGCTTCGACGAGAACGACTCGGTCCTCTATTTCGACGACGTGAAGGTGCCGTGGGACCGCGTCTTCATCGAAGGCAACGTCGAAATGTGCCAGAAGCAGTTTCACGCTACGCCGTGCCACGTCTATCAGAACTACCAGGCGATGGTGCGTTTGAGCGTCAAGCTCAAGTTCCTGACCGGCCTTGCGCATCGGGTCGCCGACATGAACGGAGTCACCCAATTCCCGCAGGTCCGCGAAATGCTCGGCCAGCTTGCGGCCGAGACCGGCATGGTCGACGCTCTGGTGGCTGCGATGGAAGCCAAGGGCAGGCAGGTCGGTCCCTATTTCATCCCGGACCGGCATACGCTCTATTCGGCGCAGGTGCTGACACAGCAGCTCTACGCGCACGTCATCAATACGCTTCGCGAGCTCGCCGGCGGCGGCATGATCATGTTGCCTTCGTCAGTCGCGGACTTCGACAACCCCGAGATCGCGGCCTTGATCGGCAAGACCCAGCAGTCGCCGAAGGCCAATTCTCATGATCGTGTGAAGTTCTACAAGCTCGCCTGGGATGCCGTCGGCTCGGAGTTCGGCTCTCGCCATCAGCAATACGAGATGTTCTACGCCGGCGCGACCTTCGTCACCAAGGGCCACTCGTACCGCACGTACGACTGGTCCGGCGCCGACCGGCTGGTCCAGGCCATGCTCGATTCCTACGACCTCAACGGCGTCTCGACCGCCAGCAAAGCCGCCTGATCCGAAGGAGACAATGCATGCCCGTCAACAAGAAGCACGACGAATTCCATACGCTCGACATGACCACCGGCTGGGAAGTGCCGGCGGGATATCCGGTCGGCATCCAGCAGAAGATCATCTCTGGCGGATTGGACGAGGAGAATCGGCGCGGGACGCGGACTCGGCTGCTGCGCTTTGCGCCCGGCGTCTACACCACCGCGCCGTTCTCCCACGAATATTGGGAAGAGGTTTATCTGGTCTCGGGCGATTTGATCGTCGGCAACGATGCGAACGGCGAGGGCGGCAAGAGCTTCCCCCCGAACACCTATGCCTGCCGGCCACCGCACGCGCCGCATGGCCCGTTCAAGTCCGTGAACGGCTGCCTGCTTTTGGAAATGCACTATTTCGATCCGGTGTGATCCGGATCGCTGCTGCCCAACATCATTCGACCGACCAGGGGGAAGAGAAGTCATGACGTCTAGAGGTATCTCTATCGTAGTTGCGCGTTGCCTGTCGTCACTTGAATGGCTCTTCAGGCTGGATCGCGGCGTGCCGCAGGGCAAAGTCCGATGGGTGGTGGATGGGCTTGCCGGGGCGCTCGCGCTCGGTGTGGTCGCGGCGACGCCGGCCGCTGCGCAGGAGAAGCCGAGCGCATTGGGGCTGGGCATCTTCACGTTCACATCTGGTCCTGCCGCGGCCTACGGCATGCCGGGTAAGAACGCGGCTGACCTCATGATCGGCGAGATCAATGCAAAGGGCGGCATCGGAGGCGTGCCGGTCAGCGCGACCTATGTCGACGAGGCGCAGGGTGCGCAGGGTGTGATCGCGGAGTATCGGCGGCTCGCTGGGGATGCGAAGAACCAGGTCATGGTCGCCGCCTTGTCGAGCGCCAATTGCCTGGCGCTTGCGCCACTCGCGGAGCAGCTCGAGGTTCCCACCGTGGGCTGGAACTGCGATACCCATCAGTTGCTCATGGACGGCAAGAGCAAGTATGTGTTCCGCCCCAACGGAAACACCGTACCCGAATTCATCGCCTACGCGATCTACCTGCTGGATCGCAAGCCTGACGTGAAGACGGTTGCGATCATCAACCCGGACTATGCGTTCGGCCACGACGCTGCGAAGATATTCACCGCGGCGCTGAAAGCCCTGAAGCCGGACGTAGAGATCGTCGCCGAACTCTATCCGAAGCTGGGTTCGCCGAATTACCAGACCGAAATCTCGCGTCTCACCACCGCGCGTCCCGATGTCGTCTTCTCCAACCTTTGGGGCGCCGATCTCGAGAACTTCGTTCGCCAGGCCGCGCCGCGTGGGATCTTCACCTCCAGTCAGGTGATCCTGGCGCTCGGCGAGACGGTGCTGCAGCGCGTACCGCTGCCCGACGGCGTGATCGTCGGTGTTCTCGGCGACGGCTGGTGGATGTCACCGGACGCCAGGGCCAAGCCGGAGACCGTGAAGTTTGCCGAAGCCTATAAGGCGCGCTTCGGAGAGTATCCGGTGTTCCCATCGATCAAGATGGCCAACGCGCTGATCTACGTTAAAGCCGCCTACGATGCCGCGATGCGGAAGAACGGCGGCAAATGGCCAACGCGTGTCGAGCTCGCCGACGCCATGAACGGCAGCAAGGTCGAGACCCTGACCGGCATCGCGCAGACGCGCACCGACAATGACGGGCTGGTCGACCAGATCGTCGGCGTGACCGTAAGGACGTCGGCGCAGCAGTTTCCCGTCATTGGCGACATGGTCCGCTACAAGGGCGACAGCCTGATGCCGCAGGCGGGGCAAGATCCGTTGGCCTGGATCGCGACGCTCAAGCCCGAGTTCGCCAAAGGCCTGCCGAAGCCGGGAAGCTACAAATAGACCGGGATGAGGTTCACCTGATTTCGATGACGGAAGGCATGGGCCGATGTTGAATGCAGTCATTCCCTTGCTGCTGGACAGCTTGGCGAGCGCCGCGTTGATCTTCTTCGCGGCGGTCGGCCTGACGCTCGTCTTCAGCGTGCTGAGAGTCCTCAATGTTGCCCATGGCAGTCTCTATTCGATCGGCGGCTATGTCGCGGCCTCGATCTGCCTGTTCATCGCCAGCCGGCAGCTCAACCCGTATTGGTCGTTCCTGGCGCTCCTGTTCAGTGCCGTGTGCGTCGCGGCGATATTCGGTCCGTTGATCGAACGGGGCCTCATCCGCTGGACCTATGGCAAGTCGGAGGCCGTGCAGATCCTGATCACGTTCGGGCTGTTCCTCATCCTGGAGGATCTCCAGCGCGTGATCTTTGGCGTGCAGTCCTTCTACGAAGACGCGCCGATGCGATTGCTCGGGACCACCTCTATCGGTGGCGTCGTCTATCTCAACTACCAGATCCTCCTGATCGGGATGGCGTTCCTCATCGTCATCGGCCTGCGGCTTCTGATCAATCACACCCGGCTGGGGCGCCTGATCACGGCCGTGGTTACTGATCGCGAGATGGCGCAGTCGATCGGCATCGACACCAACCGTATCTTCATTCTGGCGTTCTCACTCGGCGTGTTCCTGGCCGCATTGGGCGGCGCGCTGGCGACGCCGACGTCGGGCATCGCCCCGGGGCTCGGGGCGGATACGATGGTGCTTGCCTTTGCCGTGGCTGCGATCGGAGGTCTTGGGCAAATCGAGGGGGCGGCCTTGGCCTCGCTGATCGTCGGCCTGGCGCGCGTGCTCGCGATATATCTGGCGCCGTCGCTGGATGCCGTCGCACCCTATGCAGCGATGCTTGTCGTTCTCCTGATCCGTCCCTACGGGCTGTTCGGGTCGGTGGCGGCGCGGAGGATATGATGCGAACGGTCACTGCCGCCGCGGCGGTCCTCGTCCTCGCGCTGTTGCCTGTGGCCGCGCCCTGGCTTCAATTCGTCCTGACTCTGGCGATCGCCAAGGGGTTTGCGGCCCTCGGCGTCGCCGTGCTGCTCCGCGCCGGGCTGATCTCGATCGGTCATGCGATGTTCTATGCCGCGAGCGCCTACGGAGTTGCGTTCCTGGCGCGCGCCGGCGTCAACGATCTTGGGCTGCTGCTGATTCTGTCGGTGCTGGGCGGTGCGCTCGTGGGCGCCGTCGCCGGATTGTTTCTCGTCCGCTATCGCGCCATCTTTTTCGCGATGTTGAATCTTGCGGTTTCCATGGTGTTTTACGCGCTGTGCGCAAAACTGTACGGCGTCACCGGCGGGACTGACGGCATGCCTGTGCCGGTCCCGGCTGTGTTCGGCGTCGTGCTTGGCGAACCGGCCTTCAAGAGCGTGCTGTTCTATCTCAGTCTGGGCCTGATGGTGCTCATTGGCCTCGCCGTGCAGCGCTACCTGAACAGCCCGCTCGGTCATGCGCTCGCGGCCGTCCACACCAACGAGATCCGGCTCGAATATCTGGGCATCCCGGTCTGGGCGGTGTTGCTGATCGCCTATGTCATCTCGGCGGCGCTCGCCGGCCTTGGCGGCGCCATCGCCGGCTTTGCGATCGGTCGCGTGGTCCCGGACTTCGCGTTCTGGACCGCATCGGGTCATCTCGTGCTGATCGCCGTGCTCGGCGGCATCGGTGGCGTTCCTGGCGCGTTCATCGGTGCCTTGTTCCTGGAATTGCTGCACAGCGCGGCGGTGACCGTCACCGATTCCTGGAACTTGATCGTCGGTGTGACGCTGATCATCGTGATCATGTTCATGCCGCAAGGAGTCTATGGACTGCTCGCGCGCAAGGAGGCGGCGAGTTTATGACGCGTCCCATCCTGGAAGCCAAGGGTCTCCACGTCTCATTCAACGGCGTCAGGGCCGCCGACGACGTCAGCATCGCGGTTCATGACGGCGAGTTCCTCGCGATCATCGGCCCGAACGGGTCGGGCAAGACGACGCTGCTCAACATCTGCACGGGCTATATCCGTCCGAGTTCGGGCAGCGTGGTGCTTGACGGTCACGACATCACCCGTCTGTCGCCACGCGCCATCGCGCGCCGTGGTGTCGCCCGCGCATTCCAGATCCCGCAGCTCTTTTCCGCACAGCGCGTGATCGACAACATGATGCTGGCCTTGGCGGCAACCGATGGTCTGTGGAGCGTGGTGCAGCCGCTCGAAACGGCGAGCCGGCGCGACGAGGCAAGGGCGTTGCTCGAGCTCGTGGGGCTCGCCGACGATGCCGGCCGGATCAGCAGCAAGCTTCCTGAAGGACATCGCAAGCTGATGGATATCGCGGTTGCGCTGGCCTTGAAGCCTCGGTTGCTGCTGCTGGACGAGCCGACCAGCGGGGTGAGCGCCCTCGAACGCTTCCCGCTCATGGAGGCGCTCATGAGCGCGCTGCGCCAGCGCCGCATCACCGCACTGTTTGTCGAGCACGACATGGACGTCGTCGCGCGTTACGCGAGCCGGGTCCTGGTGTGGAGCGCCGGCAACATCATGGCCGAGGGGCGGCCGGACGAAGTGTTCAGCAACGCGCAAGTCCGCCAACGTGTCGTGGGAGTCGCCTGATGCTCAGTCTCGACAAGGTCAGCGTCTCAATCGAGGGCGTCCGCGTGCTGCGCGCGGTCAGTTGCGAGATCGTCGCGCGCAAGACGACCGTGTTGATCGGCCGCAACGGTGCCGGCAAGACCACAACGCTGCGCGCGATCATGGGACTCATCGCGCACGACGAGGGTTCGATCCGGCTTGATGCCGACGATCTCGGCCGCAGGCCTGCCCACACGCGCGCCCGTGCCGGCATCGGTTACGCACCGGAGGACCGTCGCCTGATTCCGGAGTTGAGCGTGGAGGAGAACATCCGCCTTCCGGCGCTGGCGCTGAAGCTCGACCGTGCCGAGATCGCACGCAGGCTCGACGAAATCTATCAGCTGCTGCCCGAATTGCACGTGATGCGCTCCAGGCTCGCAGGCGGCGTTTCCGGAGGGCAGGGGAAGATGGTCGCGCTGGGGCGCGCGCTGATGGTCGCACGTAAGGTCCTGCTGCTCGACGAGCCCTTCCAGGGTCTGGCGCCTGCCCTCGCGCTCGACTATGCGCGGACACTCGGCGAGCTACGCACGCATCGGCCGGAGCTGGCCATGCTGATCACCGAATCCTCGCCCGCGCTGCTCGACCGGATCGCCGACAGGACGCTGCAGATCGAGCGCGGCGAAATCCTGACCACATCGACCAAGGATAGGGAAACTCATGTTCCTGCAGTTTGAACGCCTCGCCAATGATCGGACCGACCGCATTGCTGTCGAGATCGGGTCCCTTGTCATTGCGGGCTGGGCGGGCAGGGACGCGGCAGCGATCGAGCACCATATCGAGGAGCTCGCCGCGCTCGGCATTCCGCGTCCCTCGACGACGCCGCTCTACTACCGCGTCGCGGCACAAACATTGACGCAGGACAGCCGCCTGACCGTCCTTGGGCCCGACAGTTCCGGCGAGGTCGAGCCTGTCGTCGTCGCCATGGCGGACGGGCTCTGGGTCGGGATCGGATCCGACCATACCGACCGCAAGGCGGAAGCGTCGGGCATCGCTCTTTCGAAGCAGCTGTGCGGCAAGCCGGTCGGCGCCCAGTTCTGGTCATATGCTGATGTCGAGGGACATTGGGACGAGCTGGTCCTTCGCTCGTGGGCGACGATCGACGGGAAGCGGGTTCTGTACCAGGAGAGCCCCGTCTCCTCGCTCAGGACGCCGCGCGATCTCATTCGTCGTTACACCGGGACGGACATGCTGCCGGCGGGCACGCTGATGTTTTGCGGCACGCCCGCCGCGATCGGCGGCATTCGGCCCGGGACACGCTTCGAAATGGAGCTGAAGGATCCGGTCCTCAACCGGTCCTTGACCCATAGTTACGACGTCGAAGTCCTGCCTGTCGTGGCCTGATCCTCCTTACAGGTCTGCTCATGACAGCAACACGTGATCGTTCGCGCCCTTCCGCCGTTAATCGGCTGGAAGCGGCACTTGCGCAGATCCATTCAGACGAAGCGAGGAACGTCTTCACGGTGGTGTTCGCAGACAGCGCCCGGTGGGAGGCCGAGGCCGCGGATCGGCGCGCGCCGCAGCTGAAACGCCCCGCGGCCCGCTCGATGGCCGCATCGTTTCGGTGAAGGCGTTGTTCGCCAGCCGTTGAACATGGAGTGGACATGCCATCGCTGTGGCGGCACCGGCGGTCTCCTGATGATGGAGCCTCCCGGCCCGGCGTGTCTGCACTGCGTTGGCCTCGATGATCTCGAATTTCGGCCGGCAGGCGATGCCCTGCTCACGCGGCGCGT
>NZ_JACEGD010000003.1 GCF_016031635.1 Bradyrhizobium diversitatis
GCCCTACCCCACCCCTTCCTCTCCGCTTAGGCTGGAAGGTTAAGCAAGCCTGCGCTTCTGAAGACCGCGTTCGTCAATGTTCGAATGAAGCAAGAGAGGTGGCCCACCGCAACGCGCCCTGTCGCACTGGACGGCTGCGTGCACGCAACAGCTCGATGCCTCCCCGGAATCCCGAGAGAACAAGCAAGCCGCCACCAAGAAACATGACTGCCCCAAGGATAACTAGTCCACGTTCATGGAATGGAAAGGCACTGGCCGGCGACTGGTTGGTGACGCTGAAAATCGACGGCGTCCGCGCAATCTGGCACGACGAGCGTGGCTGGCTGAGCCGGGCCGACAAGGAGCTTCATAACATTCCGCCGTGGCGAGAGGACCAACCCCGCGACTGCGAGGTCTTCGTCAACAATTTCCGCGACACAATCCGCGCGACCAGGACCAGGCGCCGGAAGTTAGGCACACCCTCAATTACACAAGAGCACCTCTTCGGCCTCGCCCCTCTCGACCCGCGCCTTCATTGGGGCAGCCTGACCGATCCCTCTTCCGCAGCCATCTGCGCTCACCTCCAACTCGCCAACGACCTTGGTTACGAGGGTCTCGTTCTTCGTCAGGGCGACCATTGGGTCAAAATCAAGCCCGCAGAGACTCACGACGTCCCCATCACCGGATGCGTTGAGGGCAAGGGCAAGCACCGCGGCCGGTTGGGCTTCGTCACAACTGCCAAAGGCGCCGTGGGGGCCGGTTTCACCGACAGGGAACGCGAAATCCTGTGGGCCGAAGCCAAAGCTGGAGCATTGGTCGGCCAAGTGATCGAGGTGAGTTGCATGCAATTCACTCCGAACGGCCAATTCCGTCACCCATTCTTCGTCCGGATGCGCCCTGATAAGCTTAGTGCTTGAGAAATCGACGGGCGCAGCTGCTCCGACACAACTTTAGTCTAAGTAGCCGGTTCGCCGCCTGATCGCGACGAAACTGGGATCCAATTTCTCATAGGGCTTCTTCCCGGCGGCGCCATCTCGCAACCGAGTTGATGCCTCAAAGCTAAGCTGCTGGGGCGGCCTCATCACCTTGAGATGATGCAATGAAAAAGCGCCGCCACCCATTTGATTCTCTGAGCTTGACAAGCGTCTCGGATCAAGGCGAGTTCGCGCTCGCTTCGTAGCGTCGCTGCTTCGCTTACGAACAAGTCTTCTCTCCGTACACACCCACACCAGTTGCGCAGACTGGCTATCGCTAGATGCCCGATCCGTATCCCAACGTTAGATTAAGGAATAGAAGTTCAGATGTCGAAGCAATCACCCCATGACCTGCTAAAACGGCTTCGAGAGCTAAATCCAAACGCGAGTGCGGCCGAACTTAAGGAGCTGATGTGGGATGAATTACAACGATCTCCCGAAGCGCTCAGGGAAGCCGTCTTTGATGACGTATGGGATTCTTTCGTAAAGGAAACCGGCCATCGGCCTCGCAATGTCGATGATACGTTCGAAGAAGTCATAAAATGGCTTAAGAAGCCGAGCAACTAGAGCGCCTCTACGAGGAACACACCCCTCAGAAGCACTCCACTCTGCGCTCTGCGGCACTCGCAGCACGGATACGTCTTCTTGGCCGAGCTCTCGGAGCACCTTGTAGCTGAAGACGCGCTTTTCGGCTTACGTGAGTCGCGCACCAGGGGAAGAATTGTCACCTAGATGCGTTGGGAGAAGAAACGTCCGGGACGCACTCATCAAGAGGATGGCAAGACACTTGCTACCGGGCGTTAATCAACCGCTACCAATGCGACCGCTGCGGGGCTGTCTGGAAAACGCCTGTTCCCGCGGCTGTGCCAACGAGTGTTCCAACTGCCATGTCGATACGAATCTACGCCGCTCTGAAAAGGTTTTCCCTTGCGCCTGCGAGTACCTGGGACGTGAGGAGATTCGCTGCGCTGCAGATTCCTGGGTCTCACGACGAAACATCACGCGCTCAAGGTTGAACCCCAAGTGACATTCGTGCGAGTCTTCCCAGAGCAGCGGCTAGGCACGCTGGCGTGGTGAGGGATTTCGGAAACCCGTTGAGAGCTGATGACCCGCAACGTGCGAAATGTCAGAGAGCCCCCAATTGGGGGCTCTTCCTATAGGCGCCCATTGAATAGCCCGGGATCATTCGCAATGCCAAGCTGGAACATTGCCGCCTTCACCCATCGCGGTCGCGTGCGCTCCACCAACGAGGACGCTGTCGCCGTCCACAAGCGCATTCTGACCGGTGACATGACCGAACCTTTGGTCATTTCGGCAGCGGACGATTGCTGCGTCCTGATGATCGCGGATGGCATGGGTGGCCACGCGCAAGGCGCGAAGGCCAGCCGCGCTGTTCTCGATTATCTGGTTACAGCTATTGTTCGGCTTTCAGATCCTGTTTCCTGCGCCGAGGTGATCGAGGAAGCCAATCAGCATCTCTTTGAACTCATGCACCTGCATCAGGAAGCGCTCGGCATGGGCTCGACCATCGTCGGCGCCGCCCTGAAAGCGGACCAGCTGGTCACATTCAATGTCGGCGATAGCCGTACCTACCTGTTCAGCTCAGGCCAGCTAATCCAACTCAGCCACGACGACGTGCCCGAACACGAGAACCATCGCGTCGGTCTCCGCCGGTCCCATGCCATCACTCAGGCGCTCGGCGGCTCTTCACTTCCCGTAGCGATTGAGCCTCACGTCACCGTCGAGGCACCGCTCGCATCCGGGGAAGCCCTGCTCCTTTGCAGTGACGGCCTCACCGACATGGTCGACAATCAGTCCATCAGCAAAGTGCTGCGCTCGGCCCGGACGCCGCTCCAATCCGTCCGCAAGCTCGCCGCCAGGGCATTTGGCGCGGGGGCGCGAGACAATATCTCGCTGATTGTCGCGGTGCGCTCGGACTCGTCAGGCGGCCCGTAGGCAGTCCTCAGAAGCTCGGCGCGGAATCAGCGCTTCTTCCGTCCTCTCCTAAGCGTCGGCGGAGGTTTCTCATTCGATTTCGGCACCAACAGAAGTTCGGCGGCCGGGACTTCGAGCGCCTTAGCGAGCCTATCCAGCGTTTCAACGGTGGGATTTTCGACGCCCCGCTCGATCCGCCCCACGTATGAGCGGTCAACTCCTGCATCAACAGCTAGGGCCTCTTGGGACAGGGCACGCTTCACGCGAAGCCGTCTGAGATTCCAAGCCACGAGCGCTGTCGCTTTCATCGCGACAACAGACGGCTTTGCGGTCTATTAAAACACGCACTATAATGCCCTAATTAGAACTTAGCTGTGTCCAAATCCTTCCCACCCCGGCCATCTCCCGCAACTCCCTCCACGCAAACCTGAAACCCCATCGCGGCAACCTGAATCCGGCACCGCCCGCTCGCGAAAGGAGCGCCTACCTGTGCAATGCAAGACCAGTAACCCCTCCAGGATGGCCTCTTCTGTCTTTGCGACGCTTGTCCTCTCAGGCTGTGGCGGCCAGTCCGTCTGCGCCGATGGCGAGGTTCTCAAGACGGTGAAGAAGCTGTTCGATCAGCAGCAGTTCGGCCAATTCATTCAAGCGTCACCAACCATCTTTGTGGTTCAGGAAGAGAGCGCGACACTGGCATCTGTCGATAAGGAAGGAGGCAAGAGCCTCTGCTCGGTGCTGGTTCAGCTCGACATCCTGGAAATGTCGAGGTTCACGGGCACCTCCGATGCCGACCTTGCGAAAATGAAGCAAGAAGCCCCGAAAAGAGGTCTGCCGCTGACGAAGGACTACCTAGTAAACTACACGGTACAGCCGATGGCGTCGGGGCAAAACTTTGTGACGGTGCTGCCGTGAGGAGCATCGTTAGTCACGCGCTGACACAAGCCGCCGGCATTTCCGTCGGTTCAAGCGCACCAGCCGCCACCACTCACGCCGTTCAGAGCATTCAAAAGAGAAACCGACCCATGCGGCTCATCATCGCCGTGCTGCTCTCGTTCGCTTGCATCGCTCCCGTCAACGCGGAAGAAGTTGTCTTCTACCAAAAGGAACCGGACAAATTCTGGACCGTGTTTGGCGGAGCTGACACGGACACG
The DNA here is from genome assembly GCF_016031635.1 of Bradyrhizobium diversitatis. GTDB lineage: Bacteria > Pseudomonadota > Alphaproteobacteria > Rhizobiales > Xanthobacteraceae > Bradyrhizobium > Bradyrhizobium diversitatis. Next base: position 4,040 of record NZ_JACEGD010000003.1, read on the forward strand.
GGGCAAGCCACCTGCTGGGGCCGCGCGAACAAGAAGGACGGATCGTTTATTGAAATTCATCGCTCGCTCGTGGACGGTGAAGTCTGGGCCATCATCCGCAACACCGCCTGGGAGATCGTCGGCGATGGCAGGGGCGTGTTGCGTTGGAACTTCTACAGCGCGAACAAGGACGCCTTCATCGACGGGACAGAATTCACCTATGAGATCAAAAACAAGAACACAATCCTGATCCTGCAGATCACGCCCAAGCGTTTCTCAGAGGTGCTTTGGAACACCCGCTATTTCACTCTCGTGATGCCGGGCAATCTCCAGAATCTCTCCGTCAGCTTCGAGCGCAAGGGATCGTCAATGCTCGACGCGCTCGCCGAATGCGTCGCCAAGAACGAGAAGACGTACAAGAACTTCAAGCCCTCGCTCGAAAGGATCCCCGACGCGGTCAAGGACAAGATTTGAGACGGGACCGCAGCAAACGGCGTGTCGCACCAAGCGAACGCCTCCCACCGACTTGAAATGCCCTTGCTCTTAGCCGACACCCAACGGCGGCTGCCTCCAGATCATCGTGGGTGGATAGGGCAGCCGCGCGCAAGGCGCGAGGCTGCCCTATGCGTTCTCGACGATCTGGTTGCTGCTGTCGTTGGGATTCGGAAACATGTCCCGCGCCGGCGCGTTGAAGCCCACTGTCATGAAGCGACGGCTCCCGCTGCCCGGCACAAGCCCATGACGAGTGCGATCAACACCTTTGCCGTCCATCACAAAGTATGGGCCGAGGTATGGGCTATCAATTAGCCCAGTTCAGGAAGCAGTGAAAAATAAGGACTTTTAGGCCGGTATGGCGGAGAGGGAGACCAAATCTATACATATTGCCCTCAGTCGCACACGTTCGCCGACGTTCACGAAACACCTGCCCCGCAGGGGCGAGCTGTGCGCCGGACCTCGTGCGGGTTCACCCCAATTCGCGAGCAATCTTCATGCAAATATGGGCCGGAGTATGGGCGAAAACGTTCGACGGAAGGTTGGGATCAGTTGGGAATATTCCTATCACCAGAATCATTTCATTCTTCCGAAAAAAAGTCTTCATCAATGCGCTTGAACTCCAGTACGCGACTCGAACGGACACCAACGCCGTGCTCGATCATGAGCTCCGTCAGACGCCTGCCGTCAATCAGGATAACCCTCTGGGGGATCCGTCCGGCGAACTCGACCGCCTGGAGAGAGAAGGTCGACGTCGTAACGAACACCCCCTTGGTCGCCCCGAGCCCGACGAGGCTGCCCGTGAACGCCTGGACCTCTGGCCGCCCGACCGACGACCCTGGTCCGTATCGCTTTGCCTGAACATAAATACGGTCGAGCCCAAGAACGTCTTCGTTGATCACGCCGTCGACGCCTCCGTCTCCGGATCGGCCAAGCTGCGCCGCTGCGTTCCGGTGGGATCCGCCATATCCCATGGCGACGAGGAGTTCGACGATAACACTCTCGAAAAAACTCGGATCATTCTGAAGTATTCTCTCCAGAAGCTCCGCCCGTAGCGCCACTTGTGTCGCATTGAACGCCGATTCGATTACCTCTTCGGGCGTCGCCGCGGCCGGAGCTTGGTGCATCGGCGTCGCGACGGTCTCGTCGGCCTGATTGTTGCGATAGAACTCGCGGAACGCCGGAACGGACAGAAGGTATTGCGTATCGAGATTGGTCGGTGGGTTCTTGAGCAAAGCCTTCCCAGCGGATGTAATGACAAATCGACCGCGGCGCGGCGAATCCAGATAACCAGCCTTGCTCAGATAAAACTTTGCCCAATGGATGCGGTTGTGCAGAACTCGCTGCTTGCCACTCGGAAGCTTTTTCTCTCGATCAGCATCACTTAGGCCAAAACGTGCCGCCACTTCGGCCTCTGCAATGGGAACTGACGTTTCGCCTCTCGCAGCAATTTCCAAGACAGGCAGCATCAGCGATTGATAGTCAGGAATTGGCATCGGCCGCCTCATCGCTTCGCGTTTGCTACGGACTCGAAACCGCAGTTTTCGTTCCACCCCCGTGCTGCGTGACACGCGGTCTACAGCGAACTTTAACAACTCCTCGGGTGAAGGACTCATCAGTGGCCTTACTTGACCAGATGAATGCCTCTCCGGGGCGGAGATTTGACATCTTCTCAGGCGTCAGCGAACCGAGGGCAGCATTGGCCTTCTGAAGGTGCTTAAGCCAGGCAGGCGAGTTGAACTTGTGCAGGATGACCTGGCTCGAGAGCTCGATGAGCGAGACTGGTACCGACGGCGGATCCTGACTGGCGACCATGATGCTTGTCCCCTTGTGGCGCATCTCGCGGACGACCTCGATTAAGCCAGAGACGAGATCGGGGCTCTCGATGTACTTGTGTGCCTCGTCGAACACGACGAGTTTGTTGAACGAGCGCTCTAACCCGTTCTCGTCGCGATATTTCGCATCGGCGACGAGTTGGAGCAGCACAACGAAGAGGCCAAGCGCCTCGTCCTTCTCGATGAACTCGTCGCGGAGGTCGACGATGATGAGGCGGCCCGGCCGGATCTCGTCCTTCAGGCGAATCGAGTCGTCGATGTATTCGCTCGCTAGTTCGAGCCGCATCTTTGCCATGCTCTTCAGGTGCTCGGGCAGCGACGAGGCTTCGATTTCACGATCCAGCCCCTTAAGAGTGAGTTCGTCGCGCAGTGACTTCATCATGCGCTTGAGCTGACGGATGTATGTCGCCTGGTTGCCGACGGCGCCCATGAGAAAGCACCAATGGCTCGTCTGAAGTTCGGCGGCGGCGAATTTCAGCGGGCGTACCTCGATGCCTGGGTATTCCTTCTTACGCTCCTCAAGCTTGTCAGCGGGAGCTAGTAGAAGGACGTCAGCGAGCGCGCCCGGCTCGGCGCCGAAGGTCTCCTTCAACGCCTTCACTTGGGCTGCCTCGCTGTTAGGCGCGACCATCGACGTGAACTCCGGTGGGTAGTCCATCGTTGGGCTATAATGGAAAATGACCGTCGCGAGCGGCCGCGGCAGGACGTTGATGTTCGGGATGGGCAGCGAGGCCATCTCGGCGATCGTCCCGAGGGTATAGCTTTTGCCCCCGCCCTGCACACCGAAGAGGCTGATGGTATGCGTTTGATTCAGGTCGATTGCGACGCGCCGACCAGACACGTCGCCGAGAAGTCCGTACTGGGGCGATTCGCTGGTGACGCCGAGCATGATGTCGTAGGGGACGGCAGGGGCGAGGTGCGCCTCGACGCTTGAAGCCGGCCGCGGTTCATCCGATGCTTGCAGCTCGCGACGCGCCGACACAGGCGCCAGGTTGGCTGCTGGAGCAACCTCAGGCGGAGCCGCCGGCGTATTCGGGTGCGCTAGCGGCGCTACGGCAGGCGTGGGTACGGCCTCCTGCGGAGCGGTGGGCAAAGGTGGCGCGACGCCGGGCTGGCGGGCACCCAGCTCCTCCCAAGACACTGTGCGGTCGCGCGGCGAACCGAGGAACGCAGCCGTGTCGAGCGTCGGCACGGAGGGCGCTCGCTCGCGGCGGCGGCGAACTTCGGCGACGCCTCGCGGGCGCGGGCCATCGCTCGGACCTCCGCTCCCCGAACTTGAGCTGGTGCTCGCCGACGTCTCGGTGCTTGGCGCGGCAGCGTCGACGAGCTGGCGAATCAGGTTGACGCCGATGCGGTGGTACTCGATGCCGCCCTCGCTCTCGGGCGGCTCAGTGCCCGGCTTGGCGAAGTCGAAAATGAACGCACTGCGCGTGAAAGCGAGCTGGTACCCGTCGTCGAGGGTATGGATGAAGTAGCGAGCCTCGTCTGCAGCTTGACGGCTAATGGCGCCGTAGCGCTCCGCGCGCTCCAGGTAAAACTCGAGGAGTAGCGCAAGCTCGCGTGTCTTGAACGCTCGATCCGGACGATCCTGTTGCGTACGCTGCGGGTCAAAGTGGTGCGCGAGCACCTGCTCGCTCTGGGCGATTTGCTCGGCGATGTTCGCCTTGAGCGCGTTGTACTGCGCGAGATCGCCAACACCCGAGTAACACTTCACCTCGACGAGGCGGCACGTGACCGTACGCCGGGCGAGGTCGAGGTCGAAGAGTCCGAGGTCCGTGCGCCTGAAGCTGACCTCGTCGCCTAGCTCGTTGGCATGCGCCTTCAGCACGCGATAGAGGTCGAGGTGTGCGTCGAGCGGCACGACGACCTGATTCTCGAACACGCCCTGATGTTCCAAGTAGAGACGTGAAAGCGCGAGGCCGAGGGCTTCTGCACGTTGTGTCGGCGACGAGATAAGCTTTAACGCAAGGCGTCCCGAAAGGAAGCGGAGCTGGTCGAGCAGCACCACAGCGTGACGCCCCTCGGCCTGGAGCCCGTACTGTTCGAGCACTGGGCGCAGCAGCGCTTCGAGCTCCGCAACCGAGCGCGACGTGATCACGAGCCGGTGGCCCAGCGTACTCGCTATGTCGGGGGAGTGGTCGATGAGATAATCGGGACGCGTCGAGTGCCCGCCGTGGTCGAAGAACTCGATGCCGAGGTTTCGGTCAAGGGTCAGTACCCAGTCACTCACCTCGTGGACTTGATGCAGGAGTGCGCGGTCGTCGGGGCCGAGCACGAGGCTGACCACTGGCCGCAGGTTGACGCCGCTCTGGCCAGTGGCAATTGTAGCCGTCGCGCTTGACATCGCGGCCGCAAGGCTGCCGAGCAGATCCGAGAGCTCCTCGGCTGACTCGATCGGCTGCGCCACGCCGTGGCGAGGCAGGCGTCGCCATGCAACAGTGAGCTCGTCCTCGTGATATTCGGTCGAGAAGTCCTGCACGAGACCGTGGACGAAGGCGGTCGCATGGCGCGGGTCGGCTTTGCGCGCGGCCACTTCCTCGGCCGGGAACACGTCAAAGAGCAGCGACAGGTGCGCCGCGTGCGTCTCGGGGCTGGCGCGAAAGTCCTTGGTGGCGCGCACCGCGAGGCGGAGCTTCGGATAAAGATGCGTCTCCGCCGGGATCGAGAACGCATCCGCTTCGCGCGCGGCGGTTCCTCCGTCGCTCGTCAGCAGCGCTGCGATCTCCTCACCGACGCCAGGCACCTCCGGGTCGGGAACGAAGAGCCGGATATCATAGCGCAGGTCGGCGAACGCCGGCTCCTTCTGCAACTCGATCAACATGTCACCAAGGACGCCCGCGCGGCCAGGGTTGAAAGCATTGATGGTGAGTGTTCTGACGTAGGGGTGCTGGACCAGGTAGCGGCGAACGCGCGACGCGAGGTACACGCCGTCGATGAGCGCGCCGCCAATTGCCGGTTCCGGCAGGCCTAGCGCGCTGCACACCTCGCCAACGAGCCCGCGCGGGTCCTCCTCGTTAGACGGTGCAAACAAGGTCCAAAACGGGTTAATGCTGTCGACGGCGGTCAGGACATGTCCGGCCTCCGTGGGAATAACTGGCGGGAAGCTCGTCGGTGACATGAGTCGCAGGAGGGCTTCGCGCGTCGGGACCACGTATTCGCGCGGCGCGATCCTCGCAGCCGCCACCCAGCGCTCGCCGAGCTTTGCCCACGTGGCGAACCAAAGAGCCCGAAGAGGGTGCGTCGGAGCGACGAGCACCGCGTCGCGGCGGCGGCCACGGTAGTCAACTATGGCAAGCAGCACCGAGTCGAGCGCGAGAACCTTGCGCATGTCGGAGAAGGCGCGCTGCGAATCGCTGTTCGCGGAACCCTCAGCGCGGCGCGTGAGATCGGCGATTAGCTCAAGGTACGCCTCCGCGTAATCGCGTGCAAGGTCGGCGGCGGTGGCAGCAATACCCTGCGTGACCAGCTCTGCAGTATCGCACCGCACCGCCTCGAAGTAGCGGGTACGGGCACTGATCAAACGCTCGCTAGCAGCACCGCTAGGCCAGCCATTGATCTCGCCCGTGCTCGTGCCCAGCACACCGAGATTCAGTGGGATGCGCCAACTGATCGGACCGTCCGGAGCAGCAAGGATCTTCTGCTCAATGCTCTTGAGGGCTCGAGAGACCGGGACATGCACCGAGCCTTCGCGCCCGAGCTTCACCTCGAGCATCTCTGTACCCGTTACATGCCCCTTCGTCTTTTCCGCCCACGCAGCATGCCCGAAGACAACGCTCGCCGGATCACGATCATCGAGAATGGCGGTGAATTGTGCACGAAAGAGCGCGTGCTGCGCGCTCAGCTCACGAGGAACCGCTCGTTGCGCAGGCTCGATCTCGACCTCCGCGTCGGGCAGCACGTAAAAGAGATCGCTCTCGTTCGGGCTAGGCGACGCCGTTTCAGTAGTATCCGCGCTCCACGGCACGGGTTGACCTTTCGAATCGACCAGAGGGATGAGGTCTCCGCTCTCCGTCTGCGCCAGGACGCGGACAAAGTGCCAGCCTTCCTCCCACTCGATCTTGTTCAGCGCCAAGGAGACGGTCGCCTTGTCAGACGCGGTCTTCCATACGGCCTTGCTACGCGCCAGGCCTATGGGGCCGTGCTCCTTCGAGATGACCTGAGCGACGAACTTGGCGAGGCCCTGCACCTTCGTCGGGTGAGGTTCGACGCGGAAGGTAACGTTGAACTTCTTCAGGCTGCTGGCCGGCAGGATGCGCTGTCCAATCAGCTGTGCGAGGGGCTCCTTGGTCTGATCGTCGTCGACGACCGGAAGGTCTGTCTGCACCTCGCCGATAAAGACTGTGTCAGGCTGAACGCCGCCGTCCTCGAACTCCCACTTGTTGAAGGCGAGCGGCCAGAGCGCTCGGTCGACGACGATGCGGCGAGCCCACTGGCGCGGGTCGTCGGTGCCCGCCTCTGCGAGGAAGTTACCGAGGCCGTTGCGAACGGCGCGATTGGCCAGGCGCAGGTCCCCAACCCGGCCTCGCTCAGACTTTGGAGACCAGGTAAGCTTCTCGACGCACTCGCGGTTGCGAAATAAGCGATGCGGTGCCTTCTCCGGCTGCGCAAGCCACTCGAAATCGGGCACGAGCCCGATTTCGTAAAGCGCGGCTCCGATCGCCTCGGCGTCGTTGCCGTTCACCTTCGCGGTTAACAGGAACCGCGTCGTCGAGAGCGCATCAGCGAAGATCCACGGTCTCTCTGCGTCATTGAGCTGACGCAGAGACTCCTGAACGGCCCCGCGCAGAACCGCTGGAATCTCACCGACGAGCTGCTGAATAAGCGTCTCGTACAGCCCGACGATCGAGACCTCCTCGAATGTCGCAACACCGAAGGAATCCTCGGCCGAGGCGCGCACCTCGCTCGGAACAAACACGAGGAGTGGCTGACGCTGTGTGCCGTCGGGGTATGGGTTCCGCAACTCGACGAGCTTGGTACTCGTTACCGCAAGCTCGGCAGGTATCGACAGGGTACCATCGGTGAGCACGACAACCGTTGTGCTCGACAGCTCGGCGCGTAAGCGGGCGCAAAGACGAATCATCAAGTCGACGTCGAGGTCACCAATGCGCATGCAGTGCCCGGCCACACGTAAGCGAAGCTGCTCCACGAGTAGTGGTACGGCGACGTTCTCCAGCTCGACCGTGAGCTGCATCGGAGACAGTTCCTGCAATCCCGCGCTCAAGACTGGCCTCCCGCAGCCGTATCATCGACGGCAATGCGATACCTCGGTGTGATGGTTTGCGTGACGTAAGCATCAGAGAGGTCGCGGTAGAAGCCGACCTCACGGAGTCGCCCGGTGAAAGCGCGCATGTTGTCACGAAGCGCGTGGCGATCGTCGATGCTTGTCGTCACAAAGCCATCACCTCTCGGCAGCTGATCGATGAAGATGCCGTAACGCTCGCGCAAGAAGACCAGCAGCTCGTCTACGCGCAGCTCACCTGTGTGGAACCCCGCAACACCGCCTGGCTTTAGCACGGCGATCTGAAGCAGCACCTCTAATAGTCGGCTATCTAGGACGAAGCGGCGAGGCGCGCTCTTCGTTCTCCCCTGCGCGAGGGCAGCGCCGGGCCGGTTCTTGAGAAGCAGCGAGTCGAGGCATTCGACTATGTACTGGCGCTGGAAACGGCCGCGAAGCGCGACGATCATCTCGACGTAGGCGTCGAATTCCGGCAACTCCATCTCCGTGACCGCCTTCAGCTCTGGATCGAGCTCGGCGTCCTTGGCGCCCGACGTCTCCTCTAAAAGACTGGAGATACGCTGCCCAAAGAACTTCTCGCGCTCGCCCTTCAGTGGAGCGTCGAGGAGCTGCAGAACCTCCCCCACCGAGAATTCGCCGGCGGGCGGCTTCGAGAGTTTGCCACGACGAACAAGATCGGCAGCAAACTCGTCGAGCTTCTTTGTTGCGAAATAGGCGCGCACGAAAGTCGGGATGCGCCGGTAGTGGGTGTCCGCGCTGCGCTGCGCGAGCGACGCCATCGGCGTGCCAGGTTGGCCCGCGACGTCGACTAGCATGCCCAAACGATAAGGGCAGTCGCCGAAAGGATTCTCGGCGCTCTTCGGATCCATCGGACATGCGCTTGTCGCGCACGTCGGGTCTGCGCCTTTGCGGTGCACCAATGCTGGCAAAAGCTTCAGGAGCCGAAGATGATAAAGACCCAGATGGAAAGCAATGAGCACCTTTAGGTACTCGACCATCACCGAGCGCGGAATAAAGCGTTGGTAGAACAGCAGCCGCTGGATGTCCTCAGCGACCAGGTCCGCTGCACCTACACATAGCGGCACGAAGCTCTCACGGTCGGACTTCGTGTCCGGTGCATCCTCAACCTGATCGACGAGCCGCAGTAGCGCCTGCGTCTCGACGTCGAGGACCGTCGACGCATCGGCCCTTCCGGTAACCTTGTCGTGGCCCTGGAAAAAGAAGAGTTTGAGGTGCTCGATCGCCTTCTGTCCGGCGCCATTCCGAGCGCCATAAAGTGTTTCGTAGAGGTGTTGCGCGGCGCCATAGTCACGCGAGTGCTTCGGGTTGCGGAAGCGGTACGTGAAGCCATGCAACGGCCTTGGGGCGGCCACCGCCTGGGTCGTCTTTCCTCGATTCACGACGTCGAGCAAGTGCGTCTCCACCCAACGCGCGAGAACATCAGGGTGCGCCTGGAACCCGGTAAACCACTCCGGGTGTTCCATGAACTCCTCGACGAAGCTCTCGACGGATAGTTCCACTTTCCGTCGCAGGCGGCTCGGGAAGCCGTTGTGCGCCAGCCGCGCGAAGAACGCGGTGAGCACGCGATCCATTTCAAGATGCTTGAAGTCGAAATAGCTGATCTTCGGTAGCCGAAACTCTCGATCGCGCTTGGACAAGGACATCAGGCGGCTCCTTCCTGCGCGCGCGTCATCTCGAGGCGACCATCGGTATGCCGTGCGACGCGGTAGAAGTCATGGCCTGATGTACTGAGCAGCACTTCCTGATAAGGCGCAGAGCCAAGCTGGTTCTTGAATACGGCGAGGCTCAGATAATGACCCTGCTCCTCCTCAACGCTTGGCCGGTAGCCTTCGTTCAAGCGTTGAAGCATCTCGTAGACGTCGAGCGAGACGAGGAGTTCGGCAACAAGCCCGGCCTTATCCTCGTAGCGAAGCACTAGGCCCGTGGGCATGTGCTCCACGAAGCGAGAGCGCGAGGCCTGGTCGGAGAGCGCCAGCGAAAAGCCCTCGCGAGGGAAGAGCCGATACGAGCGAACGCTACCGCCTTCGACTCGCCGCACCTCGAGCGCGAGGTGATTACCTATGCGTTCAGGCCGTGTGATCCCCTCGCCGCGATTGATTGCAACGAGCAGCGATTCAAGCAATCCCTCCGGCATACGGCCGCCGCGCACGACGGAGAGCAGCTCGTCGGCCCTCTTGTACGGCAGCATGGAGCGCCAGCCTGTGTCGCGGCGCTCGAAGAATGCGCGGCGTCGCGCCATCGCGATGAAGCGCCTGTGGGCCTTCGCGCGGTGGGCGCTCGTCCGCCCGGAAACGTCGCGCGGAAGCTCGTCGTAGAGACTGCCAAGGATCTCTCGGTCGTATTTGCCGCGCAGCTCGAAGCGGAAGAGTGTCCGGTCCTCGGTGGGCGAGACGAAGTCAAGCACGCGATCGAGGCGAGGATCATCGGCCTCGGCGACATCAATCTCGGATAGCAGCGTGAGGAGACGGTCCGCGTTCGGCGCGTCGCCGCCTTTCCAGCTGTTGAAGTAATACCCCTGCGCGATCTCGTCGCGCTGCCCGGTACGGTAGAGCTCGTGGATTTCGTCGCAGTCACGTGTGCCGACGAGCATGTAGGCGAGCGCAGATCGCAGGTCGCGCAGCGTGACGTGAAGGCGCCCGCGTAGATGAGTGATCGAATAAATGTCCTTGATTCGTTCGATGACGTGCGGACCCGACGTCTCGTCCTGGATCGTCTGCGCGTTGTGGAATGCGTAACAACGGTCCTTTAGATCACAGCCGTGGCACGGGTCCCAGAACTTCTCGTGCGTCATGCGGCGCACTAGCCGCTCGAGGATCGAGCCGTCGAAGCCCTGCGGGTCGGTGACGACGCTGCGCAGATTGAGGTTCACGGTGGCGACGCCATCGGCGGGTTCGCCCGTGCGAAGCCCCTCTTTCACGAGCGCCGCCAGTTCGGCGAAGTCAGCGAGGTTCGTCTCAAGGAAGTCGACGAGACGGCCCTCGTTGATGGCGATGAGGCGCGTCTCCTTCGATGTGCGCCAGGCGGTCGAGTCGTCGCCCTTGAACGGAGCGAGGAAGGCACGCAGGACATCGTCATTCTTCTGATCGCCTTCGTCCTGGCTGCCGTCGTAGTTCGACAGGAACTTGCGCCCGCGCAGCTCGAAGCGAGCGCCGTTCGCCAACGAATGGTCAACGATGGCCTGCTCGTCCTTCGCGCGGCGCTCGAGCTTTTGAAGGAAGGCCGTCTTTCCGTCACCAGCGTTGCCCGAGATGATGACGAGCGAGAACTCGCCCGAGAGCACCGACGGCAAGAGGTCGCGATCGAGCGCAGTCTCGACGTAGGTCTGCTCGCTGATGACATCGAGGCCACGTGTGCCCGCGTTGCTGTGCTTGCTCTGGCTGTAGACCGTGAGCAGGTGGCGGACGAATGGGTTGGTGTTCGGCGGGATCGACCCGCCTGATCCAACGTAGATGCCATCGCTTGGCGCCCGCGATGGTGTGACAGGCTGCGGGGCGCGCCGCGCAGCGGGGACATTAGCAAGGGCGCTCCGCAACTCCCGCGCGGTTGCGAATCGGTCGGCTCGCTTAGGTGCGATGGCCTTCAGCATTACGTCCACGAGTTCGGGCGCGAGGTCGCTGAGGTTTGAGAATTCACGCGGGTCGCTCGCGGGCATGCCGGGCGGTGGTACTTGTACGTCCCACGCGTACCGTCCGGTCACCACCTCGTAGAGAGTGAGGCCAAGGGCGTAGAGGTCGCGGTCCGCAAGGTCGCTCGCCGACGGGATTGCGTCGAGATCAAGGTCCGGGGGGAGGTAACGGCGGGAGCCGCCGCCACGGCGCTCCTCGTCTTTGGCGGCAACGGAAACGTTGAAGTCGATGATCTTGGTCCCGCGCCCAGTCCACAGCAGATTGCGAGGCTTGATGTCGCAGTGGAAGACACCGTGCTCATGCAAATGTTCGAGGCCGAATGCCACGTGCCGCCCTAGCTCCAGCGCGTCCTCGCGGGTGAGCGCGTTGTTCTCGATCATCTCCCCGACGTCAAAGCCGTCGATGAACTCGAAGACGATGAAGGGCGGACCACCGGGAATGAAGTCCGCGTCGATTACCTTCACGACATTCGGGTGATCGGGGATCTGAAGAAGCGTCTTGTACTCCTTTTTGAGCCGGTCTACGGTTGACACACGGTCGCGCAGCACAAGCTTCATTGCGCGAGAAACGTCACCCAGCGTGTCGATAACCTTGTACGCGACGCCGAAAGACCCCGATTTCCCGAGGCGCTTCTCTATGACGTACTTCGGCGTAAGCTGGGTCTGCGGCAGCAGGTTCGAGTAGTCGAGTTGGGCCGTGGCGGGTTCCTGTGCGGGCGTAGGCGGAGGCGCGCCCTCCGACGATGCCGGCGTAACGCTCGGGTTGAGGAGAATCCTAAGTTCGCTCAGGGCCCCCGCAGGGGCCGACCGTTTGTCGGGCTCGAACGTGCAGAGCTTCTGGAGCCACTGGTCAAAGCCCATGGGGAGCTCGGGGCGCTGCTCACTCGGCTTCACAGCAAACACAGCCTTCTGCTCGAAGAGCTCCGTCGCGGTCTTGAAGGGAGGCTCGCCCACGAAGAGCTCGTACAGCACGAGACCGACGCTGAAGATGTCGGAGTAAGGTGAAGCTGCCCCCGGCTCGCCGTGAATCTCGGGCGCCATGTACTTTGGCTCGAGGTCGTCGACGATCTCGTGTGCGATGGTTCGGCTATGATCGGTGCCGGGCCGCGCGAAGTCGAAGCCGGTGAGACGAATGCGCCCATCGGTGCCGACGAGGATGTTCGATGGCGAGATGTTGCGGTGGACAACCTTATGCGCCTGGAGATGCTCGAGCGCGTTCATGAGGTCGTCGGCGATCCTGATCTTCTGATCCAGCGTAAGTGCCAGAGTTGGCTTCTCGATGTGGACCCGCAGTGCCTGTCCTGGCAGGTCCTCCGTCACGAGGAAGTACTTGTCCTCGGCTTCGCTTGGGAAGAAGTCACGCACACCGACGATACTGGGGTGTCCGGGCATCGAACTGAGGGCGCGATACGCGTTCGAGATGAGAAGTCTCTGCTTCTCTCTTTCCTCCGGCGGCTTGTACGGGTCTGCCTGGTATGCGCGAACGATCGCACTCGTCTTCTGCCCGGCGTAGGCATTGAACGCGCGGTACTCGACGTAGCTGTCGGTGCTTCCGAGCTTCTCGGTGACTTGCCAGCTTCCAAAGCGCAGTGGCCCGGCGCGCGGCTTGGCCACACCTTGGATCGCCTTCAGCACGATGTTACGGTGAGCGCCAATGTTCTTCGACCTGCCAGCGGGAATGCGCGTGGTATTCTGGAAGAATGCTACCGCCTTCTTCAGCGTCGTGACGTGATGCGCGTCGCGCCCGCCCTGGTCCACGAGCGTCGCATCGGGAGCAGTAAGCAAGACGACCGCGTCGACATAGATATCCTCGAGGTCGCGGCGGCCGGGTTGGCTGCCTGTGATGACGCCCTTGATGGCGCGCGCGTGCCCGCGCAGCTTGGCGAGCGGCGAGCTAAAGGGCTGCCGCCCCTCCGGATACCATTTGGGCCCATAGACATCGATCAGACCTCGAGTACCCTTTACGTCGACGAGATAGACGGCATGGGGCGCGATGATGGCGATGTCGACCTCGAAGGTCTCACCATCACGGCGCACCTCGAAGTTGTGCAGCACAAGGTAGCCAGCCGGCAGGTAATCGCGCAGGTATGCGATGGCTTGACGTTCGGCCTCGTTAACCGGCTCGCCGATGGGGATGACCTTGGCCATCAATTTGCCCCCTGCTCGATTGCCTCTTCCACGAGCGCGCGAGCTTGTTTATCCGCAGACACAGCATCATCATAGGCTGCCACAGCCTTCTCGATTTGGTCTGCGACTTTTCCCTCACGCTCGGCGCCCAGTCGGGGGACGGGGAGCCTCCACATCAAGCTTGGATGTTGCTCCTGCTGTTTTCCGCCGATGCTTATGGAACGAAGTATCCGGAAGGCCGCGTTGGAACGGAGAAAAGCGAAGAGGTAACCAGGACGCACCTTTGTCGTATCAGGAACACAGCGAAAAAAGTCCCCACTGAACACAAAGTCACGCATTGATGGCGTCACGATAAGCGCACGACAGTAAAGTTCCTGCTCCCCGAGAGTGCCATGGGATGGAATTAGCGTTGTAAAAGCGGGAACATGCAGTCCTTGTTGTTCCACCGAGCTACGCGAAATCCATCGACCTTCTGGACGAAAACGAAATGCGTTGCGCTGACCAAGAAGCATCACGCCAAACTCAGGCTCCGCGTCAACTCGCTTAAAGATGTTTTTTCCTTTGAAGTACTCTGGTTGGCATAATGAACCTAGTGGCTGCCCACCTGCTCGCTCAAAGAGCCGCCACAAGTCGCTGGCTCGCGGATCGTAATTCATCGCCCTAAATGTTTCTGTCGAGATCTGGCTCTCACTCCAGCCGAGAGAACGACGATCGCTGAGCCATTGTCGGGGAAGCATGTCAGTGGTGCCGACCCAGGCCAGAAGATCAGCTGTCGCGCGATTACACAGTGTCTCGTACTCAGACAACTGTCGCGCAGCCTCCTCGACAAGATCATGGATCTTTGCTTCGAGAGTTGAACCGAGCCGAGGCACCGGCAGATTGATGATATGCTCTGGTTCTATGTGCTGAATGATTGCGCCGTAAGTTCCGCCAACGACGAGGGGCACTCCGAACTTGCTGCTCAGGTAAGCGTATAAATACCCGGGCGGGATTTTCTTGGGGTCTGGCACAATGCGCATGAAGTGCTGAGAGCCAGCCATCCCGTCCATGTTCGATCGCGCGTATGCCATGCGGCCGATCGTCCCGGAGCACGTAATTAGAGTCCAACGAGGCCGCACGATGAAGCGCGGGTTTGCGGCGACCTGCTTCCTAGAAAGCATGGGAAGATGCGTAAGGTCGGCCTTTAGAATGTCCGTGCTGCCAAGGAACGGTACACCGTGGGCAGGATCGTCGACATACGAGCGAGCGAAACGGGGGCCGTTGAAAATGCCCGCGATCCCCTGCTCCGTCACGTCCTGCAAAGCTTCTTTGCGAACTGCAAGCCTCTCAAGCAGTACCTTCGCTTCGAGCGCGCCGGACATGTATGGCCCGCAGTCGAGACGCCGTCCGTCCCGCTCGAGCCATCCGCTCGGAACCGTTTTCGTCTTCATGCGGCCCCCGCCGGGAACCACGCGCGCAGCGCATCTCGAACGCAATGGAAGGCCGGATCGACACATCCCGCCGTTGAGACTACGCGTGCAATCTGGCTATACACGACTATCGGCGGGCCCGCGCGGTTGGCGCGAATGAGGGCTTGGATCACTTCCTTCGGCGCGAGAGGCTTGGCAGAACCTAGCGGCCAGCGCCCATCTTGCGCGAGAATCTGCCGAAGCGATGGCCCAGTGTGCCCGAGTGCACGCTCGACGTTCGGGTTGTCCTGCCACAGCAGCACCTCGAGTTCAGGATCGATGACCGCCACTGCAGCTCGGTCGTGCCAACCGTTGGCGTTGAGCCGATGTTCGATCTCGCCACGCACTTCTTGGGAAGGCCGCGCGCCGCCGAACTGCTGATCCAGCACCACGAGGGCTCGTCGATGCGTGTTGAGGTACGGGCGCAAGATCTCATGACAGCGCCGATGCACGCCACCATCTGTATTTAATGGGTCGTGCACGATGTCGTTCGTGGGATCAAATTGGAAAGGCGCGCATGCCAACGCGTGATGGAACTGCCGCTCGAAGAATGCGCGCAGAACCGCCGCCATTGTACCATCAGCGACGAGGATAATAAGCTCGCGCGTCATCCAAGCACCCCCGTAGCGAAAAGTGTCGAGAGGCTCACCTCTCCTTTCCAGTCCACGAGACGTGGGTGGAGGGGACCGGCGACGACCTCGACAGCTCCGTCGTCACGGATACGTGCCGCTAGGATGTGCGCCAGCTCCGTACGCGCGAGCACGACGGGAGAATGAGACGCAACTATGACTTGGCTGCCATATATCGACTCAAGACTCTGGATGACCGCCTCGATTGCCTTCGGATGGATGCCATTTTCAGGCTCCTCGGTCACCAGAAAGCGAGGTGGATTGGCAATATAAGCAAGCAGCGTTAGCACCAGGATACGCAGCGTGCCGTCAGAAAGGCCTGACGACGGTACGTCGTAGCGATCGCCGTATCGGACGCGGTAGTACGCATGATGATCATCCTCGCGCTCATGCACGCTTATGTCGGAGACTTGCGGCAGCGCCAGGCGGACATGGCTCTTCCAGAGCGCGAAACGATCGGGGTCTGTTCTTTGAAGCTCAAGGGCAAGCCACGGCGCGTTCTTCCCAGAACCAAGTACCCGCGTCTTCGATAGTCCTGGAGGACTTGCAATTCGAAGCGCATTCCAGTCAGGGTCAAAGAACACAGCGTCTTCGACAAGCAGATCGAAAAGCCACCGGGCTGCCGGGAATTCGTTCTGACTCTCGAACTGCAAGCGCGGGAGCGCGAGCTGTTGCGGTGAGACCATTGAATTCGTGGGGCGAGGGCGACGCAGTGTCTCGGGAGTATATTCGGCCTCACCGCCGTACTCTCGCTTAAGGATGAACTTCCAGTTTCGATTCGGGTTCACCTCACCGTGCATGCGCGGAGCGCTCGCATCGGCCGCGGTTCGGGCCGGCGAGTGAGCCTCGGGAAAGACGAAAAGGTACTCGTTCTGCACCTGTAGCTCCGTCTCGTTGAAGATCTGAAGACGAAGCTCGTAACGGATGTGGGTCGGCCACTGGTCTTTACTGCCGCGGACCTTTTCGGACATGCTTTCGAGGAGGGCGCTTTTGACCTGATTGGGAAGCGCAGCTTCGACGGAGAGAATGAAGTTGTCGCCCTGACTCTGGAAGATCAGCTCACGGAGAGCGGTCGCGCGCGGCGCTCGCCCATCTCGTCGCTCAGTGAACGCCGCGCTGACCGCCCGCTCACGGAGCAAATCACCGAGGAGCACAGGCACGTCAAGTAGCGTAGTCTTGCCCGAGCCGTTGGCGCCCACCAGCACGCGGAACTCTCCGAGATCCACATCAAGTTTGTCAAAGCAGCGATAGCGCGTTGCTTCGATGCGCGTAATCACGTGCCTGGCTCCTTGTTCTTTGCTCGAAACTTTTGGTATGCGACGGCGATAGCCGGAAGGTCATCGTCCAGGACCTTCATCTTGCGACGCAGTCGCCGCTCGACGAAGTGGCCATTCATGCGAATACGCTCGACCTCTTCAACGTCTTCGAGAATCTCCTCTCCGTCGGGACTGCGCTTATAGAGCGTATTGCCGCGACGATCGAATCCGACCTTCTCGGCGACCGCCATGAATACCGGGTAGCCTTCGCGCCGCCCAAGGTCCTCGGCCTGGATCACGCTTTGAGGCTTCTTCTTCAGGAAAAGAAGTGACGTCAGAATGTTGACATTCGCTTCGACTATGAAGACCTCTACAGGCAGATCGATGCTGGCAAGCACCCAAGTATGGCGTAAAATCCACCGACGAATGTACTCGTCTCCTGGATTGCCGAGGATGCCGTTCGGAAGGACAATCCCCATCCGGCCCCCTGGCTTTAGCCAATCGACTGCACGCTGGATGAAGAGCACTTCTGGGGCGACAGATTTCTGATACCCATCACCCCAAGCAAAATCGTCTTCCGCTTTTCCGGGCCTGCGTGCCAGCTCATAATCGCGGAGTAGTTGGGGGTCCGTTATGGGAATCTCCGACCCAAACGGAGGATTGGTCATAACGATATCAATGCTTCCCAGCGGAATCGCCGCTTTGGCTGGCTCGAGGCCTGCGAGGTGCCCACGAGGGAAGGCCAGTGAGTCCATGTAGAAGACATTGCCAGGCTCATTCGCGGCCATACTCAGGCTCATCATCGTTGCACGCACGAGGAACGGATCGAAGTCGGCGCCGAAAAGGTTTTTCTTAACGAACTCGGCTAGCCGCTCCTGAATGGAACGAAGCTCCTGCGTCGACTCGGCGCCGGGCTGAATACCCCTTTCCTCCTGGAATTTATGCGCCAGATGCGCGAGCGTAGCAGTGAGGAAGCCGCCAGTGCCGCACGCCGGATCAAGCACGCGTTCACTGGGCTTCGGGTCGAGCACGGCCACAACGAGCTCAATGGCGCCGCGCGGCGTGAAGTATTGGCCGCGGTCACCGCGCAGGTTCGTGCCGACAATCTCCTGGTACGCAGCGCCTTTCGCATCTACGTCAGTGCGACCAAAATCGTACTTGGCCAACTCGGAAACCATGAATGCAAGGGCACGGTCCGAGAGCGTAATCTCTTCGGCGCCGCGGAAGACAGTCGAGTACTTCTTCTTCACTTCGGCGAAAAGCGATTCAACCCGCTTGCGTATCGCCTTCTGTCCAGCAGGGTCGAACTGCTCGTCGATGAGCTGGCCGTTCTTCTCGAAACGCCCCGCCCAAAAGCGGCGCGCGTCGTTCGGTTGTCGCTCGTCGTACATTTTGGAAAAGATAAGATAAAGGAACTGCCAAAAGGCCGCATCCTTCGGCATTCCCTCGTTGCCGTGAATGAAATTGTGGCATCGCCGAAATGCTGTCCGCAGCATCTCCGGATCGGCTCGACGCAGCCTGGCGTGCGATGCGACGTCTCGCGTTCCGATTGATTCATCGGAGAGCGGCCAATCGCCGATCGGCTTGAACTTCACGTCAAAGCGCGAGCGCTCAACACGGAAGAAAAAGAACTCGAGTCCGTTGGTCCAAAGGCCATACTTGCAGTTCTCGCAGGCCGCCATCGCGGCCTTCAGTACATCGAGGTCCTTCGCCGCCTGCTCGTGGTCGCGCATCTTATACGCGCCCCTATCACCGAGCTTCAACTCCTTCTGACAGACGACGAGTCGGCGAACGTTCTCGGGAGCGTGCTCGGAACCCGGCTCGAAAACCGCGATGTCGATCTTCTTGTTCGAGCCGTCGACCTTCACTTTGAAGTCCGGCTCCATATCATCAACTGAGATGCCGTACTCGTGAAACAGAGCGCGAGCAATGCGTTGGCGAACGCGCTCCTTATCGTTCTCGGCAACGGGCTTGCCCGTTATGTAATCAAAAACTTTCCCGTCCTCGATCGAATTGATCTCGCCGGTCGACGCGTCGCTCTCCTCAGTGCCTTCGGCCGGCGTTACCGCCGCCGACTTCGCTGCCTTCCTTCGCCTAACCATGCTTGCCTTCTTTCTCACCAATCTCGTCGGAAGACGAAGCGGCGCCGCCGTTGCGCACCCAGGTATCGACCTCCTCGCGCTTGAACTTCCAGAACCGACCGACCTTATGGCCAGGCATCCCTTTCGAGGTGACCCACGTGTAGACGGTGTCCTTGGTCACCCCGAGATACGAGGCGATCTCATCGGCTGAGAGCCACCTATCATCCATGAAACTCCTCCCGACCGTCGATCGAGCCGCATACCGACCGTAGCAGCTTTTGACCGGGTTGAGTCGGTTTTATACCGGTTGAGTTGGGTTATACCAGTCCCCAAGCGCGGCTTCGGCGCGAAAGAAGTGCGTCCCCCGGCAGCCAATCCGAAATTGCAGCGTCTGGGCTGCACTACCAGAAAAATACGTCGCAAATCGACCCCCTATTGACCACCCAGAATCGCTGCACGGACGAGGCTGTTCATCATCTGCTCGGACTCGCCCGGCTTTTCGCCGTCAGCCTCGTCCCCACAATTGACCGATACGAACCAAAGCTGCCGCGAGGGTGTCGACGCGACCCGCCAAGGATTTTTTGGTGCCAAACGGCGAACTACCTGTCCTTCAGGGTCGCCAGGGTAGATCAGAAAGCCGTCCAGTCGCGATGCAGGATCACCAAAGCCAGCTAGATAAGCGGTGAGTTGGTAAAGATCATCGGTGACTACGCCCGTACGGTTGAGAGCGTGTGCCCGCGTCGTCTTGTATTTGGCATCGGCGATGGCACGGCAACGCCCCTCATGATCGAGTATAAGAACATCCGGGCGCAACGAACCGAGCTCGTCGCCATCTGCAATCAAAAGTGATCGGATGTGTTCGATGGCGCGGCCCGTATGGACAACCCGCAACCCAGGAAGACCAACTTGCAAGAGCTTGGCGACGTATAATTCCCAAATCTCGGCCATGTCGAGCAGCACCCCGAACGCCTTGCCCTCACCAGCAGATGACGCCATACGCGGACGTCGCGCGAGGATAGAGAGCGAGAGCTCGATTGCGGGTCTGTAGTTTTCAGTTATCGGCGAGTATCGCACGATGTGATTCTCGACCGTTGTTATGCCCACGCGTGGGCCAAGGGCCGCTTGGAGGTCTTCGACTATGGTTCTGCCGCGCTCGGGCAACCAGTAATTTTTCTCGCCACGTGAGCCGAGAGCGGCGCGCAAGCGTTCGAACGCGCCTAGCAGAATGCGACCAATGACCGGATCGACGACGCGTGTGCGCGTAACGCTCGCGAGACGGTCGTCCCTAACTGCGCGCATGAGAGCGGTTTCACGCGGCAAGAGCCTACCGCGCAGGGCGGCACCGAAATGGACCGTTTCGACTCGTCGGAACGGCAGTCCATGCTTCGCGGCAACGAGGAGCCGACCAGCCCAAAGATGAGCGATTACAAGCCAAAGCCAAATGCGCTGCTGCTCATATCGGCCTTTTGAATCTACCAGCCTGACTCCCCAGATAGCGGAAAGCCATTTCATCAGAGCCGGCATACCAAACCTGGGTTCGAGACGCAGGATCCGCCCTTCGAACTGGACTTCGCCGATGTATCGCCCCGCCCACCAAGTGCCGGTCGCGGCGTCGAAAGAGGCTACAGGCTCCTCGTCGAGCTCATCGGCCTGATGGCCGAGGCGGAGAAGCATATCGGGCGGTTTCGCCGCAAGGACGAGCTTTCGAAGCCAGTCATCATCCTCGCGGTTGGCAATCGGAATTGGTGAACAATCCCGCGCGAGAATTGTGCTGGCGTCGATTTGCTCGGTCACGATCCTTCGCCCGCAAGAAGAATGCCCGCCGCGCGCGTCAGGAGAGCCTCGCGCTCGGCAGAATCGATCCCGGAAAGATATTGTGTAAGAAGAGGTGCCAGCGAGTAACGCCAGAGCGTATCGACCGGGTCGAGCGCCATCCCTCTGCTATTGAACAATACCCGGTTTCGCCGCTTTTCCGACGACACAAGATACCGGTGTGCGAATGATACCACGTCGCAGAAATAGGTATGGCCGATTTCGTACTGCGATCCAAGATAGCTGTTGCCATCAATAATCTCGTTCAGCAGGAGCGCACGATCGGCAAGGATCTCGAACTCCGCTTCGACCTTCTCCCAGCCGCGACGCAGCTTCCCTACTTCCAGCAGCGCGCTCCAGCGCTTTTGCGATACGGCGAGAAAATCATCGCGGGAAAATCCACGAAAGAACCATAGAAAGCGGCGGCGCAAAGCAAAATCGACGTGTTCAAGAGACTGGTCGATCAGATTCATTGTGCCAATAACATAGAGGTTTGCAGGAAGCCGCACCTTGCGCGGCTTCTCGTCGTGACCGCCAAGACGTACCTCGGTATCGCGATCTTCAAGAAGTGAGAAGCATTCCCCGAGCACCTTACTGAGATCAGCACGATTCATCTCGTCGAGAATGAGAACTACCGGAATCTTTTGTTCTTCGACGGATTCACGTTGCATCTCCTCAACAACTCTCAACAGGACTCCATCGCGATATTCGGTCTGGCCATTGCTTGCGATCTGAAGTCCTCGCACGAAATCTTCATAGCCGTACCCGGGATGAAACTGGACCCTTTGCGTGCGCGTCGCGACAAGCTCTGAAAGCTTTTTATCGGGGGTCGAAAAGAAGCGCCCCGGCCCCCACTGCTTAAGCAGCTCTTGTCGGATCAGGCTGCCGGCGATGTCCCTCGCCTGATAGGTCTTGCCAGTTCCTGGTGGACCGTAGAGAACGATTTGCTGCTTGATATGCAGCGCCGGTAGAGCGCCAAGCGTTTCACTCTCGCCGTCAGTGTACCAGCAGGCGCGTAGCGGTTCCCAATAAAAATCGAGTTCGTGGTCGGACAGGAATTTCGTCAGCCTCTGTCGAATAGCCTTGAGTTGATCATCAACGTCGTCAGGCGTTTCGCCCTCGATCATCTCACGAAAGGCTTCAGCTATGCGCGATTTGTGGTCCTCGCTCGCGATCCGTTCGTAGTCGTCTGGAAACAAGAGATAGAGGAGGATGTGTCGGAGTTGCGGTGGTCGTCCGAATTCATCTCGATGCGCCTCGGCCAAATCGTCGAGCATCGCCCGGGCGCGCAGGTGATCCTGTAACATCTCTACCCGTTCGGCTTCGGGTTTGTTAGTCACTGCAATTGCAAACCGAGCTAAGTAGGTGAGCTCATTGGGTCTGCCGGTGTTGTAGACTAGTCCGGGATTGCCAATGCCGGTGTCGAAGGCATCGAACAGGGGGGCCTTACCGTCGATTTCAATGCTCCTCCAACTCGCAACTTCCCGGATCAGCCCAGTCTTTCTCGAACGGCCAACGCTGGTAGGAAAGAGGAAGTACACAAACAGCAGTTCGCAAGCGAGGCGCGTTACGTCTTCATTCTCCGTCGCGAGCTGAGCCTTGAACTTCTGCTCGAAGTTCTTGTCTTTCGAGGTGTCCGGCCGATCGATGAAGCAAGCCTTGAAGCGCTGCAAGTTGCTCGGCGACCAGAGCTCACGATCCCCCCAGAGAAGAGATTTTCCGGCGACTAGGCATTGATCGCGCCAGTCGCGCGCGGCATCGAAAATGCGCGATGAGTCGTGCTCTGTGATTCGTGCCATAGCCCGTGAAACCCCTGCCCCGGCAATACCAAGCTACAGTAGCATGGTGGCCACAAAATCCGACGCCCTGCTGAAACGATTTTGCCTGCCTACATTGGTCCTGGCGGACTTGTAACAGCGTCCGCCTTGCTCTCCCAGGGCTGTCCCTGCCATTTCCTGTTAGGTCAAACTCGCCAAAATCCCCCAGCTATAGACATCCTCGACGGTGAAATGAAAATCCTTCAGGTGCACCCTTTGC
This sequence comes from Bradyrhizobium diversitatis, assembly GCF_016031635.1. Classification (GTDB taxonomy): domain Bacteria; phylum Pseudomonadota; class Alphaproteobacteria; order Rhizobiales; family Xanthobacteraceae; genus Bradyrhizobium; species Bradyrhizobium diversitatis. The sequence continues at coordinate 26,618 of NZ_JACEGD010000003.1, forward strand.
GCATAGCCTAAGCGGCTACGTCCGCACCGAACGATGGCAGCCTCCAGATCATCGATCTGATCGGCGGTAGCGCGCGAAGCGCGAGGGCGGCGCACGCGTTCCCGATGATCTGGTTGCTGCTGTCGTTCGGGCTTCAGAGCCACCAGATCGCCGCTTCTGCCGTCCATCATGAAGTATGGGCCGAGATATGGGCTCTCGAACGTCTCTCTTCAGGAAGCACTGAAAGATAAGGACTTTTCAACCTGTATGGCGGAGAGGGAGGGTTTCGAAATCCGGTTAAAGTTCGAGACGCGGAATTTTAGATATCTCGCGGAAAAGAGCATCGACCGGAAACTCCCCATAGGAGTCCGCGACGGACGTCGCCCCATGACCGGTGATGGCGTTTAGAATGTCCTGAGCAAGTCCATACTTGCGTCCCGACGTCTTGATGCGATGGCGCCACGAGTGGCTCGGCGAAAGCCTCGGATCTTTTAATCCGAGTTGGCGAACGAACCGGCCAATTACTTTGGTGCCATTTCCGCCGCGCTTCCCAAATTTATCCGGCGACAGCTCTACGAAAAGCGGTCCAGACTTTACCGTGTTCGCAAACTTCAAGAACCCATTCTCAATGAGAGCCGGGTGCACGGGAATGATGCGCTCCGACCCGCTTGTCTTGAGCGAACCGGCCTCCGGATCAAATTTGATGCACCAGATTTGATCGAGCTTGATGACGTCTTCGGAGCGCAATTGGCAGATCTCGGAAACTCGAGCTCCAGTATAAGCACCGATCCAAGGTACCCACCGCCGGACCGGGTCTTTTTCGGTCAGCGCGGCTCGGAGGATCAGTTTCGCCTCTTCATCGGTAAAGCTGCGCTTTTTCTCGCCTTGCTTGCTTTTCACATCAAGGGAAACACCTTCGGCAGGGTTGGACAGGATATGCTTGTTCTGGACCGCCCACTGCAAAATTGTCCTTATGGGCGCCAATTTCGCATCCTGGATCGTCTTCGGACGCAATCCGCCTGCTACCATTGATTGCTTCCAGCCAACGATATCCTCTCCGGTCAATCGCCTGGCATCGTCATGGCCCACATAATCCTTCAGTTGATTCGCCACCCGAGACCACTCGTACAGCGTCTTGGCTGCGGGCCGACGTTCGGCTGCCCATCCTTTAACGAGGTCGATCAGGGGAAGCGGCGATTGGGAAGATGCCAAGCGCGGAGCCCCTTGGCCATGTGCTAGCGGGAGGATGTTCGAGAACGTCGCTCCTTTCGCAAGTTGTGCGAGGGTCAAGCTTGCACGCTGCAGGGCGGCGGCGACGGCGCGGGCAAGGACACGGCGGCCTTCTTCGTTGAGTATCAGTCCCCGAGTCGAGGCAAACTGGTCAGCCAGTTCCCGGCACCACGTTTCCATCTGCAGGATTCGAAATCTGTCAGGATCGATCTCGATCTGAAAAGCGTCGTATAGAAAATCATACGATTTCGGAGTCGCTTGAGGTGCGAACACCCGGTCGGCAAGGTCAACATTCCAGGTTGTCTGCTGGCTTGGGTTATCCGTGTGTTGCTGGAGCCACCAGTCATGAACGACCATGGCCAGTTGGTGTGCCTCCCTCTCCGTGAGGATCTTTGGTCCCAAACGCAGGTTGGCCCACCGCTCCTCGATTTCCGCCAGTGCCTCAGCGTGGCGGCGCTTGGCCTCGACGGGGTCGCGGGTGCCGAGACTGCGCTTCTCCTCGCGCTTGCCGACAAGCGCTCGCAGGTCGTCTGGGACGCCTTTGCGAAGCCAATAGACACCGCTGTCGGGATGTTTCCATGGACGTGACATTGCAAGGGGCATTGTACCAGCCTTTTGTACCAGGCGGGTAGCGTCAAGCCGTTGATCTTGCTGATTTCCTTACAAACCAATGGTTTAAAAGGAGGGTGGTGCCCAGGAAAGGACTCGAACCTTCACGGCCGTTAAGCCACTGGCACCTGAAGCCAGCGCGTCTACCAATTCCACCACCTGGGCATGCCGTTTGGGGCACGGAGGCGGTTACTACGGTTCGGTGACGCCGTTGTCAATTCATGCGTGAGGCCCGGTTCGGGATGCCGATTGCGCATCGCAAACCGGCCCGATAAAAGCCTGACAAGACGCACTCTTTTCCGCAGGAACGGACACCCCCATGGCATCGAATCTGGACACGCTCGTCACGGTTTTCGGCGGATCGGGGTTTTTGGGCCGGAATGTCGTCCGGGCCCTGTGCAAGAGGGATTACCGGGTCCGGGTTGCGGTACGGCGGCCGGAACTCGCCGGATACCTGCAGCCCTCCGGCAAGGTCGGACAGGTCCACACCGTGCAGGCGAATCTGCGCTATCCGGCCTCGGTCGAGGCGGCGCTGCGTGATTCGCATGTCGCGATCAACCTCGTCGGCGTCCTCACCGAGGGCGGCGCACAGACCTTCGACGCCGTCCAGGCCAAGGGCGCCGAAACCGTCGCCAAGGCATCGGCCGCGGCCGATGCCGGCCTGGTGCATGTCTCCGCCATCGGCGCCGACGCGGAATCGCCCTCGCGCTATGCCAGGGCCAAGGCGGCGGGCGAAGCCGCGGTTCTGGCCGCGGTTCCCTCCGCCACGATCTTCCGCCCCTCCGTGATGTTCGGCCCCGAGGACCAGTTCACCAACCGCTTTGCCGCGCTGGCCCGGATGTCGCCGGTGCTCCCGCTGATCGGCGAGACGACCCGGATGCAGCCGGTCTATGTCGGCGACGTCGCCACCGCGATCGCGGATGCCGTCGACGGCAAGGCCAAGGCGGGCGCGACTTACGAGCTCGGCGGGCCGGAAGTGCTGACCATGCGCGAGATCATCGAGACCATCCTGGAGATCACTGATCGCAAGCGGATGCTGATCCCGCTGCCGTTCGGCCTCGCCCGCCTCCAGGCCGCCTTGCTGCAATTCGCGCCGGGCGCGTTCAAGCTGACACCGGACCAGGTCACGCTGCTCGAGCGCGACAACGTCGTCTCGGACGCGGCGAAGGCGGCCGGCCTGACGCTGGAAGGCTTCGGCATCACCCCCGATTCGCTGGAAGCGATCGCCCCGCAATATCTCTGGCGCTTCCGCGCCGCCGGTCAGTTCCAGCGCATGAGCGTGTGAGCTCTCTCTTTCACCTCTCTCGCTTGCGGGAGAGGGAGCGCGGCCTCGCCGGAGTTGGCTTCAAAACTTCAGCAGCTCCTACTGCCCCAGCGCCAGCGCGATCAGGCCGAGCGTGCCGACGATGACGCGCCACCAGGCGAACACCACGAAGCCGTGCCGGGTGACGTAGGTCAGGAACGTCTTCACCACGATGATGGCGGTGATGAACGACACCACGAATCCGATCGCGACGATGCCCATGTGGTCCATCGTCATCTCGGCGCGGCTCTTGTAGAAGTCGTAGGCGAACGCGCCGATCATGGTGGGGATGGCGAGGAAGAACGAGAACTCCGCCGCCGCGCGCTTGTCGGCCCCCAGCAGCATGGCCGCGACGATGCTGGCGCCGGAGCGGGACACGCCCGGGATCATCGCCACGCACTGCGCGATGCCGATATAGAGATACATCAAGAGCGGAAATCTGGTGGCGTCGTACTCGCGCGGCTTGAGCTCGAGCTTGTCGACCCAGAGCAGGATGGCGCCGCCGACGATCAGCGTGAAGCAGATGACCCAGGGATTGAACAGCAGGGCCTTGATGTACTTGCCGGCGACGAGGCCGACCAGCACGGCCGGCAGGAACGCCACCAGCACGCCGATCACGAAGCGCCGCGCATCGGCATCGCCCGTGAACAGGCCGATCACGACGTCCCACAGCTTCCTGAAATATAGCCCGACGATCGCCAGGATCGCGCCCAGCTGGATCAGAACGGTAAACGAATCCCAGAAGGCGCCTTCGCCGAGATGGAAGAAGCGCTCCGCGAGCAGGAGGTGACCGGTCGAGGATACGGGAAGGAACTCGGTCACACCCTCGATGATGCCGAGGATCACTGCCCGTATTGCGTCTGACATATTTACGGTCCATTTCGGCTGGAAAAGCGGGGCTCTTCTCGCCTATTCGTTCCCATGCCGCAATCGCAAAATGCGAGATCACGATCTTGCCTCGCGGTTTTGAGGGACTAGTGTGGCGCCGCACAAACATTGATGGATTCTTAAGCACCATCAAATAGTCAAAGGCTTCATGTTTACGCTGTTTCATCATCCCTTCTGCCCGCATTCGCGCTTCATCCGCCTGATCGCGGGCGAATACGGGCTTGATCTGAAGCTGATCGAAGAGCGCAGCTGGGAGCGGCGCGAGGCGTTTCTGCTTCTCAATGCGGCCGGCACCACGCCGGTGTTGGTGGACGAGGAACAGCCGCCGATTCCCGGCGCGGCCATCATCGCCGAATATGTCGACGAGGCCTATGGTGCCGAGATGGGCCCGAAACGCCTGATGCCGCAGACGATCGGCGAACGCGTCGAGGTGCGCCGGCTGATGGCCTGGTTCAACGAGAAGTTCTTCGAGGAAGTCTCGCACCCGCTCGTCACCGAGCGCATCTACAAGCGCTTCATGAGCGAGGAGAATGGCGGCGGCCCGCCTTCGGCCGACGTGATGCGCGCGGCGAAGGCCAATGTGCGCTATCATCTGGCCTATATCGGCTGGCTGGCGCAGACGCGCAATTTCCTCGCCGGCGACCGGCTCACCTACGCGGATCTCGCCGCCGCGGCGCATCTCTCGGCGATCGACTATCTGGGCGACGTGCCATGGAGCGAGGACGACGCAGCAAAGGCGTGGTACGCGCGGGTGAAATCCCGTCCGTCGTTCCGTCCGCTGCTCAGCGAATGGCTGGCCGGCGTGCCGGCGTCGCGGACCTACGTGGACCTGGATTTCTGAGCTCCGATCCGACTGAACTGAAGACGGCGCTTGCCCGCGAAGCGCGCGCGCTTGGCTTCGACTGCATCGGCATCACTGCGCCGGGCACGATCGAGAGTGCCGGCAAACACTTCCTCGAATTCATCGCATCGGGCGGCCATGGCGACATGGACTGGCTCGCCGCAAGTCCTGAGCGCCGCGTCGATCCGCGCGGGCTGTGGCAGGACGTGCGCAGCGTGATCATGCTCGGCGTCAATTACGGTCCCGACTCCGATCCGCTGGCGATCCTCGAGCAGCGGACGCGCGCGGCGATCTCGGTCTATGCGCAGGGCGACGATTATCACGACCTCATCAAGAAGCGCCTGAAGACGCTGGCGCGCTGGCTGGTCGCGACCGCGCCGTCGGACGTGAAAGTCTTCGTCGACACCGCGGCGGTAATGGAGAAGCCGCTGGCGCAGACGGCGCATCTGGGCTGGCAGGGCAAGCACACCAACCTCGTCTCGCGCGAGTTCGGCTCATGGCTTTTTCTCGGCGCGATCTACACCACGCTGGAGCTGCCGCGCGATGCCGCCGAGATCGATCATTGCGGCTCGTGCCGGGCCTGTCTCGACATCTGCCCGACCGCGGCGTTCCCCGCGCCCTACAAGCTCGATGCGCGGCGCTGCATCTCGTATCTCACCATCGAGAACAAGGGACCGATCCCGCGCGAATTTCGCAAAGCCATCGGCAATCGCATCTATGGCTGCGACGATTGCCTCGCCGCGTGCCCCTGGAACAAGTTCGCGCAGGAAGGTCGCGAGGCCAGGCTCGCGGCGCGCGACGAACTGCGTGCACCTCGGCTTGCCGAATTGGCACGGCTCGACGACGCGGCGTTCCGCGCGCTGTTCACGAAGTCGCCGGTCAAGCGCATCGGCCGCGACCGCTTCTTGCGAAACGTGCTGATCGCGATCGGCAATTCGGGCGAGGCGGCGCTGGCGGAGGAGGCGCGGCGGTTGCTGGGTGATGCGAGCCCGCTGGTGCGCGGGGCTGCGGTGTGGGCGCTCGAGCAATTGGTGGCACGGGAAGAGTTTCAGGCGATGAAGCTGCATGCTCTCGATCGCGAGCCCGACGAGAGCATTCGCGAAGAGTGGAAAGCCGCTCTCTGACCCTCATCCTGAGGAGCCGCGCGAGCGGCGTCTCGAAGGATAGAGGCCGAGCTGCCGCAGCGCGGCCTGCATGGTTCGAGACGGCGCTTCGCGCCTCCTCACCATGAGGATTGAACATCTTGATTTCCCCGCGCGTTCCAGCAATCTCGCGCGTCATGACAAACATGCCCTTCTTCACCCGCGACGGCGAGACATTCCACCCGACGGAAGTTGCCAATGGCCCCTGGGATCCGAAGTCGCTGTACGGGCGCGTCATCATCGGCCTGCTCGGCTTCGCCATCGAGGAACGCCATTCCGGGCCCGAGTTCGTGCCGGCGCGGCTCACCGTCGACATGTTTCGGCTGCCGACCATCGACAAGCCGATTGAAGTGACGACGCGGCTGGTGCGCGATGGACTACGCATCCGCGTGGTGGAAGCGGAGTTCGTCTCCGGCGGCGTCAGCATGGCGCGCGCCTCGTGCCAGCTGCTGCGCAAGACGCAAAATCCTGATGGCAATGTCTGGTCGCCGCCGAACTGGGACGCGCCGAAGCCGGCCGACATTCCCAAGCCCACGGATCCCAGGCTCGGCATGAACGGCAAATGGACGACGCGGCCGATCGTCGGCCATATGGGCTCGCTCGGACCGCGCCGGCTGTGGATGAGCGAGGTGCGCGAGCTCGTTGCGGGCGTGCCGATGACGCCGTTCGTCCATGTCGCAACCGGCGCCGATTTCGCCAGCCCGTTTGCCAATGCCGGCGACAAGGGGCTCGGCTACATCAACAGCGACGTCACGATCTATCTGCACCGCCTGCCGGTCACGAAATGGATCGGCTTCGAAGTCGTGAACCACCACGCCACCGACGGCGTCGCCATCGGCGAATGCTGGCTCTATGACGAGCAGGGCCCGATCGGCACCGCCACGGTCGCCGCACTGGCGCAGCGCAAGCCGATGGCGAATCCGTCGAAGCGGTAGGAGACGGCCGTCATTCCGGGGCGTGCGAAGCACGAGCCCGGAATCCATTCCTCCACGATTTCTGCGGCTCGATGGATTCCGGGCTCGCGCCAAGTGGCGCGCCCCGGAATGACGGTTAGGAGAGATGCTGCTGCATCTCCGGCCGCGCCTTCAACTCGGCGCCCTGCCTGCCGACGATCTTCGCAATTCTTTCAGGCGCAAATTTCAAATCCACGAACGCCGGTGCGGTGTTGGCGACCTCGTGATAGCTGGCGATCCTGCCGTCACGCAGGGTCATGATCGCCACGCCCTCGAACATCGCCCGCGCGCCGCCCGCTTCCGGCAAAGTCGATTTGTAGCTGAAGGTGTAGCGCGCATAGAGCGTGGTGCCGTCGGAGACGGGGTCATGCATGTCCCAGCGGAAATCGGTTGCCGTGCGATAGAACCAGTCGTCGATCATCGCCGCGATTTTTTCGCGGCCTTCGAAGGCGCCGTAGAACACATCGTGATAGACGCCGTCCTCGGTGAACAACTCGGCAAAGGCGCGGCCATTGCGCTGCTCGACCGCGTCGCAGAAGGCGCGCAGCATGGCGGTGGTGGTCATTGGCGTTGCTCCTTCCCCGTTCTCTGTCATGCCCCGGCTCGACCGGGGCATCCAGTGCGCCGTGACTTCTCGGCTCTATCTCTGCCGTTTCTGGAATACTGGATTGCCCGCCTTCGCGGGCAATGACAGCGAGTATTACAACATCACCCGATCTCCGCCACCGCCGCAAGAATGCGCGCGATATCCTGCGGGCGGGAGAGGCGGTGATCGCCGTCCTGGATCATGGTCAGCACGACGTCGTCGGCCGGCAGGCGGTGCGTCAGCGCGAAAGCGTGCTGCCATGGCACGTCGGGATCTTTCGCGCCCTGCAGGATGCGGACGGGGCAGCCGAGATCGATGGCGCTGCCGAGCACGAGGTGATTGCGGCCCTCCTCGATCAGGTTCCGCGTGATCGGATAGGGTGAGCCGTCGCCGTAATCCGACGGCCGCATCCAGACGCCCTTGGTCTCGATCTCCTTCTTCACCGCGGGCGAAAAATTCTTCCACATCAGCTCCTCGGTGAAATCGGGCGCGGGCGCGATCAGGACGAGGCCGGCCAGCGACGCCTTGCCGGGACGCTTCTTGATCTCGCGCGCGAGCAGCAGTGCGATCCAGCCGCCCATGGATGAGCCGATCAGGACTTGCGGGCCATCGCAAAACCGCTCGAACACCGCAACGCTCTCCTCCAGCCAACGTCCGATGGTTCCGTCGGCGAAGTCGCCGCCGGACTCGCCGTGGCCGGAATAGTCGAACCGCACCATCGCGCGGCTGTGATCCCGGGCGAAGGCGTCCAGCGCCAAGGCCTTGCTGCCCTGCATGTCCGAGTTGAATCCGCCCAGCCAGACCAGTCCCGGCCCCTGTCCGCGCCGACTGCGTACCGCGATCCTGCGTGCGGACGGGCCCTCACCCACATCGGTGAAGTCGAGCATGGCATCATGAATTATATCGGTCATGGAACATTTACTCTGGCTGTGCGGTTTGAGCTGTCCGGGCGCGTCCCGCGATGCGACCCGATGGCTGCATTGGCCGCCCTTTGGGACGCTTGCGGAACAGAAGCAAGGTGTCTATGTCGTCTGCGTGCTCAGGCGTGACCAAAATGCCTCGCATTTGAGGGTTTTTCGCGCCGCATGAGTGACTTGCTTGCCGGCAAACGCATCTTCCTTCAAGATAGCCGCTTCCTTCACAACTTTGGAGAACCACCCATTCGCCGTCCTAATAAAGCTCCGCCCGCTGCCAGCAAAGACGGGCCGCGCATCAATGATGATATCCGCAATGCGCAGATCCAGCTGATCGACCAGACCGGTGACAACAAAGGCACGGTCGAGACCGTCGTCGCCATCCGGATGGCTCAGGAAGCCGGCATGGATCTGGTCGAGATTTCGCCGAATGCCAGCCCTCCCGTCTGCAAGATCATGGACTACGGGAAGTACAAGTATTCCGCTCAGAAGAAAGCCGCGGAAGCCCGCAAGCGGCAGAAGACCGTCGAGATCAAGGAGATCAAGCTCCGCCCGATGATCGACGATCATGATTACGACGTGAAGATGCGCGCGATGCAGCGGTTCTTCGAAGAGGGCGACAAGGTCAAGATCACGTTGCGCTATCGTGGCCGCGAAATGGCGCACCAGGAGATCGGCACCAAGCTGCTGGACAAGATCAAGTCCGACGTCGCCGAGCTCGCCAAGGTCGAGCAGGACGCGCGGTTCGAAGGTCGCCAGGTCGTCATGGTGCTGGCGCCGCGCTGACGCGAAGCGCTTTGGTTCAGGACTGAGTTTTCAACGGCCCGTCCGGATCTCCGGCGGGCCGTTTTGTTTTGGTCGAGGTGTAGGCCACGAGCACTGCTGCAACCCTCGCCCGCGAGCGGGGGAGGCAGCGCATCTTCCGCATCGCGACAGCTACGTCCGCGTCGCCTGCCAGGTGCCGCTGCATTGGTCGCCGGAGATGACACCTCTCCACGAGCCGGCGCCGTTCATGCCGGCGAGCCGGCCGCCGCCGCTGGCGTGGGAGGCGCCGACCGAGACGTGGACAGCCACAGCACCGGAACGGTTGATCCTGCCCGAGACCCGGCCGCCGCCGGCGGACGAGACGCGGCTGCCCGTCACGGTGAAGGGGACGCTGTAGCCCGAGCTGCAACTGCCCCTCGTGGTGGCGAAGGTGACGTTCCAGATGCCGTCATAGCCGCCGATTCGGGCATCGGCAGTCGACGGCAGCATGACGGCCGCGAGCACGGCAAGCACCGCCAGATGACGCGGGCGGACGAAACCAGGTGAAGGCGATTGGGACAAATTGGCCATTTTGGTCCTGCTCCGGGGCGACACGGCTGGGACATGAGGGTGGCAACACCGGATAGTCTCCGGGCCTGTTCCGCCGGTTCATCGTTGCCATTTGGCTCCCGCTCTGTCATAAGCCCAGCCTTCATCGCCCGGCTGATTAAGGGCTGCCGTGGCGGTGTTTCGTGTGGGTTTCGCGCTCGTTCGCAAAAACCTGAGCACAATCAACGCTCTAACGAGCATTTAGACGGCCAGCCGCCTTCACGGGCGGATTTCTGTTGTGGCCATAGGAGAGCCAAATGCCCAAGCTGAAGACCAAATCGGGCGCTAAAAAGCGCTTCAAGGTGACTGCCACCGGCAAAGTGATGCACGCCCAGCGCGGCAAGCGTCACGGCATGATCAAGCGGACGAAGAAGCAGATCCGTCAGCTCCGCGGCACCCGCGTGCTGTTCAAGACCGACGGCGACAACGTCAAGAAGTACTTCTTGCCGAACGCCTGATCGCGTCCACGATCACTGCCCTCTCGCGCCGCCTTCGCGCGGCGATCCGAAAACCAAGTCATCTCTGAAGGATTTCGTCATGTCTCGCGTCAAACGCGGTGTGACCGCCCACGCCAAGCACAAGAAAGTCTACAAGGCCGCCAAGGGCTTCTATGGCCGCCGCAAGAACACCATCCGCGCCGCCAAGCCGGCCGTGGAGAAGGCCCAGCAATACGCCTTCCGCGACCGCAAGCGTAAGAAGCGGACGTTCCGCGCGCTCTGGATCCAGCGCATCAACGCTGCCGTCCGTCCGTTCGGCCTGACCTACAGCCGATTTATCGACGGCATGGCCAAGTCCGGGATCACCGTGGACCGCAAGGTGCTGTCGGATCTCGCGATCAGCGAACCCGCCGCCTTCCAGGCGATCGCCGAGAAGGCCAAGGCTGCGCTGGCCGCCTGAGGCCTGCGCTAGCGGGCCTTTTGGCCCGCAGCCTTCAAAGCTTGTTGCGAGTAGCGCTGGGCGACCTCCGCCCGGCAGAATGCTGTCGCCGAAATATACATGGTGCCGGACTTGTTCCGGTACTTGCGATCACACGCCTGCAACTCGCGCTGATAGCTGAGCTTCTGCGGCGGCTTCTGCTGGCCGACGAAATCAGCTTCGCATTTCTTCTCGACCACTTCACCGAACTGCGCGTCGCCGCTGGCGCCATATGCGCAGGCCTCGAACAGCTTCATGGCAGGGCCGCAGCCAGGCGCCGCATTGAGGACTGCGATGACGTCGTCCATCGACGTCGATTTGGCCGGGCATTCCTCGGCGTAGGCCGCGCCACGCAAAGCACCTTCCAGCACAAGCAGGGCCAGACCAACCAGACAGGATCTCGAAAGCATCGCAAGACTCTCCTTATACCCCCATTGGTGCCGGGTCCCCGCGCAGCGTTCAACCCGGCCGGCCGCAAGCCCGAAATGACCGGCTTTTTGCTTGACGTTACGGCCTTCGGGCGGCGACAACCCAGCCGAATTTGGAGCCAAGGATTTGACTGTGTCCGACCTCGCAACGCTCGAAACATCCATCCTCGACCAGATCGCCGCCGCCGGCGATGAAGCCGCGCTCGAAGCGGTACGCGTCGCAGCCCTCGGCAAGAAGGGCTCGATCTCGGCGCTCCTCGCCACGCTCGGCAAGATGTCGCCTGATGAGCGCAAGACGCAGGGCGCCGCGATCAACCAGGCCAAGGACAAGGTCACCGAGGCGCTCGCCGCGCGGCGCCACGTGCTGAAGTCGGCGGCGCTCGATGCGCGGCTCGCGTCCGAGACCATCGACGTCACCCTGCCGCTGCGCGACGCACCGGTCGAGGCCGGCCGCATCCATCCGCTGAGCCAGGTCTGGGACGAACTGACCACGATCTTCGCCGACATGGGATTCTCGGTCGCCGAAGGTCCCGACATCGAGACCGACGACTACAACTTCACCAAGCTGAATTTCCCGGAAGGCCATCCCGCGCGCGAGATGCACGACACATTCTTCTTCCACCCGAAGGAGGACGGCTCGCGCATGCTGCTGCGAACCCACACCTCGCCGGTGCAGGTGCGCACCATGCTGAGCCAGAAGCCGCCGATCCGCGTGATCTGTCCGGGCCGCACCTACCGCATCGATTCGGACGCGACCCATACGCCGCAATTCCACCAGGTCGAGGGCCTCGTCATCGACAAGACCTCGCATCTCGGCCACCTCAAGTGGATCCTGCATGAGTTCTGCAAGGCGTTCTTCGAGGTTGACCACATCAACATGCGCTTCCGTCCCTCGTTCTTCCCGTTCACCGAGCCGTCGCTGGAAGTCGACATCCAGTGCCGCCGCGACAAGGGTGAGATCCGCTTCGGCGAGGGCGAGGACTGGCTCGAGATTCTCGGCTGCGGCATGGTGCATCCGAACGTGCTGCGCGCCTGCGGCATCGATCCCGACGAGTACCAGGGCTTCGCCTGGGGCATGGGCATCGACCGCATCGCCATGCTGAAATACGGCATCGCCGATTTGCGCCAGCTGTTCGACAGCGACGTCCGCTGGCTGAGCCACTATGGCTTCAAGCCGCTGGAGGTGCCGACGCTTGCGGGGGGACTGAGCTCGTGAGGGTTGTGAGTAGCCGTACAAAGACTCTCTCCGTTCCCTCCCCCCTTGTGGGGGAGGGTCAGGGAGGGGGGTAGCCGCGGATGCCGCACGCAGTTGTAAGCGAGCGACAGCGCAGCCGGGCGAAACAGCTTCGCCGAGCGATGACGCGCGCCGAAACACTGCTGTGGCGGCACCTGAAGGCTAACCGCATGGATGGTGTTGGCATCCGTCGCCAATCGCCAATCGGAAACTACATTGCTGACTTCGTGTGCTTCTCCTCAAAGCTCATCATCGAGCTCGATGGGGAATCCCATGATTTCGAGGAACGTCAGAAAAAAGATGAGCGTCGCGACGCTTTCTTCGCAGCCGAGGGCTTTCAGGTTCTGCGCTTCACCAACGATCAGGTGATGACGAACCTTGAGGGAGTTGTTGAGGCAATTCGCCAGGCAGCTTCCGCCGGAGCCCGCGGCTCACCCCCCTCCCTGACCCTCCCCCACAAGGGGGGAGGGAACACTAGCACCGACCAATGTAACTCCACCGACAAGAGCCGAGGCACACAGCCATGAAATTCACCCTCTCCTGGCTGAAGGATCATCTCGAGACCGACGAGCCGCTCGACAAGCTCGCCGAGAAGCTCACCATGATCGGGCTCGAGGTCGAGAACATCGAGGACAAGGCGAAGGCGCTGAAGCCTTTCACCATCGCGAAAGTGATCTCGGCCGAGCAGCATCCGAACGCGGATCGGCTGCGTGTCTGCATGGTCGATACCGGCGACGGCGGCGCGCCGGTGCAGGTCGTCTGCGGTGCGCCGAATGCGCGCGCCGGGCTCGTCAGCGTGTTCTCAGCCCCCGGCACCTACATTCCCGGCAAGGACATCACGCTCGGCATCGGCACCATCCGCGGCGTCGAGAGCCGCGGCATGCTGTGCTCGGCGGCCGAATTGCAGATCTCCAACGACCATGACGGCATCATGGAATTGCCGGCGGACGCGCCTGTTGGCGCGGCCTACGCCGAATGGGCCGGGCTCGGCGATCCCGTGGTCGAGATCAACCTGACGCCGAACCGGCAGGACTGCACCGGCGTGCACGGCATCGCGCGCGACCTCGCCGCCGCCGACATGGGCAAGTTCAAGGACCCGACCATCAAGCCCATCACGGGCGAATTCCCGTGCCCGGTGAAGGTCACGGTCGAGGATTCCTCGCTGTGTCCCGGCTTCGCGCTCCGCCTCGTGCGCGGCGTCAAGAACGGACCGTCGCCGGAATGGCTGCAGAAGCGGCTGACCGCGATCGGACTGCGTCCGATCAACGCGCTGGTCGACATCACCAATTTCATGACCTTCGACCGCGCGCGGCCGCTGCACGTGTTCGACGCCAAGAAGGTGAAGGGCAATCTCGTCGTGCGGCGCGCCCGCGACGGCGAGACGCTTCTCGCGCTCGACGGCCGTACCTACAATCTCGATCCCGCGATTTGCGTCATCGCGGACGAGCACGGCGTCGAATCGCTCGCCGGCATCATGGGCGGCGAGGCCTCCGGCTGCGACGATGACACCACCGACGTGCTGATCGAATCGGCGCTGTGGAACGAGATCAACATCGCCCAGACCGGCCGCAAGCTCGGCATCAATTCCGATGCGCGCTACCGCTTCGAGCGTGGCGTCGATCCCGCCTTCATGGTGCCGGGGCTCGAGCTCGCGACCAAGCTGGTGATGGAGATGTGTGGCGGCACACCGTCCGAGACCGTCGTGGTCGGCAAGGCCTTTGGCGATGACCGCCTCATCGAGTTCCCGGTCACTGAGGTCAAGCGGCTCTCCGGCATCGAGGTGCCGCAAGCGGAGATGAAGCGCATCCTGACCCATCTCGGCTTCATGATGGCGGGCCCCGGCCCGGTCGTGAAGGTGGCGGTGCCGTCCTGGCGCACGGACGTGCACGGCAAGGCCGACATCGTCGAGGAGATCGTCCGCATCTTCGGCGTCGACAAGGTGCCGATGACGCCGTTCGAACGCGGCGAGGACGCGCGCAAATCGGTGCTGACGCCGCTCCAGCTGCGCACCCGCCGCGCGCGACGCGCGCTCGCCAGCCGCGGCATGGTCGAAGCCGTGACGTGGTCGTTCATTGCCAAGCCCGCGGCCGAATTGTTCGGCGGCGGCCAGCGCGAGCTCGAAGTGGCCAACCCGATCGCGTCCGATTTGTCGGACATGCGCCCGACCTTGCTTGCGGGCCTGATCGCGGCCGCGCAGGCCAATGCCGATCGCGGCTTTGGCGATGTCGCGCTGTTCGAGGTCGGCCAGATCTTCAAGGGCGATCGCCCGCAGGACCAGTTCATGGCGGCAAGCGGCGTGCGCCGCGGCTTTGCCTCCTCGGAAGGCCTCGGACGGCACTGGACCGGCTCGACGCAGGCGGACGTGTTCGACGCGAAAGCCGATGCGCTGGCGGTGCTCGCTGCGGCCGGTGCGCCGATGCAGGCGCTTCAGGTCGTGGCGGGTGGTCCTGGCTGGCTGCATCCGGGGCGTTCCGCCACGATCCAGATCGGCCCGCAGAACGTGCTCGGCCATTTCGGCGAGATGCATCCGCGCGCGCTCGAGGCGCTCGGCGTCGATGGTCCCTTGATGGTGTTCGAGGTCATTCTCGACCGCATCCCCGAGGCCAAGAAGAAGCCGACCCGCGCCAAGCCGCTGATCGAGCTGTCCGCCTTCCAGCCTGTTACGCGCGACTTCGCCTTCATCGTCGACCGCGACGTGAAGGCCGGCGACATCGTCCGCGCCGCGCAAGCCGTCGACAAGAAGCTGATCACCGGCGTGAACGTTTTCGACGTCTACGAGGGCAAGGGCATCGATGACGGCAAGAAGTCGATCGCGATCGCGGTGACGATCCAGCCGCGCGAGAAGACCCTGACCGACCAGGAGATCGAGGCCGTCGGCGCCAAGATCGTGGCCGAAGTCACGAAGAAGACCGGCGGTACTCTGAGAGCATGATGCCGAGAAGTGTGAAGCGGTTTTCGGACGACATCATGCTCCAGAATCGATAAGCATGAGTCTCGCCGACTTTCTCCCGAAGGATGTCAGCCTCACCATTGCGATGGCGCTCTGCGCCGTCGCTTTCGTTTCGGGCACCGCACGCGGCTTCTCCGGCTTCGGCTCGGCCCTGATCTTCATGCCGCTGGCGAGCAGCATCGCAGCGCCGCGGCTCGTTGCGGCCCTGCTGCTCGTCATCGATTTCGTCGCGGCCGCGCCGCTGCTGCCTGACGCATGGCGGAAGGCCGACCGCAGGGCCACCGCCGTGATCGTGCTGGGCGCGCTGGTCGGCGTGCCCGTCGGCACGTATTTCCTGAGCGTGCTGGAGCCCGTCACCACGCGATGGATCATCTCCTGCTTCGTCGCCGCCCTCCTGCTCCTGCTGCTGTCGGGCTGGCGCTATCGCGGCAAGGACCACGCCTGGCTCTCGGTCGGCATCGGCGGTCTCTCGGGCTTCTGCAGCGGCCTCGCGCAGACCGGCGGCCCACCGATCGTCGGCTACTGGCTCGGCCGCCCGATCGCACCCATCATCGCACGCGCCAACATCTTGCTGTTCTTCGGCGCCTCGGATTTCTTCTCGATGGTCAGTTACGCGGCTACGGGCCTGATTTCGCGCGAATCGCTGGCGCTCTCGCTAGTCGTCGGGCCGGTCTATGCGATCGGCGTCGCCTTCGGCGCCTCGCTGTTCGGCCGCGCGAGTGAAAGAGTGTTTCGCGGGATCTGCTATGCGCTGATCGCGGTGGCGGTGATCGCCGGGCTGCCAGCGTTGGACGGGATTCTGCGGTAGCTCTCTCCGCCAGTCGTCCCTGCGAACGCAGGGACCCATACCGCGTGATCTATCGAGTAGGCACAGGTGACAGTGCCGACGCAGATCTCCTGACTGCCAGCCTTCGCCAAACTTCTCCCTGTGGTTCTGGGTCCCGGATCTGCGCTTCGCTTGTCCGGGACGACAGCGGAGATTGTTGGGGCTTGATTGCCTTACGGCCGCGGCACGCGCCGCTTCTTCGTCGATTGCGTCGGCACGTCGGCCGGCTCGGACTTGAGCGCGCCGATCTTGCGCAAGGCGGCATCCGCGGCGCGCTCGCCGCTTTCCCAGGCGCCGTCGACGGTGCCCCAGAGCGTCTCGTGCGTGGCTTCGCCGGCGAGGAACATGTTGCCGATCGGCTCGCCCAGGGTCTTTCGCGAAAGCTGGCCGCCGGGCGAGGATGCCGACATTGCGCCCAACACGTAGGGCGCGGCATTCCAGCGCGTGGCGCTGGTCTTCTGCACGGCCGAAGCGGCCTCGCTGCCGAACAGCTTGGTGATCCACTCCTTCGCGAAGGCGGCCATGGCCTTCTCGCCCTGCTCGGAGAGATCGCGGCCGAAGGAGCCGCCGACATCGATCGAGCACAGCGAGGAGCCGCCGATATTGGCGAACATGAGCGCCGTGCGCGTCGAGTTGCTCTGCTCGATGAGGATATCGTCGCGCGACAATCCGAGCGGATTGCCCGGCAGTTGCAGCACGATGCGATCGTAGCTGCCCAGGGTGAGCTTCGAGGCCGCGTCCAAGGTGCGCTTGGGGATGTCGGGTGCGAACTTGATCGCGCCCGACGTCAGCACATTGGTCGAAACTGTGAGGATGGCGGCGCGTGCGGCGATCTTGCCGGCTTGCGTCTCCACGCCGACGTCGCGGTTGCTCCAGACGATCCGGCTCGCCGGCGTCGACAGCACCATCGGCACCTGCTCGCTGAGCTTGGTGATCAGAGTGCCGAGGCCCTGGCGGCAGGCGATCGCCGCATTGCGGTCCTGCGCGCGTCCCTTGTCGATCGCGGACAGCTCCTTCAGGTCCTTGCCGGCGAAGCTCGGGCCCAGCATGAACTCGGCCGCGCCTGCCCAGTCGCCGAGGTCCTTCGGCAGCACGGACGCGCAGGAGGTGTCCAGCTTGCCGCGCGCGGCCTCGTCGATGGCGCGGTTGGCGCGCACCAGCGCCGCCAGGAACTGCTCGGTCTCGCCCGCACGCGCGTTGCGGCGGCCGATGCGCATCTTCTGGCCCGATGGCGCCGGCAGCGCGTCCAGCCCGACACTGCGCGCCAGCCGGATCATCGGATTGGTGTCGGGATTGTACATCCAGCGCGCGCCGCGGTCGAACGGCGTGTCGAAGGTCGTGCGATCGGTGATGCAACGGCCGCCAACGTGCGGTGCCGCTTCCACCACGATGACCTTGCGGCCGGTCGCCATGATGCGCCGCGCCGCGGCGATTCCAGCAGCTCCCGCCCCGATCACGACGATGTCGGCCTCGCGCGGCAGGGGCGCGGCGGATGCGCGCAGGACCGGCATCGCCGCAAAGGACGCCGACGCGACAAGGAAACCGCGGCGCGTGATTGTCATGTCATGGTTTCCGGGGACTTGCGGCGTATGGGAACAGCCCGCGAACCTTGCTGCATCTGATGTTGCACGGCAACCATCATGGTGAATCAATCGTGCTTGATCTCACAGAGTGATGAACCGAATTGCAACACGTTTCGACCATGATAGAGAAGGGAAAAAGACGGCCGGAAAAGGCCGTGGGGGGAGTTTGACATGGGGACGGTCCTGGATTCGGTCGGCAAGCTGATTGCCGCGTACCTCTCGAAGGAGGTGCCGGGCTACGAGCCGTTCACGCCGAGCGACCCGGAGCATCTGCGCGGCGTCATCGAGCCCGGCGACGTGCTGCTGGTCGAGGGCAACAACCGCATCTCCGGCATCATCAAATATCTGACGCAGTCGACCTGGTCGCATGCGGCGCTCTATGTCGGCCCGGTCGCGGGTGCGGAGGAGGCTGACGGCGAGCCGCATGTGCTGATCGAGGCCAATATCGGCGAAGGCGTCACATCGGCGCCGCTGTCGAAATATTTCCCCTACCACACCCGCCTCTGCCGCCCTGTCGGGCTGTCCTATGAGGACCGCACCACGGTCTGCCGCTACGCCATCAACCGCATCGGCTTCGGCTACGACACCAAGAACATCGTCGACCTCATGCGTTATCTGTTCCCGATGCCGATACCGCAGCGCTGGCGCCGGCGCATGATCGCGATCGGCTCGGGCGACCCGACCAAGATCATCTGCTCGGCGCTGATCGCGCAGGCCTTCGACGCCGTGCGCTATCCGATCCTGCCGAAGATCACCAAGGCCGGCAGCCGTGCCGCGCGCCGCGAGATCCTGCACATCCGCGATTCCTCGCTCTACATGCCCCGCGACTTCGACATCTCGCCCTATTTCGAAGTCGTCAAACCCACCATCGTGCACGGCTTCGACTACACCGCCCTGCACTGGGCCGACAAGCAGAAGCCGCTCGAGGAGGTAGCGGGCTCATTCAGTGTGTTTCCAGAAACGGTCCTGGCGCCGCCGCTCATTCCTGAGGCGATTGACGAAGAGGCGCCGGCTGAGATTCCGGCTGAAGAAGTGAAGGCGCAACTCGCGGAGATCACCGCCGCGTTCTCCGAGCATTTTGTGCAACTGAGCGACCTCGCGGCGTACCGCGCGCGGGCGCGGGAGATGGCGGCTTAAGTCACGCCCCGAAACATCGCCCTGGCTTTCGCCAGAACGACGCTGGAGGAGATGCCGCGTCCCTCTCCTCCGTCGTTGCGAGCACAGCGAAGCAATCCAGACTGTTACCGCGGCGACAGTCTGGATTGCTTCGTCGCAAGAGCTCCTCGCAATGACGGTGGAGGGAGCGTGGGCTACCGGTCGGCCCGCCCGATCACCGCCATCAGCTCCGCGATCTTCTCGCGCTGGTCGGCCTTGTCGCCGCTCGCAATGGCGTGCTCGACGCAATGGGCGACGTGATCCTTCAGGACCTCCTCCTCGACGCGGCGCAAAGCGGCGCGCACCGCCGAGATCTGCGTCACGATGTCGATGCAGTAGCGGTCTTCCTCTACCATTTTCGACAGGCCGCGAACCTGGCCTTCGATCCGGCCGAGACGTTTTCCGACAGATGCCTTGATGTCCTTGCGCATGGGGTCTATATACCCCTACTGGGTATAGGTTGCAAGACCAGGGACAGGACCGGAGCATGGCAACGAACAGCAGCGAGCATCGTCACGACGCGGAAACACATTCCGGCTGCGGCTGTTCCACGAAAGCTGCACCGCCGGCGGCGAAGCCCGCGGCATCCGCATGCTGCGGCGGCCACGGCGATCATTCCGGCCACGACCATGGTGATGCCGCGACCAGGGTGAAGGACCCGGTTTGCGGCATGACGGTCGATCCCGCGACCTCGAAGCACCACTTCACACATCACGGCGAGACCTTCCATTTCTGCTCGGCCGGCTGCCGCACCAAGTTCGCCGCCGATCCTGCCAAATATCTTGCGAAGGAGAAGGCGCGCGAGCCCGAGATGCCCGCGGGCACCATCTACACCTGTCCGATGCACCCCGAGATCCGCCAGGTCGGCCCGGGCAGCTGCCCGATCTGCGGCATGGCGCTGGAGCCTGAGGTCGCAAGCCTGGAGACCGGCCCCAATCCGGAGCTCGCCGACATGACCCGGCGGTTCTGGATCGGCGGCGCGCTGGCGCTGCCGGCCGTGGTGCTGGAGATGGGCGGCCATCTCGCGGGCCCGCACAACTGGATCGATCCGACGCTGTCGAACTGGATCCAATTCGTCTTTGCGACGCCCGTGGTGCTGTGGGCGGGCTGGCCGTTCTTCGTCCGCGGCTGGCAGTCGCTGCTGACGCGCAACCTCAACATGTTCACGCTGATCGCGATGGGTACCGGCGTTGCCTATGTCTACAGCGTGCTCGGCACCGTCACGCCGCAGATCTTCCCCGCCACCTTCCGCGGTCATGAAGGCGCGGTCGCCGTCTATTTCGAGGCAGCCGCCGTCATCACCGTGCTGGTGCTGCTCGGCCAGGTGCTGGAGCTGCGCGCCCGCGACGCGACCTCGGGTGCGATCAAGGCGCTGCTCCAGCTTGCACCGAAGACGGCACGCCGCGTCGATGCTGATGGCAGCGAGCACGAGGTCGAGATCGACACGCTCCATGCCGGCGACCGCTTGCGCGTTCGTCCCGGCGAGAAGGTGCCGGTGGACGGTATCATCCTGGAGGGACGCTCCTCGCTCGACGAATCCCTGGTCACAGGCGAATCCATGCCGGTCACCAAGGAGACCGGCGCCAAGGTCATTGCCGGCACGCTGAACCAGTCGGGCAGCTTCGTGATGCGGGCGGACAAGGTCGGGCGCGAGACGCTGTTGTCGCAGATCGTGCAGATGGTCGCGGACGCGCAGCGCTCGCGCGCGCCGATCCAGCGCCTGGCCGATCAGGTCTCCGGCTGGTTCGTCCCGATGGTGATCGTCGTCGCGCTCGCTGCCTTCGGCGCCTGGGCCTGGTTCGGACCGGAGCCGCGGCTGGCCTTCGGCCTCGTTGCAGCCGTCAGCGTGCTGATCATCGCCTGCCCCTGTGCGCTCGGCCTCGCGACCCCGATGTCGATCATGGTCGGCGTCGGACGCGGTGCGCAAGGCGGCGTTCTGATCAAGAACGCCGAGGCGCTGGAGCGCATGGAGAAAATCGACACGCTGGTGGTCGACAAGACCGGCACCCTGACCGAGGGCAAGCCCAAGGTGGTCGCGATCGTGCCCGCGGCCGGCTTTGCCGAAGACGACATCCTTCGGCTCGCGGCCAGCGTCGAGCGGGCGAGCGAGCATCCATTGGCTGACGCCATCGTGCGCGCGGCCAAGGAGAAGCAGCTCACGCTTGGCCAGGTCGAGCAATTCGATTCGCCGACGGGCAAGGGCGCGACCGGCAGGGTCGAGGGCAGGACCATCGTGCTCGGCAATGCAAGATACCTGACGTCGATCGGCATCGAGACCAGGGCGCTCGACACCGAAGCCGAACGGCTGCGTGGCGACGGCGCGACCGTGATCAACATGGCCGTCGACGGCCGGCTGGCCGGCCTGTTCGCGATCGCCGATCCGGTCAAGGCCTCGACCCCGGAGGCGCTGAAGGCGCTCGCGGCGGAAGGCATCAAGGTGATCATGCTGACCGGCGACAACCGCACGACGGCCGAGGCCGTGGCGCGCAGGCTCGGCATCGCCGATGTCGAGGCCGAGGTGCTGCCGGACCAGAAGAGCGCGGTGGTCACCAAGCTGCAGAAGGCCGGCCGCAGCGTCGCGATGGCCGGCGACGGCGTCAACGACGCACCGGCGCTGGCGGCAGCCGAGGTCGGCATCGCCATGGGCACCGGCACCGACGTGGCGATGGAGAGTGCCGGCGTCACGCTGCTCAAGGGCGATCTTGTCGGCATCGTGCGGGCGCGAAAACTGTCGCAGGCGACGATGAGCAACATCCGCCAGAACCTGTTTTTCGCCTTCATCTACAACGCCGCCGGCATTCCGATCGCCGCCGGGGTGCTCTATCCCACCTTTGGCGTGCTGCTCTCGCCGATCATCGCCGCAGCGGCGATGGCGCTGTCCTCGGTGAGCGTGGTCGGCAATGCGCTGCGCCTGCGCACGACGCGACTGTGAGCTACCGGCACACTCTCTCGCCTCGCCTTGGCGGAAAGGCTACAACAGCCCGGTAGCCCGATGGAGAGGACCCGATGCAGCGGATAACGATCACGATCGAGGACGATCTCCTGGCGGAGATCGACGCCGCGGCGGAGGCGCGCGGCTATCAGAACCGCTCCGAGATCATCCGCGATCTCGCCCGCGCCGGCCTGCAACAGAGCACGGAGGGCACGCCACAGACCGGCCAATGCGTGGCCGGTCTCGTCTATGTCTACGACCACGCCGCGCGCGATCTCTCAAAGCGCCTGGTGCAGGAATTCCACGGCCATCACGACCTCGCGCTGGCGACGCTGCACGTCCATCTCGACGACGACAATTGCATGGAGATGACGGCGCTGCGCGGCAACGCCTCCGAAGTCAGGCACTTCGCCGACCACATCATCGCCGAACGCGGCGTGCGCTACGGCCGCGTGGTGATGATCCCGACCGGCGAAGGCAAGCAGGCGAAGGCGCGCAAGCACGGGCACCGGCATGGGTAGCTAGGAGCTTGAGTGCCCCGGACGCAGCGCAGCGCGCACTTGCGCGATGTGCTGTAGAGCCGGGGCCCATCTCGCCGCAAGCTCCTGGGTCCCGGCTCAGCAGCGCGTCATTGCATGCCGCGCTGCGTCCGGGACACGGGACCCGCAATCCGCAGACCTGGGCAGCCACCCGCCCTTGCCGAAGCCGCATTCGGTGTCTACCTCTCGCGAAGTGTTGACCTGAGAGGATCTCCCATGCTGGATGCCGCCATCAAGGCGCTGTCGCAACTGCTCTCGCCGCCGATGCGCTCGATCCTGTGGCGATCGGTCGGCCTGGCGCTGGTGCTGATCACCGTGCTGGCGATCGGCCTGCAGCGGCTGCTCAGCTGGTTTGCGACCAATGGCGAGGTCTGGCTGGAAGGCCTGCTCGGACCGGGCTGGCATTCATCGATCGACGTCCTGTCCTGGATCGTCTCGATCGCGGCGGGCCTCGGGGTCGTGTTCGGCGGCATCTTCCTGATGCCCGCGATCACCTCGCTGGTGGCGAGCCTGTTCGTCGACGACGTCGCCGACATCGTCGAGCGCGAGCATTATCCGGCCGAGCGGCCCGGCGTGGCGCTGCCGCTCAGCCAGGCGATCCTCGAGGGCATCAAGACCGCGCTGCTGACGATCGTGGTCTATCTGGTCGCGTTGCCGCTGGTGCTGTTCGCCGGCGCGGGATTCCTGATCTTCTTCATCGCCGCCGCCTGGCTGCTTGGCCGCGAATATTTCGAGCTCGCGGCGATGCGCTTCCGGCCGCCGGAGGAAGCCAAGGCGATGCGGCGTGACAACGCCGCCACGATCTTCACGGCCGGGCTCTTCATCGCCGCCTTCGTCTCGATCCCGATCGTCAATCTGGCGACGCCGATCTTCGCCATGGCCTTCATGGTCCACATGCACAAGCGCCTGTCGGGTCCGCGGCCAGAGCTGATCGAGCCGGCGCGGCAGGTGCGGTGATTGTGCTCTCCCGCTTGCGCTTGCGGGAGAGGTGACCACCCGCCTCGCGCGAGCGAACGAACCAACCATCACCGCATTCAGGCGGCCCGCACACCACACTTTCGCAGCAGCATCCTGGCGAAGCCGAACAGCGCCGGCGTGAAGGGACCCGTCGGCGCGCGGGTGACCAGCGCGACGATTGCGAGCGCGGCTATCGCGAGCCAGAAGCAGAGCCAGAAGCCGTCGATATAGGCGAGCACATTGGCCTCGCGCTGGACGATGCCCGCCAGCGTGCCGACCGCGCGCGGCTGCGCCGATCCTGTGCCATGGGCGGCGAAGTGGTCGGCGAGTTGCTGCAGCCTCTGCACCACATCGACATCGCCGACCGCAAGGTTCTGGCCGAGATAGAAGGAATGGACCTGCTCGCGCACGCGCAGCCAGGTGCCCATCAGCGCCACGCCGATCTCGGCGCCGCCGAGCCGCATGATCTGGATATAGGCGGCAAAGGAGGTGGCGCGGCTGGGATCGGAGTTGGAGAGCAGCGTGATGATCAGCGGCAGCAAGGTCAGCGACTGCCCGATCGCCTGGAGCAGCACGATGCCGGCGAAGTCCTCGCGCGCCCAGTCGTGGTTGAGTTGCGTGCCCCAGAGATTGGCCGCGGCGAAGCAGGCAAAGCCCACGACGATCACCGTCCGCGTATCGAAATGCCGCAGCAGCCAGATCGAGACCGGCACCAGCACGAACATCGGCAAGGCGCCACAGATGAGCAGCAGCATGCCGCTCTGCTCCGGCCTGAGCAGCGCGATGGTGGCGAGGAAGTTCGGCACCAGCGACGCATTGGACAGGCTGGTCAGCGTGTAGAGCAGGATCAGGACCAGTCCCAGGCCGATGTTGCGCGAGAACAGCACGTTGACATGTGCCCAGGGCTGCCGCACCAGGGACTCGTTGACGAGGAAGGCCAGAAACAGCACCGCGCCCGCTGCGAGCAGTGCCATCACCGTGCCGGAGCCGAGCCAGTCCAGCCGGTTGCCCTGGTCAAGCCCCGCATAGATCATCGACACCGAGGCGCCGAGTAGCAGCATGCCGCCCCAATCGGCCTCGCGCAGCAGCGCGCGGTTCACCGGCTCGTTCGGCGTGCCCAGATAGACCATCAGGCCCATCAAGGGTGCGATCACCACGCCCTGCCAGTACAGCCATTGCCAGCCGAGATGGTCGACATAGAAGCCGACCAGCGAGGTCGAGGTGTCCAACGCGAAGCCGACGCGGATCGCATAGATCGAGATCGCCGGCAGCCACCAGCGGATCGGCAGATTGCGGAACACGATCATCAGCGTCGCCGGCACGAAGGTGCCGAGCAGGAGACCATGCACGACGCTGAGCGCAAGCAATGTCGGATAGTCGTGCACGAACGGAATGATGAACGAGACGGCGGCATAGACGAGGCTGGGGATGCCGAGCACGCGGCGCAGGCCGAACACCGTGGCAAGCCAGGCCACCGCAGGCGCGATGAAGATCTGCGAGCCGATGCCGGCGGTCGAGAGCCAGGCGCCCTCGTCGAAGCCGAGCGAGAACGCGCCGCGCAGGTCCGGCAGGCCGACCGTGGTCAGCCGGCTGTCGAAATTGGCAAGGAACGAGCCGAGCAGTACCGCCGCGACGGCGAACAGGGGCTGCGGCGCGACGCCGCCGCGCGAGAGCGGTTCGCGGCTGGCATCGTCATTTTCGGCCATTCGCGGCCTTCGTATCGATGCTGGTGACCACCGACATGCCCGGCACCAGCCGCGCCAGCAGCGGCTGGTCGTCATCGAACTGAATGCGCACGGGAATGCGCTGCACCACCTTCGTGAAATTGCCTGTTGCGTTGTCGGGCGGCAGCAGCGCCACCTGTGCACCCGTCGCCGGCGCAATGCGCTCGACCCGGCCGCGCAGCTTCTCGCGCGGGAAACTGTCGACGGTGATCTCGACCGGCTGGCCCGGTGCCACGTGCGTGAGCTGGGTCTCCTTGTAGTTCGCGATCACATAGACCTTGGGCAGCGGCACCACGTTGATGAGGTTGGTGCCGATATTGACGTAATCGCCGGGCTGCACCTGGCGCTCGCCGACAACCCCGTCGAACGGCGCGGTGATCCTCGTGTATCCAAGCTTGAGCTTCGTACCCGCCAGCGTCGCCTTGGCCGCCTCGACATCGGCGGCGCGCTGCTTCCTGGTGCCTTGCAGGACTTCGAGCTGGTGCTGCTGGGCCGCGATCACGGCGCGGCTCGCGCGCACGTCGGCCTGTGCCTTGGCGTAGGCGGCCACCGCCTGCTCGAGACGCTGGCGCGTGCCGGACTCGCTCTGCGACAGCGATTGCTGACGCTCCTGCTCCTGCCGTGCCTCGACCTCCATGGCCTCCGCAGACAGCCGCGCGGCCTGCGCCTGCGCGATCGTCGCATATTGCAGCTCGATCTGGTTGGCGAGATTGTCGAGCGCGGCTTGCGCCGCGGCGACCGCAGCTTCGGCCTGCGCGACTTGCGCCTCGTAATCGGCGGGATCGATCTGGATCAGGAGGTCGCCGGCCTTGACGCGCTGGAAATCGGTCACCCCCACGCTGAGCACTTCACCCGAGACGCGGCTCGACAGCCGCGTCAGCTCGGCGCGCACATAGGCGTCATTGGTGGTCTGGATCACCGCATTGCCGACCCATTCGTCGAAGCGCAGCGTTGCCAGCGCGACGAAGGCGAGCGCGACGATGACCGCAAACAGCGGGATCGCGAGCCGGCTCCAGAGCGGCGTGGCCGGCCGCTGTGTCGGCTTCGGCGGTGGGGCCGGTGATGCGGGTGGTGCGTTCTGTTCTTGTTGACTCACGAGATCACCTCAACCCGGCGCTGCTAGAACACAAATCCCGCCTTGTCATTAGATCACACCGTCTTCTCCGGCCACCGGCAGAGATCGTTGATCAGGCACACCTCGCAGCGCGGCTTGCGCGCGAGGCAGGTATAGCGCCCGTGCAGGATCAACCAATGATGGGCATGCAGCATGAATTCTGCCGGAATGACCTTTTCGAGACCGAGCTCGACCTCGAGCGGCGTCTTGCCGGGCGCAAGTCCGGTGCGGTTGCCGACGCGGAAGACATGCGTGTCGACCGCCATGGTGTGCTCGCCGAAGGCCATGTTGAGCACGACGTTGGCGGTCTTGCGCCCGGCGCCGGGCAGCGACTCGATCTCGGCACGCGTGCGCGGCACCTGGCCGCCGAATTCGCTGAGCAGCTTCGCCGACAGCGCGATCACGTTCTTCGCCTTGGTGCGATAGAGGCCGATGGTCCTGATGTACTCGCGCAGGCGCTCCTCGCCGAGATCGAGCATCTTCTGCGGGGTGTCCGCGACCTCGAACAATGCACGCGTCGCCTTGTTGACGCCGGCGTCGGTCGCCTGCGCCGACAGCACCACCGCGACCAGCAGCGTGAACGGATTGACGTGCTCGAGCTCGCCCTTCGGCTCCGGATTGGCCTTGCGGAAACGACTAAAGACCTCGTGGATCTCGGCCGGCGTCCAGGGTCTTGTGGCTCTGAGCGATCTCTTCGCGGGCGCTTTCGGTTTGGCCGCGACCGGTTTTGCCTTTTTCTTCGGCACCGCCGCTTTACGCGGGGCCGGCTTGCGGGTGATTTTCGCCATGATCGGGATATACTGATGGACGATGAGCACAGGCAACGAAATTGAGCGCGCGCGATCTGAAAGTGAGGATGAGCCTCAGATCTTCTCCGCGCTGCTGACGCCGCACCGCTCGCTGAACCGCACCGGCTTCCTCGCCGTGATGCTGTTCCTGAGCGTCGTCAGCTTCGTCACCGGTCTCGCCTTCCTGATGATGGGCGCCTGGCCGGTGTTCGGCTTTTTCGGTCTCGATGTGCTGGTGATCTGGTGGGCCTTCAAGGTCAATTTCCGCGCGGCGCGGGCCAGCGAGGAGATCGTGGTGACACCGTCGGAACTGCGCGTGCGGCGCGTCAGCCATCGTGGCCAGGTTGCCGAATGGGCGTTCAATCCGCTCTGGGTCCGGCTCGACCAGGAGGTCGACGAGGAATACGGCATCGAGCACCTCTATCTGATCTCGCGCGGCCGCCGGCTGCTCATCGCCGGGTTTCTCGGGCCAGAAGAAAAAGCAAGCTTTTACAATGCGTTGGTCGGAGCCCTGAACGCGGCGCGGCGTGGGCCGACCTATAATCCGGTGACCTGAGCACAGTCGGAAATCGGGTGGTTTCGAGCCACCCCTTCTCCTACATTTCCGGCCATGATGACCCTCGCGATACATGACCAGCGCCTGGCCAAGCCGGGCACCCAGAACGCCGCGTTGCGCGACTATGATTCGGTGCGCCGGGCGATCGCCTTCATCTCGGCGAACTGGCGCGCGCAGCCGACCATCGAGGCGATGGCGGATGCCGCCGGCGTCACGCCGGACGAACTGCACCATCTGTTCCGCCGCTGGGCTTCGATCACACCGAAGGCCTTCATGCAGGCGCTCACCCTCGACCACGCCAAGAACCTGCTCAGGGATTCCGCCAGCATCCTCGACGCGGCGCTCGACTCCGGCCTGTCGGGCCCCGGCCGGCTGCACGATCTCTTCGTCACCCACGAAGCGATGTCGCCGGGCGAATGGAAGAACGGCGGTGCCGGCCTCACCCTGCGCTACGGCTTCCATTCCTCACCATTCGGCACCGCGATCGTGATCGCCACCGATCGCGGCCTGTCAGGCCTCGCCTTCGCCGATCACGGCGAGGAGAAGATTGCGCTCGCCGACATGACGCGGCGCTGGCCGAACGCCACCTATGTGGAAGATCACGAAGGCACCGCACCGCTCGCAGCGCGTGTCTTCGACCCCAAGCTGTGGCGACCGGACCAGCCACTGCGCGTGGTCCTGATCGGCACCGATTTCGAGGTGCGGGTGTGGGAGACGCTGCTGAAGATCCCGATGGGGCGTGCGGTGTCCTATTCCGACATCGCCTGCAACATCAACAGCCCGAAGGCCTCGCGCGCCGTTGGCGCCGCCGTCGGCAAGAACCCGGTCTCCTTCGTCGTGCCCTGCCACCGCGCGCTCGGCAAGAGCGGCACGCTCACCGGCTATCATTGGGGCATCACCCGCAAGCAGGCGATGCTGGGCTGGGAGGCCGGGCAGCTGGGGCTGCAGTAGGTCTTCTCCCTCTCCCCGCATGCGGGGACAGGCGAAGAAATCAACCCGCCAGGTCCAGCTTCGACGCCACCGTCGAATCCGCATTGAGCCGGTAGATGATCGGCACGCCGGTGGCGAGCTCGCGCTTCAGGATGCCCTCGGGCGAGAGCTTCTCCAGCACCATGATCAGCGCGCGCAGCGAGTTGCCGTGGGCGGCGACCAGGGTGCGCTTGCCGTTGAGCACGGCGGGCAGGATCTCCTGCACGTAGTACGGCAGCGCGCGCGCGAGCGTGTCCTTCAGGCTTTCGCCGCCGGGCGGCGGCACGTCGTAGGAACGGCGCCAGATCAGCACCTGGTCCTCGCCCCATTTCTTGCGCGCATCGTCCTTGTTGAGACCGGAGAGATCGCCGTAATCGCGCTCGTTCAACGCGAGGTTCTTCGAGGTCGGAAGATCGGTCTGGCCGAGCTCGGCGAGGATGAGATCCAGCGTGTGCTGCGCGCGCGTCAGGACCGAGGTGAAGGCGACGTCGAACACGAGACCCTGTGCCTTGAGCTTGCGGCCGGCTTCCTTGGCTTCGTTCACGCCGAGCTCGGTGAGATCAGGATCCTTCCACCCCGTAAACAGGTTCTTCAGATTCCATTCGCTCTGGCCGTGGCGCACGAGCACGAGAAGACGTTCGCTCATTGACTGCTTTCCGTTTGCTCAATCAGAAATCGGCGAGGCCGAGCACGTCGGCCATCGAGTAATGCCCCGGCGCCTTGCCATGCGCCCACAGCGCCGCCTTCAGCGCACCATGGGCGAACAGCATGCGGTCCTCGGCCTGATGCGACAGCGTCAGGCGCTCGAACGGGCCGAGGAAGGTGACGCTGTGGTCGCCGGCGACGGTGCCGCCGCGCAAGGAGGCGAAACCGATATTGCCCGGCTTGCGCGCGCCGGTGATGCCGTCGCGCCCGCGCTCGGAATGGTCATCGAGGGTGACGCCGCGGCCGCCGGCTGCGGCCTGGCCCAGCATCAGCGCCGTACCCGAGGGCGCGTCGACCTTCATGCGGTGATGGGTTTCGACGATCTCGATGTCGAAGCTCTGATCGAGCGCCTTGGCGACGCGCTTGACCACGGCGGCGAGCAGGTTGACGCCGAGGCTCATATTGCCCGACTGCACCACCACCGCGCGATTGGTGACGCTCTTGATCACGGCGTTGTCGGAGCCGGACAGTCCGGTCGTGCCGATGACGTGGACGATGCCGCGCTCGGCGGCGATCGCGACATTGGCGATGGTCGCCGCCGGGACGGTGAAGTCGAGGATGCCGTCGGCATCCCTGGACATCGCCCAGAGATCGGCGGACAGCTTGATGCCGTTGGCCGGCAGGCCTGCGAGCACGCCGGCATCCTTGCCGAGCAGCTCCGAACCCGGCGCCTCCAGTGCGCCCGCCAGCACCGCGCCCTTGCTCTCGGCAATCGCCCGCGTCAGCGCCCGGCCCATCCGGCCGCCGGCTCCTGCAACAATCAAGCGCATGTCGGACATGGTGTGATCCTCTGAGCCGCCGTTGTAGCGGGGGGATGCAGTTCCGGCAACCGAGGGGGATCATAGGCCGTCATTCCGGGATGGTCCGAAGGACCAGACCCGGAATCTTGAGATTCCGGGTTCGATGCTGCGCATCGCCCCGGAATGACTGCAGCCTCAGCCCTCCTGCGGCTGCGGGCCGTCATAGCCTTCGATGATGATGAGGTCGGCGACCGAGTGCGGCTGGCGCACCTTGATGTTGGCCTGGTACTCCGGTGAATTGTAACAGGCGAGCGCGGTCTCGTAGTCCGGAAATTCAATCACGACGTTGCGGGTGCGGCTGGCGCCTTCGACGGTGGTGAACTTGCCGGCGCGAACGACGAAGCGGCCGCCCCATTTCTTGAAGATCGGACCGTTGGCGACGGCGTAGGGCTTGTAGCCCTCGTCACTGCTCACATCGACACGCCCGATCCAGTAGCCCTTTGCCATTGCTCTTCTCCCTTGTTGATTAGCTGAGCGCTTGCACGATCTCGGCCTGGATTGCGTCGGCCGCCGCCTTGGGATCGGAGGCCTCGAGGATCGGCCGTCCGACGACGAGATAGTCGGCGCCCGCCGCGATCGCACGACCCGGTGTCATGACGCGCTTCTGGTCGCCGGTCGGTGCGCCCGCCGGACGGATGCCGGGCGTGACGAGGCTCATCTGATGGCCGACGATCTTGCGCAAGGCACCGACCTCTTCCGGCGAGCAGACGAGTCCATCGATGCCGAGCACCTGTGCCTGCTGTGCGCGCGCTTCGACCAGATCGGAGACGCCGAGCCGATATCCGGCCGCGTGCAGGTCGTCGTCATTGTACGAGGTCAGCACCGTGACCGCGAGAATCTTCAAGCTCGATCCGCCACGCCCTTCGACCGCCGCCTTCATGGTCTGCGGATAAGCGTGGACGGTGAGGAAGGTCGCCCCCAGCCTGGCGACACTCTCGACACCGCGCATCACGGTGTTGCCGATGTCGTGCATCTTGAGATCGGCAAACACTTTCTTGCCCTCGCCGGCGAGCTTGCCGATCAGCGGCAGGCCGCCGGCATAGGCCAGCTGATAGCCGATCTTGTAGAACGTGACGCTGTCGCCGAGCCTTGCGACCATCGCCTCCGCAGCCTCCGGGCTCGACACGTCGAGCGGAACGATCAGGCGGTCCTTGGGGGCGATCTCGGCTGGCGTCATGTCACCTCACATCATGCGTTGGGAAACGTCGATCAACTGCGCTACCAGCTCCTTCAACGCGGCGATATCGCCCTCGTTCTTCAGCCTGTCCATATCGTCATAGGCCTGGTCGGCAAAGGCGAGCGTGAGCTGGCTGGCAATCACATTGGCGTGGCACGAGGAGAGGATCAGCCGCAAGGCCTGGAGCGCGCGGGCAGCACCAAGCCGGCTCTGCGAGGCGCCGGCAAGCGCGAAGACGCGGTTGCGGAACACCTCGCCGCGCGCCTCGTGCAGCTCGTGCACGCGGCTGACCCAGTCGATCGCGTTTTTGAGCAGCGGCGGCACCGAGGCGTTGTATTCGGGCGAGACGATGAGGATGCCGTGATGGGCGCCGATCATGCGCTTGAGATTGATGGCGTGCTTGGGCACTCCGGATTTGGCCTGGAGATCGCCGTCGTAGATCGGCAGCGGAAAATCGGCCAGCGAGATGCGGGTGACGTCGACGCCGGCCTGAGCGAATTCATACGCGGCGAGCGCTGCCAGCTTCGCATTGTGCGAGCCGGTGCGCAGCGAGCCGGGAATGATCAGGATTCTGGGCGCGGACATCCAATCCCATGCGTTCGGCGAAACGGGCCCGCCGCGCTAAAGGAGGAGCCGGCGGAATTAATCCTTGCGATACACCCAGACGCGGGCCGGCGGAAGGTTCATCCAGATCCGTTCCGAAGCCTCTGTGGACACGCCGTGCAGCGATTTCGGGATCGGCGGCACCACCGCATAGGTGAACTGGATGAAGGGCGCGCCGGGCGCGAGCGCGGTGAAGGCGTCGCGAATGAGCCGCAGCCGCGTCAGCATCGGTTTTGTGACGAGCGGCAGGCCCGATACGACAGCGCTAGCCGGCGCGCTCAAGACATTCCAGAGCGTGTCGCGGAGGCGATAGGCATCGCCCTGCACCACCTTGGCTTGTGGGTAGCGATCGCGCAGCAGCGCGCAGAAGCCGGGATTGTATTCGACGAGGACAAGACGCTTCTGATCGACGCCGCGCTCGATCAAGGCCGAGGTGATGGCGCCGGTGCCGGGTCCGAGCTCGACCACCGGTGCGTCCGAATCGACATCGACGTAATGAGCCATGGTCCGCGCCAGCAGCTTGCCTGACGGCATGACCGCGCCCATGTGCAGCGGCTTTTCGATCCACGACCTGAGAAAGCGCACCTCGTCATCGAGTCGAGGCTTCTTCAACGCACGCGCGGACGATGGCAATGGCATGTTGGGACCGGACGGGACCGCGGGACCGCGGCGTGTCAGAAAATGGTCATAAAGACGTATAGGCCGAAGACGGTACGGTCAAGACAAGTCAACTCGCCCGATTACCGAAGAAATCCTTGACCTTGGCGAAGAAACCCTCGGATTCCGGCTGGGTGTTGCCGGAGGAGAGCTTGTCGAACTCGGCCAGCAATTCCTGTTGCTTCTTGGTGAGATTCTGCGGGGTCTCGACCACGACCTGGACATACATGTCGCCCATCTGGCGCGAGCGCAGCACCGGCATACCCTTTGATGCAATGCGGAATCGGCGGCCCGACTGGGTTCCGGCGGGCACCTTCACCTTGGTCTTGGCCTTCTCGATTGTCGGCACCTCGAATTCGCCGCCGAGCGCGGCCGTCACCATCGAGATCGGCACGCGGCAATGCAGATCGGCGCCGTCGCGTTGGAAGAACTGGTGCTGGGCCAGCGACAGGAAGATGTAGAGGTCGCCGGGCGGTCCGCCGCGGACTCCGGCCTCGCCCTCGCCGGCGAGCCTGATCCGTGTGCCGTCCTCGACGCCTTGCGGAATGTTGACCGACAGCGTGCGCTCGCGGGTGACCCGGCCCTGGCCGGCACAGGCCGGGCAGGCGTCCTCGATCATCTGGCCGCGGCCCTGGCAGCCGGGACAGGTGCGCTCGAGCGTGAAGAAGCCCTGCGACTGCCGCACGCGGCCGGCGCCGCCGCAGGTGGAGCAGGTCTTCGGCTTGGTGCCGGCCTTGGCACCGATGCCCGAGCAGGCCTCGCAGGTGACCGAGACCGGGATCTCGATTTGCGCGGTCTTGCCGCCAAAGGCCTCCTCGAGGGTGATTTCCATGTTGTAGCGCAGGTCCGCCCCGCGCTCGCGGCCGCCGCGGCCGCGCTGACCGGCCATGCCGAACAGGTCTTCGAAAATGTCGGAGAAAGAGGAGGCGAAGCCCGCACCGAAACCGGCAGCGCCGCCAAAGCCGCCGCCCTGCTCGAACGCGGCGTGGCCATAGCGGTCGTAGGCCGCGCGCTTGTCCTTGTCTTTCAGGACCTCGTAAGCCTCGTTGATTTCCTTGAACTTGACCTCGCTGGTCTCATCCCCGGGATTGCGGTCGGGATGGAATTTCATGGCCAGCTTGCGGAACGACGATTTCAGCCTGGATTCGTCGGCGTCGCGTTCGACTTCGAGGGTCTCGTAATAGCAGCGCTTGGTGGACGTGGACATGCTGAGCTCGGTCTATCCAATCGCGATTCAAGTTGGCGCGGAACAACGCTGACATACGGCGATATAAGAGCCCTTCGACCTTGCGGCAGAGGGCAGCATGGCAGCGCTGAGAATAACGGCTGGGAATTGATCGATCGTAACGGGGCCGACTTCGAGGGAGTCTTGGCCCGTCCGCCCCGACGCGACGGCCTCCCCCGCGAGGGAGGAGGCCGGTAGCGCGTGTGGGGTCCAGGTCGCCCGCATCGTCACCCTCTCGGGGCTTAAGCGGACTTCTTGTTGTTCTTGTCGTCGTCGACCTCGGTGAATTCCGCATCGACGACGTCGTCCTTGGCCGCATCCTTCTTGGCGTCGGCCTCGGCCTGCTGCTTGTACATCGCCTCGCCGAGCTTCATCGAAGCCTGCGCCAGCGTCTGGGTCTTGGCCTTGATCGCCTCGGCATCGTCGCCCTTCAGCGCTTCCTTAAGGTCGCTGACGGCATCCTCGATGGCGCGGCGCTCGCTCTCGGCGACCTTCGAACCGTGCTCGGCCAGCGCCTTCTCGGTCGAATGCACCAGGCCGTCGGCCTCGTTCTTGGCGGTCACGGCCTCGCGGCGCTTCTTGTCCGCCTCGGCATTGGCCTCGGCGTCCTTGACCATCTTCTCGATGTCGGCTTCCGACAGACCACCCGAGGCCTGGATGCGGATCTGCTGCTCCTTGCCCGTGGCCTTGTCCTTGGCCGAGACGTTGACGATGCCGTTGGCGTCGATGTCGAAGGTCACCTCGATCTGCGGCATGCCGCGCGGAGCCGGCGGGATGCCCATCAGGTCGAACTGGCCGAGCATCTTGTTGTCGGCCGCCATTTCACGCTCGCCCTGGAAGACGCGGATGGTGACGGCATTCTGATTGTCCTCAGCCGTCGAGAACACCTGGCTCTTCTTGGTCGGGATCGTGGTGTTGCGGTCGATGATGCGGGTGAACACGCCGCCCAGCGTCTCGATGCCCAGCGACAGCGGGGTCACGTCGAGCAGCAGCACGTCCTTGACGTCGCCCTGGAGCACGCCGGCCTGGATCGCGGCACCGATCGCCACGACTTCGTCCGGATTGACGCCCTTGTGCGGCTCCTTGCCGAACAGCTGCT
The DNA here is from genome assembly GCF_016031635.1 of Bradyrhizobium diversitatis. GTDB lineage: Bacteria > Pseudomonadota > Alphaproteobacteria > Rhizobiales > Xanthobacteraceae > Bradyrhizobium > Bradyrhizobium diversitatis. The sequence goes on from NZ_JACEGD010000003.1 coordinate 61,352, forward strand.
TCACGACTTCCTGGACCTTCGGCATGCGCGACATGCCGCCGACCAGCACGACTTCGCCGATCTCACCGGCGGTGACGCCGGCATCCTTCAGCGCCTTGCGGCAGGGCTCGACGGTCTTCTGGATGAGGTCGTCGACCAGCGCCTCGAACTTGGCGCGGGTGAGCTTCATCGTCAGATGCTTCGGGCCGGTCTGGTCCGCCGTGATGAACGGCAGGTTGATCTCGGTCTGCGTCGTCGAGGACAGCTCGATCTTGGCCTTTTCAGCGGCTTCCTTCAGGCGCTGCAACGCAAGCTTGTCGTTGCGCAGGTTGATGCCCTGCTCCTTCTGGAACTCGTCGGCCAGATAGCCCACGAGGCGCATGTCGAAGTCTTCGCCGCCGAGGAAGGTGTCGCCGTTGGTCGACTTCACCTCGAACACGCCGTCGCCGATTTCGAGAATGGAGATATCGAAGGTGCCGCCGCCGAGGTCGTACACGGCGATGGTGCCGGCCTTGGTCTTGTCGAGACCATAGGCGAGCGCGGCCGCGGTCGGCTCGTTGATGATGCGCAGCACTTCGAGGCCCGCGATCTTGCCGGCGTCCTTGGTCGCCTGGCGCTGGGCGTCGTTGAAGTAGGCGGGAACGGTGATGACGGCCTGATCGACCTTCTGGCCGAGATGGGCTTCCGCGGTCTCCTTCATCTTCTGCAGGATGAACGCCGAGACCTGCGAGGGCGAGTAGGTCTGGCCGTCGGCCTCGACCCAGGCGTCGCCGTTGGAGGCTTTCACGATCTTGTACGGGACGAGCTTCTTGTCCTTCTCGACCATCGGATCGTCGTAGCGGCGGCCGATGAGGCGCTTCACTGCGAAGAAGGTACGCTCGGGATTGGTGACGGCCTGGCGCTTGGCCGGCTGGCCGACGAGGCGCTCACCGTCGTCCGTCACGGCGACGATCGAAGGCGTCGTGCGCATGCCTTCGGAATTCTCGATGACTTTCGCGTTCTTGCCATCCATCACGGCGACGCACGAATTCGTGGTGCCGAGGTCGATCCCAATGACCTTTCCCATGGTCCTGATACCCTTCTTTTTGCGGCAGGTTGGCTGGGCCCAGAAGGCACCCGAACCGAAACCCCCTAAGATCAAACATCCGCGATATTGCGATGATTGAGGCTCATATAGGAGGGGGGGAGGGGCCCGCAAGGACCGAAGCTACGTTTCTGCCGCGAAAACATTGGGTTTTGAAAGATGATGTCGGGCTCAGCCGCCCTTGCGGGTGTGGAATTATTAACAGGTTCGGGCCTCGGCAAGCCCCTGCCACCCGCAACAGGCCCTGCCCTGTTGCGGCAGGGCCAAACCCGCTAAAAGGCGAACCGGCCGGACAGCCGGCGCAACTGCTTCGCGCGACAAAGCGGCCCGGCGGCCGACCATCGAACGGCCTCAATGTGAACCAATCAGAGTGCCCATGAAGCTGATCCGCCCCCTCGCCGCGCTGGCCCTCCTCGCCGTAACAGTGTTTCCGGCCCTTGCCGCCGACGCCGTTTTCCCACCTGGCTTGCGCCTCGGCATGGTGCCGCTGATCGGCCTCAGCACCGCCAAGACCTTTCCGGGCTTCGAGAGCGAGGATGGCAGTGTCAAGGTACTGGTCACCGAGCTGCCGCCGGCGGCCTATGGCGAGGTCGTGAGCGCCTTCAATGCCAATCCCGCCGGGACCAATGGCGTCACGCAGGACAAGATCGAGACCCCCGCGGGCCTCGCCTATTTCACCACCGAAAGCGGCAAGGCCGGCGATACCCCGGTGAAGCGCTATTCGATGATCGTGCCCGGCGCCGGCTTCTCCGGCTATGTCGCGGTGCAGATCCCGGAGAATGCGACCAAGATCTACACGGATGAAGCGGTGCGGCAGATGTTTGCGAGCACAGTCACCCGCAGGCAGGTCTCGGCTGAAGAGCAGATCGCGCTGATGCCGTTCAAGATCACCGATCTCGCCAACTTCAAGGACATCCGAACGCTCGCGCCGGGCAGCAGCATCATCCTCGCCGACGGCGATGAGAGCACGGGTTACGAGTCGAAGCCGTTCATGATTCTCGGCGTGATCGGCGCCACCCCGCAGCAGGCCGACGACCGCGCCCGCTTCGCCCAGGAGGCGGCGCTCCAGATTCCCGGCGTGCGCGAGTCGCGCATCACCATGTCCGAGCCGATTCGCATCAACGGCCAGCAGGGTTTCGAGACCCGGATCGACGGCGTCAGCGGCAAGGACAAGATCCCTGTGACCGTGGTGCAGTGGATCCGCTTCTCGACTGGCGGCGCATCATTGCGCATCATCGCCAGCGCCCCACGCGACCAGTGGCTGCCCGCCTTCACCCGCTTTCGCGCCGTTCGCGACGGCATCCAGCCGAAGGGATAGCTGCATCCGCAAGCGAGATGCGCTCCCTCCCTCGCTTGCTTGCGGGAGGCTTGGAGAGCGCTGTCTCACCAGCGAAGACTCTCCCAGAGGAGAGCCTCAACCGGCCGCTTTGCGCACCATGAGGATCGATCAGTTCGGCGCGCCATTCGATTCATTGTTGTTGGCAGCGGGAGTTGCCTTCGCACCGCCCTTGGCGACACCGACCAGCGCCGGGCGCAGCACGCGCTCGCCGATGGTGTAGCCGGCCTGCATAACCTGCACCACGGTGCCTGACGGCACCGACGCATCGGGCACTTCGTACATCGCCTGGTGGAAATTCGGGTCGAACTTCTGGCCCTGCGGATCGAGCTTCTTCACGCCATGCTTCTCGAGCGCGCTGTGCAGCGAGCGCTCGGTCAACTCGACACCCTCGATCAGCGCCGTGAGGCCGGGATCGGCCGCAGCACGCGCTTCGGCCGGAACGGCATCGAGCGCACGCTGGAGATTGTCGGCGATGTCCAGCACGTCGCGGGCAAAGCCGGTGATGCCGTAGAGGCGCGCGTCGGCGATCTCCTTCGTGGTGCGCTTGCGCAGATTCTCCATCTCGGCCAGCGTCCGCAGCATGCGGTCGCGCGCCTCGGCCGCTTCCTTCTGCAACGTTTCGACCGAGCCCGGCTCGGGATCGTCGGGCATGATGTAGGGCTTTGACACCACGGGCTCGGGCGTCGGCGCGGTCGTGTCTTCGGGTTGCCGGTCTCGATCGGTCATCGGCTCTAATCTCGAACTCGTTTCCAGGGATTGTTGGCCCGGATATCGTGCCTTAGCTTGCGAAAATCAAGCGCCTGTGATCGGAGGAGGCGCCGGTCAGCCCCCCAAGAGGCGGCTGACGATGCGGGCGGCGTAGTCCACGGTCGTGATCACGCGGGCATAATTCAGCCGCGTCGGCCCGATCACGCCGAGAACGCCGACGATGTGGCCGGCGGCATCCCGATAGGGCGAGATGATGGTGGAGGACCCCGACAGCGAGAACAGCTTGTTCTCGCTGCCGATGAAGATGCGCACGCCCTCGGCGGTCTCGGCGCGGCCGAGCAGGTCGATCACACCGCGCTTGGTCTCGAGGTCGTCGAACAACAGGCGAACGCGCTCCAGATCCTCCAGCGCATGCAGATCTTCGAGCAGATTGGCATGGCCGCGGACGATGAGCTGGCGATCCTCGTTCTCGCCGCCGGACCAGCTGGCGATGCCGGCCGAGATAACTTTCTGCGTCAGCTGATCGAGTTCGGCACGGGCCTCTCCAAGGGCCGTCTCAAGCTCGAGCCGCGCCTCGGCCAGGGTGCGGCCGCGGATCCGCGCATTGAGGAAATTCCCGGCTTCGGTGAGCGCCGAGGAGGGAACCCCGGGCGGCAGCGCCAGCACGCGGTTTTCCACCTGGCCGTCCTCGCCGACGAGGATGACCAGCGCTTTCTCGGGTTCCAGGCGGACGAATTCGATGTGCTTCAGCCGCGCATTGGATTTTGGCGTCAACACGACGGCGGCGGCCCGGGTGAGGCCGGAGAGCCGCATCAAGGCCTCGTCCAGCGCCGCCTCGACCGACTGCGCCTCGCCGACCGAGGAGAGCTGGCTCTGGATCGACTGCCGCTCGGCCTCGTTGAGGTCGCCGACCTGCATCAGGGCATCGACGAAGAAGCGCAGGCCGAGTTCCGTCGGCAACCGGCCGGCGGAGGTGTGCGGGGCATAGATCAGGCCGAGCTGTTCCAGATCCGCCATGACGTTACGGACCGAGGCCGGCGACAGCGGCATGGCGATCAGGCGGGAAATGTTACGCGAGCCGACAGGCTCGCCGGTCGCGAGGTAGCTTTCGACAATCTGACGAAAGATGTCGCGGGAACGCTCGTTGAGCTGGGCAAGGCCTGCGCGCGGCGCGATCAGATGGATCGGATCGTGATGGGCCACAGACGGTAACTCCTCTCAGATACTCGTAATTTGTCTATCCCGGGCACTTCTGACAAGCGTGGTGTTTGCGGCCGCGAAATCAGGGGGTGAAAAAGCCTTGCCGCCCATCCCCGCCGCACCTACAAGCACCGCGAGCAGCCTTTTCCCGTGAGTTTTGGAGGATTTCCCATGCGGCCAAGCCGCCGTGCGCCCGACGAATTGCGCCCCGTGACGCTGGAGCGCGGCGTGGTGAAATATGCGGAAGGTTCGTGCCTGGTGAAATTCGGCGACACCCATGTGCTGGTCACCGCCACGCTGGAGGACCGCCTGCCGCCGTGGCTGAAGGGCCAGGGCCGCGGCTGGGTCACCGCCGAATACGGCATGCTGCCGCGCGCGACCTCGGAACGGACCCGCCGCGAGGCCTCCGCCGGCAAGCAGAGCGGCCGCACCGTCGAGATCCAGCGCCTGATCGGCCGCTCGCTCCGCACCATCATCAATCTCGAAGCGCTCGGCGAGCGCCAGATCACGGTCGATTGCGACGTGCTCCAGGCCGACGGCGGCACGCGCACGGCCTCGATCACGGGCGCCTGGGTCGCACTCGCCGACTGCGTCAACTGGATGAAGGCGCGGAACATGGTCAAGGCCAACGTGCTGCGCGACAACGTCGCCGCGATCTCCTGCGGCATCTACAACGGCACGCCGGTGCTCGACCTCGACTACGCCGAGGATTCCGAGGCCGAGACCGACGCCAATTTCGTCATGACCGGCGATGGCCGCATCATCGAGGTGCAGGGCACCGCGGAACGCGAGCCGTTCACCGAAGCCGAGCTGCTGGCGCTGATGGCGCTGGCCCGCAAGGGCGTCGCGCGTCTGGTGGACTTGCAGAAACTAGCTGTGGCGTAGTCAATAAGCCATGCACCGCCGAATCACGGACAAGCTGGTCATCGCCACCCACAATCCCGGCAAGCTCGCCGAGATGCGGGAGCTGCTTGCGCCGTACGGCATCGAGGCGGTGTCGGCGGGAGAGCTCGGCCTGTCCGAGCCGGACGAGACCGGCAGCGATTTCCGCAGCAACGCCGCGATCAAGGCGATCGCGGCGGCGCAAGCAGCCAGGCTTCCCGCCTTCGCCGATGATTCCGGCATCGTGGTCGATGCGCTCGACGGCGCGCCCGGCATCTACAGCGCGCGCTGGGCCGGCCCTTCCAAGGATTTCAACGCGGCGATGGCGCAGATCGAGCGCCTGTTGCAGGAGCGCGGCGCCACCACGCCAGACAAGCGCAGGGCGCATTTCGTCTCGGCACTCTGCGTCGCCTGGCCCGACGATCACCTCGAACAGGTCGAGGCGCGCGTCGACGGCACGCTGGTCTGGCCGCCGCGCGGGACTGCCGGCTTCGGCTACGACCCGATGTTCCTGCCCGACGGCCACAACCGCACCTTCGGCGAGATGGAGAGCATCGAGAAGCACGGCCTGCCGCCGCTCGGGCTCGGCCTGTCGCACCGCGCCCGCGCCTTCGTGAAACTGGCGGAGATCTGCCTTGAGCCGCGCTAGAGCGTTTTCGAGCGAAGTGGACACCGGTTCGCGCCAGGACAACGCGTCAAAACAGGAATCTAAAGCCTTTGGCGTCTACGTGCACTGGCCGTTCTGCCTGTCGAAGTGCCCCTATTGCGACTTCAACAGCCACGTTCGCCACGCCGCGATCGACGAGGCGCGCTTCGCTTCCGCCTTCGCGCGAGAGATCGCAACCACCGCAGAGCGTGCGCCGGGCCGCGAGGTCACCTCGATCTTCCTCGGTGGCGGCACGCCCTCCCTGATGCAGCCCGCAACGGTCGGCGCCGTGCTCGATGCGATCGGCCAGCACTGGACCGTCGCAGGCGATGTCGAAGTCACGCTGGAGGCGAACCCGACCAGCGTCGAGGCCACGCGCTTCGCCGGCTATCGCACTGCCGGCGTCAACCGCGTCTCGCTTGGCGTGCAGGCGCTCGACGATGCCTCGCTGAAGGCGCTCGGCCGCATGCACAGCGCGCGCGAGGCGCTCGATGCGGTCGCCATCGCACGCCGCTCGTTCGACCGCTATTCGTTCGACCTGATCTACGCCCGTCCCGACCAGACGCCGGCGATGTGGGCCGACGAGTTGCGTCTCGCAATCGATGAGGCGGCCGAGCATCTGTCGCTCTATCAATTGACGATCGAGGAAGGCACGCCGTTCTTCGGCCTGCACCAGGCCGGCAAATTGAAGACGCCGGATGAAGCGGTCGCGCGCGCTCTCTACGACGTCACGCAGGAGACCTGCGACAGACTGGGTCTGCCCGCCTACGAGATCTCCAATCACGCCCGGCGCGGCGCCGAGTGCCGGCACAATCTGGTGTACTGGCGCGGCGAGGAATATGCCGGCATCGGCCCCGGCGCGCACGGCCGCCTCGACATCGACGGCGTGCGCCACGCCACCGCCACCGAGAAGCGTCCCGAGGCCTGGCTGCTGCGCGTCGAAACCAACGGCCACGGCGTCGTCACCGACGAGCTCCTCAACAGCGAAGAGCGCGCCGACGAATTCCTGCTGATGGGATTGCGCCTCGCCGAGGGCATCGACCCCGAGCGCTACAAAGCACTCGCGGGCCGCCCGCTCGACCCCCGCCGCATCGCGCTGCTGCGCGAGGAAGGCGCGATCACGGTGGACCCGACGGGCCGCCTGCGCGTGACCAGCAGCGGATTTCCGGTGCTGGATGCCGTGGTCGCGGATCTGGCGGCGTAACAATTCTTCGCCTCCCCGCTTGCGGGGAGAGGCCCGAATGCGCGCAACGCGCGGATTCCGGGTGAGGGGGACTCTCCACGAATCCAACTCTCACCGTCTCCGCGGAGACTCCCCTCACCCCAACCCTCTCCCCGCAAGCGGGGCGAGGGAGCACATCTCGCTACGCCCCAAAACTCTTCGGCGAGCCCGCAACCGCAACGCCGCCGCCCTGCGTCACCTTCATCACCGCGAGGCCGCGTTCATTGGTGCCGTCCGCGCGGAAGCGGAACAGGCCGTCGATGCCGGCAAAGCCGGAGGGGTTGGTGAGCACGTCGGACGAAAAGCGCGTCGTACCCTGTGTGCGCGCCAGCGCAGCGACGAGCGCGACGGCGTCATAAGCGAGCGTCGCGGTGCGGATCGGCTCGGCGCCGTATTTGGTGCGATAGCGGCCGGAGAAGGCGCGGAAGCCGGCCGGGTCGGGCGCGGCGTAAAGCCCGCCCTGAAGCGCGGCGCTGGCATAGACGCGCGGATTGTCCCACAGGCCGGTGCCGAGCAGCTGGATGTTGCGCAGATTGGCACCTGCGGCCGTCATCGCATCCGCCACTGAGACCACCGCATCGCCGTCATCGGCAATGAACAGCGCGTCCGCGCTGCCGAGCTGCTGCGCCACGGTGCGTGCCGGCGTGGCGCGATCGGCGCCGTATTTCTCGAAGGCGACGATGCGCCCGCCGCGCCGCGGCGCCGCCGCCTTCACCGCGGCCTCGACGACATTGCCGTAGGCGTTGTCGGGCACCAGCACGGCGAAAGAGCGCTTTCCGATGCTGGCGGAATATTCGACGATGCGGTTGACGTCGGACTCCGGCAGGAACGAGAGCAGATAGACGCCGCGCCCGGCGATGCTGGAATCGGTCGAGAACGCGATGACGGAAATGCCGCGCGTGCGCGCGACCTGCGCCACCGCCGGCACCGATTGCGCGAACAGCGGCCCGAGGATGATCTCGGCGCCTTCGTCGACCGCCTGCTGCGCGCCGGCTTGCGCGCCTTGCGGGCTGCCATTGTCGTCCTTGATCAGGAGCTGGATGTTCGGGTTCTGGAACTCGGCCAGCGCCATCTCGGCGGCGTTGCGCATGGATTGCGCCGCGAGCCCGGCGTTACCGGCAGCTGAGAGCGGCAGGATCAGACCTACCTTCACGCCGCCGGTGCCGGCGGTCGTCGCCTGTTGCTGCGGACCCGCCGGCTGGGCCGGCGGCGCGGAACTCGAGAACGGGTTGGAGAACTGGCTGAGACTCTGCTGCACGCCGGCGCAGGCCGACAGCAGGGGCGCACCGAGCAGCAGGCCGAGCGCGCTCCGACGGGTGGCCCCCGACGATCGGGATCCCGGAGCGAGAGACTTTGGATGACGCGGGCCCATCATGGCAGCTTCTCTTCTGACCCGCCGTTGCCGGCCGGTCACGACATTCCTTCCGCGACACAGGCCGCGGACTCAGGCATATTGTCGGCAAACAGTTAACCAAAACAAAAGGATAACAGCCGCTTAACGCGACCGCCCTCCCGTTCCGGCAGCCGTTCGCCGTCGCTCATCCAGCATCAAGGCGGCGTTTCCGTCGTGAATATGGCGCGATGGCCCTCATTCCCACTCGAGGTGATCCTGGCCGATCACATTCCCGTCCGTTCCTCGCCCCCCATATGGGCACGATCTTGGGCCCGATCTTTTTCGACCAGCCGGTTCCCAGCCCTGCGGATCGTGCCTAAGTTGGCTTCATTATGTGCGCAAAGCCGGCCCCGATAAATACGTCTGAAGCTCAAGACGCCGCCTCGCGCGGTTTCTCCATCGATGCCCATCGGCTCGCGGCGCCGAAGGCCGCGCCGGGTCTCTATCTGGTCGCGACACCCATCGGCAATCTCGGCGACATCACCCTGCGGGCGCTTCAGACGCTCGCCGGCGTCGATGTCATCGCCTGCGAGGACACCCGCATCACGCGCCGCCTGACCGAGCGCTATGCGATTGCAGCAACGCTCAAGCAATATCACGAGCACAATGCGGAAGCGGCGCGTCCGAAGATTCTCGAGGCTCTGGCGCGAGGCGGCTCGGTCGCGCTGGTGTCGGACGCCGGCACGCCACTGATCTCCGATCCCGGCTTCAAGCTGGTGCGCGAGGTCTGCGCCGCCGGCCATCGGGTGCACGCGCTGCCCGGCCCGTCCTCGGTGCTGGCCGCGCTGTCCGTCGCCGCGCTGCCGACCGACCGCTTCTTCTTCGAGGGTTTCCTGCCGGCGAAATCCGCCGCGCGCCGCGCACGCCTCGCCGAGCTTGCGCGCGTCGACGCGACGCTGGTGATGTTCGAATCGGGCAACCGGATGCAGGCCACCTTGGACGATCTCGCGGAGATCATGGGCGATCGCGAGGCCGCGGTCTGCCGCGAGCTGACGAAGTTGCACGAGGAGGTCAGGCGTGCGCCGCTCGCCGAGCTCGCGCGGCAGGCCGATGCGCCCGAGACGCGCGGCGAGTTCGTTCTGGTGATCGGCCCGCCCGCAGCGGACGCCGACGTGCTGGAATCGGACGCGCTCGACGGACTCTTGCGCGAGCAGCTTGCCGCAAACAGCGTCAAGGATGCCGTGGCGCATGCGGTCGCACTGTCGGGCCGGCCGCGCCGCGAGGTCTATGCCCGTGCGCTGGAGCTCGCAAAGGATCTTCGGGGCGGCGATGGCGAAGACTGAGCCTCCCAGGGAACCGAAGGTCGCCTCGCCCGAGCGCGTCGCCGCGTTCCGCACCGGCATTTCCGCGGAGAGCCGCGCCGCGGCCTATCTGATGGCCAAGGGCTACCGCATCCTCGCCAAACGCTACCGCACCCCGCATGGCGAGATCGACATCGTGGCGCGCCGCCGCAACCTGATCGCTTTCGTGGAGGTCAAGGCGCGGGCGAGCCTGGACGACGCCGCTTTCGCCGTGACGCCGCGCCAGCAGCAGCGCATCATCGACGCCGCGCAAGGCTGGCTCGTAGCGCATCCCGAGCATGCCGAATTCGAATTGCGATTCGACGCGATGCTGATTGCGCCGCGCTCGCTTCCGCGCCATGTGTTGGCGGCATTCGACGCCTCGACCTGAAAGGCAGATCATGAAACTCAATGTCGCCGTCCAGATGGATCCCATCGCCCGCATCAACATCAAGGGCGATTCCACCTTTGCGCTGCTTCTGGAAGCGCAGAAGCGCGGCCATGGCCTGTCCTATTACACGCCCGACAAGCTCTCGATGGTCGGCGAAGAGCTGGTCGCGCCGGTTCAGCTCCTGACCGTGCGCGACGAGCCCGGCGACCACTTCACATTGGGCGAGCCCAGGCGCGAAGCGTTGAACGGCTTTGACGTGGTGCTGCTCCGCCAGGACCCGCCGTTCGACCTCGCCTACATCACCTCGACACATTTCCTGGAGCGCATCCATCCGAAGACGCTGGTCGTCAACGATCCCGCCTCCGTGCGCAACGCGCCGGAGAAGCTGTTCGTGATGAATTTTCCGCAGCTGATGCCGCCGACGCTGATCTCGCGCGACCTGGATGAGATCAACGCGTTTCGCGACAAGCACGGCGCCGTCGTCATGAAGCCGCTGCACGGCCATGGCGGCGCGGCGGTGTTCCGCGTGATGCCGCAGGACATGAATTTCGGCTCGCTGTTCGACATGTTCTCGGTGACGTTCAGGGAGCCCTGGGTGATCCAGCAGTTCATCCCCGAGGTGAAGCACGGCGACAAGCGCATCATCCTGGTCGACGGCGAGTTCGCCGGCGCGGTGAACCGCGTGCCGGCCGCCGACGACCTCCGCTCCAACATGGTGCGCGGCGGCGCGGCGCAGGAGACCGAGCTCACCCCGCGCGAGCGCGAGATCTGCGCCACCGTCGGCCCGGCGCTGCGCGCGCGCGGCCTCCTGTTCGTCGGCATCGACGTCATCAACGGCAACCTCACCGAGATCAACGTCACCTCTCCGACCGGCATCCGCGCCATCTCGCGGCTCGGCGGCCCTGACGTTGCGGCGAGGATCTGGGACGTGATCGAGCAGAAGCGGAAGAAGTAAGACCGTCACTTCGTAACCGCTCCATCACCGTCACCCCGAGGTGGCCGCTTCTTCAGCGGCCCTCGAAGGGCGACGGCCCTTCTGCAGCACCGGGGCCGTGCATCCTTCGAGGCTCCGCATGCCATGCATTCGCATCGCGTGCCTCGCACCTCCAGCGACAATGGCTTCGCCATTGCGCGGGGATGACGGACCGTGGGCGGTTATCGCGGATGCGACGCGGCTTCCGAGCCCACCACTAACCACCCGTTCACCATGACGCCCACGCGCCGCATTCGATCGCGTGCGCGGTCTGCGTGAAACTACGGAGCCGCTGGCCAATCGAATAACGCCGCGTTCACCATCCGCCGAAAACCAGCATCGCGGCCGGCGATCGCATTCGGCCTCGCAACACCCCTTATACTTTTGCTCCCTACTCATCGACGCGGGGGAACACGCCACGTGCAGTTCGAGTGCCCCGCGTAAGAGTAGAGGCGCATGAACACCGCACGCATTGTCGTTCTCGTCATCGCACTGGGCGCCGGCGGCGTCGCTGCGTATCTGGCGAGCGGCTTCGACAACAATCCCGCGCCTGCCCCTCCCGTCGCCGAAAAGCTGCCGACGGTCGAGGTGCTCGTCGCGAAGAACGATATCCAGCTCGGCCAGGCCGTAAAGCCAGATGATATGCAATGGCAAGCCTGGCCGGCCGCGACGGCGAGCAGCGCCTTCATCCGCCGCGACGGCAGGCCCGACGCGCAGACCCAGATCGCCGGCTCGATCGCACGCGTGCCGTTGATGCAGGGCGAGCCGATCCGCGAGCAGAAGCTGGTCAAGGCCGAAGGCTCCGGCTTCATGGCCGCGATCCTGCCGTCCGGGATGCGCGCCGTCTCCACCGAGATTTCAGCCGAAACGGGCGCCGGCGGCTTCATCCTTCCGAACGACCGCGTCGACATCATCCTGACCCGCCGCCTGAAGAATCCCGACGGCAACAGCGATGGCCCGACCGGCGGCAACGACCTCATCTTGTCCGAGGTCATTCTCGCCAACATCCGCGTGCTCGCGATCGACCAGGCGCCGAAGGAAAAGGACGGCCAGAACGCCGTGCTCGGCAAGACCGTCACGCTCGAGCTCAGGCCCGACCAGGTCGCAACGCTCTCGGCCGCACGCCAGGGCGGCACGTTGACGCTCGCGCTGCGCAGCATCGTCGATGCCAACGCATTCGAGGGCACGCCCGAGGACCAGGCGGTCAAACGCCCGGGCGGCGTGAACGTGATCCGTTACGGCGTGCAGGCACGACAACTGACGTCACAGAAGTGATGGGGATAGCATGAGTTACGGGGGCGATCGGACGGGCCTGCGCATTCGGGGGAAGCGCGCGCGCTCGTTCCTGGCGGGGACGATGTTGATGCTGGGGCTGCTCGCAGCCTCCGACGCCGTCAGCGCCGCGGATGCGCCGGTCGGCGACCAGGCGCCGATGCAAGCGCCCGACCTCGGCGTGTCGCCGGTCTCGACGGTCGCAGCGGCGAGGACGCGATTTCTCTCGCTTGGTGTGGGCAAATCCGTCGTCATCGACCTGCCGCGCGAGGTCAAGGACGTGCTCGTGGCCGACCCCAAGATCGCCAACGCGGTGATCCGCTCGGCGCAGCGCGCCTATATCATCGGCGGCCAGGTCGGCCAGACCAACGTCGTGTTCTTCACCGCCGACGGCCAACAGGTCGCCTCCTACGACATCGCCGTGAAGCGCGATCTCAACGGCATGCGCGCGGCGCTGCGCCAGTCCTTGCCGGGCGTACAGGTCGAAGGCGTCGGCGACAGCGTGATGCTGACCGGCTCGGTGTCGAGCCCGGTCGAGGCCCAGCAGGCCGGCGACGTCGCCGCAAAGCTCGTCGGCGGCGCCGAGAAGGTCGTCAACAACATCGTCGTGCGCGGCCGCGACCAGGTGATGCTCAAGGTCGTCGTCGGCGAAGTGCGCCGCGACATCGTCAAGCAGCTCGGCGTCGATCTCAGCGCCAGCCTGAATGCCGGCACCGCGGTGGTGAACTTCAACAACTCCAACCCGTTCTCGATCTCCGGCGGCCCGCTCGTCAGCAGCAACGGGCTCGGTGTCACCGGGCTCGCAAAAGGCGTGGCCACGGTCAATGCCACGATGCGCGCGATGGAAAGCGCCGGCGTGATGCGGACCCTGGCCGAGCCGAGCCTGACGGCGATCTCCGGCGAGTCCGCCACCTTCATTGCCGGCGGCGAATTCCCGATCCCTGCGGGCTATTCCTGCGATCCGGTCACCCATGTCTGTACCACCCAGATCACCTACAAGAAGTTCGGCATCTCCCTGAACTTCACGCCGGTCGTGCTCAGCGAGGGACGTATCAGCCTGCGCGTGATGACCGAAGTCTCGGAGCTGTCGAGTCAGAACGCCATCTCCGTGACGCAAGCAGTGTCCGCGGGCCAGACCAGCTCGATCACCATCCCGTCGATCCAGACCCGCCGCGCCGAGACCACGCTGGAAATTCCCTCGGGCGGCTCGATGGCGATGGCCGGCCTGATCCAGCAGCAGACCAAGCAGGCGATCAACGGCCTGCCCGGCGTCGACCAGCTGCCGATCATCGGCGCGCTGTTCCGCAGCCAGGACTTCGTCAACAACGAGACCGAGCTGATGGTGATCGTGACGCCCTATGTGGTCCGCGCGGTCGCCCAGAAGGAATTGTCGCGGCCCGACGACGGCTTCGCGCCGGCCTCGGATGCGCAGACGGCGCTGCTCGGCCGCATGAACCGCCTCTATGGCATCGCGCGCCGCGTCGATCCGATCAGCGGCACGCCGGGTGATTTCGGCTTCATCATCGACTGAGACGAACGCGCGGCGTGGGGACCGGTGCAGGAATTGGGGCAGGAGGGGATGAGGCGATGACGAAGACGACAGCCGATCGACGTCGCAATCTGGGCGTGGTGCTGGCACTGGCGGGGATCTCCGTCATGCTCGGCGCCTGCAACACCACCGAGATCGTCACCCAGACGGTGCCGACCGACTATCGCCAGCGCCACCCGATCGCGGTGCAGGAAGGCAAGAAGTCGATTGTGATTTTCGTCGGCAAGGCACGAGGCGGCCTCTCGGCCGCACAGCATTCGGATGTCGCGGGCATCGCGCGGGACTGGGCGCGCGAAGGCACCGGCTCCGTCGTCGTCGACGTGCCCGTCGACAGCGCCAATTCGCGCGCGGCTGCTGCGACCTACCAGGAAATCCGCTCCGTGCTGGCGTCGGGCGGCGTGCCGTCGCGTGCCATCGTCCAGCATCCCTACCGCCCCGAGGATCCCGGGCTGCTGCCCACCATCCGCCTGAGTTATTCGAAGATCGCGGCCGTCGCCGGACCCTGCGGGCTGTGGCCGGAAGACGTCGGCCCCTCCATCCTCGACCCCGGCTACAACGAGAACCGGCCCTATTTCAATCTGGGCTGCGCCACCCAGCGCAATCTCGCGGCCATGGTCGACAACCCGGCCGATCTCGAGCAGCCGCGCGCCGAGACGCCCGCCTATACCGCACGGCGCAACATCGCGTTCGAACGCTATCGCAAGGGCACGACGACCGCGACCGCCTATCCCGAATCCGACAAGGCCAAACTCAGCGACACCGGCAGATGACAAGCTTCGACGACGAAGAAGCGGACGATCCGCGGCACCCCGAGGAACACATTGCACCGGTTCCTCGCATTTCCGTGCAAGCCTTTTGCGAGACCGAGCAGACGCTCAAGGCGGTGACCGCGGCGGGCGAGGACCGCCGGCTCGCCAAGGCCCACCTCACCGCCAAGGACGGCGGCCTCGCCGCGGCGATCGAGGTCTATGAATCGATGCCGACGCCGAACGTGATCGTCATCGAGTCCGACGGCACGCGCGACATCCTCGAGGGCCTGGACGACCTCGCCGGCGTCTGCGATCCCGGCACCCGCGTGGTCGTGATCGGCAACCCCAACGACACCGCGCCCTATCGCGAGCTGGTGCGCCGCGGCGTCAACGACTACGTGGTCGGCCCGGTCGAGACACTCGACGTCGTTCGCTCGATCTGCAGCCTGTTCTCGGCTTCCGAGGCCATCATCACCGGCCGCGTCATCGCCGTGGTCGGCGCCAAGGGCGGCGTCGGTGCGTCCACCGTCGCGCACAATGTGGCCTGGACCATCGCCCGGGACCTCGCGCTCGATTCCGTCGTGATCGATCTCGACCTCGCCTTCGGCACGGCGAGCCTCGACTACAACCAGGATCCGGTGCAGGGCATCGCCAATGCGGTGCTGTCGCAGGACCGGCCGGACACGGCGCTGATGGAACGCCTGCTCGCCAAATGCACCGATCGCCTCAGCCTGCTGGCGGCACCGGCTGCGCTCGACCGCGTCTATGATTTCGGTACCGAAGCCTTCGATGCGGTGTTCGACACGCTGCGCATGACCACGCCCTGCATCGTGCTCGACGTTCCCCATCAATGGTCCGGCTGGACGCGGCGCGCGCTGGTCAACGCCGACGACATCGTGATCGTGGCCGAGCCCGATCTCGCGAACCTGCGCAACACCAAGAACATGCTGACCGTGCTGAAGGCGGCACGCCCCAATGATCGCCCGCCGCTGTACTGCCTCAACCAGGTCGGCATGCACAAGCGCGCGGAGATCGAGGTCAAGGCCTTCGCCAAGACCATGGAGAGTCAGCCGATCGCGGTGATCCCGTTCGATTCGAAGCTGTTCTCGACCGCTGCCAATAACGGCCAGATGATCGCCGAGGTCGCCAAGACCCACCGCACCACCCTTCTGTTCCAGAACATGGCGAACCGCCTCGCCGGCCGCGGCGAGGTGAAGAAGCCGAAGCGCTCGCTGCTCGAGCCGCTCCTGAAGAAGCTGAAGGGCCGGTCGGGGCGCGCGTCGGCCCCGCATCGCAAGGCGTCGTAAAGAACGGGAATCGCAAAGATCGGAAGAGGGCGGACTATTTGTCCGCCCTTTGCTGTTTCTTCGCCAGCAACTGGCGCAACGCCGTGACCTTGGCCGCCGCCTGATCGGGCGGCAGATCGGCCTTCACGAGTATTTCGGCTTCGGCCTCGCGGCCCTGCAATCCCAGCACGAGCGCGAGATTGGCACGAACCCGCGGATCGTTCTGATTGCGCTGATAGGCGCGGCCGAGCACCTGTTCGGCCTTCGGCAGATTGTTTTGCAGCACATAGGACAGGCCGAGATTGGACAGCACGGTCGGCTCGTTCGGCACGATCTTCAACGCCGCGGCGTAATATTGCTGCGCCTCCTCGTTGCGGCCGAGCTGATCGAGCGCCGCGCCCTGCGCCGACAAGATGCGCCAGTCCGGATCCTCAGGCGTATGCGCACGGCTGAGAACGTCGAAGGCCTGCTGGAAATTGCCGCTATCGGCGAGCGCGCGGCCATAGCCGGCGAGCAGCGCCTTGTTGCTGGGATGGCCGAGCACGGCCTGCTCCAGCACCGCGACCGCCTGCGCGCGCTGGCCGGTCTCGCGCAGCGCCTTGCCGTAGGCGAGCGCAACGGAGGGATCGCCGGGCCTGGCGCGATAGCGCTCGCGCAATGCGTCCATGTCCGGCCGGGCGTCGGCCTTGCCGGCTGTTTCCGGTTTGCCACCGAGCGCGCCGGTGACGTCCTCGAGGCCCGTCGTCTGACAGCCGCCGAGGCCGAGCACCAGGATTGCGGGAAGCAGGAATCTCGCCGGAGGGGCGAGGGACGGACGCTTGGACATACTCTGATCACTCGGCAACTGATCAGAGATGCTGACCCATTAACGCTAAAGTCCCGTTAAGGAGGCGGCCCCTGCGGCCTAGTCCACGAATTCAGCGCCGAACTCGCAGCCGATGCGCCAGCGCAGGCGGCATTGGCGGGAATAGTCGGGCGCGAAGATGATGGTGAATTGCGGCGGCACTTCCAGGAATTCCGCCACCACTTTCACACCCCCATCCGAAATATCCGTGATCGTGCAATCCCGCGGCAGCGAGCCCGCGCCAAAATGAATCTTGGCGAGCCGGCTGCACACCCGACGTTCGCTTCTCCGGCGATTTGCAAGCATTTGAACTGTTCACCCGTTAGATCACGGCCCATCCCGCAGGCCCAGGAGTAACGGACATTCGTTGGAATGTGCTGAGGACAGAAGGGAGCATTCGAGACGTAGTCTTCGCGTCACGTTTACGTCTCGTTAGGGCCTGCGCAGGCGTCGGAGAGCGTTCCCGTATTGTTCTTGCGAAAGCGGCCGCCCTCTGCTACCCCTAATTGCACGAAAGGGGCAGGCTGGTTTGAGCATGGTTCAGCGGGTTTCTACCGTCGCCTTTGAGGGGATCGAGGCCCGTGCGGTCGACGTGCAGGTGCAGGTCGCCCCTGGGCTGCCGGCCTTCGCCATCGTCGGGCTTCCGGACAAGGCGGTGTCGGAGGCGCGCGAGCGGGTGCGCTCGGCGCTGATCGCCTCGGGGCTGGCGCTGCCGGCGCGGCGGATCATCGTCAATCTGGCACCGGCCGACCTGCCGAAGGAAGGCAGCCATTACGACCTGCCGATCGCGCTCGGGCTGATGGCGGCGATCGGCGCGATCCCGCCGGATGCACTGACCGGCTTCACCGTTCTCGGCGAGCTCGGCCTCGACGGCTCGATCGCACCGGTGGCCGGTGTCTTGCCCGCCGCGATCGGCGCCAATGCGCGCGAGGAAGGCTTGATCTGCCCGGCGGCCTGCGGCTCCGAGGCGGCCTGGGCGAGCCCGGACATCCAGATCATCGCGGCGAGTTCGCTGATCCAGATCGCCAACCATTTCAAGGGCACCCAGGTGCTGTCGCGGCCCTCGCCAAAGGTGCACGAGGCCCCCGCCTCCACGCTCGACCTGCGCGACATCAAGGGCCAGGAAAGCGCCAAGCGCGCGCTGGAGATCGCGGCCGCCGGCGGGCATCACCTGCTGATGATCGGCGCGCCCGGCGCCGGCAAATCGATGCTGGCGGCGCGTCTGCCCTCGATCCTGCCGCCGCTGTCGCCGGGCGAGCTGCTCGAGGTCTCGATGATCGCCTCCGTCGCCGGCGAGATCGAAGGCGGCGCGCTGACGGCGCGGCGGCCGTTCCGCGCGCCGCATCATTCCGCCAGCATGGCCGCGCTCACCGGCGGCGGCATGCGCGCCAAGCCCGGCGAGATCTCGCTGGCGCATCAGGGCGTGCTGTTCCTCGACGAGCTGCCGGAGTTCGATCCGCGCGTGCTGGATTCGCTGCGCCAGCCGCTGGAGAACGGCGAGGTCGCGGTATCGCGCGCCAATCACCGCGTCACCTACCCTGCCCGCTTCATGCTGGTCGCAGCGATGAATCCCTGCCGCTGCGGCAATGCGTTCGAGCCCGGCTATGCCTGCAAGCGCGGCCGCATCGACCGCTGCACTGGCGACTACCAGGCGCGCATCTCCGGTCCCCTCATGGACCGCATCGATCTGCGCATCGAGGTGCCGGCCGTGACCGCGGCGGACCTGATCCTGCCGCCGCCGGCGGAAGGCTCCGCCGAGGTCGCCGCACGCGTGGCGGCGGCGCGCGACATCCAGCTCGCACGCTATGCGGATGCCGGCCTGCCCAAGATCCGCACCAATGCCGAGGCGCCCGCCTCGGTGCTGGAGGAGATCGCAAAGCCGGATGCACAAGGCGCCAAGCTGCTGCGCGATGCCGCCGAGACCATGCGGCTGTCGGCGCGCGGCTATCACCGCGTGCTGCGGGTGGCGCGCACGCTTGCCGACCTCGATCATGCGGACAAGATCGGCCGGCTGCATCTGGCCGAAGCGCTGTCCTACCGCGCACTCGCGGAGGATGTGCGCCAGATGGCGTGAGCGCATCGCGCATCAACCCGGCGGTAACGATTTTCCTTTACGCTCTGCAAACCATAAGGCCCGCGCGTTTCGTATCGAGAGTTCCTGACGGGCCCGGCGAGTAGAGTGTCATGTTGCGTTTCAAGATCCTGGCCTCGGTTGTTCCCCTGCTGGCGGCTGCGGTGTTCGCCCGTGCCGAGATCGGATCGGTCTCGCATCCCTGCATCGCGCTCAGCGACACCACGGTCGAGCTCACATCCCTGTTCTGGACCGCCAATGTGCATGTCGCCTTCACCGACGATCCCGCGAAGGCCACGGTGCGGGTCCAGATCACCGATGACGCGGACGCCGCGGACTTCACCGTGGTGGACGACGGCCTCGGCTCCGAGCCGGACTCCTGCGAGCTCACCCCCTCGACACGGCTGATCTCGATTGCCGCACAGCCCGTCGACGGCGGGCCGGTGGTCTATCTCTCCAGCGAAGGACCGGCGGATTACCGTATCTATGTGCGCTCGAAGACCTTCTCGCAGCGCGAGGCGGCGGCGCTGATCGTCGGCGCCCGCGGCGGCCACCGCCAGCTCCAGGCCGCCTCGCTCTGAGCCGTTAACATCCCGTCAACCCTGTCGGAAGGCGGGGCCCAGGCCGCAAACTGTTCGCAAGGTCGGCGCGACATCTTGGCAGCCGGCGATCACAGGTTTCGAGCAAGAGAGTCGGGTCGGTGGCGATGGGTCGGACGTTCCGGATCAAGGTGCGCATGCGCCGCTTCAAGCGGCAGCACCCCCGCATTGCCTTCGCGATCCGCTCCTTCATGATCTTCTCGGCGACCTTCGGCGGCGCCTATGGTTTCGTGTCCGGCAGCCGCTCGGAGAATTCCGCCTACGATCCCCACGCCTTTGCGATCGGCGCGAGCTTCCTGTTCGCGCTCGCCTGCCTCGGCCTTGCGACGCTGAGCATGCGCCTGCGCTTCGTCGACAGGCGGCTGCGCACGCTCGCCGCCCACAATGAGGCCCTGATCGACCGCAATTGGGAGCTGAAGGAAGCGGAAGAACGCGCCCGCAGCCTGTTCGAGCAGCAGGGCGACCTCATCGTGCTGCGCGACACGGACGGCCGCATCACCTTTGCCAACGAGGCCTATTGCGCGCTGGCAGGACGGGCGCGCGGCGCACTTGTCGGCACGCACTTCGATTTCGACGTGCTGGAGCAGGGCGACAGCGCCCGCGAGAGCAACGGTACGCGCATCCACGACCAGAAGATCGCAACCCCGCTCGGCGCGCGCTGGATCGCCTGGCGCGAGGGCTATGTCCGGCTCGACGCCGGACAGCCCGCCGAACTGCAGAGCGTGGGACGCGACGTCACCGACCGCACCGAGACCGAACGCGCGCTGTCCGATGCGCGGGACCAGGCCGATGCCGCCAACCGCGCCAAGTCGCGCTTCCTCGCGATGGCCTCGCACGAGATCCGCACGCCGCTCAACGGCATCATCGGCATGGGCGGCCTCCTGCTCGACACCAATCTGACGCCGGAGCAGGCGACCTATGCCAGGGCGGTGAAGACCTCGGGCGAAGCCTTGATGGCGCTGATCGAGGAATTGCTGGACTATTCCAAGATCGAGGCCGGCAAGCTCGACCTCGATCAACGTCCCTTCGCGCTCTCGACCCTGGTCGAGGAGATCACCGAGCTGCTCGCGCCGCGCGCGCAAGCGAAGACGCTCGAGATCGCCGCCTATGTCGACGAGCGCCTGCCGATCGAGGTGATCGGCGACGCCGCGCGGCTGCGCCAGGTGCTGCTCAACCTCGCCGGCAACGCCATCAAGTTCACCACGGGCGGCGGCGTTGCGCTGATCGTCGAGCCCGGCATCTGGCCGAACGAGATCAGCTTCCTGGTCCGCGATACCGGCATCGGCATCGCAGCCGAAGCCCAGCAGCGCATATTTCGCGAATTCGAGCAGGCCGACCAGCGCATTGCCCGCACCTATGGCGGCACCGGGCTCGGCCTTGCCATCAGCGAACGCATCGTCAAGCGCATGGGCGGCCGGATCACGCTCACGAGCGAGCCGGGCAGGGGCTCGACCTTCGAGGTCGCGGTGCCGCTTCCGCCGTCGCAGGCCGGCGCCGGACAGACTGCATTTCCGAGTCCCGACCTCACCGGCAAGTCGATGCTCCTCGTCGCCGACGGCATCGAGGCCTCGTTGATCGCGCGGCGCCTTGCGCGCTGGGGCGGCCAGACCTGCCTGGTTGCGGATGCGGCGGTCGCCGAAGCACTGCTGCCGGAACGCTCATGGCACGCGGTGCTGATCGATCGCGCGATCGGCCCTGCCATTGCCGACCATCTGGGTGACGCGGCCCGCGCGCATGCCTCGCAGCGCCTCGTGCTGCTGACGTCGAGCTCGCGCCACGAGAAGCTGTCGCCGGCCTTCACCGGCTTTCTGATGAAGCCGCTGCGAGCCGCATCGCTCGCCGCCCGCCTCGCCCTGACGCCGGAGGTCGCCTCGCCCGATCTCGCGCCGGAGCCGCCGGCCGCATCCACCGGTACAGCGCTGGCGAAGAGCCTGTCGATCCTCGTCGCCGAAGACAACGAGATCAACGCATTGCTGATGCGCTCGCTGCTGACCAAGCTCGGTCACCGCGTCGTCATCGCCGTCCATGGCGAGGCCGCGCTGGAATCCTGGCTCGCCGCCTCATCCGCCGGCACGCCCTACGATCTCGTGCTGATGGACATTCAGATGCCGCAGCTCGACGGCATCGAGGCGACAAAACGCATCCGCGCGCATGAGGCCGGCTTGGGTAGTCACTTGGGCGGTCGGCACACCCCGATCCTGGCGCTCACCGCCAACACGCTGGCGGAGGACCGCCATGCCTGCTTCGAGGCGGGCATGAACGGATTTCTGATCAAGCCGCTCGACCGCGAGAAGCTGGACGAGGCGCTGGCCGGGCTGGCCGCATCGCGGCATCTGGCAGTCCCGGATCACGGGAACCCGATCCCCGCCGGCAATCGCTAATTGAAATCGAGCGCGTTGCGCGTCACCATCCTCCGGGGGCATTTGCAAAAGAGGATTTGCGCATGAACGTGCTTTGCCGCCTCGCGCTTATTGCGCTCCTCGCTGGAATCTCCCGGCATGTCGCAGCCGATACGCCGGACCTCATCTCGTCGCTCAAGCAAGGCGGTTACGTCCTGATCTTCCGGCACACCGCGACCGACGACAGCCAGAAGGACGTCTACCCGTTCAAGTTCGACGACATGAGCGCCCAGCGTCAGCTCAGCGACAAGGGCAGGGACATGGCGCGCCAGATCGGGACGGCGATCAGGGAGCAGGCGATCCCGATCGGCGATGTCTACACCAGCAGGCTGAACCGCGCGGTCGAGGCCGGCAGGTTGATCTCCGGCCGCGAGGTCAAGCCGGTCGATGCGCTCACGGACAGCAGCAATGCCAGCGCATCGGGAATGGCAAACCCGACCGGTGCCAATGCAAAGGCCGGGCAGGCCGTGCGCCTGCTCGTCGATGCGCCGCCGAAGCCAGGCACCAACACGTTCCTGGTCACCCACAAGACGAACATCGCCGATGCCTTCGGCAAGGAAGCCGGCGACGTGCAGGAAGGCGAAGCCTTCGTCTACAAGGCCAACGGCTCCGGCCCCGCCACCTTCGCGGGGCGCATCAAGCTTGCGGACTGGAACGCGAGAGCAGGCAGGTGAGGGGCCTGGCATCCAGCCGTGACTTGCCGCTCCGCCACGATGTTGTGGTACGGAGGTCCTGTGACGAGCGACCGAAAGGCTGGCGACGACGTGAGAACATCAGAAGACCGCTCATTCCTCATCTTGCTTGCCGCGATCTCCGTTGCGTTCGGGTGGGTGCTTTGGCCATTCTCCGGCGCATTGTTGTGGGCCATCCTGCTGGCCATCATCTTCGCACCCCTCTATCGGCGCGCCCTGAAAACCCTCCCGGGCAAGCACAACCTTGCCGCATTGTTCACTGTCGTCGTCGTGATCGTCATGGTCCTGATCCCGGTGGCGGTCGTCATCGCTTCGCTCGTCGACCAGGGCGGGGAGCTGTATCAGCGCGTTCAGAGCGGAGAGATCAGTTTCGCTCATCCCCTGGAGCAATTGCGATCCGCACTGCCTGGCTGGGCTGCTTCGCTGTCAGACCGCCTGGCCCGCATGGATCTTTCGGCCCTGAAGGAACGCCTGTCGGGTCTGGTCGTCCCAGCCGGCCAACAGCTGGCCGGACATGCGCTCAACATCGGCCAGTTGACGCTGGAGTTCGTCGCAAGCCTGCTCGTGATGCTGTACCTGCTGTTCTTCCTGCTGCGCGACGGCGAAGACCTGAGCGCACGCATGCGCGACGCACTCCCGCTGCGTCCGAGCCAGACCGCCGAGATCCTCGATGCGTTCACCCTCGCGGTTCGCGGAACGATCAAGGGGATCGTTCTCGTCGCGCTGATACAGGGGGCGCTTGGCGGGCTCATCTTCTGGCTGCTCGGCTTGACTGCGCCGCTGCTGGCGGGCGCGCTCATGGCGCTGGTCTCGCTCCTGCCCGTGCTGGGCTCCGCCCTGATCTGGGTTCCGGTCGCACTCTATTTGCTCGTGTCAGGCGCCGTGACGAAGGGTCTCATTCTGCTCGCTTTCGGCACTTTCGTGATTGGCCTTGCGGACAATTTCCTCCGCCCGATCCTGGTCGGCCAGTCGATCCAGATGCCGAGCTACGTCGTGCTGCTTGCCACCTTGGGCGGACTTGCGAGCTTCGGAGCGAACGGCTTCGTCATCGGCCCGCTCGTTGCCGCGATGTTTCTGACGGCGTGGCAAATCTTCATGAGCTCGAAAGCGCGACAGGAGGCCCGCAAGTAAGCTTCATTGAGTAAGCTTCATTCCTTGACCGGCCGGTCCAGGATCTCACGCACACGAAGCGCCAGCTTCGCCTGCGAGACCGGCTTCTCGAGAATATCGACGCCTTCATCCAGGCGGCCCTGGTGAACGACGGCGTTCCTTGAATATCCGGTCATGTAGAGAACCTTCAGTCCCGGCCGTATCTGCTGCGCCCGCCTGCCGAGCTCACGACCGTTGATCCCGGGCATCACGACATCGGTCAGAAGCAGATTCACTTTCGGCTCCTCCTGGAGGAGGATGGTCAGGGCTCCCTGGGCGCTCGGTGCAGCCAGGATGCGATAGTTCAGGTCGCGCAGGACGTCGCATACATAGGTCCGGAGATCGGAATCATCCTCGACGACGAGAATGGTCTCGATCTTCTCGCCTTCCGGCAGCACGTCCTCGGGCTCGTTGACGGGCGCCTGGCGTGTGCCGAGGTAGCGCGGGAAATACATCTTGATGCTCGTGCCGTGGCCGACCTCGCTGTAGATCTTCACATGGCCGCCGGATTGCTTGACGAACCCATAGACCTGGCTGAGACCGAGCCCGGTCCCGTGCCCCGGCTCTTTTGTCGTGAAGAAGGGCTCGAAGGCGTGATCGAGCACCTCGCTCGACATTCCGCTTCCGGTGTCGGTCACGCAAACCACGACGTACTGGCCGGGCGACAGCTCCGGATTGACACGGCTGTAATCATCGTCAGCCGAGACATTCACGGCCTCCACCGTGAGCTTGCCGCCGTCGGGCATGGCGTCGCGCGCATTGATCGCGAGATTGATGATGGCGGACTCCAGATGGTTGGCGTCGGCTTCGATCTGCCAGAGTCCCGCGCTGCCGACGGTTTCGACCTCGATGCGCTCGCCGAGCGTTCGCTGCAGGAAGTCCTGCATGTTGCTGAGGAAGTTGTTGACGTTGATCGGCTTGGGATCGAGCGCCTGCCGGCGCGAGAAGGCGAGAAGCCGGCTGGTGAGCGCTGCCGCGCGCTGGGCGCCTCGCTTGGCATGGCTCAGAGCACGCTGGAGGTTGGCTGTTCCGGCGAGCTGACGGGCGTTGCGCTCGGCGGTCTCGATGTTGCCCAGCACGATCATCAGCAGGTTGTTGAAGTCGTGCGCGATGCCGCCGCTGAGCTGCCCGACGGCCTCGAGCTTCTGGGACGCGATCAACTGCTCCTGGACCTGCTTGAGCTCGTCCTGCGCACGCTTGCGCTCGGTGAGATCGCGCGTGACCTTGGCAAATCCGATGATCTCGCCGGCCTCGCCGACGATCCGATCGATGATGACCGACGCCCAGAAGCGCGTTCCGTCCTTTCGCATGCGCCAGCCTTCCGCCTCGAAGCGGCCGTGCTCGCGCGCTTCTTCCAACGCCCGCTTGGGAACTCCGCTTGCGACGTCTTCCGGCGTGTAGAATCGGCTGAAATGCTGGCCGATGATGTCCAGTGGAGCATAGCCCTTGATGCGCTGGGCCCCGGGATTCCAGGTGGCGACGTTGCCCTCGGGATCGAGCTGGAAGATGGCATAGTCGATCACGGCCTCGATCAGCCGACGGTACCGCCGCTCGCTCTCGAGCAGCTCCGTGTGCGCCTGCTGCCGTTCGGTGATGTCCCGCGTCACCTTGGCAAAGCCGATCAGGCGGCCCTGCTCGTCCTTGATGGAGTCGAGGACGACGAGCGCCCAGAACCGGCTGCCGTCCTTGCGCACGCGCCAGCCCTCGGAATTGAAGCGCCCGGTCTCGCGCGCTGTCGCCAGCGCCCTCGCTGGCAGGCCCGCCGCCCGATCCTCAGGCGTGTAGAACACCGAAAACGACGTGCCGATGATGTCCCGGGCAGAATAGCCCTTGAGACGCTCGGCCCCCGAGTTCCAGCTCCGCACGGTGCCGTCGGTATCGAGCATGAAGATCGCGTAGTCCACGATCGCGTTGACCAGGAGCTCGAGACGACGGCCGTCATCGAGCTCGTCAAGCGGCGTTTGGCTCATACGGATCCTCAGGCTGCGGGGCGAGCGACGGGCCCAATCAACGGATTGGCAGGATACTGGTTCCAATAAATGTTACGATTATCCCGCGCCCGTGGCACGCACTCCACTACGCGCGCCCGCCGGCCACCCGCGCAGGCCCGAGACCCTCTGGCGCAACGACTGCTATGCGGCGTAAGCGCGGAAACGGGGGGCCGAAAGTCGGCCGGGCGGACCTTCGCTCCCCCTGAAGATCGTCTCGGTTTGGGCTACGCGCTTGCAATGGGGGCAGGCGAAGAGATGTGCGATGACCGGGACCGGCTCGTCTGCAAGCAGCTCCGAGCGATACCACTTCATCTCAATGTGGCAGTCCGGGCATATTGGCGCTTCGAGCTGTTCCGCAGCGCTTCTGAGACGATCAACCATGGCCCCCTCGCGTGTTCGAAGGCCATAACCCAATACCCCTAGTTAGTCTGCATCAAAAGATACTGAGCTCGATATTTGCCGCTCGCACGCGATCACAGCCGCCTGAGCGCCACGCTCTCCACCGTATGGTCGGCGCCCTTCTTCAGGATCAGCGTCGCCCGGGGACGGGTCGGCAGGATGTTGTCCTCGAGATTGGCGAGGTTGGTGCGTTCCCAGATCGCGATCGCGGTGGCGGTGGCTTCCTCGTCCGACAGCAACGCGTAGCGGTTGAAGTAGGATCTTGGATTGGTGAATGCGGTGTCGCGCAGCGCCAGGAAGCGCTTGATGTACCATTGCCGCAGTGCCGCCTCGTCGGCATCGATGTAGACCGAGAAATCGAAGAAGTCGGAGACAACAGGCACTGCCTTGCCGTCACGCGGCAGCTTGCCGGTTTGCAGCACGTTGACGCCCTCGACGATCAGGATGTCGGGCTGGTCGATCTCGGCCCACTGGTTCGGCACGATGTCGTAGGTCAGATGCGAATAGACCGGCGCGCGCACGTGGCGGCGGCCGGCCTTGATGTCGGAGAGGAAGCTGAGCAGCAGGGGCAGATCGTAGCTTTCCGGAAAACCCTTCTTCTGCATCATGCCGTGCCGCTCGAGCACTGCGTTGGGATAGAGGAATCCGTCGGTGGTGATCAGCTCGACCTTCGGCCGCGGCGACCAGCGCGCCAGCAGGGCCTGAAGAACGCGTGCCGTGGTGGATTTCCCGACCGCAACCGAGCCGGCGACGCCAATGATGTAGGGGACCTTGCGATCCCTGATGTTGAGGAACTGGCGCTCTGCGTAATACAGGCGCTGCATGGCGTCGACATAGATCGACAACAGGCGCGACAGCGGAAGATAAATGTCCTCGACTTCCTGGAGATCGAGGCGGTCGTGCAGTGAGCGCAGCCGGTCGAATTCACCCGGCTCCAGCGTCATCGGCGTATCGTCGCGGAGGCGCGCCCACTGCTCGCGCGTATAGACGCGGTACGGATTATACTGCTGCTCGGGTGCGCGGATATCCATAACGCGACCTCTCCACTTCGGCTAGCTGCCGCTCTTGCGCGACGCCTTTTCTTCCAACCCTGACATATTCGTACGCTTGTCCAGCGCGGCTTCGACCTCCTCCAGCTTTACGCCGCGTACCTTGAGCAGCACAAGGAAATGATAGAGCAGGTCGGCGCTTTCAGCGATCAGATGCGCGCGATCGTTTTCGACTGCAGCGATTACGGTTTCGACTGCTTCCTCGCCGAACTTCTTGGCGCAATGCTCGGCGCCCTTGTCGAGGAGCTTGCGGGTATAGGAGGCTTCGCCACCCGAGGCCGCGCGGGCATCGATGGTCTCGGCCAGATCATGGATCGTGAAACGCGGCATCGGACTTACTCGGAAACGCACAGGGCCACGGCGGCCATCCGCCAATCTAGCATTCTTGAGTACAGGAGTCGTCAGGCATCCAGGCGCATGGGGAGTCCCCGCCGCGCCATGTGCTCCTTGGCTTCGCGGATGGTGAATTCCCCGAAATGGAAGATCGAGGCGGCCAGCACGGCCGTGGCGTGCCCGTCGCGGATACCGTCGACGAGATGGTCGAGATTGCCGACGCCGCCGGAGGCGATCACGGGAACGGGAATACTGTCGGCGATCGCACGGGTCAGCGGAATGTCGAACCCCTGCCGGGTGCCGTCGCGATCCATCGAGGTGAGCAGGATCTCACC
This sequence comes from Bradyrhizobium diversitatis, assembly GCF_016031635.1. GTDB lineage: Bacteria > Pseudomonadota > Alphaproteobacteria > Rhizobiales > Xanthobacteraceae > Bradyrhizobium > Bradyrhizobium diversitatis. The sequence continues at coordinate 89,166 of NZ_JACEGD010000003.1, forward strand.
GGCGCCGAGCGAGACCACTTCCTGGGCATATTCGATCGCGTCGATGCCGGTCGAGTTGCGCCCGCCATGGGTAAAGATCTCCCAGCGGTCACCGCCCGGGCGCTTGACGCGCTTGGCGTCGATCGCGACCACCACGCACTGCTCGCCGAATTTTTCAGCAGCTTCCTTGACGAACTCGCGCCGCGCCACGGCGGCGCTGTTGATCGAGACCTTGTCGGCACCGGCGCGCAGCAGCGTCTTGATGTCGTTGACCTCGCGCACGCCGCCGCCGACGGTGACGGGCATGAAGCAGGCCTCCGCCGTGCGCCGGACCACGTCCAGCATGATGCCGCGGTTCTCATGGGTCGCGGTGATGTCGAGGAAGGTGAGCTCGTCGGCGCCGGCGGCATCATAGGCGATCGCGGCTTCGACGGGATCGCCGGCATCGCGCAGATCGACGAAGTTGACGCCCTTGACGACGCGACCGTCCTTGACGTCGAGGCAGGGGATCACGCGCACCTTGAACATCCGATGTCTCCTAAGTGCGCGCGCTGCGGATCAAGGCGAGGGCGGCGGCGGGGTCGAGCCGGCCGTCGTAGAGCGCGCGGCCGGCGATCGCGCCGGCGAGCTTCTTGGCGCGCGGCGTCAGCATCGCCTTGACGTCCTCGATCGAGGCGAGGCCGCCGGAGGCGATCACGGGAATAGAGATGGCCTCGGCGAGCGCAATGGTCGCCTCCAGGTTCAGACCCTTCAGCAGGCCGTCGCGCGCGATGTCGGTGAAGATGATGGCGGCGACGCCGGCATCCTCGAAACGCTTTGCGATCTCGAGCACCGTGACCTCAGAGGTCTCGGCCCAGCCTTCGACCGCGACCTTGCCGTCGCGGGCATCGAGGCCCACGGCGACGCGGCCGGGAAACTTCTTCGCCGCAGACTTCACCAGTTCAGGGTCGCGCACCGCGGCGGTGCCGATGATGACGCGGGTGATGCCCTTGTCGAGCCAGGCTTCGACGGTCTTGAGATCGCGAATGCCGCCGCCGAGCTGCACCGGGATCTTGATCGTCTTCAGCATCGCCTCGACAGCCTGCGCGTTCACCGGCTTGCCGGCGAAGGCGCCGTCGAGGTCGACGACGTGGAGATATTCGAAGCCCTGCTCGGCAAAGCTCTGCGCCTGCGCGGCCGGATTGAGGTTGAACACGGTCGCGCGCGCCATGTCGCCTTGCTCGAGGCGCACGCACTGGCCGTTCTTGAGGTCGATCGCGGGAAAGAGGATCATGTCGCACCTGCTCCCGTCCCCATCATGGGAACGGGCCTGTCAGCTATGCACTCCGTCATTGCGAGCGCAGCGAAGCAATCCAGACTGCCGCCGCGGAAAGACGCTGGATTGCTTCGCTGCGCTCGCAATGACGAGGTGAAAGCCGTCGAATCCATCACGGCTTCCATCGCAGGAAGTTCGAGATCAGGGCCAGCCCGAAGCGCTGGCTCTTCTCGGGGTGGAATTGCGTTCCGATCGCGGTGTCCTTCGCCACGATCGCGGTGACGGGCCCGCCGTAATCGGCGCGCGCGAGCACGTCCGCCTCGCTGGCGGGGTTGAGGTGATAGGAGTGCACGAAATAAGCGTGCTGGCCCTTCGGGCCGAGCGGCAGCTTGTCCAGCACCGGATGCTCCCTGAGCACCTCGAGCGTATTCCAGCCCATGTGCGGGATCTTCAGGCTCTCGTCGCGCGGCGTGATCTTCTCGACGTCACCGCCGATCCAGTTCAGGCCTTCGGTGATGACATGTTCCTTGCCGCGGCTGGCCATCAGCTGCATGCCGACGCAGATGCCGAAAAAGGGCCGCGCCTTGACCCGCACCGCCTCGGTGATCGCCTCGACCATGCCGTTGACGGCATCAAGGCCGCGCCGGCAATCGGCGAAGGCACCGACGCCCGGCAGCACCAGGCGGTCAGCCTCGTAAGCCTGGTCCGGATCGCTGGTGACGAAGACCTTTTGCGGGCTCTCCAGGCTGCGCGCGGCGCGCTCGAACGCCTTGGCGGCGGAATGCAGATTGCCGGAACCGTAATCGATGATGGCGACGCTCATCTTGACCCTCCCGGTTCTGGAAACAATCCAATGATGCCGCCGGCCGGAATTGGCGGCGGGTTCGAAAACGACTGACCCTGCGTGTTGCGGGTGGGCGGCGGACCGCCGCGATCGATGACCCATTGATCGTTGACGATGCCGTGCTGCTTCTGGCTCCAGCGCTCGAAGAAGCGGCGCTCGGCGGTGTCGCCGTTGTCGGCAACCACCACGTCGAGCTGTCGCCATTTGCCGCGCGACAAGGTCCAGCGGCGCAGGCTCGAGGCTTCGAAACCCATCAGCAGCGCGATGATGAGATTGGCAAAGACGACCGAACTGCGGCCGACACCGAGGCTGGACAGCCCCGCGCTGAACGCGACCGTGAAAAGCACCCAGCCGATCAGCGCCAGCCACAGCCGATTCCACAGCAGCCAGAACGGACCGAAGATCATCGCCCAGAAATGGAAGCCGTCGCGCACGAAAACGAACTTGTCGGTCGCGCGCAGATCGGCTCCGCCAGGAAAGGGAGCGTGGACTGTGTAGACAGGCATGGTGATGCCCCGTTCTCTGAATTCAGTGATGCCGCCGGCCGCGTTTTGCCGCCGAGACGAAGATGTCAGCCGCCGAGCGAACCCTTGGTGGACGGGATTTCGCCCGCCGCCTTCGGATCGATCGCGACCGCCGCCCGCAGCGCCCGCGCCAGACCCTTGAAGCAGGACTCGGCGATATGGTGGCTGTTATCGCCATATAGGGTCTCAACGTGGAGAGTCACGCCGGCGTTGATGGCGAAGGCCTGGAACCACTCGCGCACCAGCTCGGTGTCGAACTCGCCGATCTTGTCGCGGGGGAAATCGACCTTGAACACCAGGAACGGGCGGCCCGAGATGTCGATCACCACGCGCGAGAGCGTCTCGTCCATGGGCATGTGCACGCCGGCATAGCGGGTGATGCCCGCCATGTTGCCGAGCGCCTGCCTGACCGCCTGGCCGAGCGCGATGCCGGTGTCTTCGGTGGTATGGTGATGGTCAATGTGCAGATCGCCCACCGCCTTGACCGTGAGGTCGATGCGGGAATGGCGGGCGAGGAGATCGAGCATATGGTCGAAAAAGCCGATGCCGGTCGCGATATTGGACGCGCCTGATCCATCGAGGTTCACGGAGACCTCGATGTCGGTTTCCTTGGTCTTGCGCTTGATCGTCGCGGTGCGCATTGAGAGCTTTCGCTATGGTTTGCCCGAAAACGGCGGTCTTTTAACAGCCAAATGACGGCTTCGCTACTGCGGGAACGCTCCGGCAGGCCGGCACTTCCGCCTATGGTGAGCGAAATCTAGGGCCGGAACGGCCCGTTGTGCCCAGGTTGTGCCCTTTGCCCCGACCGCCTAAATCAGGCCGGACAACGAGGATCATCCATGCAGGCTTCCCAGAACAGCTCGCCGGTCTGGCACGGCACCACGATCTTGACGGTCCGCAAGGGCGGCAAGGTGGTGGTCGGCGGCGACGGCCAGGTCTCGATCGGCCAGACCGTAATCAAGTCCAATGCCAGGAAGGTCCGCAAACTCGGCAAGGGCGACGTGATCGGGGGCTTTGCCGGCGCGACCGCCGACGCCTTCACGCTGTTCGAGCGGCTGGAAGCCAAACTCGAGCAATATCCGGGACAGCTGACCCGGGCCGCGGTCGAGCTCGCCAAGGACTGGCGCACCGACCGGTACTTGCGGCGGCTGGAGGCCATGATGATCGTCGCCGACAAGGACGTCTCCCTGGTGCTGACGGGCACCGGCGACGTGCTCGAGCCCGAGGCCGGCGTGATGGCGATCGGCTCCGGCGGCAACTATGCCCTTGCGGCGGCACGGGCCCTGCTCGACACCGACAAGGACGCCGAGACCATCGTCCGCCGCTCCCTCGACATCGCCGCCGACATCTGCGTCTACACCAACCGGAATGTGACGATCGAAAGCCTGGCAAGCGGTTAGGCCATGGCGCATGCCTGCACCTTCCGCCCGATGACCACGGCCGACATGCCGCTGATCCGGCGGTGGCTGGACGCACCGCATGTCGCCGAATGGTGGCATGATCCGGAGACGCTTGAATTCGTCGGCGGCGACCTCGATCATCCCGACCTCGCGCAGTTCATCGTCAGCAAGGACGGGCGACCCTTGGCGTATCTGCAGTGCTACCAGCTCGGCGAATGGCACCTCGGCTTCGGTCCGCAGCCGATGGGCACACGCGGCCTCGATCAGTTCATCGGCGAGGCAGACATGCTCGGATGCGGCCACGGCTCCGCTTTCATCCGCGCGTTCACCGACGAACTCTTCGCGCGCGGCGTGCCGCGCATCGTGATTGATCCGAGTCCCGCCAACACCCGTGCGATCCGTGCCTATGAAAAGGCCGGATTCGTGCCGCAGCATGTCATCGTCACGCCCGATGGTCCGGCCCTCCTGATGATCCGAGACCCATGACGTTCGCCGTGACCCCCACCTCCAAGACCCTCACTGCCAAGACCGCATTTCCGCCGCTCGCCTGGGTCGGCATTGCGCTGCTGCTGCTGGCGCTGCAGGCCTCGATCCTGCTCGCAATGGGGCGCGTGCCGATCTGCACCTGCGGCACCATCAAGCTCTGGCACGGAGTGGTGAACAGCTCGGAGAATTCCCAGCAGATCGCCGACTGGTACAGCTTTTCGCACGTGCTGCACGGCTTCCTGTTCTACGGCCTGACCTGGCTGCTGTTCGCACGGCTGCCGTTCCTGCCCTTGTCTTTTCGAAGTTTGTCCTGGCCGGCCCGGCTGATCGTCGCCATGCTGATCGAGGGCGCCTGGGAGATCGTCGAGAACTCACCGTTCATCATCGAGCGCTACCGCGCCGGCACGATCTCGCTGGATTATTACGGCGACAGCATCGTCAATTCGGTCTCGGACAATCTGGCCATGATCCTGGGGTTCCTGGCCGCACGCGTGCTGCCGGTCACAGCGACCGTCCTGCTCGGCATCGCCTTCGAGATCGTGCTGGCGCTTCACATTCGCGACAATCTGACGCTCAACATCCTGATGCTGATCCACCCGATCGAGGCGGTGAAACAATGGCAATCGGGGCCGCCGATCATCTGACCTGAAATGCGGCTTGTCCCGGCCCGCATCTGACCCTAGCTAAGCACACATGACAGACTTCTCTCCCCGCGAAATCGTTTCCGAACTCGACCGTTTCATCGTCGGCCAGGGCGACGCCAAGCGCGCCGTCTCGATCGCGCTGCGCAACCGCTGGCGGCGGCAGCAGCTGTCCGGCTCCTTGCGGGAGGAGGTTCTGCCGAAGAACATCCTGATGATCGGCCCTACCGGCGTCGGCAAGACGGAAATCGCGCGACGGCTCGCCAAGCTCGCGAACGCGCCGTTCCTGAAGGTGGAAGCGACGAAATTCACCGAGGTCGGCTATGTCGGCCGCGACGTCGAGCAGATCGTGCGCGATCTCGTCGAGGTCGCGATCGCCCAGGTGCGCGAGAAGAAGCGCAAGGACGTGCAGGCGCGTGCCCAGCTCGCCGCCGAGGAGCGCGTGCTCGATGCCTTGGTCGGCGCCAATGCGAGCTCGGCGACGCGCGAATCCTTCCGCAAGAAGCTGCGTGCCGGCGAGCTCAACGACAAGGAGATCGAGATCGAGACGCAATCGTCCGGCGGCGGCATGCCGATGTTCGAGATCCCGGGCATGCCGGGCGCACAGATGGGCGCGATCTCGCTCGGCGACATTTTCGGCAAGTTGGGAGGCCGCAGCAAGACGCGGCGGCTGACGGTGGAGAGCTCGCACGAGATCCTCGTCAACGAGGAATCCGACAAGCTGCTGGACACCGAGCAGCTGACGCTGGAGGCGATCAGCGCGGTCGAGAACAACGGCATCGTGTTCCTGGACGAGATCGACAAGATCTGCGCGCGCGACGGCCGCGTCGGTGGCGACGTCTCGCGCGAGGGCGTGCAGCGCGATCTCCTGCCGCTGATCGAAGGCACCACGGTCTCGACCAAGCACGGCGCGGTCAAGACCGACCACATCCTGTTCATCGCCTCCGGCGCTTTCCATGTCGCAAAACCATCCGACCTGCTGCCGGAATTGCAGGGCCGCCTGCCGATCCGCGTCGAATTGCAGGCGCTGACCCGCGACGACATGCGCCGCATCCTGACCGAGCCCGAGGCCTCGCTGATCAAGCAATATGTCGCGCTGATGCAGACCGAGGGCGTGACACTCGACATCACCGACGGCGCGATCGACGCGCTCGCCGACGTCGCGGTGGCCGTCAACTCCACCGTCGAGAACATCGGCGCGCGGCGGCTCCAGACCGTGATGGAGCGGGTGCTGGACGAGATCTCGTTCACCGCCCCCGACCGCAGCGGCGAGACGATCAAGGTGGATGCGGATTTCGTGCAGAAGCACGTCGGGGATCTCGCCAAGAATGCGGATCTGAGCCGGTTCATTTTGTAATTTGAGGCGGTCACGCTATTGATGCGGCGTGACCGTACACATCCTGCAAAATCCCTGGCGGCTGCTGCTCGCAATCAACGCCGCCGTCCTCGTCGGCGTCTTCGTTCACAAGATCCAGCTGCCGCCTTACGTCCCCTATATTCACCTCCTCGTCGACTATCATTTCGGCTTCATCAAGCGCGCGCTGATCGGTGCCGTCGTCGCCGTCTTCACCGACAAGGTGCCGGTCTGGCTTGTGTTCGCGATCGGCGGGGCGACGTGGCTGGTGACATCAGCGCTTTACGCGAGGCTGTTTCAGAAGACCTTCGGCATCACCGCGAGGACGCTGCCGCTGTTCGTCTTCACCGCGGGCTCGCCGTTCTTCCTGAAGAACTTCATGCACACGCTCGGTCATTTCGACATCTATGGCTGCGCGCTGGCGATCGTCCTGCTGCTGATGCCCGCGGGCTCGCTGCTGTTCGTTGCCACGGCCGCGCTGTTCTCGATCGTTCTCGTGCTGATCCATCACATTCATCTCTTGATGTATGTGCCGACGATCATCACCATCGTCGCGATCAGGCACTACCTGACCCATGGCTGCAATCGCACCAACATTGCTCTCGGTAGCGTCGCCCTCGCCGTCGTCTCCGCGCTGTTCTTCGCGGCGCAGTTTTGGGGAACGATGCCGATCCCCGAAGCGGATTTCGTGGCCTATCTGAAGAGCCGGATGGCCGATTCGTCGCGGACCGACCTGCTGCAATTTGCCTACATCTGGTACCAGCCGCTGGCGAAGGAAATTGCCGACACCTGGGGCCGCCTGCCGCACAACATTCTCGGCGTGCCGGTGTTTGCACTGCTAATCTGGCTGCACACGCCGCTGGGGCGCTATCTTGCGCGCCTGATCGGCGCGCTCGCGAGCGAGATGCACCGCCGCCTCGTCGTCGCAGCGCTGTTCGGCATCAGCCTCGCCTATGTCGTGATATTCGCGATGGTGTTCGACTATTCGCGCTGGATCTCGAACTGGGCGGTCTGCATGTTCCTGATCCTGCATGCGGTGAAAATGCTGCCGGCCGCTCGGGAGACAGAGCTGATCCCGGCGGAGGATCGGAAGACCAACATCTTCGGCTTGATACTCACGCTGATCCCACGCGTCGGAATCGTCCGGCCGTTCTAGACGGTGCGCTCCCTCTCCCGCTTGCGGGAGAGGCACGAGAAGCCGCACGCGTCGGGACTGCTAACCCCTCGCCCGCCTGATCCGCACATACAGCGCCCCCTCGCCGCCGTGGCCGATATGCGCGGTCTCGAAGCCGACGACGAAGGCGCGGAATTCCGGCAGGCTGAGCCATTCCGGCACCTGACGGCGGAGCACGCCGCTTTCGCCGCCGCTGCGGCCCTTGCCGGTGATGACGAGCACGAAAGTCAGGCCATCCTGATGGGCGCGGTGCAGGAAGCCGGTCAGCGCGCGATGGGCGCGCGTCTGGGTCATGCCGTGCAGGTCGAGCCGCGCCTCGATCTCGCTGCGGCCGCGCGAGAGCTTTGTGCGCTCGCGCTTGCCAAGCGGCGCCAGGGGCGGAATGGACGGCTTCGTCACGCGCGGCGCCGGCGCGGCAGCGATGGGCCGTGGCGATGATGCCGGTCGATTGGCCGGACCGGCGGGTGACGACTCCGGGCGCGGCGCGGCATGCACCTTCGGCACGCGGGGCTTCCTCAGCGGCTTGACCTGCCTCGAAACGAGGTCCCACAGCTCGCGCTCTTCATCGCTCAGCGCACGGCGGCGCGGCGAGGGGCGAGGCTCGAGCACGGGCGGACGAGACGATCGTTTCATTGCTGCCGATGAGGGCGATTCTTCACTGGCCGACGCGGCTCAGAAGCAGGGTCGATCGCGGGACGCGGCACCGGTAGCGGAACGGGACCGGCGATGGCAACCGTTTCGTTCTTGTCTTGCGGCGCGGCGGCAGCAGGCGTTGCCGTCTTGGCCGGGACGGTCTGCGGAAACAGCTTTGCGATCTTCTCCGAAGGCCTGGGATCCGGTATCGGCAATTTCGCAGCGCGCGGGCCGGGATCGAGGCTCTTCGGCACCAGCATCACGAAACGCATGGGATGGCGCAGCCGCCCGGAGACACGGCCGGCATCCGCGCCGGCGCCGAAAAACAGATCGGCGCGTGCGGGGCCGATGATGGCCGAACCGGTGTCCTGCGCGATCATCAGCCGGTGGAACGGCGTCTTGGCGCGTTCGGACTCGATCGGCAGCTCGCCCTCGATGAAGAACGGCGTGCCGTAGACATGCAGCGATTTGTCGACCGCGATCGAGCGGCCGGCGGTCAGCGGAATGCCTTGCGCGCCCACCGCCTCGTCCTTGTCGGAGAGGTTGACCTCGCGGAAGAAGATGTAGGCACGGTTCGCGCGGCGCAGCTCCTTGGCGCCGTCGGGGTTCTGCGCCATCCACTCCCTGATCTTCTGCATCGACATCTCCTCTTTCGGGATGATGCCGCGCTCGATCAGGATGCGGCCGACGGCCGTGTAGGGATAGCCGTTATAGGCGTCGTAGTTGAGCCGAACCGAGCTGCCGTCCTCGAACTTGATCCGTGCCGAGCCCTGGATCTGGGCGAACAGAAGATCGGTCGGATCCTTGAGCCAGGCAATTTCGAGCCCGCGGCCGGCGATCTTGCCGTCCTCGATCTCGCCACGGTCGTAATAGGGCACCAGCTTGCGGCGGCCGATCTTGCGATAGACCGGGCCCTTGTTGGGCAGGCTGACCGAATCCTGCTTGTAGCCGCGCACGAACAGATTCGAGGGACGGCGATAGACCGGCACGTTGTAGACATCGGTTTGCGTGCGCGACCCCTCCAGCACCGGTTCGTAATAGCCGGTGACGAAACCGTCGGGCTCGCCGAGGCGCGAGATCCGCAGCGGCGTGAAGTTCTCCTCGAAGAAGGTCTTCGCCTTGGCGTCGTCGGCGAGATCGAGCGTCTTGGCAGCGCGGCAAGGCTCGCTCAGCGAGGCGCCCAAGGCCTTGGGTTCGAAGGCCTTGGAGTCGAAGGCCTTGGATTCGGCCGCGCCGTTCTGCGCATTGATCGGCCGGCAGCTGGCGCGGAAGGTCTTGTAGGCGGCGAGATGGTCGTCGTCTTCCCAACCCTTCACGTCCGCCCAGGCCAGCGGCAGATATTGAGCGCCGGGAATTTCGAACGGCAGGGGAAGCTGCGGATAGGGCAAGGCCCGCAGCGGGGCGGCAGGCAATTGCCGGGCGTGATGATGATGGCTGCGATGGTGGCGCCGCGCCGCCTCGGCACCGAGCGAAAACGACGAGAGCACGACGGCACACGCGCAAAGCGCCGTCGCGCTGTTCTTCAGAAAGACCTTAGTTCGCGCTTCCGGTGCCAACCAGCTTCCAGTTCGGATCGCGAGAGGAGGTGTCGCGGGCGAAAGTCCAGATGTCGGTGATGTCCGCGACCGTGTCGGCGCTGCCGTCGACGATGTTGCCGGCCTTGTCGCGGGTGGCCGAGATCATCTGCGAAACGAAGCGCACGGTGAGCTGGGCAGTGCGGTCGCGCATCTCGGCGCCGACGAGCTCGGCCTTGTCGATCGAGACGAAGCGCGTCTCGGTCTTCTGCTCGTTCTTCTCGCGTTCCTTGATCGCGGCATCGAAACTGTCATAGACATCCGACGACAACAGGTCGCGCAGCGCGCGGCGGTCGCCATTGGCGAAGGCCAGCACGATCATCTCGTAGGCGCCGCGGGCGCCCGAGATGAAATGGCGCGGGTCGAACGTGGAATCCCTCTCGACGATGGCATCGAGGCCCTGCGCCAGCGCAGTGCCGGGCTCGGTCAGCCCCTTCCAGCGATCGGAGGGCGGGGTCGGCTCGGCCGTCGGCGCCAGCGGGGCCTGGTCGATCACCTTGCCCGGCACGGTCACGACGTTGTTGTCCTGGGCACCTCCCAGCGCATTGCGGGCGGCGGTGCGATCGAACGGCGGCCGCTCGTTGCCCGTGCGCTGCCCCAGCACGCTACGCAGCCTCAAAAAGATGAAGACTGCCAGCGCCAGGAATATGATGGTGTAGATGTCCACGTCGTATTCGCTTTCTGGTCTTTTCAGGGGTCGTTGCCGGGAAAATCAATCCGGCCAGTAGACCGTTCCCTACGGAAACGGCAAGTCCACATCACCATTTTGGGTCCGCGTCAGGTCCGTGGGATGTAGGCACGAAATCTTGCCGGGCCAATGGCGCCTTTTGGCACAGTAGCAAGTGTAGCGCGTTTTAGGCTTAAGGGGAAACCCGATCCTGCCGGGAAATCGCGCATCTTCAATCATTTAAGGCGCAATTTCGCGGAAAAGGCCGGACGAACGTCCAGGATACGGGGGCGTTCCGAATTCCCGATCCGGGACCGTTCGTCCTTGTGGAACGAGGCGGCCCTATGTTAGCCAACCGCCGCGAAATTCAGCCCCAATCGGGTAAGGAGAGACTTTCATGACCAACGGTAACGGCACCCCTCCCGAGGCGGCCCAGGCTCCCCAGCTCAACGTGCTGGCGCAATATACCAAGGACCTCTCGTTCGAAAATCCCAACGCGCCGGGCTCGCTCCAGCAGCAGAGCCAGCCGCCGCAGATCAACATCCAGATCAACGTCAACGCCAACAATCTCAGCGAACAGGAGTTCGAGGTAACGTTGTCGGTCGAGGGCAAGGCCGAGACCGCAGGCAAGGTGATGTTCTCGTTCGAGCTCGCCTATGCCGGCGTGTTCCGGATCGTCAACGTGCCCAAGGAGAACCTGCATCCGCTGGTCATGATCGAATGCCCGCGCCTGTTGTTCCCGTTTGCCCGCGAGATCATCGCGACCGCGGTGCGCGACGGCGGGTTCCCGCCCCTGATGCTGGATCCGGTCGACTTCGTCGGTCTCTATCGCCAGAACATGGAGCGGCAAATGGCCGCTCAAGGTCAAGCCGGTCAGGCCTGACCGACCGCCACGGCGGCTGGAGCGGGCAGGTACTCGTTCCAGATCGCCTTGTCGCCGAGTGTCGCGATGAAGGCCCGATGGGCCTCTCGTTCGGCCTCCGAAATCCGCGGCGCCAGCGGCACCAGGCGCTGCCGCCGCGGCGCATCGCCGCCCGCATTGACGCGGATCTCCTGGGTGTCCGAAGCCAGCAACAGCTGCGACTGTCGCGCCCCGACCAGATCGACATAGACTTCGGCCAGCAGCTCTGCGTCCAGCAGCGCGCCGTGCTTGGTGCGGCGTGAATTGTCGATCGCATAGCGCGAGCAGAGATCGTCGAGCCGGTTGGACACGCCGGGATGCTTGCGGCGCGCCAGCAGCAGTGTGTCCACCAACCGCTCACGCGGGATTGCGGCGCGCTTGATGCGGTCAAGCTCGGCATTGATGAAGCCGATGTCGAACGAGGCGTTGTGGATCACCAGCGGGGCGTCGCCGATGAACTCCAGAAACTCGTCGGCGACCTCGTGAAACAATGGTTTCGTCGCCAGGAATTCGGACGACAATCCGTGCACCGCGAACGCTTCCGCCGGCATGTCCCGTTCGGGGTTGATGTAGACGTGAAAAGTCTGCCCCGTCGGCATGCGGTTGAGGATCTCGACGCAGCCGATTTCGACGAGGCGGTCGCCGCGGAGCGGATCGAGGCCGGTCGTTTCGGTGTCGAGGACGATTTCGCGCATGTCTTGGTCGCCGTGTGAGACGGCGAATCAGGCTCGCCGCTGCGGCATCTTAACGACCTCGGCCAGAATGTGCGCGATTTGCGCCCGCACCGGCTCAAGTCCGTGTGACGTATCCACCACGAAATCGGCGCGCCGGCGCTTTTCGGCATCCGGCGTCTGCTTGGCGATGATGGCGTCGAGCTTGGCTTCGTCCATGGTGCCGCGCGCCAGCACCCGCTGGCGCTGGAGCTCCGGCGACGTCGAGACCACGACCACGGCGTCCACCCGCTTGTCGCCGCCGGTCTCGAACAGCAACGGGATGTCCAGCACCACGACCGGCGCCTTGGCGGCCTCGGCGTCGGCGAAGAATCTCTGCCGGGAGGCGCCCAGCATCGGATGAACGATCTGCTCGAGCTGCTTGATCGCGGCAGGATCGTGCACGACGCGCGCCGACAGTTTTGTGCGGTCGACCTTGCCGTTGACGGTGGTGCCGGGGAAGGCGGCCTCGATCGCGGGAGCCGCTTCGCCTTCATAGAGCTGATGCACGGCGGCATCCGCATCGTAGACGGGCACACCGGCCTCCGCGAATAGTTTCGCGGTGGTGGATTTGCCCATCCCGATCGAGCCGGTCAGTCCGAGGATCCGCATCAAGCCATAGCCATGTCTGTCAGTCACACTGCAACTAGCCGCTCGCGGCGCAGGAACGCAAGCAGCGGCAGCAGTGGCAGGCCGAGAATGGTGAAATGATCGCCCTCGATCCGCTCGAACAGATGGATGCCGAGGCCTTCGAGCTGATAGGCGCCGACGCTGGTCGTGACGGCATCGCCAGCGGCGGCGAGATAGGCCGAAAGCTCGGCCTCGGTCGTCTCTCTCATCGTCATGCGGGCGACCGACACGTCCTCGAAGACAATCTTGCCGTCACGCGCAACGGCCACGGCCGAATTCAGCTCGTGGCTCTTGCCGGCGAGATCGCGCAACTGCGCCAGCGCCTGTGCGCGGCCTGCGGGCTTGTTGAAGAGACGCATCCCGAGAGCCAATGTCTGATCGGCGCCGATCACGTAGCTTCCTGGATGACTCGCCGAAACCGCCCTGGCCTTTTCTCGCGCCAGCAACAGGGCGATCTCGCGCGGGTTTGAGAGTCGCGATGCGGCCTGAATGCCGCGCTCGTCGATATCGGCCGTCACGGCCTCGAATTCGAGCCCGGCATTGGCCAGCAGCATTTTGCGCGCGCTGCTTTGTGAGGCCAGGATCAACGGAGATGTGCCGCGCCACAGAGCCATGGCGGAAACTATTCCGAGGGCCGGTTGCGCTGGCGATCACTATAGAGCTTCATGATCGCCGCCGCGGTTTCCTCGATCGAGCGGCGCGTGACGTCGAGCAGCGGCCAGTCGTGCTTGGCGCTGAGCTTGCGAGCGAACGCGACTTCCTCGGTGACCGATTGCTTGTCGGTATAGGTGTCGCTGCCGCTGCCGGATTCAGCGCCCATGGAGAGCAGGCGATTCTGCCGGATCTGGATCAGGCGTTCCGGCGTCGCGTGCAGGCTGACGACCAGCGGGCGCGTCAGCGTCTCCAGTTGCGAGGGCACCGGAATGCCTGGAACCAGCGGCACGTTGGCGGTGCGGATGCCGCGATTGGCGAGATAGATCGAGGTCGGCGTCTTCGACGTCCGGGATACGCCGACCAGGACCACGTCGGCTTCGTCGAGACCTTCGACGTGCTGACCATCGTCATGAATCATCGTGTAGTTCAACGCGTCGATGCGCTTGAAATATTCCGCGTTGAGAACGTGCTGGGCCCCGACACGTCCGGTGGTTGCAGCGCCGAGATAGGCTTCGAACAGCTGCATCACCGGGCCGATGATCGACAGGCTTGGAACGTTGATCTGCTTGCACTTGTCCTCGAGCCTCGCGACGAGATCCTTTTCGAGCAGCGTGAACAGTACGATTCCCGGCGCTTCCTCGATCTCATCGAGCACACGGTCGAGCTGCTTCTGGCTGCGCACCAGCGGATAGACGTGCTCGACGGGCGTCACGTTGGCGTATTGGGCCGCGACCGCGCGCGCCACGGTGATGAGCGTCTCACCCGTGGAGTCCGAGACCAGATGCAGATGGAAATAATTGTTCGAGGTCGGCACAGAAACTCTTTGTATGAGGGCGGGGCGGTTTGTGGATTTCTGTGGAGCTTAACCCCTTGGAAAGGGATGTGCGACACCAGGGGCGGGACAACGGCCAATTTTCTTCACACCAGTGCCCGTCAGGACAAGTCCGGCACCCTCCGACGAGGCGAGCGGGATTGCGCGGATAACCCTCTTGATAAGCTGCCGACGGGGAACCGCAAGCTCTTGAGTCCGGGCGGCTTATCCGAATGGCTCAAGGCCGCGCAGGATATGTTGATGGATGTGAACAAGCGCGTGCGAAGCGGCGGACGGAATTGTGTGAGTCCAATCCACGGTCACTAAGACTCAAACCTTAAGATTCTAAAATTTTTAGGTTTAGAAGAGCCGAGCACGCGGATATGTGTGTGCACCCAAATCTATGAATGAATTCTTACCGAGCTCGTTCCATCCACTGTCCGGTGAGACAGGGCGCGTTCGAACGACATGGATCCCGTTAGCGTCCAGAAAACGCGTCAGGCAAGACACGGAAGGCTGCCGGAATGTACGAGTGGATCAAGGCGCTGCACGTGATCGCGGTCATCTCCTGGATGGCCGGCATGCTCTATCTGCCGCGGCTGTTCGTTTATCATTGCGAGGCGGAGATCGGCTCGAAGCAGTCGGAAACGTTCAAGGTCATGGAACGCCGGTTGCTCAAGGCGATCATCAACCCGGCCATGATCGTGACCTGGCTGGCCGGTCTCTATCTCGCGTGGTCCGGTCATTGGTTCGCATCGCCCTGGTTGCACGTAAAACTGGCATTGGTCCTGGCGATGTCCGCGGTCCACGGCTTTTTTTCCCGTTGGCTGAAGGATTTCGCCGCCGACCGGCGCCCGCGGAGCCAGAAATTCTATCGAATAATCAATGAGGTGCCGACCGTTCTGATGATCTTCATCGTCATCATGGTGATCGTGAAGCCGTTCTAGGCATCGCGCCGACGATTCGCTCAGCGCTTCGGCTTGCGGAGCTGGAAGCGATTTTCTATATTGTCGACATCCCACCCAACGCAGGCGGATGTGGTTGTGTCCGGGCTTTCCAGAAGCCGGATACCGCATCAGGTTTGAAGCCTCCCGGCGCTCACCTTGCCAGTCCTGCGGACCTTACCTTCTCGCGTCCGCATTTCAGAGCCTCCTCGCACCCCCCTCTTCTTAAGGCTACCCCACAGGACCACCCCAATGCGGGAAATTAAACTCCAGGACCTCAAGTCGAAAACCCCGGCCGAGCTCGTCTCGTTCGCGGAAGAGAACGGGGTCGAGAACGCAAGCACCATGCGCAAGCAGGAGCTGCTGTTCGCCATCCTCAAGCAGCTCTCGCTCGCCGAGACCGACATCGTCGGCGAAGGCGTCGTCGAGGTGCTCTCCGACGGCTTCGGCTTCCTCCGCTCGCCCGATGCAAATTATCTGCCGGGCCCCGACGACATCTACGTGTCGCCCTCGCAGATCCGCCGTTTCGGCCTGCGCACCGGCGACACCATCGAAGGCCATATCCGCAGCCCGAAGGAGGGCGAGCGCTATTTCGCGCTGCTGAAGGTCAACACGCTCAATTTCGAGGACCCGGAAAAGTCCAAGCACAAAGTCAATTTCGACAACCTCACGCCGCTGTTTCCGAATCAGCGCTTCCGCATGGAAATCGACGATCCGACGCGGAAAGACCTGTCCGCACGCGTGATCGACATCGTCGCGCCGATCGGCAAGGGCCAGCGCGCATTGATTGTCGCGCCGCCGCGCACCGGCAAGACGGTGCTGATGCAGAACATCGCGCACTCGATCACGCACAATCATCCCGAATGCTATCTGATCGTGCTGCTGATCGACGAGCGTCCGGAAGAAGTCACGGACATGCAACGTTCGGTGAAGGGCGAGGTCGTGTCCTCGACCTTCGACGAGCCGGCGGTGCGCCACGTCCAGGTCGCCGAGATGGTGATCGAGAAGGCCAAGCGCCTGGTTGAGCACGGCCGCGACGTCGTGATCTTGCTCGATTCGATCACCCGCCTCGGCCGCGCCTACAACACCGTGGTGCCGTCATCGGGCAAGGTGCTGACCGGCGGTGTCGACGCCAACGCGCTGCAGCGCCCGAAGCGGTTCTTCGGCGCCGCCCGCAACATCGAGGAGGGCGGCTCGCTAACCATCATCGCGACCGCGCTGGTCGATACCGGCAGCCGCATGGACGAAGTCATCTTCGAAGAGTTCAAGGGCACCGGTAACTCGGAACTGATCCTGGACCGCAAGGTGTCGGACAAGCGCACCTTCCCGGCGATCGACATCTCGCGCTCCGGCACCCGCAAGGAGGAGCTCATCACCGATCCGCAGGTGCTCAAGAAGATGTACGTGCTCCGCCGCATCCTCAATCCGATGGGCACGATGGACGCGATCGACTTCCTGCTCGACAAGCTGCGCTCGACCAAGAGCAACTCGGAGTTCTTCGACTCCATGAACACCTGAGTGCGGTGCAGCAAAGGATTGCAGGGCGCCTTCGGGCGCCCTTTTGTTTGCGGCTTTGCTGCAGCGTAATTGCAGCATGGAGGGTTGTTTCCTGTCCGGATCGCGGCGGTCATTAATTTATTGATATCGCAAAGAAAAGCTGGAATTTGACTCGGCCTGGGTTCTCTCGGGTTGGGCACTTTTGCAGCAAAATGCTGCAATAATGCTGCGTTGCAGCATAAGTATGGCGACATAATTTAGTGCAGCAAATCCTCCGGTTGGCCGGCGGAAATCGGAAGTTTGCCTTTTCGCCAGGAGGCGGACAAATAGGCCATGCATCCGAGAGACCAGACCATTTTTGCGCTGTCATCCGGCCGGGCGCCCAGCGCGATCGCGGTGGTGCGCGTGTCGGGCTCGCAGGCCGTCCGGGTGCTGACAAGGCTCGCGGGCCGGCAGCCGGCGCCGCGACAGGCAAGCCGCCGGTTGCTTCGTGACGGCGCGGGCCAGCCGATCGACGATGCGGTGGTGCTCTGGTTTCCGGGACCGGCCAGCGCGACCGGCGAGGACGTCGCCGAGTTTCACGTCCATGGCGGACGTGCGGTGCTTGCGGCGCTCCTTGCGGATATTTCGACTATTCCGAATACGCGCGCGGCGGAGCCGGGCGAGTTCACGCGGCGCGCATTCGAGAACGGAAAACTCGACCTCACCGAAGCCGAGGGTCTCGACGATCTCATCCATGCCGACACCGACCGGCAACGGCGCCAGGCGCTGCGCCAGTTGCAGGGCCTGCTCGGCGATCGCGCGCGCGACTGGCGCGAGCGCATCATCGAGGCGTCCGCGCTGATCGAAGCGGGCATCGATTTCTCCGACGAAGGCGACGTGCCGGCCGAATTGATGGCGCCGGCAGTCAGGGCAATCCAAGCCCTGTATGACGAAATCTCGAAAGTCCTTGCGGCACAGGGACAAGCTGAACGTCTGCGCGACGGGCTGGTGGTGGCGATCGCGGGCGAGCCGAATGTCGGCAAGTCGACCTTGATCAACCAGCTCGCGCGGCGCGATGTCGCGATCGTCTCGCCTCATGCCGGCACCACGCGCGACGTGATCGAGGTGCAGCTCGATCTCGACGGTTACCCCGTCACTGTCATCGACACCGCCGGCATTCGCGAGACCAATGATCCCGTGGAGCAGGAGGGCGTGCGTCGGGCGCGTGCGCGAGCCGGGGATGCCGACCTGGTCCTGTGGTTGGTGGAGGGCGGGCAAGCTGTCGACCCGGAAGCCATGCGCTCGCTTCGGAGATCCGGCGACGGTGCTGTTTCGCCGGGCGGCTTGGTCTGGATCGTCCGCAACAAGATCGATCTCGGTGGGCGCGAGGACCCCGTGCCGCCTGGCGAGTTCCCGATCTCCGCGAGCCGGGGCGACGGCATTCCGGAACTGGTCGAGGCCCTCGTAATGTTTGCCGCCAACTTCTTCGGGACAACGGAAGGCGCCTTGGTGACCCGGGCGCGGCAGCGTGATTTGCTGCGTCAGGCGTCGGACAGCTTGCGCCGGAGTCTGGAGCTTGTAGAAGAGGGCGAAGAGCTGGCGGCCGAAGAGCTGCGCGCTGCGGCCTATTCTCTAGGCCGGCTGCTGGGTCGGGTGGACGTTGAGGACGTCCTCGGGGCTATCTTTCAGAAGTTCTGCATTGGAAAGTAGGGCTAGTTCTTCATTGTAGCACTAGGATTTGTTCCATTCCTTGTGTTTCACGTGAAACAGTGGCGGGGAATTCCTACGGCCCGTTTCACGTGAAACACCGGCGGATCGTTAGGCTCTAATACACTCGCTCATTGCACGACCTGGGGGCTCACTTATAGGGGTGGACGCCAGGGCCGCTGGCCGCGATTCCGTCATTGCGAGGAGCCCTTGCGACGAAGCAACCAACCGTCCGTACACGGCATGCTCTAGATAGCTTTCGCCGCGCTCGCATAAGGTGTGAGGTGCTGATCTCCTTTTCTCGATGAATCGCCCAGGAGCATCCGCGCAATCTACCCCGGCCCATGGTTCGTTTTGGCGTCGTGAAACAACAGCATCTTCAACGCTCTTCTACTGTGCATGGGGTTGTTTCGCGAGAACCGGCATTGGCCACCAGCACCTGTGTCACGTGAAACAGGTCCGGCCCTGAGTTTCCACTTCCGGCCTTTTCCGCTCTGAGATAGAAGTCCGACCATGCGAACAGAGCGAGCAAGCTTCGACGTCATCGTGATCGGCGGCGGCCACGCCGGCTGTGAGGCTGCTGCTGCGGCGGCGCGGATGGGCGCGTCGACCGCTCTGGTGACGCACCACTTCGCGACTGTGGGCGCGATGTCCTGTAATCCGGCCATCGGTGGTCTCGGCAAGGGTCACCTGGTCCGCGAAATCGATGCTCTCGATGGTCTGATGGGTCGCGTGGGCGACGCCGGCGGCATCCAGTTTCGTGTTCTCAATCGGCGGAAGGGGCCGGCCGTCCGCGGTCCGCGAGCCCAGGCGGACCGGAAGCTCTATGCGGCCGCCATGCAGGCCGCGATCCGGGAGACCGAGGGCCTTTCCGTCATCGAAGGCGAGGCCGACGAGTTGATCGTGGCCGAAGGGCGGGTCACAGGTCTTCGCCTGGCTGATGGCCGGGAGCTGCGGGCAGGGGCGGTTGTGGTCACCACCGGCACATTCCTCCGCGGTCTGATCCATCTCGGTGAGAAGAGCTGGCCCGCCGGCCGGGTCGGCGAAGCTCCTGCGATGGGCCTTTCAAGCTCCTTCGAGCGTTCCGGCTTCACCCTCGGACGCCTCAAGACCGGCACGCCGCCCCGTCTGGACGGCACCACGATCGACTGGTCCGCCGTCGAGATGCAGCCCGGGGACGAGCCGCCGGAGCCGTTCTCGGTCCTGACGGAGCGGATCACGACCCCGCAGATCCAGTGCGGGATCACCCGGACCACGGCCGCGACCCATGAGGTGATCCGCGCCAATGTCCATCGCTCTCCGATGTACTCCGGCCAGATCAAGAGCTCGGGTCCGCGCTATTGCCCCTCGATCGAGGACAAGATCGTCCGCTTCGGCGACCGCGACGGCCATCAGATCTTCCTGGAGCCGGAAGGGCTGGACGATACGACCGTCTATCCCAACGGCATCTCGACCTCGCTGCCGGAGGAGGTCCAGCTTGCGATCCTCGCCAGCATTCCGGGCCTGGAGCGGGTGAAGATGGTGCGGCCGGGCTATGCCATCGAGTACGACCACATCGATCCCCGCGAGCTCGATCCGACCCTGCAGACCAAGCGCCTGCGCGGGCTGTTCCTGGCCGGGCAGATCAACGGCACCACCGGATATGAAGAGGCCGCCGGGCAGGGTATCGTGGCTGGGCTGAATGCGGCATTGTCCGCCAGTGGGGCCGCGCTGATGGTGTTCGATCGGGCTGACGGCTATCTCGGCGTCATGATCGATGACCTCGTCACCCGCGGCATCAGCGAGCCCTATCGGATGTTCACCTCCAGGGCCGAATATCGTTTGACGCTGCGGGCTGACAATGCGGACCAGCGCCTGACCGAGAAGGGCATCGCCTTGGGATGTGTCGGCAGTGCCCGTATCAGGCATCATCGCGCCAAGATGGATGCTCTGAATGCAGCCCGGACGCTGTCGAAGTCCCTGACCATCACCCCGAACGAGGCTATCAAGCACGGACTCTCCCTGAACCGGGATGGCCAGCGCCGGTCGGCCTTCGAGCTGATGGCGTATCCGGAGATCGGCTGGAGCCAGGTCCGCGCGATCTGGCCGGAGCTGGCGGCGATCGATCCGGTCATCGCCGCCCATCTCGAGATCGATGCGAAATACGATGTCTATCTGGAGCGCCAGAGCGCCGACGTCGAAGCGTTCAGGCGCGACGAGGGGATGGTGCTCTCGGACATCGATTACCAGCGGGTCCCGGGTCTCTCCAACGAGGTCCGGGCCAAGCTGGAGAAGGCCCGGCCCTTCACCGTCGGCCAGGCTGGCCGGATCGATGGGATGACACCGGCCGCCCTCGGCATCCTCGCGGCCTATCTGCGCCGTGAAGCCCGGAGAACTTCCAAGGCAATTGCATAGGCGTTTCACGTGAAACAGCGCGGACCGGGCGGGGACAGGCCGCTATCGCGACGAGGCGGAGCAGGCGCCGCCGTGCGTCCATCCGACACGACACCGGGTCGACCGAAGATCGACAAGGCCAGCGCCAACGATCAATCGCTGGACGCGATCATTGCAGCCGACAAGACCGCGGCGCTCAAGCTTGCTCCCGTTTCACGTGAAACCGAAGCCCGGCTCGATCGCTACATCGCGCTGCTGCGCGAGTGGCAGGCCAAGACCAATCTGGTCGCGCCTTCGACCTTGCCGCATCTCTGGACGCGGCACATCGCCGATTCGCTTCAGCTGATCGATCTCGCACCGACCGCAAGACGTTGGGCCGACCTCGGCAGTGGCGGCGGCTTCCCCGGTGTCGTCCTGGCCTGCGCCATGGCCGGGACGCCCGGCGCGAGCGTCCACCTCGTCGAGCGAATCGCCAAGAAGGCGGCCTTCCTGCGCGAAGCGATTCGCGTCACCGCATCTCCGGGAGTCGTACATCTCGCTGAGATCGGGGATAATGTGGATAGAATCACCGGCCCCGTCGATTGCGTCACCGCACGCGCACTGGCTCCGCTACATCAACTCATCGGCTTTGCGGAGCCGCTGATGCGCCAGGGCGCAAAGGCGCTGTTTCCGAAGGGTCAAGATGTAGAGGCTGAATTGACCGAAGCCGCTAAATATTGGAATATTCAACCTCAGCTCCATCGAAGCCGCACGGGTGACGGCTGGATCGTGGAGCTGACGTCCGTCGAACGACGCGGGTGAGGCGTTCAGGGGTGAGTGGGGAATTGCGATGAGCGTGATTGACGAACCGCAGCAAGAACAGCCGGCCCAAGAGGCCAACGAGGTCCCGCATGGCCACCCGCGCATCCTGGCGCTGGCGAACCAGAAGGGCGGTGTGGGGAAGACAACCACAGCGATCAATCTCGGCACGGCGCTCGCGGCGATCGGCGAGCGCGTCCTGATCGTCGATCTCGATCCGCAGGGCAACGCCTCGACCGGCCTCGGCATCGATCGCCGCAACCGTTCCTGCTCGACCTACGACGTGCTGGTCGGCGAAGCCGCATTGCGCGAGGCGGTGGTCTCGACCGCGGTGCCGCGGCTGCACATCGCGCCCTCGACCATGGACCTCTCCGGCCTCGAGCTCGAGCTCGGCACCACGCCCGGCCGCGCCTTCAAGCTGCGCGATGCCATCGGCGCGCTCAACAACAACGTCTCGCCGGACGCCGACTACACCTATGTGCTGATCGACTGCCCGCCCTCGCTCAACCTGCTCACGGTGAACGCGATGGCGGCCTCCGACGCGATCCTGGTGCCGCTGCAATGCGAGTTCTTCGCGCTCGAGGGTCTTTCACAATTGCTGCAGACGGTGGAGCAGGTGCGTTCGACGCTCAATCCGAACCTGTCGATCCACGGCATCGTGCTGACCATGTTCGACTCGCGCAACAACCTCTCGAACCAGGTCGTCGCCGACGTCCGCCAGTTCATGGGCGAGAAGGTCTACAAGACCATGATCCCGCGCAACGTGCGCATCTCGGAAGCGCCGTCCTACGGCAAGCCGGTGCTGGTCTATGATCTCAAATGCGTCGGCAGCGAAGCCTATTTGCGGCTCGCCACCGAAGTGATCCAGCGCGAGCGCGAGTTGCGCACGACGCATTGAGGCTGCGTAGGGTGGGTTAGCCGAAGGCGTAACCCACCACTGTCTATCTCCGTGGAAACAGAGGAGGTGGGTTACGCTTCGCTAACCCACCCTACGATTCGAAATTCAGTTCTGGAGTGCTGCACCGTGAATCCAAGGGAGCTGGCGATGGCCGACGAAGCGCGTTCGCGACTGGGCCGAGGTCTTGCGAGTCTGATCGGTGACGTCGGCGGCGAGGCTCAGCATGTCGATCGTCCGCGCGCGCAGCGCAAGGTTCCGATCGAGTTCATCAAGCCCAACCCGCGCAACCCGCGCCGTACCTTTTCGGAGGCCGAGCTCAAGGAGCTCTCCGACTCCATCAGGCAGCACGGCGTGATCCAGCCGATCGTGGTGCGTCCGGTGAAGGGCGCGCAGGATCGCTACGAGATCATCGCGGGCGAGCGGCGCTGGCGCGCCTCGCAGCTCGCCGGCCTGCATGACGTGCCGATCGTTCCGGTCGACATCAGCGACAGCGACGCGCTGGAGTTCGCGATCATCGAGAACGTGCAGCGTGAAGACCTCAACCCGATGGAAGAGGCGCAGGGCTATCACGCGCTCGCCAACGAGTTCAAACGCAGCCAGGACGACATCGCGAAGGTCGTCGGCAAGAGCCGCAGCCACGTCGCCAACATGATGCGGCTGACGAAGCTGCCGGCCGAGGTGCAGGCCTACATCGCGACCGGCGAATTGACGGCGGGCCACGCCCGCGCGCTGATCGGCGTGCCGGATCCGCTCGCCGCCGCCAAGCGCATCGTCGAGGAGGGGCTCAACGTGCGCCAGGCCGAGGCGCTGGCACATGAAGAGGGCGTGCCCGAGCGCAAGCCGCAGAAGGCGCGCGCCGGCGTGAAGGAAAAGGACCCCGATACGATCGACCTCGAAAAGCGCGTCAGCGACGCGCTGGGTCTCAAGGTCACCGTCAATCACCGTGATCCCGGCGGCTCCGTGCAGATCAACTACCGCAACCTCGATCAGCTCGACGAGGTGATGAAGCGGCTCGCCAAGGGCGCGCTGTAACGCCGCTGTCCCGTGCCGCGGGCACTGATCTCCACCCGTCATCCTGAAGTGGCCGCTTCTTCGGCGGCCCTCGAAGGGCGACGGCCCGGCTGTAGCAGCGCGGCCTTTCATCCTTCGAGGCTTCTGGCACGATGCGCAGCATCGTGCCACTCGCGCCTCAGGACGACGGATTTGGCCCCTTGCTTCGTTGCGTTCGCAGTGACGCGGAGAGAGCTCAGCCCCGCCGCTTCGCGTTCGCGGCGATTGACATCAGTGCGCGCTGGGCTATCGCCGCGGCGAGGGTGGACTGCTTGCGGGTGTCGAGCGCCGCGGTTGCGAGCTGCTCGATGATGGCGGCAAGCCGCGCCGGGCTGAAATTGCGCAGCGCGGTTTCGACCGCGGGCTTTCGCGAAAAATGCAGGCGTGGAAAGCCGCCGTCGAGCACGGCGGAGGCCGGCGTGCCGTCGGCGATCGCGAGCGCGGATTTGTGCAGCCACGCAGCCTGCCGCAGCGCGGCGGATATGATCACGCCGGGATAGGTGCCGGCGATCATGGCCTTGGCGAACTCGGTCTCGACGATGTCGGGCCGTCCGGCAAAGGCGCCGTCGACGATCGGATCGAGCTTCAGCTCCGACGCATCGGCGACCACAGCCATGACGTCATCCAGCGTGACCTCGCCCTTGCCGTGAGCATAGAGCGTCAGCTTGCGCAGCTCGTTGCGCGAGGCCTGGCGGTCGCCGCCGAGAAAGGACATCAGCGCCGCGCGGGCGTCCTGCGCGATGCGCAAATTCGCGATACGGAGCTCGTCCTCCATCAGCCTGGCCAGATCGCGCTCAGTGTCGGGATAGCAGCCGATCGCCACGGCCGTCTTGGCGCGCTCGCAAGTCTTGCGCAGCGGCGATTCCGGGCGAAGCTCGCCGGCCTCGATCACAATGCGGCAATCCTTCACGTTCATCTCGGCCAGCGTCTCGATGCCGCTGGCAAAGCTGCGCGAGCCGGCGCGAACGCGGATGGCGCGGCGGCCGCCGAACAGCGGCACCGTCATGGCTTCGTCGACGAGGCGCGAGGGCTCGGCGGAGAGCTCGTCGCCGTCGAGCTTGACCAGCGAGAACGGATCGTTGGGATCGTCGACGGCTGACGCGATCAGCGCATCGGCGCGCTCGCGCACGAGGCCGGCATCGGGACCGTAGAGAAGGATGATCGGACGGCCCGCATCAGGACGGGCGAGGAAAGCGTCGATCTCTTTTCCGCGCAGCGCGACCATGGTCCAGATTGTCATTCCGGGGCGCGCGTGGCGCGAACTACGGTGCGCAATTGCGCACCAGAGAATCCAGAGGTTCAAGATCGAGATTCCGGGTTCGCCCTTTGGGCGCCCCGGAATGACGGGAGCAAACTAGGTGCCCGCAGTGAAGAACGAGGCGAGCCGGGTGGAGATGTTATCGGCGATCTCGTTGGCGGCGCGATCCTCGGCATCACGTACGGCGCGGGTGCGCGAGAAGCGCTGATAGGACCCCGGCATGTCATAGGACACGCGCGAGAATGTCGAGCCGGTCATGACAGACTTGCCGGTCGCGACGTCGATCAGATTGTACTGGGCGTCGATGCCGAGATTTTCGCTGGTCGGCAGTCCGGTCGCGGCGCTGACGATCAGCGAGGAGCGGCTGGTGGTGAAGCGGATATCCAGCCGGTGGGTCGGCGGCATGCCCGTCGCCGTGCCGTAAAGCTTGAAGGCCAGTGCGTTACGGATTTCGACGCCGACGCGGGCCTCGCGCGAAGCATTGGGCTTGCTGATCGGGGGTAGCTCGACGCCCATCAGCCTTTCGCGCAGACCGGGGGTGCCGTCGGTGCGCTCGGCATACATCGGCTGGAAGCAGCCTGCCGTCAGCGCCGCCAATGCAGCGACTGCCAGCAAGCGGGCTGCGATACGGATCCTAGCCGACAACATTCACGATCCTCTTGGGAACGATGATCACCTTGCGGACGGGCTTGCCGTCCAGGGCCAGCTTT
The DNA here is from genome assembly GCF_016031635.1 of Bradyrhizobium diversitatis. Taxonomy (GTDB): domain Bacteria; phylum Pseudomonadota; class Alphaproteobacteria; order Rhizobiales; family Xanthobacteraceae; genus Bradyrhizobium; species Bradyrhizobium diversitatis. Next base: position 114,620 of record NZ_JACEGD010000003.1, read on the forward strand.
ACCGCATCGAGGGCCAAAACGGCAGCCTCGATTTCCGGATTCTGGGCCGCTGTTGCAACTGTGACCTCACCCCGCTTCTTGCCGTTGACCTGGACCACCAGGGTCACGCTGTCTTCGACCAGCAAATCGCGTTCGATTTGGGGCCAATCGGCTTCCGAAACCAGCCCCTTCTGGCCCAGAACCCGCCAGCACTCCTCGGCCAAATGCGGCATCATCGGAGAGAACAACTGCACCAGGATCTGGCTGGCCTCCCGGATCGCCCAGGCCAGATCCGGCGCCAGGTCGGCTGCGGGCTGTCCCGGGCGCTGCAGCACCTCCGAGAACGTATTGGTGAATTCGCGGATATGGGCGAGGCAGACGTTGAAGTGCAGCCGTTCGATGCCGGTTGTGACCTTGTCCAGCGCGCCGTGCGCGGCCTTGCGCAAGGTGGTCGCGTCCGGGCCGAAGCTGGCCGGCCGGGCCGTCGGCGCGCCGTTGCCGAGTTCGACGGAATCGTTCACCAGCCGCCACAGCCGCTGCACGAAGCGCGAGGCGCCCTGGACGCGCTCGTCGCTCCAGATCACGTCGCGGTCGGGCGGGGAGTCCGAGAGCATGAACCAGCGGGCCACATCGGCGCCGTAGGTCTCGATGATGTCGTCGGGGTCGACCGTGTTCTTCTTCGACTTCGACATCTTCTCGATCGGGCCGATCTGGATGTCCTCGCCGGTGGCGAGCAACGTTGCGCGGCGCCCGTTGCCGCCGACCTCGATCTTCACCTCGGCCGGCTGCACATAGGTGCCGTCGGCCTTCTGGTAGGTCTCGTGCACCACCATGCCTTGCGTGAACATGCCGGCGAACGGCTCGTCCAGCGCGATGTGCCCGGTCGCCTTCATCGCGCGGGTGAAGAAGCGGCTGTAGAGCAGATGCAGGATCGCGTGCTCGACGCCGCCGATATACTGGTCGACCGGCAGCATCCGGTTGGCGACCGCAGGCGTCGTCGGCGCGTTCTCGTTCCAGGGATCGGTGAAGCGCGCAAAGTACCAGGACGAATCCACGAAGGTGTCCATGGTGTCGGTTTCGCGCTGGGCCTTGCCTCCGCATTTGGGGCAGGTGACGTGCTTCCAGGTCGGATGATGATCCAGCGCGTTGCCCGGTCTGTCGAAGGTCGCGTCGTCCGGCAGTACCACCGGCAGGTCGGCGTCCGGCACCGGCACCACATCGCACTTCGGGCAATGGATGACTGGAATCGGGCAGCCCCAATAGCGCTGGCGCGAAATTCCCCAGTCGCGCAGTCGGAAATTCACCTGACGCTCGCCGATCGGCGCGTTGCCGCGCAGCTCCGTCTCGAGACGCTTCGCCACCTCTTCCTTGGCCTGCTCGATGGTCATGCCGTCGAGGAAGCGCGAATTGATCATGCGGCCGTCACCGTCATAAGCGGTGTCGGTGATCACGAAGGTCTTGGGATCCTGGCCTTCCGGGCACACGACGGGCGTGTTGCCGAGATTGTACTTGTTGACGAAGTCGAGGTCGCGCTGGTCGTGCGCCGGGCAGCCGAAGATGGCGCCGGTGCCGTATTCCATCAGCACGAAGTTCGCGACATAGACCGGCAGCTTCCAGGACGGATCGAACGGATGCACCGCGCGGATGCCGGTGTCGAAGCCCTGCTTCTCCGCGGTGTCGATGATCTCCTGCGCGGTACCGATCTTCTTGATCTCCGCGATGAACTCCGCGAGCCTAGGGTTCTTCGCAGCTGCTGCCTGCGCCAGCGGATGATCTGCCGAGATCGCCATGAATTTCGCGCCGAACAGCGTGTCGGGGCGCGTCGTGAAGATCTTCAGCTCGCTCTCGCCGGCCGGCGTCGTCGCCGGGTCCAGAGCGAAGCGGACCAGCAGGCCCTCCGAACGGCCGATCCAGTTGCGCTGCATCAGCCGCACCTTGTCGGGCCAGCGGTCCAGCCCGTCCAGCGCGCTCAAGAGTTCCTGCGAGTACTTCGTGATCTTGAAGACCCACTGGTTCATCTCGCGCTGCTCGACCACCGCGCCCGAACGCCAGCCGCGGCCGTCGATCACCTGCTCGTTGGCGAGCACGGTCATGTCGACGGGATCCCAGTTCACCTTGCGCTTCTCGCGCTCGGCAAGCCCTGCGCGCAGGAAGTCCAGAAACATCTTCTGCTGGTGCTTGTAATAGGAGGGATCGCAGGTTGCGATCTCGCGGCTCCAGTCCAGCGACAGCCCGATCGAGCGGAGCTGCTTCTTCATCGCGGCGATGTTGTCGTAGGTCCAGGCCTTCGGGGCGACCTTGCGCTCGATCGCGGCGTTCTCGGCGGGCAGGCCGAAGGCATCCCAGCCCATCGGATGCAGCACGTTGAAGCCCTTGGCGCGCATGAAGCGGGCCAGCACGTCACCCAGTGTGTAATTCCGGACATGGCCGATATGGATGCGCCCGGAAGGGTAGGGGAACATCTCGAGCACGTAATATTTCGGCCGCGGATCGTCGTTCCTGGAGACGAAGATCGCCTGCTCGTCCCAGAGGCGTTGCCAGCGCGGTTCGGCGTCGCGGGCGTTATAGCGTTCGGAGGTCATGGAATCGTTGGGTTTTCGTGGGTTCGGCCGTCTCAAGACGGCGGACTAGGCCATAGAAGACCTCAGGGGGTCAATGGGTTGCCGCGTTCTGGAACTTCGGCCGCGCCTCCGCATAACTACGAGGGCCCGCGTTGGGGCGTGATTAAGGGGTCGATGCCAATTTGCGGCCCGACAAGGCCGCATGACCGCAATGGATTCCAGCTTCGACGATCCCGATTACGACTATGCCGCGTCCATCGCCGGACGGGCGATGCGGAGCATGGCCGAACAGCGCATTGCGCCGACTCCGGCCAATTTCGCGGTCTGGTTCCAGTATTTCGCAGGCAGTCATGACGATCTGCGCAATGCGATCGATCTCCTGATCGACCACAATCGTCCCTTCGATGCGCGAACCAATCAGGACCTGTTCGAGACCTACGTCGCGCCCCAGGCGAGTGCCGCCGCGGTCGACACTTCCGAGCGGCTGCAGGCGCTCATGGGGGCCGCGAAGGAATTTCTGACGACCGCGATCGCCGACAATCATTCGCAGATGCAGGTCATCAGCGAGGTGGCCGACCAGGGCAAGGCCGGCGTCGATCCAAAGCTGCTGGTCGCCCAGCTCATGAACGAGCTGGCGCGGGCCGCCACAAGGGCGACGCGGCTGGAGGCAGGCTTTGCGGAAAAGACCCGCGAGCTCGACGTGATCCGCGATTCGCTGTCGAGGTCCGAGCAGCGCGCCCGGACCGACATGTTGACGGGGCTGGCGAACCGGCGGGCCCTCGACGAATTCCTGCGCAAGGCGCAGACGACTGCCGAATGGGGCGAGCCGCTCAGCGTGCTGATGCTCGATATCGACTACTTCAAGGCCTTCAACGACAATTTCGGCCATGGCGTCGGCGACCAGGTGCTGCGCCTGATGGCGAAGGTGCTGCGCGAGAAAGTCCGCGAGCAGGATCTGCCGGCCCGCTATGGCGGCGAGGAGCTGATCGCGGTGCTGCCGGACGCCGATCTTGGCGCATGTGCCGAGCTCGCCGAACGCATCAGGCGCGCGATTGCCGAATGCACGATCACGCGCCGCTCGACCGGCGAGATCCTGCCGAACATCAGCGTGTCGATCGGCGTGGCGCAGTACCGGACCGGCGAGGCGATCACCGATCTGATCGAGCGTTGCGACCGCGCGCTCTATCTCGCCAAGAGCGGCGGCCGCAATCGCGTCGTGACGGAGGTCGACCTCGAGCGGGCCGGGGCCGCGGGCTAGGCGCTGGCCACCATCATCATATCAGCCGCGCCGGTCTCGATCGCCTGCACGCCGTGCTCGACGACATTGTTGCGGCCGCGGTGCTTGGCGGCATAGAGCGCGGCGTCGGCGGCTTCGATCAGGTCGCCGGGACGCAACGACTCGTTCGGCTTTGTCGCGGCAACCCCGATCGAGACCGTGACGATCATGTGGTTCGAGGTGATGTGCGGCAGGCAGAGTCTCAGCACGGCCGCCCGCACCTGTTCGCCGATTTCGGCGGCGCGCATCACGTCGGTATTCGGCAGCAAGAGGCAGAATTCCTCGCCGCCATAGCGAGCCGCAAAGCCCATCGTGTCGGCGGCGATGCCGGACAGCGACTCGCCGAGCCGGGTCAGGCAGGAATCGCCTTCGAGATGGCCGTAAGTGTCGTTGAACAGCTTGAAATGGTCGACGTCGATCATCAGGAGCGCGAGGTCGCTGCCGTATTGCTGCGCGCGCATCCATTCGAAATCGAGCCGGCTCTGGAAACCGCGGCGGTTGGCGAGCCCCGACAGCATGTCGATCGAGGCCATCACCGTCAGCCGGTCGTTGCTCGCTACCAGCTCGCGCTCGCGCTGGCTCAGCTGCGCAGCCATCGCGTTGAAGGCGCGGGCCAGCGGAACGAACTCGGCCGGCAGCCGATTGCGTGCCGCGCGGGCCGACAGGTCGCCCTCACCGAGACGCTTGGCCATGTCGACGAGCATCTCGATCGGCTTGATGACGAGTTTCTCGGCGGCAATCAGCGCGCCGAGCAGGACGAACACGACGACGAAAGCGAGCTGCAGATAGGCGGTGCGGATCTCGCGGTTGACCGCGGCTGACACCTTGTCTTCATCGATGCTGGTGATCAGGCGGGCATTGGTGCCGGCGATGCGGATATAGCTGACCGCGCGGCGGGAGCCGTCGGCGGCGAGGAACGACAGTGAACCCTCGTCCTGGTCGGACCGCAGCGCCTTGTCCGCGATCGCGGACATCAGCGGCATGTTGTCGAGGGGACGGCCGACCGTGCTGTGCTGATCGGCGGGCGCCGCCAGCACGGTGCCCGCGCTGTCGACCAGCACCGCGGTGATGCCGGCGCGGCCGCCCAGATTGCTCATGACCTTCGACATCCAGTCGAGATTGACGGTGGCGAGCACGACGGCATCGGGCACCCCGCTGAAGGCCGAGACCGGATAAACCGCCATCACGGTCGGCGAGAGCACCGGCCGCGACAGGATGAAATCGCTGAGAACGAAGCGGCCGGTTTGCTGTGCCTGCTGGAAGTAGGGCCGGTCACTGAGATCGAGCCCGACATACATGTTGTTGGTGGCGCATTGGATGCGCCCGTCCTGGCCGGCGATCAAAAGCGTGCGGATCCAGGGAAGGCTCGACGGCAGGCTTGCGCGCAGCACGTCGCAGCTCTTGCTGATGCCGCCGGCGGAGGCGCGGATGAAGGCTTCCGATTTCAGGATGGTCTCGACCGACGAGATCACCTCGCGTTGCGCATCGGCACTGTGCCTTGCCACCGTGGTGAACTCGGCCGCAGCCTGCGCGATCTGCCGCGCACGCGTGTCTTCGAGCGAGCGGATGCGCTCGAGCATTAACGGCGCCACGAGAATGACCGCAAGCAACGCAAGCCGCGCCCGGATTCCCAGAACCTGCTTGAGTTTCGCGCGTTTGCGGTTGAGACTGACGCTTGCCATCTTCGTTACCCACCCCATGGGCCAAGGTAAAGCGAAGGGTTCAAAAACTGTTTCTTGAACTCGGTAAAATTGGACTTAACTCGGGCTACGATCCCGGCCAAGAGACGTCATGACAGAAGCCATCGCCGCGCCGGTAACCGGCCATTCACCAAACGCGCTCGCCGCGGTCGAAGCCGAAATCGCCCGCGCCTGCACGGACGCGCGGCGCGACCGCGCCTCCGTGACGCTGGTCGCGGTGTCCAAGACTTTCGCCGCCGATGCAATTATCCCGGTCATCGCCGCCGGACAGCGGGTATTCGGCGAGAATCGGGTGCAGGAGGCCAAAGGCAAGTGGCCGGCCTTAACGTCTGTTTACCCCGATATCGCGCTGCATCTGATCGGGCCGCTGCAATCCAACAAGGCGAAAGAGGCGGTCGCGCTGTTCGACGCGATCCATTCGGTCGACCGCCCGAGCATTTGCCAGGCATTAGCCAAGGAAATCGAATCCCAGAACAAGCACCCGCAGCTCTTCGTCCAGATCAATACCGGCGAGGAACCGCAGAAGGCCGGCGTCGCGCCCGGCGAGGCCGACGCCTTCCTCGCGAGCTGCCGCGACACCTATGGGCTCACCATCTCCGGACTGATGTGCATCCCGCCGGTCGACGAACCGCCGGCAGCGCATTTTGCCCTCACCGCCAAGATCGCCGCGCGCAACGGATTGAAGAACCTCTCGATGGGCATGAGCGCCGATTTCGCGACCGCGATCATGCTGGGCGCCACCCATGTGCGCGTGGGGTCTGCGATCTTCGGGCACAGGTAGTCGCCGTCAGCGAGGGCCGTGCCCCAACCGAGTTCTTGAGTTCGTCATTGCGAGCGTAGCGAAGCAATCCAGGATCTTTCCGCGGAGGTAGTCTGGATTGCTTCGTCGCAAGGGCTCCTCGCAATGACGGCGGAGCTGTCTACGCAAACCCCACCGACACTTTGCCCAGCACCCCAAAGTCCACCGCAAGATGATCGCCGGCCGCAATCGGCAGCGGCGGATGGCACGTGCCGGTGGTCACCACCTGCCCTGCCCGCAAGGTGATGCCGAGCCCGGAGAGCTCATTGGCAAGCCAGGCGAGCGCAACGCGAGGATCGCCGAGCACGTTCCTGCCGTGACCGACATAGCGCTCGCCACGCAGTGTGATTTGCGGCCGTTCCTCGATGAGATCCATCGCCCGCCAGTTCGCGATCGTCGGTGCACCCAGCACGAACAGATGGGCGCACGCGTTGTCGGCGATGAGCTGCGCCTCGCCCGCGCTGACGAAATCGGCAAAGCGCGAATCGGGAATCTCGATCGCGGGATGCAACGTCTCGATGGCGGCAAGCACCTCGTCGACGGTGTATGGCGCCGCGCGCGGCGGCAGATTGCGTCCCATCCGAAAGGCGAATTCCGGCTCGCCGACGCGCATCTCGTTGCCCTTCATCGGCGCAGCCCCGCCGTCAGCGATCACGGTGTCGCTCATGATGCGTCCGGCCATGGGGCCTGCGACATTGATGTGCTTCTGTCCGGCCTCGCTGGTAGCCGCGATCTTCCAGCCGAACAATTTGCCGCTCGATTGTCGTTCGAGCGCGGCCTGGATGGCGTAGCCCTCGGCGCGACTCTGTGGCTGCAACCGGACCTCCAGTGCGTCCAGCTTGGTGCCGTCGCGCCAGTGTTGAACCAGAACCTGCGAAGCGGCGGCGATCTGATCCTTGTCGAGCATGCACCCTCACCCGATGATGATTCGTGTTCGCGGGCCCAGGCGCCGCAGCAATTGCAGCATCGCAGACTTCGTCATGGAGACGCAGCCCGCGGTCGGGCCGAAATTGTCGCGGGCGAGGTGCAGGAACACCGCGCTGCCGCGGCCGGCGATGCGCGGTCTGGTGTTGTGGTCGATCTCGATGATGAAGTCATAGAGGTGGTCGGCCCGCTTGAGCCGGTCACCGCCCTGCCCCTCGCCCAGCCGGATGCCCTGATTGTAATGGCGGTCCCGTGGATCCTCGCACCAGGCGTCTGCGCCGGTGATCTTCCGGGCCGGCAAGAACGTCCGGGGGCGGCCGTGCCGGTCGCCCCGCCACCACAGCCGCCTGGGACGGAAGCTGCCCCTGGGGGTGCCGCCATCGCCCTCGCGCTTGTTGGCGAGAATGCCGCCCCGCCCCAGCGCAACCGGGATGGTCATCGCTCCGGCCGTCAGCCAACCCCTGCGCGGATTTCCGGCCGCAGCCTTAACGCGGATCGCGGAGAGCGGCCCGGCGCGTCGATTCCTGGCGTAACCAACTGAAGTTGCTTTGTTTTTCATGTGAACGTGCAATGTCGAATTCATTACAGGACATTCATCAAATCGCCCTGCTATTCTGGGTTAGAGTGCTTGCGGCTTGTGAATCGGTAACAGCCCACTACTTCAACACGAACAACAATAAAACGGCGACCCTAAACTTCCCTCGCGGCTGGGTGCGGCATGGCTGCGCGCCGAGCCGGACCCTAAAAGGATGACCTCCCATGCCCAATGCCCGCAAGATCCTGATCGTGGATGACGACACCGATCTGCGCGACACGTTGGTGGAGCAATTATCGCTACACGAAGAATTTGAAGCCTCCGCGGTCGACACCGGCGCCAAGGGCGCGAGCGCCGCCAAGGCCAACTCCCCCGATCTGGTTTTGATGGATGTCGGCCTGCCCGACACCGACGGCCGCGAGGTGGTCCGCTCCTTGCGCAAGGGCGGTTTCAAGGCCCCGATCATCATGCTGACTGGGCACGACACCGATTCCGACACGATCCTGGGGCTGGAATCCGGCGCCAACGACTATGTCGCAAAGCCCTTCCGCTTCGCCGTACTGCTGGCCCGCATCCGCGCCCAGCTCCGCCAGCACGAGGCCAGCGAGGACGCGGTGTTCTCGGTCGGCCCCTACTCCTTCCGTCCCGGCTCGAAGATGCTGACCGCGGCCAATGCACGCAAGGTCCGCCTCACCGAGAAGGAAACGGCGATTCTCCGTTTCCTCTACCGGGCCGGTCAGATGCCGGTATCGCGCGAGACCCTGCTCCAGGAGGTCTGGGGCTACAATTCCGGCGTCACCACCCACACGTTGGAAACCCACATCTATCGGCTTCGCCAGAAGATCGAGAAGGACGCCGCCAACCCCGAGATCCTGGTCACCGAAGCCGGTGGCTACAAACTGGTGCCGTGATACGTTCCGGAAACGCGCGATTCGTCGTAAATTGGCGCGTTCCTCAAGCCACGGACCGGAATGTCAATCGACGACGACGTAGCGCTTCTCGAGCGTGTCCCGACACTGCGCCTGTTGGGAGACGCCTCGTTGCGCATGCTGGCGATCGGTTCCGAGCAGCGTGACTTCGTCCGCGGTGACGTCCTGTTCGATCTCGGCGACGCCGCCGATGCCGGCTTCGTGGTCCAGCGCGGCGCCTTCAGGGTCGAAGACGGCGCCGGCGCCGAAATGATCGCCGGCCCCGGCTCGCTGATCGGCGAGCTCGCACTGGTGGTGCCGATGAAGCGGCCATCGCGTGCGATCGCGCTGGAGCATTCCTCCGTCATCCGCGTCGCACGCAGCCTGTTCCAGCGCGTGCTGGAGAGCGACCCCGCCGCCGCCGTGCGCCTGCGCGACGAATTCGCGGTGCGCTCCAGCCAGATCGCCAGCGATATCCTGATGGCCGGCGCGAAGCTGACGTCTTGAGTCTCTTTGTTGTCATTCCGGGGCGCGACGAAGTCGCGAGCCCGGAATCCATTCATCCACCGGATGTGTCGCCAGATGGATTCTCAGGTGCGCAATTGCGCACCATAGTTGGCGCTGCGCGCGCCCCGGAATGACAGCGGGGCTACACTTCCAGCGTCACCGTCACAGGCACGTGGTCCGATGGCCGCTCCCAGCTCCGCGCATCGCGCAGGATCTTGAAATCGCTGACTGCGTCCTTCAGCGCACGCGAGACCCAGATGTGATCGAGCCTGCGGCCGCGATCGCCGACGGTCCAGTCGGCGGAACGATAGCTCCACCACGTATAGACCTTCTCCGACATCGGGATGCGCTCGCGCGCGACGTCGATCCATTCGCCGGCGGCAATCGCCGCCTTCAGCTTCTCGGTTTCGACGGGTGTGTGCGAGACGACTTTCAGAAGCTGCCTGTGCGACCACACGTCGTTCTCGTGCGGGGCGACGTTGAGGTCGCCGACCAGGATGTGGCGGTCATCGCCGCGCGGATGCAGCGGCTCGCACGCCTTCATCTCGTCGAGGAAGCGAAGCTTGTGGTCGAACTTCTCGTTCAGCGCGGGATCGGGAATGTCGCCGCCGGCGGGCACGTAGAAATTATGCAGCACCAAAGGCTTTGCGATGCCCGCCTTCTCGCCGAACGACACCGAGATGTGGCGCGAATCCACCTTGTCGCAGAAGGTGCGGATGTCCTTGGACTCGAAGGGAATCTTCGAGACTATGGCGACGCCGTGATAGCCCTTCTGCCCGTTCAGCGCGACGTGCTCGTAGCCGAGCCGCTTGAAACGCTTGAGCGGAAAGGCGTCGTCGATGCACTTGGTCTCCTGCAGGCACAGCACCTCCGGCCGCGCGCTCTTCAGGAATTTCGCGACCAGGTCGATGCGCAGCCGCACCGAATTGATGTTCCAGGTTGTCAGGGAAAGACGCATGGGGACGATCTAACAAACTCCATCCGTCATGGCCGGGCTTGACCCGGCCATCCACGTCTTTTTGTCGGAGCCAAAAACGTGGATGCCCGGGACAAGCCCGGGCACGACGGTGATTGGAGCGGCCATGCTATCTCAACCCGGCGACGGGCCGTAATTGGTGAAATCGATCTTGAACATGTTGGGGTCGAGCTTCTTGCTCGAATCCAGATTGTAGACCGCGATGGTGGTGTCGTAGCCCTGCGGGTCGGTGACGGTCCACTGCTTGAGCTGTCCGTCCTTGGCGCCGAACATCAGGAGCAGCCGGCTGGTGCCGACCAGCGCCTGCTTCTCCTCGATGGTGACGCTGACGAAGACGTCGTCGGCCGAGACGCCAACGACGTTGGTGTCCTTCATCAGGTCGATGCGATCGGACAGCAGAAAGCGCAGCGGCGTCTGCGACAGCGGATAGATGTCCTGGGTCGCGAGCTTGCGGTCGCGCACCACCAGCGAGGATCCGTCGGCGACGATGTCGATCGGGCTCGGCGCGTCATATTCGAAGCGCACCTTGCCGGGCTTCTGGATGTAGAAATCGCCCTGTGTCTTGCTGCCGTCGGGGCCGACCTGGACGAAATTACCAACCAATGTCTGAAGCGACGACAGATAGGCGCTGACCTTGGCCGCCTGCGCTTTCTGGTTGGCATCGAAGGTCTGGAAGATGCTGGTCGGCACGTTGCGTCGCGGATCCGGGATGACCGGATTCGGTGGCGCCTGCGTCGCGCCGGTCACAGCGGGCCCACCGGCCGGCCCGCCGTCGCTGCGGCCCTTCGGTGCAGGCTTCGGCACCGGGACGGTCTGCGCGAACGACGTCGCAGTCACCATCGCGGCGGCGACGAGAAGCACACCGGCCACGCGCGCGCTTCGCGCGGCGATGGTGGCGGCGAATCGAATGTCCGGATGTCTGATCAATACGTCGTCCTGTATGGCTGGGCGCCCTTTTAGCGTGATTTCTGGCAAAAGCAGATATCGATTCTGCGTGAAATGATGTTCAGAGGCCCTTCGCCTCACATATGGCTGTCTTCTTCCTCGACCAGAATCTCGCGCTTGCCGGCGTGGTTGGCTGGGCCGACGATGCCCTCCAGTTCCATGCGCTCCATCAGTGATGCGGCGCGATTATAGCCGATTTGCAGGCGGCGCTGGATATAGCTGGTCGAGGCCTTGCGATCGCGTTTGACGATGGCAACCGCCTGCTGGAATAGATCGCCGCCGCCATCCCCGCCCATGCCGGTCGCGTCGAACACGGCGCCGTCCTCGTCCTCGGCCGGCTCCTCGGCGGTCACGGCTTCGAGATATTCCGGCTGACCCTGCGTCTTGAGGTGACGCACCACCTTCTCGACTTCCTCGTCGGAAGCGAAAGGTCCGTGCACGCGGCTGATGCGGCCGCCGCCGGCCATGTAGAGCATGTCGCCCTGGCCGAGCAGCTGCTCGGCGCCCATCTCGCCGAGGATGGTGCGGCTGTCGATCTTGGAGGTGACCTGGAAGGCGATGCGGGTCGGGAAGTTCGCCTTGATGGTGCCGGTGATGACGTCGACGGACGGACGCTGCGTGGCCAGGATCACGTGCAGGCCGGCGGCGCGCGCCATCTGCGCGAGACGCTGCACCGCGCCTTCGATGTCCTTGCCGGCGACCATCATCAGGTCGGCCATTTCGTCGACGATGATGACGATGTAGGGCAGCGGGTCCAGCGAGAGCTTCTCTTCCTCGTAGATCGCCTTGCCGGTTTCCTTGTCGAAGCCGGTATGCACCGTGCGCGTCGGCTCCTCGCCCTTGGCCTTCAATTCGAGCAGGCGGGTGTTGTAGCCGTCGATGTTGCGCACGCCGAGCTTGGCCATGTTCTTGTAGCGCTCCTCCATCTCGCGCACGGCCCATTTCAGCGCGACCACCGCCTTCTTGGGATCGGTCACGACGGGCGTGAGCAGATGGGGAATGCCGTCATAGACGGAGAGCTCGAGCATCTTCGGGTCGACCATGATCAGCCGGCACTGGTCCGGGCGCAGCCGGTAGACCAGGCTGAGGATCATGGTGTTGATCGCGACCGATTTGCCCGAGCCGGTGGTACCGGCGATCAGCATATGCGGCGTGCGGGCGAGATCGATGATGACGGGGTCGCCGCCGATGGTCTTGCCGAGGCACAGCGGCAGCTTCGCAACCGTGTCGGTCGCCTCCTTCGCCACCAGCAATTCGCGCAAATAGACCTTCTCGCGATGCGCGTTCGGCAGCTCGATGCCGATGGCGTTGCGGCCGGGCACGACCGCGACGCGCGCGGACAGCGCGCTCATCGAGCGGGCGATGTCATCGGCAAGCCCGATCACGCGCGAGGACTTGATGCCGGGTGCCGGCTCCAATTCGTAGAGCGTCACGACGGGACCCGGATTGGCCTTCACGATCTCGCCGCGCACGCCGAAATCCTGCAGCACGCCTTCGAGAGAACGGGAATTGGTCTCCAGCTCGGCCTTGCTGAGCGGCTGGCGGTCGCCGGCTTTCGGGGCGGCCAGCATCGAGACGGAGGGAAGGTCGAACTTGTCGGAGGACTTCCTGGCCGCGGCCTTCGGTGCAGCCTTCTTGCGCGGCGCGCGCGAGGCGGGCTGTTCCTCTTCCTCCTCCTCGTCTTCCTCTTCTTCGTGCTCGTCCTCGTAATCCTCGGCTTCGGACTGCGGCGAGAGCGGGGGCGCGGCGCGGCCGCCGCCCAGATTCGGCTCCTGGCGGCTGAATGCAGCGGCCTTGGTCTTCGGTCCACTCGAGACCAGCGAGCGGTAGGCGGCGCCAAGCAGCCAGATCAGCCGCGCCTTGGTGCTCATCAGCGCGTGGAACAGCCAGCCCAGCGACACCGAGCCGCGATCGCTCTCCTCGTCTTCGTCGAGCGGCTTGTCGTCATCCTCGATCTCCGCGAGCTCGTCATCCTGCTCGCGGGCGCCAAGGCCGCAGGCGATCAGGAAGGTCACTGTCATCGCCGCGAACAGGATCGTGCCCAGCACGATGCGATAGATCGTGCCGGCCGGTCCGAAGATCACTGCCGGCGCGCGCACCAGCGCGTCGCCGACCACGCCGCCGAGGCCGGTCGGCAGCGGCCATGCACCGCCATGCGGCCAGCAGCTGACGAAGCCCGCCGCGATCACCGTGCAGAGAATCCAGCAGCCGAGCCGCAACGCTTCGCGGTCGAACGGGCGATGGGTCATCATGCGCCAGCCCCAGACAGCAACCGTCAGGACCAGCATGATCGCGCCGAGCCCGAGGATCTGCATTGCGAGGTCCGCACCGATCGCGCCGGCATAGCCGAGGATGTTGCGGATCGGCCGCGAGGTGGCGTGGCTGAGGCTGGGATCCTGCACCGACCACGTCATCAGCGCAGCCGAGGCGACGCCCGCCAGCGCGATCAGGCCGAGGCCGGTGAGCTCGCGCATGCGCCGCGCCAGACCCTCGCGGATCGATGGCGGCAGATGGCCCACCAGCGGGATGACACGTTCGATTGCCGACATGCTCATGGGCCCCGCCTAACCCAGAGTCTCGACCAGGCGGTGCAGCGCCTGCGCCGTGGTCTCTCCATCCTGCACCAGTGCGAGGCGAATGTAGCCTGCACCGGGATTGAAGCCGTCGGGCTGGAGCCGGGCCAGATAGCTGCCGGGCACCACGCGCACGCCTGCTTCCTTGAAAAGTCTCAGCGTCACCGACACGTCGTCGCCGAGGGCGGACGTGTCGAGCCAGACGCAGAAGCCGGCATCGGGCCGGCGATAGCCGTAACGATTGCCGATGATCTGGTCGGCGAGATCGAACTTGATGCGGTAGAGCCTGCGGTTCTCCTCGACATGCGCTTCGTCGCCATAGGCGACGGTCGCGACGTGCTGGAGCGGCACCGGCACCTGGGGCGCCGCAACGTTGCGCAGCTCCAGGAACATGCCGATGAACTTCTTGTCGCCGGCGGCGAAGCCGACGCGCATGCCTGGCAGGTTGGATCGCTTCGACAGCGACTGGAACGCGACCACGCGGGTGAAGTCGGGGCCGGCGCATTCCAGAATGCTGCCAGGAGCCTGGCGGGTGTAGATCTCGGAATAGCACTCGTCGCTGAGGATCACGAAGCCGTAGCGGTCGGCGAGTTGCTTCAATCGTTTGAAATAATCGGGCGAGGCGACCGAGCCCTGTGGGTTGGCCGGCGAAGCCAGATAGAACGCCACCGTGCGCGCCAGTGTAGCCTCGTCGATGGCATCGAGGTCGGGCAGGAAGCCGTTCTCGACGGTGGTCGGCAGATAGACCGGCTCGCAGGCCGCGGCGCGGGTGCCGGCGCCATAGACCGGATAAAACGGATTCGGCATCAGGATCACAGGCTTGCCGGGACGCGGCCCGACATAGCGCGCCGCGGTGATCGCCGCGAAGAACAGCCCTTCGCGGCTGCCATTGAGGACGAGAATCTCGCTCTCGGGATCGAGCGGCCGCGGCAGCTTGAACCGCGACGACAGCCAGGCGCCGGCGGCTTTGCGGAACGGCTCGATGCCCTTGCCGAGCGGGTAGCGGCCGAAATCGGCGATGTGCTTCGCCAGCACCGGACCGACGAAGTCGGGCACGGGATGCTGGGGCTCGCCGACGGCAAGCGTGATCAAGGGCTTACCCGGCTGATGCGGCGCCAGCAGCTCGTTCAGCCGGATGAAGGGCGAGCGGTCGCTGTCGGGGCTTCCACCGGCCAGCGGCGCACGGGATGAAGCGGTCATAGCCATTCTGGGCGCCAGCACTCTTGGAACAGCCGGTCGCGCGAAGGCACCGGCGGGAAGCGGTTCAGTTCACCATAGATAGGGCGAGGTTAAGACGCGATTAACCATCGGCCGCCGCCTGCGTCCAGAGCGGGAATATCGAGGCCGGATCACAATGTATGTGGGGCGCTTCTGCCCCGACCTGCAAGCGGAACCAATCAAAAGAAAAAGGGGCTCCAGCTTGCGCTGGAGCCCCTCAACGGTCAGGGCATTGCCGGGTATGTGCCCGAACCGGAGTTGTGGACGCGGCCTCGATGAGACCGCGTCCCGGGAGGAGACTTACATGTTGTAGGCGCGCTCGGTGTGCTCGGTGATGTCGAGGCCTTCACGCTCGCTCTCGACATTGGCGCGGAGGCCAACGATCACGTCGACGACCTTGTAGAGGATCGCCGAACCGACGCCCGACCACACCAGCGTGGTGCAGACGGCCTTGATCTGGGCGAGCATCTGCGTGGCGAAGTCGTAATCGGCAACCTTCGGCGGGATCGCCGTGTAGTCGACGATGCCGGCGCCGCCGAGAGCGGGGTTGACCAGGATGCCGGTGCCGATGGCGCCGACGATGCCGCCGATGCAGTGCACGCCGAACACGTCGAGCGAGTCATCGTAGCCGATCGCGTTCTTCACGACGGTGCAGAAGAACAGGCAGACCACGCCGACCACGAGGCCGAGGACGATCGCGCCCATGATGCCGGAGAAGCCGGCTGCGGGGGTGACGGCCACGAGGCCCGCGACAGCGCCGGAGATGACGCCGAGCACCGAGGGGTGGCCCTTGATGATCCACTCCGCGAACATCCACGACAGCGCGGCGGCCGCGGTGGCGACGAAGGAGTTGGTCATGGCGAGGGCAGCGCCACCGCTGGCTTCGAGGTTGGAGCCGGCGTTGAAGCCGAACCAGCCGACCCAGAGCAGCGAGGCGCCGATCATCGACATGGTCAGCGAGTGCGGAGCCATCAGCTCCTTGCCGTAGCCGACGCGCTTGCCGATCAGAAGAGCGCCGACGAGACCTGCGATGCCGGCGTTGATGTGCACCACGGTGCCGCCCGCGAAGTCGATCGCGCCCATCTTGAAGATCCAGCCGGCGTCGGCGTTGATCTCGTCGAGCTTGGCCTGCGCCGCGGTCTTCGCAGCCGCATCACCCGCCTCAGCCAGGGCCTTGGCCGCGTCCTGGATCACGTCCGGACCGGGCCAGTACCAGACCATGTGCGCGATCGGGAAATAGATCAGCGTCACCCAGAGCGGGACGAACAGAGCGAGCGCCGAGAACTTCATGCGCTCGGCGAAGGCGCCGACGATGAGGGCGGGCGTGATCGCCGCGAAGGTCATCTGGAAGCACATATAGATGAGCTCCGAGATGTTGGCGTCGACGGAGAAGGTCGCTGCCTTCGTATCGGTGGTGACGCCCATCATGAAGGCTTTGGAGAAGCCGCCGATGAAGTCGGAGCCGCCGGTGAAGGAGAGGCTGTAGCCGTACACGGCATAGATCACGACGACGACGCAGACGGTGTAGAACACCTGCATCAGGACGGAGAGCATGTTCTTGGAACGGACGAGACCGCCGTAGAACAGCGCGAGGCCGGGGATCGTCATCAACAGCACGAGCACTGTCGATGTCATCATCCAGGCGTTGTCTCCCTTGTTGACCGTTGGCTCGGCGTAGGCTGCGGTCGCAGCGAACAGGCCGACTGCGAGAGCCGCCAGTCCCGCGCCATAGGGACGCTTGAACGTCATATTGTTTACTCCTGCTTGGATAAGGTTGAGCGCGAAATCAAAGGGCCGCGGCATCGGCCTCGCCGGTGCGGATGCGCACCGCATGGTCGAGGTTAATGACGAAGATCTTGCCGTCGCCGATCTGTCCGGTTTTCGCCGCGGACGTGATGGCGTCGATGGTCTTGTCGACCTGGTCGGAGGCGACAGCGACCTCGATCTTGATCTTGGGCAGGAAGCTCACGGCATATTCGGCGCCGCGATAGATTTCCGTATGACCCTTCTGGCGGCCATACCCCTTGACTTCCGTCACCGTGAGACCGTGAACGCCGATGGCGGTCAGGGCGTCACGGACTTCTTCCAGCTTGAATGGCTTAATAATCGCCATAACAATTTTCATGGGTCCTATCCCCGCTTGGGCCCGGTCCGGACGTGGCCGGGCGTTTCTCGACTGGTTCGCCACGAGGGAGAAAATTCACTACGCGGGCACAGCCGGACCCCTAGAATCAAATGCCGTGCCAGATCGGGCGTGTTGCCTAACGGATTATGAAAGCGGGTGTTTTCGCGTTCGACGGCTATTGTCGTGCAGTGCGCTATTACGTCGCGCTTAAAACGTGGTCATGCCTGCTCAAATCCAGGGCAGGACAGACTGCCGACACAATGTTGCTCACACGTCGGGCAGCAAGGAGGTAATTTCGTAGTGCAGTCCACCTATTGCAGGGCTTCACCGTGCTGCGAAATATCCAGCCCCTCAAGCTCCTGCTCACGGGATACGCGCAAGGGAACGAACAGGCCGACCAGCTTGAGCAGGATGAAGCTCACGCCCCCCGACCAGACGAAGGTGGCGGCGACCCCGTAGAACTGAATCAGGATCTGCTGAGGATGGCCCTCCAGCAGGCCCGCGGTGCCGCCGATGGCGCTGGTCGCGAACACACCGCCGAGCAGGGTGCCGGTCAGCCCGCCGATGCCATGGACGCCGAACACGTCGAGCGAATCGTCATAGTTGAAGCGGTGCTTCAGCCAGGTACAGGCCCAGTAGCAGACCGCCCCGGCGACGATACCGATGACAATGCCGTGCCAGGGCGCGACGAAGCCCGAGGCCGGCGTGATGGTGCCGAGGCCGGCCACCGCGCCGGAGATCATGCCGAGCACGGAGGGCTTGCGCCGCGTCGACCATTCGATCGCGGCCCATGTCAGCGCGCCGGCGCAGGCGGCAAGATGGGTCGCGATGATCGCCATCACCGCGCGTGAGTTCGCCGAAAGCGCCGAGCCGCCGTTGAAGCCGAACCAGCCGACCCACAAAAGGCCGGTGCCCATCACCGCGAGCGACAGATCGAACGGCGAGAGATTTTCGGTGCCGTAGCCGTGGCGCCGCCCCATCACCTTGGCCGCAACGAGGCCACCGGTGCCGGCCGACAGGTGCACCACGAGGCCGCCGGCGAAATCCAGCACGCCCATGCTGGCAAGGAAACCTCCGCCCCAGACCCAATGTGCCAGCGGGATGTAGACGAAGATGAACCAGGCGACGGAGAACAGGAGATAGGCGGAGAACCGCATGCGGTCGGCGACCGAGCCCGCGACCAGGGCGACCGTGATGATCGCAAACGTCATCTGGTACAGCATGAACAGCGATTCCGGGATGGTCTTCGCCGCGGGGTTGACGCTGTCCATGGTCATGCCGGCGAGAAACCAGCGGTCGAGCGTGCCGATCCACGGCCCGTCGCCGACGAAGCAGAGCGAATAGCCGAACGCCACCCAGAGAATGGAGATCAGCGTCACCGCGGCCAGGCTCTGCGCCATGGTGGCGAGCACGTTCTTCTTGCGCACCATGCCGGAATAGAACAGCGCGAGCCCCGGGATCGTCATCATCAGCACCAGCGCGGTGGCGACGATCATCCAGGCCGTGTCGGCGGTGTTGATCCCGGAGTCGGCGGCGTGCGCCGGCAAGGTCACCACGGACACAAGCCCGATCGGCGCAGCCATGCACGCTGCGCGGCGCAACAATCCCGCCATGTCGTTTCCCCCCGGCATCAATTGGCGTCGCACGCTGTGGCGTCGTTGCCCGGTGCGATCGAAGATTTATCAGAGCGTTTTCGAGCGAAGTGGATACCGGCTCGCGTCGAGAAAACGAGTCAGGCCGAAACCTAGAGCGCGTCGCTGTCGGTTTCGCCAGTGCGGATGCGCAACGCATGGTCGATCGGCGTGACGAAGATCTTGCCGTCGCCGATCTGCCCGGTGCGCGCGGTCGCGGTGATCACGCTGACCGCCTTGTCGGTAACGTCGGAAGCGACCGCGATCTCGATGCGCAGCTTGGGCAGGAAGTTCACGACATATTCGGCGCCGCGATAGATCTCGGTGTGGCCCTTCTGCCGGCCGTAACCCTTGACCTCGGTGACGGTCATGCCGTGGACGCCGATCGCGGTCAGAGCCTGCCTGACCTCATCGAGCTTGAAGGGTTTGATGATCGCGACGACGAGTTTCATGGTCAGGCCTATTCCCCCGGGATGCGCTACGCCGTATGTCCTCGACGCAGCGTCAATCTGGCATCTTTCCGGGCAAATGGCATAAAAAAGTTGCAGACTGAAGCGGAAAAACGTTCGGCCAAGGGCGGTCATGGGAACGGCCGCCTCTGTACAGGGCAACTGTTCATCATTCACAATGCATTTTTGGCATGGATGCGGTGAACCCGCGGCGGTCGGGCGGTACAAAAGAGTTTTGGGGGGGCGCTTCATGGCGAGTTGGTTCTACGCATCCCAGGGCAAGCAGCAGGGGCCTTTTCCGGAGGGCCAATTCCGCGATCTGATCGCCCAGGGTGTCGTCCGCCCGGATACGCTGGTATGGACCGAGGGCATGGCGGGCTGGCAGAAGGCTGCCGAAGTCCCCGGCCTGATCGGCGGCGGCGCCCCGCCGATGATGCCGGCCGGCGGTCCGCCGATGATGGGTTCCGGCGGCTATGCCGGCACGGGCAGCGGCGGCTCTCTTGCGGTCGATTTCGGCATCCTGGAATTCACCTGGCGCAGCATCGTCCTGCTGATCGGAATGATCTTCATCATCCCGGCGCCGTGGGTCTTCGTCTGGTACACGAAATGGATTGTGTCCTGCGTGAAGGTTCCGGCCCGGCCCAATCTCAGCTTCATCGGCGACGCGATGACGCTGGTGCCCTGGTATTTCGGCTTCATCGTTCTGGCGATCGCCCTCGGCTTCATCGGCAGCGATATCCTGAGCAACCTGCTGTTCGTCGCGCAGATCGTTCTCTACTGGCTCCTGATCAAATGGATGGTCGCGAACCTCGCCTCCAACGGGCAGCCGCTCGGCCTGAGCTTCACCGGCACGATCTGGGCCTATGTCGGCTGGAATCTGCTGTTTGCGATCTCCATCATCACCATCATCGGCTGGGCCTGGGTCGCCGCGGCCCAGATGCGCTGGTTCTGCCGCAGCGTCGAGGGCACGCGGCGCGAGGTCGTGTTCAAGGGGAGTGGTCTCGACATCCTCTGGCGCGGCATCGTCGCTGCGATCCTGTGCAGCCTGATCATCCCGATTCCATGGGTCTATCGCTGGATCATGAACTGGTTCGCCTCGCAGACCGAGCTCGTTCCGCGCGGCTCGTTCGGAGCATGACCCAGACAGCCACCGGCGCGATCCATCGCGACCGTGGCGCTATGCCTTCCGCTCGCGCACGGAGCCTTCCTGCGCGACGGAGGCGACCAGCGTGCCGTCAGGCTTGAAGATCGAGCCGCGGGTCAGGCCGCGGCCGCCGCGTGCGCTCGGCGAATCCTGCGCGTAGAGCAGCCATTCGTCGGCGCGGAAGGGGCGGTGAAACCACATCGCGTGGTCGAGGCTCGCCGGCATCATGCGCTTGTCGAACAGCGTGCGGCCGTAGCGCGCCATGATCGCATCGAGCAGCGAGAAATCCGAGGCATAGGCGAGCGCGCACATATGCAGCGCCGGATCGTCGGGCAGCTTCGCCGCTGTCTTGATCCAGACGTGAATGCGGCCGTCGTCGATCTTCTGGCCGAAATAGCGGCCGAGCTCGACCGGGCGCAGCTCGATCGGGCGGTCGGATTCATAGTAGCGGCGGATGAACTCCGGCATCTCCTTGAACATCGGCTGCTTCGCGACCTCCTCCGCCGTGAGCTTCTCCGGCGGCGGCACGTCGGGCATCTTGTCCTGATGGTCGAACGCGCTCTCCTCCTCGGCGTGGAACGACACCATGATCGAGAAGATCGCGTTGCCGTGCTGGATCGCGGTGACGCGGCGGGTCGAATAGCTCTTGCCGTCGCGCAGGCGCTCGACTTGGTAGATGATCGGGATCTGCGGATCGCCCGGCAGGATGAAATAGCAATGCAGCGAATGCGGCAGCCGGCCCTCGACGGTTCGGCACGCGGCAACCATCGCCTGCCCGATCACCTGGCCCCCGAACACCCGCTGCCAGCTCGTCTTCGGGCTGTTGCCGCGGAACAGGTTCACCTCGAGCTGCTCGAGGTCGAGGATCGCGATCAGATCGATCAGGCCTTTGGACATGAACACAACTCTCTGAAGTCGTCATTCCGGGATGCGCCGGAACGGCGCAGGCCCGGAATCCATAACCCCCGCTCGTGGTTATGGATTCCGGGCTCGCGACTTCGTCGCGCCCCGGAATGACACAATGGGGCTGGCCGCCCTTGTTTCACCGCACTGTTTCGCCCAGCTCAAGTCTGCTAGCAAGACCGGGAATTGACCGGGAAACTTGGTATGTCGGTACAGGGTAGCATTGTCATCGGTGGCGGCGCGTTTGCAGGGCTTGCGCTGGCCCTGGCGCTGCGCCAGGGGCTCGGGCCGGAGATCCCCGTCATCGTCGCCGATCCCGCGCTCGGGACGCGGCCGAGCCGCGACCCCCGCGCCACCGCGATCGTGGCCGCCTGCCGCCGCCTGTTCGAGACGATCGGCGCCTGGGACGCCGTCAGGAGCGAGGCGCAGCCCATCCTCGACATGGTCGTCACGGATTCGAAGCTGGAGGACGCCACCCGTCCGGTGTTCCTCAACTTTGCCGGCGATGTCGCGCCAGGCGAGCCCTTCGCGCATATGGTCGAGAACCGCCGCCTGATCGATGCGCTGGTGGTGCGGGCGGAGGCCGAGGGCATCGATCTGCGTGCGACCACCGTGGCGTCCTACGACGCGCGTTCCGACGGCATCGACGTGACGCTCGGCGACGGCAGCGTCATCGCGGCGAGCCTGCTGGTCGCCGCCGATGGCGCGAGGTCGAAGCTGCGCGAGCGCGCCGGCATCGCCACCCATGGCTGGGAGTACGACCAGTCCGGCATCGTCGTCACCGTCGGCCATGAGCGCGAGCACGAGGGCCGCGCCGAAGAGCATTTCTTGCCAGCGGGCCCCTTCGCGATCCTGCCGCTGTCGGGCAAGCGCTCGTCGCTGGTGTGGACCGAGCGCCGAGCTGAGGCCGCGCGCATCGTCGCGCTCAGTGACGAGGAATTTCACAGCGAGCTCGAGCGGCGTTTCGGACTGCATCTCGGCGAGGTGAAGGCACTCGACCAGCCGCGCGCGTTTCCGCTGTCTTATTTCGTTGCCCGCTCCTTCATCGCCGAGCGGCTGGCGCTGGTGGGCGATGCCGCCCACGTCATCCACCCGATCGCGGGCCAGGGCCTCAACATGGGCCTGAAGGATGTCGCCGCGCTGGCGGAAGTGGTCGTCGATGCGGCACGGCTCGGCATGGATATCGGCGGTGCCGACGTGCTCGAACGCTACCAGCGCTGGCGCCGCTTCGACACCATGGCGATGGGCGTTGCCACCAACTCGCTGAACTTCCTGTTCTCCAACCAGTCGACGCTGCTGCGCACGGTGCGCGACATCGGCCTCGGTCTCGTCGACCGCGCTCCGCCGCTCAAGAACCTCTTCATCCGCCAGGCCGCGGGGCTTACCGGCGAGGTGCCGCGGCTGTTGAAGGGCGAGGCGTTGTAGCGCGGGAGCTTGCCACGCTCTCCGCTGTCGTCCCGGACAAGCGCGCCCTAAGCGCGCGCAGATCCGGGACCCATACGCCGCAAAAAGAATTTAGCGAAGATCCGGAGTTGCCAGCCTCGCGCCACAACCACTCCCTGTGGCTATGGATCCCCGCTTTAGCGGGGATGACAGCGAGAATGTGGCGCGGCCATAGCGCCCCATTCAAGCGACGTGAGCTCAATCGATCTTGCGCGCCTCTTCCGGCAGCATGATCGGGATGCCGTCGCGAATGGGATAAGCGAGCTTGGCGCTGCGCGAGATCAGTTCCTGCTTTGCGGCATCGAACTCGAGGGGGCCCTTGGTCAGCGGACAGACCAGAATCTCCAGCAATTTGGGATCGACGCTGGCTTCGGCACGTTCGGTGGGCGCGTTCATTGGGGTCTCCGGCAGTCGGTAGACTTTAGCATAGAAATTCGCGTCCGCCCATCACGGGCCTAAGCGGCGAGCATCCCCAGGAGCTCGTCGAGCAGGGCCTGAAGCCGCGCGGCCGGCACCGGCGGGCCCGACAGGGCGAAGCCGAGAAATGTCCAGTACAGGATCTGCGCGCGCGCCTCCGCCGTCGCCGGGGTGAGGCCACGCTTGCCCAGCAGTTCCTCGATGTAGTCGAGCCTGCGGCGGTCGATTGCGCGCACCGCCCCTTGCGCCGCCGCATCGAACGCCGCCCAGTTGCGCACCGCGCGCTCGAGGTCGAGCCGCGCGCCAAACGATCTCCGCAGCAGCATCTTGAGCGGCTCGTCGCCGGCGGCTTCGACGTCGGCGATGATCTGCTCGGCTGCGATCTCGCGCCAGCGCTTCAGCACGGCGGCGTGAAACGCGGCCAGGTCGGCGAAATGCCAATAGAAGCTGCCGCGCGAGACGCCCATGGCCTTGGCCAGCGGATCGGCTTTCAGCGCCGTGAAACCGCTTTTGGCGAGCACCTTCAGGCCCTCTTTGGTCCAGTCGTCGGCGGAAAGCTGTTCGGTCATGCCGGGCTCCAGATGGCGGCCATACACTAATGTATTGACAGCTCCCGGCAAGCAGGTGCATACATCCATACAGTACTGTACGGATGGAGCATGCCCATGCGCGACCTACTCCTGCAAAGTTCCGGCCTCGCCGCGATCGTGCTGGCGCTCATCCACGGCGTACTCGGCGAGACCAAGGTCTTCGCCCGCGCCAGCATCGAGCCGGCGCGCTTGCGCACGCTGATTCGACTGGTCTGGCAGGCCGGCACGGTGGCGTGGATCGGCGGCGGCGTGCTGCTGCTGGTTGCGCCCCGGCTGGAATCGAGCCTTGCCCGGCACTGGATCGTTGCCACGCTCGCAATCGTGTTCGGCTTTGCGGCCCTCGCCAACGCCTTCGCGATGCGCGGCCGCCATTTCGGCTGGGTCGGCATGGGCGCAGTGGTCGCGCTCGCGGTCGCCGGCTACTAGCGTTGCGCATGTCGCCCGTCAGGCGTAAGGCCGCAGCGGCGGGCTACGTTAGAACTTATCTAAAACGAACCAGGCCCGTACCCGATTGACTTCATCACCTCCTCTGCTTCCTTCGGTGCGCCCCGCGTCTCTGCGGTGCGCACACGAGAGGAGGAGACGTTCGTGAAGGTCATTCGTGTTGTTGCCATTGCACTGACGATCGGGATTGGCATGGGATCGGCGGCCATGGCCGACGGTTTCAAGAACTGCACCAAGCTCGACAAGGCGTCGTGGAAGCCGGCCAGCGAAGCCGAAGCCAAGGCCAAGGCGGCGGGCTACGAGGTGCGCCGCTCCAAGGTCGAGGGCTCGTGCTACGAGGTTTACGGCGTCAAGGAAGGCAAGCTGTACGAGCTGTTCTACAGCCCCGAAGATCTCAGCCTCAAGCACACGATCGCCAAGTAGATTGTGCACGTGAGCCCCGAAGCGAATTGGGCTTGATGAAAGCAGTGCCGGAAGAGCGCGGGGTGTCCGACAGGACACCCGCGAATCGACTTGTCTCGCGGTCGGTCGCGGTCTGGGACCTCCCGCTCCGCCTCTGGCACTGGGTTCTCGCGATCTCGGTTGTGATCGCGTGGTTCACACCGACCGTGTATGACGGCGTTCACCGCATCGTCGGCTATGCGGTCATCGGCCTGCTCGCCTTCCGCCTGCTCTGGGGCTTCATGGGAAGCCGCTATTCGCGCTTCCGGATGCTCGGCGTCAGGCTGCGCGCCGCGCCGAGCTATCTGTGGAATCTGCGGCGCGGCATGACCGGCCGCTATATCGGGCTCAATCCCGCCGGCAGCTTGATGCTGGTCGCGCTGCTGGCCTCGCTCGCCGTCTCGACGATCACGGGCGCGATGTCGGTGACCGTCACCTTCTTCGGCGTGTGGTGGGTCGAGGACACCCACCATTATTCTTCGGACGCGGTCATCGTTCTGGTCGTGCTGCACGTGTTGGGCGTGGTGCTGATGGGGATTCTGCAGGGCGAGAACCTGATCCGCGCGATGTTCACCGGGCGCAAGCGCATCCGGCATCATTCATAAGAATTTTTTGAAGGCCACATGCCCTCCTCGTCATGGCCGGGCTTGTCCCGGCCATCCACGTTCTTCTGTGTGGCAAAGACGTGGATGCCCGGGTCAAGCCCGGGCATGACGGAGCTTGTAGTGCCTACAGTCTCACTGCAGCGGCGGATCGCCGCTGGTGCGCTTCTTGGCGAGGTCCATCTCGGTGACGGCGATCAGGATCTCGGCACGAGTCTTCAGGTCCGGCGCCTCCAGCATCGCCTGCTTCTCCGCCGGGCCATAGGGCGACATCATCGCCAGCGCGTTGACGAGCGCCTCGTTGGGCGCGCTCTCGACGCCTTCCCAGTCGACCTTGAGATTGTTGGCCTTCAGGAAGTCGGCCAGCACCGACAGCAACGCCTCGCGATCGACCTCCTCCTCGCCCATGCGCGCGGTGAAGTCGTCGACGAAGGCGAAGAAGTCCACCTTGCACTGCCGGTAGGCGGTCAGCACTTCGAGCTCCTCGACAATCTTGAAGCGCGCGACGCCGGTGAGCTCGAGGATGTAGCGGCCGTCGCCGGATTCGGCGAGCTGGGTGATGCGGCCGACGCAGCCGACGCGGAACAGCGCCGGCTTGTCGGAATTCTTCGGCGAATGCGCCACGTCGGGCTGGATCATGCCGATCAGGCGATGCCCGTCGCGCAAGGAATCGTCGACCATCGCGAGGTAGCGCGGCTCGAAGATGTTGAGCGGCATCTGGCCGCGGGGCAGCAGCAGCGCGCCCGGCAGCGGAAACACCGGAATGATCTCCGGGAGGTCGGCGGGCCCGCGATATTCGATGTTGATCGGCATCTGCCCGGTCCCCCTGGCGTCGCCAGCGCGCCCTTACGAAAACAGGATCGTCGATAAACGCTTGCGTCCTTCGACGGTTGCATCATCCGTGCCGCCCCAGGCCTCGAAGAACTGCACCAGCTGCTTGCGGGCGCCGTCGTCGTTCCACTTGCGGTCGCGCTTGATGATCTCGAGCAGCTGCTCGGTCGCCGCCGCGCGGTTGCCTTGTGCGTTCAGCGCGGTGGCGAGGTCGAATCGGGCCTGATGATCGAGCGGGTTTGCGGCGACTTTCTGTTCCAGCTCGGCGACCGGTCCAAGCGATTGTGCCTGCTCGGCGAGATCGATCGCGGTCTGCACGGCCTTCACGGCCGGGTCGTTGCGCTTGGATTCCGGCACCATGGCCAGCGTCTGCTTGGCCTGCTCCATCGCGCCGGAGACGGTGTAGCACTTCGCAAGGCCGGCAAGTGCCGCGATATTGGTCGAATCATGCTGGAGCGCCTCGGCATAGATCTGCGCCGCCGCCGCCGTGTCGCCCTCGGCGAGCACCGCGGCGGCTTCCTGCACGATCTCGGCGACGTTGACCTCGCCCGGCGCGGTGACGCCCTTGGTCAGCCGCTCGATGAAGGCGTTGACCTGGCTCTCCGGCACCGCGCCCATGAAGCCGTCCGCCGGCTGGCCGTTGACGAAGGCGATCACGGCCGGGATCGACTGGATGCCCATCTGGCCCGGGATCGCCGGATGCTGGTCGATGTTCATCTTGACCAGCTTGACCTTGCCCTTGGCCGCCTTCACCGCCTTCTCCAGCACGGGGGTGAGCTGCTTGCAGGGGCCGCACCACTCCGCCCAGAAATCGATCAGCACCGGCTGGCGCTTCGATTCCTCGATGACGTCCTTCACGAAGGTCTGGGTGGTGGTGTCCTTGATCAGGTCGGCCGCAGCCGGCCCCGCCGCTCCATTACCCTGGTCGATGATCGTCACGGGATTCCCTCGTCATGTCTGGAATGACGGCTCTTTAGCACGCCGCCACATCATATGCTCGTTGTCGGCTCCTAAATTGGGCCGAATGGGCCGAATTTCAATCCAGGCCCTCCGATTCGCCGGTTCCGGGCGTTTCCGGTCGATTTGGCGAGCTTCGCGGGTCCATATGGGGCCCTCAATTGCGAATTGAGGCCGCCGGTAGCTGTTGCATTCCCCTCCCGCTTTTGGCATACGACAGCCGTTGCCGGCGCGTCACGCGACCGACACAGGATGCGGGTGTAGCTCAGTGGTAGAGCACGACCTTGCCAAGGTCGGGGTCGAGGGTTCGAGCCCCTTCGCCCGCTCCAATTTCTCCCAGAGCATCCAGCCGAACCGGGTCGGGCCGTGGTTTCCACGCCGCTGACGGCTGTATTTTTGGGACTCACATGACAATTCTGGTCACTGGCAGCGCGGGCCATCTGGGCGAAGCCATTCTCCGGACGCTCCATGGGCGCGGATCACCCGTGCGCGGGCTCGATCTGAAGCCATCGTCCTTCACCGACGCCGTCGGCTCGATCGTCGATCCCGGCTTCGTGCGGGAGCAGATGGACGGCGTCACCGCCGTCATCCATACCGCGACACTGCACAAGCCGCATGTGGCGACCCACTCCAAGCAGGACTTCGTCGACACCAACGTCACGGGCACGCTCAACCTGCTCGAGGTGGCCGCGGCGGCGGGCGTGAGGAGCTTCGTCTTCACCAGCACCACCAGTGCCTTCGGCTCGCAGCTCCGCCCCGAGGCGGGGCAGGCCGCGGTGTGGGTCACCGAGGATCTGCCGTCGGTGCCGAAGAACATCTACGGCACCACCAAGCTGATGGCCGAGAGCCTCTGCGAGCTGTTCTTTCGCGAGCGCGGCTTGCCGGTGGTGGTCTTGCGGACCTCGCGCTTCTTCCCCGAGGACGACGACGATCCCTTGATGCGGTTGGCCTACGCGCTCGAGAACGCGCAGGCCAACGAGTTGCTCTATCGCCGGCTGGACATCGCGGACGCCGTGAGTGCGCATCTGCTCGCCGTCGAACGCGCGCCGAGGATCGGCTTCGCCCGCTACATCGTCTCGGCCACCAGCCCGTTCGAGCAGCGTCATCTCGCCGCGCTCGCGTGCGATGCGGCCGGTGTCGTGTGCGAGCTCTATCCGGAGTGCGCGCAGCTCTATGCGGCGCGCGGCTGGCGGCTCTTCCCCGCGATCGACCGCGTCTATGTCAACGACCGCGCGCGGCGAGAGCTGGGCTGGCGGCCCGAATTCGACTTCGCGCATGTGCTGCGCAGCCTGCAAGGCGACCGCGATTTTCGCAGCACGCTGGCACGCGAGATCGGGTCGAAGGGCTATCATGACACGGTGTTCGACGACGGCCCCTACCCCGTCGCCTCGTGAGCGCCGCAATCGCCATTTTGCTCGACGCTTCAGATGTCTGGCCGGCGTCGCCGGGAGCGCGCCGGTCTGAGCCGTTCTACTGTGCATGGGGTTGTTTTCGCATTTTTGCATGAGCACCCCTCGTGCCGCGTGCAAACGATCCGCGCGCCATTTTGATTCCGCGCTGCAGCGAGAGCGTTGTCGTCGCTGCGTTCGCCCCTCATTGACATTCCGTCTCAATTTTTTCGGAGCGCGAACGCGGTGCAGGCGGCGCGCTTCTCACCGTTCGCAGATGTGCTAACCTTTTTGCGTCTGTCGTTCTGACGGACCCAAGACTTCGTCTCTCGACTGGCAAAACCAAAATAATGCGCAGCCCTGACGGCTGCCTTAGGGGAGTGACGCGATGAAATTCCATCGATCCGTCTTTCAGTCCGTTCTGGCGCTTGCAGCGTTTGCCCTTCTCGCGGGGACCAGCGCCGGCAATGCGCAACAGCAGGATAAGAGCAAGCCGCTGAAGAAATACGAATCCGGCACCAAGGAGTTCTGGACCCATCCGCCGGACGACTGGTTCCTCGGCGACGAGACCGAGGCGCAGAAGGGCCTCGCGCCGCCCTCGGGCCCGCCGACCGGCGCCTCCGACGCCGAGCTCGCCAACATCGTCAAGAAGATCAAGCTGCCGCCGGGCTTCAAGATCGAGGTCTACGCCTCGGGCGTGCTGGCCGCGCGGCAGATGGCCTGGGGTGACAAAGGCACGCTGTTCGTCGGCTCGTTCGGCCTCGGCAACGTCTATGCCATCAAGGACAACAACGGAAAGAAGGAAGTCAAGACCGTCCTCAAGGGCCTGAACATGCCCACCGGTCTCGCCTTCGGGGACGGCGCGCTCTACGTCATCGCCGTCGACAAGCTGATCCGCTACGACAACGCCGAAGCCAATCTCGACAATCTCGGCCAGGGCAAGGTCGTCTATGATGACATGCCGTCCTATGCCGCGCATGGCTGGAAATACATTGCGGTCGACAAGGAAGGCTGGTTCTTCCTGCCGTTCGGACCGCCCTTCAACATCGGCATCCCGCCGACCAGCGTCTCGCAGATCCGCCGCGTCGATCCCAAGACCGGCAACGCCGAAATCTGGGCGCTCGGCGTTCGCAACTCGGTCGGCGGCGACGTCGATCCGCGTACCGGCAAGCTCTGGTTCACCGAGAATGCCCGCGACTGGATCAGCGATGACCTGCCCTCGGACAAGCTGAACATGATCAACAGGATCGGCGAGCATTTCGGCTATCCCTATTGCCATCAGGGCAATCTGCCCGACGACAAGTTCGCGATGGGCCACAAATGCTCCGAGTTCACACCGCCCGTGCTGAATCTCGGCGCCCATGTCGCTCCGCTCGGCATGAAGTTCTATACCGGCGACCAATTCCCCGCCGAGTACAAGAACAACATCCTGATCGCCGAGCATGGCTCCTGGAATCGCCACAAGTACCAGGGCGCGCGCATCGTGCGCGTGATCGTCGGGCCGGACGGCAAGAACCCCAAGCGGGAGATCTTCGCCTCCGGCTGGCTCGAGGGCGACCAGGGCTATCTCGGCCGTCCCAACGACATCATCCTCGCCAAGGACGGGTCGATCCTCGTCGCCGATGATTGGGCCGGCGCGATCTACCGCATCAGCTACAGCAAGAAGTAGCGCGCAGGAGAAACAGAGGCTGCGGTAGCCCGCCAGGTACCGCAGCCACTTTTGTTTGATTCACCGTCGTTCCGGATTGCGCGACTTGCGCGCAAGTCCGGAACCCATAACCCCGATCCGTGGTTATGGATTCTCAGATGCGCAATTGCGCATCATAGCTCGCGCCCAGTGGCGCGCCCCGGAATGACGACCTCGACATATCGGAATTCCCATCATGCGCCGGCAGTTCATCTCATCCGCAATCAGCACGGTTGCGCTCTTCGCGCTTGCCTCCCTCCCCGCAAGTGCCGCCGACGTCGCCGCGGGCAAGGCCAAGGCGCAGGTCTGTGCCGGCTGCCACGGTGAGAACGGCATCTCGCAGACCGAGAACATCCCTTCGCTCGCCGGCCAGCCCGATCAATTCCTGCAATGGCAGCTGGTGTTCTTCCGCGCCGGCTCGCGCAAGAACGAGCAGATGCAGCCGATCGTCGAGGAGATCACCAACGAGGACATCCGTAATCTCGGCGCCTATTTTTCACAGCTCGCGCCGCCGAAGGGAGCCGAGGACGGAGATCCGGACCTGTCGAGGAAGGGCGCGCAGGTTGCCTCCGGCCGCCGTTGCGCCTCATGCCACACGGACAGCTATGCCGGCACCAAGGCGGTCGCGCGGCTCGCGGGGCAGCGCGAGGAATATCTCGTCAAGGCGCTGCATGACTACAAGGCCGGCCAGCGCGTCGGCGGCGGCGTCGCCGCGATGGCCGATGTCGCCTATCACATGAGCGACGAGGAGATCACGGCCGTTTCGCACTATCTCGCGCATCTGAAATAGCGCGGATCTGTTACCGCAAATTCCGCGTCGTCCCGGATCAGCGCTCACTTCGTTCGCTTGCTCGGGACGACGGCTATGTACGAAGCGCCTACCCCGCGCGCTGCTTCTCATACGCCTTCAGATGCGTGTACGCGATACGCAGCTTCGGCACCGGCACCTTCGCGGCATCGGCGCGCGCGATGAGGTCGCCGATGACGTGATCGGCCTCGACCGGCAGGCCTGCCTTGATGTCGCGGAACATCGAGGCGGTCATCGGCGAGCCTTCGGCGGTGAGGTTGCCCTTCACCCGCTCGAAGAACGGCCCGCCCGGCGGATAGCCGGACGCGGCGGCGATCGCGCTGGTCTCGTCCAGCATGCCGAGCAGGAAGTCCCGGCCGCCCGGAGCCGTCAGGATATCACCGACCGAGGCGCGCATCAGGCTGGTGGATGCCGCGAGCGAGGAGAGGAACACCCACTTCTCCCACATGTCCTGCATGATGTTCTGGCTGGCGGTGGCGCCAGTGATGCCGCTCTTGAAGGCTTCGTCGATCGCCTTCACCCGGTCCGACATCTTGCCGTCGCGCTCGCCGTAATTGATCGACTGCATCGGCTGGAGCTGCACCACCTCGCGCTTTTCGTTCAAGGTCGCCGCGATGGCGCAGAGGCCGCCGAGCACCCGCTCCTTGCCGAACCTGGCATCCAGCGTGTCGAGATGCTTCATGCCGTTGAGCATCGGAATGATCGCGGTGTTCGGTCCGACCGCCGCGGCAAACGACTTGATGGCGTCGTCGAGGTCGAACGCCTTGCAGCTCAGGAGCACGACGTCGAACTTGTCCTTGAGCGCGTCCGCCTGCACGGTCGGCGGATTTTTCAAGGTCACGTCGCCATTCGGGCTCTTGATGACGAGGCCGGCGCTCGCGAGCTCGCTGGCGCGCCGTGGCCGGACCAGGAAGGTGACGTCGCGGCCGGCCTGCAACAGCCTGCCACCGAAATAGCCGCCAATGGCGCCGGCGCCGACCA
Organism: Bradyrhizobium diversitatis; assembly: GCF_016031635.1. GTDB lineage: Bacteria > Pseudomonadota > Alphaproteobacteria > Rhizobiales > Xanthobacteraceae > Bradyrhizobium > Bradyrhizobium diversitatis. Next base: position 146,362 of record NZ_JACEGD010000003.1, read on the forward strand.
CGAGAATACGCATTGCAGAACTCCGTTGAACGAGGCGAATGGCGAGTAGGGAATAGCGAATAGGGTGAGAGGCCGCAAATGACGAGTCACAATTTCACGACTCGCTATCTGCCATTCCCTATTCGCCCCCTTCCAGCACCATCTCCTCGACCTCGCGCAGCTGTTCCTTGCCGAAGAACATCTCGTTGCCGACGAAGAAGGTCGGCGAACCGAAGGCACCGCGGGCGACCGCCTCCTCGGTGTTCTTGATCAGCCTGGCCTTGACCTCGGGTTCCTGGCTGCGGGCAAACAGCCTTTGCGCGTCGAGGCCGGAGGACGCCAGCGCCTTCGCCGCGATTTCGGGATCGTCCATCTTCTTCGGCTCGCGCCACATGTGGTGGAAGGCGGCCTCGACATATTTCTCGAACACGCCCTCGAGCTGCGCCGCGATTGCCGCGCGCATCAGGTTCAGCGTGTTGACGGGGAAATGCGGATTCCAGACATAGGGCTGGACATGGAAGCGCTTGATGAAGCGCTCAGTCTCGACCGCGTGGAATTCGCGCTTGTTCTTGATGCCGGCCAGGGTCTCCGCCGGCGACTTGTTGTTGGTCGACTTGAAGATGCCGCCGAGCAGGATCGGCACATAGTCGAACTTGACGCCGATCCGCTGCCCGATCGCCGGAATCGCCAGATGGCTGAGATAGGCGTTGGGGCTGCCGAAGTCGAACAGGAATTGCGGTGCGGTGCGGGTCAAACTCATTCTCCCTGACGTCGCTTTTCGTCATTGTGGCGCAGGCCGCGCCACAGGTCCACCGTTTAATGACGGTCATAATACTTAAGGTCCCGTCAGATCAGACGCTGGATCGCCCGCCTGCGCCACACCAGGAGGTAATAGCCCATCTGCAAAATGAACATGGCGCAGAACACGATCGGATAGGCCGCCCAGACACCCGCGAGGCCGATCGTGCGGCTCAGGATCACCGCGGCCGGCAGTTCGATCGCGACAATCGCGAAGATCGACAGCAGCATCGGTGTGAACGCGACGCCGGCCGCACGCATCGCGCCTGAAAACACCGTGGCGAGGCCGAACGGCACCGAGCTCCACAAGGCGATGTACAGCAGTCCTTTCGCCAGATCGAGCACGGTGCCATCGGTGATGAAGATGCCGAGCACCGCGCGCGGCGCGAGATAGATCAGCGCCACCAGCCCGCCGGTCAGGACGATATTGAACATGAGGCCGGTGCGGACGATGCCGTCGAGCCGCGTCCTGTCGCCGCCGCCGACAGCCTGGGCGCCGAGGATCGAGACCGCGATCGAAATCGACATCGCCGTGAACTGCGTGTAGCCCATCACCTGGTTCACCGCGCCGTACGCGGCCGTGGCGTCGGACCCGTAGCCGTTGACGAGGCCGAGCAGCACCAGCTCGGCAATCGCCATCGCCACCATGCCGATGGCGCTCGGCAGCCCGATGCCGAGCACCTTTCCGAGCACGGCGCCGTTCAGCCGCAGGTGACCCAGCAGCGCAGCGTCCGGCGCGAGGGCGTGCTTCTTCCGCAGCAGATAGGCCGCCAGCACGATCAGCGTCGTCGCATTGGCGATCGCAGATGCCCACGCCGGGCTGGTGATGCCCGCCGCCGGCAATCCGGGCGCGCCGCGGATCAGCAATGGTGTCAGGATCAGGCCGGTCGCAGTCGACAGCGCCAGCGCCAGCAGTGGCGTCAGCGCGTCGCCGACGCCACGGATCATTGCGGTCATCAGCAGGAAGACGAAGCCGAGCGGCATCGTCAGCAGCATGATTCTCGCATAGGCGCTGGCCTCATCGAGAATGTCCGCGGGCGTGGCGAGCGCCATCATCAATTGACGGCTGAAGAGCCCGCCAACCAGTGCAACCGAAATCGACAGCAGCAGGCCGACTGCGAGTGTCGTGCCCGCGATGATCTTGATCCGGCCGTGCTCGCCCGCGCCGAAGGCCTGGCCGATCAACACGGTGGCGCCGGTGCTCAACCCCATGACGAAGGCGAACAGGAAGAACATCACCGGGAAGAACACCGAGACCGCGGCGAGCGCGTCGACGCCGATCATCTGGCCGAGATAGACATTGCTGACGGTGCCGAACAGCGATTGCAGCGCGTTGCTCAGCATCAAGGGTGCGAGGAAGCGGAGGAATGTGGTCCAGAGAGGTCTTGGGGCGGACATGGATCGGCCTTTCATCAGGACGTGCGAAGCCGTCGCCGCGCAATGCGCGGCCCGGCCGTCGATGGGGTTGTGAGAAGAGCGCCGCGCGGTTTAAGCGCGGTCGCTGTAGGCGAGCTTGACGATGTGGTCGCGGATATCAGTCGGCCAGTCGGCGATCAGTCCGGTGAAGCGCCGCCGGTCGTCTGCGAACAGCGCGCGCGAAGCCTCCTCGAACTGCGGCAGATCGCCGGCCATGGCCGACATGAAGTGATAGGCCGCATCGCGCGCCTGGCGCTCGCGGTCCTTGGCGCCGCTGGCGCGTCTGGCGTCGTCGACGAGCTTGCGCAGCGCGACCGAGGCGCCGCCCGGCTGCGCGCCGAGCCACTCCCAGTGCCGCGGCAGCAACGTCACTTCGCGCGCGACCACGCCGAGCTTGGGCCGGCCGCGGCCGCGCGGCTCTGCGGGTGTCTCGGCCGTCTCGGCTGAGGGCGGTGCCAGCTTGTCCAGCCGCGCCAGCACCTCGCGATCCTCGCCGCGCAGGTCGAAGTCGATCGACCGGCCCGTCCCGTCGTCGAAGATGACGACCGGCTGGTCCAGCGGCTGCGTTGCCCGCTTGACGGCGAGCGCGACCTCGCCGGCCGTGCCGGAGGCCAGCCTGCGCTGGCCGACGAACGCTGTGTAAGTCCCTTGCATTGGAATCATTGCCATATTGATCGTACTAGCAGCTTAATACCCGGGTAAATTACTCGCGTCAATATACCCGGGTGAAAATATCCACACCGGCGCCTCGACAATGTATTCCCGGGCTGGCACGAACGCTCGGTCGACCGACCACGCCTAGCCCTGAGGACCCCCGATGCTGACCGTTCACCACCTCAACAATTCCCGCTCGCAGCGCGTGCTGTGGCTGCTCGAGGAGTTGGGTGTTCCTTACGAGATCGTGCGCTATCAGCGTCAGCCGGACATGCGCGCGCCAAAGGAGCTGCGCGCGATCCATCCCCTCGGCAAGTCGCCCGTGATCACCGACAACGGCAACACCATCGCCGAGTCGGGTGCCATCATCGAATATCTCATCGCCACCTATGGCGACGGCCGGCTGATCCCGCCGCCGAATACGCCGGAGCGGCTGCGGTACACCTATTGGCTGCACTATGCGGAAGGATCCGCGATGCAGCCGCTGCTGCTCAAGCTGCTGTTCACACTGATGCCGAAGCGCGCGCCCGCGTTGCTCCGGCCGCTGGTGCGCAAGGTCTGCAACCAGGCGCTGACCGCGCTGGTCAATCCGCAGCTCAAGCAGCACATGGACTATTGGGAAGGCGAGCTTGGCAAGAGCGAATGGTTCGCCGGCAGCGAGTTCACCGCGGCCGACATCCAGATGAGCTTTCCGCTGGAAGCAGCCCAGGCGCGCGGCGGGCTCGAGCAGGGCCATCCCAGGGCGATGGCGTTCCTGGAGCGCATCCACGCCCGGCCGGCCTATGCGCGCGCGCTGGAAAAGGGCGGGCCGTATCAGGTCGGGCGGTAGTTTCTTCACCGTCATTCCGGGGGCGCCCGAAGGGCGAACGCGGAATCGCGAGATTGTGGCGCGAGATCCCGGGTTCGATGCTTGCGCATCGCCCCGGGATGACAATCGAATATCAATCGGCGTACAGCACGCGCCCGCGCGTCTCCGGCAACGCGAAGGCGGCGATGAAGAACACCGCGTAAGCCGCCACCGCGAAGATCGCGATCGCATTCGCGAGCGACGTCGTCGCCGACAACGCGCCGACGAGGAATGGAAACAGCGCGCCGATGCCGCGGCCGAAATTGTAGCAGAAGCCCTGGCCCGAGCCGCGCAGCCGCGTCGGATAGAGTTCGGTCAGGAACGCGCCGATCCCGGAAAAATAGCCCGAGGCGAAGAAGCCGAGCGGGAAACCGAGTATCCAGAGGATCTCGTTGGTCAGCGGCAGCTGTGTGTAGAGAAGCACCACCGCCATGGCTCCGAGCGAGAAGATCAGGAACAGATTGCGCCGCCCGATCCGGTCGGCGAGCCACGCGCCCACGAGATAACCGATGAAGGAGCCGATGATCAGCGTCGCGAGATAGCCGGTCGATCCGACGATCGACAGGTGCCGCTCCTTGGTCAGGAATTGCGGCACCCAGAAGGTGACGGCGTAGTAGCCGCCCTGGCAGCCCGTCGCCATCAGCGACGCAAGCACCGTGGTCTTCACGATTGGGAAGGTGAAGATCTCCCAGAGCTTCGGATGACTGCCCGTTTCCGCGTGCCTGGCGCGGGCCTCGGCTGCGATCGCCGGCTCGGTGACGGAGCGGCGGATGTAGAACACCAGAAGTGCCGGCAGCGCTCCGATCACGAACATCCAGCGCCAGGCCGTCTCCGGGGGCAGGGCCGAGAACAGGATCGCCTGCGACAACACCGCGAGGCCCCAGCCGACCGCCCAGCCCGACTGGACCGAGCCCACCGCGCGCCCGCGATATTGCGGCCGGATCGCCTCACCCATCAGCACCGCGCCCGCCGCCCATTCGCCGCCGAAGCCGAGACCGAGCACGGCACGTGCGATCAGGAGCTGGTCGAAATTCTGCACGACGGCGCAGACCAGCGAGAAGAACGAGAACCAGATGATGGTGATCTGGAGCGTCCTGACACGCCCGATATGATCGGAGAGATAGCCGCCGAGCCAGCCGCCGATGGCGGAGGCGAGCAGCGTCACCGTGCCTGCAAGGCCGGCCGAGGCCGCATCAACCTTCCACAGGGCGATGATGGTGCCGATCACCAGCGGGTAGATCATGAAGTCCATGCCGTCGAGCGCCCAGCCCGCAGCGCAGGCCCAGAACGTCCGCCGCTCCGGCGCGTTCATGTCACGATAGAAGGCGAGCAGGCTGGTGTCCTCGATCGCGGCGCGTTCGATGCGCTGACTCGGATCGGCAGTGGTCATGTGCGTTTCCCTGGCAATTTGCTTTGGCCGGGGCGGTGGTAACACGCACGCCGGCCTGCGCAAGCCGGTGCGCGCTGCCGTGCCATGCAGAGAGCGGGCTACTGCCCCGCCGCTTCCGCACCGCGCGTTCGCAGATCGGCCGCGCCAAGCAATCCGTTCGGCGTCACGAGAATCGAATTCGCCGATGTCTGCCCCATCGGCTCGACGATGAGGTGGCCCTTGGCCTTCAGTGCGAGCAGCACGTCGTCGGGAAAGCCGCGTTCGACGCGCACCTCATCCGGTAGCCATTGGTGATGCAGCCGCGGCGTTGCGACGGCGGCCGCAACATCCATCCTGTAGTCGAGCACGTTCACGATCACCTGGAGCACGGTCGAGATGATGCGGCTGCCGCCGGGCGAGCCCGTCACCAGCACCGGCTTGCCGTCCTTCAGCACGATGGTCGGTGACATCGACGAGAGCGGCCGTTTGCCGGGGCCTGGCAGGTTTGCCTCGAAGCCGACGAGGCCATAGGCATTGGAAGCGCCGACTGCCGCGGTGAAATCGTCGAGCTCGTTGTTGAGCAGCACGCCGGTGCCGTCGGCGACGAGGCCGACGCCATAGCTGAAGTTCAGCGTATAAGTGTTGCTGACGGCGTTGCCGCGACCGTCGACGACGGAAAAATGCGTGGTGTTGCTGCCCTCACGCGGCGCGGCAGAAGCGGACACGAGCTCCTTCGACGGCGTGGCGCGTTCGGCAGAAATGCCCGCGCGCAGCCTGGCGGCGTAGTCCTTCGCGATCAGCGTCTCGATCGGTGCGTTGACAAAGGCGGGATCGCCGAGATAGCGCGCGCGATCGGCATAGGCGCGCTTCATGGCCTCGATCAGCAGATGCAGCGATGCCGGCGATCCCTGCTTCAAATCGGCAAGCTGAAAGCCTTCGAGGATATTGAGCGTCTCCAGCAGTACCACCCCACCGGACGAAGGCAGCGGCATCGACACGATGTCATAGCCGCGATAGGTGCCGCGTACCGGCGCGCGGATGACCGGCTGATAGGCCTTGAGGTCGGCCGGCGTCATGATCCCGCCGGCATCGGTCACGGCCTTGGCGAGTTTCTCGGCGACCTCCCCCTCGTAGAAGCCGCGCGGCCCCCGTGCGGCGACGGCCGACAGCGTTTCGGCGAGATCGCCCTGCACCAGCCGGTCGCCTTCGCCAAGCGGCGTGCCGTCAGGCCGCGAGAAGATCTTGGCCGAGGAGGGCCAGCGCGCCAGCCGCGGGTGCCAGCTCGGCAGCGTATCGGCGATGTCGTCGCCGACGATGAAGCCATCGCGTGCGAGCGCGATGGCGGGCGCGAGCAGTTGCGCCAGCGTGAACCGGCCCGAGCCGTATTTGTCCAATGCCAGCGCGAGGCCCGCGACCGTGCCGGGAACGCCGACGCCGAGCGCGGAATCCCGTGACTTCGTCGTGTCAGGCTTGCCATCTGCGCCGAGGAATATCTGTGGCGTTGTCGCAGCCGGCGCGGTCTCGCGATAGTCGATCGTGATGTCTTCGTTGCGATCGGCGGAATGGATCACCATGAAGCCGCCGCCGCCGACATTGCCGGCGCGTGGATAGGTGACGGCCATCGCAAAGCCGGTCGCGACCGCAGCGTCGACCGCATTGCCGCCGCGCCGCAGGATGTCGGCGCCGACCTGCGCAGACAACCTCTCCTGCGCCACCACCATGCCGTGCTCGGCGACGACGGCGCGCACCGCATCGCGCGCGGGCGGCATATAGCCCCGCCGCGCATCCTGCGCGGTCGCAGGCGCGAGACTGAACGCCAAAGTGGCTATGAAGGCGAAGAATGTCCGTCGAGTCGGATATGATGGCATCATCAAAACGTCTGCTGCGGCCTCGGGCCAGTTCACACACCTCGCTGCAATGCTATACGGTTTGCTCCAAGAGGGACAAAACTGTTCGTGATGAGGACCGCGGGATGACGACGATTGCCCCCGATGTGCGGATGGCCGCCGCGCAGCGGACCTATCCGCCGCGCGCCGCCGTCGTCGGCTGGATTTTCTTCGATTGGGCCGCGCAGCCCTATTTCACGCTGATCACGACCTTCGTGTTCGCCCCCTATTTCGCCACCAGCGTTGCGCCAAATCCTGCCACCGGCCAGTCGCTGTGGGGTTTTGCGATGGCCGCCGCGGGCCTTGCAATCGCGCTGCTGTCACCGGTGCTGGGGGCCATCGCCGACGCGGCTGGCCGCAGGAAACCATGGATTGCAGGATTCGGCGCGGTGCTGGTGGTGGCATCCTGCACGCTGTGGATCGGCAAGCCCGGCGATTATGCCATCATTCCGTTGCTGCTCACCGCGGTCGCGCTCGCCAGCGTCGGTGCGGAGTTCGCCACCCTCTTCAACAATGCGATGATGCCGACCCTGGTGCCGCCGGAGCGCATTGGCCGGCTCTCCGGCACCGGCTGGGCTACCGGCTACGTCGGCGGCATCGTCAGCCTGATCATCGTGCTCGGTTTCCTCGCCGCCAATCCCGAGACCGGTCGCACGTTGCTCGGCTTCACGCCATTGTTCGGGCTCGATCCCGCGACCCATCAGGGCGACCGCGCTGCCGGGCCGTTGACCGGGCTATGGTTCATCATCTTCGTGATGCCGATGTTCCTGTTCACGCCGGATTATCCGGCGAAGCGCCCGTTGCGCGAGGCGCTGCGCGAAGGACTGTCCGAGCTGAAGCGATCGATCAACGGCCTGCCCAAGCAGAAGTCGCTCGCGGCATTCCTGCTCGCCAACATGATCTACACCGATGGTCTGGTGTCGCTGTTCGCGTTTGGCGGCATCTATGCCGCCGGTACGTTCGGCTGGCACACGATCCAGATCGGCACCTTCGGCATCATGCTCGCGATCGCCGGCGCGTTCGGTGCATGGCTCGGCGGCAAGCTCGACGATCGACTCGGGCCGAAGCGCGTCATCGCCGGAAGTCTGCTGGTCCTGCTGCTGTCGGTGGCCGCGATCCTTCTGGTCGACAAGGACCGTGTCCTGTTCGTCAAGGTCGAGCCGCCACAAGCAGGCGCTCCCCTGTTCTGGAGCGCGGCGGAGCGCGCCTATCTCGTGCTGGGCTGCCTGATCGGTGCAGCCGGCGGCCCGCTCCAGGCCGCCTCCCGCACATTGCTGATCCGCCTCGCACCGAAGGATCGCATCGCGCAGTATTTCGGCCTGTTCGCATTGACCGGGAAGGTGACATCCTTCATCGGCCCGCTCTTGATCGGCATGATCACCGCCGTGACCGCAAGCCAGAAGGCCGGCATGGCCGTGCTGGTGGTGTTCTTCGTTGCAGGACTGGGGCTGTTGATGCGGGTGCGGAAGTAGCATCCCCACCGTCATTCCGGGGCATCACGGAGCGATGAACCCGGAATCCCGAAATTGTCGCGCGAGATTCTCAGGTGCGCACTTGCGCACCAGAGTTCGCGCTACGCGCGCCCCGGAATGACAGCAAGCTCAATGCCTGAAGTGCCGTGTTCCCGTGAACACCATGGCGATGCCGTGCTCGTCGGCGGCCTTGATCACCTCGTCGTCGCGCATCGAGCCGCCGGGCTGCACCACGGCGGTGGCGCCGGCCTCGATGCAGGCGAGCATGCCGTCGGCGAACGGGAAGAACGCATCTGACGCCACCACCGAGCCCTTGGTGAGCGGCTCGGCGAGCTTCAGCTCGGCTGCGGCATCCTGCGCCTTGCGCGCGGCAATGCGGGCTGAATCCACCCGGCTCATCTGGCCCGCGCCGATGCCGACGGTGGCGAGATCCCTGGCGTAGATGATGGTGTTGGACTTGACGTGCTTGGCCACGCGGAACGCGAACTTGAGATCGCGCATCTCGGCATCGGTTGGCGCCCGCCTGGTCACGACCTTGAAGGTCATGTCGTCGACCACGGCGTTGTCGCGGCTCTGCACGAGCAGACCGCCGGCCACCGTCTTGGCGGTGAGGCCCGGCGCGCGCGGATCGGGCAGGCTGCCCGCGAGCAGCAGGCGGAGGTTCTTCTTGCCGCCGATGATGGCGATCGCCTCCTCGCTGGCGTCGGGCGCGATGATGACCTCGGTGAAGATCTTGGTGATCTCGCGGGCGGTGTCGGCATCGAGCGGACGGTTCATCGCAATGATGCCGCCGAACGCCGAGGTGGAATCGCAGGCCAGCGCCTTGCGATAAGCGTCGACGAGGCTGGAGCCTTCCGCGACGCCGCAGGGATTGGCGTGCTTGACGATAACGCAGGCCGCGGTGCGCCCGGCGTCGAACTCGCCGATGCATTCATAGGCCGCATCGGTGTCGTTGATGTTGTTGTAGGAGAGTTCCTTGCCCTGGAGCTGCCGTGCGGTGGAGACGCCCGGACGCTTGTCCGGCGTCGCGTAGAACGCCGCGGTCTGATGCGGGTTCTCGCCGTAGCGCAGCGACTGGATCAGCCGGCCGCCGAAAGCGCGGAAGTCGGGCGCGTCGATCTTGAGCTGACGGTTGAGCCAGTTCGAGATCGCGGCATCATACGCCGCGGTGCGGGCATAGGCCTTCGCGGCAAGGCGCCGGCGCAGCTTCAGCGTGGTCGCGCCCTTGTTCGCGGCCAGTTCGTCGAGCACGGCCTGATAGTCCTGCGCCTCGACCACGACGGCGACGTCGTCATGGTTCTTGGCCGCGGCGCGGATCATCGCGGGTCCGCCGATGTCGATGTTCTCGATGCAGCCTTCGAAGCCCGCGCCCTTCTCGACGGTCGCTTCGAACGGATAGAGATTGACGACGAGCAGATCGATCGGCGCGATGCCGTGCGCCTTCATCGCCTCCGCATGCTCCTTGTTGTCGCGGATCGCGAGCAGGCCGCCATGCACCTTCGGATGCAGCGTCTTGACGCGGCCGTCCATCATCTCGGGGAAGCCGGTCAGCTCGGATACGTCCCTCACCTCGAGGCCGGCGGCGGCGATGGCCTTGGCGGTGCCGCCGGTCGAGACCAGCTCGACATCGTGCGCGGCAAGCGCCTTTGCGAATTCGATCAGGCCGGTCTTGTCGGACACGGAAAGGAGGGCGCGGGTGACGCGGCGGGGATGGTCAGTCATGAGCAAGATCCTCTGTCTTAAGGAGTGTCTATGCCCAGGCGCGCGGCGGATGTGTCCCGCGCTTCCCGATGGTGCTCCATCCAAGGTCGCCAGTCGCGCGAGCGAGGGCTCGATAGCAGCTTTCGCCTGTTTTCACAACGAGGAGATACGCCGAATTCAAGCGTTCACAACGGAAGTTCCGGCTCGCGGCGAGCGTTGCGGCGGGCATTGGTGACGGCCGGCGATGCGGTGGAGCGGACAAAGCTCCAGCGGATCGAGGACGCCTGCCGCGCATCCTGACGGATCACGATCTGGGCGGTGCGGCGCGGGCCGTCATTGCCGGCCAGGAACACGCTGTCCTCGAGGTCGACCTTGTCGTCGAGCGCCTCGAAGGTCCAGACGTCGCGGTTCGGCAGCACCAGCATCACGCCGCGGGCATCTGACAGCCGGCTCGCCTTCACCGCCGGATGCAGATGGAAGCGCAGCGCGAAATCGGCATCCGCGCCCTTGAAGCGTCGGCCCTGCGGCGGCGAGAGCGTGTCCTCGCCGTCGATGCGTGCGCCGTCGTTGGCGATCATCAGCACGCGACGGTGGATTGCCCCGAACTTGGCGAGGTAGCCGTCATGCGATGTCGTGAGCAGCGTGCCGTTCTGCACGATCTCGCGATAGCTCTCGACCTCGACGGGACCGCTGGTGATGGGCGCGCCGTGCAGGAGCCGCTTCATCGCCGACATCTCGACGAACTGGCATGACGAGGTCTCGTGATAGGTCAGCGTCGAATGCGCCGCCGTGCTGCGTGCGAACGGCCGCCAATTGTCGCGGCCCGTAGTCGGCATGCCGCAATTGGTGACGATGCGGCTGATGCCGGACGACAGTTCGAACGACAGGCAGCCGGCGTGGGCGTCGTGGCTGACGCCGGCCGGCGGCGGCGGGCCGGTGTCGATGATCAGCGTGGTCTGGCCGGCATCGAGGCGCTGGTAGCCGGTATGCGGCATGTTCGCCATCGGCACGCCGTGGGTGTCGTCATAGGCGAGCAGCGTGGCGAGCAGGTCCGAAGAGGTCGCGCTCATGCCGTTGAACAGGGCGAAATTGCCGTCGCCGTGCCGGAAGAAGCGCAGCATCGGCATCATGCGATCGATCGCGTTGAGCAGCGCCGGCGGCGGCGCGATGTTGCGCGCGGCAAAGGTCTGCCGCAATGGCAGCAGGTCGATCAGGAGTTCGATCAGCGCGCCCGGGTTGCGGGAGATGTGTCCACCGTCGGGCAGGATCTGCCGCTGCAATTCGTCCGACAGCTTCTTCGAGGCGCTGCGGATATGACGCGCCTGGTTGGCGAGACACAGGGCCGCGTAGCACAGCGCGATCAGCACCTGGAGTTTCGGCACCCCGTCCGGAATGTCGACCATGGCGTAGCGCAGGAAGCGGATCTCGCGGGCCAAGGCGCGCAGATAACGGCGATAGAACTTGTTGTCGGTCTCGCCCAGCACCAGCGGCGCCTGCGACAGCAGCGAGATCACGCGCCTGGCCAGCACGTCGGCGCGGCGCGCGACGGGACGGCGCTTGTTGGCGGGGTTGGCGATCCAGTCCTCGATGAGCGCGCGCGCATTCGCTCGCGTCAGCGCAGTGTCGGCGGCGCGCAAATGGCGCAACCAGCCGAAGCCGAGCAGCGCAACTTCCCAATCCTCCGACGGCGGCTCGAGATCGAAGATCGAGCGGCCGTGGCAATTGACTATCTTGCCGGCGAAGACGAACCGGCCGGCATAGATTTCGGCGGCGCGGGTCGCATCCGCAGTGCGCAGGTCGTGCGGTGCGATGATCAGCCGGTCGGTGCGGCCGGGCCAGACCCGCGACAGCGCAACGGAACCGCCGCTCGCGCGCGCGAGCATGTTCCGCGCGAAGCGGTTCATGACCAGCGTCGAGATATGTCTGCGTTGAGCGACCGACACGCCTTGCCTTGAAGGGGGAGAGGACGACGAATCCTTATTAATCCCAAAATCGGACGGCTGACACCACCTTGAACGGCGCGAATCAGCGTCGTGATGGCAAAATCCAGTGCAAAATCAGGATTTAACGAGCCGGGCCGCGAAAAATCCGTCGAGGCCGCCGAGCTTGGGATCGGCGTTCGGCAGATGGCAGGGCAAGGTGCGAAGGTCGCCGTCCCGGCTGAGGATTTCGTCGAGACCTGCGACCTCCGAGGCGTCGATCGGAACACGGCGAAGCGCAGGCTCGGCGGCGAGCAGCGCCGCCACGGCCTGTTCACCTTCCTCGGGTTCCAGCGAACAGGTGCAATAGACCAGTGTCCCGCCGGGCTTGAGCAGCGACACCGATTTTCGCAGCAGCCGCTGCTGCAGCGTCGCCAGCGCGGCGATGTCGGATTCCTGCCGCAGCCATGCCACGTCGGGATGACGGCGGATCGTGCCGGTCGAGGTACAGGGCGCGTCGATCAGAATACCGTCGAAGGCCTCGGCCGGGCCGGCCCATTCCACGGCGTCAGCGACGACAGTCTCCGCCTGGAGCGACAGTCGCGCCAGGTTTTCGCGCAATCGCGCCACTCGCGCGGGCGAGCGGTCGATGGCCGTGACACGCGCGCCTGATAGCGCCAGCTGCGCGGTCTTGCCACCGGGGGCGGCGCAGAGATCGGCAATGGACTTGCCCTTGACGTCGCCGAACAGCCGGACGGGCAAGGCGGCAGCGGCGTCCTGCACCCACCATTGTCCTTCGGCGAAGCCGGGCAGCATGGTCACCGAACCGTGCAGCAGCATCCGCACCGTTCCCGTCGGCAGTGTCTCGCCATGCAGGCGGCTCGCCCATTGCGCGGGATCGGACTTCACCGTCAGATCGAGCGAGGGCTCGTGGCCGAGCGCCAGCGCCATGTCGCGTGCGGTCGCCTCGCCATATTGCGCGCTCCAGCGTGCAAACAGCCACGGCGGCAGGTCCAGCGATTGTGTCGCGACCTCCTCGATCAGCCCCTTGCCCTCGCGCGCGCAGCGGCGCAGCACGGCGTTGACGAGGCCGGCATAGCGCGCAGCGCGGCGGTCGGATTGCACGAGGCGAACGGAGAGGTCGACCGCGGCGTGATCCGGCACGTCCATCCAGAGGATCTGCGCCGCGCCGATCAGGAGTGCGCTCTGCGCGCGGGGCGCATCGGAGGGAATGCCCTTGTCGAGCAGGCGGGACAGCACATGGCCTAGCGTGCCGAGCCGGCGCAGCACCGTGGCGACGAGGCGGCGCATCAGCGCGCGGTCGCGGTCGGCCAGCGTTTTCAGTCCGGGGTGGGCGCCGCTGCCGTCGAGCTGGTCGTCGAGCGTGCGGTGCTTGTGCAGCACGCCGTCGACGATGTCGGCGGCAATCCGCCGTGCCGCAAGACCGGGCACTTCGGATGGAGGGACGAAACGTTGAGATGGCATGCGGAAGCAAGGTTCTGAGCGAGCGGCAGTTCCGCCGCAATGGCGCATGCCTCGAGAGACTGATCTCTGGCACGCGAATATGCCAAATGTAAGAATGGACCCTCGCGATTGCAGCCCGCAATGACCATTTCAGCAATGCGTTATTGGACCTCGCACTTCCCGTGACCCTGCGTTAGGAACCCGCCGAGATGAGTGATCAGCCCTCCCGTCCCGATCGCAAGCCGCTGTCGCCGGCCGCCCAGCGGGCGTTGGCCGAAGCCGAGGCACGCCGGCAGGCTGCGGCGGCCGCGCGTGATGAAGCTGCGCCGAAGGAGTTGCAGGGGCCAAAGGGTCCGGAGCCAACCCGCTACGGCGATTGGGAGCGCAACGGCATCGCTTCGGACTTTTGAGACGCCGCTTTACGCGCGCTCCTCATGAGCCATCTTGCCGGCTCAGCCGACTCAGCCCTAGCGTGCGCGGATGTCGCGCTTCGATCCCAGCCGTCCCTACCGGACTTCATACAGCGGCTCGCCGTTCGGCCGTCGTTTCTCCGGACTGTTGCCGTGGATGTTCGTGGTCGGCGTTGTGACGGCCGTCGTGCTCGGCTTCCGCCAGGGAACGATCTGGCCCATTCCGCATGTGGATGACGAACGGTCGCGCGATGCCGAAATCATCCTGCAGCAGTCCGGCGCGGCGGGCGCTCGTCAACCGGTCGAGGTCATTCGCACCGTCGACGGCGACACGTTTCTGGCGCGCGTGCACCAGCACAACGGCGGCGATCTCGTCGCACGTGTTCGGCTGCGCGGCATCGATGCGCCCGAACTGAAGGCGTCCTGCCAGGAAGAGCTGAACAAGGCCGAAGCTGCTGCCCGCGCGTTGCGCGACCTGCTCGGTCAGGGGGGCGTGACGATCGCCAATCTCGGCCCCGACAAATACGGCCGCGTTCTCGCCGACGTCGCCACCCGGAAGACTGCGAGCGTTGCGGCGGCAATGCTCGCCGGCGGCTTTGTGCGCAGTTACAATGGCGGCCATCGCGACGGCTGGTGCGCGCGGGGCTGGCGCTTGTGGTGACGTGAAAGCCGCGTCGCAACACGCAGCTTTCATCTCGACTGATTCAGGCGATCAGCGCGTCACCACCACCGTCGTGCCGACGGAGACGCGACCGTAGAGATCGGTGATGTCGTCGTTGAGCATGCGGATGCAGCCATAGGAGACGAAGCCGCCGATCGAGCCCGGCACGTTGGTGCCGTGGATGGCGTATTCGCCGCCGGCCAGCGTCATCGCCGCGACGCCCATCGGGTTGCGTGGCGAGCCGCCGGGAATGACGTCGGGGATATTAGGCTTGTCGCGCTTCACCTCGGCGGGCGGCGCCCAGGCCGGGTTGAGATACTTGCCCTCGATCTTCGTCGTGCCGGCCCATTGCTTGCCGGCCTTGCCGACGCCGACCGGATAGCGCACGGCGTGGCCGTTATCGAGGATGAGATAGAGCCGCCGCTCGCTGGTCCTGACCACGATGGTGCCCGGCGAATAGTCGGCGAGGTGCGTGCCGACCAGCTCCGGCCGCGCCTCTGCCGCCGTCGATATCAAGAGCCCAACCCCGATGGTGGCAGCCAGCGCCGCCGCAATCCTCATCGACATCGATGCTTCCCCTTGCCCCAAATGGATTGTCCAAAAATTACGCAGAACCCGGCAATCGTCGCCGCGCCAAGCCCTCGTTAGCGCTCATTCTTAACCGCACCTGTTAACCGGATGGTTTCCACGCGCGGCCGCCGAGGGCCTGTCGGCAGCGCGAACAAAGGAAATGTTTGAAATAAAGTAAATGATCTGAAAACAACACCTTCCGGGAAAGATGCTGGTCGTCCGGGTGCGCGCGCTGACAAGAGCGTGAGGATGTGAACGGCCATTGGTTGCAAGGAGCGCGACACGCGCACTCGTGTCCCGGACAAGGCGCGGCGCGTAGCGCCGCGACGCAGAGCCGGGACCCATCTCTTTATTTGCGCGGAACGATGGGCCCCGGCTCTGCTGCGCATCGCCGAAGAAGCGCTGCGCTGCGTCCGGGGCACGAGAGCATCCTTACGCCGACTTCCGGTTCTGCCGGTTCTTGACGAGGTCGTCGACGACAGCGGGATCGGCCAGGGTCGAGGTGTCGCCCAGGCTGCTGGGCTCGTCCTCGGCGATCTTGCGCAGGATGCGGCGCATGATCTTGCCGGAGCGGGTCTTGGGCAGGCCCGGCGCGAACTGGATCTGGTCGGGCGAAGCGATCGGGCCGATCTCCTTGCGCACCCAGGTGACGAGCTCCTTGCGCAGATCCTCGGTCGGCTGGACGCCGGCCATCAGGGTGACATAGGCGTAGATGCCCTGGCCCTTGATGTCGTGCGGGAAGCCGACCACCGCCGCTTCCGAAACCTTCTCGTGCGCGACCAGTGCGCTCTCGACTTCCGCGGTGCCCATGCGATGGCCGGAGACGTTGATGACGTCGTCGACGCGGCCGGTGATCCAGTAATAGCCGTCGGCGTCGCGCCGGCAGCCGTCGCCGGTGAAGTACTTGCCCTTGTAGGTCGAGAAATAGGTCTGCTCGAAGCGGGCGTGATCGCCATAGACCGTGCGCATCTGGCCGGGCCAGGACCGCGTCAGGCAGAGATTGCCGGTGGTCTCGCCTTCCAGCACCTTGCCATCGGCGTCGACGATCTCGGGCACCACGCCGAAGAACGGCTGCGTCGCCGAGCCCGGCTTGAGCTTGGTCGCGCCCGGCAGCGGCGTGATCAGGATGCCGCCGGTCTCGGTCTGCCACCAGGTGTCGACGATCGGGCAGCGGTCGTCGCCGACGACGCGGTGATACCACTCCCACGCTTCCGGATTGATCGGCTCGCCGACGGAGCCGAGCAGACGCAGGCTCGCCCGCGAGGTCTTCTTCACCGGCTCGTCGCCCGATTGCATCAGCGCGCGGATCGCAGTCGGCGCGGTGTAGAAGATGTTGACCTTGTGCTTGTCGATGACGTTCCAGAACCTGGAATTGTCCGGGTAATTCGGCACACCTTCGAACATCAGCGTGGTCGCCCCGTTCGCCAGCGGGCCGTAGAGGATGTAGCTGTGGCCGGTGACCCAGCCGACGTCGGCGGTGCACCAGTAGATGTCGCCATCGTGATAGTCGAAGACGTATTGATGCGTCATCGAGGCGAATACGAGATAGCCGCCCGTGGTGTGCAGCACGCCCTTGGGCTGGCCGGTCGAACCCGAGGTGTAGAGGATGAACAGCGGGTCCTCGGCATGCATGTGCTCGACCGGGCATTCCGTCGTCACCATTGCCGCCGCCTCGTGGTACCAGAGGTCGCGCGTCGGGTTCATGTCGACCTTGCCGCCGGTGCGCTTGACCACCACGACCCAGTCGACGCCGTCGGCCTTGGCGAGCGCCGCGTCGACATTGGCCTTCAGCGGCACCTTCTTGCCGCCGCGCAGGCCTTCGTCCGCGGTGATGATGACCTTGGACTGGCAGTCGTTGATGCGCTGGGCGAGGCTGTCCGGCGAGAAGCCCGCGAACACGACCGAGTGGATCGCGCCGATGCGTGCGCAGGCGAGCATCGCATAGGCGGCTTCGGGAATCATCGGCAGGTAGATGGTGACGCGGTCGCCCTTCTTGACGTTGCGGGTGCGCAGGATGTTGGCCATCCGGCAGACCTCGTCGTGCAGCTCCTGATAGGTGATGTGCCTGGACTGCGAAGGATCGTCGCCTTCCCAGATGATCGCGGTCTGGCTGGCGCGCGTGTGAAGATGCCGGTCGATGCAATTGTGGGCGACGTTGAGGACGCCGTCCTCGAACCATTTGATCGAGATGTTGCCGGGCGCGAACGAGACGTTCTCGATTTTCGTCGGCGCCTTCATCCAGTCGATACGCTTGGCCTGCTCTGCCCAGAAGCCGTTCGGGTCCGAGATTGAGCGGGCGTACATCTCCTTGTACTTGGCCTGGTCGACCCAGGCGCGCTTCGCCCACTCCGCGGGGACGTCGTAGATCTTCTCGGACATGCTTCCCTCCACATGCGGCAGGCCGAACGCCAGCGACCGGCGAGCCGACTTGATCATTGACTGATTATGCGTCGGGCTAACCGGACCCGACAAGGAGCACAAGCTGGACCTTCGGCGGGCCACCGGCCATGCGAAGGATCAAGGCGACCCGCCACGACTGTCGCAGATCTGAAACAGGCCCGCGCGGGGCTTTTGGGCCTCGACCCGGAAGCCCGGGCCAGGCCATGCAGAGCTCTCATGCGTGAATGGAGGTATTGAGAAACCGTCTCTCACTGATTCGGGACTCGCAATACGGTTCGGAACACCCTAAATGGCCCAACCCGGGTCCGAAGAGACCCCTCGGAACAAAAATCAGAACAGCGGCATTGATCGATAACAGGCAGGGCTAAGGCGTAACACTATGATGGATCAGCAGAATCCCGGGACGATGCGGCCCGCTTCAGCCGATCCTGCGGCCATTGCCCTGGCCAAAGCCCTCGGACAATGGCCCAAACCGGCCACCTTCAGGCGCGCCAGCCCGAAAAAGACCTTCGATACGGCGCCGGCGACGGTCGAGGCCCTCGCCAGGGAGCACGGCTTGCGGCTCGGCGACCAGAACGAGCTGACCATACGGCGCGTCAAGCGCGGCAAGAGCTACTCCTTCGTCCGTCCCAACGGCGCGCATATCCGTGACGCCCGCACCATCCGCCGGCTGCACGCGATGGCGGTGCCGCCGGCCTATCGCGAGGTGCGCTACTCCGCCGATCCCAACTCGCACCTCCAGGCCGTGGGCCGCGATGCCGCCGGCCGGCTGCAATATCGCTATCACGCCGATTGGGAGAAGGTCCGCGAGCACCGCAAGGCGCATCGCCTGGAGAAACTCGTCGGCGCACTGCCAAAAATCCGGCGCAAGGTCTCTGCGTTCCTGTCGGGCGACGAGCCGACGCGCGAGTTCGCGCTCTCGGCCGTGATCGAGCTGATCGCGCGCACCGCGATCCGTCCCGGCAACGAATCCTATGCCCGCCTCAATGGCACCCGCGGCGCCACCACGCTGCTGAAGTCCAACGTCACGCTGGAAGACGATTGTTTCGTGCTGACCTTCAAGGCCAAGGGCGGCAAGGCGGTGCGGAAGGAGTGCGACGCGGCCAAGCTGGTGCGCGCGATCGGCATCCTGCAGGGCGTCCCCGGCAAGCGCATGTTCCAGTATCGCGATGCCTATGGCATCGTGCGCGCGGTCAACACCACGCAGGTCAATGCGTTTCTGCGCGAGATCGCCGGTATCAAGATCTCGCTGAAGGATTTTCGCACGCTGATGGCGTCCGCCGTCGTCGTGGAATCGCTGTCGCGGATCACGCCGGCGACGAGCCAGCGCGGCCGCAAGAAGCAGGTGCTGGACGCAATCCGCGCCGCTGCGGACAAGCTCTCCAACACGCCGGCGATCTGCCGCAAGAGCTACGTCCACGACACCATCGTCACCGCCTTCGAGGACGGCATCCTCGAGCGCTTCGCCGCGACCATGAAGGGCCAGCGCTCCCAGGCGAGACGCGAGCAGCTGCTGGCGCAGGTGGTGGCCACCGCGGCGGTGTAACGACACTGCCGCAGGGTGGCATGGCGCAAGTGCGCCTTTTGCCCGCCCTACAAGGCCTATGCCTTGTCCGAGACGCCCTCGTCCGGGCCGGGATCATTGCCGGCCGCTGCGATCGTGAGCCGTTTCAGATAATGCGCCCATCCCGTCGCGTGCGCGGCGGCCTGCGCCTCGGTCGGCAGCCCGCTATGGGTCATGCGCAGCAGCGTGCCAGCATCGCGTTCGATCAGATCGATCTCGATCAGGCTCGAGCCCGGCGGCACTTCCTGGCCGCCATCCCAGCCGAACGTGTAGGCGAGACGATGCACCGGCACGACCTCGCGAAAGGCGCCGCGGGCGACGCCGCCCCGCGGGCCGACCCCCTTGAGCAGATAGAGCCCGCCGGGATGCGGCTCCGTGGCCGCTTCGGACCCCATCCAGCTCAAGATCTTCTCGGGGTCGGTCAGGTACGCGAAAACGGTGGCGCGCGGTGCCGCGATCTGGGTCTCGCGTCGCACGATGAACGGTTCGGTCATTGTCGATCATCCCTCGCTGACACTGGCACATGGCGGTGCCAAAGCGGCCCGTCAAGGATTGGCCGTGACAAACCCGGCCGGCCTTGGCCATGATCGAGCCATGCAGCTCACGCCGTCCCTCGCCTGGCTCGTCGATGCTGCCTCGGACTGCCCCGGGGCGGACCGTCTGCTTGCGGAACTCGGCGCTCGTCTCGTCGCCGACGGCGTGCCGCTCGCGGCGGGCGCCCTGACGCTGGAGGTGCCGCATCCGTTGATCGCGAAGCGGACCTGGCTGTGGCGTGCCGACAATGGCCAAGTGATCGAGGCGCTCGGCTTCGTGCCTGGCGGGCTGGCGCCGGACCCGCCGAGCGATGCCGGCCGCCGCTGGCTGCGCGACATCGCGCGCGGCGAGGCGCACGAAGACATCGTCGGCCGGCCCGATGGGCCGTTGCTCGGCTGGATCGGGCCGCGTCCGTTCAGGGCAGGCGAAATCGAGCAATTGCGCCAGGCTGCTCGTTTTGCGGCGACGCCTCTTGCCGTGCTTGCCGCGAGCGCCACGTTGCGCGCGACGCTGGATGCTTATCTCGGCAAGCGCAGCGCGGAGCGAGTGCTGGCGGCACCTCTGCGCCGCGATCTCGGCGAGACCATTCAGGCCGCACTGCTCTATGCGGATCTGCGCAACTTCACGGCCTTGTCGGAAACCACGCCGCCTGCCGATGTCATCGCGGCGCTCGACGCCTGGTTCGATCGCATTGCCGGCGCGGTTCACGCTTTTGGTGGCGAGGTGCTGAAATTCATCGGCGACGGCGTCCTCGCGATCTTTCCGGTGGTCGAGGCGTCACCGCGCCATGCGTGCGATGCCGCTCTGAGCGCCGCAGGCGCAGCCGAAGCCGGGATGGCGTACCTCAACAAGGAGCGCCGCGCGCAAGCGCTGCCGCCACTGTCGTTTGGCGTCGGGCTCCATCTCGGCGAGATGCTCTGGGGCAATATCGGCGCCGCCAACCGGCTCGATTTCACCGCGATCGGTCCCGCCGTCAATCTCGCCAGCCGGCTCGAGGGATTGTGCAAGCCGCTGGGCAGGACCGTGTTGGTGTCGGGCGCACTCGCTGCCGAAACGGATATGCCGCTGGTCGCGCTCGGATCGCATTCGCTGCGCGGCATTGCCACGCCTTGCGAGGTGTTCACGCTGCCGGAGCCGCAAGCGCCGATATCGCAGATGGGATAACTCCTAAACCCCGCCCATCTTGCAGACGAGCTTCCACTCCTCCGCCCTCACCGGCTGCACCGACAGGCGGGAATATTTCACAAGGGCCATATCCGCGAGCTTCTTCTCCGCCTTGACCGCGGCCATCGTCACCGGTGTCTTCAAGGGCTTGTCGGCCTTGATGTCGACGCAGACGAATTTGCCGGTCTTGTCGGTTGGATCGGGATAGGCTTCCTTGATGATCTCGGCGATGCCGACGATCTCCTTGCCCTCGTTGGAATGATAGAAGAACGCCTTGTCGCCCTTCTTCATGTTCACGAGGTTCTGGCGCGCGGTGAAATTGCGCACGCCGGTCCAGGCCTCGCCCTTGGCGCCCTTCGCGACCTGCTGGTCCCAGGACCACACCGAGGGTTCGGATTTCACGAGCCAGTAGTTCATGACAGCGCGCCCTATCCATTCGTCATGGCCGGGCTTGTCCCGGCCATCCACATCTTTGTCACCAGTTCAATATCAAGACGTGGATGCCCGCGACAAGCGCGAGCATGACGAGAAGACGTCATTCCTCTGCCTTGAAGGGGCGCGTCATCAGCCCCGAGATCGCGGCATCGATCGTGCTTCGGCCGCTCAGGATCGCCGCGACCGCTTCCGATACCGGCAACTCGATGTTTTGCGAAGCTGCGAGTTCGATCAGCACAGGTGCCGTGAACTCTCCCTCGGCGAGCTTGCCGGCGGGAGGCTGCTCGCCGCGCCCGAGCGCGAGGCCGAGCGCGAAGTTGCGCGATTGCGGGCTCGCGCAGGTCAGGATCAGATCGCCGAGACCGGACAGGCCGGTGAGCGTCTCGCTGCGCGCGCCGAGCGCGCGGCCAAGGCGCGTCAGCTCGGCAAAGCCGCGGGTCGTGAGTGCAGCCTGGGCGGAGGCGCCGAGCTTGCGCCCGACCGCAATGCCGACTGCGATCGCCAGCACGTTCTTGGCCGCACCGCCGATCTCGACACCCCGGATGTCCGTGGAGTGATAGGGCCGGAACGTCGGCGAGCCCAGCGCCTGCACGAGCGCGCGCGCCAGCGCCTCATCGTTTGCCGCCAGGGTCACCGCCGTCGGCAGGCCGCGCGCGACGTCGTCGGCAAAGCTCGGGCCCGACAGGATCGCCGGCTGCGCGTGCGGCGCGGCCTCCGCGATCACGTCGGTCATGAATTTATGGGTGCCGTGCTCGATGCCCTTGGCGCAGGCGACGATCGGTACCGGCCTCGCCAGATGCGGTGCCAGCATGTTGACAGCGCCGCGCAGATGCTGCGCAGGCGTTGCGATCAGCAGCATGTCGGCGCGCGCGGCCAGCGCCAGCTCGCCCGTGACGACAATCTCCGAAGCAAGCCGCACGCCGGGCAGCCGCGGATTGTCGCGGCTCAACGCAATCCGCGCGGCATGCTCCGCATTGCGAGCCCAGAGCGTGACGCTCCGCCCGGCTCGCGCTGCCACCGTTGCCAGCGCCGTGCCCCAGGCGCCCGCGCCGATCACCGCGACGGATTGCAACGCGGTCATCGCTCGATCCCTCCACCCCCTCGCCCCGCTTGCGGGGAGAGGGTCGGGGCGAGGGGGAGCCTCAGCGGGGACGGAGACAGAGAGACTCGCGGAGAGTCCCCCTCACCCGAATTCGATCTGCGATCGAATTCGACCTCTCCCCGCAAGCGGGGCGAGGTGAAGGGGAGCCCGTGGCAACGTCTGCTCATTCAGTATCCCGCCCGGGTGTTGCCGTAACCTGCCGGTGCCGTCGCGTTGGCGTCGAGCAGCCACCGTGCGCGCGGCTGCGCCTCCATCGTGTCGGTCAGGCCGAGCGCGAGGCGTTCGGCGCCGGCCCAGGCGATCATCGCGCCGTTGTCGGTGCAGAGTGCGGGCGGCGGCATGATCAGTTGCGTCCCGGCCTGCCTTGCAACGTCATGCAGAGCGCCGCGGATCGCTTGATTGGCGGCGACACCGCCGGCGGCCACGAGCGCGCGCGGCGCGCCGAACTGCTCGCGGAAAAGTTTCAAGCCGACGCTCAGCCGGTCGGCGGTCGAGTCGAGCACGGCGGCCTGAAAACTCGCGCAGAGATCGCTGATGTCCTGCGGCGTGAGCTCAGCCAGCCGGCTCGCTTCGGTGCGCACCGCCGTCTTCAATCCCGACAGCGAGAAATTGGCATCGGGGCGTCCCTGCATCGGCCGCGGAAACGCAAAGCGGGTGGCATCGCCGCCTGCCGCTACGCGCTCGACCTGCGGTCCGCCCGGATAGGGCAGTCCCAGCATCTTCGCGACCTTGTCGAAGGCCTCGCCGATCGCGTCGTCGACCGTGGTGCCGAGCCGTACATATTGGCCGACGCCGGTGACTGCGACGATCTGGGTGTGGCCGCCGGAGGCGAGGAACAGGCAATAGGGAAATTCGATGCCGTCGGTGAGGCGCGGAGTCAGCGCATGCGCTTCGAGATGGTTCACCGCGACCAGCGGCGTGTCGTGCACCATCGCGATCGCCTTCGCCGTGGTCAGCCCGACGATGACGCCGCCGATCAGGCCCGGCCCCGCGGCGGCTGCGACGCCGTTGAGCTGGGCAAAGCCGATGCCGGCCTCGCGCATGGCGCGGTCGATGATGCCGTCGAGCAGATCGACATGCGCGCGCGCGGCGATCTCCGGCACCACGCCGCCGAAGCGGGCATGTTCCTCGATCTGCGACCGCACGATGTTGGACAGGATCCTGCCGCTGCCGTCGCCCGCGCGCTCGATCACGGCCGCGGCGGTCTCGTCGCAGGTGGTTTCTATGCCCAGCACCAACATTGGCGAGTTGTTATCCAATTTGCGCCCTTGCGCTCATCCGTAAAGCAGCGTTCTGGTACGTCCGGTAGCATTCCAGGGTCGGCTTGCGCAATCGTCACGCGCAACCGTCCTGGTCAATGCGCCACCGCCACGTGGTTCGGGAACGCCAGCGATGTCCATTCTTGTCACACGGCCGCATCCCGACAACGAGGCGACGGCGGAAAGTCTGCGCGCGAGGGGGCATGCGGTGCTGCTCGCGCCGGTGCTCAAGTTCGAGCCGGTCGCCGTCCATGACGAGACTGAAGGTCCCTACGGCGCCGTTCTCGTCACATCGGCCAACGCGATCCGCGCCGTCGCGCCGCAATTGCCGGAGCTCGGGCTCCTGAAGCTGCCTTTGTTCGCGGTCGGCGAGCATACGGCTGCTGCGGCGCGCGAGGCCGGTTTCGCCGAGGTGATCGTCGCCGGCGGCGATGCTGCTTCCTTGCGCGACAAGGTGATGCAAAGCGCGCGCGACAAGGTGCTGAAGAAAAAGAGCGCGCTGCTGTATCTCGCAGGCGTCGATCTGTCGCGCGATCTCGGCGGCGAACTCGGTGCGGAGGGCTTCCGCGTCGTCACGCGGACCACGTATCGCATGGCGCCGGTCAAGCATCTGCCGCGCGGGGTTTGCGAGGGCTTTGCCGCGCACGGGGTCGAGGCGGTGCTGCACTACTCCCGGCGCAGCGCACGCGCGTTTCTGGATGCGGCGCGGGACGAAGGCATCGAAATCTCGGCGCTGGCCATACTGCATTGCTGCCTGTCCGAGACGGTTGCGAGCGTGCTGCGCGACGCCGGAGCGTCACGGGTTCTGGTGGCCGCAACGCCGGACGAAAGTGCCCTGTTCGACACCTTGGAGCGTGCGTTGCGCACCCGTTTGGCGTAAGAGGTCAGGCCGAATCCGACGCAATCTAGTTCACCCAGGTATGGAAGTGTGAGGAACCGTCACGATGGCCGACGACAAGCCTGAAGACGCTGGATTGGCGCCCGAGACGGGTCGTACCAAGCGCACCCCGCCCACCATCGATCTTGAGGCGACGGAAGTCTCGACCCAGCCGCAGCAGGTCGCGGGCGAGCCCGAGGCGTCCGAGCATGTCGCGCAGGAGCAGGCCAGGCTCGAAGAGCCCGGATCCGAGGAGGTCAAGGCCGAGCCTCAGTCCGAGCCTGCAGAGGAGCAGGTTTCCGTCGCGGCCGCACCCGCGTCGGCGCCGATTTCCCCCTGGGTCATCGCACCGTTTTCCGGCGCTGTCGCGGCTGCGGTCGTGATCGCGGTCGGCTGGATGCTGGGCTGGCCCGCGGTGCAGGCGCCGCCGGCCGCGCCTGAGGTCAGCCGTGCGACAATCGATGCACTGAGCGCACGCGTTGCTGCGGTCGAAGCCAGGGCCGGCAGGCCCGCAGCCGATCCGGCCATGGCGGCGCGGATCGATGCGCTGGAGAAGTCCGCGAGCAGCCTGCGCGGCGACATGGCCAATCTGCGTGCGCAGTCCGACAAGACTGCGAGCGCTTTGAACGACGTGAAGGCTGCGTCGCCTGCTGCAGCGCCTGATCTTGCCGCCGTCATCGACCGCATCACCCAGCTCGAGCGCGCCGGCAAGTCCGAGCGCACCGAGCTTGCGCGGCAGGGCGAGAAGATCGCCGAGGCCAGGACGATGGACGACAAGCCGCTCCGCCATGTGGTGGCGGCGTCCCTGCTCGACGTCGCCGTTCGCCACGGCGATCCCTATCAATCGCAATTGGCCGCGGCGCGGTCATTTGCGGCCAAGCCCGACATGCTGAAGCCGCTCGAGGCGTTTGCGTCGTCCGGCATCCCGACGCCGGCCGCGCTGAGCCGCGAGCTCCTCAACATCGTGCCGAAGCTGTCGCCGCCGGCGGAAGCTCCGTCGAGCGACGCCGGCATCGTCGAGCGTCTCCAGGCCGGCGCGTCGAAGCTCGTCCGCATCGAGCGTACCGACGGGGTCGGCAACGATCGCGGTGCCATCGTTGCGCGCGTGACCGCGGCGGCGCTTCGCAACGATTTCGTGGAAGCGCGGCGCGAGCTGAAGACTCTGCCCGAGGCCGATCGTGCCCCGGCGCAGGCCTGGCTCGACAAGACCGATGCCCGCGAAGCCGCGCTCGCCGCGTCCCGCAAATTCGCCGACGATGCCATGGCGGATCTCGCCAAATCTGATCCGGTCAAGCCTCTTCAGTAAAAGTTCGCGCAACAATCGGCGCGTATAGGGATCGCCATGCTTCGCATCGTCCTCTTTCTTGTCCTGATCGCACTGGCGGCGGCCGGCGCGGCCTGGGTTGCCGATCAGCCCGGCGACCTCGTGCTGACCGCGGCTGGTTTCCGCATCTCGACGACGCTTCCCAGGTTCGTTCTCTTGCTTGGCCTGTTTGCCGCGGTCGTCGTCCTGGTCTGGAGCATCCTGACCACGATCTGGCGCACGCCGGGGCGTCTGCGCCGCCATCGCCACGAAAAGCGCCAGGCCCGCGGCCGCCACGCCATCACCCACGGCCTGCTCGCGATCGGTCATGGCGATTCCGCGCTCGCCCGCCGTCACGCCGATGCGGCGCGGCGGCATGCGCCGAACGATCCGCTCGCGCTGCTGCTGCACGCGCAGTCGGCCCAGCTCGAAGGCAATCGCGACGAGGCGCAGCGCGTCTTCCGCGTCATGGCCGAGCGCGAGGATACGCGGCTGCTCGGCCTGCGCGGCCTGTTCATCGAGGCGCAGCGCGCCGACGATGCGGTCGGCGCGGTGATGATCGCGGAGGAAGCGATCAAGCTGTCGCCGTCCTCGACCTGGGCCTCGCATGCGGTGCTCGGCTTCCGTTGCGCGCGCGGCGACTGGAGCGGCGCGCTCGCGATCCTCGACTCGAATCTGCGCGCGGGGCAGATCGACAGGCAGACCTATCGCCGGCAGCGCGGCGTCCTGCTCACCGCGCGCGCGCTGGAATTGCAGACGATGGACCGCGACGTCGCGCGCGAGAGCGCAATGGAGGCGGTCAAGCTCGCACCGACCCTGGTGCCGGCGGCGGTGCTCGCGGCAAAATTCGAGAGCGAGGCGCATCAGGTGCGCCGCGCCATGAAGCTGGTGGAGGCCGCCTGGCTCGCCAATCCGCATCCCGATCTCGCGGACGCCTATGCGCATGTGAAGCTCGGCGATACCGCATGGCACCGCTTGCAGAGGGTCGAAACCCTCGCCGCGAAGACTCTCGCCGACAAGCCCGGTCATTTCGAGGGGCAGCTCGCGATCGCGCGCGCTGCGATCGAGGCCTCGGAGTTCGCCCGCGCGCGCGAGGTGCTCGCGCCTTATCTCAAGGATCCGACCCAGCGCGTCGCGCTGCTGATGGCCGAACTCGAGCGCACCGAGCACGGTGACGGCGGCCGCGCCCGCGCCTGGACCTTGCGCGCGGTGCGCGCCCGCCTCGATCCCGCCTGGACCGCGGACGGCTATGTCAGCGATCGCTGGCGTCCGGTCTCCCCGGTCACCGGCCGCCTCGATGCGTTCCAGTGGCAGACACCGGTCGCGAGCCTGCCCTCGGACAGGGGCCCCACGCTCGAATCCTCGGCCTTCGAGGAGGCCATGCTGGCCGCTCCGCCGCCGAAGCGGGTGGCCGCCGCTCCCAGCGAGGCTCCGGGGGAACCGCCGGTAACGGCCTCGGTGTCAGCGCCGGCTGCCCAGGACAATCTACCCCCTCAGGCCAAGGACGCCGCGAAGGAAGCTGCCAAGGAAGTGGCCAAGGACACTGAGGAGCAACCTGCGAAGGCCGACGAGCCGGCCGTGACACCCGCCGAGCCGGCGAATCCGGCTCCGGCGCCCGCCGAATCATCGCCGCCGGCTGCAACGCCGGTGTTCCGGACCCGGGCCGATCTCGGCAAGCCGGCATCGGCGCCGGTCCAGGCCGTCATCCCGATCGTCCGCGCACCTGACGATCCCGGAATCGACGACGACGGCCCGAGCGACGAATTTACGGAACAAATCGGCACGCCGAAGGCCCAGGCCGGCGGCTGGCGCGGATTCTGGTCCCGCTGGGGCGCGTGAGGCGCATTTCAAGCCCGGCTTGTCCTTGCCAATTCGGGCCATGCCCGATATCAGGGGCGCGCGTATCGGGACCGGCATCGCCGAGGCCCGGCAGGGTCGCCGCAATAGCTCAGTCGGTAGAGCACGTCATTCGTAATGACGGGGTCGGGGGTTCGAATCCCTCTTGCGGCACCACTATCTCATTGAACTGAATAGAGCATCTTTGCGTGGCTTGAGCGCCGGCGAAAGGGACCACCGGGTGGCCGCGCAGACGCTTTGGTCGGCCCTCGCCTGTTTGCTCACCGTAAACGCCAAGCTTACGTTCAGTCTACCGGCAGTAGGCGGCATCCACACCAGCCGATATTCGCGAATCTCGATCTTCCCTCAGGATTATTCATCACATCCGAAACATCAGCGGTGATTCTTGGTTTGTGCTCACCGGGCGATCAATCGTCTTGCCATTATTAGCGGACCGCAGCTGCGGAAATACCTAACTTTACAGGACCAAAGAGGATTGGCGTAGACGCCACCGCCATTGTTTGAACCACCTCCGTTAGTTGATGATGGCATTCACCCAGGCGTAGACTGATTATCAGAACACATCGCGGAGATGTGCCATGCGTCGGATTTTGTCTTATCTGTTTGCGATCGCAGTGTTTGTCGGCTTCGGACAAAGCTTAGGTGTTTGCAGAGCAGAACCCATCGTTGACGCTCAAGTCGTCTTGCAGATTTGCCAAGCTTTCTCTGGCAAGTCCCTGGAGCAAATGCCGGCAATCGTTTTGCCCGAAGCCGCCAAGCAGTTTCTTGAGACTTACGGCCGGCTTTCCGGGAAGCTCGACGGTTGCTTGTCAGCTATCGAGACAAAGTCATGGCGCCAAACGGGTACGATTTTTTTGCTCCAACACACCCGTTACGAGAGCTACTGGCACTTTTCCGCTGACGACACTTCAATCAAAGAAATCTCGATTCGGCATTATAGACCGGTGACCTTGGCAGGTGATGAAGAATGGCAAGAGCCGTTCCGAGCCAGGCCACCTTCCAGTTCAGCAAGCAAGACAATTCACACTCTCACTGGCTCGCCGCCGGGCAAACCGAACATCGTCGAATTCTTTTTTGCCACGAATCGTAGAGAGTCGGATCAGCCGGTATCCCTAGAAGACAATCCGAAGCCGATCTCTAAGGGCAACAGCACTACCGTCCTCAGCTCCAGCGGTTGGACGGCCGTTAGCGGCTACACGGGAGAACGAAATACTGGGCTCAGCTTCGGCGTGGCTCGCGTTCGCGTGCCGGAAGGTCATCAGATCGGAAAGATCGAATTGCCATCGACCATCAAGATTCTTGGTATTACTTTCCGTAACGATAGTACCGATCCAACCAGGCATTTCACGGTTCGTAGCATCGCCAAAACGAGCGAAGATCAATGGATCAAGTCGCTTTCTTCGACGAAGAAGAAGAGAGCTGTAATATTTGTGCATGGGTTCAATACTAAATTCCAGGACGCAGTTTTCCGGACGGCGCAAATAGTCTGGGATCTTCAATACAGCGGTGCAGCAGTTTTGTTCTCATGGCCATCCCGGGGTGAAATAGCGGACTATCTTTACGATAAGGACAGTGCGCTTGGTTCACGCGCAGCTCTACTCCGGGTGATAGAAAATCTTCGCAAGGCAAAATTTGAAAGTATCGACATCATAGCACACAGCATGGGCAATTTAATCGCAGTCGATGCGCTTTCAAATGCTCCTGCGGCTACATCGCCCACCTTGATTGCTCAATTCGTCATGGCTGCGCCAGATGTGGATCGGGACATGTTTATGCAGGCCATTCCTAAGGTAGCCAAAGTTGCGAAAGGGCTCACGCTTTATGCGTCCGCGAACGACAAAGCATTGCAGCTCTCTAAGCGAGTTGCCGGAAACATCCCGCGTGCAGGGGACGTGCCTCCTTCCGGTCCAATCATTGTCGCATCTGTTTCGACCATCGATGTAAGCGCGATTGGCGACGAACTGTTCGGGCTAAATCATAATGCGTTCGCTACAACGCGAAATGTGTTGAACGACCTTAAGATACTTATCGAAACAGGGGCCAAACCTCCGAGGTTGGCCGAGATTCGGGGTTATCCGGAGCCTCCGCAGAAGCCTATGTACTTCCGCTATAGCCCCTAGATCCCGATCACCGCGCCTGTTGGAGTGACCGTTCCCGCCGTGACCACAACAACGACGACCTCAGCGCCCCGCGCGATCGCGCTTTACTGCGACACCGTCTGCACCACGCTCGAGATCGGGCGTGCATTCGTGCCGGCGGTCGGCACCTTCATGTCCTTCATCAGCGCCTCGTCATATTCGGGCAGCGTCTGGAGGCTCGCCTTGGCCTTCATCTGCACGACCTTGTAACCGCCGGCCTTGAGCCGCGCGAGCAGCGCCGGCATGGCTTCGCCGGTGTGCTTCTGGAAATCGTGCATCAGGATGATGCCCTTGCCGAGCTTGTCGAGCCTGGTCATCACGGTCTCGACGATCTTCTCAGGCGTGGCACCCTTCCTGAAGTCGAAGGAGTCGATGTCGGTCGAAAACATCGCGACGTTGCGGGTGCCGAAATAGCTCACCATCGCCGGGTTGTGCTGAAGCTGCGGGAAGCGGAAGAACGGTGCCGGATTGGTGCCGAGCGCAAACCGCACTGCGCTAAAACCCTTCTCGACCTCGTCCTTGACCTGTTGCTCGGTCATCTTCTTGCTGTTGAGGTTGACGTGCGACCAGGTGTGCGTGCCGACCGTGTGGCCCTGGGCCAGCACCTGCTTCAGGATTTCCGGATGGTAGGTCGCGTGCTTGCCGACCGAGAAGAACAGGCCCTTGGTGCATTCGTCCGCGAGTGCCTTCAGCACGGCGGGCGTGTTGACCGGCCACGGACCGTCGTCGAAGGTCAGCACGACCTCCTTGTCGGTCAGGAAGTCGAACTGCTTGAAGTGCTCGAAACCGAAGCCGGGGCCGCCCGTGGTGTCGATCTCGACCACGCGGGACACGCCCAGCGCGTTCGGATTGGCGCAGGCCTGTTTCGGCTGCATCGGAACGGCCGGGGCGGGCGCGGCTGCCGTGGGCTTGGCCGCGATCGCCGCGGTGGTCTCGACGTCATCCTTGGCGGCGAGCTTCGCTTGTGCCGGCAGTTGATCGGCGGCACGAGCGGCAACTGTCTTGGGAGCGCCCTGGTCGGCGCGCGCGGAATAATAGAACCAACCGCCGGCGGCGATCACGACCGCCGCAACTACACTGGCCAGCATCAGGCCCAACGCATTACGCATCGCTGCTCTTTCCAATTACGCAACCAAACAAGCGGAATTTTCCGCGCGATCAGCCATTAATGCGAAGTAAGAGTTAACGTGACACCAACACGACAGGGGTTGCGGAGGAATTTCAGCGGGGTGCGCCTAAGTGACCGGGATCACAGAGGATGGGTCTCCCGTGAGGGTCATCACAGTGGAAACGGTTTTGCCGGAGCATCGTGGCTCCCATCAACAACCGGCCCGTTTTGCGCGGAGCCATTGGGAGCTTCGAATGACCAGGTCTCTGAACGCCAAGTCGTTTACCAGCAGGATCCGCGACACCAGCCTGGCTCTGGGCTTTGCCGCCATCGTCTCGATCGCTTCGACCGGCGCGAGCTTCGCCTTCTCGGCCGAGGCGCAGCAGATGTGCACCGGCGATGCCTTCCGCCTCTGCTCGGCGGAGATCCCCAACATCCCGAAGATCACGGCGTGCATGATCAAGCATCGCTCCGATCTCAGCGCCGGCTGCCGCGCGGTGATGGATAAGACCCTCGCCAAGGGCGCCTCGCGCAAGGTCGCTGACGCCCAGGACAAGCAGTAACCACGACGCCGTCGATTGCGCCGGCAGCTCCCCTCGCCATGTCCCCCGGGCTCGCGCCGGGGCTACGCGGCGGCGCTGGTCGCCGGACAATAAACCCGTTGCGGCTTTGGGATCGCCGCACTAGCTTCGCCCGCATATTCTTCCGGGTAAGAGGCATTTCGCGATGGCCAGATTTCTTTTCATCATTCCTTTGCTCCTGTGCGCATCGAGCGCCTCCGCGCAACAGCAGCCCGGCCATGATGCCTGCGCGCGCGACGTCACGCGCTTCTGCCGCCCCGTGATGAACAATGGCGACGGCGCCGTGCTGGCCTGCCTGAAGCAGAACCGCACCAAGCTGAGCAAGGCTTGCGACAAGGTGCTGACCCAGCACGGGCAGTGACGTCATTCCGGGGCGCGCCGTCAGGCGCGAGCCCGGAATCCATCGGGCGGCCAACTCCTGAGAGAAATGGATTCCGGGCTCGCGCTTCGCGCGCCCCGGAATGACAACGTCATGTGCTGCTGCCCGCAGCGGTCGCAACCACCGGCAGCACCTCACTGTTCGCGCGGTCTGGCGTGTCGTCCTTCCAGCGCACCGAACCGAACGGGCGCTCGAGCATGCGGCGGATCCGCACCGGCTCGGGGCCGACGTGGAAGTCGATCGCCTGCTGATGCAGGGCGCGTTCGGACTGGGTCGAGCGGTTGCGCTGGCGCAGGTAGTCGAACCAGGTTGGGCAGTGATAGCGCTCGGTCCACAATTCGGGATCGGCAATGTCGCGCGCGATCGACCAGCCATAGGCGCCGTTGCGCTGGCGCGAGAGCTGCACGTCCTGCATCACGTTGTGGAACGCGCGCGCGTTTTCTTGCGAGACCCGGTATTCGATCTCGACCACCAGCGGTCCGCTGCGTCCGGTCAGCGAGAGCCTCACCTCGGGATCGGCCAGCACGTCCGCATCCTCGTTGCGCGCGCCGACGCGCGGCATCGTGAGCCAGATGCCGAGCAACGGCGAGATCAGCATCAGGCCTGCCGCCGTCAGCAATGCGGTCTCGACGCCGGCATAGTCGGTGAGACGGCCCCAGCCCCAGGCGCCGATCGCGATGCCGCCGGAGATCGAGGCCTGGAACGCCGCGAGCGAGCGGCCCGCGACCCAGCGCGGCGCCGACAGCTGCACGCCGATGTTGAACAGCGCGATCGCAGCCATCCAGACCGCCCCGGCCAGCACCAGCGCAGTTGCCGTCAGCACCGGCTCGCTGCTCACCGCGAGGGCGGCCATCGCGAACGCCATCGAGATGGTGCAGGCGCGGATCGCGGCCTCGCCGCTCATGCGCTTGCGCAATTCGTGGATGTTGAGTGCGCCGATCACCGCGCCCATGCCGAAGGCGCCGAGCATGATGCCGTAGGTCTGCGCCCCGCCATGCAGGAGGTCACGTGCGACCAGCGGCATCAGCGCCATCACGGCGCCGCCGATCAGGCCCATCACCAGCGTGCGCAACAGCACGATCTTGATCGGCGGTGAATTGGTGATGTAGCGCACGCCCGAGACCATGGCGCGGTTGAGCTTTTCCCGCGGCAGGCGCGAGGGCTCGGTGCTGCGGCGCCAGAGCAGCAGCA
Source organism: Bradyrhizobium diversitatis (assembly GCF_016031635.1). Classification (GTDB taxonomy): domain Bacteria; phylum Pseudomonadota; class Alphaproteobacteria; order Rhizobiales; family Xanthobacteraceae; genus Bradyrhizobium; species Bradyrhizobium diversitatis. The sequence goes on from NZ_JACEGD010000003.1 coordinate 179,400, forward strand.
CCACCAGCAGCGGCAGATAGAGGATCGCATTGCAGGCGAACGCGGCCACGGCGCCGAGCGCAGCGACGATGACGCCGCCGACCGCAGGACCGAAGCTGCGCGCGATGTTGTAGCTGATGCCGTTGAGCGCCACCGCGGACGCCAATGCCTCGGGCGGCACCTGTTCGCTGACCGAGGACTGCCAGGCCGGGCCGAACAACGCATTGCCGCTGCCGACGACGAAGCAGAAGACGAGCAGCAATTCGGGGGTGATCAGGTTGAGGCCGGCCAGAACGGTGAGCGCGCTCGCGCCGATCAGCGCGATCGACAGCGAGACCAGGGTGACGATGCGGCGGTCATACATGTCGGCGATGGCCCCGGCGGGCATCGAGATCAACATGATCGGCAGCATCAGTGCGGTCTGCACCAGCGCCACCTTGTCGGCCGAGGCGGCCATCTGCGTCATCGCCCAGGCCGCGCCTACGCCCTGGATCAGGAGGCCGAGATTGGAGAGCAGGCTGGCGAGCCAGATGCGCCGGAACAATGTGTACCGCAGCGGGGCGGTGATGCCGTCGCCGGCAAATGTCTGGCGGTTCGTCTGCTCGGTCATATCCCCTTCCATATCGGGTGTCAGAACTAGCTTCAGCGATTCCGATCGGATCACTGATGCCTGCGAAAGTCCTTCGCTGTCCAGTGGTTAGGCAGGTATAAGCGGTGCAAAGGCATGGTTTTGCCGGGAGGAACAGATGAGGCTGTCGCGACGGACGATCCTGCTGGGAGCCGGCAGCCTGCCTTTCGCGGTTGCGAGCATGCGGGCCGGCGCGATCGCCCAGACCGCACCTGGCGTCCCGCCGAGCACCGACGTGCCGCCGATCCTGTTCGTCCACGGCAATGGCGATTACGACGCGCTCTGGATGACGACCTTGTGGCGGATGGAATCAAACGGCATCGCCCGCGAGCGCATGATGGCGATCAATTTCACCGATCCCCTGGCGCGCAGCGACGACAAGGTCGAGCAGGCCAACCGCTCCTCGACCGAGGACCAGCGCCGCGAGCTCGCCGCTGCCATCACTGAATTGAAGCGCCGGACCGGTGCGGCGCGGGTGGCCCTGGTCGGCAGCTCGCGCGGGGGCTATGCGATCCGCAACGTCATCAGGAACGGCGGTGCGGGCGATGTCAGCCACGCCGTCCTGTGCGGCACGCCCAATCACGGCGTGTTCGCGACCGATGACCAGCCGAACAACGAGTTCAACGGCCGCGGCGTATTCCTGCGCGGCCTGAACGAGGGCGAGAGCGAGGTGACGCCGGGCGTTGCCTTCCTCACCCTGCGCAGCGACGGCATGGACAAATATGCGCAAGCCGACGGCCGCTTCATCGGCAAGCCCGGCACGCCGACCGGTGTGACCGCCGAGGGGCCTGAGCTGAAGGGCGCAACCAACCTCGTGCTCGGTGCGCTCGATCATCGCGAGGTGGCATTTCACCCTCGCGCCTTCCGCGAGATCTACAAGTTCATCGCCGGCCGCGAGCCCGTCCGCATCGCGATCGTGCCCGAAACCAGCGTGAAGCTGAGCGGGCTTGTCACCGGCGCGCCAGGCGGTGTGCCGACCAATCGACCGGTCGCGGGCGCAACCGTCGATGTCTTCCGTGTCGATCCTGATACCGGGGAGCGCAAGGGTGGTGCGCTGCACGCCGCAAAGACCGCTGCCGACGGCCGCTGGGGGCCGGCCCAGGTCGATCCGGCCTGGACGCTCGAATTCGTCCTGACCTCGCCGGATGCGCCGACGACGCACATCTACCGCTCTCCGTTCCCACGCTCGTCCGACGTCGTGCACCTGCGGCCTGCGCGGCCGCTCGGGCCGGCAGACAAGGACGCAGGGGCGGTCGTGATCATGTCGCGGCCGCGCGGCTATTTCGGCCTGCCGCGGGACGTGGTTCTGTTCGATGGCAAGGAGCCGGCCGACGTCAAGCCGGGCGTGCCCACGGATGCGGCAGCAACCCTGCGGCTTCCGTCCAGCGAGATCGGGCGTAACATCGTGGCCCAATTCGGCGAAGAACGGATCGTGGCGCGCGCCTGGCCTGCCGCCGAGAACAGGATTGCGATCGCCGAGCTGACTTATTAGCTGTTTAGCCGCGTCACATCTGCGGGAGAGAGCCATGAACTTCGCCAGCGTGCGTCGGCCCATCATCCCTCCGGCTCCTCCGCGTGCGCCCGACGACATGTCATTCTTCGGCCGTCTCGCGGTTGTCAGGCAGAACATGATCGCGACCTGGGGGCAGCGCGCCTATGAGGAGGAGGTCATCCCGGGCCGCTTCTTCTTCCGCAACAGTTTCATTCTGAACCAGCCGGATGCGATCCGGCACGTTCTGCTCAGCAACTACGAGAACTACACGCGCACGCCGGCCGGCATCCGCATGCTGCGCCCGGTGCTCGGCGACGGCCTTCTGATCGCGGAAGGTCATTCCTGGACATTTCAGCGCCGCACCCTCGCGCCGGCCTTCACGCCGCGCGCCACGGCGAATCTCGTTCCGCACATGACGGCGGTGCTCGACGAGACCATCGCGAAACTGGATGCCCGCATGGGCGAGGACATCGATTTGCGCGAGGTCATGCAGCGCATGACGCTCGAGATCGCCGGGCGCACCATGTTCTCGTTCGGCATGGACCGGCACGGCGCGACCCTGCGCAGCTTCATCATGGAATATGCCGCGCGGTTGGGGCGTCCCTATTTCCTCGACATGGTGCTGCCGGTGTCCTGGCCCAGTCCAATGGATTTTGCCCGCGCCCGTTTCCGGAAGCGCTGGACCGAGTTCGTCGCCATGCTGATCGCCGAACGGCGCGCGATGGGCAAGAAGGACGGCGCGCCGCCGCGCGACCTGTTCGATCTCATGGACGAGGCACGCGATCCCGAAACCGGCAAGGGCTTCTCGGACGAGCAGCTGGTGGACGAGGTCGCGACCATGATCCTCGCCGGTCACGAGACCACGGCGACGGCGCTGTTCTGGGCGCTCTATCTGCTCGCGCTCGATCCCGATACGCAGGAGGAGGTGGCATCCGAGACCCGCGGCGAACATCTCGACAGCATGGCCGATATCGATCGCCAGAAATTCACCCGCGCCGTGATCGACGAGACCATGCGGCTCTATCCGCCCGCCTTCCTGGTCGCGCGAGCCGCGCGCGACAAGGACAATGCGGCGGGCGTCGAGATCGGCAAGGGCGACATCATCATGATCGCGCCCTGGCTGCTGCACCGGCACGAGAAGCTGTGGGACCAGCCGAACGCGTTCGTTCCAAAGCGCTTCATGTCGAAGGAGGCGCCGGACCGTTTTGCCTACCTGCCGTTCGGCGCAGGTCCGCGCGTCTGCATCGGCGCGCCGTTTGCCCAGGCCGAATCCGTGCTGGCCCTGGCCCGGCTGATCGGAGCGTTCCGCATCGAGCTTGCCGACCCCGCGAATCCCGTGATCCCGCTCGGCGTCGTCACCACCCAGCCGGACCACTCACCCATGTTCCGCATCACGCGTCGGTGACAGGCGCTCGTCTGGCCGATGGCGTGATCCACCCTAGATAGAGTCCCGCCATGAGCGACATCCAGGCCCAGTTCTCCGTTTTGAAGCAGACCGCCGACCCCGTTGTCGTGGAGGCCATAGCGCAACTGATCGCCAACGGTCATGACCGCGACCTCAACCGGATCAATGCGCTGGATTTTGCCAATCGTACCGGGCTCGACCAGGAGAAGGTCATTTCCGGATTCCTGCACGCCTCGCGGCTCGGCCTGTTCGACATGAGCTGGAACGTGCTGTGTCCCGGTTGCGGTGGCGTGCTGGGCGCGCACGCCACGTTGAAGTCGCTGAAGCACGACGACTACAATTGCGCGCTCTGCGCCGCCGGATACGAGGCCTCCGTCGATGAGATGGTCGAGGTGGCCTTCACCGTCAGTCCGCGGGTCCGCCGCATCGGTGCTCATGATCCCGAGACGTTGCCGATCTGGGAGTATGTGCGGCAGATGTTCTGGAGCTCGGGCGTCGACATCAACGAGGAATCCTTTTCCCGCCTGATCAACGAAGTGACGCTCGAAGCACTCGAATTGCCCGCCGGCGAGAAGGCGATCTTGTCGCTAAACTTGCCCAGCCAGTTCATCATCGTCTTCGAGCCGGTCACCCATTCCGCCCATTTCCTCGACGTTCAGGGCGAGCCGACGAGCGAGCGTCAGCAGCTTTCGATCATGTTCAACAAGCTGGAGGCGCCGACGGGGACCACCGTGATGCGCCCCGGACCGTTGCGTCTTACGCTCGAGAACCAGTCGGACAATCGCGTGTTGCCTTCGGTCTGGATTGCCGCCGACGCGCTGCATGAGATGATCGGCAAGCGCAAGCCGATCCTGACCGCGAAGCGCATGCTGTCCAACCAGACGTTCCGCGACGTCTTCAAGGCCGACAATCTCAATGTCGACCAGCGACTGAAGATCACGTCCCTGACATTCCTGTTCACCGACCTGAAGGGCTCGACGGCGCTGTATGAGCGGGTCGGCGACCTCAATGCCTTCGATCTCGTGCGGGCGCACTTTCGCGCACTGCTGGAGATCATCGCCGCCGAGAAGGGTGCGGTCGTGAAGACGATCGGCGATGCCGTGATGGCGACCTTCGTCAGGCCCGAGCACGCCATCATCGCAGGACTGCACATGCGCGCGGCGATGGAGGAATTGAACAAGCAGCGCGGCGCCAACGACCTCATTCTCAAGATCGGTATCCACGAAGGCCCCTGCCTTGCGGTCATGCTCAACGAGCGGCAGGATTATTTCGGCCAGACCGTCAACATCGCCGCTCGCGTGCAGAACCTGTCGACCGCGCAGGAGATTCACATCACCGGCCCGGTAGCGGATGCGCCGGCGGTGGCTGAACTCCTCCAGCGGCGCGAGATCAAGCCGATCCAGAAGCAGGCCGCGCTCCGTGGCATCGCCGACAAGATGGTGGTGTACGAGATCCCGTGAATTTGTGGGCCGCGCCGCAGCCTCAAGCCCCGTCATGCACGGGCTTGTCCCGCCTGCGCGGCCGAAGCCGCTTTGGCGAGGAAGGTCCGGGCATCCACGTCCTTCCTCGCGGTGACGCGTGGATGGCCGGGTCAAGCCCGGCCATGACGGCAGAAAGCGCGCCCAGATTGCCGAAACGTAATACGCGCCCGGAGCTGACGCACGTTGCGCAGGTTGAGATTCCCGCTCATATAATGCAGGTCACGGCCGCGCTCCTCGCGGCCGTCATCGATCTCGGTAGGACCTTATGCTCGACGGCTTACGTCAATTCATCGCCGATATTGTCGGTTCTGAAGCCTCGGACCGCGCATTCGGCGACAGCGATTATCGGCTGGCGGCCACTGCACTGCTGGTCCATGTGGTCTCGCTGGACGGCGAGCCGAGCGCGGCTGAGCAGCGCAAGCTGCACAGCCTGATCGAAAGCCATTTCGGGCTCGATCGCGGCACTGCGGATCGTCTGATCGCGGACGCCACCCAGGTCGAGGGCGATGCGGTAGACCTTTATCACTTCACCAGCGTCATCATGCGCTCACTCGACGAAGAGGGCCGCAAGCGCATCGTCCGGATGATGTGGGAGCTGGTCTATGCCGACGGCCAGGTCAGCGAGTTCGAGGACAATGTCGTCTGGCGTGCTTCCGACCTGCTCGGGATTTCCCAGCGCGACCGGATCGAGCTGAAGCACGCGGTCGCGGAGCGTGCCGGTGGTCAGGTCAAGGATAGCGCTGTCGGTGGTTGACGGCGCTGGACCCCGCGAATCGCGGCCTGCACGGACACATGACGAAAGTTTAATATGTTCGTCGCCGGCGCCGAATACGCCTGCAAATCAACGGTTTTTCACCACTGTCCGTCGTTCCGATCAAGCGGCCATGCTGCCAGTGGCGCTTGCCTGTTGCGCACGGCCTATGCTCTCGTTCCGCCGTTGCGGGGCCAAAATAGTTGAATTCAAGAGACTTCCATCGTGGCTGAGCGGGTGACGTTGATTACTGGTGCTTCGGCGGGCATCGGGATGGAGCTGGCGCGTGTGTTTGCCGCCAATGGACACCGCCTCGCATTGACCGCGAGACGGGCGGATCGGCTCGAAGCGCTCGCAAACGAGCTCGCGGCCAAGGGCGGCAAGAAGCCGATCGTGATCGCCTGCGATCTCGAGAAAGCGGATGCCGGCGAGACGATCGCGGCAGCCCTTGCAGCCGAAGGCGTCGAGCTCGACCATCTCGTCAACAATGCCGGCTTCGGTGTGTTCGGCGATGCCATCGAGCGCGATCGCATCGCGCAGCTCGGCATCGTCGATGTCAATGTCCGGGCCCTGACGGATCTGTCGCTGCGCTTTGCCGATCAGCTCATCAGGAACAAGGGCGGTCTTCTCAATGTCGGGTCGGTCGCCGGTTTCCTCCCCGGCCCCGGCATGGCCGTCTACTACGCGTCCAAGGCCTATGTGATCTCCTTGACCGAAGCATTGCGGGCGGAGCTTGCACCGCGCGGCGTCCGCGTCACGGTGCTTTGCCCGGGCCCGGTGCCGACCGAATTCCAGGCCCGCGCCGGCGTTGGGTCCGGACATGATACGGCCGTTCTCAACGTCTCTGCCGCCGAAGTTGCGCGGGAGGCGTATCGCGGCCTGATGGCCAACAAACGGGCAGTGCTGCCTGGTCTGGGTATCAAGATCGTGCCATTCGCGCTGCGTTTTTTCCCGCGCGGGTTCATCCTGGCGGCCACCAGCCGATTCCAGAGGCAGAGGCACTAGAGAGATCCTGAAGTCCCGTAGTGGCCCGGAGCTTGCTTCAGGATCGGGGCGTGTGTGCCCGAACTCACACGATGTTAACCATCGCTTAGCTATGCTGGCGGTCTGAACCGATAGCACTCGCAGAGGCCATGTCGTTCCGGACGGACAGGTTTGGTGGCGCCGAGGTGGTGGCCTTCCCACGGAAGGCGCCGAGCGCCGCCGCCTCTGAAACCCGGCGGCCGGTTCTTATCGTCCTGCATCAGGAATGCTCGACACCGGGGCGCGTCGGCAATGCGCTGCGCGCGCTCGGTCATCGCCTCGATATTCGCCGTCCTCGCTTCGGCGATCCCCTGCCCGAGACGCTCGATCGGCATGCCGGCGCCGTGATCTTCGGCGGCCCGATGAGTGCCAACGATCCCGATGACTACATCCGCCGCGAGATCGACTGGATCGAAATTCCGCTCCGCGAGCAGCGCCCGTTGCTCGGCATCTGCTTGGGTGCGCAGATGCTGGCGATGCAACTCGGGGCCCGTGTCGCGCCGCATGCGCAGGCGCTGACGCAGATCGGGTATTACCCGATCAGGCCGACCGCCGCAGGCCATGCGCTCTGCCCGCACTGGCCGGCGCAGGTCTATCACTGGCATCGCGAGGGATTTGAGCTGCCTGTCGGCACCGAGCTGCTCGCCGAAGGCGACGATTTTCCGGTGCAGGCGTTCCGGACCGGCAATGCATTCGGCGTGCAGTTTCACCCCGACGTGACCTACGCGATGATGCATCGCTGGACCACGCGCGGCTATGACGGCTTCAGCGCGCCCGGTGCGCGGCAGCGGCATCATCATTTCGCGGATCGCGCCGTCTACGACGTCGCCGAACGCGCCTGGCTCGATCACTTCATCAACGGCTGGCTCGCACGCCGGCCGATGCTGGCGCAAGCTGCCGAGTGATCGCGCCTTCACGCAAGTCCTTGGCTCTTCCCTCGATATGCTAGGCTCACTGCGAACGAGCACGCACAAACGCGTGCCGGCCGACAAGGGAGAGCGCCGTGGCCTATGAACACATTCTCTATGAGGTGAACGACAAGATCGCGACCATCACGCTCAATCGCCCTGATCGCATGAATGCGTGGACGCCGATCATGGAACGCGACGTGCGCCACGCGATGGAAGCGTCGAGCGGCGATGACGATGTTCGCGTCATTATCCTCACCGGCGCGGGCCGCGCCTTCTGCGCCGGCGCCGACATGGATGCGCTGAGGGCGCTCGCCCCCGATGACGTCAGGCGCGCCACGAACCTGCCGCCCTTCGACATGAATCGCCGGCCGGATTGGCAGACGCGCTACGGCTATTATCCGTCGATCAAGAAGCCTGTGATCGCCATGCTCAATGGCGCCACGGCGGGCATCGGCCTCGTCCACGCGCTGTATTGCGACCTGCGCTTTGCCGCCGACAACACCGTGTTCACGACCGCCTTCGCGCGGCGTGGCCTGATCGCCGAGCACGGCATCAGCTGGATGCTGCCGCGGATCGTCGGCCACGCCAATGCGCTGGATCTGTTGCTCTCGGCGCGGCGCGTATCGAGCGAGGAAGCTTTGCGGGTCGGGCTGGTCAACCGGCTCTCTCCGCCGGAGAAGCTGCGCGAGGAGACCTACGCCTATGCGCGCGATCTCGCCGATTTCGTCTCGCCGAGTGCGATGGCGGTGATCAAGCGGCAGCTCTACGAGGCGCCGTTCCAGACGCTTGCCGAGGCGACGATCGAGGCCAACCGGGAGATGATGGTGGCGTTGAACGGGAGTGATTTCAGGGAAGGCGTGGCGAGCTTCATGGAGAAACGGCCGCCGAGGTTTACGGGGAGGTAGGGGAAGGATTCGGAGACAGTCCGTCTTCGCCCTTCGCCGGACACCACGCTTCGCCCTTCGGGCTCCGTCGTGGCTGCGCCACGCGTAGCCCGAAGGGCGAAGCGTGGTGGAGCCAGGCGGGATCGAACCGCCGACCTCGTCATTGCGAACGACGCGCTCTCCCAGCTGAGCTATGGCCCCTTTGCTGGCCGCTCTGGTGAATGCGGCCGACAACCGGGCGCCATTTAAGTCCCCGCCAAGGTCAAGTCAAGGACGGGCGTAACCCGGTTTTAGCCATTCCGGTGCCCGAACTTCCCTTGTTTGGGCCTGACGGAACCGATATCTAGCAAAAGGCGTCAATCCCGACCGAGCCAGAGTTTTCAAAAGCCAGAGGCCTCATAAGCCATGCGTGCCGTTCTCGACATCGTCATCATCGTGCTCGACCTCTACGTCTGGCTGCTGATCGCCTCCGCGATCCTGTCCTGGCTGATTGCCTTCAACGTGGTGAACACCCGCAACCAGTTCGTGTCGGCGGTGGCGGAGTTCCTGTACCGGATCACCGAGCCTCTGCTGGCGCCGATTCGCAATTTCCTGCCCAGCCTCGGCGGTCTCGACATCTCGCCGATCATCCTGATCCTGATCATCATGTTCGTCGAGCGGGTGATCCTGTACTACATCTACCCGAACGTGATTTGAGCAGGCTGGAGCGCCTTTGGTTGCCAAGGAAGCTCATAAAGAACCCTGGCGCTACTCGGCCACAGGAATCAGCATCGCGCTGCGGGTGACGCCGCGCGGCGGCCGCGACGACATCGACGGGATCGAGCAATTGGCCGATGGCCGCAACGTGCTCAAGGTGCGGGTGCGCGCCATCGCCGATGGCGGCGAGGCCAACAAGGCGGTTCTGGTGCTGCTGGCGAAATCGCTCGGCGTTCCCAAGGCCAGTGTAAAGCTGCTATCCGGAGCCACCTCGCGGCTGAAGCAGATCGTGATCGACGGCGATCCGGCGCGGCTCGGAGAAACCCTGCGCCAGCTTGTGTCGGCCAAATCGAACGACTAAGGAAACTGACATGACGGCCAAGATCATCGATGGAAAAGTCATTGCCGCGGAGCTGCGCGCCCGGGTCGCCGAGGAGGTTGCCAGGGTCAGGCGCGAGCACAATCTGATCCCCGGCCTTGCGGTGGTCCTGGTCGGCAACGACCCCGCCAGTGAGGTCTATGTCCGCTCAAAGCACACCCAGACCCAGGCCGCCGGCATGGCCTCGTTCGAGCACAAGCTGCCGGCCGACGTCTCGCAGGGAGATCTGCTGGCGCTGGTCGCAAAGCTCAACCGCGATCCGGCCGTGCACGGCATTCTCGTGCAATTGCCGCTGCCGAAGGGGCTGAACACCGGAGCCGTCATCAACGCCATCGACCCTGCCAAGGACGTCGATGGGCTGCATCCGAACAACGCCGGCCGGCTCGCCGGCGGTTTCGAGGCGCTGTCGCCCTGCACGCCGCTCGGCTGCATCATCCTGACGAAGAGCGTGCACGCCTCGCTCGAGGGCATGAACGCCATCGTCATCGGCCGCTCCAACCTGGTCGGCCGCCCGCTGGTGCAGCTGCTGTTGAATGAAAACGCCACAGTCACGATCGCGCATTCGCGTTCGCGCGATCTGCCGGGTCTCGTGAAGAAGGCGGACCTCGTCTATGCCGCGGTGGGCAAGCCCGAGATGGTGCGCGGGGATTGGCTGAAGCCGGGCGCGACCGTGATCGACGTCGGCATCAACCGCATCCCGAAGGAAGACGGCAAGACCCGTCTCGTCGGGGACGTCGCCTATCAGGAAGCGCTCGGCGTGGCCGGTGCAATCACCCCGGTACCGGGCGGCGTCGGTCAGATGACGGTGGCGTGCCTGCTGGTGAACACGCTGCGGGCCGCCTGTGCGATTGCAAGGCTGCCGAAACCGGCGGTGTAAGTAAACTCTCGTGTCCCGGACGCGGCGCGGCATGAAATGACGCGACGCCGAGCCGGGACCCATGGCGCCACTGTACTGGGCCCCGGCTCAGCAGCGCATCGTTTCACGCTGCGCCGCGTCCGGGGCACAGAAACCTAGCCCTTCTTTTTCTTCTCGCGCTCGATGCCTTCGAGGATCAGCTTGTGGGCTTCCTCAGCGTCGCCCCAGCGCAGGATCTTCACCCATTTGCCCTTTTCGAGATCCTTGTAGTGCTCGAAGAAGTGCTGGATCTGCTGCAGTGTGATATCAGGCAGATCGGAATAGCTCTTCACCTTGTCATAGCGCTGCGTGAGCTTGGACGACGGCACCGCCAGGATCTTCTCGTCGCCGCCAGCTTCGTCTTCCATGAACAGCACGCCGACCGGACGCACGCTCATGACGGCGCCGGGAATGATGGCGCGGGTGTTGATGATCAGGACGTCGCAGGGATCGCCGTCATCCGACAGCGTGTGCGGGATGAAGCCGTAGTTGCCGGGGTAACGCATCGGCGTGTAGAGGAAGCGGTCGACCACCAGCGTGCCGGCCTCCTTGTCCATCTCGTACTTGATCGGTTCGCCGCCCACGGGGACCTCGATGATGACATTGACGTCGTGTGGTACGTTTTTCCCGATCGAGACCGCATCGATACGCATTCAAGGCTCCGTTGTTGCCGAGGTGAGATCGCGCCCGGCAGCGATTTTGGCGCTGTCATACGCGGGCTTGGCCCGCTGATCCATCGCGTTTTTGTGAAATAATGAATCCGGCGATCACCGGCTCGAAAGGCAACGGTATCGACGGACGGAAAACGCTGCCGGGTAGGATTTCAGCAGCTCAATTGGTCCAAGCGAAGGCAACCTTGTCGAGCGCCTTCGGCCCGAATCGCTCGGAAGAGCGCGCCACCATGCGGCCGCCCAGGGCGCGGTAGAACTCGGTGGCGGGGTCGTTGTCCGAGAGCGCCCACACCACCATGCTCTTCAGCCCGCTCTGCATGAGGTCGCGGCGGGCAGCAGCGAACAGCCGGCGGCCGAAGCCGAGACCCTGGAATTCCGGTCGCAGGTAAAGCTCGTAGATCTCGCCGTCGAAATGCAGGCTGCGGGCGCGGTTGCGGCCGTAATTCGCATAGCCCGCGATCTTGTCACCGAACACGAGCACGCTGACGCGGCTGCCCTTGCGGATCGCACTGTCCCACCATTGCGGACCGCGGCGGTTGATCAGCTTTTCCAGCTCTGCGCCGGGAATGATGCCCTGATAGGCCGAGCGCCAGGCTTCGTCATGAGTGGACGCCACCGCAGTTGCATCTGCAGCTTTGGCCGGCCGGACCTCGATCAGGGTTGTGCTCATGGACACGATCAAACCAAGTCACCGCGCCGGCGGCAAGACCTATCGTTAATTATCGGTTAACCTGTGGACTTTCTGCATCAGTATTTCGACCATGTTGTACCGAAAGAGGACAAGCCGCTGCCTCGAACCGCAACCGTGTGCCGCGCGTCGGTGCAAAACTACGGCTCGGCGGCGAGGGGACGGCAATGGCAGCGCAGAAAGTCGGCCGAAATTGATTCGTTCCTACTAATCTGGCTGGCGCTGTTCGCGCTTGCCCTCGGCCAATTCATGCGGCTCCTCAACACCATCGCGCTCCTGCCTCTGCTGGCTTTGCTGACTGCGTCCCCTCTGTGCGCCGAGGTCACGTTTGGTTCCTCGGGAGGGGAGAGCGAGCCGTTTCGCCGGCAAGCGTGGCGGGTGCCCGCGCCGGATACCGACCTTGCCGCGCATGCTCTCCTGTTTCGTCCCCCGGGCCCGGGTCCGTTCCGACTCGCGGTGATCGCGCACGCCTCGACGCAGAGCGCGCTGCGTCGTGCGCAAATGCCGCAGCCGGAATACCGCCCGCTTGCCGCCTATCTCGTCGCGCGTGGTTTTGCCGTGCTGGTGCCGGAGCGGCCCGGCCATGGTGCGACGGGCGGCCGCTATGTCGAGGATCAGGGCGGATGTGACGAGGCCGACTATGTGCGCTCGGGCCGCGCAACGGCCGACGCGATTTCGCTCGCGCTGGGCTTCTTGCGAAAGCAGGATTTCATCCGCAAGGATGCCGCGATCGTGATCGGCCATTCCGCCGGCGGATGGGGTGCGCTGGCGCTCGCCAATGCCGATCCGAAGGCGATCTCTGCGATCACAGTGTTTGCACCGGGACGCGGCAGCCATGCCAATGATGAGCCGAACCGAATCTGTGCGCCGCATGCGCTTCTCGCCGCCGCGGCGGAGTTCGGCAAGGCGGCGCGCATTCCCGTCACGTGGATCGTTGCCGCCAATGACAGCTATTTCGCGCCCGCATTCTCCCAGAAGCTCGCAGATGCATTTCGCGGAAGTGGTGGCAACGCCGACCTGCGCTTCCTGCCCGCCGTCGGCAGCGAGGGCCACTGGATGATCGAGACCGAAGCCGGCGTCAAAGCCGCAGGCAGTGCGCTCGAACGCGCGCTGAACCCGGCCAAGCCAGTGGCGACAAAGAAGCCATGACGCTGTATTTCCTGGTCAAGTTCGTCCATGTGCTTGGCGCCATCGTCATCCTCGGCACAGGAACCGGCATCGCCTTCTTCATGCTGATGGCGCATCGCACGCACGACGTGGAATTCATCGCGCGTACCGCTTCCGTGGTGGTGATTGCGGATGCGATCTTCACGCTGTCGGCGGTGATCCTCCAGCCGGTCAGCGGCGGCCTGTTGATGATGTTGTCTGCCACGTCGATTGCGGAAGGCTGGTTGCTCGCTTCGCTGGCGCTCTACGCTATCGCCGGCCTGTTCTGGATTCCCGTCGTGTTCATGCAGATCGAGATGCGCGACCTCGCGCGCAAGGCCGCCGCTCAGCGCAGCGCGCTGCCGCAGCGCTACCATGCGCTATTCCGCCGCTGGTTCGCATTCGGCTTCCCCGGCTTCGGGGCGACCGTGCTGATCCTCTGGCTGATGATCGCAAAACCGTTCTGAGAGAAGCGATGAGTGAGCGAACCATTTTGGTGCTCGGCGCCTCCGGCCTGATCGGCCGCTTCGTCACCGACGATCTGCGCGGGCGAGGATTTCGCGTCGTTGGCGTGGCGCGCAGCCTGTCGCCGGCGCAGAAAATGAGCGCGCTGGACATCGAGCGGCCGATCCTCTCGCTCGATGTGGCCGCGCTGATGCGTCTCCTCGGCGAGCATGCCGTCGATGTCGTGGTGAACTGCCTCGGCGTTCTCCAGGATGGTCCCGGCAGCAGCACGAGCGCGGTGCATCGCGATTTCGTCGCGCGCCTGCTTCAGGCGATCGGCGGCAGCGGCCGCGCGATCCGGCTGGTGCAGATCTCGATTCCCGGCACCGCTGAGACCGATCGCACCGCCTTTGCCGCGACCAAGCGCGAGGCCGAGCGCCTGATCGTGGCTTCCGGCATTCCCCGTGCCGTCCTACGGCCCGGCTTCGTGGTCGCGCCGACAGCCTATGGCGGCAGCGCTATGCTCCGCGCGCTTGCCGCCTTCCCGGTCGATTTGCCTGCAAAGGAAATGGCCACGCCATTCCAGCCCGTCGCGGTCGAGGATATTTCGGCGACCATCGCCTGGCTCGCCGCACGCGACGCCGACGATGCCGCCGTGAAGGCGGTGAGCTGGGACCTGATGCAGGCGGAACCGGTCACGATGGCCGGGGTCATCGCGCCGTTTCGCGTCGCGTTCGGCACGGCGGGCTGGCCGCGTGTCGCGATGCCGCGCTTCATGCTCGATCTCGGCGCGAAGATCGGCGATCTCGCCAATCATCTCGGCTGGATGCCGCCGATGCGTTCCACGGCCATCGCCGAACTGCGCCGCGGCGTGCGAGGCGATCCCGCGGCCTGGATCGCCGCCACGGGCATCGCGCCGAAGACGCTGACGGATGTGGTAGGGCGCCGTCCCGCCACCATCCAGGACAAATGGTTCGCGCGGCTGTTCCTGGTCAAGGCGCTGATCTTCGCGAGCCTGGTCGCATTCTGGATCGTCTCGGGGTTCATCGCCCTGTTCGTGTCCTACCGCGCCGCCGCCGGCATCTTGAGCGCGCATGACTTCCCGCCCGCGCTCGTCGACCCCATCACCATCGGCACCAGCCTGATGGATATGGGCATCGGCGTATTGATCGCCTTCCGCCGGACCGCGGCGATCGGGCTGGTCGCGGGCATCGTCGCCTCGCTCGGCTACATGGTTGGCGCGGCGATCCTCACTCCCGACCTCTGGATCGAGCCGCTCGGCGCGCTGGTGAAGACGGGGCCGGCAATCGTGCTGATGCTCGTCGCGCTGCTCATGCTGGACAATCGCTGATGAACAAGTGGCCCGACGATGACGTGATCCTGTTCGACGGCGTCTGCATCTTCTGCTCGCGCTGGGTCCGCTTCGTCGCCAGGCGCGACACGGCGAAACGGTTCCGGTTCACGCCGATCCAGTCTGATTATGGGGCTCGGCTTGCGCGCACGTTCGGCATCGATCCGGATGATCCCGACACCAACGCGGTCGTCCACGGCGGCGAGGCGTTCATGAAGTCGGATGCGGCACTGACCGTGCTTTCGCAACTCCCCGGCTGGGGCTGGGTGCGCGCATTATTCGTCGTGCCGAAGCCGTTGCGGGACCCGATCTACAGTCTCGTCGCGCGCAACCGCTATCGCATCTTCGGCAAGTACGATGCTTGCTTCGTGCCTGATGCCGATCTGCGGGCGCGGGTGATCGAATGATTTTGGTTGTGCTGAGAATCGACTGTTAGTCTATAAGAGGGCAAGCCTCGGGCGATAAAGTTCAAGGGATGTCGAAGGCAGTTCTCACAACGAAAGTAGCTCCTGGGTACAAAGACCTGCCTGAGGTCCGTTATCATTTTCCTCGTACGTATCTCAATCAGGTTCGACAGGCGGTCGGAGACTATGTTCTCTACTACGAGCCCAGGCGCACGACAGTAGAGCTATCGAGCTTCGGCGGACGGCAATCGTACTTCGGGGTCGCTCGCGTAGTGGACCTCATTGAAGACAGGGATAAAGCAGATCACTATTACGCTCTCGTAGATGATTATTTGGATTTCGATCGACCGGTGCCGTTCGCTGAGGGTGGCCGCTATTACGAAAGCTCCCTGAGAAAGTCAGATGGAAGCACCAACAAGGGTGCTTTCGGTCGGGCAGTTAGGTTGATACCGGATGCTGAGTTCGATCAGATATTGAAGGCCGGCTTCGCGCCCATCCTTGGTGAGGAGGCGCAGCACCATCAGGCGCGTCAGTTCGAAATATCTGAGCCGAACGTTCCCTTTGAGCGCCCGATCATCGAGATGACAGTTTCTCGTCCATTTCGCGATAAATCATTCATGTACAACGTTCGTGCTGCGTACGAGAATCGATGCGCGATGACCGGGCTTCGACTTATCAATGGAGGTGGGCGCCCCGAGGTTCAGGCGGCGCACATTCAGCCCGTAGCGGAGAAAGGGCCGGACTCGGTTCGCAATGGGGTCGCGCTTTCTGGCACAGTACACTGGATGTTTGATCGGGGCCTTATCTCGATAGGAGATGACTACAAGATCCTGACCGCGGAACGTCACGTTCCAGACGATGCCCTGCGGCTCCTCAATCCAAGTCGCGTAATTAATCTCCCAAACGACCCAGCGTTCTACCCGAACGCGCTCTTTCTGAAGTTTCACAGAGACAAGGTATTCAAGGGCTAGAGACTAGACTAGCGGTTCCCGTTCGCGGCCAGCACTTCCTTTGCCGCCCGTTCGCCGCTGTCCCGCGCGCCATGCGCCGTGGTGAAGAAAGTCGGCGATGTTGCTTCGCCTGCGAAGAACAGCCGGGCATCCACCGGTGCGGCCAGCACCGCGCGATCCCCCGCGTGACCCGGCAGCGCATGCGAATAGGAGCCTCTTGCGAGCGGATCGCGGGCCCAGCGGGATTCGCAGAGCGGCCTCAGCTTGCGCCTGATCTCGTTGCCGAGGAAGCCAGCGATCTCGTCGATGCTCTGCGCGGCAATGGCGCCGTCGCCGGCCTCTTCCAGCTCGCGCGCAAAGCTGCCGCCGAAGAAGCCCTCGATGCAGGGCTGGCCGAACGGTCGGATGTGGTAGGTGCCCATGTCGGTGCGCATGGTGGCGCCACGCAGATTGGCCTCCTTCGGAAAGGCTTCGGCGTCATCGAGTGCCAGCGTCACCTTGTCGTCGACGCCCAGCGGCAGGCCGGCTGCGGCATCGACCTTGGCGGGGAGCGGCGGCGAGAAGCGGATCGCTTCCTCGGCGATCAGGTTGGTCGGAACGGTGACGATCGCCTTGGCCGCGGTCAGCGTGCCCAGGGATGTCTCGAGGCGAATGCGCAGGCTCGAATGATCGATCAGGGTGACGTTGCAGTTCAGCGCGACCGGACAGGGCGCGCCGTATGCGGCGATCAGAGCACCATAGCCGCGACGAACGCGCCAATTGGCGTCGGTGTCCTCATAGGCGTCCCAGTCCAGCGTGGACATGTCCTTGAGTTCGCAGCCGTTGATGTAGGTCGAGATCGCGTCGATCATGGGATTCCAGCGATTGCCGGCCTCGAGGCTCAGGCTCGCGGGTTCGTCCCTGCCCTTTTGCGCGGCTTTCCACAGGCGCTCATAGAACGCGTCCATCGCGTGCATGAAGTCGTCGCGCTCCGCCTGCGGAAAGGCATTGCCGAAGGCGCGCTCGCGCCAGGGCGGGAGGTCCTTGTTGACCTCGAAATCGAGCTGTCGCGCGATCGGCACGAAGGAGTTCTTGTCCGCGGAGTGAAGCCAGCCGCAGCCGACGTCGAACGTCACCTCGGGCGAGGCCTGCACGGTCCAGGCCCGGCCGCCGAGCCGGTCACGGGCCTCCAGCACGATCACGGAGAGGCCGGAGCCCGCCAGCGCATGCGCCGCGCCGAGGCCGGCGGCACCGGCACCGATGATCGCGACGTCGACGGAGGAGGGGAGGGAGGTCATGGGCGGGCTCTAGCACGTTCGCTGAGCGCGCTGAAGGCGGCCGACGCATACCTGCCGCAGCGCACGCGGATCCAGGACGCCACCTTGTCTCCGATTGCAGACATTCGTGAAGGAGACCGGTGCGGCATCGGTCCGAGCCGACTTGTTTTTCGTGCCGAGGTTGTATTCAATTTGGTATTCTCTTTCGCCCATTCTTCAAGGGATTTCCCCATGCTAAACATCGACTCGGGTGTAGAGCACAAGCGAACCGCAGTTCTGGTGGTTCACGGTATTGGCAGCCAGCGCGCGCTGGAAACTGTGCGCGGTGTCATCCGCGGTGTCTGGCGCAACAAGGGCAATCCCGACGACAAGGAAAACAAGCTCTGGACGCATCCGGAGAAGAGCGGCGTCGACATCGATCTGACGGTGATGACGACCAGCGAAGTGCCGGGATCGACGGACAAGCGCGTGGTCGACTTTCACGAACTCTACTGGGCTCATCTCATGAGCGAGACCAAGGCGGTCGCCGTGCTGCTCTGGCTCTACGAGTTGTGCCGCAAGGGGCCGGTAATGAGAACTGGGCTGAACGCGCTCTGGTGGGCCGTGTCCATCTTTCTATGCCTGATGAACCTCTCGTTCGCCGTGCTGGCACTCAGGGGCGTGTTGCTGTTCTCGGAGACCAGCGCGCAAAATATCCTGATTGCGCCCTTCCTTCTGCTTCTATGCAGCGTCGTGTTCGGCCTCTACGTCGCGCTCAGATGGCAGGCTCTTCGTCTCGTCCTGTGGCTGGCTGTCTTCTGCGTTGCGGGTTTCGCCGCCGGCCTCGGCTATCTGTGGCTTGAGGGTGCCTTCCCCGGCGGAAACGGAGTCCTCGATGGTGCCGAGGTCTTGACGCTGATCGGTCTTCCGACCTTGGATGCTTTGCTGGCGACGTACCTTGTGATGGGACAGCAGGGATTGCGTGCGTTCTGGCGCACACTCGCGGTCTCGCTGCTCGTGTCCCTTGCCTTCATCTGGGCCGATCAGCACTGGTACGACAGATCACTAGCCGAAACCGTGCTCAGGGCATGGCCCTGGGGACTGAATTCGCCCTGGAGCGCCCCCATCGCGTTTGGTGTGATCGGCATCTATCTCGCCGCCAACGGTGCATTCCTCCAGCCTTATCTCGGCGATGCCGCGCGCTATTTCCGCGGCTCGCCGGCCAATGTCGCCGTTCGCCGGGCCATCCGGAAGGAGGCCGTGGATACGCTGGCGCGCCTGCATGATAGCGGCCGATACGACCGTATTGTCGTCGTCGCCCACAGCCTGGGCACTGTCGTCGCTTACGATATGCTGCGGGCCTATTTCAGCAGGATTTGCGACGAGTTGCCGCCGATCACACTGCTCGGCCAGGAGTTTTTGGACGTCGATGGTGCGCCGTGGCAGCCCGAGAAAATGGCCACCCATGAGGAGAAAGTGGAGCTCCGCCGCAAGGCACGGCAGTTGATCGCGAACATCGCCGATGTGACCGTCAGGCGGCCTGTCGAACAGCGGCATTTCAAGAGCTGGCTGGTAACCGACTTCGTCACGCTCGGGAGCGCCCTGTCCCACGCTTATTTCCTGATGTGCGAGGAGGCAAAGGAGCCTGATGCCGCCGAGAAGACAGGACACGAAAGGTTGCGCGCAGATTTCAGGCGTCGTGTCGAGGAGCGCGAGTTTCCGACTTGTCCGCCGAAGCGGCTCCAGCAGGATGGCTTGCTTGCCTTCGACAATCCGAGGAAGAAGATACGGCAGATCCACCACGGTGCGCTGTTCGGGTTGACGCGCTGGACCAATATCTACTTTCCGATCGAACAGATCTTCTGGGGCGACGCGATCGGCGGGCCGTTAGCCCCGATCTTCGGCCGGCACATCGTCGACCTGCCGGTCTCGACGAAATTGGCCGGCGGTGCGGACTTCTTCACCCACACCGCCTATTGGAATGTCGACCGGAAGCCCGATACTTGGAAGGCGCCGCATCTTGCGGCTCTGCGCGACGCGGTCGATCTTTCCGACGGGACACCGACGATCGACCTCATCGGTCGCGGCGAGGACGCGCCGGGCGAAGCCGGGGGTAACTCTTAGGCCACCGCTTCCTTGGCCTTTTCCGCGCGCTTGCGCTCGTTGGGGTCGAGGTGCTTCTTGCGCAGGCGGATCGACTTCGGGGTCACCTCGACGAGCTCGTCGTCCTCGATATAGGCGAGCGCCTTTTCCAGCGTCATGCGGATCGGCGGGGTCAGGCGCACCGCTTCGTCCTTCGAGGTCGTGCGGATGTTGGTGAGCTGCTTGCCCTTGAGCACGTTGATCTCGAGATCGTTGTCGCGGGTGTGCTCGCCGACGATCATGCCCTTGTAGACCTTCCAGCCCGGCTCGATCATCATCGGGCCGCGATCTTCCAGCTTGAACATGGCGTAAGCCACTGCCTCGCCCTGGTCATTCGAGATCAGGACGCCGTTGCGGCGGCCCTGGATTTCGCCCTTGTAGGGGGCGTAACCGTGGAACAGGCGGTTCATGATCGCGGTCCCGCGGGTATCGGTGAGCAGCTCGCCCTGGTAGCCGATCAGGCCGCGGGTGGGCGCGTAGAACACCAGGCGCTGACGATTGCCGCCCGAGGGCTTCATCTCAATCAGCTCGGATTTGCGCTCGCTCATCTTCTGCACGACGACGCCGGAATGCTCCTCGTCGACGTCGATCACGACCTCCTCGATCGGCTCCATGGTGGCGCCGGTCGCTTCGTCCTTCTGGTAGACGACGCGCGGACGCGACACCGAGAGCTCGAAGCCTTCGCGGCGCATGGTCTCGATCAGGATCGCGAGCTGCAATTCGCCGCGGCCCGAGACTTCCATCGCGTCCTTGTCGGCGGCTTCGACCACACGCAGCGCGACGTTGCCCTCGGCTTCGCGCAACAGACGGTCACGGATCATGCGGCTCGTCACCTTGTCGCCTTCGGTGCCGGCAAGCGGGGAGTTGTTGACGATGAACGACATCGACACGGTCGGCGGATCGATCGGCTGCGCCGGCAGCGGCACTTCGACGGTCGGATCGCAGAAGGTGTCGGCGACGGTGCCCTTGGTGAGGCCCGCGATGGCGACGATGTCGCCGGCTTCGGCTTCATCGAGCGGGGTGCGCTCGAGGCCGCGGAATGCCAGGATCTTGGTGATGCGTCCGGACTCGACCAGCTTGCCCTCGGCGTTCAGCACCTTGACCTGCTGGTTCGGCTTGAGCACGCCGGACGAGATGCGACCGGTGATGATGCGGCCGAGATAGGGATTGGCTTCGAGGATGGTGCCGATCATCCGGAAAGGACCTTCCTCGACCTTCGGCGGCGCGACGTGGCGCAGGATCAGGTCGAACAGCGGCTCCATGCCCTTGTCCTTCGGACCCTCCGGGCTATCGGCCATCCAGCCCTGCTTCGCCGATCCGTAGAGGATCGGGAAGTCGAGCTGCTCCTCGCTGGCATCGAGCGCCGCGAACAGGTCGAACACCTCGTTGATGACCTCGGTCGGCCGCGCATCGGGACGATCGACCTTGTTGATGACGACGATCGGCTTCAGGCCGACCTTGAGCGCCTTGGACACCACGAACTTGGTCTGCGGCAGCGGGCCTTCGGCGGCGTCGACCAGCACCAGGGCGCCGTCCACCATGTTGAGGATGCGCTCGACCTCGCCGCCGAAATCGGCGTGGCCGGGGGTGTCGACGATGTTGATGCGGGTGTCCTTCCACTGCACCGAGGCTGCCTTGGCCAGAATGGTGATGCCGCGCTCACGCTCCAGGTCGTTGGAGTCCATGGCACGATCGGTCACCTTCTGGTTCTCGCGGAACGTGCCGGACTGCTGGAGGAGCTTGTCGACCAGGGTCGTCTTTCCGTGGTCGACGTGGGCGATGATGGCGACGTTGCGGAGGTTCATGGGAGAGCTTCTTTGCGTTCGAACAATGGGTTAAGCGCGATCTCGCCGGTCGGACCGGGACCTCTTCTCGAAACAACGCTGGAAGACTGGAAACGGGCGCTCGCCGCCCAAAAGGGAAGCCCGGCCATATCGACCGGGCACCCTGCGCGTTGCGGCGCAATATATGCAAAAACGGCCAAAAAACAATGTGTTCTTTGGCCGTTGGTTGACTGAATTTTGTCCGGGAATTCCCGGGGCTTAGGGCCGGGTTCCTGGGTGAGCCGGGGCCTTTCGGCCCCTGATGGCGGCCCAGATCAGGGCAACGCCCCCGATCCCGACGACCAGCCCAAGGAAGACCAGCGGAGCGATGTCGGAGGCGATATTGCCATCCTCGAACACCGACACTCCTCCGAACAGCAGCGCGCAGGCACCCGGGAGCAGCATGAAGATCCCGAACATCGCCATGAGCGCGGTCAGGCAGCCGCTGCGCTTTTGCGCTGGCGGCGGAGGCGTCGGCGGAACGGGAGGCGCAGGCGGCGGTGCGTCGCTGATGCTCATGCCTGCAAGGCTCCGTCGGCCGCCTGAGCGGCCAACCCGGCGCGGATGCCGTCGATCTGTCCGTTCCGGTAGAACAGGTTGTACGTGTCGAACGGAATGATCGCGCCCTGCTCCGTCACGAAATGGATGCAGCTGCGCTTGACGTTGCCGACGCAGAAATTGAAGCGATCGAGGAACTGCACGATGGTGACGCGGAAGACGTTTTCGTAAGTGAGGCCCTGCGGCACCTCGAAGCTCGGCAGGCAGCACAAGAGTTCGCAGACGCGCTCGGAAGTGTTGAGCGGGCCCGACGACAGCGAGAACAGGTCCAAGAATTTCTCCTGGAATTTTTCCCGCAGCATCGGATATTTTTCCGGGCTGATGGTGTTGGGCATCACTGCAACGAGCTGCTCCTGCGGGATCAGCGACGTCAGCGGCAATACCTTCTCGCCGCTGCGCAGGCCGTAGCCGATCGAGATGCTCTCGGGGTTGCAGGGCAGCGGGATCATGTCCTTGTCGCCGAACACGCCGGTCTCGATGACGCGCTTGCGGATCTCCGACAGCATGATGCGGTCGGTATTTTTGTCGAAATTCTCGTTGCGGCCGGCATCCTGGACCGGCTGCAGCGTGACGCCGCGAACGCACTTCCAGGTGAGGGCATGGCGGACGATGTTGCCGATCTCGGCGTCGTTGACGCCGCGCTTGATGGTCGCGACCAGCGTGGTCGAGATGCCGTAATGCTCGAGATTTTCCAGCGCCTGCCGGCGGATCTTGCGCAAATCCGCGCCGCGCAGGTTGATCAGCGCATCGCGCTGCAGCGAATCGAACTGGAGATAGACCTCCAGCCCGCGCCTGTTCTCGGCGAGCCGTGCCACGAAGTCCTTCTCGCGGGCGATGCGCAGGCCGTTGGTGTTGATCATGACGTGGCGGATCGGGCGGGCGCGCACGGCGTCCAGGATCTCGAAGAAATCAGGATGCAGCGTCGGCTCGCCGCCGGATATCTGCACGAGATCCGGCTCGCCCTCGCTCGCGACCAGCGCATCGAGCATCTTTTCCACCGTCGCGAGCGGAGTGAACTTGGTTCGTGCCGGCGAGGATTCGGCAAAGCAGACCGGGCAAGTGAGATTGCAGTGCTCGGTGATCTCGATCAGCGCCAGGCAGGAATGCTGCTCGTGATCGGGACAGAGGCCGCAATCATAGGGGCAGCCGAATTCCGTGCGGTGCTGGACTTGCAGCGGCCGGTCGCCCGGCTTGATGAAATCCTTGCACAGCCGCCAATAGGCTGCATCCGTCGACACTAGCGTCGACTGAGTGCCGTGCTCCCTGCAGCGCTTTTCGTACCAGACTTCGTTGCCCTGAATCTGGATCTTGGTCGGCACCAGCTTCAGGCAGGTCTCGCAAAGGGATTGGGTCTGGCCCCAGAAGATGTAGGGACGCGACTTACGCAACGGCGCGTTCATGCAGGGATCTCGCTTTGGCTGCCGTCGCCAGCATGAATGCGGCGTAGAGCAGGATGGACAGCGACAGCAGGTGAAACAGCGTGAAAGGACCGATCAGCGTGCCGTAGGGCTTGAGGAATTCCCATAGGAAGCGCTGCGCTCCATAATAGGCGAGAACCAGGTAGAAACCGTTGGTGATGGTGAAGGCGTTTCGGTTCAAGACCGCCCGCAGATAGACAAGCGCGAAGGCGGCCATGGCTGCACTCTCGTAGAGCTGGACCGGATGGCGAAGGACGCCGTCGCCGAAATCGTGGCTGAAAGGCAGCGCCGTCGGCGTGCCGTAGGTGAAGTCGTCGAGGCCCGCGAAATAGCATCCAAGGCGGCCGATCGCGATGCCGAGCGCCAGCGGCAGCGCAAACCGGGCGCCGGTTCGCACCGCGATGCCTGCGGACCATTTGTAGAGCTCGATCGCCACGGTGCCGCCGGCCAGCGCGCCCTCGACCGAGCGCGCGATGCCGCTCTGACCCGACAGCCACAGATTGGCAGAGCCGAACAGATAGGCGCCAATTCCGGCGCCGAACACCAGCGCGGCGATATAGGGCAGCTCGAAGGATTGCGCCGGAAACTGCAGGCCCTGTCGCGCCAGCCAATAGACGGCGGCAGCCGCCGCCAGCCACGCCGCGATATCGAACAGAGTGTGAAGGAAAGCCCCGCCCATGCGGGGGATATTATAGCATGGCAGATGTTGAGAAGCGCGCGGCACATATTTGTGCCCTCTCCCCTTGTGGGAGAGGGCAGCTCCGCTATTTGCCACACGCTCATTTGGGTGAGGGGTATCTCTCCGCGAATTCAACAACCGTGGGACTCGCGGAGAGAACCCCCATCCGGCGCTTCGCGCCACCTTCTCCCACAAGGGGAGAAGGAAGAAAGCAAGTGCCTCTACCCCGCCTCCCGCTCCTCGGTTGGATAAACCCCGCGCAGCACCTCCTCGAAATGCATTTTCACGGCATCGTTGCACAGGCAGGCGCGAAGCTTCAGGCCATCGCGGTTGCGGACCAGGATCGAGCCGCGCCTCGTGTCGAGAATTCGCTCCGCCTTGAACGACTGAAGCACGCGGCTGGCATAGCTGCGCCCGACCCCGAGCAACGTCGCGAGTTGTTCGTGGGTCAGCGGCACGCTGGTCTCGTCGCCGGTCCGCTCCATCGCCGCCAGGATCCATTTGGCGGTGCGCTGCTCTATCGAGTGGATCGCGTTGCAGGCGGTCGACTGGAAGATCTGGGCCAGCAAGCAATCGGCATAGCGGGCGAAGATATTGCGCAGCGACGCCGAGCGCAGCTTGGCCGCTTCCAGCTTGGCAACGTGAATACGCGCAAACGGCCCGCCGAACTTCACGCAGATCCGCGTATAGGCCGGCAGAAATCCCTCGCTAACGATGCCGCCTACCGCGCCTTCGCGGCCGACCAGAATGGTTTCGACGTCGCGGCCGTCCTCGTTGGGGACGAGGAAGGTCGCGAGCGACGGCCCGCAGGGGAAGTGGACGACCTGCACGTCATCGCCGGGATTATAGAGCAATTGGCCCGCTGCGGAGTCCTCGAAGGTCACGTGCGGCGCAAGGAGAGCATAGTCGGCCTGGCTCAGACGCCGCAGCAGATTGTTGGCCGGCCGGCTCTCGACCTCGGTGACCTTGCCGATACGCGCATCCATCGTGAAACTCCCGTCCCTTCCCCCACCTTACCGAGTTCCGCGCTTCCCCTGTGTGCACAAGTGGACAGACTGGACAACGATGATGTGGTGAGTTTCGTTCCGGGAACCCCCGATGCGCTACGCGCAGGCATCGTGTCGCGGCAGTCCTGATCCTAAAACCCCAACGCAAGATGCGATCATGGCACCCGTACTTCCCAACGGCTCAGGTTGGCCGGCCGATGTTCTGATCGTCGAGGACGATCCGATCATCGCAATCGATTTCGAGGACCGTCTGCTCGGATTTGGTGTGACCGGCGTGCGGACCGTCGGTTCGGTGACGCAGGCGCTGGACGCCATTGCGAAGCGTACGCCCGACTTCGCGCTGCTCGATGTCGAACTGATCCGCGAGACCAGCTTTGCGGTCGCCGAGCGGTTGATCGCGCTGGAGGTTCCGTTCGTTTTCGTCACCGGCTATGGCGCCGAGGCGCGCATTCCGCCCGAACTGGCGGGCCGGCCGCGGTTGCAGAAACCGTGTTCGAGCGATGCGCTGGAAGCGGCGCTCAAGCTACGCGCCGCCAATTGAAGCATGATCCGGAAAAGTGCGCAGCGGTTTTCCGAAAAGATCATGCTTGACCAACAACCTAAAGCGCGATGACGATTCATCCTCATCGCATCGCGCTTTAGCAATCAGCCTTGCTTCGGATCGAGCGTGGTCGACCACAGCGCCACGTCGGCGCGGTCGCGCAGGGTCACCGTCATTTGACCCGAGGCGCCGTCGATCTCGACGTGGCCGAAGAACTGCATGCCGGCGGACGGCGGCAGGTTCTGGCTGTCCTTGCCCGGCGCCTTGACGAAGCGAACCTCGGGGCCAAAGGTGTTGTCGAGCGCGTTCGGACCGAACGTACCAGCGTGCAGCGGACCCGACACGAATTCCCAGAACGGCTCGAACTCCTGGAATTGCGCCTTGTTCGGATCGTAATAATGCGCGGCGGCGTAATGCACGTCCGCGGTCAGCCACACCGTGTTAGTGATCGGCGCCATCTTGATGAAGCGGAGGATGTCGGCGATCTCGAACTCGCGACCACGCACCGGACCGTCGCCCTGTGCAATGGCTTCCGAGCCTCCCTTCGGCGTATCCGAGACAATCAGGCTGATCGGCATGTCTGACGCGATCACCTTCCATGTCGCGCGCGAATTGAGGAGGCCGCGCTTGAGCCAGGCGATCTGATCCGGGCCGAGAAAGTAGTTGGCGGGGCCGTAGGCGGTCTCGATATTGGGCCCGTTCGGGCCGCGATAGCTGCGCTCGTCGAGCACGAACACGTCGAGATGCGGGCCGTAGGGGATCTGGCGATAGACCCGGCCGGGCTCCACGATGCTTTCCCGCATCGGGTACATCTCGTGGAAGGCGCGCCCCGCGCGGGCCGCGAGCAGCGAGATGTCCCGCACCTTGTAGGCGGCCGGCAGCTCCTTCGACAGCGACCAGTTGTTGGTCACCTCGTGGTCGTCCCACTGCACGAAGATCGGCACTTCGGCATTGAAGGCTTGAAGGTTCGCGTCGGTGAGATTGTATTTGTGCGCGGCGCGGTACTCGTCCAGCGTCTCCGCGACCTTGGCCTTCTCCGGGATCGTGACGTTCTTCCAGATCTTGCCGTCGGCGAGCTTCACCTCGGATTGGATGGGACCGTCGGCATAGATCGTGTCGCCGGAATGCAGGAAGAAATCCGGCCGGTGTTTGCGCATCGCCGAAAAGGTGAACATGCCGCCGTCATCGGGATTGATGCCCCAGCCCTGGCCGGCGACATCGCCGCCCCAGACGAAGCTGACGTCGCGGCGGTCGGCCGGCGCGGTGCGGAAGCGGCCGACCAACGGCTCGCCCTCGACCGCGCTGTGCGAGAGATCGCGGAAGCGGACGCGGTAAAAGATGTCCTGGCCACCCGGCAGATTCTCCAGCAACATTTTTGCCGTGAAGTCGCTCTCGGGCAGCGCGGCGATCGGCGGCAGCGCGCGGGCGTCCCTGAACGTATCAGTCGTCGCCACCTCGACCAGCATCTGTGCCGGCCGGTCGGTACGCGCCCACACCACACCGCCATCGACGGTGACGTCGCCAGACTGCACGCCATGAGTGACCGCCGGCCGATCGGCCGCGCGCGAGAGATACGGCATTGCCATCGTGCCGAGCGCACCGGCGCTGGTGGCGAGGAAGCGGCGGCGGGAGAATTTGATGTTCATGAAGGATGGTTCGCTGACTGGCTTGTGCGCCTCTCACACCGTCATTCCGGATTCGCGCTGCGCGCTCCGGAATGACGGTGCGAGTTATATTGAGACAATGTGACGCAG
Source organism: Bradyrhizobium diversitatis (assembly GCF_016031635.1). Lineage (GTDB taxonomy): Bacteria > Pseudomonadota > Alphaproteobacteria > Rhizobiales > Xanthobacteraceae > Bradyrhizobium > Bradyrhizobium diversitatis. Next base: position 206,735 of record NZ_JACEGD010000003.1, read on the forward strand.
CCATTACGCCGGCAAGCGCCTACGCGTTGCCGGCGGCCCTGAACTGCGCGCCGGCGCGCTGCAGGTTCTGCGGCAGGCTCATCAGCAATGCCTTGCGGTCGGCGACCGCAGAATGGAACTGGTCGAGTGCGATGTTGAAGGCGGTGAGTGCGCCTTCCTCGATCGCGCCGTGATCGTAGCAGCGCAGCGTATCGCGCAGGATGTCGTCAGCCTCGGTCTGCATCTGGTCGAGCTCTTCGGCCGTCTCGCACTTGCGCGCCGCGGCGATCATGTCAAGCAGGCGTTCGCGCTGATGATTGTTGCTGTCGCGCTCGTCCTTCTTCAGGTATCCGGCGAACCAGGCGCCGATCGAGCCCATGGCCGAAAGTGCCATCAGGCTCCACCAGATGTAGTCGCTGTATTTGTCGAGAAAGGTCTTTTCCTCGCCGTCGACGAAGGCGGCCGCACCTGGGTGCACCGGGATCACCGCATCCTTGTCGGTATCGGGCGTTTCGATCTTCGCCGCGAGCGGAAATTCCGTGACCAGTTGCTGGCGAACGGCGAAGAGCTGGCGCGTGAACGCCGCAATGGTGGTTTCGGCCACGCCCTTGCGCGCCACGATGTGGTGCGAAAAGCTGATGGTCTTCACCTCGTCCTCCGGGCGGGCAGGCGAGCCGCCATAGGTGCCGGCGGGAATCTCGGACGCTTCGTAGACCGGATGGTTTTGCGCGATCGCATCCGCCGAATCGATTGCGAGGAAGGTGGGCGCCCCGAAATCCTTGGTGGAGGCGGCGATCGCATCCGACGTGATCTTGCTGTTGACGGGGCCGGCCGCGAGATAGACGTCGGCCTTCTGCGCCTTGATCGCCTCGGCGGCTTCGTTCGCCGGGAACTGCACGATCTCGACCTTGGCGGGATCGATGCCGTATTGCTGGAGGATCACCTTGAGCAGATTGACGTTGGCCTGGGTGCGGCCGACCACGCCGACGCGATGGCCGGCGAGCTGCGAGATCTTGGTGATCTTCGCGCCCCGCTTCTTGCCTTTGCCCGGGACGGACCACAGCACCACGACGTTCTTGCGCAGGGTCGCGACCGCTTGCGCGTTCTTGGGCACGTCGACGTCGCCGCGCACGATGGCGAGATCGACCTTGCCTTCCGCGAGCGCGTCGGCGCTCGCCGTGGCGCCGTCGGTCTGGAACGGCCGCAGCCGTACCTGAGCCTTGGTCTGGGTGAAGGCCTGCGTCAGCGCCTGCACGACCTTGATGTCATCGCTGTTGGCAGGGCCGACCGCGATCTTGAGCGTCACCGGACGCATCGCGAAGTAATACCCGCCGGCGAGCGCGCCCACGATCGCAAGCACGAGTGCCAGGGACACGAGGGCCGTCTTCCGCGCCGCCGATCGCGGCGAAGGCGGAGGGGGCGCTTCGGCCAGGTCCAATCCCCCGGTCATCGATCTCCCAAACAGGCGCTTCAGGCTCAGTTTCATCTTGGCCGGCGATCTACCGTTGCAATTGTAGCAAATTTCTTTGTCCGGCGGGGTTACATCTCCGTCATGGTTAGCGGACGCAGGAAATCCCGTATGAACCCGGGCGGCGGCGCGGTGTTAGAGTAAAGTTCCCCCCAAAAGGCAAGGAGACGATCATGGCAGAACGGCTCTCGGCGGAGGAGCGCAGGCAGGCGCTGGGCGGACTACCGGACTGGAGTGAGGTCCAAGGCCGCGACGCCATCGGGAAGATCTTCGTCTTTAGGGATTTCAACGAGGCGTTCGGCTTCATGACCCGCGCCGCGCTGGTGGCCGAGAAGATGGATCACCACCCCGAATGGCGCAACGTCTACAAGACGGTGGAGGTGGTGCTGTCGACCCACGACGCCGGCGGCGTCACCACGCGCGATATCGCGCTGGCCAAGGCGATGAACGCCATCGCAGGCTGACACTTGACGGATACTTGGCTGACGTCTTGCAGGGATCGGCCGCATCCCCATCTTGTGATCAGCCGGGACGGGACGACCCTCCGCCTTCGGCAGAACGGGGAGTTTTTGAGCATGGCTGCCGAGCACAGCGTCGGCTTCGAGCCGGCCGATCGGCTCGCGGAAGATCGCGAGAGCGTGCGCCGCCGCTTCTGGCGCAAGCTGAAGCGTGTCGCCGCGCACCTGCCGTTCGCGGAAGACCTGCTTGCCGCTTATTACTGTGCGTTCGACCGGCAGACGCCGCGCCACGTCCAGGCCTCGCTGCTCGGGGCGATTGCCTACTTCATCCTGCCGTTCGACTTCGTCACGGACGTGATGCCGATGCTCGGCTTCGCCGATGACGCTGCCGTGCTCGCCACTGCCATCCGCATGGTTGCCGGCCACATCACGAACGAGCATCGCGAGGCCGCCCGCGCCGCGCTGCGGCGTGGGGTGGAGGAAGTGGAAGCAGACGCTTGAGCTTACCCCGAGCGCGCTGTCATTCCCCGCGACCCGGCTACGCCAAGGCTTCGCCGGGGTTGAGGTCCAGGGGCGCCGAAGCTTTAGCGCAGGCGGCAAGCGGGGAATCCAGTACGCCGCGGCCTCTCGGTTCAATCACTGCAGTCTCTGGAATACTGGATCGCCCGGTCGAAGCCGGGCGATGACAGCTGAGTATGCGGAAACAGCGTCGCGATGGACGCCGCCTCACGGATGCAGGATCACCTTGCCCATGGCCTGGCGTCCCGCCAGCACCTTCAGCGCGTCCGCGGTCTGGGCCAGCGGGAAGGTGCGGTCGACATGCGATGAGATCTTGCCCTCCGCCGTCCACTTCACGAGCTTTTCCAGATTGGCGCGGTTCTTGGCCGGGTTGAGTCTCGTCCAGGCGCCCCAGAACACGCCGCGGATGTCGCAGCCTTTCAGCAGCGCGAGGTTCAGCGGCATCTTCGGAATGTCGCCGGCGGCAAAGCCGATGACGAGGAAGCGGCCCTCCCAGGCGATCGAGCGCAGCGCCTGCTCGGCGTAAGCGCCACCAACCGGATCGAAGATGATGTCGACGCCCTTGCCGCCGGTGAGCTTGCGCAGGCCTTCCTTCAGATCTTCCTTGCCGTAGTTCAGCGTCAGCTCGGCGCCATGCGCTTTCGCGAATTCCAGCTTCTCGTCCGACGAGGCGCAGGCGATCACCTTCAGGCCCATCAGCTTGCCGAGTTCGCAGGCGGCGAGGCCGGTGCCGCCGGCTGCGCCGAGCACCGCGAGCGTCTCGCCCGGCTTCGGGCTCGCGCGATCTTCCAGCGCATGCAGCGCGGTGCCGTAGATGATGATGATGCCGGCCGCGCGGTCGTAGTCGAGATTGTCGGGGATCTTCACGATCGATGCCGCCGGCAGCGCGATCTTCTCGCGCGCGCCGTTGTGGCCGCAGGATGCGACGACGCGGTCGCCGACTTTCAGATCGGTCACGCCGGGGCCGATGCTCTCGATCACGCCGGCGACTTCCGCAGCCGGCGAGAACGGGAACGGCGGCTTGATCTGGTACTTGCCCTGGATCATCAGGATGTCGAAGAAGTTCAGCGCCGCCGCCTTGATCGCGATCACGGCTTCGCCGGGACCGGCCACCGGATCCGGCACCTCGGCCAGAACGAGATCGTCGGGCTGGCAATATTGCGAGCAGAGGATGGCTTTCATGGCGGCACCTGAGGCGTTTCGAGTGGAATTATAGTTGACCCGTTTCTGCCGGATTTAGACACGGGCGACAATCCGGTTTCTTTGCCCAAAGCCATGGGCAGCCCTATCCTCGCTACGACGAAATCCACGGAAATAGGGATTCAAACGATGTTTGAAACAAGCCTGCTCAAGAACAAGCGCATCCTCGTCACCGGCGGCGGCTCGGGCCTTGGCGCGGCGATGGGCCGTCGCTTCCTCGCGCTCGGCGCAGAGATCGTGATTTGCGGCCGCAAGCTCGACCGGCTGGAAGCAACCGCGCGCGAGATGCGCGAGCAGGCGGACGGCAAGGTCACGACGATCAGCTGCGATATTCGCGACGGCGCGGCCGTCGACAGCATGATGGATCAGATCTGGCGCGAGGCGCCGCTCGACATCCTCGTCAACAATGCCGCCGCGACCTTCATCGCACAGAGCGAGCATCTCTCCTTCCGCGCCGCGGATGCGATCCTGGCGCCGACGCTGCATGGCGCGATGTATTGCACGCTTGCCGCCGGCAGGCGCTGGATCGCGGGCACGCATGGCGGCGTCGTGCTGTCGATCCTCTCGACCTCCACCATCACCGGCCGCGCCTTCACGGTTCCGTCAGCGATGGCGAAGTCCGCCCTGCTGGCGATGACCAAGAGCCTTGCGGTGGAGTGGGGCCCGAAGGGCATTCGCACCGTCGCGATCGCGCCGGGTCCGTTTCCGACCGCCGGGGCGTCCGGGCAGCTACGCCCCGAGGGCCGCGATGAAGGATGGGCCTCGCGCAATCCGCTCGGCCGCGCGGGCGAGCATAGCGAGCTTGCCGATCTCGCCAGCTTCCTGGTCTCCGACCGCGCCGGCTACATCAATGGCGAGATGGTGGTGATCGACGGCGGCGCGCATCTGCGCAGTTCCGGCGCCGAGGATTTGCTCGGCTGGACTGAGGCGCAATGGGCCGAGCAACGCGCCGCGCGATCCAGGGCCTAGCCACAGCGATACCGCTAACTGCCTTCCCAAATTGGACTTTCCCGGCTATCCCTGCCCGGGGACAAAGCGCGGTCGGGCCATCTTCCAGTCACAATATTGAGGGAACCACTCCGAGCATGTGGCGGGTGCTGATTCTAGCTTTGATGACTGGCGTCATGGCCGGGGGAATCGTCGATTCCGCGCGGGCGCAGACGGCGCAACCGGCGCCCAAGTCCGTTCCAAAAGAGTCCGTTCCAAAAGAGTCCGCTCCAAAAGAGGCGACACCGAAGCCGGCTGCGCCGCCAGCCCATACGACCGCGAAGGGGGCTTCGAAGCCCGAGAGCAAACCGGCGGCCTCGCCCGCGGGAGTTGCGGGTGGCGCCGAGCCGACCTTGATCGGGCAGTTCGGCACCTGGGGGGCCTATGCGGCGACGCCCAATGGCAAGAAGGTCTGCTTCGCGCTGGCCAAGCCTTCGTCGTCGAAGACCAATCCGCCGAACCGGCCGCGTGATCCCGCCTATGCGTTCGTCTCGACCCGGCCGGCGGAGAAGGTCAACAACGAAGTCTCGGTCATGATCGGTTATGCGCTGAAGCCGGGCTCGGAATCGACCGTCGAGGTCGGTGGCGCCTCCTTCGCGATGTACACGCAGGGAGACGGCCTCTGGATCAAGAACGCGGCCGAGGAGGAGCGGATGGTCGAAGCCATGCGCAAATCCGCCGACCTCGTGGTCAAGGGGGTCTCGGCCAAGGGCACGGAGACGACCGACACCTTCTCGCTGAAGGGCCTTGCCCAGGCGCTCGACAAGATCGCCCACGACTGCAAGCGGTAAGGCTAGGCAGGTGACGGTCGCAATCGGCAGTCCCGGTTGCTATATAAGGCTGGTTCCAGATTTCTTCCGTCATTCCGGGGCAATGCGCAGCATTGAACCCGGAATCTCGAGGTTCCGGGTCTGGTCCTCAGGGTCGCTTCGCGATCCCTTCGGACCATCCCGGAACGACGACAACAAATTCCAGGCCCATCGATGCAAACCTTGACCGAGCCGCACAACGCAATCCTGGTGGAGAAGACTCCGCTCGAAACCTATGTGCCGCCGGCAAAACCGTCGCTGATCGGCCTGTCGCGCACCGAGCTTGCCGATCGCCTCGGCGAGATCGGCGTCGCTCCGGCCCAGCGCAAGATGCGCGTGCAGCAGCTGTGGCACTGGATCTATTTCCGGGGCGCCCAGAGTTTTGACGACATGACTTCGATCTCGAAGGGCATCCGCGCCGATCTCGCCCAGCATTTCACGGTCGACCGGCCCGAAGTCGTGGCCGAGCAGATCTCCAACGACGGCACCCGCAAATGGCTGCTGCGGCTGCCGAGCGGCGATTCCGTTCAGAAGGCGCATGAAGTCGAGTGCGTTTACATCCCCGAGACCGACCGCGGCACCCTGTGCGTCTCCTCGCAGGTCGGCTGCACGCTGAACTGCGCCTTCTGCCACACCGGCACGCAGCGCCTGGTGCGCAACCTCACCGCCGGCGAGATCGTCGGACAGGTGATGGTCGCGCGCGATCGTCTGAACGACTGGGCCGATCGCGAGGACGGCACGCGCCGCGTCACCAACATCGTGATGATGGGCATGGGCGAGCCGCTCTACAATTTCGACGCGGTGCGCGATGCGCTGCTGATCGCCGGCGACAATGAAGGCATCGGCATATCCCGCCGCCGCATCACGCTGTCCACCTCCGGTGTGGTGCCGAACATCGTGCGCGCCGGCGAGGAGATCGGCGTCATGCTCGCGATCTCGCTGCATGCCGTGCGCGACGAGCTGCGCAACGAGCTGGTGCCGCTCAACCGCAAATATCCGATCAAGGAGCTCTTGCAGGCCTGCCGCGACTATCCCGGCGCCTCGAACGCGCGCCGCATCACCTTCGAATATGTGATGCTCAAGGGCGTCAACGATTCGCTCGACGATGCGAAGCTGCTGGTGAAGATGCTCAAGGGCATTCCGGCCAAGATCAACCTGATCCCATTCAATCCCTGGCCCGGCACCGCCTATGAATGCTCGGACTGGGACCAGATCGAAAAATTCTCCGAATACATCTTCAACGCCGGCTATTCCTCGCCGGTACGCACCCCGCGCGGCCGCGACATCCTCGCCGCCTGCGGCCAGCTGAAGTCGGAGACCGAGAAGCTCAGCGCACGCGAACGTCAGGCGCTGCGCGCCATGGCGATGACGGATTGAGGATGCGTGCCCGCGCTCTCGCATCCCCGTCATTGCGAGCGAAGCGAAGCAATCCAGAGCCTTTCCGCGGCGGCAGTCTGGATTGCTTCGTCGCTACGCTCCTCGCAATGACGGTGAGGGTGGCGCCATGTCCCTGATCGGCCGCCTCGTCGTCATCTTCATCGGCTTCCTCGCCGCCTGCTTCGTCGGCGGCATGATCGTCGTCGTCGCGCTGCTGTTTCCGGAGTTCGCCGATCTCGGCGCGGGTCCCGTGGATCAGGGCACGATCGACATCCTGCTCGGCTTCGGCTTCATCTTCGTTTCGGGCTTCGCGCTGGTGCCGGCAATGGTCGTCGTCGCGATCACCGAGGCGCTCTACATCCGCAGCGCGCTTGCTTATGCCCTCGGCGGCGGCCTCGTCGGACTCGCCTGCTATCTCGGCCTCGTGCCGTTCCATCCCGACACCTTCCAGTTCGAAGGCATCGTGCGGCGGCACCTGGAGATCATGACCGGCGCAGGGATCGTTGCCGGCATGGTCTATTGGCTGATTGCCGGCCGCAATGCCGGCGCGTGGCGCGACCCGCCGCCTGCGCGCATGCCGCCTCCGCCCCTGCCGTCGAATTCAAGGCCGAAGGCATAATCCTTGCCGAGAGAGCTCGTATCGACATGGATTCAAATCAGAGACTGGCGTCCGCAATCCTGGCAAGCGTGATTAACGCGCAGTTGGGCAAATTGTCACTTCCCGAGCTAGAGCAAAATATCCTCGCTCAATTGCCGGCTATTGACTCATCCTTGCCTGGAGCGACCCGGAAACTTCTGGATGAGTTAGTACTGAACGTCTTTCAGACGCAGAATAAAAATGGTGCCGCAGCCCTCAATACTCCGCGCCAGTTTACCTACTACGAAGATCAAGGTGTCGATATCCTGTTCGAGCAAGCAGCAAATGCCCTTAGGACCTACCTTGAGAGTATTGCGTCACCTCATCCCACTCCGCTAAACCGCGCGCCATGAACCGGACTGGACTCTTCATCGCCCTGACGTTGTGGCTCGTGATCGGCGTCGTCTTCGGCCTCTATCCCGAGCTCGATCTCAAGCTCGCCGCGCTGTTCTTCGATCCCGAGACCAGGACGTTTCCGCTCAAGCTGAACGGCTGGGCCAGTTTCGCACGTGACGCCGCGATGTGGGTCGCCTGGGCATTCGTGCTGCCATCGCTGGTCGCACTCGTGGTCAAGATGATCCGGCCGGACCGGCCGCTGATGGTGTCGGGCCGCGCGATGGTGTTCCTGCTGGTCACGATCATCCTGTCGGCCGGCATCCTCACCAATCTCACCTTCAAGACCTATTGGGGCCGGCCACGCCCGGTGGTGGTGACCGAGTTTGCCGGCGACCAGCAATTCGTGCCGTGGTGGGATCCGCGCGGCGGCTGCGCGCGCAACTGCTCGTTCTTCTCGGGCGAGGGTGCGACCGCGTTCTGGACGCTCGCGCCGGCCGCGCTGGCGCCGCCGCCGTGGCGCCCGCTCGCCTATGCCGCCGCCGTGGTGTTCGGCGCCTTGACCAGCGGGCTGCGCATGGCCTTCGGGGGTCACTTCTTCACCGACGTTTCCATCGCCGGCCTCGTCACCTTCGTCGTGATCTGGTTCGCCTACGCGGTGATTTACCGCTGGCCGCGGACGCGGTTTTCGGACGAGGCGGTCGATGCCGCCCTGACCCGGCTGAGCATGCCCGGCTACCGGCTCCGCCAGCGCCTGTTCGGCCGCAAGACCGGTCCCGAGCCGTCGGTTTAGGCCATTAAAGGGGTGCCGAGCCCTGCGAAATTTGATATTCGCGCGGTCAAGTTCGAAACCTTCACCAGCCCTTGAGACCCGATTGGAAGCCCCATGACCACGATCCTGAAAAGCCTGCCCAAGGGCGAGAAAGTCGGCATCGCGTTTTCGGGCGGGCTCGACACCAGCGCGGCGCTGCTCTGGATGAAGCAGAAGGGCGCGCGCTGCTACGCCTACACCGCCAATCTCGGCCAGCCGGATGAAGCCGACTACAACGAGATCCCGCGCAAGGCGATGGAGTTCGGCGCCGAGAAGGCGCGCCTGGTCGATTGCCGCACGCAGCTGGTCCACGAGGGCATCGCCGCGATCCAGTCCGGCGCCTTCCACATCTCCACCGGCGGCATCACCTATTTCAACACCACGCCTCTGGGCCGCGCGGTGACCGGCACCATGCTGGTTGCAGCGATGAAGGAGGACGGCGTCAACATCTGGGGCGACGGCTCGACCTTCAAGGGCAACGACATCGAGCGCTTCTACCGCTACGGCCTGCTCACCAATCCCGGCCTGAAGATCTACAAGCCCTGGCTCGACCAGCAGTTCATCGACGAGCTCGGCGGCCGCGCCGAGATGTCGGCGTTCATGACCGTGCAGGGCTTCGCCTACAAGATGAGCGCCGAGAAGGCGTATTCGACCGACAGCAACCTGCTCGGTGCCACGCACGAGGCCAAGGATCTCGAGAGCCTCGACAGCGGCATCAAGATCGTCAACCCGATCATGGGCGTGCCGTTCTGGCGCGACGACTGCAACGTCAAGGTTGAGAAGGTCGTGGTGCGTTTCGAGGAGGGCCAGCCCACGGCGCTGAACGGCCAGACCTTCTCCGATCCCGTCGCGCTGTTCCTCGAAGCCAACGCCATCGGCGGCCGCCACGGGCTCGGCATGAGCGACCAGATCGAGAACCGCATCATCGAGGCCAAGAGCCGCGGCATCTACGAAGCGCCGGGCATGGCGCTCCTCCACATCGCCTATGAGCGCCTCGTCACCGGCATCCACAACGAGGACACCATCGAGCAGTACCGCATCAGCGGCATGCGCCTCGGCCGGCTGCTCTATCAGGGCCGCTGGTTCGATTCGCAGGCCCTGATGTTGCGCGAGACCGCGCAGCGCTGGGTCGCGCGCGCCGTCACCGGCGAGGTCACGCTGGAGCTACGCCGCGGCAACGACTATTCGATCCTCAACACCGAGAGCCCCAACCTCACCTATGCGCCGGAACGGCTCAGCATGGAGAAGGTGGAGGACGCCGCCTTCACGCCGGCCGACCGCATCGGGCAGCTCACCATGCGCAACCTCGACATCGCCGACACCCGCACCAAGCTGAAGCTGTACAGCGACACCGGTCTGCTCTCGGGCAGCGAAGGCTCGCAGATCTTCCGCCTGGAGAGCGACAAGGGGTGAGGCACGCTGTGCATACCCTGCAGTACTGAGTGAATTGTCTTCGAGGTGCAAGCGACCTCCCCTTGGGGGCTAAGCGCTCGTTCGTTGCGACTAAGGTTGTGGTGGAAAAGATCTCTCGTATATGTTGTGCTTCAGTGTATATTTGATCGTGAGCTACTCCACATGCCGGATATTGGACGACTGATTTGCGGCGACGCGGGCCCGTCTTTGCAATCAACCTTTGCAATCTATTGGACAGCATTCCCTCGAAGCGGCTGACGTTTGATATGATAGATCAGTGGATAGGTGCGCTGCCGGAGCCGGCTGAATTTCACGTGTCCGGTCAAGCCTTCCATGAGGTGCAGTTGCCTCCATTGCCGGTGGAGCATGGTCTCGCCATTTTAGATAAACCAGTAACGGTCTTAGGAAAATCAGCAGCTTATCCTTATGGACTAACGGACAATTTGATCGAACGCCTGACAGGGGCCGGAATCACGACGGTTGGTCAGCTTGCTACGACGGACAACCGTACGCTCGATCAGATAGACTATATTGGAGATGCTACCATCAAGCGCATACGCGAGGTGGTGTATCAAGCGATTTGGATGTAGGAATAACGTTCACTGGCTTTGAAGATGTCCAATGTGCGGACGCGGCGACGTGTGATGACGTAGGCGGGCCTGTCACCGGCGACAGCCCAACCTCACTTATGCGCTGCACAAGCTGACCATGCGCAACCTCGACATCGCCGACACCCGCACCAAGCTGAAGCTCTACAGCGACACCGGCCTGCTCTCGGGCAGCGAAGGCTCGCAGATCTTCCGCCTGGAGAGCGACAATGGTTAAGCCTTTCGTAGCCCCGGATCGCGCTTTCGCTCGATCCGGGGCTACGAATTTAATGACGGTGTCATTCTCGATCGCTACGCTTGCCGTTCATGTCGGAAACCGGATTGCGGAGCATCGAGCATGGTCAGGGGATCGGCACTCGCCTCTCTCATCGTCCTCTGTTGGGCATCGTCACTGTCGGCGCAGACGATCTATCCGATCGATCGTGCCGAGATCCTGGCCGGAGCCAAATTCGACTTCAAGGTCGAGCTTCCCGGGCCGGTCGATCCCGCCAAGTTGAAGGTGACGGTGAACGGCGCGGACTACGCGACCGCGTTCGGCCGTGCCGGCAGCTTCATCGAGCGCGAGGACGGCAAGGATCAGTCGGCCCTGATCCTGCGCGACGTCACGCTGACCAGGCCGGGCAACGTCGTCGTGGACGTGAGCGACGGCATGGGCCAGCACAGCGTTACATGGACGGTCTACGATACGGGGCCGCGCAAGGCGAAGAACGTCATCCTGTTCATCGGCGACGGCATGTCGCCGGCGCACCGTGTCGCAGCCCGAATCCTGTCCAAGGGGATTTCGGAGGGCAAGAGCCGCGGCAAGCTCGCCATCGACGACATGCCTCACATGGCGCTGGTGGCAACCGCAGGCTCGGATTCGATCATCACCGACTCCGCGAACTCGGCCAGCGCCTATGCGACCGGGCACAAGAGCGCCGTCAATGCCCTCGGCGTCTATGCGGACCGCAGCGCAAGCGCGTTCGACGATCCACGGGTCGAAACCATCACCAGCCTTGCGAGGAGGCGGCACGGCATGGCGATCGGCATCGTCACCAACACCGAGATCGAAGACGCGACGCCGGCGGCGATGGTTGCGCACACGCGCCGCCGTGCCGCCTATGACGAGATCGTCGAGCAGTTCTTTGCGGCGAAGCCGGATGTCCTGATGGGCGGCGGCAGCGCGAATTTTCTGCCGAAGTCGGCCGCCGGCTCGAAACGCAAGGATGAGACCGACTACATCGCCAAGTTCCGCGATGCAGGCTATCAGGTGGCGACCACCGCGAGCGAACTCGGCGCTCTCTCGGTAAAGCCCGAGACGACCAGGCTGCTCGGGCTGTTCGCCACCGGCAACATGGACGGTGTGCTCGACCGCAAATTCCTGAAGGGTGGCGGCGTCAAGAAATTTCCTGAGCAGCCCGACCTGACCGAGCAGGTGCAGGCCGCGCTGCAACTGCTGTCGCGGAATGAGGCCGGCTTCTTCCTGATGGTCGAATCCGGAATGATCGACAAATATGCGCATCTGCTCGACATGGAGCGCGCCGTCTACGACACGATCATGCTCGACAATGCGGTGCGCCAGACGCGTGAATGGGCGCGGGCGCGCGGCGACGACACCCTCATCCTGGTGCTGGCAGACCACAATCATCCCAACAGCCTCGTCGGCACGGTGAATGATGACATGGCCACCGTGCCCAACGTTCCCTTGCGCGAGCGCGTCGGCGTCTACGATCGGGCTGGATTTCCCAATTACCCGGCTCCCGACGCGGAAGGCTATCCGGCGCGCATCGACGTCAGCCGCCGGCTGGCCATTTTCTCCGCCAGCCTGCCGGATCACTACGAGACGTTCCGTCCGAAGCTAGACAATCCCAACGAGCCGACCGTCAAGGCCGGCGCCGACGGGACCTTCAAGGCCAACGACAAATACAAGGACGTCCCGGGCGCGGTGCTGCGCCCCGGCAATCTTTCGGCGATGATCGGCGCCAGCGTGCATTCGGGCGAGGATGTCATCCTGACGGCGACCGGACCGGGCAGCGAGCGCGTGCACGGCTCGATGGACAATACCGAAGTGTTCCGCGTCATGGCCGATGCGTTGGGACTGGCTGCGGGGCAATGATGCAGAAGTTCGATTGCGAACCGCGCCCGGTTGCACTCCTCCCGCAAACGGGCGCGGCAGGGCGGTCCGCACCCGGCTCGCTCACGTCACATGCCTTTCATGATGAGGGGGGCGGCGCGAAGACCAGCTTGACACAGCTGCGGAAGAGCAGGATCTGCCGCTCCAGCCGCTTGGGATCGTTGAGTGTCTTCGACATGATGATCGCGCCGTCGACCACGCACGAGATCATCTCTGCGAGATCGTCGAGGTCGATCGGCTCGCGCGGCGGATAGACCGCGGCGATGCCGTCGAGGATCGCGCGGAAGTGCGCATTCCAGGCCCGGACCGATTGCGCGGTCAGGTCGCGAACCTCGCGGTCGAACAGGCGCTCCTGATAGCAGATGCTGGCGATCAGGCACCCGGGATGGCCGTTGGGCAGATCGGCCATGACCTCGGCCAGCAGCTTCAGCGAGATCAGGAACGATTGCAGCGGATCGTCCGAGAGCTCACGCCCTCGCTGGAAGATCTCCTCGAACAGGCGATCGTTCGTCTCCACATAGCGGCGCAGCATCTCCCGCGCGAGCGCGTTCTTGTCCCTGAAGTGATAGAAGAATCCGCTCTTGGTCAGTCCGGCCTCGGCGATGACCTCGTCGATCGAGGTCGCTCCGAAGCCCTTCGCGAGCACCGCCGCTTCCGCGATCTCGAGAATGCGCTCGCGCGTCGCTTCGCCCTTTCCCATCGATGCCTCCAAAACCGTACCAACGGTGCGGAATTTGCCGCGCAGGCAAGCGCGCCGGTCCGATTGCCTCACGCAAGTCTTTGATTTGTATCCGTTTGCGGGAGGAAGTTCAGCCGCACCATCAGGCTTCTAGAGCGACGCGACATTATGCGGCACCAATTGCCGAGACCGAAGGAGGGCATGGCGCGACCGAATGAAGAGCGGCCCGTGCAAATGATGGAGCGATCAATGGCCAAATACAGACACGATCTGCCGCAGCACCGCGGCGGCATCTTCTTGACCGATGGCGGCATGGAAATCACCCTGATCTTTCACCAAGGGCTGGAGCTGCCGCACTTCGCGGCATTCGTGCTGCTGGACAGCGCCGATGGCCGCGCGCATCTGAAGCGGTACTACGAGGCCTATCTTCGCATCGCGCGGCAGCATGGACTCGGCTTCGTGCTCGACAGTCCGACCTGGCGCGCCAACCCCGATTGGGGCGCCAGGCTCGGCTACGATGCGGCCGGGCTCAAGGCCGTCAACATGGACGCCATTCGCCTTCTCGACGAATTGCGCAGCACATGGGAATCGCCTCGCACGCCATGCGTGATCAACGGCGCGATCGGTCCGCGTGGCGACGGCTACAAGGCCGGCAACATGGACGCGGCGGAGGCGGAAGCCTACCACTCGGCCCAGATCGCAGCCTTCGCCGAGGCTGGCGCCGACATGGTGACTGCGTTCACGCTGAACAGCATCAACGAAGCCGTCGGCGTGGTGCGTGCAGCCAGGACGCAGGAAATTCCGGTCGCGATCTCCTTCACGGTCGAGACCGATGGCCGCCTCGTCAGGGGCGAGTCGTTGCGCGAGGCGATCGAAGCGGTCGACGACGCAACGCACCGTGCTTGCGAATATTTCCTGATCAACTGCGCGCATCCGGCCCATTTTGACGGCGCGCTCGCGGCTGGCGAATCGTGGGTCCAGCGCATCCACGGCATCCGGGCCAACGCGTCGATCAAGAGCCATGCCGAGCTCGACGAATCGGAGACGCTCGACAGCGGCGATCCCGTCGATCTCGGCCGCCGTTACCTCTCGCTCAGGCGCGCGTTTCCGCAGATGCGGATTCTCGGCGGCTGTTGCGGTACCGATCACCGGCACGTTGCGGCCGTTTGCGAGGCCTGCCTGCCGCCAGAGGCGATGAGTGCGTAATACATGCAAAATGAAATGGCCGGGATTGCTCCCGGCCATTTGCGTGTTGCGTGCGTGGCTTGTGCCTCAGCGCGGCGGCGCGGTGCCGGGCGGGGGCGGCGGCAGCGAGGCCTGGCCGCCGTTGAGCAGCGGCGTGATGCGGCGGACGGTGACGCGCCGGTTGATCACGCTCGGTCCTTGCGTCTGCTCCTTCAAGTACTGCTCGCCGTAGCCTTGCGACGTCAGGTTCTCCGCCGGGACACCGAACTGCTGCGTCAGCAATTCGGCCGCGGACTGCGCACGGCGGTCCGACAACGACAGATTGTCGACCTCGTTGCCCACCGCGTCGGTGTGCCCCTCGATCAGGAACACCTCGCGCGGGTTGCGCTGGATCGCACGGTTGAGGCCGTCGGCGATCGCTTGCAACCGGGCCGCCTGGTCCGGTGGGATGGTCCACGATCCCGTCTCGAAGTTGATCGTGTTGACGTCGATGCTCGGCATCTGCATGCGAACATTGGGGCTGTAGCGGATCTCGTCGAGCGAGTAACGCCGATCGATCCGTTGCACCGGCGGTGCCTCCATGGTCTCGTAGATCAAGTCCGGCGACGCCTCCTGGGCATCGACGATGTAGCGATCGTAGGGCATGTTGACCACCGGCGGCGGCACGTCGACATAGAAGCCGCCGACCGACCGCGGATCGCGGTAGGTGTTGTCGATGATGATGACCTCGCGCCCGGCGGGGTCCCTGCGGATGCGCCGCATCAGCCGGCCGTCGGTGCCGACCACGGTGATGATCTCGCTGCCGTCGGGACGGATCACGACGGTGCGGGTTTCGCCGCCGACGGTGTCGGTGCGGATGTCACGGGCCCCGTAGCGGAAGCGATAGAGATCGTTGCCGCGGACATAGGCCTGCCCGCCTGGATCGCGGACGATGATGCGGTCCGGCTCGGTGTAGACGGTGCGGCCGCCTTCGATGGTCTCGCGGCGCTGGCTATGGAGATCGGCGATGGTGGCACCGATCACGGCGCCGGCCACGACGCCCGCACCGATCGCGAGCGGCGTGAGGTCACGCTGCGGTGGACGCGGCGGTGGCGGCAGCGGTGCAGCAACCGTGGGAGCGGCCCGGAACGCGGGCGTCACCGTGGGCGGGGCGTATTGCGCCCTGTTCGGCGGCGGTGCGGCGGCCGGCGTGCCGGGAACGACCGTCGGCGCCGCAGCGCCGGCCGGAGGCGCCGGCGGCCGGGCCGGGGCACCAGCCTGCGGGGGCACAGGCGGAGCTCCGGTCGCGGGCGCTCCCGCAGGCGGCGTGCCCCCCTGACGGCCGGGCGTCGGCGTAGCGGTCGGAGCCGGCGTCGCGCCAGGTGTTGGTGTGGTCGTCGGTGTGGTCGTTGGAGCGGGCGTGGCACCCGGAGCTGGAGATGGCGTTCCTGCAGCCGGAGGCGCGCCGGGGCGTTCCGGCGGCGGTGTACCCGGGCGACCAGCCGGCGGCGCGCCAGGCGTGCTGCCCGGAGCGGGCGTTGCCGTTGGAGCAGGCGTGGCTGTCGGAGCAGGTGTGGCGGTCGGAGCAGGTGCTCCCGGTCGTGCTGCCGGTGCGGCGGGCGCAGGAGTCGGCGTCGCGGTGGGCGCTGGCGCCGGCCGGCCCTGAGGAGCTGCTGCGGGCGGCGGGGCCGGTGGCGTCGGAGCCGGGCGGGCACCGGACGGCGTGTGCGGCTGTGCGGCGGGAGGCGGCGTCGGCGTGCGTGGCTGCGGAGCCGCCGCGGGAGGCGGTGCTGGCGGCGTGGGAGCCGGGCGCGCCGCAGGCGGCGTCGGAGGAGGCGGTGTCGGGGCGTGCTGCTGCGGCGCCGCAGCTGGCGGCGGCGAAGGCTGCTTCTGGGCGGGCGGCGGCGGAGGCGGCGACGGTTGTTTCGGAGCGGCCGGCGGCGGCGGAGGCGCCGGACGGGCCGCAGGTGGAGGCGGAGGCGGTGGCGGCGCTGCCGGACGCGGCGGTGCGGCTGCCGGCGGGGGCGCGGCGGGCGGATGGGGCGGTGCAGCCGCGGGCGGTGGTGCCGCCGGGCGCGCGGGTGCTGCAGGGGGAGCCGCTGCCGGCGGTCCCTTCGGCGGCTGCTTCGGTTTTCCGTCAGGGCCCGTCTCTTGAGGCTGGGCCTGCGCGACCACGAGCGGCGAAGCGTCCTGCGCATGCGATGCGGTGTTTGCCAATTGCATCGCGGTCAGAGCCGTCGTCGCAAGCAGCACGAAACGAAGGTTGGTCATGGTGTTGAACTTCCCCGGAAGGTTCTTTGACGAAGTGTCGGGATGAACAGCTACGCGTTAGGCCGCATTGTGGCAGGCGATGCAGCCGCAGCCCGATTTATTTCTGCACGCAAATCATCTCACTATGGCGATGTTCATTGCGCATTCAGATGCTGGCTGCAATCGCCTTACATGTGATTGGAGAGTTTTCATGCGTGATGCCGCGGCATTGCATCTGTCGCAGGATTCGGAGTGAGCGGCCCATTCGGTCCGCGCGATGGAATCTCTTCAGGCACGCGGCCAGGCAGTTCGTCGGGGCGCGGTGATTCGCCTGGCTCGCGGACCGGTGGGGTGATTTCAGGCTGCGGATTGCCAGGCGGGATTCCGGGCGGCGGCTCAGTTGGCGTGCCTGGCGTCGACGGCGGAATCTCGGGCGGTTCGATCGGCATCACATCGAGACCTTGCGATTCTCGCCGATGTCAGGACGTGTATTCGTGACGGCCGCGGCCGCCATCTTCACGTAGGAGATCACCGTCCCCGGCGAGTCCCAGAATTCGGCGTCGTCAGGCGTGACCTTGAGCACGCGGATGTTGGGATCTTCCGCAGAGTCCCACCATGCCTTGGCCGGCGTCGAGAACAGCTCCTTGATCTTGGCACGGTCGTCGGAGACGACGGCAGTGCCGGTCAGAGAAACATATTTCTGGCTGCCGGCATCCGCGAACGACAGGTTGACGGATGGATGACGCGCGATTTCATCATCCTTGTGACGCCGTGCATCGGTCAGGAAAAAAATCGTGTTCGCGTCGCGGTCGAGATAGGCGCTCATCGGCCGCGCGCGGAGCTTGTCGCCGTCGCGCGTGACCAGCATCGCGAATCCGATCTTCTTCATCAGATCCCAGACGCGATCGACGTCGCCGGCATTGTCGTTGGCCATGTCATGCTCCTGTTGCAAGGAACGATAACGGCCTGCCCGGAACGATGTTCCCCTGGGACTACGTCCTATTCCGGCGCGTGGCAGACGGCCTCGATATTGTGGCCATCAGGGTCGAGCACGAACGCGCCGTAGTAGTTCGGGTGATAATGCGGGCGGATGCCGGGCGAACCGTTGTCGCGGCCGCCGGCCGCGATTGCGGCCTTGTAGAATGCGTCGACCGTGGCGCGGTCCTTGGCACGAATGGCGACATGCACCGGCTTGTTCATGGCGCCTTCGCCGCCGATCCAGAAATCGGGCTTGCCCTCGGCGCCGAAGCCCGCGGCGGAAGCGTGGCCGGTCTGCTCTGCCGTGACCTCCATGATCAGGCTGTAGCCGAGCGGCGCCAGCGCCGTCGTGTAGAATGCCTTCGCGCGTTCATAGTCGGAGACCGAGATACCCAGATGGTCGATCATCGCAACCTCTCTTGTTCGCTCCTGTCAGCGTGACAGCAACGTATTGCTTCGGTTCCTGCATGTCATCGCGAAACCGCGCGCATAGCCGGTTTTACCGGCGACTCCAACGCTCGATCGCAGGTGCCGGGGCGCGAAGCGAACCCGAGATCCATGACCATAGGAAGGAGTGTTGCGCGAGACGCCCACTCCGAGAGAGAGGACCTTACGCCGCCTTTTTCGGCGGCGCCTTGCGCTGGCGCAGAAAGCGGCCGAGCAGCTTGCGCTTGCCCTTGCGCGGAATCAGGTCGATGTCGCTGACAAGCTTGGCGCCGCCCTTGCGCCGCTCCAGCACGATCTTGCGGCTGTGGAAGGCCTCCAGCTCGGCGCGATGCGCGACGCTGACGATCGTGGCCTTCGGCAGCGCGTCGGTGATCATCTTCATCATCTTGTCCTGGCCCTTCTCGTCGAGCGCCGAGGTCGCCTCGTCGAGCACGACGATGTCGGGGTTGTGCAGCAGCAGCCGCGCGAAGGCGAGGCGCTGCTTCTCGCCGCCGGACAGCGTCTGTTCCCAGGGTCCTTCCTCTTCGATCTTCTCCTTGAGATGATCGAGTCCGACCTTGTGCAGGGCTTTGCCGATCTCCTCGACGGTCCAGTGATCGGCGGCGCCTGGATAGGCGACCGCCCGCCGCAAGGAGCCGGAGGGCACGTAAGGCCGCTGCGGCAGCATGAACAGCCGCCGATCGGCATGGAAGTTGACGGCGCCGCCGCCCCAGGGCCATAGGCCTGCGATGGCGCGCACCAGCGTGCTCTTGCCGGTGCCGGATTCGCCGGCGACCAGCAGCCGTTCGCCGGGCTCGATCACGACCTCGGTCTCGCCGACCACGGCGGTGCCGTCGTCGAGCGTGACGGAGAGATCCTTCAGCTCCAGCATGGCGTCGTTGCGCGTCTCGCCGCGCTTGATGCGACCAAGGCCGGCGCCCTGCTCGGCGCGTTCGAGGCCGTCGAGCGACATCATCAGCGAGGCGATGCGGCGCGCGCAGGCATTCCAGTCGGCCAGCCGGGGATAATTGTCGACCAGCCAGCCGAACGCGCTCTGCACGATGGTGAAGGCGGAGGCCGCCTGCATCACCTGTCCGAGCGTCATGCTGCCGTCGAGGAATTTTGGCGCGCAGAGCAGCAGCGGCACCACCGGCGCAACGAGGCTCGATCCCTGCGACACCAGCGTGGTGCGCATGTGCTGGCCGGCGAGTCGCGCCCATTGCCGCAGCACGCGGGTCAAATTGCGGTCGATGCCGTCGCGCTCTTCCTGTTCCCCGCCGAGCAGCGCAATGCTCTCGCCGTTCTCGCGCACGCGCGTCAGCGTGTAGCGGAAGTCGGCTTCAGCCTGGTTCTTGTCCTCGGAGACCTGGACGAAGCGCCGGCCGATCACCACGATCGAGCTGGACGCAATCGCGGCGTAGAGGATCGCGGCGATCACCAGGAAGCCGGGGATCGTGACGGCCGAGCCGCCAAGCGTGACGGTGAGCGCGCCGCCGATGGTCCAGAGCACGACGATGAAGGTTACGGCCGACAGCAGCGCGGACGTCACGCCGGCGAGGAAATCGACTGGGGAGTCGGTCGCAATCCGCAGATCCTCGGCGATCCGGTATTCGGGATTCTCGTGATCGCCGCCGACCAGGTTGAGCTGGTAGTAGCGCCCGTTCGCGAGCCAGCGAGTGAGGACGCTCGCCGTGAGCCAGGCCCGCCAACGCCGCTGGATTCCCATGCGCGCGAACACCTGCGCCACTGCCAGCGCGATGCTGCCGATCGCGAGCGGGAAGAACACCACCGTGAGATGGAAGACACTCGCCGCGTCGCGCTTCTCGATGGCGTCGAAGATCGCGCGATTCCAGACATTGATGCCGTATTGGAAGCCGACCGTCAGCACGATCAGCAGGCCGAGACCGATCGAGAACGGCCAGGCGAGGCGGTTGCCGTTGCGGCCCCAGAAGCCGCGAGCGCTGATCCAGAACCGCGTCAGCAGATAATCCTTGCGGGCCTGCTCGGCTTCCTCGGCTGAGAGCTCGGGGTCGGGTTCGAGCAGCTCGGGCGGGGGCGGTGCTACGTCATCGCCGGTCTCGCCTTTGATCTCCACAATGGGCGGCTTGCTGCCCTCCTCGTGCGTTGTGGCCGGCTTGTGCATGAGCGGACAACGCACAAGGAAATCAAACGGTTCCCTTCGGTTCCGGTCGCCGGGTCACTCGGCGGCGCCGTCGCTGACGTGCCGCAGCCGCGCGGCCCGGTGCAGAACGCGCGATAATTCCTCGATCGAATAGGGCTTTTGCACGAGATCGCAGCCGGCCGCGCCCTCCTGTGACAGGGCCTGGCTGTAGCCGGTGGTCAACACGACCGGCACGGCGATGCCGCGCTCGCGGATCGCCCGTACCAAATCGAGCCCGGTCATCCCGGGCATCACCACGTCCGAGAGCACGACGTCGAAGCGATCCGCGTCCACTGCGAGCTCGGCAAGCGCATCGGCGGCATTGTCGATCAGCGTGATGCAGTAGCCGAGCTCGGTGAGGCCATCGGCGGCGAAATTGGCAAGCTCGATATTGTCCTCGACCACCAGCACCGACATGCCGGTACCGGCCATTGCCGGCGCAGTGTTGGGCGCCTGGCGCTGCGGCAGCAGCTCCGGCGGCACGCGCGGCAGGTAGAGCGAGAAGGTGCTGCCGTGTCCTACCTCGCTCGTGACAGTCACTTCGCCGCCGGACTGCCGGGCGAAGCCGAACACCTGGGACAGGCCGAGACCGGTGCCGTGGCCGATCTGCTTGGTGGTGAAGAACGGCTCGAAGATGCGCCCGAGCCGTGCGGCGGGAATGCCGACACCGGTGTCGCTGACGTTGACGCGGACGAAGCCATGGTTTGCCAAGGTCTGGCTCGCCGAAAGCTTCGCCAGCGTGTCCGGAACCGTCGTTGCGGCCTCGACGCTGAAAACGATCGTGCCTTTGCCCCGCATGGCATCGCGCGCGTTGGTGGCCATGTTGATCAGCGCGGTCTCGAACTGGCTGGCATCGGCATCGACGAGGTACGGTTCCGCCGGTAGCTGCATGACGATCTCGATCGCGGGACCCAGCAGCGTGGCGAGCATGTCGTGCAGCGATTGCAGCCGCGCACCGACGTCGAACACCTCCGGCTTCAGGGTCTGGCGCCGCGCAAAGGCGAGCAGCTGCGAGGTCAGCTTGGCCGCGCGCGCGACCGAATCCGCAATGGCCGTGATGTAGCGCTGTCGGCGCTCCTCCGTCAGCTGCGGCCGGTTCAAGAGGTCGACCGAAGCGCGGATCACCGTCAGGAGATTGTTGAAGTCGTGCGCGACGCCGCCGGTGAGCTGGCCGAGCGCCTCGAGGCGCTGGCTGTGCCTGAGCGCCTCCTCGGCCTCGCGCCGCTTTGCAGCTTCCGCCTGAAGGTGCCGCGTTCGCCGCAACGCGAGCGCCAGCAACAGAAACAGCAGCGCGGTCGCGGGAACGCCGAACACCAGATGCTGGCCCATGGTGGCGAACCAGCGCGCGCGGATCGCCGAGGTCTCGAGCCCGGCACTGACATAGATCGGATATTCGGCGACACGCCGGTAGGCGATGCGCCGCTCGATGCCGTCCGAGGGCCAGCCGATGGTGATGAGGCCGTGCTCGGGTTGAGCCGAGATCTTCTGGCCCAGCGGTCCGGCCGGATCGAGCCGAAGCTCGCGGTCAAGCCGGGGGAAATGCGTGAGCATCGCGCCGTCGGTGCGGCCCATCGCGAAGAAGCTGCCGGGATCCGATCCAATTCTGGCGTAGAAACTTTCGAAATATTCCGGCAGGACCGAGGCCTGGATCACGCCGATGAAACTGCCGTCGTCGGAGTCGCGGCGGCGGCTGACCCCGAAGAAGCGCGCGCCCTGATAGGGTGGCCGTGGCGTCAGGGCCGTGCCGATGAAAGTGCCGATGCCATGGTCGATGTGGGCGTAGAAGTAATCGCGATCGGCAAAGCTGAGGTCCGGCGGCGGCGAGACGAGGCTGTTGACCAGCGCTTTTCCGTTGGCATCGAAGATCCAGGCCGATTTCAGCTGCGGCAGCGCATCGGTCAGTCGCTTGAGGCGCCGATGCAGTGCGGGTTCCCGCGCGCGGATGATGTCGTCCGGCAAGCCGCGCACGACCTCGTTGAGCTCGGCGAGGCTGCGGTCGATGGTCTCGAACACCTTGAGCGCGTGCTCATGAGCGACATCGACCGTCCGCTCGATCTCCCGGTCGGCCATATCTCTGGTGGACGTGTAGGAGATCCTGGCGGCAACGGCGAAGAGCGCAATCGGCAGCGCCAGGGATGCCGCCATCATCCACTGCAACAGCCTCAGCGAGTTGCGTTGCGCCCTCTGCACAGTCGCTCCGGTCCCTGATCGTAAGCTTAACTGAATTTCGCGCCGGGAAGGAAGTCGGTTGCGATCGTAACCATTGGTTGCAATTTTATGGATTCGCCCGCCGTGCGGGTCAAGAACGATTCTACTCAAATGGGGGCAGGTCTTGGAATGTCACGCATGATCGGCCAAGGGGCGGCAAGTTCGTGGCATGCAGAGCAACGGAGCGGAGGCCGGCGCATCCGCTCTCCAACGCGCTACCGGAGGGCGGCGTCAGATATCGTGCTCGTCGCGCAGCGCGCGGGCCGCCTTCTCCCCGATGATGACGCACGGCGCCATCGTGTTCCCGGTGGTGATCCGCGGCATCACCGAGCCGTCGGCGATGCGAAGCCGGTCGATGCCGTAGACCTTGAGCTTGCCATCGACCACGGACATCGCATCACGTCCCATCTTCGCCGAGCACGTCTGATGCCAGTAGGTCACCGCGGAGTCGCGCACGAAGCGTTCCATCTCGGCGCCACCGAGAGGTCCGGGCATCGACTCGCGCGCCACCAGCGGCTCGAAGGCGCTTGTATTGCCGAGCGCACGGCAAACATCGACGCAGGCGATCGCCGTCTTCACATCGTCAGGATGCGACAGCATGTTGGCTTCGATCCGCGGCGTCGCAAGCGGCTCGGCGTTTCGGAGCCTCACCCTGCCTCGGCTCTTCGGCAAGGCAAGGCCGGCGAACATCGTCCAGCCATGGGCAGGCGCGCGGCCGGCCGTCTCGGGGCTCGGCACGGGAAACTCGACCTGGCAGAACAGCAGGTCGGGAGTCCTGAGTGCAGAATCGGATTTCCAATAGAGCGTCGCCCCGTTGCCGGTGTTGCGCGGCGCGATCGGCTCGCGATATTCCCAGATGCATCCGAACGATACGTGATCCTGCAGGTTCTGCCCGACACCGGGCAGGTGCTGGACCACGGGTATACCAAGCATTCGAAGCTCGTTCTCATCGCCGATGCCGGAGCGCATCAGCACGGACGGTGTCTGGATTGCACCGAGTGCGAGCACGACCTCCCTGGACGCGTTGATCCGCAATGTCTTGCCGTCACGCACCGCCTCGATGCCGACGGCCCTCCCGCGTTCGAGCAGGACGCGGGAGACCTGCGTGCCGGTCAGCAGGGTGAGATTGGGCCGATCGAGATAGGGATAGGTATAGGCGCGGAAGATGGAATGGCGTCTGCCGTTGCGGACCAGGATATCTGTAACGGCGCAGCCGCCTTCGCCCTCCATCATCTCACCATTGGAGCTCTCGAAAGTCGGAATACCGATTTCCTCTGCTGCATCGAGCATGGCCAGGGCGGCGGGACCGGGATTCGGTGACGGCTGCACGAAGACGGGGCCCCCGGTGCCGCGATGGCGTGGATCGGGCTTGCCTTGCCAGTTCTCGATCTGCCGGAAGATCTTCGAGACTGCGTCGTAACCCCAGGATTGATCGCCGGTTTCCTCGGCGAAGAAATCCCAATCACTGCGGTGACCCCGCGCCCATAGCATCACATTGATGCTGGAGCCGCCGCCGAGAACCTTGCCCATCGACATTGGAAGCGCACGGCCGTTCAAATGCGGATTGGGCTCTGCGACAAAGCCCCAATCGGTCGCGCTCCCGAGGTTGCCCGGCCAAGCCGCCGGCTCCATGACGGTCGGCACCTCGTCGCTTCCCCCTGCTTCGATCAGCAGAACAGTGACGGAGGGATTTTCGGCGAGGCGGCGCGCGACGACCGACCCGGAACTGCCAGCGCCGCAAACGACGAAGTCGTAACTGCCGCTGGAATTTTCGTGGAGGCGACGCTGATTGGCAGCAACGCGGTCAGCAAACTCCGGAAGATCGGAAGGCAGAAAGTCACTCATGAGGATGCTCCAGACAAATCGACGGTGCGGGAGACGCAACGCGCCAGGGAAGACGGCGGTAAGGGAGATGAAGAGGGGGGCGTCGCCGGGACGAAGCTCGGTCGAGAGGCGTCACGGATCGCGACATTCCCGTGGTTGAGAGTGTGTGAAGTGGCCAGCCGCGCAGCGGCTCGGCTTGCGCGAGGACGATTCGCCGGGCGGCCCAGGGCCAGAGCCCGGCTTCTTCCAGAGGAAGACGTGCCTCTCGGCAATTCGCATCTGCCATGCAGTACGAAGCAATCCTATCAGATTTATCAAATCTATCGTTATCATCAGATTTATCAAAATAGCAGCTATCGGCTCTTGTCAACACAAGTGGGAGCACGACATTGTGAGGCCTGGGACGAGGCCGGCCGGCGCGCGGTCGGGGGTAAAGATGGATGGTATGGCCAAGGACATTCTGACGACGGCGGAGGCTGCCAGGATACTGGGCGTCTCCGTCCGGACGGCGCAGCTGCTGATCGAAGGCGGCTCGATCCCGTCCTGGAAAACGCCGGGGGGTCATCGCCGCGTCTACCGCCGCGACGTTCTCGGGCTGATCGCCGGCTCCGGCGAGCCGCCGATGCTTGCTTCCGCCCGGGTGATCCTCGTTGCACGGCAAGAACGCATGGCTGATTACAAGGCGGCCTTGGCGAAGGTCAATTTCTGTGTCGTCGAGAGTTACTCCGACATCTACACCGCGCTGCTTGCGATCGGCACGCGGTTGCCGGCTGCCGTTGTGATCGAAGCCGAAACATCGGACGCCAGCAGACTCGCCATGCTGGAGAGCCTGCGCGCCGATCCATCAGTCGGCAGTACCGAGATCCTTGTCGTTGGGCGCTCGGCTGCGACCCGGCGATCAGGCGGGAGCGGGCCGGGCTCCAGAACGACGGTGTTCGTCGACGAATTGCCGGCGTTGCCTGCAGCCATCGAAGCCCTTTTCAAGGCCGCCGCCGCACACCCCTTTCCGTTCGAGACGCCGCCTTCCTTTCCCTTCCCGGACAATGAGGGCCAGCGGCTTCTCGCACTCGAACGCTCTGGCCTCGTCGACACGCCGCCTGAAGATTCATTCGATCGCCTGACCTGGCTGGCGGCGCACAGCCTTGATGCTCCCGTGGCACTGCTGACGATGCTGACCCCGACCCGACAATGGTTCAAGTCGCGCTATGGGCTCGATATGGTCGATACGCCGCGCGGCTGGGCGTTCTGCAACTACACCATTCTGCAGAAAGGTATCACCGTCGCCGAGAACCTCGCGACCGACTCGCGTTTTGCGGAGAATCCGGCGGTGAAGGGTGAGCTGGGGTTTCGGTTCTACGCTGGCTGCCCAGTGAGCGATCCCGACGGCTTTACCCTGGGATCGCTCTGCGTGATCGACACTCGGCCACGCGCGCTAGACGAGACGCAGAAGCAGATACTTGCCAATCTCGCCGCGCTCGCCTCGGACGAGATTAAGTTGCGCGCCACGGACCGCCAACTGCGCTGGGCAATCGAACGCGGGAACTCAAAGCCTGGCGCGGCGGCAGCGTCGCCCCTGCCTGGCACCAAGCGTGTCGTGGAGCATCAATAAAGCGCGATGGGATCGGGTGATCGACGTCGCGCCTGGATCATCGTTTGAGAATGATCTTATGCTTCGGTTCTGATTCGATCAGAGCCGACAACGCTCCGGGCCGCACTGAGACGCGTCGTCGCTCACACAGGGCCGATCAGATCTGGCGCTCGACCATCTTGAGCTTGAGCTCGGCGATGGCTTCCGCCGGGTTCAGTCCCTTCGGGCACGCCTTGGCGCAGTTCATGATGGTGTGGCAGCGGTAGAGGCGGAACGGGTCCTCGAGATTGTCGAGACGCTCGCCGGTTGCCTCGTCGCGGGAATCGGAGACCCAGCGGTTGGCCTGGAGCAGCGCGGCAGGTCCGAGATAGCGCTCGCTGTTCCACCAATAGCTCGGGCACGAGGTCGAGCAGCAGGCGCACAGGATGCACTCGTAGAGGCCGTCGAGCTTCTCGCGGTCCTCGTGGCTCTGGCGCCATTCCTTCTGCGGCGTCGGCGAGGTCGTCTTCAGCCAGGGCTCGATCGACGCATACTGGGCGTAGAAGTTGGTGAGGTCGGGGACGAGGTCCTTCACCACCGGTTGGTGCGGCAGCGGATTGATCTTCACCGCGCCGTCCTTGACGTCGTGCATCGAGCGGGTGCAGGCCAGCGTGTTCTGGCCGTCGATGTTCATGGCGCAAGAGCCGCAGACGCCTTCACGGCAGGAGCGGCGGAAGGTCAGCGACGGGTCGATGTGGTTCTTGATCCAGATCAGGCCGTCCAGCACCATCGGACCGCAATCATTGGTGTCGACGTAATAGGTGTCGACGCTCGGATTCTTGCCGTCGTCGGGATTCCAGCGATAGACCTTGAACTCGCGGAGCTCGGTCGCGCCCGCAGGCTTCGGCCAGGTCTTGCCGCCAGTGATCTTGGAATTCTTCGGAAGTGCGAATTCAACCATTGCTCTAACCTTTCGTCATTCCGGGATGGTCCGACGGACCAGACCCGGAATCTCGAGATTCCGGGTTCGATGCTGCGCATCGCCCCGGAATGACGGCTACTATTCGATCAGTACACGCGCGCCTTCGGCGGGATGTACTGTACGTCGTTGGTCATGGTGTAGTCGTGAACCGGGCGATATTCGATCCTGACCTTGCCGGCATCGTCCAGCCAGGCCAGCGTGTGCTTCATCCAGTTCTTGTCGTCGCGCTCGGAGAAGTCCTCGCGCGCATGGGCGCCGCGGCTCTCGGTGCGGTTGGCGGCCGAGTTCATCGTCACCACCGCCTGCGAGATCAGGTTGTCGAACTCCAGTGTCTCGACGAGGTCCGAATTCCACACCAGCGAGCGGTCGGACACGGCGATGTCGGTGATGCCGCTGTGGACCTTCGCGATCAGGTTCTGGCCCTCGCTCAAGACTTCGCCGGTGCGGAACACCGCGCAATTGCTCTGCATCACGTGCTGCATGCCCTCGCGCAGCTTCGCGGTCGGCGTGCCGCCAGAGGCGTAGCGGAAATGGTCGAGGCGGCCGAGCGCCATCTCGGCCGAGTTCGCCGGCAGCTCGGGCTGCTTGCCGTTCGGCGTCAGCTTCTCGGCGAGGCGGAGCGCCGCGGCGCGGCCGAACACGACGAGGTCGATCAGCGAGTTGGAGCCGAGGCGGTTGGCGCCGTGCACGGAGACGCAGGCGGCTTCGCCGATCGCCATCAGGCCGGGGATGACCGCGTTGTCGTCGCCGTCCCTCTTGGTCAGGACTTCGCCGTGATAATTCGTGGGGATGCCGCCCATGTTGTAGTGCACCGTCGGCACGATCGGGATCGGCTCGCGCGTCACGTCGACATTGGCGAAGATCTTTGCGGATTCCGAGATGCCCGGCAGGCGCTCGGCCAGCACGGCGGGATCGAGATGGTCGAGATGCAGGAAGATGTGATCCTTCTTCTTGCCGACGCCGCGTCCCTCGCGGATCTCGATCGTCATCGCGCGCGAGACCACGTCGCGCGAGGCAAGGTCCTTCGCCGACGGCGCATAGCGCTCCATGAAGCGCTCGCCCTCGGAGTTGACGAGATAGCCGCCTTCGCCGCGCGCGCCTTCGGTGACGAGGCAGCCCGAGCCGTAGATGCCGGTCGGATGGAACTGCACGAACTCCATGTCCTGCAGCGGCAGGCCGGCGCGCAGCACCATGCCGCCGCCGTCGCCGGTGCAGGTGTGCGCCGAGGTGCAGGAGGCGTAGGCGCGGCCATAGCCGCCGGTGGCGAGGATCACGGTCTGGGCGCGGAAGCGGTGCAGCGTGCCGTCGTCGAGCTTGATCGCGATGACGCCACGGCAGGTGCCCTGGTCGTCCATGATCAGGTCGATGGCGAAGAATTCGATGAAGAATTCGGCCGCGTGGCGCAGCGACTGGCCGTACATGGTGTGCAGCATCGCGTGGCCGGTGCGGTCGGCGGCGGCGCAGGTGCGCTGCGCCTGGCCCTTGCCGTAGTCCAGGGTCATGCCGCCGAACGGGCGCTGGTAGATCTTGCCGTCCTCGGTGCGCGAGAACGGCACGCCCCAATGCTCGAGCTCGTAGACCGCCTCGGGCGCGTTGCGCACCATGTATTCGATCGCGTCCTGGTCGCCCAGCCAGTCCGACCCCTTCACGGTGTCGTACATGTGCCAGCGCCAGTCGTCCTTGTGCATGTTGCCGAGCGAGGCGGAGATGCCGCCCTGCGCCGCGACCGTGTGCGAGCGGGTCGGAAACACTTTCGTGATGCAGGCGGTGCGAAGTCCGGCCTCGCTGCAGCCGACCACCGCGCGCAGGCCGGCACCGCCGGCGCCGACCACGACGACGTCGTAGGTGTGGTCCTCGATCGGATAGGCTTTGCCGTTGGTGGCGGGAGCGCCGTTGCCCGTGCCATTCGTTGTGGCGGCCATGGGTTACACTCCGGAAGAAAGTTTCAGGATCGCATAGGTCGAGGCGAGTGCGACGGCGATCGAGAAGAAGTTGTTGAGCATGATCGCGGTGAGCTTCAGCTTCTCGTTATGGACGTAGTCCTCGATCACCACCTGCATCCCGATCTTCATGTGCCAGGCGCTGGCGAAGATGAAGAGCAGCAGGATCACCGCGATCGGCAGCGAGCCGAGGATCTGGGCCGCGCCGGCCTGGTTGCGGCCGAGCAGCATCATCACGATGACCAAGACCGGAATCATCAGCAGCGTCATGGCGACGCCGGTGATGCGCTGGCGCCAGAAATCGGAGGTGCCGGAATGCGCCGCGCCGAGATTGCGGACGCGGCCGAGCGGGGTGCGCATGGACGGCGGCTTGGGAGAGCCGTGGGATTCGCTGTAGCTCATCGTCCGCCTCCGATCGCATAGGCGATGATCCAGATCAGCACCGTCAGCACGATGCCGCCGATCAGCGCGCCCCAGGTCAGGGCTTCGCGCTCGTTGGCCTTGAAGCCGTAGCCGAGGTCCCACACGAAATGCCGGATGCCGCTCAGCATATGGTGCATCAGCGCCCAGGTGTAGCCGAACACGATCAGGCGGCCGATGATGCTGCCGGTGAAGGCCTGGACGTGGGCGTAGGCGGTCGGGCCGGAGGCTGCCGCGATCAGCCACCAGGCCAGCAGCAGCGTTCCGACGTAAAGAGCGATGCCGGTGGCACGGTGAACGATGGACAGCGCCATCGTCAGGGTCCAGCGATAGGTTTGGATGTGCGGCGAAAGCGGTCGTTCGATCCGTGCGGTCATGGGCGGCTTTTGATGTTTGTTGCGGCCCAGCATGGGGCGCGCGGGGATCGCGAAAGGTCGGCTCTATTTACGGAGTCGATTTGGCCGGCGCAATCACCAAATCGCCATAAATCGAACTTGGGTTCAGCTCTATGGTCTTGATGAACCAAGGCCAATCCGGCTCTTGGTATACCAGACCGGCGGTCCACCAGCCAAGATAGGAATATAAATTCATATTTTGGGTCGACCAGGCAAGGCGCATTGAAATCGCTATTGGAACGCCTCTAATCCACCCATTTGCCATCGGCGGTTCGTGCCGGCCAGCGCATCGGCGCAGCCTGCCGCTCATTTCCTGGGACGGATCTTCGCACGCAGCTCAACGGCGCCTTGGCGCGCTGACAGCCGATATGCGCAGCTCGCATTCCACCCCAGCCGGGCTGCCCCGGCGTGTCGACCAGATCAGGCAGATCGCCTACAGCTTTGCCCGCAGTCAGATCCGAGCCAATGCTTCGGAGTAGCTGCGCCAGTCGACGGGGCAGTTCGGGGTGATCGCAGGTCTCGATATCAAGGAAATCGTCGAGCTCGCGCTGCTGCTGATCGCAACCGGCGCGCTCTCGGGATTTCTGGCCGGCGTGTTCGGCATCGGCGGCGGCGCGATCCTCGTGCCGGTTTTCTATGAATGCTTCCGTATCGCCGGCGTGCCGCTCGAGGTGCGGATGCCGCTGTGTGTCGGCACTTCGCTCGCCGTGATTATCCCGACCTCGATCCGCTCGTTCCAGGCGCATTACAAGCGCGGGGCGGTCGACATGTCGATCCTGCGCGTCTGGTGGCTGCCGATCGTGATCGGCGTCCTCGCCGGCAGCGTCATCGCGCGCTACGCGCCGGAGCGGCTGTTCAAGATCGTGTTCGTGGCCGTCGCCTGGTCAGCCGCGGTCCGGCTGATCTTCGCGCACGAAACCTGGAAGCTCGGCGATGATCTGCCGAAGGGCCCATTGATGCGCGTCTATGGCTTCTGCGTCGGCATCTTGTCGACCTTGATGGGCATCGGAGGCGGCCTGTTCTCGAACCTGCTGATGACCTTCTATAGCCGTCCGATCCATCAGGCCGTCGCGACCTCGTCGGCGCTCGCGGTGCTGATCTCGATTCCCGGCGCGCTCGGCTACATCTATGCCGGCTGGCCGGCGGCGGCGAAATATCCGGCCGTCGCGGCCCTGCAGGCTCCCTTCGCGCTCGGCTACGTCTCGCTGATTGGTGCCGTGCTGGTGATGCCGATGAGCCTCGTCACCGCGCCGCTGGGCGTGAAAGCCGCGCATGCGATGTCGAAGCGCACGCTGGAGGCCGCGTTCGGGTGTTATCTGTTGATCGTGGGCAGCCGGTTTGTGCTGAGTCTGGTGGGCGGACAGTAGCCGTCACACCCTCCGTCATTGCGAGCGTAGCGAAGCAATCCAGAATCTTTCCGCGGAGGCCGTCTGGATTGCTTCGTCGCAAGGGCTCCTCGCAATGACGAAAGCTAAAGCGCCTCACTTCTTCGCGTAGATATCCTTGTACGCGTCACGCAGCACGTTCTTCTGCACCTTGCCCATGGTATTCCGCGGCAGCTCGTCGACGACGAAGACGCGCTTGGGCATCTTGAACTTGGCGAGCCGGCCATCGAGCGCCTTGAGCACCGAGGCTTCGCTGACATCGGCACCTTTGTTGCAAACGAGAACCGCCGTGACGCCCTCGCCGAAATCGGCATGCGGCACGCCGATCACGGCGGATTCGACCACGCCCGGCATGGCGTCGATCTCGCTCTCGATCTCCTTCGGGTACACATTGAAACCGCCGGAGATCACGAGATCCTTGCCGCGGCCGAGGATGTGGACGTACCCCTTGCCGTCGATCTTGCCGAGATCGCCGGTGATGAAGAAGCCGTCGGGCCGGAACTCGGCCTTGGTCTTCTCCGGCATGCGCCAATAGCCCTTGAAGACGTTCGGGCCCTTGACCTCGATCATGCCGATCTCCTCGCGCGGCAATTCCTTGCCGGTCTCGGGATCGGTGACGCGAACGGAGACGCCGGGAAGCGGGAAACCGACCGCGCCGGGCACGCGCTCGCCGTCGTAGGGGTTCGACGTGTTCATGTTGGTTTCGGTCATGCCGTAGCGCTCGAGCACCGCATGTCCCGTGCGCGCCGACCATTCGCGATGGGTGTCGGCGAGCAGCGGCGCAGAGCCCGAGACGAACAGCCGCATGTGCTTCGTGGTCTCGCGCGACAGCGCGGGGTTCTGCAGCAGGCGGGTGTAGAAGGTCGGCACGCCCATCAGCACCGTGGCGCGCGCCATCAGCTTGATGATCAGATCCGGGTCGAGCTTCGGCAGGAAGATCATCGACGCCCGCGCAAACAGCGTCACGTTCGTCGCCACGAACAGGCCATGCGTATGGTAGATCGGCAGCGCGTGGATCAGGACGTCCTTGTCGGTGAAGCGCCAATAATCGACGAGCGAGAGCGAGTTCGACGCCAAATTATCGTGCGTCAGCATCGCGCCCTTGGAGCGGCCAGTGGTCCCCGAGGTGTAGAGGATCGCGGCGAGATCGTCGTTTTCGCGCGCCACTGTCGCGAATTCGCCGCTCGCCTTGTCGGCGGCCTCCGTCAGCGAGCCCTTGCCGTCGGGCCCGAGTGTCTCGACCTTGGCCTTCACCTTGGCGGCAATGGGGGCGAGGCCTTCTGCTTTGGAGGGATCGCACACCACGAGCGCCGGCTCGGCATCGCCGATGAAGTAGTCGAGCTCGTTCAGCGTATAGGCGGTGTTCAGGGGCAGATAGACCGCGCCGGCGCGCACGGTGCCGAGATACAGCACGATATTGGCGACCGACTTTTCGACCTGCACCGCGACGCGGTCGCCCGGCTTCACGCCGCGGGCGACCAGCACGTTTGCCATCTGCCCCGCGCGCGCGATCAGATCGCCATAGCTGATATGGACGCCGTCATGCGTCTCGATCGCGAGCCGCTTCGGATCGTCCAGGCCATCGAACAGGCGGGAAAACAGGTTGGCGTTGGCAGCTTGGTTCATGCAACATTCCTCGCCGGCAGAGGCCGGTCAAAACCGAGGGCTGGATTAGCAAAAACCGCCCCGCAGAAGCAACGGAGACAGTTTGCATGTTAAAAAACGGGAAACGCGTGGCCTGGGTCACGGGCGGCGGCAGCGGGATCGGGGAAGCCGGCGCCGAGGCGTTGGCTGCCGACGGCTGGACGGTGGTGGTCTCGGGCCGCCGCAAGGATGCCCTGGATACCGTGGTTGCCAGGATCATAGGGACGGGCGGAGCGGCCGAGGCCATTGCGCTCGACGTCTCCAATGCGGCCGAGGCCCAGAAGGCGGCCGATCAGATCGTCGCAAAGCACGGCCGCATCGACCTGCTGGTCAACAATGCCGGCATCAATCTTCCCAAGCGCAGCTGGAAGGACATGGAACTGGAGGGCTGGGACAAGCTGGTCCAGGTCAATCTCAACGGCGTGCTCTATTGCATGCGCGCCGTGCTGCCGACGATGCGCAAGCAGCAGGACGGCGCGATCATCAACGTCTCGTCCTGGGCCGGTCGCCACGTCTCGAAGATGCCGGGCCCGGCCTACACCACGACCAAGCACGCGGTGCTGGCGTTGACCCATTCCTTCAACATGGATGAATGCGTCAACGGCCTGCGCGCCTGCTGCCTGATGCCGGGCGAGGTGGCGACCCCGATCCTGAAGCTGCGCCCGGTGGTGCCGAGCGAGGAGGAGCAGGCGAAGATGCTGCAATCCGAAGACCTCGGCCGCACCATCGCCTTCATCGCGTCGATGCCGCCGCGTGTGTGCATCAACGAGCTCTTGATCAGCCCGACGCATAATCGCGGCTTCATCCAGACGCCGAACAACAGGGATTGAGACGCGACGACCGCGCGGCAATCTCTCCTCGTCGTCCCGGGGCGCGACAAAGTCGCGAGCCCGGGACCCATAACCACAGGGAGTGGTTTGGCGAAGACTCGGAGTGACCGTCTCGCGCGACAGCCTCTTCCTGTGGCTATGGATCCCGGATCTGCGCTCCGCTTCGCTCCGCTTGTCCGGGACGACGGCGGAGAGTTTGGCGCACACTCCCCGCACGAACATCCCCACGCATAGTTTCACCCATCACAAAGAATTTTTCTCCGAAACCGCATCGCAAACCCTCCCGTAGTTCGGTCCAACGACGGCACTGCTGCATCACTTCTCAACTGTCGCAGTCGCCGTTGTTGCCCAACTCAAACGCCGGCCATCGCCGGTCACCATTCAATCGGGAGACTTTCCATGTCGAAGCGCATTGCCTATCTCGCTGCCGCCGCCTTCAGCGCCCTCGCCATCACCGCGACCGTCGTCGCGCCGGCCAGCGCCGAGGAGAAGACCGTCATGGTCGGCGGCGCTGCGATGTTCCCGTCGAAGAACATCGTGCAGAACGCGGTCAACTCGAAGGACCACACCACGCTGGTGGCGGCCGTGAAGGCGGCGGGCCTGGTGCCGACGCTGGAAAGCAAGGGTCCGTTCACGGTGTTCGCGCCGACCAACGCCGCCTTCGGCAAGCTGCCGGCCGGCACCGTCGACAATCTGGTCAAGCCCGAGAACAAGGCGACGCTGACCAAGATTCTCACCTACCATGTCGTGCCCGGCAAGCTCGCGGCCTCCGATCTCACCGACGGGAAGAAGATGAAGACCGCGGAGGGCGAGGAACTGACGGTGAAGAAGATGGACGGCAAGACCTGGATCGTCGATGCCAAGGGCGGCACCTCGATGGTGACGATCTCCAACGTCAACCAGTCGAACGGCGTGATCCATGTGGTCGACACCGTGCTGATGCCGGCGACGTAACACCGCGCGATCCTGTTTCATCCCCGAACAGGGTGCTTTGAGGACGGCGAGCCGGGGGTGCCCGGCTCGCCTTTTTGTGACCGCAATAGGCTCGCGGCATCGATTCCATGCCGGACAGGGCGTAACGAAAGCGGAAACTTCGGCGTATAATTACCATCAGACGATCTTCAGGACGGAACCAGCATGGCGAGTCTCACAGTGACCGACGAGCGGGTCGGGGCCACCCCGGCCAAAGTGATCCAGCCGGCATGGGTGCGGATCATGCACTGGGTCAACGCGCTTGCCATGATCCTGATGATCCTGTCGGGCTGGCAGATCTACAACGCCTCGCCGCTGTTCGGCTTCAGCTTCCCGCGCGAATATACGCTTGGCGGCTGGCTCGGCGGCGGCCTGCTCTGGCACTTTGCGGCGATGTGGCTGCTGATGATCAACGGCCTCGCCTATCTCGTCACCGGTATCGTCACCGGCCGCTTCGCCAAGAAGCTGCTGCCGATCACGGCGTCCGGCGTGCTTCACGACATCAGGGCCGCGCTCACCTTCAAGCTCGGTCACGACGATCTCACCGTCTACAACTACGTGCAGCGCCTGCTCTACGCCGGCATCATCGTGGTCGGCGTGCTGATCGTGCTGTCGGGGCTTGCGATATGGAAGCCGGTACAGCTCTATTACCTCGTGATGCTGTTCGGCGATTATCCGGCCGCGCGCTATGTCCACTTCTTCTGCATGGCCGCGATCTGCGCATTCCTCGTCATCCATGTCCTGCTCGCGCTGCTGGTGCCGAAGAGCCTGCGCGCCATGATCATCGGTCGCTGAGGAGGAGACTATGGCAAAGCGCTCATTCCTGATCCCCGGCGTCGACAAGCGGCTCCTGATCAAGGACTCCCTCAAGACGATGCCCGATGTCACCCGCCGCCGCTTCATCGCAGGCGGTGCCAGTCTCGGGGCGCTGACGCTGCTCACCGGCTGCGACGTCGTCGACTCGTCCTCGGCCGAAACCATGCTCGCCAAGGTCTCGAAGTTCAACGACGCCGTGCAGGCCTGGATGTTCAATCCGGATGCGCTGGCGCCGACCTTTCCCGAGAGCGCGATCACGAAGCCGTTTCCGTTCAATGCCTATTACGATCTCGACGACGCGCCCGATATCGACGGCAAAGACTGGAAGCTCGAGGTGCGCGGTCTCGTCGACAACAAGAAGTCCTGGACGCTGGACGAGCTCTACAAGCTGCCGCAGGTCACGCAGATCACGCGTCACATCTGCGTCGAGGGCTGGAGTGCGATCGGCAGCTGGACCGGGACGCCCATGCGCGACTTCCTCAAGCTGATCGGCGCCGACACCCGCGCCAAATATGTCTGGTTCCAGTGCGCCGACAAGGACGGCTACAACTCGCCGCTCGACATGCGCTCCGCGCTGCATCCGCAGACCCAGATGACATTCAAATATGCGAGCGAGATCCTGCCGCGCGCCTACGGTTTCCCGATGAAGATCCGCGTGCCGACCAAGCTCGGCTTCAAGAACCCGAAATACGTGGTCTCGATGGAAGTCACCAACGACTACAAGGGCGGCTATTGGGAAGACCAGGGGTACAATTCATTTAGTGGAAGCTAACCTCGAACTCCGCTGCCGTAGGGTGGATTAGCCGAGCGGCTGTGCGAAGCGCAGTCGCTTGGCGTAATCCACCATGCTTCAGCGTTCGCCGAACGAAGTTGGTGGATCACGCTTCGCTAATCCACCCTACGGCACCGGTTGCTTGGCGGGTCCCACCTTCCTTTGGCACAGCGACAGCACCGCCCCGAGCGCCAGCAACCCCGCCGACACGTTCAGCGCGTAGCTCAGGCTCCCCAGCGCATCCGTGATCGCGCCGACCACGATCGGCCCCAGCGTCTGGCCGACGCCGAACGAGATCGTCATCGCGGCGATCGCGGTCGGCCACACCTCGGATGGATAGTTGAAGCGCACGAAGGCCGTGGTCGAGCCGACCACGGCGAAGAAGGCGACGCCGAACACGACGGCGGAGACCGCGAGCCATGCCGGCGAATGCCCGAGGATCGGCAGGGCCGCGCCCAGCGCGTTGGTACCGAGGATGATGGCGGTGGCGAGGCCGCCGCGGTCCAGCGCCAGCACGCCGCGCCAGGCCCAGGGCGTGACGAAGGCGCTCAGCCCGATCAGGCTCCAGAACGCGGCCTGCGCCGCGGCCCCGCCGCCGCCGTCGCGCACATAGGCGATCATGAAGGTCATGTAGGCGATGTAGCCGGCGCCGAACAGGAAATAGCTGGCGAGGTAGATCAGCACGGGGAGGATCGCGAACGACGCGTGGCTGCCTTCCGAGAAGCGGACGCTGCTCTCGATGCGGATCAGGAACAGCGGGATCGTCATCGCGACGGACAGCAGCGTCAGCGCCCACCAGACGATCCACCACGAGCCCGGCCCGAAATATTGCAGCGTGAACGGAGCGATCAGGCCGGAGGCGAGAATGCCGATGCCGGGCCCGGCGTAGAACAGGCTCAGCAGGAAATTGGCCCGCGCGGGCTGCGACTGCGCGATGGTGGCGGCCAGCGCGCCGCCGGCGACGAAGCCGACTGCCGCGCCCAGGCCCAGCACCAGACGGGCCAGGCTCAGCGCAACGAAATTGCCCGATAGGGCGCACGTCGCGAGCGCGGCGACGCAGGCCAGGGTCCCGCCGCGGATCGCCGCGGACCAGCCGATGCGCTGGATCAGCCGGGACGCCACCAGCGCGCCCACGAGATAGCCGACGGCGTTGATCGTGTTCATGAAACCGGCGGCCGAATAGGACCAGCCGAGGTCCTCCCGCATGTCGGGCAGCACCAGCGCATAGGCAAAGCGGCCGATGCCGAGCCCGACCGTCGCCGCCAGCGACAGGGTCAGGATCAGCCGCGCAGGATGCGGGTTGGGCGTGGGGCGCTCAGGGGCGTGCAAGGGGTACTCCGGCGCCGGCACTGTGGCAGGCCCTGCCTGTCTTGCACAGCCGCGCGGCGGCAATGGTGTCTTGCCAAGCGCGCAACGCCGCTCTAGCACTCCGGCCGAACCGTCATTCCGGGGCGCGCGCAGCGCGAGCCCGGAATCCATTTCACCGCTTGCGCTGTGGCCTGATGGATTCCGGGCTCGCTCGCTTTGCTCGCGCCCCGGAATGACGAGAGAGGATCGAAAAGGACACGACCATGGCGACCCACAAACTGCTGCTGCTCCCGGGCGACGGTATCGGCCCCGAGGTGATGGGCGAGGTGAAGCGGCTGATCGACTGGCTCAATGCGGCCGGGATCGCCAAGTTCGAGACCGACACCGGCCTCGTCGGCGGCTCCGCCTATGACGCCCACAAGGTGTCGATCTCCGAGGGCGACATGGCCAAGGCGAAGGACGCCGACGCCGTGATCTTCGGCGCGGTCGGCGGCCCGAAATGGGATACGGTTCCGTACGAAGTGCGCCCCGAAGCCGGCCTGCTTCGCCTGCGCAAGGATCTCGCTCTGTTCGCCAACCTGCGTCCCGCAATGTGCTACCCGGCGCTGGCCGATGCCTCCAGCCTGAAGCGCGAGGCGGTCGAGGGGCTCGACATCATGATCGTGCGCGAGCTCACCGGCGGCGTCTATTTCGGCGAGCCCAAGACCATCACCGATCTCGGCAACGGCCAGAAGCGCGCCATCGATACCCAGGTCTACGACACCTACGAGATCGAGCGCATCGGCCGCGTTGCCTTCGAGCTTGCCAGGAAGCGCAAGAACAAGGTGACGTCGATGGAGAAGCGCAACGTCATGAAGTCGGGCGTGCTCTGGAACGAGGTCATGACGGCGGTTCACAAGCGCGAATATCCCGATGTCACGCTCGAGCATCAGCTCGCCGATTCCGGCGGCATGATGCTGGTGAAATGGCCGAAGCAGTTCGACGTCATCGTCACCGACAACCTGTTCGGCGACATGCTGTCCGACATCGCGGCGATGCTGACGGGATCGCTCGGCATGCTGCCCTCGGCCTCGCTCGGCGAGATCGACGTCAAGAGCAAGAAGCGCAAGGCGCTGTACGAGCCCGTGCACGGCTCCGCGCCCGACATCGCAGGCCAAGGCCTCGCCAATCCGATCGCGATGATCTCGTCCTTCGGCATGGCGCTGCGCTATTCCTTCGACATGGGCGATCTCGCCGACAAGGTCGATGCCGCGATCGCCGCGGTGCTCGCCAGCGGCCTGCGCACCGCCGACATCAAGTCGGAAGGCACCACGGCTGCTTCCACCACGCAGATGGGCGAAGCGATCCTGAAGGAATTGCAGAAGCTGCACGCATAAGGCGGCAAGCACCGCACTCGTAGGGTGGGTTAGTCGTGCGGACTGCGCGAAGCGCAGACCGCGGGGCGTAACCCACCTCTTCTGTCGCCGCGGCAACTAACGTGGTGGGTTACGCCTTCGGCTAACCCACCCTACGGCACCTGCACTCGGAGTCATCTCATGGATTCACCCCGCCCCAAGATCGCGGAAACCATCGTCCATGAAACGGTGCGGCTGCGCGAGGCGCAGATCGGGCGCCGTTGCGAGGTGCTCGCGGGCACGCGCATCGAATATGCCTCGCTCGGCGACTACTCCTATCTGGGCGAGAATTGCGACGTCGCCGACGCGGTGATCGGCAAGTTCACGGCCATCGCCAACGCGGTGCGGATCGGCGCGCCCAATCATCCGATGGGCCGGCCGTCCCAGCATCGCTTCACCTATTGCCCCGAATATTACGATGCGAGCGCGACGCGCGACCGCGACTTCTTCGCGGAGCGCCGCGGCGACCGCGTCATCGTCGGCAACGACGTCTGGATCGGGCACGCCGCAATCCTGCTGCCGGGCGTGAGCGTCGGCGACGGCGCGGTGATTGCTGCAGGCGCCGTCGTCAGCCGCGATGTCGAACCCTACACCATCGTCGGCGGCGTTCCCGCGCGCCCCATCCGCAGGCGCTTTGCCGAGTCCGTCGCGGCAAGCCTGCGCCGGATCGCCTGGTGGGATTGGCCGGATGCGCTCATCTTCGAGCGCCTCGGCGATTTCCGCTCCGAGGCGATCGAGGAATTTTGCAGGCGTTACGACCCGGCGGCCAACGCGTGAGGCAGACCATCTCATCACAACAAAAAAGGCCGGGCGAGAGCCCGGCCATTTTGATTCGGGTCGCCTTGCGTCCGCTCAGTACAGCGGGAAGTTCTGCGGATAGCCGCCGACATCGCCTGGCGGCGAGAGCGGCTGGCGATCGATCGGGCGGTTGAGATTCTCGCGGGCGAAGGACGGATAACCCACGGCCGGCGGGAAGGCGTAGTCGCTGAACTTGCGGTCGCCCGGATTGACCTCGGTGCCGCCATCCAGCCAGGAGCGCTTGCTCACATAGATGCGGGTGCGGCCCTGCTGATAGACCGCGTTGGGGCCGCTCGGGCCGTAGATGGGCCGGCCGCGATCGTCATAGCGCTGCTTGGACTTGGTGTCGGCCGAGGCCGGAGTCGCGAACGCGATGGCAATCACGGCGCCCGCCGCAAGCCAGGTCGCCAATTTGTTCGCGGCAGAAAATTTCAAGCTCATCACGTCCCCTTCAGGCGGCAGGCCGCCAGTCGATTTCACCGCATACTAGCCCGGCGGGGGCGACTGCAACTAGGTCAATTGGGTCACACCAGCGGGGAATAATCGTGCGCATCAGCAAAAGTTGCATGCAAACCAGCTACTTGAGCTTGATGCTGATCAAAGCGCTCCGCGCAATTGCGCGTTCGCGGCGCCCAGCAGCCAGTCCGCCGGGCCTGCGGGGTCACAGCGGACGCGTTTCAGCTCGGCATGGGCGAACAATTCCGCCAGCCTGGGCTCGTTGCCCGAGGCCAGCAGCGTCAGCCGATTCAGCGTGCAGGCGATCGCCACGCGCCGGCTGGGCAGGCTGTCGCCCTGGCAGGTGAAGCCGGAGATCTGGAGCGCCGGCTCCTCACTGCGCTTGAGGTAGCCGAGACAGGCCTGCGCGCCCTCCATTGTGCCGGTTGGCCGGAACAGGGCGACGGGGCCGAATTTGGTGTCGATCAGGCCGGCCTGCTCGAGCGCGGTGGCCGCTCCCAAGCCCATCCGGGCGGCGAGATCTGCGGTCGCCGGACGTGTCACGTCGAATTCGGCGCCCTGGCGGTAGATTTCGAGCTCGGCCACGGGCCTGCCCGCGTCATCGCTCCAGCGCAGCACGTCCCTGCGACCGCCTTCGGGGTGCCTCAGGATGAGGTAAGATACTGTTTTATCGGAAGAATCGTGTCGACTGACGGCGAAGGCCGGGTGCGAACGGTCAGCCACGCTCCAGCCCGGTTTCCCGGCCGGCTCGTTGTCGCGCAGATCGGGCAGCTGGCCCAGCGCTGCGAGGGCGAGGATGGCAAACAGGGCGAGCGCCCCCACATAGGCGAACAGGTGCGCCAGCGTGCCGACGACCTCGTCGGCGAAGGCGAGCAGCGCCAGATGGATGGCGGTCCGGGTAGGGCTAACGGCCATGCTGGCCTCAGGCGACTGCATCCACGTCCCTAAGGCATGGTCCAACGTTGTCTTGAGGCCGGTTCTCGCATAGAAGCGCTGCTCTTCCTGTTTAAGCGTCAGCTTCAGGAACGGGCTTTTTCATCGGAGAGTGAACGATGGGTTACAAAGTCGCAGTGGTCGGCGCGACCGGCAATGTCGGACGGGAAATGCTCAACATCCTGGATGAGCGCAAATTTCCCACGGACGAGGTCGTGGCCCTGGCCTCGCGCCGCAGCGTCGGCGTCGAGGTGTCCTATGGCGACCGCACCCTGAAGGTCAAAGCGCTGGAGCATTACGACTTCTCCGACGTCGACATCTGCCTGATGTCGGCGGGCGGGTCGGTGTCGAAGGAATGGTCGCCGAAGATCGGCGCCGCCGGCGCCGTCGTGATCGACAATTCCTCGGCCTGGCGCATGGATCCGGACGTGCCGCTGATCGTGCCGGAGGTGAACGCGGCTGCGACGGAAGGCTTCAAGAAGAAGAACATCATCGCCAACCCGAACTGCTCGACCGCGCAGCTCGTGGTCGCGCTCAAGCCGCTGCACGACAAGGCCACGATCAAGCGCGTCGTGGTCTCGACCTATCAATCGGTGTCGGGCGCCGGCAAGGACGCGATGGACGAGCTGTTCTCGCAGACCAAGGCCGTCTACACCAATGACGAGCTGGTCGCGAAGAAATTCCCCAAGCGCATCGCCTTCAACGTCATCCCCCACATCGATGTCTTCATGGAGGACGGCTACACCAAGGAAGAGTGGAAGATGATGGCGGAGACCAAGAAGATTCTTGATCCCAAGATCAAGCTTACGGCCACCTGCGTGCGCGTGCCGGTGTTCGTCGGCCACTCCGAGGCCGTCAACATCGAGTTCGAGAACCCGATCAGCGCGGACGAAGCCCGCAACATCCTGCGCACCTCGCCGGGCTGCCTCGTCATCGACAAGCAGGAGCCCGGCGGCTACGCCACGCCCTATGAGGCGGCCGGCGAGGATGCCACCTATATCAGCCGCATCCGCGAGGACGCGACCGTGGAGAACGGTCTGGTGCTCTGGTGCGTGTCGGACAATCTGCGCAAGGGCGCCGCGCTCAATGCGATCCAGATCGCCGAAGTGCTGATCAACCGCAAGCTGATCAGCGCGAAGAAGAAGGCGGCGTAAGCCGCCGCTCGGCGGTCACACCCCTCTCGTCGTCCCGGACAAGCGCGCCAAAAGCGCGCGCAGATCCGGGACCCATAGCCACAGGAAGTGGTTTGGCGAAGAACGTGGTTGTCAGCTCGCACGACAACGTAAGCTTGGGGCTATGGGTCCCGGATCTGCGCTCCGCCCTGGACAACGCTACGCGTTGCCAAGAGCTGCGCTTGTCCGGGACGGCGATCTCGTTTGATGCGGCAGTATACGAAACCGCTCAAGCCGCGCTGCGCGCGTTCTTGAATTCCTTCGTCGTCTTGTCCAGCACGAACAGCGAGCCCTCCGAGACGCCGAAATAGGCGCCGTGCGTCTGCATCTGGCCGCTCTCAACCGCCTTGCGCACGAACGGGAAGGTCATCAGGTTTTCCAGGCTGCGGAACACGGCGGCCTTCTCGATGCGCTCGACGAACTGCGCCATGCTCTCGTGCTCGCGCTGCTCGACCACTTCGCCCGGCTTGATGAACATCTGCATCCACTTGCCGATGAAGTCGCCCGGCGTGAGCGGCTCGATCTTGTCGACGAAGGCGCGGATGCCGCCGCATTGCGCGTGGCCAAGCACCACGATGTGCTTCACCTTCAGCACCGTCACGGCATATTCCAGCGCCGCCGAGACGCCGTGAGCGGTGCCGTCGGGCTGATACACCGGCACGAGGTTGGCGATGTTGCGGACGACGAACAATTCGCCGGGGCCGACGTCGAAGATCACTTCCGGCGAGACGCGGCTGTCGCAGCAGCCGATCACCATCACTTCGGGCGACTGCCCCTTCACCGACAGCTCGCGATAGCGGGTCTGCTCGGTCGGCAGCCGCTGGGTGGCGAAGGCCTTGTAGCCTTCCAGCAAATGCTTCGGGAATGTCATCATACCTATGCCTAATCATAGACCGCTGGGGTGAACAAGCCTTTCGAATGGGCAGGCCAAGTGCTATCGGCTGATGTCGGACGACAGACGAGGAAGGAACGCTTGCATGACCCGCCCGCGCCGCAGCCATCTGTTCATGCCCGGCTCCAACCCCCGCGCGCTGGAAAAGGCGCGCAATCTCGCCGCCGACGGCCTGATCCTCGATCTGGAAGACTCGGTCGCTCCCGAGGCCAAGGCGGCGGCGCGTGACGGCATCGCCGCCGCGATCGCGGCCAAGGGCTTTGGCAAGCGCGAGGTTTTGATCCGGACTAACGGCCTCGACACGCCGTGGTGGGCCGATGACGTCGCGATGGCCGCCAAGGCCTCGCCCGACGGCATCCTGGTTCCAAAAGTTTCAAGCATCGAGGATCTCGACGCCATCGGCCGCCGCCTCGCCGAGCTCGGTGCCGCGCCGAGCGTGAAGGTCTGGGCCATGATCGAGACCGCGCGCGCGGTGCTGCACGCCGAGGAACTGGCCGCCGCCGGGCGCGATCCATCGCGGCGCCTCTCCGGCTTCGTGTTCGGCCCGAACGATATCTCGCGCGAGACGCGGATCCGGATGCTGCCGGGCCGCGCCGCGATGGTTCCGATGATCACCCACTGCATCCTGGCGACGCGCGCCCACGGCCTCGAGATCCTCGACGGCCCCTACAGCGACATCGCCAATTCCGACGGCTTCGCCACCGAATGCGCGCAAGGGCGCGATCTCGGCTTCGACGGCAAGACGCTGATCCACCCCTCGCAGATCGACGCCTGCAACGCGATCTTCACGCCTCCCGAAGAGGAAGTCGCGCGCGCTCGAAAGATCATCGCCGCGTTCGAGCTGCCCGAGAACGCCTCGCGCGGCGCGATCCGCCTCGACGGCGCCATGGTGGAGCGCCTGCACGCCGACATGGCCCGCCGCACCATCGAGATCGCGGACGCGATCGCGGCGATGGGGAAGGGCTGAAGAGAGGTCCTGGCGCCGGATATCCGCCTGGCGCGGATTTCCCGTCAGTATCGATAGGCCGCTCGCCTGGTGCGCCGGGATTCCTGTAACTTAGATCACACAGTCCGGCTGATTGCTCGGATAAATTTGCGTTGTTTGAATACTGCTTCCCGTCCCCGATATGGCGAGTGGGCTTTCGCATGTTTCGCAGATTATTCTATTGCTGTGTCATTCTTGCCCTCGCAGGACCCGCAGCCGCTATTGACCGCGTCAAAGCCGAGTCGAACGCTGCCATTGCCGCCGCCTCCGAGCAAATACGGCGAGATCCCAAGGACGCGAATGCGTACTACAACCGGGGCAACGCTTACGCCGCCAG
Source organism: Bradyrhizobium diversitatis (assembly GCF_016031635.1). Lineage (GTDB taxonomy): Bacteria > Pseudomonadota > Alphaproteobacteria > Rhizobiales > Xanthobacteraceae > Bradyrhizobium > Bradyrhizobium diversitatis. The sequence continues at coordinate 251,135 of NZ_JACEGD010000003.1, forward strand.
GGGCGATACGGACCGCGCCATAGCCGACTACACGGCGACGATCCGGCTCGATCCGGCGCATGCGAATGCCTACTACAACCGGGGCAACGGTTACAGCAGCAAGGGCGACACGGACCGTGCCATTGCTGACTACACGGCGACGATCCGGCTCGATCCGGCCTATGCCAACGCGTACTACAACCGAGGCAACGCCTACAGCAACAAGGGCAACACCGATCGGGCCATAGCCGACTACACCGAAGCGGTGCGCCTGCAGCCGGCGAATGCGAACGCGTATTTCAATCGCGGCAACGCCTACGGCAACAAGGGCGACGCGGACCGCGCCATCGCCGACTACACCGAAACGATACGCGTGGATCCCACCTATGCGAACGCCTATGTCAATCGCGGGCTGGCCCACGAGAAGCGCGGCGATTTCGCCAAGGCAAGAGCCGATTTCAACGCCACGCTCGGACTGACCCAGAGCGCCACTAGATGGGCTCTGGACAAGGCGCGTGAGCGGCTCTCCGCCCTGCCGCCGCCGCCGCCGCCAGCTACGATCCTGGTCGAGAAAGCGGGCGTCCCTCCGTCCGTCGTGGCGCCCGGGGTTGCGAACGGTGATCGCCGTATCGCCCTCGTCATCGGCAACTCGGCTTATGAAAACGTCGCCGCACTGCCGAACCCCGTCCGCGACGCGAGCCTCGTCGCCGACGTGCTGAGGCTCACCGGGTTCGAAGCGGTCACGCTGCTGACCAATCTGCGCAAGGATGCGTTGGTGAATGCCTTGCGCGAGTTCGCAGCACGCGCGGAGACGGCGGATTGGGCGGTCGTGTATTATGCCGGACACGGCATGGAGGTCGGCGGCGTCAATTATCTCATCCCGACCGATGCGAGGATCGCCGCGGACCGCGAAATCGGATTCGAAGCAGTGCCGGTCGATCAGGTCCTCAATGCCGCCGAGCGCGCCAGAAAATTGCGCCTCGTCATTCTCGATGCGTGCCGTGACAATCCGTTCGCCGCCCAGATGAAACGCACGATGACGGTGGCATCACGTTCCGTGTCGCGAGGCCTCGCCCCGCTCGAGCCGGAGGCTGGAACGCTGGTGGTCTATGCCGCCAAGGACGGCGAGACCGCGCTCGACGGTGACGGGATCAACAGTCCGTTCGCGACCGCCTTCGTCAAGAATCTTCCGACGCCGGGCCTCGAAGTCCGCAGGCTGTTCGATTTCGTTCGCGACGATGTCATGGAAGCGACCGGCCGCAGGCAAAAGCCGTTCAGCTACGGCTCGATCTCCGGACGGCAGGATTTTTATTTCGTGGCCGGCAAGTGATGTCGGCCTTGGTAGAATTAAGCCGGAGCTTTACCGAAGTGCCTGCAGGAATGAGCAAGGGCTAAGGCGTCGTTTCGGCTTGGCGAGCGATGCCGTGCCATATGGCATCCTTGAGAGCGATGAATGAGGGCGGTGGAATGGTCGGCGGATCGGCGGGTCCGCTCGCCGCTCCCGGCACCAGGACGGCGACGTGGATCTCGCCATCCGTATAGTAGGGGTCGCCGCCACCGTTTCGGCCGAACAGAGTGGGGCCTATGCCGGAGATCTGAAAGAAACTGCTGACGACGCGGGCCGCTCGCAGGTCGGCCATCAGGAGATCCCGCTCGGCATCGATGTTGGCCGCGATGTGATGGGTGACCTGTCCCGTATCGTGGCTCAGCCCGACGCCTCGGTCGAAAGTTGCCGAACCGAGCCAGACTGGTCGACCGTCATCACCCTTTTCGAGGGCCTTCCAGAACCGAACGTGATTCCGCCGATCTGCACTTTTCCCTGCAGGCTTCTCGAACGCGTATTGCTCCTTCTTTCCCAGATAGTAGAGCGGGCTGACCGGAGCGTCGCGATACGGTCGATCCAGTACCACGCTCCCGACGATCTCGATGCTTGATCGCAGCGTCACGGCGTCGGCCGCAGACCATCCCGCCGCGTTCATGGCGCGGACGACATCTCCGCCCTCGCCAACAAGTCCAACGTTCAGAGGGTCACCAGGGATATCGTCCGATGTCCTGGTGAGCATCGGCAACGAAGCGAGCCCCGCTTCTTGTTCGTGGTGAATCCACAGGGTGGGCACCAGAACATATGCGAGGGCTAGATAGACGAGCACAACAAAGGCCAGCACGAAAGGCCACCGTCGCTTCCTCGTCCCGGTCTTCGCGGAATTGGTCATGCGGTATCGTTCGAGCCAGTATACGCGACAGCATACCTATCCAGCATAGTCCGTGACAACGTCCGGTGCGAGGTTTGCCCCCGCAGGGGCGTGCGCCAAGCCGATGGCCCCGTTCTCGCCGAAAATCTCACTCGTCGGTCGAGCCCCCCGCGACTCAGTGCGGCACGATCTCTGCGCGATCAAGCGACTCCAGCGTCGAGGCGTTGCCGCAATAGCCGTGGTAATTCTCCGCGGCGGTGCCCTCGGCGAGATCGCGGTCGCACTGCCCCTTCTGATCGCAGAGCGAGCAGACCCGCTCCATGTCGCGCAGCAGCAGGGGCTGTGCGCGGCCGAGGCCTTCGGCGCTGATGCCGAGCTGCTCCAGCATCTTCGGCAGCTCGTCGGCGGCGTGCCGGCCGTGACGGACCAGCTCTTCGAGATCGTCGGGCGCGATCCTGAGATCATTCGCGATCCGGTCGAAATCGGCGCGATCGAGCTGCCGCATCTCGTTCATCTCGCGGCGATGCTTCAGCCAGCTCGCAAAGGACTCGATGAGGTCCTGAACGATGGGATAAGGCTTGCTTGCGGTGCTCATGGAACGCTCCATTCGGACGTCGGAATTGGAGCGAATTAAGCACAATGGTGCAGGAGCGCGTTGCGCTGGATCAAACAGGATTCAGCGTCTCGTGTCCCGGACGCGCTGCAGCGCGATTGGGATGGGCACGATGTGGTCGTCGAAAGAGCGTAAGTCCCTCGACATCGTCATGGCCGGGCTTGACCCGGCCATCCACGCCTTGGTGCGCAGTGCAAAGAACGCGGATGCTCGGGACAAGCCCGGGCATGACGACCACTTATGCTGCTATGCGATCGTTCAAGGTAGCGGAGAGCTACCTAAACTTTTCCGCCGCCCAGGCATACAGGCTGCCCGGAATCGGCTTTTCGCCGCCGCGGCCCTTGGGCGAGATGTGCAGGCCGATGATCTCGGGGCTGGTGACGAGGCCGAGATAGCTCGATGGGTCGAAGAAGCGTTTCGGCTCGGCATGCACGGCATAGAACGATTGCTTCGGAAGTGCGTTGTGCAACTCGCCGGTGCGGCGCGCGAGCGCGGTCAGCGCGGCAGGGCCGTAGATCGCGACGCGAATATCCGAAAGGCGGTTCGAGCCGCCGCGCAGGCGGCGCATCATGAAGGTGATGCGGTGGCGCAGCGACAGCCAGTCCGGCGTCAGCTCATCCTGTTCCATCAGCTCCTCGAACGCGCGCACGATGCCGTGCCCGGGCGGAAGATAGATCACGGAGTTGCCGAGCTGGCGCGGCCGCTCCCAGGCGAAGTACGGCTTTGCCGGATCGATCTCGATGGGCTTCAAGAGCAGCACGTCGGCATCGAGCCAGAGGCCGAGGCCCTTCGCCATCAGCTTCATGCGGAAGAAGTCGCTGAACTGCAGCGCGGTCCAGTCGCGCCAGCTGCCGTCCGGCTGCGGCGGCCGCAGCCGTTCGGAGAACGCGTGCGGCAGGATCGCCTCGGCATCCGCATTGGCGATTCCTGCGGGCAGGCCGGGAATGGTGTCGAAGCTGTAGACCGTGATCTTGTGGCCGGCAGCGAGCTGCGAGCGCAGGCAGGTCCGGCGCAGCGCATCCATCGGGCCATGCCAGAAGGTGACGATCTCGGGCAGCATGAGGAAAAGCTATACGGGATATCCGGAGCAAAGAAAAAGCCCCGGCGCGGATGGCGCACCGGGGCTCGAACGAGAACTAGAGCATGATCAGGAAAAGTGTGCAGCGGTTTTCCGGAAAGATCATGCTCAAAAAATACGAGATCAGGCCCAGGCGCGTTCGCGCTTGAGCTTCTCCTCGTAGCTGTCGATCGAGGCCTTCTTCTCCATGGTGAGACCGATGTCGTCGAGGCCGTTGATCAGGCAGTGCTTGCGGAACGGATCGATCTCGAACTTGACCTTGCCGCCGTCGGGGCCGCGGATCTCCTGGTTCGGCAGGTCGATCGTCAGCGTCGCGTTGGCGCCGCGTTCGGCATCGTCGAACAGCTTGTCGAGGTCTTCTTGGCTGACGCGGATCGGCAGGATGCCGTTCTTGAAGCAGTTGTTGTAGAAGATGTCGCCGAACGAGGTCGAGATCACGCAGCGGATGCCGAAGTCGAGCAGCGCCCAGGGCGCGTGCTCGCGGCTCGAACCGCAGCCGAAATTGTCGCCGGCGACCAGAACCTTGGCGTTGCGATAGGCGGGCTGGTTGAGAACGAAATCCGGGTTCTCGCTGCCGTCGTCCTTGTAGCGCTGCTCGGAGAAGAGCCCCTTGCCAAGGCCGGTGCGCTTGATGGTCTTGAGGTACTGCTTCGGAATGATCATGTCGGTGTCGACATTGATGATCTTCAGCGGCGCCGCGACGCCTTCCAGCGTGGTGAACTTGTCCATGGTTGCGCTTTCCCGGGTGGGTCTGGAGGAACGGGTATTTATCGCGATCGGGGCGGGAATCCTAGGCCGAAATCGGCAGGTCTAGTCTGCTTGGCGGGATCAAGCCACGGAGGAGGTGCGCTCCCTCTACGCTTCCTACTCCGCCCGCGCCTCAATCGCGGCCATATCGTCGTCCGAGAGGCCAAAATGGTGGCCGATCTCGTGGATCAGGACGTGGCGGACGATATGGCCGAGGCTTTCGTCGTGCTCGGCCCAGTAATCCAGGATCGGCCGGCGGTAGAGCCAGACCATGTTCGGCAGCCGCGCCACGTCGCCAAAACTCTGCTGCGGCAGGCCGACGCCTTGGAACAGGCCGAGCAGGTCGAACTCGCTGTCGCACCCCATCTCGTCCAGGACCTCCTCGGTCGGGAAGTCGTCAACGCGGACAATCACGCCCTCGCAGAGCTTGCGAAACTCGGCCGGGAGCCGCTCGAACACCTCGTGAGCCATCGCTTCCATCTCGGCCAGCGAGGGCGCTTTCAATTCCGTCCACATGGGCTTCTTCTAAAGCGTTTTCGAGCGTAGTGGATACCGGTTTCGCGTGAAGAAGACGCGTCAAAATAGAGTCCGGGGCCTGTTCCGATTCCATCGGAACGGGCTCTGCCGCGGGTTCCGCGGCGATGCATCTGGCTTTATAAGCGCGGCGAGGTTGACGGGCGTCGCCAAAACGGGGAGCGTGGGGCCGTCGATGGGACGTTTCAGGTGGGCGGAAAAATGCGAGCGAAAACAGCGCTGACTCTACTGTGCATGGGGTTGTTTTCGCTAGTTTGCGTCGGCGCGGAAGCCCAGACCGCCAGCCCCGGGGTTCGCCTCGCCCAGGCGGCTCCACCCGACGACGTTCCGCCGCCGCGCAAGCGGCCCCCGGCGCGCTTGCGCGTCACGCCCTATTACAGCCCAGATGGTGTCTATCCCCGCTACAACCCGGGTCCCGACGCGCTCCGCGTGTGCAACGCCACCTATGTGCAGGAGTACCGGCCGAGCGGCACCGTGATCGTGCCGCGCGTGAGCTGCTATTGGCGCCGGGGCTGACCAGTTCAATGCCCGCGCCAGCGAACAGCGCGGAGGCCTCGTGAGGGTCGTGATGGCGAGATGGATCGCATTGGCCGTTGCCGTCGCGCTTGCCGCCGGCCTGCCTCGCGCGGCTTCCGCTGCGCAAAGGGTGACGATACCGGAGGCCTCGGCGGGGATCGCGGTTTTCGATGCACGACGACACGCGCGAACCCGTGACATCGTGCGGCCTGCTGCGCGCCCTGATCCACGCTATTACGCGCGGCCCGTCTACTACCGTCCTTATCCTTACGGCGTGCCCGCACCTTTCGTGTTCAGCTACGGGCCCTTCTGGTGATCCGCTAGCCGGGCGCAAATCCCTTGACCAGCAGCACAGTGGCCTGCGCGCCGGCTTTGCGATCACGCGAGATGTCCTCGTACTCGGGCGAGTTCGAGAAGGCGAGGAACGCGGCCTCGTCGGGAAACGACATCATGACAAGCTTGTCATGCGGCCATGCGCCTTCGAGCACGCGCGGATGTTCGTCGGCGGCGAGCAGCCGTCCGTTGTACGTCTTGAACACGTCAAAGAATCGCGCCTGATAGCGGTCGTAGGCCGCGCGGTCCGTCATCTTCAATTGTGCAATGGCGTAGACAGTCATCTGCAAAATTCCTCCCGTCGCGGCACTGCGTCGCATCGCGGGACCCAGCGTCGTTCATTCATGGCGCGTTCACCTCGCTCTCCTCAGTTTACCCGAGGGAGCGACCGTTATTGAACAGCAATGGCGCGGCCGAGACGTCGCGCCGCAGCTCTGCTGTCCAGATTCAGGGAGGATTCCATGCTGAGAATGTTCGGCCTCGGGACGAGCTCGATGCGCTTGCTCGGGCTTGCGGCCGCCGCGACGCTGATGCTGTCGGCCGGCACCGCGCGTCGCGCTGAAGCGCTCACCTTGATCAATCCGGCGACGTCACCCGCAACGAAGGCCGCGGCCGACGATCTCGTCACGCAGGTTCGCCACGGCGGCGGGCATGGTGGACATGGCTTTCACGGCGGCGGTTTCCGCGGAGGCGGATTCCATGGCGGCGGGCGACATATCGGCGGTTTCCATGGCGGCGGTTTCCGCGGCGGCCATATTGGCGGCTTTCGCGCCGGGCCGGCCTTTCATCACCGTCATGTCGGCGGTGGCTATCGCTATGGCGGCTTTCGGCATGGCGGATATGGCGGCTACCACCGTCACTGGGGCCATCATCGCCCGCACTACGGCTATCGACACTTCCGCCGGCCCTATTACGTTGGCGGGTATTATCCCTACTACAACTATCCGCGCCGCTGCCGGATCATCTGGACCTATTACGGCCCGCGCCGCGTCTGCCACTGGCCGCGCTGGCAGTATCCGTACCGCTATTGGTGACGTGAGTGCTGGCCCTGCATTCGTCATGGCCGGGCATAGCCGTCCGAAGGACGGCGTCGCTTCCGCTTGCCTAGGTCCCGGCCATCCACGTTCTTGGGGCTTGCGCAGAGAGTTCGTGGATGCCCGGGAGGAGCCCGGGCATGACGGAGAGGCTGGTTAGAGCCAATCCTTCAGCTTCCATGACGAAGCCTTCCACCGCATCAAATTCTCGACCTTCCACTGCCTGAACATCGCCGGCGGCCAGCGGCTGAGCCTGGAGGTCTCCTCGACCTCGGGCTTGGCGACGATGCGCAGCGGCGTTGCGCGCCGGCGGTGCTGGCGCGTCGCGTCACTGATCAGATCGACATATTCCGGCTTGTTGGCCATGAGGCGTGTCCTCGCGAACCGTCGCGAGGACACAATGTGGGCGAGGCGGATTAACGGCGGTTTGCCGCGATCGCTACAATTGCAGGAACCGGCTTACCGCCAGTCTCTGACATCGACGAAGTGACCGGCAATCGCTGCTGCCGCCGCCATCGCAGGAGACACCAGATGCGTGCGGCCCTTAAAACCCTGGCGGCCCTCGAAGTTGCGGTTCGAGGTCGAGGCGCAGCGCTCTTCCGGCTTCAGCTTGTCCGGGTTCATGGCGAGGCACATCGAGCAACCCGGCTCGCGCCATTCGAAGCCGGCCTTGATGAAGATCTTGTCGAGGCCCTCGGCCTCGGCCTGCTCCTTCACGATGCCGGAGCCCGGCACGACCATGGCGTTGACGTTCGCCGACACGGTCTTGCCTTCCGCAATCTTCGCGGCTGCGCGAAGATCCTCGATGCGGCCGTTGGTGCAGGAGCCGATGAAGACGCGATCGAGCTTGATGTCGGTGATCTTCGTTCCCGCAGTCAGGCCCATGTATTTCAGCGCGCGATGCTTGGAGATGCGCTTGGCCTCGTCCGCGATCTTGTCCGGATCGGGCACGATGCCGGTCACGGAGATGACGTCTTCAGGCGAGGTGCCCCAGGTCACGATCGGCGGCAGCTTTGCTGCATCGAGGCGCAGCTCGTCGTCGAAATGCGCGCCCTCGTCGGAGCGCAGTGTCTCCCAATAGCGCATCGCCGCATCCCAGGCCGCGCCCTTCGGTGCCTTCGGCCGGTCGCGCAGGAAGTCGTAGGCCTTCTGGTCCGGCGCCACCAGGCCGGCGCGTGCGCCGCCTTCGATCGACATGTTGCAGACCGTCATGCGGCCTTCCATCGAGAGCGCACGGATCGCCTCGCCGGCATATTCCAGCACGTAGCCGGTGCCGCCCGCGGTGCCGATCTCGCCGATGATGGCGAGGATGATGTCCTTGCCCGTCACGCCGTCAGGCAATTTGCCGTCGACGGTGACGCGCATGTTCTTCGCCTTCTTCTGGATCAGCGTCTGCGTCGCCAGCACGTGCTCGACCTCGCTCGTGCCGATGCCGTGCGCGAGCGCGCCGAACGCGCCATGCGTCGAGGTGTGGCTGTCACCGCAGACGATGGTGGTGCCGGGCAGCGTAAATCCCTGCTCGGGGCCGATGACGTGGACGATGCCCTGGCGCCTGTCGAACTCGTTGTAATATTCGACGCCGAATTCCCTGGCGTTCTCGGCCAGCGCCTTGATCTGCTCGATGCTTTCAGGATCGGGATTCGGCTTGGTGCGGTCGGTGGTCGGCACGTTGTGGTCGACGACGGCGAGCGTCTTCTCGGGCGCGTGCACCTTGCGTCCCGTGGCGCGCAGGCCTTCGAACGCCTGCGGCGAGGTCACCTCGTGCACCAGGTGGCGGTCGATGTAGAGCAGGCAGGTGCCGTCGTCGGCTTCGTGCACCAGATGGTCGTTCCAGATCTTGTCGTACAGGGTGGTCGGCTTGGACATGAGCTTGAGCTCCGAAGAATGTGTGTCAGCGATGAGCGCGGCAGGCCGCGCGGGCAACAAATCGTCAGCGCAGCTTTTAGGCTGCGCGCGTAAGCTCTGACGTTGCCGAGGTCGCGAAGCGTCCGAAGAACCGGCCAGGCAGCCGCGAGCGATCGTCGATGACGATGCGCTGGATGGTGGCGAAGCTGGTCGGATCTGGAAACATTCTAGAAGCTATATAGCACGCAGTGGCAAAAGCGCGAGAGTTTAGCGGCATCGTCATTGCGAGGAGCCCTTGCGACGAAGCAATCCAGAATCCCTCCGAGGCATCAGCCTGGATTGCTTCGCTGCGCTCGCAATGACGAGGTCGGGGAAGGCATCCGGCAAAACAAAAAAGCGCGGAGCCGAGCCCCGCGCTTTCGAAAAGCTTGCCCTGGTCGCGGAGCTTACTCGCCGACGGCGGCCTGGCGGTCCTGCTTCTCGACGATGCGGGCCGACTTGCCGCGGAGATTGCGGAGGTAATAGAGCTTGGCGCGACGCACCTTGCCGCGGCGCACCACCTTGATCGAGTCGATCATCGGCGACATCACCGGGAACACGCGCTCGACGCCCTCGCCATAGGAGATCTTGCGGACGGTGAAGCTCTCGTTGAGGCCACCGCCGGAACGGCCGATGCAGACGCCTTCATAGGCCTGCACGCGGGTGCGGTCGCCTTCGACGACCTTCACATTGACGATCACGGTGTCGCCGGGGCCGAATTCCGGAATGTCCTTGCCGGCGGACAGCTTGTCGAATTGCTCTTGCTCGAGCTGCTTGATCAGGTTCATGGGTAAATCTCCATCGGCGCGCCCAGCCTTTTCAAACGGGGGCTGCGCGAAATTCGTCTATCCAGCCATTGCGGATGTGGCCGCTCCTATAAGGCAAGCCGGAGCGTTTGTCACCCGTCTGTCGTGCTTTTTGGCTTTTTTTGGCGCCCGGCCCGATTCGGGACGGGGGTCGGCACTTGCGCCCACAAATCCGGCCGCCGGGCCGCCGTCAGGGCCTCCGATTGCGCCCGCCGCCAGCCTGCAACCTTGGCATGGTCGCCCGAGGTCAGGATTTCCGGGATCGGGACCCCCTCGAACAGCTGCGGACGGGTGTATTGAGGGTGTTCGAGCAGCCCGTCCGAAAAGCTCTCTTCGGTTCCCGAGGCCTCCTTGCCCATCACCCCCGGCAGCAGCCGGACACAGGCGTCGATCAGGGCCAGGGCCGCAATCTCGCCCCCGGACAGGACATAGTCGCCGATCGAGATCTCCTCGAGGCCCCGTCCGTCGATCACCCGCTGGTCCACCCCCTCGAACCGCCCGCAGACGATCAGGGGGCCGGGGCCCTTGGCGAGCTCGACGACACGGGCCTGAGTCAGTGGCCGACCCCGGGGGCTCATGAGCAGGCGGGGTCGCTCAGAGCCGCTCCCGGCCGCGTCGATGGCGGCAGCCAGAACATCCGCGCGCAGCACCATGCCCGGGCCGCCGCCGGCCGGGGTGTCGTCGACGCTGCGGTGGCGGTCGGTAGCGGAGGCGCGGATGTCGCGCACCTCGAGCTGCCAGAGTCCGGCGGCCAGCGCACGCCCGGCCAGGCTCACGCCGAGCGGCCCCGGAAACATCTCCGGAAACAGCGTCAGCACGGTCGCGCGCCAGGGTGCGGGGTTGGTCATTCGATCTCGGTTCTCGTCGTCCCGGACAAGCGCGCCCCAAGCGCGCGCAGATCCGGGACCCATAGCCACCACAGCCCGTTTTGCGATGGCTGGAGGATCAGCTTAGCGAAAAATTCCGGCCTGTGGTTATGGGTCCCCGCCGCTGTGCGCTTTGCGCACTAGGCGGGGACGACTCACGGAGGGATCGTTGTCCCCGTCCTCGCCCTCGATTTCCTGCGGCAGCGCGATCACCACGCGTCCGCCGGCGAGATCGACTTCCGGCACCACCGCATTGGAGAACGGCAGCAGCAGCGTCGGGCCCTTTGGCGGGGCGATCTCGATGATGTCGCCGGCGCCGAAATTCTGGATCGCGACAACGCGGCCGAGCGGCTTGCCGTCCGTGGTGACGGCGGCGAGCCCGATCAGGTCGGTGTGGTAATATTCGTCCGCGTCGGTCGCGGGAAGCTTGTCGCGCGGAACGTAGAGCTCGATGCCGTTGAGGCGCTCGGCCTCATCACGGGTCGTGACGCCCTTGAACGTCGCGACCAGATGATCTTTCGCCTCGCGCGCCGTCGCGACCTCGAACTGGCGCTTGCCATCCTTGGACAGCAGCGGACCGTAGCGCCTGACGGCGAAGGGATCCTCGGTGAAGGTCCACAGCTTGACCGCACCGCGCACTCCATGCGCGGCGCCGATCCGCGCGACGCAGACCAGCGCCGACATGGCCGGGCCTTACGACTTCGCTGCGGCTTCGGCCTGCGCCTTGCGCTCCTTGCGCGGCACGGCCTTCTCCGGGTTGTTGCGCGCTTCGCGCTTCTTGACGCCGGCAGCGTCGAGGAAACGCGCCACGCGGTCCGACGGCTGCGCGCCCTTGGCGACCCAGGCCTTCACCTTCTCCAGGTCGAGCTTGAGGCGCGCCTCGTTGTCCTTCGGCAGCAGCGGATTGAAATAGCCCAGACGCTCGATGAAGCGGCCGTCGCGCGGAAAGCGCGAGTCGGCAACGACGACGTGATAGACGGGACGCTTCTTGGTGCCTGCGCGGGCGAGGCGGATAACGACGGACATTCAGTTCTCCTTCAAAGTACGTTTTGTTCGGTTGATCGGTATTTTCGCGTTGCACGAGATGCTGATGACCCCGTGCGACGAATTCCTCATTTCTTCTTGCCGGGAAAACCGCCGAGCCCCGGAAGGGTCGGCTTGCCGCTGAGGCCCGTAAGCCCCGGCAAATTCGGTAGGCCCGAGCGAAGGCCAGGCGGCAGATCCTTCGGCAAATTCGGCAGGCCCTGTCCGCCGCCGCCCTGCATCTTCTCCTGAAGCGCCTTCATCTCTTCCGGCGAGGGAGGCTTCATGCCGCCGCCAAAGCCCATGGCCTGGGCGATGCCGGCGAGCGGGCCGCGCTTGCCCGAGCCCATGGCCTTCATCACGTCGGCCATGTTCCGGTGCATCTTGAGCAGCTTGTTGACCTGCTCGACACTCTGGCCGCTGCCTGCGGCGATGCGCTTCTTGCGGCTGGCTTTCAACAGGTCCGGATGCCGGCGCTCGTCGCGGGTCATGGAATCGATGATCGCGACCTGGCGCTTCAGGATCTTGTCGTCGATGCCGGCCGCCGCGATCTGGTTCTTCATCTTGGAGATGCCGGGCATCATGCCCATCAGCCCGCTGATGCCGCCCATGTTGGACATCTGCGACAGCTGCTCGCGCATGTCGTTGAGGTCGAACTGACCCTTGCGCATGCGCTCGGCGGTGCGCGCGGCCTTTTCGGCGTCGATGTTGGCGGCGGCGCGCTCGACCAGCGACACCACGTCGCCCATGCCGAGGATGCGGCCGGCGATACGATCGGGATGGAAATCCTCCAGCGCGTCGGTCTTTTCGCCGGTGCCGAGCAGCTTGATCGGCTTGCCGGTGACCGCGCGCATCGACAGCGCCGCGCCGCCGCGGCCGTCGCCGTCGACGCGGGTCAGCACGATGCCGGTGAGGCCGACGCGCTGGTCGAACGAGCGGGCGAGGTTCACGGCGTCCTGGCCGGTGAGACTGTCGGCGACGAGCAGCACTTCATGCGGATTGGCCGCGGCTTTGATCGCGGCCGCCTCCGCCATCATCTCTTCGTCGAGCGTGGTGCGGCCGGCGGTGTCGAGCAGCACGACGTCGTAGCCGCCGAGCTTGCCGGCTTCCAGCGCGCGCTTGGCGATCTGCGGCGGCTGCTGGCCTGCAACGATCGGCAGGGTCGGAATGTCGAGGTCGCGGCCGAGCACGGCGAGCTGCTCCATCGCCGCCGGGCGATAGACGTCGAGCGAGGCCATCAGCACCTTGCGCTTGTCGCGCTGGACCAGGCGGCGGGCGAGCTTTGCGGTGGTGGTGGTCTTGCCGGAGCCTTGCAGGCCGACCATCATGATCGGCACCGGCGGCACGGAATTGACGTCGATGGTCTGGCCTTCGGCGCCGAGCGTGTTGATCAGCTCGTCATGGACGATCTTGACCACCATCTGGCCGGGTGTGACCGACTTGACGACGGTGGCGCCGATCGCCTGCTCGCGGACGCGCTCGGTGAAGCTGCGTACCACCTCGAGCGCGACGTCGGCTTCCAGCAGCGCGCGGCGCACCTCGCGCATCGCGGCATCGACGTCCTTTTCGGTCAGCGCGCCGCGCCCCGTCAGACGATCGAGAATGCCGCCAAGCCGTTCCGACAGATTGTCGAACAATGCCGTTGTCCTCTTTTACCTCTCCTCGCCTGCGGGGAGAGGTCGCCGCCCTCTTGGCGGCGGGTGAGGGGGTACGGGTCCATCTACGCGCACCATGCGCGGAGAGAGCCCCTCACCCCGACCCTCTCCCCGCAAGGGCGGGGCGAGGGAGCAGAAAACCAAACACCTTTGCGCCCGAGGGCGCACAGCGCTGTCGGGCGTTGACCTCTGGCCTCCAGGGCCAGTCGGCGGGTCGAAAAGAAAGCCTTTCCGAGAAAGTGGCGGGGTTAAACGCCGCTCCCGCCCAAAAGTCAAGGAAAGTTAGGGGGCCGGGGCGGCCTTGATAAGGCAAGGTACTGAAAATGTGACATTTTTGGCCATGGGTTCCTTTTCTGCCAGGCCCGCCCATATAGCCGGTGATGTCTTACCGCCCGACTATCCCTAGGAGCCTGCCCTACGAGCCTGCCGGTCACCCGACTTTTGGGGCCGCTCGCCGGCGCCGGTGCCCTGGTCGGCGTCCTCGCGCTGGATCCTCCGCATGAAAACCTATGACGGCCCCGCCTCCGACCATTTCAACGGCCTGCACTTCTTCGATCCGGACGGGGCGCCGCCGAAACCGCTTCGCGAGCTGCTGCGCTGGCAATTGGGCGGCGGACGGCAGCGCGCGAAATGGCCCATGTGGGCGCCGAGCCCCCATGCCGACATCCCGCCGGAGCGCATCGAGGGCGACAACGTGCGGCTCTCCTTCGTCGGCCACGCCAGCTGGCTGATCCAGGCCGGCGGCCTCAACATCCTGGTCGATCCGGTCTGGTCGATGCGGGTCTCCCCGGTCGCCTGGGCCGGTCCGAAGCGACACAACGATCCCGGCATTGCCTTCGAGAAGCTGCCGAAGATCGATGTCGTGCTGGTCTCGCACGGGCATTACGATCATCTGGATATCGCGACGCTGTCGCGGCTCACCAAGAATTTCGCCCCGCGCGTCGTCACCCCGCTCGGCAATGACGTCACAATGCGCAGCCGGGATTCCACGATCAAGGTAGAAGCCTTCGACTGGCACGATCGCGTCGAGCTCGGCGGCGGCATCGCCGTGCATCTGGTGCCGACCCGGCACTGGACGGCGCGCGGCATGTTCGATCGCAACAAGGCGCTGTGGGCGAGCTTCGTGCTGGAGACGCCGGCCGGCAAGATCTACGTCGTCTGCGATTCCGGCTATGGTGACGGCAGGCACTTTCGCCGCGTCGCCGACAAGCACGGGCCACTGCGCCTCGCGATCCTCCCGATCGGCGCCTACGAGCCGCGCTGGTTCATGCGCGACCAGCACATGAACCCGGAAGATGCGGTGAAGGCGTTGCTCGACTGCGGTGCCGAGCAAGCGCTCGGGCACCATCACGGCACGTTCCAGCTGACGGATGAAGCGATCGACGCGCCGGCGAAAGCCTTGGTCGAAGCGCTCGATGCCGCAAAGATTCCGCAGGAGCGGTTCGTGGCGATGAAGCCTGGACAGGTGGTGGAGATTTAGCAGAGATCTCGCGTCGTCCTCCGCTGTCCCTGGGCATACTGTTCGTCGTCCCGGACAAGCGCGCCTCAAGCGCGCGCAGATCCGGGACCCATAACCACAGGGTTCAGTTTGGCGAGTCGTCCGTGAAGAGCGGCTAAGCGATTGAGCTAGAATCGCATTTGTCTTTGTGGGCTGTTTTGCGATTGCAGGGTTTTGATGCTTGGGGCATCGGAACCTTGCAATTTCATTTTCAGGATTCCGTCGAATCGCCAGTCATGATTCCGTCGTCGCATCGGAGGTGGCGATGCGACCGAAGAAGCACAGGACGACGGAATCGGGCGATCTGTTCCGGGCCAGGCTGGACCAGATCATCAATATGAAGCACGAGCTGGTTCAGCTTGCCGGCAAGGTCGATTGGGACTGGATCGACG
>NZ_JACEGD010000021.1 GCF_016031635.1 Bradyrhizobium diversitatis
TCCCGGCCTTCCCTGCGCAGTGGTTTTACGGCTTATGTCGCGATCTCCCCAGGGAGCGATGCACTATTGCCCCCGTCGCCTTGCGGATGACTGACGCTGCGAGCCCGGTCGGGCCGCAACGTCACCGCAACACTTGGCGCACAGACCCCGGGCGCCAGGACCACACGATTTTGCCGTACGCTGATGGCACCGGTCGTATGCACGACGACCTTGCTCACGGTTGCCCGCCCTGCAAGCCCGTTCGTGCCAACGCCATCTGCGTCCACCGCCGCCCGGCCCGCGTTCGTGACGATCGCGATACGCCCCTCTTCCATGGGCCGGGTTGCGGCGACACATACGCCGTTTCCGAATTTCGGTAAAGCGGGATATTTTCGGCGAGGCGTCTTGACCGACGGTTTGGGTGTTTTGCCCGACGGGCAACGCAAGGTCTGGTAGCTCTTCCCTCGTCATTCCGGGGCGCGACGAAGGCGCGAACCCGGAATCCATGTCACCGCGGGTGATGCGGCCCGATGGATCCTCAGGTGCGCAATTGCGCACCATAGCTCGATGCTGCGCATCGCTCCGGAATGACGGTTGCGATGTTGATTTGCCCGACCGAGCACCACATTGGTATGGTTCCTGCAAGCGTTTCAGCCTCCATTCCCTCGACAGAACGAGACAATGCCAAGCTCAAGACCCGACCGGATCCGAAAACTCCTCGCCGACCTCGTCGGTTTCGACACCATCAGCGACCGCACCAACCTGCCCCTGATCGCCCATATCGAGAGCTACCTCGCCACATTCGGCATCAAGGGCGAGCGCGTTACCGACGAGACCGGCGAGAAGGCCGCGCTGTGGGTCACGATCGGCCCCGAGGACCGGCCGGGCATCGTGCTGTCGGGCCATACCGACGTGGTGCCTGTCGTGGGCCAGGACTGGAGCCATGATCCGTTCAAGCTGGTGGAGCGCGACGGCAAGCTCTACGGCCGCGGCACCACCGACATGAAGGGATTTGTGGCGGTCTGCCTCGCCATGGTGCCGGAGATGGTGGAGGCGAGACTCAAAACGCCGATTCATCTGGCGATCTCCTATGACGAGGAGATCGGCTGCGTCGGCGTGCGGCCGATGCTGCACGAGGTCGCGAAGAAGAAGGTCAAGCCGCTCGGCGCCTTCATCGGCGAGCCGACCCAGATGCAGGTGATCATCGGCCACAAGGGCAAGCACGGCGTGCGCGCCACCTTTCGCGGCCTCGCTCGGCATTCCTCGATCGCGCCCGACGGCGTCAACGCGATTGAATATGCCGCCGAGCTGATTGTCGAGATCCGCCGCCGCGCCGAGAAGCTTGCGGCCGTGCGCTCGACGGACAGCCTCTACGACGTTCCGCACTCGACGCTGCTCACCAGCATCGTCCACGGCGGCGCGGCGCTCAACATCGTGCCCGACACCTGCACGGTGGATTTCGAATGCCGCGGCATCGGCATCACTGAGTCGCGCGAGGTCACGGATGCGATCGTCGCCTGGGCCAAGGCCGAGCTCGAGCCGGCGATGAAGGCGAGGCATCCGGAGTGCGGCATCGATTTCGAGGAGATCCTCGACTACCCCGCCCTCGACACGCAAGCAGATGCCGCGATCGTCACGCTCGCCAAAAGCCTGGCGGGACGCAACGACCATGCCAAGGTCGCCTTCGGCACCGAGGCGAGCCTGTTCTCCAGCATGGCCGATATCCCGTCGGTGGTGATCGGCCCCGGCTCGATCGCGCAGGCGCATACGCCCGATGAGTTCGTGGAGATGGCGGAGCTGGAGAAATGCGCAGGATTTGTGGAGAGACTGATCGCGCATTGTAAGAACGCGTAGGCAATATCGGCGACGTGACTGGGTCCCGGCTCTGCGGAGCAGCACTTCGTGCTGCACCGCGTCCGGGACACGAGAGTATGGTCAGAGGGCTTGCTGCTCAGACTAATTTGCCGCTTCTTCGAGCTGAGCGCAGCGTAATCGTCGAAGCCACGACCCGGATCTCGTGTCCCGGACGCGGTGCGTCACGAAGTGACGCTCCGCAGAGCCGGGACCCAGAATGCTTGGCGAAGGCATCGAACCATGCAACTCTTGGGCGCATCTCCGGCCAAGATTGCACGACCATGCCTTACTTCGTATATATCCTTGCAAGCAAACGAAACGGTACTCTCTACATCGGCGTTACGAACGACATCGTCCGCCGAGTCGGCGAGCACAAAGCCAAGCTTATCCCCGGATTCACGCGGCAGTATGACGTGACACTGCTCGTCTATTTCGAAGCGTTTGAGTCGGTACTCGAAGCACGCTCACGCGAGCATTCGCTAAAGCGCTGGCGACGTGCGTGGAAGCTCAAGCTAATCGAAGGGCTCAATCCGGATTGGCGCGATCTAACGGATGAGCTGAATACTTTGGCAACATGACCGGGTCCCGGCTCTGCGGAGCAGCACTTCGTGCTGCACCGCGTCCGGGACACGAGCGGGGTGCGGAACAGCACAAGAGTGCGCCACAAAGCAAGAACGCGCGGCCATCGGCCGCGCCATTGATTCCCTACACCGCGCCCGCCTTCTGCGCGTATTCCCACGACGCCTTCGACAGCGGCACGGTGCGCTTGGCGGATTCAAGCGCCTTGGCGTTCGCCGCGGTGCCGTCGCGGACGCGGCCGGCGATTCCTTGCGTGATGCCGGCGAGACGGAACAGATTGTACGAGAAATACCAGTTGAGATCGGGCACCGTCATCTTCGTGACGTTGCAGTAGATCTGGGCGGCCTCTTCCAGGCTCGGGATGTTGAGCGCCTTGAGGTCGGCGCCCTCGAGGCCCGGCATGATCCACTGCATCAAAAGATAGGTGAAGTCGGCCATGGGATCGCCAAGCGTCGACAGCTCCCAGTCCAGCACCGCCTGCACGCGCGGTTCCGTCGCGTGGAAGATCATGTTGTCGAGGCGATAGTCGCCGTGGACGATAGAGACGCGCGCCTGCTCCGGCACGGTCCTCGGCAGCCATTCGGCGACCTTCTCGAACTCGGGAATGTGCTGGGTCTCGGATGCCCGATACTGCTTGGTCCAGCGATCGATCTGGCGCGCGAAATAGTTGCCGGGCTTGCCGAAATCACCTAGGCCGATCGCGTTGGGATCGTACATGTGGAGCTTCGCCAGCGTCTCGATCTTGCTGGTGAAGATCTTGCGCCGGTCGTCCGGCGCCTGGCTCGGCAGCGTCGGATCCCAGAACACCCGCCCCTCCTCCATCGACATGATGTAGAAGGCCGCACCAATGACGCTGTCGTCCTGGCACAGCGCATAGGCGCGCGCGACCGGAAAGCCCTGTTTACCGAGCGCGGCGATCACGCGATATTCGCGGTCGACCGCATGCGCCGAGGGCAGCAATTTGCCGAACGGCTTGCGGCGCATCACGTAGGAGCGGTTCGGCGTGTTGAGGCGATAGGTCGGGTTGGACTGGCCGCCCTTGAACTGGAGCACGACCAGCGGGCCTTCGAAGCCTTCGACGTTCTCGCGCATCCACGCCTCGAGCCGCAGTTCGTCGAAGCGATGACGCTCCTCGACCGGCTTGGTGCCCGAGAACTCCTCGTCTTTCCTGACGCCGTCAGCCACGGTGACGCTCCCTCTTCAGTCCGAACATGATCCTAATCGGTAACCGCTGACGCACTTGCGTCAAGCGGTTACCGCAATTGGATCATGTGCCGTCGTTTCTTCAAGTCGGGAGCGCCGCAGGGCTCCCCCGCTTAGTGATTGGGAGAGTTGGCATACTTCCGAACTTCGAGCCTGGCAATGGCGCGGTTATGCACCTCGTCCGGACCGTCGGCGAGACGGAGCGTGCGGATGTGGGCATAGTCCTTGGCAAGACCCGCCTCGTCCGACACTCCGGCGCCGCCGAACGACTGGATCGCCTCGTCGATGATCTTCAGCGCCATGTTGGGAGCGGCGACCTTGATCATGGCGATCTCGGCCTGCGCGGTCTTGTTGCCGACCTTGTCCATCATGTCGGCCGCCTTGAGGCAGAGCAGACGCGTCATCTCGATGTTGGTGCGGGCTTCGCCGATGCGCTGCTCCCACACGGAGTGCTCGACGATCTTCTTACCGAAGGCGGTGCGCGAGGTGAGCCGCTTCACCATCTTCTCCAGCGCCTCCTCGGCCTTGCCGATGGTGCGCATGCAATGATGGATGCGGCCGGGGCCCAGACGGCCCTGCGCGATCTCGAAACCGCGGCCCTCGCCGAGCAGGATGTTCTCCTTCGGCACGCGGACGTTCTCGAGCAGCACCTGGGCGTGGCCGTGCGGGGCGTCGTCGAAGCCGAACACCGGCAGCATCTTCTCGACCTTGATACCGGGCGTGTCGAGCGGAACCAGGATCTGGGACTGCTGCTGGTGCTTGGCCGCCTTGAAATCGGTCTTGCCCATCAGAATCGCGATCTTGCAGCGGGGATCGCCGACGCCGGACGACCACCATTTGCGGCCGTTGATGACGTAGTGGTCGCCGTCGCGCTCGATGCGGGTCTCGATGTTGGTGGCGTCGGACGAGGCGACCGCCGGTTCCGTCATCAGGAAGGCGGAGCGGATCTCGCCGTCCATCAGCGGGCGCAGCCATTTGCGCTTCTGCTCCTTGGTGCCGTACCGCATGAACACTTCCATGTTGCCGGTATCAGGCGCGGAGCAGTTGAACACCTCGGAGGCCCAGGTGATGCGGCCCATCTCTTCGGACAAGAGCGCGTATTCGAGATTGGTCAATCCCGCACCGCGGAATTCATCATCTTCATGCTCGTTCGGCGGCATGAACATGTTCCAGAGGCCTTCGGCCTTCGCCTTCTTCTTGAGGTCCTCGAGGATCGGGATCACCTTCCAGCGCTCGCCACTGTGGTCCTGCTGATCGTAGATCGGCACCGCCGGGCGCACGTGCTTGGCCATGAAGGACCGCACGCGGTCGAGCCATTCCTTCTGCTTGGTGGACAGATCAAAATCCATGGGACGCTCCTCGTTTTTCTCTCTCGCAAACCCTTTTGCGCCGGACTGTCCTCCCGCCGCGCGCGGCCCGCAAGCGCGAAGCTGCGAGGCGCACCGGAACCCATCACAGTTGCGAATGAGTTCTGATTGCGGATTGACTTTCCCGGCCTTCAAACGATAGTTTCATACAACTGTTTGAATTGCAACTCCCCTCCCTGAGGGCTCCCATGGCCAGCGATCATACGAGGTCTGCCATTCTCGCCGCCGCCGAACGGCTCTACGCCGATCGCGGCTTCGGCGACGTGACGCTGCGCGACATCGTCGCGGAGGCCAATGTCAACCTGGCGGCGGTGAACTATCATTTCGGCTCGAAGGACGAGCTGATCGCGGAGCTGTTCGTCACACGCTCGATCGCCACCAACCGCGAGCGCCTGCGCGAACTGAAGGCGGCGGAAGAGCAAGGCGGCGGCCGCGCGCCGATCGAGGTGATCCTGCGCGCGCTGGTCGGGCCGACCCTGCGCGGCTGCCTTGGCCCGGCGAACCAGCGCTCCACCGCCGCGCGCTTCATGATCCGCGCCTCGATCGAATCCGTGCCGCCGATCCGCCGCATCAAGAACCGCGAGATCGACCATTTGCGGAAATTCGCCGGCGCGATGCGCCGCGCCCTGCCCGAGCGCAGCGAGGTCGATATCTACTGGGGCCTCAACTTCGCGCTCGCGATGGCGCACCACACCATCCGCGAGAGCGAACGGCTGACGAAGCTGTCGGAAGGCAAATGCGATCTCGACGACGTCGAGGACGTGGTCGCGCGCGTGGTCAGCGTCGCGACGATGGCGCTGACGGCGGGAAAAGTCGAGGCAAAGCCGCGCGCACTGGCGCGGGATGCGCGCTGATCGAGAATATCGGTCGAAAGCCGTGCGAGGTCAGTCCCGCTTGCGGCAAGACCTCGGACATCCGCAGTCTAAATTAGCGGCGACAGCGGGCTACACCCGCTGCGGCATCTCCTCGGCCTCTTCCTTGGCGAGCAGCAGCAGCATCTCGATGCCCATCTCGCCTTCCTGCGGCGAGCGGATGAACTTTATTTCGTCGGCGCTCTGCCGCAGCGCAGCAATGATAGCGACGGCCTGATTGGCGGTGGCCGCCTCGGTCGCCAGAATGGCCTTCTGGTCCTTGGCCTGGAACCCGATCGTGTAGGACATTCACTTCCCTCCCGAACTCAAGTGGAGGGATCGAATCAGAGTCTCGCGCGAAGGGGAAGCCTGTGCGACTACGGACCGGGATTATTTGGGGATTGCGCGCAAGCTTCAGGCAAGCCCCAGCATCCTCGGCCGTCGCACGGTCGCGCCGAGGCTTGCGCTCCCCTCCGGCTAGATGATCCCCTGCTTCTTCAACGCCTCGATCTTGCCGGCATCATAGCCGAGCTTGCCGCCGAGCACCTCCTGGGTGTGCTCCCCTAGCAGCGGCGGAGCGCGGTAGGTCTGGATCGGCGTCTCCGAGAGGGTCAGCGCGTTGCGGACCAGCGAAAGATCGGGCTTGAAGGGGTGGTCGACCTTCACCCGCATGCCGCGCGACTGGACGTGCGGATCGGAAAACACCTGCTCGAAATTGTTGATCGGACCTGACGGCACGCCGGCCTCCTCCAGCTTTTCCAGCCAGTAGGCCACCGGCTGCTTCAGGAACAGGCCGGCGAAGATCGCCATGATCTCCTTGCCGTGCACGACGCGATCGTTGTTCTTGACGAAGCGCGGATCGTTCGCAAGCTCGGGCTCGCCGAGGACCGCGCAGGTGCGCTGAAACTGGCCGTCATTGCCGACCACCAGCATCAATTCGCCGTCGGCGCAGCGGAACACGCCGGCCGGCATGCCGCCATTGCCCCAGGTGCCGCGACGCGGCGGCGTCTTGCCGTTGACGAGATAGATCTGCAGCCAGTGCGACAAGGATGCGATGACGGTATCGAACAGGCAGACGTCGATGTGCTGTCCCTGCCCGCCATTGGCATCACGATGGTAGAGCGCCGAGAGAATCCCGATCGAGGCGTTCATGCCGGTCATGTAGTCGACGATCGACGGGCCGACCTTCATCGGGCCCTCGCCCGGCTCGCCGTCGATATGGCCGGTGACGCTCATCAATCCGCCCATCGCCTGAAGGATGGCATCATAGCCGGCACGCGGCGCATACGGTCCGGTCTGGCCGAAACCGGTCACCGAGCAATAGATGATGCCGGGATTGATCGCCTTGATGGTCTCATAGTCGAGGCCGTAGCGCTTGAGATCGCCGACCTTGTAGTTCTCCATGAAGACGTCGGCGTCCTTGGCGAGCTCGCGGACGATCGCCTGCCCTTCCGGCTTGGCGATGTTGACGGTGACGGACTTCTTGTTGCGGTTGGCGCAGAGATAGAACGAATTGTTGTTGTTGGCCTTGCCCTCGGGGTCGGTCAGGTAAGGGGGGCCGAAGGCGCGCGCGTCGTCGCCGGTGCCCGGCCGCTCGATCTTGATCACCTCCGCTCCGAGATCGCCGAGCATCTGGGCCGACAAGGGCCCGGCAAGCACGCGGGTGAGGTCAAGGATCTTGATGCCTGAGAGCGGCAAGGCCGACATACCGATTTCCTCCGGGGAACTGATCTTGGCGCGGCGGCGAGATCGAAAGGCCGCGCTCCCTGCGGATACACTATTTTCGTGCTCTGAGCACTGCACTGACGGCATACGGCCATCCCCTGCGGGGCAGCGGCGCCAATTCCAGCCCGCAACTTTCCGCACCGCGAATTTCGTCTCGAGGTCTCAGGTTGCGCCCGCAGCGACCACCCGCGGCCGGCGGCGGCCGAGCAGGGCCAGGATCAGCACCGCGGCGCAGGAGAAGACAAAGGTGAGACCGAGCGCACCGCGGCTGCCGAACTGGGTCAGCAGGCCGACGAGGAGCGGCGGCGAGACCGCCGATGCCAGATTGAGCGGCAGTGCGATCATCGACATCGCCTTGGCGAACTCGGCCTGGTCGTAGAACACGAGCGGGATGGTCGCCCGCGCCACGGCCATCGCGCCGCTGCCGGCACCATAGAGCAGGATGAACACCGCGACCGCCCAGGTGGCGCCCTCGCTCATCATCAGCAGCAGCATGGCGATCGGCAATGCGGTGCCCGCCACGAGCCCGGTCGTGATCCCGTCCCACCGCCCGCCACCGAGGAAATCCAGCCCACGGGCGCTGACCTGGATCACGCCCAGCATCGAGCCGAAGGCGAGTGCCTGCGCCGGCGTCAGCCCCTCCGCCCGCAACAGCTCGATCAGGGTGGCGCTGATGCCGAAAGTGACGAAGGCGTTCAGCGTGATCGCCGCAACGACGAGGCCGAACGTGCTCCTTGGGATCGCAGGCGGCGGCGACCGCCTGGCCGGATCGGCGCCATCATCCATTGCGATCTGCCGGCGCGGCGCGAAAAACGCATAGAGCGGGAGGCTGACGACGAGCATCATCGCCGCGTAGACGAGGCACGTCCCCCGCCAGCCGAGGTGACCGCTCAGGAACGAGGTGGTCGGCCAGAAGATGCTGCTCGACAGGCCCGTCACCAGCATGAGCGCGCCGATCGCGCTCTTGGCCCGCCGCCCCGCGACCTCGTTCAGCATGATATAGGCGCCGGTCGACAGCGTGGCGCTGCCGGCGATGCCGAGCACGATCCACGCTGCAAAATAAAGCATCGGCTCGCGCGCGAGCGAGAGCAGCACGAAGCCCGGCGCAGTGACGATCGTACCGACCATCATGACCGTCCGCGCGCCATGCCGCGCAAAGGATTTGGCGAGCAACGGGCCGCACAGCCCCATCGAGACGTAGAGAACGGATGTCCCGGCGAACACCGCCGGCAGGCTCATGCCGAGATCGGCGGCGAGATCGCGCCCGACGATGGCGGGAAGCCCGATCGTGCCCCATCCGACCAGCTGCGTGATGGCGAGCACCAGCAGGACGCCGATGAGCCTGCCGTCAGATTTCAAGAACCGCATTCCAAACGTCGCCTGCCTGCCGGGCGCGGATCGCGCCGGCTCACATCTCTTAGCGGCAGATCGCAGGATCGAGGAATGTAAGTTCCGAATGGTGAGAAGCCGCATTCGCAGAGCCGAAGAAGCCCCGCCCGATTGACACGGACTATTCTCTGGTCCATTTTGTGGAAACTCACAAATGGAACAATGAGATGCGAGTCTCCGTCACCGAGGCCAAGGGACAGTTGACCGATCTCGTTCGCCGTGCAGAAGCCGGCGACGAGGTGATCCTGACGCGACACGGACATCCTGCGGTGCGGCTCGTTCCGATCAAGCTTCCGCCGGACCTTACAACCCGCCGCGCGGTGCTCGAGGCTGCGCGCAAGAACGGCGCAGCCAAAGCCCTTCCCGGCCCGGATGCGGCCCGCAGTCAGGACTTTCTTTTTGGTGACGACGGACTGCCGGAATGATCGCGGTCGATACGTCGGCACTCATGGCAATCGTGCTCGACGAGCCCAAAGCCAATGCCTGCATCGCTGCCCTGGAGACCGCTGACGAAATCCTGATCTCGGCCGCCACCGCTGCCGAGAGCCTGATCGTCGCTGCGCGCCGCGGCGTGCACGAAGAGATGCAGAACCTGATCGCAAATCTCGGCTTCAACGTGATTTCGGTGACCCGAGCCTCCGCTGAGCGCGTAGCGCAGATCTACTCACGTTGGGGCCGAGGAATCCATCCTGCCGGCCTCAACTTTGGCGATTGCTTCGCTTACGATGTCGCAAAGGAGAATGGCTGCGCGCTGCTCTATATCGGCGATGGCTTTGCGCAGACTGATATTACCGCGGCGGTGTAAGTCGCGTGCGAAGCGCTGCGGTGTCTTGCGCGCCGAATTCAAAGAGCTGAGAGCTCGCCCGCCGCATCACGCGGTGTGGCCGGGATCGATGTGCTTCGGCGTCTTCTTGTCCCGCTGCGGCGTCATCTTGGCCGGGTCAGGCGCACCGGGCACGCCGCGCGGCCCGAGCTGCTCGCGCTGGATGTCGTCCTCCGACAGCGGCGGCTCCACGCCGTTCTGCTCACGGGGCTTGGTCACCTCGGCCTCCTTCTCTCGGTGCTCTACACACCGAGCGCGTTGTCGCCGGCTTCGCGGCCGGGCACGCTGACATGGACTTCATGCCCCTCGCGAAGGGCCAGGGATGCCGCGGCCACCGCCGACTCGAAGGCGGCTTCCTTGGTGGCGTATCGGCTCTTGACGTCGCCGTCATGCAGCACGCCCCATTCGTCCTGCACCGGTACGATGGCATATTGAGCAAGGCCCATTGTCGAACTCCTCCCGTTCTCGATGTCTAATGTTGCGTCAGCTGCGGATGCGGCGCGCTCACCCGCCAGACCGTGTTGCCGCTGTCGTCTGCGATCAAAAGCGCGCCGGTCTTGTCGATGGCGACGCCGACGGGGCGGCCGCGCGCCTGGTTGTCGCCGTTGAGAAAGCCCGTGACGACGTCCTGCGGCGGACCGCTCGGCTTGCCATCCGCGAACGGCACGAACACGACCTTGTAGCCGTTGAGCACGTGCCTGTTCCAACTGCCGTGCTCGCCGACGAACGCGCCGCCACGATAGGCCGCGGGCAGACCGGTGCCGGTATTGAAGGCGAGCCCGAGCGGAGCGACATGCGAGCTCAGGGCATAGTCCGGCACGATCGCCTTGGCGACGAGATCCGGCCGCTCCGGCTTGACGCGGGGATCGACGTGCTGGCCGAAATAGCTGTAGGGCCAGCCGTAGAAGCCGCCGTCCTTCACCGAGGTCATGTAGTCGGGGACGAGATCGGGGCCGAGCTCGTCGCGCTCGTTCACCACCGTCCACAGCGCGCCGGTCTGCGGCTCGAAGCTGAGGCCGTTCGGGTTGCGCAGACCGCTTGCGAACACGCGCCAGCGGCCGCTGGCGCGATCGATCTCGAGGATGGCGGCGCGGTTGTGCTCGGCCTCCATGCCGTTCTCGGTGATGTTGCTGTTGGAACCGACGCCGGCATAGAGCTTCGAACCGTCGGGGCTCGCCACCAGGCTCTTGGTCCAGTGATGGTTGATCGGTCCGCCCGGCAGCGGCGTCAGCACCGTGCCCGGCGCGGTGATCTTCGTATCCCCTTCCGTGTAGGGATATCTGACGATCGCGTCGGTGTTGGCAACATAGAGATCGTTGCCGACCAGCGCGACGCCGAACGGCGAATTGAGATGGTCGAGGAACACGCTTTGCGTGTCCGGCACACCGTCGCCATTGCTGTCGCGCAGCAGCGTGATGCGATTGCTCGCGCCGGTATCGCCGCCGGAGGTCGCCCAGGATTCGACGAAACCCATCACGATCTCTTTGGGCCGCTTGATCGGTGCGCCCTTCGGCGCCTTGGATTCCACCACCAGCACGTCACCATTGGGCAGCACGTAGAGCGAGCGCGGGTGCTGCAAGCCCGTGGCAAAGGCCTTGGCCTGCAAGCCCTGCGCAACCGTCGGTGTCTCATCCTTCTTCCAACCGACGATGCGGGCGATATGGATCGGCGGCAGCAAATATTGCTGGATGTCGGGGAGTGTCGGGTTGGCGCCTACTTGCGCCCTGGGATCGCCGCTGCCGTCATTGCAGCCGGCCAGAAACAGCAGCGACGAGCACAACAGCGCGTGAGTGAACAAGTGCTTCATCGCGCAACTCCCACGCCGTGGCGATAGACCATGGCCCAGCCGAGCCAGCCCGTGATCGGCAGGATCAGCACGGTGATCGCGGACAGAACGAGCCCGCTCGGCCAGACCGAGGTCCAGGCATCGCGCGTGTGGATCATCGTGTTGAAGATCGCCAGGATCAGCACCACCGCATTGCCGATCAAATGCGGCCAGGCCGGCGCCTGCGCCCGCACCAGCCGGTTACCGAGGAAATCGGTCAGGCCCGCGATGGCCGCCAGCACGCCGAAGATGACGCCGACGAGCAAAAGCCAAGCCGAAAAATCCGCCCACATGATCTCGGCGCTGACGACATAGGCGATGTCAGTCAGCAGCGCCCCGACAAAACACGCGATCGGGATCGGCACCAGCATCGGATGAATGGGATGACCCGCGATCTGCGCGGTGCTGCGCACGCGCACGTCTTCTTGCACGATTGGCCTCGTGTGACTTTTGGCCCCTGCCCGTGCGGCCAACTCAGGCCCGCGATGAAGGTTCCTACCGTTGTGCAGCAAGCCGTGCGCCGACCTCACACGCCGCCCTTGCGCGCTTTCGCCATCGTGAAGCGAGGCCATGGCTCTCCCGCCCATATCCGACGGGAACAACGGCCGGGCCAAATCCTTCACGTAGTCGCGAGCTTCGAGCCCCAGGGCGCAGCCGATCGCTCCGCGCCAATGCGGCCCGAGGCATCCAGCTACTAAACCATCATGCACGATTCAGTGATGGAGCACCTACGTCCGCAAGCTGTGCTTGTTCAGAACCCTGACCGTGCTGGCCCGTGGTCCCTTCTCTCCGAGATCCTCAACAAAGCTGACACGCGAGCCGACAGCGATGCTCGCGCGCCCCTCCACAACGCTGTTACGATTGAAATAGACCTCCTGGCCATCGGTCCCCTCCAGAAAGCCGAACTCGCCGCTGGGATCGATACGCACGACGGTCCCGACCGGCAATCCTTCGTGGAGCTTGGTCTGGCCGTGCATCACACGCACCTGGTCCTGCAGCTGCCGCCGTGCGCGCTTGAATGCATCGTCCACCGCAAAGGTCAGATCGGCGTACCGCTCGTCCTGCTTGGGCGTCCGCCCGACATTGACTTCGCGCCCTTCGGGAAGGCACAGGCGGATGCTCACCTGGTATTGACCGCCCGTCTTGTGACGATCACCAGGGCCTCTCACGATGATGCGACCCGCGGTCGCTCGACCGTAGCGCTTTTCCAGCTCAGCGATGTGCCCGTCGATCGCAGCTTGCAGCTTCGGGGACGCCGTCACGTGCTCGAACTCGATTTGAGCCGGGGTTTGCATGGTCGCGCTCCTCTTATCGGACGGACATTCTGAGCACACGATGCGCCCAAAACTTTGCGTGAGATCAACCCGATCCGATTGGCAATCCGCCGTGGGAACCTTGCGGCACGTCAAAGCATGCCAGCCCGAACCCGCGAATAATCAACGATCGGTCTCTGGTCCGGGAGCAACATCATGAGCATGTCCACGGGTGTGACTGCGTTGGATCATTCGGTCCAGGAAATAAATGTCTGGCTCAAGGCCATCGACGAGCAGCTGGCCCTGGAGAACCGCCACCAGGCCTACAGTGCATTGCGAGCCGTTCTGCATGCGTTGCGTGATCGGTTGCCGCCGGAGGTGGTGGTCAAGCTCGGGGCTCAGCTGCCGATCATGGTGCGAGGTATCTACTACGAGGGCTGGCGCTTGGCGGCAACGCCGACCAAGGAACGGCATATCGAGGAATTTGCGGCACATGTCGCCAGGGAGCTTCCGCCGCAGTTCCCGCTCACTGCGCTCGGCGCCGCCCGCGGCGTCTACGAAGTGCTGTGGGAGAAGCTGGATCCCGGCGAATTCGAGAAGTTGATGGCCCATCTTCCGGCGCCGCTCAGAAATCTACAGGGCTGACCAGACCGGGGGGCGGTGCATGAAACGCGATCAATCGCTCGACGTTTCTGATCGTCACGGTTGCCGATCGACTTCTGGGGGAAGAGGTTCGGCAACTTCCGCACGGCGGAGCCACCGCCGGTGAAACCGCGGATGAAGCGACAGGCCGCCCGAAGGAGTCAGCATGGGATCGCGATGCGCGCGGCGAGCGTCCTTGGGAGGATGGCCCGGACGGCCAGACGTGAGGCAGCATCGTTGTCCTCGTGCGCTTTGCTTCGCTATGAGCGCCTCTCCATCCCTGACGTCGAAACAGCAGCGCTGCCGAACACGTCCCTATTTGCGTCGACCAGTCGACTTGGCCTCCCGAGCCAAGCGCTCCGCCTTCAAGCGCTCGCGGTTGTCTTGAAACGACTGTTGCGCGATTTCATAGTCACTCGGCCGTTTCGTCTTCGTCGTGTCGACCTGCTTGAACAGCTTGTCGGCCTCGCGCTTGGCACGATCCGTGCGATGGTCATTCGTCCTCATTTCGTTGTCCTTCGATTGAGTGAACGCGGCGTCTGCCGGTCACGTTGCCTGATTGTCTGAGGCGAATAGCGCTTGCAGGCGGCTGGACGATCGTAGTGGCTGGCCACCACAGTGCTCGCGCTCATGGCATCTTCGGGCGCGGCTACTCGCAAGCGGGTCCAAGTCAACTCATCGTTCGACCATGAGTTCCCTACCGAGCCCGGATCGAAGAAGAATTAGCTTGGAACATCGGAGCTCTTGCCCCATATTTTCAGGTATCATCGACATCAGCCAACCAGGGCGTCGGTGGCTGAGAGACCGCGCGCGCTCCCGCCTGCAGAGGGTGCGCCGTGATGACCCGGTACTACTTCGACATTAGAGACGGCCAGGATCTCTACCCCGACGAAGAGGGCCTTGATCTCGCCGATCAGAAGGCGGCCGAGATCGAAGCTGCAAGAGCGTTAGGCGATCTGGCCAAGGACCTTCCCCCACTCGATGAGCGCCAGCACATGGCGATCGAGGTTCGAACGATGAGCGGACCAATCTTCCAGGCCGCCTTTGTATTTGAGATTGCCCGGCTGAAGCAATAGGCCGGGTGCTTTCGAGATGGCGCTCGTCTTGCGATCCGCCTGCCGTCTCTGCCCAGCAAGGGACGGAGATACTCTCTTGATGCGATCCAAAACAATAGCAGCGCCGACGCTGGATGCTTGCCACTGGCTCAACAGCGGCCAGCATCCCGACTGGATTTTGATCACCTATTGGTGCAAGCGGAAGATGACTATGCTGGCGTCGCCTCCCTCCAGCTCGCCGCAGGGCACAGCATTCTGGCATTCCGACAGCGAAGTGCGCGGCAGTTTCGATCTCTGCGCTATCGCATCGCGAAGATTTCCTGATGGAACCTGTCGCCGACAGGAAAGCCGTGCGTGGCAAAGTCTCGCCTGAGCGCTTCACCGAAGGCGGTCGGGCCACAGAACCAGATGCTTGCCGTGCGCCATTCCGGCGCCGCTTCGCGAATGCGCTCGCCACTCAGTCGTCCATCACGGGCGTCGACAAGAACGTGCAGGCGTACATCAGCCGAGTGCGCATCTGCTGCAAGCTTTCCCAGCGCCTCCTCGTCGACATCAGCCGTGGTGTGAAAGAGGTGAACCGTCGGCGCAATGGTGCAAGCGGGAGTCCCCGTCTGCATGGCCAGCTCCTTCATGCGGGCGACGAAAGGCGTGATGCCAATGCCGCCGCCGATCCAGATCTGGTGCGCGCAATCGTCGTCGAAAGTGAAGCAACCATAGGGCCCTTCCACCTTTACTTCCTGCCCGACGCGGAGCTTCTCCCGCAGCCGGCTGGTGTGGTCGCCCAGTTCCTTGGTGATGAAGGTGATCCTGGGGCTTTCAGCGCTCCAGACGGACGCGATCGTGTAGGGATGGGCACCCTCCGAGGTGTCCGACGTGGCGAAGGCAAACTGGCCCGGTCTGTGTCCCGGCCAGCCGTGCGGCACCTCGATTTCCGTCTCGATTGCTCTGACGCCGGGATAGTATTTCAGAGAGGTGATCCTGCCATTGACCTGCCGCCCAGCGCCCACACGTCGCAGGAGCGCAAGAACGGCCGCCCACGTGCCGCAGGCAAGCAGCCCGCCCATGATCCAGCCGAGCGGGGACATCCAGTAGCTGAACTTCATCAGAGTGACGGCATGAAAGACCAGCACGAGGTACGCAAGGGCGATGAGCCGATGCGTCTTGTAGAACAGCCGGTAGGGAAACGACTGAACGAGTGCCAGAACGATCAGCACCACAGTCCCATAGAATGCCCACTCGCCGAGCCCCTCCGCCAATCCGCGCAGGCTGGCAAAGAAGGCTTCAATGGGATTCTCGATGATGGGCCTCGCCCCCCGCTCCGGTCGCGCCAGCAGACCCCAGCCAACTGCCCATTTCGGGCCATTGGCCCATAGCCAATGAACAATGGCCGTCACAAGGGCCGTGATGCCGAGCCATTTGTGCAAGCGGTACATCTTGTCGAGGCCGCCGAGCCACGCCTCCGGCCAGCGCGGTCGCAATGCGAGGATCATCGCCATGCTCATGCAACCGATTGCCAGGACGCCGCTTAACTGCACCATCCTCTCGCGAAGCGGGAAAAAGGGACCGGTCCCGAATGGACGGGGTTCCGCAACCAGCCAGAGCAGGACGAGAACCGCCAGACTACCCCAAAATGCCCGCTTTGGATTTTGCATGTGGGCCCTGTCTCATGCCGACATCGGCGTGACCGATCGCAAGGCACAATGCAGCCGATCGAGCCGTGTCGCATTGAGCTCACTCAATGCGGCGCACATCAGAAGCCACAAAGGCAGTTGTGGGAGGCCAGCTCCTCCTGTCTGGCAACCCTTCCAGCGTTGATCCACGTCAAGACAAATGGATCGAACTGCGGGCAGGCTTTCGCTGAACTGGGGTACCGCGATGAGAATGCTGTTCGTCGCAGTTACAGGTGCGGCTTGCACCACAACTTCAGCATTTGGTCCGACCGGTCCTGTCGCCGCGCTATGCACGCAAGATATCCAAGGGCCGGAGCAAATAGGGAGCCAAGTTTCCGGGCCAGCCACTGCGGCTCCGGATGCGCCGCCGATGTCTCGACGAACAGTCGATCGGATATGGAAGTCGATTGCCGCAGGTATTGCCGGCAGTATCGCCCATTCGCTGCTGATGTATCTCAAATCTCGCGCAGGGCTGCTTACATCGTTTCAGCCCTACGACAATCTCCAAGCAACGCTCAGTCATTTGGTTGGGAGCGCCGTCGATCCGATGGTGCCGTGGGCGCTATCATTCCTGAACGGTTCCACACTGGTCGGGCTTGTTTTCGGATACTCTTATCAGCGGTTACCCGGCAAGACTGGGGTGACGAAGGGTGCCGTGTTCGGAGTCTTCGGATGGATCATCATGGGGCTGGCGTTCTTCCCGATCATCGGCCTCGGCTTCTTTGCGCTCGATGCAGGGCTCGGCATCTCGCCGGCATTGTTCTCTCTGATGATGCTGCTCAGCTACAGCATCGTCATGGGCACTGTCTACAATGCGCTCTACGCCAAGGACGGAAAGACCGGCAAAGACCGGCTACAGCATTGGTGAGATCGCCGGTACACTTCCCATATTCGAGCGACAGGAGGACAAGGGATTCCTCCAGATCAACCTTGGCCCGCCCGCATATCGAGCTGTCGCCTATGCCGCCACGGCTTCGTAGATATCCTCCTCCTGAGCCGTGTGCATGCGCACCAACGTTTCAATCGCCTCGATGACCCGCTGAGCGTCCCGGACCAGATAGCGATCGATCTTCTCAGACGGAATGTCCTCGACGATCCGAGCGAGCAGCCGGGCGAGGTGCAGGATCTCCCGATGCGCGCGGCTCATGGCAGACAGGCCATGGCGGTCGCGCAGAACCTCGGCAAGCTTTGGATAGACGCTGTCCTCATCCTCGCGCTCGTGCATCACGACGCTAGTCTGAACCAGGCGGTGGGCTTCCCCGATCAACGCCGCGGCGGATTCGGGCGCCACGTCGTCCAGCGCGTCGACGATATCGCGCAGGCAATCGAGATCCCTGAAGAGGGCCTGATGATCGTGATGCAAGGACAAGCCTTGCTCCGTCGTGATGCGCGGGCCGCCCCTGACCAGGGCCGGAGTGAGCGCCCGCAGCGCATTCAGAATGACCGCAACATCGATCACCTCCTGGACGATCGCCGCGGGCACGGGATCGAGCCAGCCAAGAGTGGCGGCGACCATTGCCGCCAGTGACAGCCCCATGCCGACGACAATGCTCTGCACGGCGATACGCCGTGCCCGCTGTGCAATCACGATCGCTTCGCCAACCCGATCGAGCCGGTCCGCCAGAATCACCACGTCCGCGGCCTCGGACGAGGCGCTCGCGCCGCGAGCGCCGAGCGCGACCCCGATGTCGGCCACGGCCAGCGCCGGGGCATCATTGATGCCGTCGCCGACCATGATGGTCGGATGCTGGCGCTGCTCGGTACGAACCGCCTCGACCTTGTCCGAAGGGACGCGGTCGGCCAGCACGGCATCGAGATCGAGCGCCGCACCGATTGCCTGCGCCGCTGCGGCGCGATCGCCGGTGACCATCACCATCCGCACAATGCCGGCATCGCGCAGCAGCCGGATCGCGCGTGGCGTATCGGGACGCAGCTCGTCGGCCAGCAGCAGTGCGCCGATTGGTCGCCCATCAACAGCAATGAATACGATCAACGCCGAACGCCACGAGGCGCGCCGGATGGCGCGCAGTTCCCACGGCGATAGCTCGGCATGCGAGAGAAGCATCTCTCGCGAGCCGGCGGTGACCTGGCGTCCATCGATCAGGCCGCTCAGGCCCGACCCCATGGTCTCCTTGACATGTTCCGGCGGCCTCAGCTTGAGACCGCGATCGACGGCGGCCGCAACGACCGCCTTCGCGAGCACATGATGCGAGGCTTGCTCGAGCGATGCGCCAAGCGTCAGGACATCGTCCGCGTCCTGCCCCGGCGCGACCTCGACGGAGAGCAACCGCGCCCCTCCCACGGTCAGAGTGCCGGTCTTGTCGAGCAGGACGGTGTGCGCGCGCGCCAGCGCCTCCAGCGCCGCTCCGCCCTTGACCAAGATGCCGCGGCGGGCCGCCTGCGCCACGCCGGCGATGAAGGCGACCGGTGCGGCCAGGATCAGTGGACAAGGCGTCGCCGCCACCAACACGGCAAGGCTACGGGTCAGATCGCCGGAGATGCGCCACGCCACGAAGGCCATGACGAGCGTCACCGGCAGAAAGATCAGCGCATATCGGTCGGCCATTCGCACGAAGGGAGCCTTCGCCGTCTGGGCCGCCGTCACCATCCGCACGATGCCGGCGTAGGTGCTCTCGCCCGCGGGCGCGGTCACGGTCAACTCGAAGGTCTCACCCGCATTGAGTGAGCCCGAAAGCACTGCGCTGCCGCGTGTCTTCTCGACCGGAATGGGTTCGCCTGTTACCGCGGACTCGTCGATCGTGGCCGAGACCGAGCCCACGATACCGTCGACAGGCACAATCTCGCCTGCCCGCACCAGGAGCTGTTCGCCGACTGCGACTTCCTCGATCGGCACGTCCCCGATCCGCTCGTCGTTCTTGCGATGAGCGTGCCGCGGTGCCCGATCGACCAGGGATCGCAGGTCGCGCTCCGCCCGCGCGATCGCGATGTCCTCCAGCACATTTCCGCCGGAATACATCAGCGCAACGACGGCGCCGGCAAGCGGCTGGCCCAGTGCCAGCGCCGCACTCATCGACAGCAGCGCAATCGCGTCCACGCCCAGACGGCCGCCCAGCAGGTCCCTGACGATCGAAACCGCCAGTCCGCCGATCACGGGCGCAGTGCCGAGCGCCCATGCGAGATCGGCCAGATCGAGGCGGCCGGCGGCTCGCGCAAGAATACCTGCGGCCAATCCTGCGATTGCAATCGCAACCAGGGTCCATCGCAAGACCCGCTCAAACGACATGGTTTGGTCCCACAGCTAACGGAACGTTACTCTCGCCCGAAACCAGCACCGTTGTTTGAGCAGGATCAACCGCAGCGATGAAGACACACCAATTCGCAAGCGCTCCTTCACAGGGATCATTGCAAGGTTGGCCGCAACTGGCGTATGCGAAGCGATAACGAGAATCCCTGCCACTCACGGACCGCGACATCTCGGGTCCTATCCACTGCGCCCGAACGAAATCCCGTGCGGCGGCAACATTCTCAGCCACGTTCAACGAGATCGCGGGCTTGCGACATCTCTGCGGCCGTCAGATTGAGCGAAATCAAGAGGCCTGGCGGCGGCCTCGTCGATAGTTCCAAGCCGCTGGTCCTTGCATGAGATAACTCGAAGTGGATACCGTGCCGGGATCTCCTGTCGCATCTCCGGCACGCTCGCGGCGGATGCATGCGATGCTGCCGTTCATTGCTGTCGTCGTCGGCCTCCCTTTTCTCGAGCCAGCGGGCGTCGCACTTGATCTATTGCTGCCCGCGGTCACCATGACGTTGATACGAATCCGGCGGGATTGGGCAGCAGTCGCGATCGAAGCACCGCCACAAGCACAAGAACGTGACGCCGTGCAGTACACATGATGGATTTTCTGAAGCCGAGCCTGAGCCCCGACGTCATCGCCATCATCGTTGCACTCGGCATCGGGCTCCTGATCGGTCTCGAGCGAGAACGCCGCAAGGGCGAGGGACCGGGGCGCTCGCCTGCCGGGCTGCGTACCTTTGCCGCGGCATCACTCGCCGGCGCCGTCAGCGTCATGATCGGCGGCAAGGGCCTGCTGGCGCTCGTGACCGCCGGGATCATGGCCATGACCGCGATCGCCTATCTCCGGTCCAGGAGCGACGATCCCGGCCTGACTTCGGAGATCGCACTCATCCTGACGGTTCTGCTTGGCGGACTGGCCACCCAGCGTCCGCTTTTGGCCGCGGGCGTTGCCGTCATTCTGGCCATCCTGCTTGCAGCCCGTGCGGCATTGCACGACTTCGTCCGCAAGGTGCTCAGCGAAGGCGAGGTCAAGGACGGCCTGATCTTTGCCGCCGCCACGCTCGTTGTCCTACCCTTGCTTCCGGATCGGCCGTTGGGCCCCTATGGCGCGCTCAATCCACGCGCGATCTGGATCATCGTCATTCTGGTGATGGCCATCGGCGCCGCCGGGCATGTTGCAATA
The DNA here is from genome assembly GCF_016031635.1 of Bradyrhizobium diversitatis. Taxonomy (GTDB): domain Bacteria; phylum Pseudomonadota; class Alphaproteobacteria; order Rhizobiales; family Xanthobacteraceae; genus Bradyrhizobium; species Bradyrhizobium diversitatis. The sequence goes on from NZ_JACEGD010000021.1 coordinate 20,655, forward strand.
CGCCTGCTCGGCGCAAGAGGCGGTCTTGCTGTCTCAGGCTTCGCCTCGGGCTTTGTCTCGAGCACGGCCACGATCGGAGCGATGGGGGCGCGGGCCCGCAAGGCACCGGAGCTGCTTGGCGCCGCTACCGCCGGCGCAACGCTTTCGACCGTCGCAACGATCGTTCAGCTCGTCGCGGTGCTCGCAGCGACAAATCTCGCGACATTGCAGAGTCTGATGATTCCGCTCCTCTGTGCCGGTGCCGCGGCAAGTCTCTATGGCGCGATCTTCACGGTGAAGGGCATGCGAGAGACGAGCGCCGCCGAGCTCCAGCTCGGACGTGCTTTCAGCCTGCCGTCGGCCTTGTTGCTGGCGCTGACGCTCTCCGGAGTCCTCGTGCTCGCTGCCGGCCTGCGGGACGCGTTTGGGGAAATCGGTCTGCTGGTCAGCGCGGCCGTAGCCGGGCTCGCAGATACGCATTCGCCGGCCGTCGCCACAGCCACCCTCGCCGCCTCGGGAAAGATCAGCTCCGCCGACGCTGCGACTCCGATTCTGGCGGCGCTGTCGACAAATACGCTCAGCAAGATCGTCGTTGGCTGGGTCAGCGGCGGGCGCTCGTTCGCGCTGCGGCTGATCCCCGGCCTGGTGCTGGTCATCGCGGCCGCATGGGCCGGTGCAGTCGGTCCTGATGTCGCTCACCAGATGTTTCAGAGATAGCCGGGAAGAGGCGCAGGTCTGATGCCGAAAGGCGATTTGATGCATGAAGTTGGACTGACAACGGCGACCGCGCATTCGTTGCCGGCGAGCGACATCCTTCGCGCGCTTCAAGTCGAGCCGGAGCAAGGCCTCGCGGAACATGAGGCGACGGAGCGCCGCATCCGCTTCGGGTCGAACGCGATCGCTGCAAGGAAGCGGATCAGCGCCCTGACCATACTTCTTCACCAGCTGCAGACCCCGGTGGTCTACCTGCTGGCGGCAGCCGCTGCGCTCGCCTTCTGGTTCGGCGAGCTCGCGGAAGGCGTGGCGATCGTCGCGGTTCTTGTCCTCAATACCCTCATCGGCTTCCTGACCGAAATCAGGGCAGCGCGATCGATCGAGGCCCTGCGCGCGCTTGGCCGGACATCGGCTCGTGTGCGACGCGACGGTCACACGCGCGTGCTCCCGGCGGCGGATCTCGTACCCGGCGACATGCTCCTCGTCGAGGCAGGCGATGCGATCTCGGCCGACCTGCGCATCGTGGACGCCTCGCGGCTTGCGGCCGACGAGTCGACCCTGACGGGCGAGTCGGTGCCGGTCGACAAGTCGCCCGAGCCGGCCGCCGAAGATGCGCGGATCGCCGAGCGCACATCGATGCTGTTCAAGGGCACGGCCGTGACGCGCGGCAGCGGTCTTGGCGTCGTCGTCGCGACGGGGGCCCGGACCGAACTCGGCCGGATATCCCACCTCGTCGAACAAGCGGAGCCTGAGAGCTCACCGGTTGAACGCAGGCTCGCATGGTTGTCCGGGCAGCTCGTCTGGGCGGTCGGGCTTCTGACCGTCGTGATCGCGGCGGTTGGAATGGCGAAGGGAGAAGATGCTTTCCTGGTTGTGGAATCCTCGATAGCGCTCGCGGTGGCCGCCATTCCCGAGGGCCTGCCGATTGTGGCCACACTCGCGCTCGCCCGCGGGATGTGGCGCATGGCCCGCCAGAATGCGCTGCTGGAGCGGCTCTCCGCGGTCGAGACATTGGGCGCGACCACGGTGATCCTGACCGACAAGACCGGCACGCTCACCGAGAACCGGATGGCCGTGCGGCGGTTGTGGGTCGAATCCGGCGAAGTCGAAAAGGCCGGCGCGGAGGAGCTTGCCGGCGATGCGCTGCTCCAGCGGCTGCTGCATGCAACGGTACTTTGCAACGAGGCCTCGCTTGGCCATGGGGGAGTAGCCCATAGCGGTGATCCCATGGAAGTGGCGCTGCTGCTGGCTGGCCGGGCGGCAGGTTTGAATCGCCGCGAGCTGCTGCGCGGCTTTCCGATCGCGGCCAAGCACGCTTTCGACAACGAAAGCAAGATGATGGCGACCGTGCACCAGCACGGCGACACGTATTTCTATGCCGTGAAGGGTGCACCGGAGCATGTGCTCGCCGCGTGCACCGGCATGCTCACCGAGAACGGCGAGACGACACTGGACGAAGCCGCGCGCCGTCTATGGAGCGGGCGGATTGCCGAGCTCGGACAGCACGGCCTGCGCGTGCTCGCCTGCGCGACCAAACTGGCGACATCCGCAGATGCTCAGCCCTATGGCGAGCTGGTATTCGTGGGCCTCGTCGGCCTGGAAGACCCTGCGCGCGCCGACGTTCCGCAGGCGATCCGCGATTGCCGACAAGCCGGCATCCGCGTCGTCATGGTGACCGGCGATCATGCCGTCACGGCCCGCAGCATAGGCCGTGCGATCGGGCTCGAGGCTGACCATGTGGCGGAAGGCCGCCATGTCGAGCATCTCATCGCAAAGCATCCGCAGGAGCTGAAGCGCGTCGGCATCTTCGCCCGCGTCAGCCCGGCGGAGAAACTTGCGATCGTACGCGCGTATCAGGCGTCCGGCGAAATCGTCGCGATGACCGGGGATGGCGTGAACGATGCACCGGCGTTGAAGCAGGCCGACATCGGCGTGGCCATGGGCCTGCGCGGAACGGACGTCGCGCGCCAGGCGGCGGCGATGATCCTGCTCGACGACGCCTTTCCGACGATCGTCAAGGCGGTTCGGGAAGGCAGAGTCATTTTCGGCAATATCCGTCGGGCCGTCGCTTACCTTCTGTCCTGCAACATCAGCGAGGTCCTGGTTGTTGGGATCGCGATCGCGGCGGCACTGCCCCTGCCGATCCTGCCGCTGCAGATCCTGTACCTGAATCTCGTGACCGACGTATTCCCCGCTTTCGCACTGGCAATGGGCGAGGGAGAACGCGACATTCTCGAGCGGCCGCCGCGCCATCCGAAGGAGCCGATCCTCGGTCGTCGGCAATGGACAACGATCGTGCTGCAGAGCATTCCGCTGGCGGGCGGAACTTTCGCGGCGCTTGGGTTGGCGCTTTCGGCCGGCTGGACCGGCGAGGCAGTGGTCACCACCACATTCCTGACGATCGCATTCGCGCAACTCTGGCACGTCTTCGACATGCGCAGCAGCCGCTCCGGCGTCGTCGCCAACGAGGTCACGCGCAATCCATGGATCTGGGCTGCCGTCGGCCTCTGCGGCGCTCTGCTCGCGGTTCCTCCCTACTGGCCGCTGATGGCGGAGGTCCTGCACGTCACCCCTCCGACGGCGGCAATGTGGGCCGTCATCACGGGCTGCAGCCTGGCGCCATCGCTGCTCATTCAGGTCGGCCGCGCCATCATCGCGCTTGCCAATCGAGGTCGCTAAATCACCGCCGCCTGCAATGTTCTCCGCGAGCACCGCCGCGCGGCACTTTGGATCCGGAGCCACGGGATCGGAATGGAGCGGGTGAAGGGAATCGAACCCTCGTATTCAGCTTGGAAGGCTGCTGCTCTACCATTGAGCTACACCCGCGTCGGTCGATCCCCTAACACGGCCGGGCGGCGGTCTCAACTGCCGAGGGGGTTGCTTTCTCGGCCCTCACGCGCTTCGCGGACCGCCCCGGTTCCTCCGGACCCGCCGCCCTTAACAGCGGCGGCAAGGCTGCCTATATTGATGTTTCCCGAAACCAACGAAAGGAGGTGATCCAGTGTCTTATCTCAAGCGCTGTCACCTCGCTGGGATCGCCCGCTGAGCTTTGACTAAAGGCTTGGCATCGGGGCGCTCTCAGCCCTGGACCAGCGAGCAAGAAATCGGGCGCGACGGGGCCTCCCCGCCGCGCCTTTTCCTTGCGGTTTCTTTGAAACTGGAAGCCGGTCAGCCGGCCCGAAGCCGCTCGCGCGGCGCGACGGCGGCGATCAGCATGCCGAGGCACCGGGCCCACGACTTGCACGGTGCGGCTCGCCGCCAAGCAGCACCGTGAAGAGGCTCGTCGGAAGGCACGGAACGGACCGCTTTGCCCGTCCGGCTCATGATTGCGAGCAGGAACGGCATCGCCGCGATCGACAATTGCAGGACGTTCATATGAACCACCGGTTCGCCGAAAGGCATCAGAAGCCGCCGATGTTGAGCGCGCGCGGCCGTTTGCCGCGCCGGCTTTCCACGATCCGCTCGCCGCCGTTCTCGGCCGAGCTGCCGTAGCGGTGATGGCCGGCCTGGTCGTGCAGGTCGGCCGGCTCGGATTGCCCCGCCCGCCGCGCGTCGCAGATGATCTTGATGGTATGACCCGACATTGCCGCCTCCAGCAAAAAGCTTGTCGTTTGTGGTCCATCAGTCGCGACCAGTTCCGGCGGCGTTCACATGGCAAGGCCGCAATCGGGTTTCGGGACGGTTTCGCCGCTTGCCGGCCACGCAATATTTTGCTTCGGAATTGTCGGCACGGGCTGCCGTGCCACGTCCTTGGGACTTGCGCAGAAAAGAAACGAGGTGACGATGCTCTACGCCATCCTGGCCTATCACGTGGAAGACGAGATCTTGTCCTGGACGCCGGAGCAGGACGCCGCAGTCGTGGCCAAAGTCATCGAGGTTCAGGCGCCCCTCCGGGCAAGCGGACAGTTTGGGCCGGCGGCCCGCCTGGATGAGACCCGAAAGGCCCGCACGTTGCGCGGCCCCGGCGCGGGAATGGTGCTGGACGGGCCGTTTGCCGAGACCAAGGAACAGCTTCTGGGCTTCCACCTGATGCAATGCGCCACCGAGGATGAGGCAATCGCGGCGGCGCGGAAGCTGCGTGCGGTCAATCCGACGGCGGTCTACGAAATCCGGCCGGTCAAGCTTTACGTGCCGGCCGATGGGTTCGGGGCGACAGAGGGGTGAGTCCTACGCGCCCGGCTCGGTTCGCTTGGGAAGGAAGCGCTGGATCACGATGCCGCCGAAAGCGATGAACCACAGGAAGGGCGCGACCCGCGGCGCGAACGCCGCAACGATCGTGCCCGGAATGAACATCAGCAGCGGAAACAGCGAGGCCACCATTTCGCTGCGCCAGCCGCCCAGGATCGTCCACCACAGCCAGGCGTTGAGGCCCGCGATCGCGGTCAAATGCAAGCCGTAGAGCACGGCGACGGCGCTGCTCATGCCGTAATTGGTGTAGAGGCCGTTGGTGACCGGCAGCAGCACGATCGAGAGCAGAAAGAACAGGTTGAGGATCACGTCGCCGCGGCTGCCGACCGGCTGGCGCGCCAGCCGCCGGTGATGGCTGATCCAGAACACGCCGGCGATGATGAAGCTGAGCGCAAAGCCTATCAGCTTGCCCGAATAGACCCGGGCAAGATCGTTCCAGTCCGGCGCGCTGGTGAACACAGCGGCCTTGGGCAGATCATAGGCGAGAAGCGTCATGCCGACACCGAAAATGGTGTTGCTGAGCGATTCCAGCCGTCGCATCTCGAACTGGTCGGGCTTGAGCTCGGTCATGTCGGGCATGGGGTGCACTGGAACTGGGGGCCGTCTTCCCCTAAATCCTAAACTCGTCCCCGTCCAGCTGCATTGCGATTCGCGCCGGGATCGCCGACTCTCATCCTTTCACCGGGGCGATTCGTGGCGACATATCTGGACACGCTCAATGCGGAGCAGCGCCGCGCCGTCGAGCATGGCGTGGCCGAGGGCTCGACCGTGGGCGGCCCCCTGCTCGTCATCGCCGGCGCGGGCTCCGGCAAGACCAACACGCTGGCCCACCGCGTCGCGCATCTGATCGCCGCAGGCAGCGATCCCCGCCGCATCCTGCTGATGACGTTTTCGCGCCGCGCGGCAGCCGAGATGGCCGGCCGCGTCGAGCGCATCGCCCGAAAGGTGCTGGGCGAGACCAACGCCGCGATCATGCGCGATGCCCTGACCTGGGCCGGCACCTTCCACGGCATCGGTGCGCGGCTCTTGCGCGAATATGCCGAGCGGATCGGCGTCGATCCCGCCTTCACCATCCATGACCGCGAGGACTCTGCCGACCTGATGAACCTGGTGCGGCACGAGCGCGGACTGTCGAAGACCGCGAGCCGCTTCCCCGCCAAGGGCACCTGCCTCTCGATCTACTCCCGCTGCGTCAACGCCGAGATGGAGATCGAGAAGGTGCTGGGGGTGCACTATCCCTGGTGCAGCGGCTGGGCGGCCGAGCTGAAGGGCCTGTTCGCCGCTTACGTCGAGGCCAAGCAGGCCCAGCACGTGCTCGATTACGACGACCTGTTGCTCTACTGGTCGCAGATGATGAGCGATCCGCTGATCGCGGAAGAGATCGGCGGTCGCTTCGACCACGTGCTGGTCGACGAATATCAGGACACCAACCGCCTGCAATCCTCGATCCTGCTGGCGCTCAAGCCCGACGGGCGCGGCCTCACCGTGGTCGGCGACGACGCGCAGTCGATCTATTCGTTCCGGGCCGCCACCGTGCGCAACATCCTGGAGTTTCCGCAAAGCTTCTCGCCGCGCGCGGAGATGATCACGCTCGACCGCAATTACCGCTCGACGCAGGCGGTGCTGTCGGCCGCGAACGGCGTCATCGGTCTCGCCCGCGAGCGTTTCATAAAAAACCTCTGGACCGAGCGCACCTCCGGCCAGAAGCCGCAGCTCGTCACTGTGCACGACGAAGCCGACCAGGCGCGCTACATCGTCGAGGCGGTGCTGGCGAACCGCGAGCAAGGCATGCTGCTCAAGCACCAGGCGGTGCTGTTCCGGACGTCCTCGCATTCGGGCCCGCTGGAGATCGAGCTGACCCGCCGCAACATCCCCTTCGTCAAGTTCGGCGGCCTGAAATTCCTCGACGCCGCACATGTCAAGGACGTGCTGGCGCTGCTGCGCTTCGCCGAAAATCCGCGCGACCGCGTCGCCGGCTTCCGCATCCTGCATCTCTTGCCCGGCATTGGACCTGCGACCGCGCAGCGCGTGCTCGACCAGATGGCGGAGAGCACCGACCCGCTTGCCGCGCTCGGCCGGCTACCGGGGCCGGCGCGCACGGGCGAGGACTGGACCGACTTCGTCCGTACGGTCGAAAACTTGCGCTATTCGGAATGGCCGGTCGATCTCGAACGGGTGCGGCTCTGGTACGAGCCGCATCTCGATCGCATCCACGAGGATTCCGAGACGCGCCGCGCCGATCTGATGCAGCTCGAGCAGATCGCGAGCAGCTATGCCTCGCGCGAAAAATTCCTGACCGAGCTGACGCTCGATCCGCCGGATGCGACCAGCGACAAATCCGGACCGCCCCTGCGCGACGAAGACTATCTGATCCTCTCCACCATCCACTCTGCCAAGGGCCAGGAGTGGAAATCGGTGTTCGTGCTCAACGTCGTCGACGGCTGCATGCCGTCCGATCTCGGCGCCGGCACCAGCGCCGAGATCGAGGAGGAGCGCCGCCTGCTCTATGTCGCGATGACCCGCGCCAAGGACGATCTCCACCTCGTCGTTCCCCAGCGCTTCTTCGTCCACGGCCAGGCCGCCAAGGGCGACCGCCACGTCTACGCCTCGCGCACCCGCTTCATCCCGGAGCAGCTGGTCCATCTGTTCGAGCGCACCGCCTGGCCGAAGGCCGCCGCACGTGCGGCCCGTACCGCGGCGCAGGGGCCGAAGATCGATATCGGCGCGAAGATGCGCGGGATGTGGCGGTAGACACAAGAGGCTGGTCTCGGGATCTGTCAGGATAACTGGAACAACCGAGGTCCGATATGAAAGCCGTTGTCGTCGAGCAATACGCACCGATTGATCAAATCGAGCTGAAGGAAATTTATCCGCCCGTCATGGAGCCGGGACAGTTGCGCATCCGGGTGGAGGCGGCGGGAATTGGCTTTGTCGACGGCTTGAAGATCGAGGGACGCTACCAGACCAAGGATCCCCTGCCCTTCATTCCCGGGACCGAGTTCGCAGGCGTGGTGCAGGAAGCTCCCGGCAGGCCGGGCGGCTATCAACCCGGCATGCGCGTGATGGGCATGACCCGTTCGGGCGCGCTTGCCGAAGAGATCGTCGTCTATCCCGAAGCGATCTATCCGTTGCCCGACGGCGTTGCGGCCGAGGTCGCCGCCTCGTTTCGCGCCAACTATCTGACCGCTCTCTATGCCCTGAGCGCCCGCGCCATGCTGGTCCCAGGCGAGCAGCTTCTGGTGTTGGGGGCGTCCGGCGGCACCGGGACCGCGGCGGTGCAGATCGGCAAACTGCTCGGCGCGCGGGTAATCGCAGCGGCATCGACACCGGAGAAGCGCGAATTCGCGCAGGCGCGCGGCGCCGACGCGGTGGTCGATTATACGCAAGCCGGCTGGCGCGACACGCTGAAAGAATTGACCGGAGGACATGGCGCCGACGTGATCTTCGATCCTGTCGGCGGCGAGATCTCGGTGCAGGCATTTCGATCCATCGCCTGGCGCGGACGCCATCTCGTGGTCGGCTTTGCCGCAGGCTCCATTCCCGCGCTGCCGTTCAATCTGCCGCTTCTGAAAGGCGGCGCCTTGCTCGGTGTCGATCTCGCGCAGATTCCCGTGCGCGAGCCCGACGTGCAGAAGCGCCTGATGTCGGAGCTGACGAGCTGGCTCGCCGACGGCAAGCTGAAGCCTATGGTCGGTCGCGTCTTCGCGCTGGAGGATTTTTGCGAGGCGTTCAAGGCGATGCAGACGCGCTCTGCGATCGGCAAGATGGTAGTTCGCATCTCGGGATAGGACCTACAAACGGAAACCGAGCATTTCCGAAAGCCACCTTGTGGGCTCGCCGTCGTCCATTAGGTCTTATCGTTCCTCCACAGAGACCTGAATGATGACCGCACCGCTCGAATTCGGACTGGATACCTTTGGCGACGTCACAACAGATGCGTCCGGCGCCATGATCACGCATGCGCAGGTGACCCGCAACGTCGTCGACGAGGCGGTGCTGGCCGACGAGCTCGGGCTCGACTTCATCGGGCTCGGCGAGCACCACCGCGCCGATTTCGCGATCTCCTCGCCGGAGACCGTGCTGGCCGCGATCGCATCCCGCACCAGGCGCATCCATCTCGGCTCCGCCGTGACGGTGCTGTCTTCGGACGACCCCATCCGCGTGTTCCAGCGCTTTGCCACGCTGGATGCGCTATCGAATGGTCGCGCCGAGGTGATCCTCGGCCGCGGCTCGTTCACGGAATCCTTTCCGCTGTTCGGCTTCGACCTGCGCGAGTATGAAGAGCTGTTCGAGCAGAAGCTCGATTTGTTCGCCGCGCTCTTGTCGCAACAGCCGGTGACCTGGGAAGGCAAGCTGCGTCCGCCGCTGCGGGATCAGCTGGTCTATCCGCCGGTCGAGAACGGCACGCTCAAAACCTGGATCGGCGTCGGCGGCAGCCCGCAATCGGTGGTGCGCGCTGCGCATTACGATCTGCCTTTGATGCTGGCGATCATCGGCGGCGATCCCGCGCGCTTTGCGCCTTACGTCGATCTCTATCACCGCGCCTTCAGGGAGTTCGGCCGCCCGTCCAAGCCGATCGGCGTGCATTCGCCGGGCTACGTCGCCGAGACCGATGCGCAAGCGCGCGAGGAGTTGTGGCCCGACTACAAGGCCATGCGCGACCGCATCGGCAAGGAGCGCGGCTGGCCGCCGATGGGGCGCGACGAGTCCCGAGCGGCCAGCGCTTGTAATAGGCTTCCACGTCCGCAGGCGTCCAAGCTGCGAAGCCGGCGTTGCGGCGGCGCTTTGGGGGCTTCACGTCCGCGGTCGGATCGCGCCGCACATGCCCGCGTGCCTTGGCCCATTGGAATAGCCCGCGCATCGTGTCGAGGAAGTTGCGAGCTGCGGAAGGCGTGTCCGCGCGTCGGTCGAGCCCGGCCACAATGTCTTCGCTCCCGACCGCGCCGAACGGCTCATCGCCTGATGCCTTGAGGACGTGCAGCATGATGTTCTCGCGCTGCTTTCGCGTTGCCGCAGATAGCACCTTCCAAGGATCAGTCTTACGATAGGCGTCCCAAAGCCAGCGGAGCGTGCCGGCGGTCGCCTGTCCGCGCTGCGGCAGCTTGCCTTGAATGGCGAGCTCGTACTGCCTATTGAACTCGTCCGAGCCATATTCGGCGCGCAGCCGGAAGCGCGGGCCTTGGCCCTTGCGCACGTACCAGACATGCGTGCCGTGCCGATTCCGCTCGCGGTGGAGGTGGGGTTTCCTGGGTCTGGGCATGGCGGCGATCAAAGAACGATCCTCCGCTTGGGCGCAACTTCCTTTTCTTCGTGTTCCCGAGATTTCGGCGGAAGCGGGTCGATCGTGATTGTGCCGTCCGGCATGATCCGGACCCGGCCCGCGTTGCATTGCTGCGCCGCGCGGATTGCGCGGGCGACATCAGCTTGCGTCACACGGGCAGGTGTACGGCTCATGCGCCATCCTTCGACGTCAATGCGCATGAGCCGTATTCGATGAAGCCTGTGGCATTCTCGACGCGCTCGTATGTCTTGAGGTAGCAGGGATCGCTCAGGCCATAGGGGTTGATCTCGATCAGCAAGAATTTGCCATCGCGCTGTACCCAAAGGTCGAACACGACCGTATCGATGGGTAGGGCTGGTCGAACGTGATCAGCAAACCAACGGTCTATTTGCTGGCGCAACTCCTTGCCGCCATCTGCAGGGCCGCTCCACGGGTTGCGATAATCGTAGTTGGTGACGGCGATCAGCTTCCCGCCCTTGACGAAGCAGCGGTATTCGTCGCGCGGGTTGAGGCCGTACACCCACTCCCGCAAGCAAATGTAGGCGGGATGCTCGGGAATGTGTCGGAAGCGGCAAAGGTCGTCCAGGGCTCGCTCGGAGCCCATCAGCATCGACATCGCCTCTTTGCCGCTGATGGTAGCAGCCACCTCATACGGCCACGTAGAGTCCTTGGGGGACCGGCTGTTGAGCCGAACGAAGCGGCGCTTCCACCCAATCTTAGCGTCCAACTCCGCGGCAAACGCCTGCACGTCGGGGTGCGGCTCGTTCCCCTTCATGTCGTACATAGGCTCAATCAATTCGGTCGGGAGGCGAACGATCTCCGTTGGCATTGATAGTGCGGCCAAATCAGCCGGCCAGCGATCAATCAACGTAGGGCCGATGCGCTCGAACCAGCGCATGGAGACATCCCGCATCTCCAGCTCGGTCGGCATGCGCAGCTCAGGTATCTTGAGCGTCATTTTTCACACCGTCACTTGTTTGAGGTCACTGATCACGAGACGCTGGCAGCGAAGGCCATTGCGATTTGCTTCGCATCGTCCATGCTCTTTGCCTCAAAGCCCACCGGCAGGCTCTCACAAGCGCAGTCGCCATCCTTGACGGCGTCACCAATGCCGAATCCGTGGATGGCCCGATGCGACCAGCCGTACCATTTCTGGTCCTTGTGGCTGAAACCGATGCTGCACACGCTTGATTGCTCGGTGCGGGGCTCGGGAAGGATGCCCTTGTCGGCAAGGAAGTCAGCCGTCTCCTTGTCGCCGACGTAGACGCCGTGGGCATTGTAGACGGCGTCCATCTCCACTGGGTCGTTGCCTTCCATCGACCAGATCTCGCGACGGTAACTCATGCCGTTGCGGGCCTCGGTCGAAAGGGTTTGTGTCTGAATGCTCATGCTAGTTCTCCTGTGTTTGCAGTTTCACTGATCTGAAGACAGAGCAACGGTGCCCGTGATGAAGTAGCGGATCGGGAAGGAGCCATCATCGCGAGCCCGCATGAACTCGTGGCCGCAGGAGCAACGGCGCCCCTTGGTATCGACGCAGATAGCCGCGACGGTGTTACCGATGCCGCCTTCGAGTGTCAGCTCCGTGAGCGCGCGTGACGCATGGTTCACCCAATCCTCGAATGTGTCGAACTGCCCGAGCCATTCTGGGGTGAAGCCTTCGAGCGGTGTCGGATTGCGCCAGGGGCGCGCGCGTTCTCTGCTCACTGGCCCGATCCTCCCACAGCATGGCGAGCGAGGGCCTCGCGTGCCCGGCGGAGCGAGGGGTCGCCCGCTTCCATCATATGGACTGGATCGCAAGAACCGCCCAGCGCGACGATGCGATCTCGCCCGATCTCCAGCAAGTTGACATACGCCAAGCTGAGTTTTTCTAGCTCTTTCGCCAGATCGTCGCGCTGCTTGAACGCGCGCTCAGCCATGTGCATGAACTTGTCGGCAACGTCGATAGCGTCAGCCATTTTCACGTACCCCCTGTTGCGAAGACAACGGTTATGCGGCTGGCGCGTGGACTTCTGGCATGCCGTGCCCGATGCTCGGTCTGACCTGATCCGGGTGGTCCTTCATCCACTGCTGGACGAACCAGAGCTGACCGCAGCCGCCGCCAATGGTGTCCTGTCCGGCCGGGTCGAACACGCGAACGTCGAAGCCGCGCTGGACCAAGCGGGAAGCGAATGACGTCGCAAGATCGCGCTGGTGCTGGTTCGTGGCCGGCAGTCCTTCCGATCGCTCGCAAACCACGGAGACCGTGGCACAGAAGACGGAGGGGTTGAACAGACGCGCGATCCGGTCGGCATCGGCGTCCGTCTCGTTCCCGTCATGGGCGCAATAGTTGAAGAACGGATTCCGTCCGGTCAGGTCATACCAGCCTTCGCCAGCCACGACGATCTCGCGGAGGCTCATCTTGCCCTTGAACGGGATCAGGGCGTCGCGAGCCTCGTCCGTGCTTTCATGGACCGAGAACTGAAGCCCGATGGTCGGGATGTCCTTGCTGGCCTCGCAAAGCTCGTCCCAGCCCCTTGCGGTGAGCCTGGGCGCCGACGTGCTGATCAGGAGGGCCGCCTTCGGGTATTTGTCGACGACCCCTAGAGCCACGATGGCGGGGATACAGAACTGGTGCCAGAAGAGCACGAAAAGCTGCGAATACAGAACGACAGACCATGCCTTGACCATGGCAGGGTTTTGCGCCGCGACCTGAATAAACGCCGTGTAGGTCTTCGTGATGGAGTCGAGATACTGCGCTTCAACCTGAGAGAATGCCGCAAGTATCGCCTCTTGAAGCTTCTCCTGAAGCTGCTCCTTGCTGATCCTTCCCTGGATATAGTCGTGGAAAATAGACTCTACCGGGCCCGCAAACGCATCCACTAAAGCTTTCAAGCCAGCGCTGCCAAGGAGCGAGGCGAAGAAGCTTCCCATCAGGTGCTCCAGCCATTCTTCTTGGCGATGATATACCAGCACTCGGAGGCTGCCGACGACAAGGCCCCGACTAGGAAGCATGTCACCTGGATCACGTCAGGATCGGTCAAGGTTCACCGACGTCGCCGCTGTGTCGGCTATCGCCAGTCCGTGGTGGCTGCCGTACCTGGAGGCATTCTCCAAAGACACGGCTCTTCTACTGCCACCGGCAGGCCTCGCTTACATCGTCATCAAGAGCCAAACCGAGGCTGCCAACTCAATCGGCATCACGGTGCCGCAGCTCAAATCGCGCATCAAACTCTATAATGAGCGCGGATTGGGCTCCAAGGCTGCTCTGGAGGCCGACGAGATCGTTTTCCCGGACCTGCCGTCCAGTGAGCTTCCTGCGGAAGATCTCATAGAGCAGGCCTGCAAGAGGTTTGAGAGCCATCTGAGCGCACGTGATGCGCGGCGCTGGATGGAGATCAAGGTCAAATCGAACAAGCCTATGGCAGTCTGCTTCATGGGCGACCCGCACGTGGACAACAACGGCTGCAATTGGCCGCTGCTGCGCCGTGATATCGGCATTCTGGAGCGCACCGAGGGCCTCTATGCCGTAAATATCGGCGATCTTACCGATAATTGGGTGGGTCGACTCGTCCGCCTCTACGCCGATCAGGAAATGTCAAAGAAGCAGGCATGGAAGCTTGCCAAGTACATTCTGAAGGACTGCAACATCAAGTGGCTCTGCCACATTCTCGGCAACCATGACGCATGGAATGATGGGCCATATCTGATCAAGGCCAATGCACGGCCGACGGTCCCGGTCGAAGACTGGCAATCACGCTTCCAGATCGCGTTTCCGAACGGTCAACGCGTCCGCTTCCATGCGGCTCACGACTTTCCAGGCTCTTCCATCTGGAACAAGATGCACGGGCCGCAGAAGGCGTCCATGCTGCTTGAGCAAGCCGATATCTTCGCCTGCGGCCACAAGCATGAATGGGCGATCAACCAGAGCGAAAATGCTCAGCGCGGCTTCGTCTATCATCTGATCCGAGCCCGCGGGTACAAGTTCATAGACTCCTATGCTGACCAGCTTGGCTATCCCAGCCAGAAGTTCGGCGCCTCCATCACCGCTGTGATCGACCCGACCCGCGATGATGTTGGCCGCATCAGGTGCTTTGCTGATCTTGAGGAGGCGTCCGAGTTCCTGACGTGGAAGCGGGGGCGAGTGTGACCTATCGAATCCGCGAAGTCGACGCCTCTGACGATGAGGTAGCCGACATCATCCGCGCGTTCAATCGCGAGACCGGAGACTTCCCTGACCTTACTGACGGCGAGCTCGATGGCTTCCACTGCTATTGGTGGCTGGCCTATCTCGGGAAGGAGCCGGTCGGGTTCGCGGGCATGGTGCCGTCGCAGCGCTACAAGAACGCGGGCTATCTGAAGCGGGCCGGTGTTGCGCCTGGGCACCGCGGCAACGGCCTACAGTTGCGGTTCTTCAAGGTTCGCGAGCGCAAGGCTCGGTCAATCGGCTGGGAATTTCTCGTCTCAGAGACCACCGACACCGTCTATTCGGCCAACAACTTCATTCGTGCCGGATATCGGCTCTTTGAGCCGGAATGCCGGTGGGCGTTCAATAATTCGCTCTATTGGAAAAAGCAACTCATCTAACTCTCTACATCATCGGAGACCCACCATGCTTCGCAAGTTCTTTGCGGCGGCACTCTTTGTGCTTGCCTCTTCGCCGGCCTTTGCCGCCAGCAAGATGTACATCTCGGAATACACCAACACCGGCCTTGCGATCGGGCAACTTGTGCAGGTCGCAAGCGAGCCAGCGATTACCGACCAGCCTCCGGTAGACTACAGCGGTGGTGTCGCGTCGTCCGCAGCATTCAACGCATCCACGAACATCGTTCGGGTCCTATGCACATCGACCTGCTCGATCAAGTTTGGCACCAGCCCGACGGCGACGACATCCAACAAGCCGCTCGCCGCTGGTAATCCCGAATATTTTGCAGTCCCGGTCGGACAAGCATTCAAGATCTCGGTCATTTCAAACACTGATTTCTAAGCGGACGGCTGGCTTTCTCAATCTCGTCTATCGTCATGAATGTTTTCCCCTGCTCAATGAGCCTGACTGACGAGTTCGTTCAGCCTGGTCTTCTCGCGCTCGATGTTGGTCCGGAGGTTCTGCCGCTGGTCGGCGCCGATCGCCTTCGCGTAGTTCTCCGTCATCTCCAGCAGGTTGTGGCAGGCGCGGCCGATCGCGGTCTCGGCTCCGTGCGCCATCGCCAGCTTCTTCAGCATGGAGCGGGTCTCGGTGAGGTCGGTCATGTTGATCTCCTTGCTTCGTCCTGCGCGATCCAGTCGCGGATAGGGGTGGAGAAAAGGAACCATTCGCCGTTGACCCGGTATTCGGCGAATTGCTCGTGCAGGCAAGCCAGCATAAGTGCTCGTGGCGCGAAGCGAGCGAAGGCTGTCGCGCCGTAGCCCGCAGGGCGTAGGCGGACTGGATCCGAACGTGGGCCACCTACCGCTTCGCGAGCTACGGCTCGGCAAGCCAGCATAAGTGCTCGTGGCGCGAAGTGAGCGAAGGCTGCCGCGCCGTAGCCCACAGGGCGTAGGCGGACTGGCTCTCAACGTACGCTACCCCATCATCTCCCGCACCATCGGCACCACCTTCCGCCCATAGAGCTCGATGCTCCGCATCAGCTTCTCGTGCGGCAGCGGCCCGGCCGAGTACTTCAGCTGAAACCGCGAGATCCCGAGCGCCTTTGCCGTCTTCGCGATCTTCCGCGCCACCGTTTCCGGCGAGCCGACATAGAGCGAACCATGCTCGGCCTCGCTCACGAACGCCGCAGCGGGTTTGGATTGACGTGCTGCTCTATACCGGCCTGCGCCGCGGCGATGCCGCCGAAGTCGGCCCCGGCCACATCAAGAACGGCCATGTCGAGATACTGACCGAGAAGAGCCAGGAGACGATCCTGGTCGTCTTGCCGATCCTGGACGTGCTGCAAGCAACGCTCGATGTCGGCCCGATCGGGACCGAGACGTGGATCGTCGGCGAGCGCGGCCATTCCTTCACGAAGGAGTCCTTCGGCAACGCCTTCTCCGAGGCCGCCAGCGCAGCCGGCGTGAAGAAGAGCGCCCATGGTGTGCGGAAGATCGCGGCCACCATTGCGGCTGAGAACGGCGCCACGGAAGCCGAGCTGGATGCCATCTTCGGATGGACTGGCGGGCGCATGGCGGCACACTACACGAAGACTGCGAACCGGGCTCGGCTCGCGAAGAAAGCGGC
This sequence comes from Bradyrhizobium diversitatis, assembly GCF_016031635.1. Lineage (GTDB taxonomy): Bacteria > Pseudomonadota > Alphaproteobacteria > Rhizobiales > Xanthobacteraceae > Bradyrhizobium > Bradyrhizobium diversitatis. Next base: position 37,007 of record NZ_JACEGD010000021.1, read on the forward strand.
GGAAAAGCTGAAATCTATTCCCGCACCGGAGTTGAAAGTAAGGGCGTCGTCTGATAAAATTCAGACAAATCAACCCACTAGCGAAAGGCTGGTGGGGGAGGCAGGACTCGAACCTGCGAAGCCATGAGGCGGCTGATTTACAGTCAGCTCCCTTTGCCACTCGGGACACTCCCCCGCTCGACGGCAGCACAATCGGGCCGGACCTTGCCGGCGACCGAAGTCGGCCATGGAACGTGAAGGCCGCGACAACCCGGATCGGGGCGCGACCGGGCGCGTTTATGGGCGATGCGGTGGGGCAAAGTCAACCGAGGCGGACAGCTAAAATCGCCCTCGCAGCCACCGAAATTGCCATATTCCGGAACCCATGACAGAAGCGAGCCCATGAAGGATCGAAAATTCGGCCCCAAGGGGGCTCGCGGCGGGGCTAAGCCCTTCAACCGGCCCGGGAAATCGGCCGGCCGCTCGGCGTGGCGCGACCGTGATTCGCAGCTCGACGGACCCGTCATCCTCTATGGCTGGCACACCGTCACCATGGCGCTGGCCAACCCTCGGCGCCGGATCCGCAAGCTGACGCTGACCGAGAACGCCGCAAGGCGCCTTGCGGAGGAGAACATCGAGGCCCGCGTGGCGCCGGAGATCGTGCGGCCCCAGGAGATCGACCGGCTGCTGTCGCCCGATGCCGTGCACCAGGGCCTCTTGGCCGAGGCCGATCCCCTGCCCTCGCCGGATATCGAGACCCTGACGCAGGAAGGCATGGTGCTGGTGCTCGACCAGATCACCGATCCCCACAATGTCGGCGCCATCCTGCGCTCGGCCGCAGCGTTCGCGGTGAAGGCGATCGTCACTACTGCGCGGCACAGTCCGGAAGCGACCGGCGTGCTGGCCAAGGCCGCCTCCGGCGCGCTGGAGCTGGTCCCGATGATCACCGTGCAAAACCTCGCCCGTGCACTCACCGCGCTGAACGATCGCGGCTTCCAGACCGTCGGCCTCGACAGCGAGGGCAGCGAGGATATCAGCGATGTCGTGTTGCGCCAGCCGCTTGCACTCGTGCTCGGCGCCGAAGGCAAGGGCCTCAGGCAATTGACCCGCGAGACCTGCAGCGTCGTAGCCCGGCTCGACATGCCCGGCGAGATCAAGAGCCTCAACGTCTCGAACGCCGCCGTGCTCGCGCTCTACGTCGGCGCGAGCCGGCTGGGGCTGATGAAGCGCTAGCTAGCGCTTTAGCGCCGCGCATATCCGGACGATGCCATACTACGCCTGTTTTGCCCGACGGATCAATCGAAATCTCTGTTTTTCCGAAATTGGGGCTCGAACAACGAGCCAGTGAGCGAGGATCGCTCATGTCGGGCTCATTGCGCTTCAAGTCCTTGATTTCACTGTTCCCGGCTACTGTGCATGGGGTTGTTTTGAAGATAAAGCAAAGCGCCCGTCCGCATCACGCGAACGGGCGCTTCGCAAATCTCGACCCGATCAGAGATCAGTAATGGCGGCGCAGCGCGCGGTGACCGCCGTGATAATGCGGCGCGTTGCGATAGGCGTAGCCGTGGCGATGAGCGTAGCCATAGCGCGGACCGTGGCCGTAGTGCACGCGCGGCAGATAGCCGTAGCGGGGGCCGTAGCCGTAACGATACGGACGGTAGTACGGGCGGCGATAGGGGTAAGCGGCCGGCGGCGCGACCGCGGCGGCACGATAGCCGTAGCCGTAATTGGCGGGCGCAACGACCGCATCCTCACGGTAGGTCGGATACGGCGCGAACGCGCCCGGACCGGTATAGGTCGGGCCCTGGTTCACGTAGTAATACTGCGTGGTCGGCTCGGCGAGACGCTCATAGGCGCCATAACCGTAGCCGTAGCCATACCCATAGCCGCCGCAGCCGGTGTTGCAGCCGGAATAGACCGGCGCAACGGGCGCGCACGTGGTGAAGCCGCAGGCCGCGGCGGGCGCGGTGGCTGCGAACGTCACGGCAGCTGCCGCGACCAGTCCCGAAATCATCTGACGCATTACTCTCTCCTGTTGATTTCCGTTTTTTCGATTTACGTTTTTCAACCCGGCGGCCTGCCGGGCAGCTCTGTGTGCGGCCGCGGCCGAGGCGGCCGTGGACGCTCGTTGATCTCGGGCGCGTAGATCACCGGCGGAGGATCGACGGGCGGGTCCATCTGCACGGGCAGCGGCGCGGACGACGCACCCCAGCTCTCGTGGTAGCTCTCGGCCGGTTTCGGCAGTTTGCGGTTCGCAGGCGGCTCGACCTCGAGCCGGCCATAGCCGGGCCGCAAGCCCAGCGTCGGATAATAATGACCGACGTTATCGGGCTGCCGCTCTGCGATATAGCGTCCGCCATAGATCGTGGGCTGCACCTGCTGGTTCTTGCCCAGGCCCCAGACGCCCTCGACCACGGCGTAGGACGCATCGATGTTGTTGATGATGATCGGCACGCCGGGACGGCCCGGAACGACGATTTCGGATTCGGCAAACACCGTTGCAGGTAGTCCGATGAGAAAGGCGGCGAGCATCACAGCGCGCATGAGAGGATCCCGGTTGTCCGGCGCCACGCTATCTGATCGCAACGCAGAGAGGGTTAAGGCCTGCTCACCAATTTCCGGTAAGCCTAATGCGTAAGGGTTGCGCGCCGCTCAAATGCTGCAAAGCAAGCTAGCGAAGTGTTAACGGCGCGCGCTCCGCCGCCGGAACAGCGCCGCCGCGCTCACATCCGTTTGACTATTTGCTCGCGAAAATCCCACGGTTGCATCGGAACGTCCTGCGCCGTCAGCGTTTAGCTCCCGTCAACAAAATGGGAGCGAACAACCATGAACATCAAGCTTCTCGGGGCCACGGCGATTGCAGCGACCATGCTGGCAGGCTCCGCCATGGCGCAGGCGGTCGTCACCAATCCCGGCCGCTGCTCGGCGCAATTCCCCAACGCCAGCTGCCAGAACCTCGGCCCCGGAAACCCGTACACCGATAGCGGCTATCGGCATCGCCGCGCGTCCTATCGTCAGGCCAATAGCGACTGGAATAACGACTGGAACAGGAGCCGCACCGGCTTCTGGCCGACCGACGTCGCCGCGGGCGTTGCCGGTGCCGCGATCGGCACCGCTGGCGCGATCGCCTCCGCCCCATTCCGCGCCTGGGACAATTCCTACGCCTATGACAATTCGTGGGACCGCGGCTGGAACAATCGTGGATGGGACAACCGCACCTACGCCCAGCGCAACGGCTTCGTCTGTACGCCCGGGACCTGGTTCAAGGGCGAAGACGGCCGCCGGCACATCTGCCAATAGGGCAACGAAAGTGAGCGCGATGAACCAGGCGGCCTTCGGGCCGCCTGTTTCGTGCCTGCATCAATCATCGCGGGTTCTGGCACTTTCCGACCAAGTCTGATATTGCGACGCCCGGGCGGACAACCGGCGCATATGCCGGGCCCCGCTCCGCTTTCAAGCGTCGCCGGCTTAGCTCAGCGGTAGAGCAGCGGTTTTGTAAACCGAAGGTCGGGGGTTCAATCCCCTCAGCCGGCACCATGGATTTTGCCGAGACCGCGTCGTGGCCTGACGCAAGAACCAAATCATCGGTTCTGCGTTATCCTTTTGCCACAGAGCCGTCTCGCGGAGGTCTGGCGATGGACCCGAATGATCGAGCAGCCTTAGCCCTATCCGCTGTCGCCTTGGCCATCGCCATTGTGGTTGCATCGACAGTCACGTTAGAGCGCGTCAATACCCGTACCGCCAGCAACGACGCACCTCCCGGAACGGTAGGACTTGCGAGGCCTCACCCGCCGCTGGACCGTGCTCCCGGTGAACCGATACAGACAACAGGAACGCCGTCTAACGCAAGGCCGCGCCCCTGACCGAACACCGGCCGCGCCGGCACCAGCGCTCGATGCTCCAGCCTCGACCTGAACTCTTGCTGCGCTGCTCTGTTCGAAGTGCTCGACACCCGAGCCGCCGATCTCGACCCAAGCATGTTTCGATCCCTCGAACGCACTCCTTCAGCATACCGGAAATCGATCCTGACGGTTTCGACCGGGTCGAACGTACCGACACCGAAGGGCGCTCCCGTTCGCCGCTGGCAGTCGATGCAATGACATGCCGCGACCAGCCTGGTCGGTCCCCGAAGCGAAAGTGAAACAGCGCCGCAACTGCATCTGGCATCGATCATCCGACATCCTCCAGCCGCCAGAGCCCGAGGCTCTTGTCGCGCCAGCCACCATCACCCTCCTCGCAATGCTCGTTGATCAGCGCGTCCGGCGCGGGCCAGTCGAACGGCGCCTTCTCCATGTTGAGCGCCCGCCAGTCGCCGTCTTCGCAATCGCGGTTGCCGTCCCATTCGGGAAAGGTGGTGACCAGCAGGAAGCACGCCCCGCTCATCCGAAATTGCGCGAGGGCGCGATCGATGTTCGCAAAGCTCAGATGCACCAGGCAGTCGCGGCAGAGAACGATGTCCGCACGCGGCAATGCATCGCGCGTGATGTCGGCGACGAGAAACCGGCCAGGCAAAGCGCCGTCTGCGACACGCCGGCGGTTGGCCTCGATCAGCGACGGCACGATGTCGATGCCGGTGTAATCGACATCGAGCTCGAGCCGGCCAATCCACCCGGCATCGCCGCAGGGCGCATCCAGCAGCGAGCGCACGCGGAGCCGTTGCAGCAGTGCAGGAAGCGCCTCGCGGATCGCGGCGGTCGCGGAATCCTCCGAGCCGAGGCCGGATACCGAAGTGGCCGCGCCCCAAAGATTGGTCCGCTCGATGCGCTCGAACCGTGAGGCGAGATCGAGGCCGGCAAAGTTCTCGCGGTCGGCAAGGAAACGTTCATGGGCGAGCACGGGAGGACGACAGGAGATCATCGGACGAGCCTCAAGCAAGTCATGAGCCAGTGTACAGGCGATGCGTCGCCGCCGAAATCACCTGCCTTGCCCTCAGGCCGGCTTCTGCCACTCCATGACGTGGAAGAAGGGCACGCGGCGATGACGGGCGACCTGCTCGGGACTGCCGCCTGTCGGCTGCGGCTCGACGAACAGACGCAACTGCAGACCGTGATCGAGCAACAGGGTCATGTAGGTGCTGAGCGGACGGTGCCAGTTCTGGATCCGGATGCCGTGCCAGGCGGCCCAGATCGGCCGCTCGTCCATGTAGTGATCGATGGCGAAGCGCATCTCGCCCTCGCTATCGCGTGTCCAGCCGTCCGGCTGGCCGGCGGTGTTGAAGCTCGTCAGGTTGGCGATCAGCAGCGTACCGCCCGGGCGCAGCGCCGCCACCATCCTTGCGATCGCAGTATCGAGATCGGGCATGTCGATCAGGCTGAGATAGCTGACGACCAGATCGAAGCTCGCATCGACCTCCATCGTCTCGGCGCGGCCGAGCCGATAGTCGCCGTCCGGGTCCAGCTCGCGGGCGCGCGCGAGCAACGCCTCGGTCGGATCGATACCGGTGGTGCGGATGCCGGCCCGCTGCATGATGCGGCAGAAGCGCCCTTCCCCGCAGCCGACGTCGAGCGCGTTGCTGAAGCCGCGCCCTTCGATGCGCTCCTTCATCGGCGCGTCCAGCACGAAACGGCGACCATAGTCGCCATCTTGTCCCTGCTCGACGATCCAGGCGGCCGCGGACGCGGCCCAGCCGTCGCTGACGTCCTCGTTCATAGGCAGACCTTCAGGAGTGGATGTTGGCCGCGCGCATCGCAGGCGCCGCTACAGATCATAATTTGGATCCGAGTTCAACATGAGGTAGCGTGCGTGTACGATGCGTCCCACCACGGTCAAAGAGAAAGCTAGGATCGCCGCCGGTGCGGTTGCGGCTGTCGTAATGACGGCCGTGCTGTTCGCGATCGCAATGGGTTTTCTGCTGGCACGATAGGTCGATGAAATGCCGGACCGGAACCAAAGACGTGCGTCGCTCGTTCTTGACCCATGCGGATCAGGGAAGAAAACCGAAACATCATTCTGCTGGTGACAGTGATGCTGTGCTGTGGCGCCGTGGCCGGCACGTTGACGCTGCTCGGGCCGGAGCTGGTGCCGGCCCCTGAAAAGCGCGTCGCCGAGAGAGCCGTGATCGACGTCTCCCGGACATCGCTCCAGGCTCCAGTCCGGGTGGTCGGCGCGCCGTTCGAGCCCAACGTCAATCCCCGCGAGCGGTAGCGCTCACCGCGGCGAGGCCTCCCTGCCCTCCGTGGTCAGGGCGTGGGCACGCACCAATTCTTCCGCGAACGCGATCACCTCCGCCCGCTTGTCGGGCGGCAGCGACAGGAACGCGCGGATGAGCCTCAGCCCCTCCACTTCGTCCGACCGTTCTTCTCCCGCAACCATTCTCTCAATGTCGGGCGATCGGGAAAAATATGCAATCCCTTTCGAACCTCCTTGATTCGATGCGGCCGCTTTGCTGGAATGAGCGCGGCTGAGGTGGATCATGAAATGGATCAAGGAGCGCGACGCACTGATCGCGCAGACGCTGGCCTTCGTCCAATCGGTAACCGGCAGGAAGGATGACGCCCTGCAGCCGGATGCGCCCGCGGTTGGCTCGCCCGTCGCGGTGGAGATCGTCGCCACGGAGGCGGCCGCCGTCGAGGTCGAGCCGCCACAAGTTCCGCTTCCGCCCCGGCCCGCACCTCTCGCGGCGCGGGCAAGCGGCGATTTCCGCACCGAGATGCAGGCTCGCCTTGCCAGTTTCCGGAAGCATCAGGAGCGCTTCGAGCGCGAGCGTGAGGAATACTGTACGGCGACCCTGACCAGATTGCGTGCCGCCATCCGCGACGCCGGTCCCCCGGCCAAAAAATAGCGCCCGGTCAAAGGCCTATAGCCAGGACCAGACCAGCCAGAGATTGGCCGCGCAGGCGCCGAGCAGCGCCAGCGTGAGCGGCAGGAGCATGTGCCCGCAGGATGTCTTCAGGTCGCTCGTCATGGCGGAAAACATCCGCTGATTCCGGGCGACGAGTCCCAGGGATTCTTTTTTCCGGGATTTAGGACTCGTTAAGGACTCAAGGACCAGCGGCGGCCGATCACGGCTCCGTGATCTGGCGGCGGGCCGGAACCCCTGGCCGGGCAAGCTCGTTGACCGGGTTTCTTGGAGCGGGAAGAATGCCCTACGCCCTGTTCTGCAACGATGCCCAGATCAGCAAGGCCTATCCCAGTGAGTCCGACGTCTGGAAGCTTGCGCAGCGAAGCGGTCTCGTCGTGGACGTGGTTGCGGACGACGAGCGGCCGGGACCGCGCCGGGTGCTCGACAACGGCTACGAGATCGCCCCGTGCCAGGCAGCCCAAGGCGAGGACCCCGCCAAGAACAAGGCTGAGGCCGACCAGCAGGCGAGGATGGAGCTTGAGCTGAATTCCTGAGTCCGGCACGAAACCGGAGCGGGGCTCAGGGCGTCGCGGCCGCCAGCGAGGCCTGCTCGCCCGGCATGGCCACGCAGGTCTTGCGGCGATGTAACCCACGGATGGCGCCGGTGACCTTCATGACCTTGCCCGACGGACAGGAAGCATCCTTGACGAAGGCCACCTCATAAGGTGCCAGCATCAGAGGCTCGGATCTGAGGATTGTCTGTGCAGAGCACGGCAGGAGAGAGAAGCATGAGAGCACCACTGCCGACACCAAGATACGCATGTCCGTCGTCCCACCAGCCCGATAAATGTCATATAACGCGTTCCGGAGCGCGAGTTCCGTAGATCGCAAAAATTATTTTTGCTTTACCCCGCCCCCATGACGCGCGTGAGAAGGCGCGCCAGCCATCATTTGCAAGCAAATGACGCGCCAGATGGTTCACGCAAAGCAAACAATCGGCTGACAAACCGGCAAATCAAAGGCCGGCGGAGCCGGCCTTTGTCGGGTCTTCGATCGCCGCTGGCAGTCAGTAGCGGGAGCCTGCCGGACCGCCCCAGCCGAAGCGGTAGTTCACCCCGACCTTGACGGTATGCTCGTCCTCCCGGCCGCGGGCACCGACGATGTCGGCCGGGCCGGACGTAAAGGTGGTGCTGCCGAAATTGTAGTACTGGTACTCGGCCTTGGCCGACCAGCTCGGCGCGAACATGTATTCGAGGCCGGCGCCGACGGTATAGCCGTCCTTGTTGTTGCCGGTGGTGGTGAAGGCCTGCGGCACCCCGGCGATGTTCACGCCAAGGCCGTTATTGCGCCAAGCATAGCCACCCTTGGCGTATAGCAGCGTCGGTCCCCAGGTGTAGCCGATGCGACCGGTCACCGACCCGATCTGGTCGGTGTTGGAGGTCACCTGCGTGCCCAGCGGGAAGGTGGCACCGTTGTTGTTGGTCGGCAGCCAGGAATACTGAGCTTCGATACCCACCACCCAGTTGGGCGCGAACTGGTAGTCGAAGCCGCCCTGCACGCCGCCCATGAAGCGAGCGTCGCTGGATTGGAAGCTGTTGTCGCCTGCAAACGCGCCGCCGACATGGCCGCCGATGTAGAAACCGGTCCAGTTGTAAATGACCTGCGGCGGCGTATAGGCCGGAGCCTTCGTGTAGGTGCGCGGCTGAATGTCCGCGGCGGCGCCCGGCGCGGCCAGCGCAAGCACAGCGGCTGCACCCAGCAAAATCGATTTCATGATCGTCCCCGTTCTTTCATAACGACACTCAGGAAACAACGTGGCGTGAATTGGGTTGCCTCGCGGCGATGCCGGAACGTTGATCGTTCGTCACTGTGACGGGGTGGCAACAACGCGATTTTGTTCCGTCACACCACCCCAGAGCTAACTGTTTTTGTCGCGTTCACAAGGCTTGGCGCAACGATTCGTCTCAAGAGGAAATCACCTCGTTCAAAGCTCGCCGAAATGTGATCCAGCGGCTCCGGCTGCGTCTATCTAACATCAGGCGATGAAGGCGGGCTTTGCGCTACCGCGTCATCTTTTCCAGTTCCGGAAAGGGGGCGTAAACCGCACCGGCGCAGAGATCGCTGGTCCGGTCGACCACGCGGTCCGCCCGGCCGTTGACGAAGATCACGGCCCGTTCGCGCATGGCCTTGTAGCTGCCATCGGTCTCGCGCGGGGTGAAGTGCAGGCAGCTTACATAGAACTGCCGGCCGCCGACCTCGCGCTGCACCGGTTCGGCCATGCTGGCGTCGCGCACGCCGACCGGATTGTTGAGATAGGTCCGCATCAGAGCCAGCGTGTCGCTCCGGAAGTTGTCGGGAAACGGCTGCGGCCCGCCGGCCTGGGTCCCGCCCATCAGCGTTGGACGGTCACCGTCGCTGCCGAAACAGCCCGCAAGCGCCAAGGGCAATGCCACTATCACCGCACATCTCGCCAACCGCCCCACAGGCCCCGCTCTCCGCTCGATCAGATCAGATCAGGAGACGTTCTAGCTCCAAGCCTGCACGAAGGGAATTCGCTTGCCGCGGCGCAAGCAGCGCACCGGCCCGCCGCCGGCACCTCGGGCTTTCGCACGAGACTGGGCGAGCGGACCGGGCCTGAAGTCCGCGCGCGGCGGCGGGGCAATGCCAGGGATGCCGCCGCGCGGGATCAGCCGTCAGTTGCGCTGGTCTGATGCCGCCGGCTTGGTCACGTCCGGCTGCGCTTTCTGCGACTCCTTGGCCGTGACCTGCTTGTGATCATGGCGATCCTTGCGCACGGTCTTGTGCTCGCCGGTGGTGACCGCGGCGTTCGCATTCATCGCCTTCGACTTGGCATCCACCTTGGGATCCACCTTGGCGTCGGTGGCCTTGACGTCCGTAGGCTTGAGATCGGCCTTGACGCCGGCGTCCGGTTTCGCGGCGGTGGTCGACGCCTTGGTCTGGCTCTGGTCCGCCTTGATCACCGAGGCAGTCGTGGCGGACTTTCCGGCCTCGGCAGCGAAGGCCGGGGCTGCGATCACGGATGCTGCGAGCAAGGCTGCGGAGATGGTCTTCAACATGGTGGTCTCCTCTTGGAAGGATCTCGAGGCGGCGCCCTCTCGCCCACCTTTCGATCGTAGGTCGCAGCCTAGGCGGGGCACATTGAACCCAGTCTGAAGTCCCCAGCAGGCTTCCGTTCATCTGGATGACAAGTTTGTCATCAGCGACCGGGCGAATAGATCGTGCGAAGCGGGAATGTTTTTGCGCGATGGGGGTTCTGGTCTTCGGGCAATCGTGTAGGATCGCCACGTTCCATACGGGAGAATTTCGATGCGCAAACTCTCAATGCTTGTTGTGCCAGGCCTCGTCGCCATGACGCTGGCGGCGGCGCCGGTACTGTCGAGCGCCTATGCCGCAGGCAGCGACGAGCCGTCCTCGCCGCCGAAGTCGGATAGCTCGTCCAAAAAGGGCAAGAAGAAGAGCTCTTCCGTCAGCGATCCCAAGTTCCTTGCGGCCTATCGCACCGCCTACACCGCGATCTACGACAATCACGATTACACGGGCGCGATCGGCCAGTTGAAGTCGCTCAAACGCGACGACGTCGCCGACGTCGCCAATCTGATCGGCTACTCCTATCGCAAGCTCGGCGACTACCAGTCGTCGAAGGTCTATTACGAGCTGGCGCTGAAGGACGATCCGAACCACGTCCGCACCTGGCAGTATTACGGCCTCTGGCAGCTCGAACAGGGCAACCGCGAACAGGCGCAGTATCATCTGAACAAGATCGCCTCGCTTGCCGGCACCGACAGCTCGGAGTATCGCTCGCTTGCCGCAGCGCTCGACAAGCCGACCGGCGCGACGCTGGTCTACTGAGACATCGTATCCTTGAACGAAGTCGACGGGCACGACCTTTCGGGTTGTGCCCGTTCCGCTTTCTCGGCTAGCCTCCGCCACCAATCTTCCCTGCAGATTGGTGTGCAATGGACACGTGGCTGCGATCCGCGATCGACTACATCGGCTCCTGGATCGAATTCCAACTGACGACAATCCAGCAGCCCGGCGTCATCGTCGCATTCGCCCATCGCGGTGAGGTCGTCGCCGAGCATGCGTTCGGCCTCGCCAATCTCGATACCGGCGAGAAGCTCACCCCACGCCACCGCTTCCGCATCGCCTCGCACTCCAAGAGCTTCACCTCGGCCGGCATCATGAAGCTGCGGGAGCAGCGCAAGATCCGGCTCGACGATCCCGTGGGCGATTATGTCGGCGGCCTGCATCCGCGCGTCGCCGAGACGACGATCGCGCAAGTGCTGTCGCACAGCGCGGGATTGACGCGCGACGGCACCGATTCCGGCCAGTTCATCGACAGCCGCCCCTATCTCGGCACGAAAGAGTTGCTCGCCGAATTGAAGCTGCCGACCGCAATCGAACCTGGCACCCGCTTCAAATATTCCAATCACGGCTTTGGGCTGATCGGCCTCGTGATCGAGGCCGTGACGAGGGAGTCCTACCCGGTCTGGATCAAGCGCGAGATCATCGAACTTGCGGGCTTGCGCGAAACCGAGCCGAATGCACCGCTTGCCAGGGGCACGCCGTTCGCGTGCGGTCATACGCGCATCGTCCCGCTGGGCGAACGCTGCGTGATCCCCGGCGACAATCCCGCACATGCGATGGCATCCGCCGCAGGCTTCGTCGCCACCGCCGCCGACACCGCCCGCTTCTTCGCGCAGCTCGCACCCAACGCGAAGAAGAGCGTGCTGTCGGTCGCGAGTCGCCACGAGATGACGCGGCACCATTGGCGCATCCCGCAGAGCTTCGAGACCTACTACGGCCTGGGCGTCAATGCCGGCAAGACCGACGGCTGGGACTGGTTCGGCCATGGCGGCGGTTTCCAGGGCTACATCTCCCGAACCTGCTCCATTCCCGCTTGTGAGCTTTCGATCAGCATCCTCAGCAACTCCATCGACGGCGCGGCCCCGTTCTGGATGGATGGCGCAATGCAAATCCTGCGCACCTTCAAGACCCGCGGCGCCCCCGACCGCCGCGTGCGCGACTGGACCGGCCGATGGTGGACGATCTGGGGTGCGACCGATCTGGTCCCCGCGGGCAACCGCGTGCTCGTCGCCAATCCGCAGTTCAGCAATCCCTTCATGGATGCCGCCGAGATCGAGGTCACCGGCCGCGACAACGGCAAGCTCGCCTGGGCGGCCGGCTATTCCAGCCATGGCGAGCCGGTGCGCCGGATCCGTGACAAGCGCGGCAAGATCAGCGACATCTGGATCGCCGGCGCGAACGTGAAGCCGGAGCGCGTCGTGGCGAAGGAAATCGCCCGCCGATATCCGTCGCGCAAACGAAGGCCTACTCCCTGATCAATCGCTCGACCTCGCTACGGAACGCCTGCCGCGATCCGTCGCGCGAGTAGAACATGTGGCCGCCGGGATAGACGACGAACTTCACGCGTTGCGTCACGAAGGCCGGCAGCTGGTCGAGCACCCGCTTCGTTCCGAAATAGGGCGTGGCGAGGTCGAACAGCCCGTGCCCGACCAGGACGTTCAGCTTCGCATCCGTGGCGAGGATCTGGCGCAGCTCGGACACCGATTGCGGCGGGTTGATGCCTCGGCCGAAGTCCCAGTTGCCTTCCACGGCGCCGTTCAGGACTTCGTAGGAGCCGTCGGGCCGCCAGTTGAGCTTGCGCGTCAGCACGTCGACCGCTGCGCTCGTCAGCGGCGCCTGCAGCGAATCGCCGGAGGGATCGCCGAAGCGTGAGCTGCTGGAATCCGGATAGGGATCGAAGCCACGCACTGAGGCGTCGTAGCGCCCCGTCACCTTGCCGTTCTTGCGGTCGAACTCGCGGCGGAATTCGCCGACGTCGAAGCGGCCGGCGAGCCTGCGGCTCACCGCCTGGTCGATGCCGGTGAGTTCGGCGACCTTGTCGGCCAGGCGATTGGTGGCTTCCTTGTCCGCCTCGCCCTTGACGAGGTCGGCCAGGAACTCGCCGCGCGCATAAGCCTCGACGTCGGCGAGGTCTGCGCGCTTGACCGGTCCCTTGGCCTCGCGCGCCACCGCGACATAGCTCGGCAGAGTCGCGACATATTGCAGGAGGCTGGTGCCGGTGAACTCTCGAAAATCCAGCAACGGCGACACCATGATCAGTCCCCTGACGCCGACGCCGTGCTGAAGCTGCAACTGGCGCACCACCTTGGGCCCGCGGATGCCGCCATAGCTTTCGCCAGCGACGTATTTCGGCGAGGTCAGCCGATCGTGTTTCTCCAGCCAGCGGCGGATCACGAGCGCGATCGAATTGGCGTCAGCGTCGACGGAGTAGAAGGATTTTCGCGCGTCCTCGCTGCTGGCGACAAAGCGGCTGTAGCCGGTGCTGACGGGATCGATGAAGACGAGATCGGTGAAGTCGAGCCAGGTCTCCGCGTTCGGCTTCACCTCGGGCGAGGCCGAGGGCGACAATGCTTCGCCATCGAGCGGCAGACGCCAGGGGCCGGCCGCGCCGAACTGAAGCCACGCCGAGGACGCGCCGGGACCGCCATTGAACAGGAACGTCACGGGGCGCGTGGCACGATCGGCACCATCGAGTTCGTAGGACGTGTAGGCGATGTCGGCCAGCGGCTCGCCCTTGCCGTCGAACACGCGGATCGAGCCGGCGGTCGCGGCGAAATTGAGGGTTCGGCCGGGCAGATCGAGCGTCTGCTTCGTGGTCGAATCCGGCGGGAGACGGTGCAACTCGGCCGCCGACGGCGACGCCTGCGACGTGTTCTGCGGACCACCGCCGCGACTACCCTTCTGCCCGGACGGAGCAGCTGTCTCCGGGCGCGGCTTCGGCGGATCGTCGGCGCGCGCAAATCCAGCAAGCGCGAAAGCCGAGATCGCCAGCGCCAGGACCGTTCGACGGAGCACCGGCAAATTCGTGACCATGATCGTTCTCCCTGCCCGGCTGTGACAGCCGGTGAGGACAGAAAGGTTAGCCCGGAATTGCGACGCTTTGGGGAATCCTTGGTCTGGCGGGGGCCTGAACCGGCCGCAGAGGGTCAAATCACCAGGAGCGACAGTCCTCCGTCAGCTTTGGAGGGCGGTCCTCCTCGACAATGCAGGCCCACCTCGTATAGACGAGCCCGGCGGAACTTACTCGAGCCAGCGGCACCTGCCCGGGAAGCCATGACAAAGCCCTCGCGATACGACCGGATCGCCTTCGTCGCCAGCCCGAGCAGCGAGGCGCAGGCCGCCTTCGGCCAGCTCACCAGGGACTATGGCAATTACGACCCGAAGGATGCCGACGTCGTCGTCGCGCTCGGCGGCGACGGGTTGATGCTCCAGACGCTGCACCAGAACATGCACACGGGAAAGCCGATCTACGGCATGCACCGCGGCACCGTCGGCTTCCTGATGAACGAGTACTCGACGCACGATCTGCGGGCGCGGCTCGAAGCCGCGCATGAATCCGAGATCAACCCCCTCCTGATGCGCGCGACCGACATGCATGACCGGGTGCATCTGCACCACGCCATCAACGAGGTCGCCCTGTTCCGGCAGACCTACCAGGCCGCGCGCCTGAGGATCCTGATCGACGAGCGCGAGCGCATGTCCGAGTTGATCGCCGACGGCATCATGGTGGCGACGCCGGCCGGCTCGACCGCCTATAATCTCTCCGCCCAGGGACCGATCCTGCCGATCAACGCCGCGCTGCTGGCACTGACACCGATCAGCGCCTTCCGTCCGCGCCGCTGGCGCGGCGCGCTGCTGCCCAACACGGCCTATGTCGTGATCGAGGTGCTGGAGGGCGAGAAGCGTCCCGTCGCGGCGGTCGCCGACCACGACGAGGTCCGCGACGTCCGCCGCGTCGAGGTGCTCTCCGACAGAACCATCTCGATGCGGATGCTGTTCGACCCCGGCCACAGCCTCGAAGAGCGTATCCTGCGCGAACAGTTCGGCTACTGAACCGCCTGCCCGCCACGCCTCCGCGGGCCGGTCGCAACCCTTCGTTAACTCCCGGCGCGATATGGTTAACGAAGGTTGACCGCTTTGGCCCGGGCGTCATGTTTCGCATCGACTTCAACAAGCTGCGCTTCCTCGTCTGCGACGACAATCCGCACATGCGCCGCATCCTGCGGACGCTGCTGCATTCGTTCGGCGCGCGCGAGGTCTATGAAGCCGAGGACGGCGCCACGGCGCTCGAAATGTACAGCCATTACGTGCCCGACATCGTCATCACCGATTGGGCCATGCCGATCTTCGACGGGCTCGAGCTCGCGCAGATGATCCGGCAGCCCGAATCGAAGGGCAATCCCTACGCACCGATCATCATGCTGACCGGCCATTCCGAGAAGCGCCGCGTCACGGTCGCGCGCGATGCCGGCGTCACCGAATTCCTGGCCAAGCCGATCTCGGCCAAGGGCCTCTATCAGCGCATCCTCAACGTGGTCGCCAATCCCCGCCCCTTCATCAAGACCAAGACCTATTTCGGGCCGGACCGGCGCCGCAACACCAACTCCGCCTATATGGGACCCGAACGCCGCGTCGGCGAAAAGCACGAGGTGCTGCAGCAGCCCTCGCTGCTCGACAAGGCCCGCTCCTCCATCTAGCGCAACGTCTTCAGGCGAGGCAGGTATCATGGCGAAGAACAGCGCAAAGGACATCGAGGTCAAGGCCTTCGCCACGCACCACGTCATCACTCAGCCCAACCCGCTGCGCAAGGTCCTGCGCCGCGTCGAGGAAAAGGACATGGACGATCCGGTCGGCCGCGCCGAACAAGCGCTCGCGAGCCTCTCCGGTGAGTTCAAGGACTGGATGGCGGTCGAGGTCCAGAGACTGTCGACCGCCTGGACTGCCGTGCAGAAGGATGGCTTCACGAAGAAGCTGCGCGACGAGCTGTTCCACGCCGCACACGACATCAAGGGCGATGCGGCGACGTTCGGCTTTGCTTCGGCAGCGGGAATTGCCGAGAGCCTGTGCCGCATCATCGAGCACGCGCCTGATCTGGAAAAGGTGCCGGCCGAGCTGTTCACGCACCACATCAATGCCATTCTCGCCATCGTGCACGAGAACACCAGGCTCGACAGCCTCAGCGTTTCCGCCGAGCTCAGCCGCCGCCTGCGCAAGGTCGCCGACGACTATCTCGCCAACGTCAACCGCGACCGCCCCGAGCATCTCGAGGTCATCCTGGCCCCGAGCATCGCGCCGGTGGAGTAGGCGCTCCGCTCTTTCCTCTCGTCAATTGCGAGCGCGGCCAAGTAAGCCAGACTGCCTCCGCGGCGGGATTCTGGATTGCTTCGCTGCGCTCGCAATGACGGAGCTCGCGGATCCAGTTACGCCGCGATCAGATCGTCATAGAGCGGATCGACCGCATCGTCCGCGACCAGCTCGTCGCAGAACAGTCGTGCCTCTTCACGCGCGGATTCGGTGGCGAAGCGGCGTAGCAGGACCATCAGCGGCTCGGTGGCGCCCCGGTCGGTCTCGCAGTGGGTGAGCACGCGCTCGACCATGCGCCGGCGCAGCCGCGCCGCGCCGTCGTCGCTATCGACGAAGCCTTGCTCGTGGCAGGCATCGAGCGCGACCTGGAACGCCGCAAACGTCGCCTCCGGAAGCCCGGCGCGACGGAGCAGCGCGTACAGGCTGTTGCCGCCGCGATCGTGCAGCAGCGCGGAGACACGCGCCAGCGGCAAATCGGCGAGCTCGGCGAGGGCCGCGTCGAACAAATCGAGATTGCCCGAGAGCAGTGCACGCAGGATCAGCCCCGCGGTCAGCTGGCCGGTGATGCGCAAATGCCTGACCAGGCCTTGCATGTCCTCGCCGCGCGAGCGCGCCGCGATGTTCATGGTGGAGCGATCACGTGCCTCGATCGTGATGCGGTCCGCGCGGTCGGCGCTGAGCCAGTTCCGCGCCACGACGAATTGCGCCAGCGTCTGCGAGAGCTTTGCCACCAGCGCCGCGCGCGTTGAGGAAGGCAGATCCTCCAGCACCAGCATCGCCTCGCGGATCGCGGCGAGATGGCCGTGGCGCTCGACGATGCGGTCCCAGGAGAACGGGGCGAGTTCGGCGTTCGGATTCTCGATCAGCTCAAGTGCGGCAGCTGCGCAGCCGACTTCAGCGATCGCGGCGCACACCGACACCGGCAACGCGATGCGGCGGGCCACCGCGCATTGCACCTCCTCGTTGCCGGTCGCAACGATGTCGACGAGGTCGGCGTCGATCAGCAGCGGGGAATGTTCGAGCACCGGCAGCGCGACGGTCGGCTGATCTGCCGACAGCGCCCGCACGATCGCGGCCGGCGCCTCGGCACTGCGGGCAAAGGCCTCGGCCATCGCCTGCCGCACCAGGGGCGAGGGATCGTCGAGCAGCATCAGAAGCGCGCCTTGGGCGGCGATGCGGTCGTCTGCAGAAAGGTCTGAGATCAGCCAGGCCCGCGCCAGCGCCCGTGTTGCCTCGGCCCGCTCGCCTGCGGGCGCCGTCCTGATCCAGTTAATAAATTGCCGAACAATCATCCTGCTTCCGGCTTACACAAACAAACGAAAAGAGTGACGGCTCGTCACCTGCAACATAAAATAAACCATGACGCTTAACAAAGCGTTCACCATAACTGACTGGTTTTATTGACGTTTTGTTAATGGAACAAGAGCACTACCCACACGTGCGCCGACAGCAACGCACGCCTTCGGCGAATGCGCTGCTGAGCCGGGGGCCGTGAATTTCGAGAGAAGTTCGCAGCACTGGATTCCGGCCCAGCGCAGCAGCGTTTCACGCTGCAGCGCGTCCGGGACACGAGATGGCGACTAGCTCGAGAACGTGCCGCTACGATCGCTGAAGAGATCGAGCGGCTGCGGCGGCCGCACGTCCGGCGTCGCCGACGCCACCGAGGTGAGCGAGGCGTTGTCGCCCCATAGTTTCTGCACCGTGGTCGAGACCGGCTGCGTGGCATCGCCGGGCTGATAGATCGAACGAAACACCGGCGTGCCCGCCGCATTGTCCGCGAGCGTCGCCGGCGAGGTTACACTGACGGGCGTCGCGGCGCGTGTGTTCGGGAAGGTCTGAAGATAGACGGCATTGTCGATCACCGGCGCCGTCGGCTGCACGCCGATCGCACTCGCGACCTCGGTGGTCGACGGCGTGTCGCCGTACATCGCCATCGCGCTGCGCGTCACTTTCGAATTGGCGGCACCGGCGTAGCGTGCGTCGAGCACCGAATAGACTTCGGAGACGCTGCGGGCGCGGCCGTCCTTGGCGTAGAAGATCGAGCGATTGGCGGATGCCGCATTGGGAAACAGCCGCGCACCGACCGCCTGTGGATTGTCCTCGGCATTGGCGATCAGTCTGGCCGCACCGCCGACACCCATGAAATGCGCCATATAGAGCTCGCTGTCGGACGGCCTGCGGCCGAGCAGGCCGGTGAGCTTGAAGCTGTTCGACTGCGTCAGCGCCGCCGCCATGGTGGATGCGGCTTCGGGGTCGTCGCGCAGCTTCATGATCGACCGCTTCATCACGGGATCATCGACGGTATAGGTGCCGGCCGAGGTTCTGGTGATGGCGTCGGCGTAGCTGCCATAGCCGAGCTGGGTGCCGGCTTCCTTCACCGTGCCAAGCCAGGTCTGGTCGATGAACTGGTAGAGTCCATGCGCGGACGAGGTGGTGGCCCCCGCCGTTGGATCGAAATCCGATTCCATCTTGGCGGTGGTCAACATGTACTGGAAGCTGACGCCGGAGATATTCGAGGCCTGCTTGATCGCACCGGCGACACGCGCGCGCGACGGATCGAGTCCGACCGTCTGCGTGGCACTGGAATTGTCGATCGACATGATGAAGTGCCCGCCCCGCGCGGCATTGAGCGACGCCGGCAATTCGGCGCCCGTCGTCTCACCGTGGGACAGGCATGGTTAATGCGGGGTTAATTGGCTTTCCCCGCCCGCCCCGAGTCATTCCGGGGCGCACCGTAGGTGCGAGCCCGGAATCCATCCAGCCGCCCGTGATGCCGTGCGATGGATTCCGGGCTCGCGCTGCGCGCGCCCCGGAATGACGGTGGTTACTTCCTATAGACGTCGCTGGGATCGAACAGCCGATCCGCATTGGCGAAGACCAGCTTCGCTCCCCCACCCTCCGCCTCGACCTTGCGATAGAAGCAGGACCGGCGCCCGGTATGGCAGGCCGCGCCGACCTGCTCGACCCGGATCCAGACCGCGTCCTGGTCGCAATCGGTGCGCATCTCGACCACGCGCTGGGTCTGACCTGAGGTCTCACCTTTTCGCCACAAGGCATTGCGCGAGCGGCTGAAGTACCAGGCATCGCCGGTCGCGATCGTCTTGCGCAGCGCCTCCTCGTTCATGTGCGCAACCATGAGCACGTCGCCGGTGGCGACGTCGGTCGCGACGCAGGTCACGAGGCCGCTGGCATCGAACCTGGGCAAGAAGGCGAGACCTTCTTCGATCTCATGGGAGTGAGCGGACACGGGACCCTCGCGAGTTTGCTTGCGAGGTCAGCGCGTCGTGCCTCGCACCAGGGACAGGAAACGGGCCTGCTCCGCCGGATTGTCGCGGAACATGCCGGTGAAGCGGCTGGTGAAGGTGGAGGCGCCATGCTTGGCGACGCCACGCACCGACATGCAGGTATGCTCGGCCTCGATCAGCACCGCGACGCCGCGCGGTTTGAGGATCTCGTCGATGGCAGCTGCGATCTGCGCCGTCAGGTGCTCCTGGGTCTGGAGCCGGCGGGCAAAGATGTCGGTCAGGCGCGCAAGCTTGGACAGGCCGACGACACGTTCCACCGGCGTATAGGCGATGTGCGCCTTGCCGTAGAACGGCATCATGTGGTGCTCGCACTGCGAGGTGAATTCGATGTCGCGCACCAGGACGAAATCGTCATAGCCGGCGGTCTCGCCAAAGGTGCGGTCGAGCACCTCGGCCGGGCACTGGTGATAGCCCTGATAGAGTTCGTCGAAAGCTTCGACGACACGGCGCGGCGTGTCGAGCAGGCCCTCGCGCTCGGTGTTCTCGCCGATATAGGCGAGCAATGTCTTCACCGCGGCTTCCGCCTCGGCACGTGCCGGGCGCGGCTGGTCAGCGCGAACGGCGGCAGCGAGGAATTCTGCAGGATCAAGCTCGGCCGGGCGGCTCTCGGGCTGCCGGTCGGCGGGCTTGTTGGGGCGGATGGATTTGATTGCAGCGTCCATATCGACTCCGTTCGACGGCCTTGCGGCCGGAGTGTCACCGGCAGACGGGGCGGCCAAGCCGCCGGACGCCTGAACAGAACAAGTTTCGGCGGAAAGTCCTGAGGCGATAACGCCGGCAGCGCATATCTGGATCACCGCCACCGCACCGCTGGACTGTTTTTCCACCAGTTCCGTCTCTATATAGGACCGTGGGCGGCGCCCGCCAAGGCCGATCCGGCCCGGAAGTGGCTGTGGACGTGTTGGACTCCATCACATGCTGAACGACATCTACAACAAGCGGATCATCGAACTGGCCGGGAATATTCCGCGCCTCGGGCGGCTGTCGGACCCCGACGCCTCCGCCACTGCCCACTCCAAACTGTGCGGATCGACCGTGAAGGTCGACCTCAAGATGAATGGCGATACCGTCACCGACTTCGCGCATGATGTGAAGGCGTGTGCCTTGGGCCAAGCCTCTTCATCCATCATGGCAAGTCACGTGATCGGCTCGACTGCGAGCGAACTCCGTGAGTTACGCGAAACCGTTCGCAAGATGCTGAAGGAGAACGGTGCGCCTCCCGCAGGCAAATGGGAAGAAATCAAGTTCCTCGAGCCGGTCCGCGACTACAAGGCGCGCCATGCCTCAACGCTTCTGACCTTCGACGCCGTGGTCGATGCCATCGGCCAGATCGAAGCCAAGGCCAAGCAGCCGGCCGCTGCACAGGGCTGATCCCAAGCCGATGTCATTCCGGACCGCCCAAAGGCGAGCCCGGAAATCATGCGCTACAACATCTGGATTCAGGGTTCGTCGCTTCGCGACGCCTCGGAATGACCGTGCGCGAAGCTTACTTCTGCGTCGCCGCAGCTGGCGTGGCCACGCCACCCGTCGGCACCAAGGCTTCCGCGGTCTTGGTCGATTTGGCAGGCTGCGCCTGCTCCGGTTCCGAGCCGAACCTGGCCTGCGTCTTCGGTGCCAGCTCCGCCATTGCCGGCGCTGAAAGATCCACATGGGGGAGCACATCAGCCACGAGATCGGTCGTGACCAGATTGGTGAGCTTGAGCTCGCCGGCGTCGAGCTCGTGCAGGTCTTCCCAGGGCGGAACACTGAGCGCAAGCGACAGCAGGTCGCCGGCGCCGCCCATGTCGAACGTGTACTTGGCGAGTCGGCCGATGTCGCGCTCCACGATCATGAGATCCTGCGCGCTGTAGCTCGCCGCCTTGGCATCGTCAGCCCGGTCGCCCATCCAGATCTGGTGGACCCGGACATGGGCGGCTTCCGGCACGTAGCGCTTCTTGCCGGCGAGCAGCAGGAACACGCACATGGATTCGCAATAGGCCTCCGGCGCGACCGCCGGGCGGGTCGACGGCCCGCCGCGGAGGCTGACGCCGACCGTGGTCAAAAGCCCGAGATTGCGAAAGCGCCGGCCGAGCGTGATCGCGTCATTGACGGACCCGCCGCTCGAATCAAGCACGACGGTCGCGCCGCCGAGCTGACGTCCGCGCGAAAACTCTTCGAATTCCCTTGGCGTGTCGGCGGTGATGATGCCGACCGCGCTGACCCAGCCGCGGCAGTTCGGCTCGCAGGCGACCCAGCTGAACTTCATCGGCAGCTTGCGCTCTTCGAGGGTGTTGCCTGCCCGGGCCGACGACCCGAAAGTCGCGATGGCGCCAGCCAGCGCGACGCCACAGACGGCGGTTCCTACCAGCAACCAGCCGCGAAGATTGAGCGACGTCAGACGTTTCAAACTGGTCCCTTCCCCAAGCCCCAAGGCGAATTCAGGCAAGCCCCGTTTTGCGCGTTCAATGAGTCTACACATGAACGTCATAAAAATGGTATCCGTGGGAATACAGTTCGTCCATAGATACTTGCTGCACTGCTCCCAAAAAGCATGCAAAATATGACGCGTAAACAACAGCTTACGGTTCCCTGCGCCGGAACCGGGCAACACCTCGCTTAACGTTGTAGCAAGGCGCACATGAAGCATTCAGCCTGCGAGCATTGTTCCAGCTCCGTCGACGGTGCGCTCCGGCTGCCCCGCAGATTCGGGCGTGCGCTGATCTGGCTCTATCGGCATACGCTGTCGCCCCTGGTCGGTTACAACTGCCGGCACTTGCCGACATGCTCCGTCTACGGCGACGAGGCCATCGAACGGTTCGGGCTCTGGGCCGGCGGCTGGATGACCCTCGCGCGCCTGCTCCGCTGCAATCCCTTCGGCACGTCCGGCATCGACAACGTACCCCTCACCGCACCGCAAGGCGCACGCTGGTATCTACCCTGGCGCTACGGCCGCTGGCGCGGGGTCAATGCGCCCTGATGGAGGCTGCAGTGCTGGTGCATCGCCGCCCTGACTGGAACCGGCACTTTCCGCTCGCGTTGTTTCGATGCTCCCACGGGAGGAAACAACAATGCGCTGGAAAATCAGCCCTCATTTTCACTTTCGGCCTGGTCCGAATTTCGGTCACAGAGGACACGATCCCAGAACCATCGACCTGCTCGCCGTCATCGCGCTGCTCGCGCTCGTCCTGGGCTCAGGCTGGTATCTGGCGAGGAGCTTTGCGCCACAGCCAAGCACGACGACGTTCATCGTGCCGAGCCAGAGCGTGCATTGGTAGCTCAGAGATCCAGCACCAGCCGCTCGGCGTCCGAGCCCGCCACGCAAACCATGAGATAGCGTTCGCGTTCATACGGCGACAGGATGCGATCGCGGTGAACCGGCTTGCCTTCGATCCATCCGACCTTGCAGGCGCCGCAGATGCCGCCGCAGCAGGAGGTCGCGATGTCGATGCCTCCCTCCTGCAATGCGGCCAGCATGGTCTGGCCGGCCCGCACCTCGATCTCGGCGCCCGAGCGCGCCAGTGACAGTGTGAACGGCTTGGCGTCGGGATCGATGACCGGTGGCGGTGCGATGAACCGCTCGATGTGGACGCTCGCAGCGGGCCACGCTGCGGTCACCCGCTCGAAATCGTGGGTCATGCTTTCCGGGCCGCAGCAGGCGACCATCGTCTCGGATCCGCCCTCTCCGACGAGCGCTGCGAGGTCGGGACGCCCGGTCCGGGACGTCCGATGCACGATGATGCGCCCCTCTTCGACCAGCGCGCCGAGATGCGTGGCGAGCGGCACCTCCTCACGCACGATCAGATGCAGCGTGAAGTCGGCTTGCTTCGTTCGTTCGAGATGCCGCGCCATGGACAGGAACGGCGTCACGCCGATACCGCCAGCCAGGAACACGTAGCGCGCGATGCGAGCTTCGGGCTCAAGTCCGCCGCGTGGCAACGACACGCCGATGACATCGCCGATGCCGATTTCGTCGTGCAGCGCCCGCGAACCGCCGCGTCCATCCGCTTCGCGCTTCACCGCGATGACATAGCGCGTGTTGTCCGCGGGCTCGTTGCACAGCGAATAGGTGCGGACCAGCCCGTTCGGCAGATGCAGATCAATATGCGCGCCGGGTTTGAACGGCGGCAGTTCCCACCGGTCGGGATCGGCGAGCATGAACAGTTTGATGCCTGCCCCCGCCTCCTCGATGCCGGTGACGACCGTCTTGACCGTCGTGATCGGTCGCGCGCTCATGCCGCATTCCGCACGGTATCGCCGACCCTGACGATGCCGCCTTGCAGGATCTTGCAGTTGAGGCCGGAACGATTGATCAGGGGATCGAAGATCGCCTTGCCGGTGATCTCCTCGATATGCCGGCACGGCACCGACAGCCGCGTCGCTTCCAGCAGGGTCTCGCCCAGCCAGAAGCGGCGGCCGACGAGATGATTCAGCGGCACGCCCTCCACCGTGACGTTACGCCGATGCTCTTCCGGGCCGAGCTCGATCCCGGCGTCGCGCTTCAGCGCAACCAGCGTCTCGAGTTCGAACAGGGTCACCTGCCGGCCCTCTTCCGGCTTGTGCGAGTAAAACCCCTCTTCCTTGCCGATCATGTAGCGGTCGCCCTCGATTCCTTTCCCGGCGACGAGGGTGATGGTCTCGGCTGCGCGCATCGGCAGGAACGCGCGCGGCGTGAGATGGAGGAAGCGCACCACGCCGGTCCACCCGAGCTGTGCTGCGTCCTGCGCCGCACCGGCGCTGATCGTATCAAGCATGACAAATCCTTTTGAGAAGTCGTGGCGCCGCCGGCAGCGGCGCCGCGGGATCAGGTCAGTTCCTTGTTCGCCATCTCCGGCGCGAACGTGGTCGCGATCGCGGTGATGGCGGCGCAGGCGACGAGGAGCAGCGAGACCGGCCAGGTTGCGCCGCCGCTCCAAGCCATCAGAGAGGCCGCAATCAGCGGCGTCAACCCGCCGCTCAGGGCCGCACCGACCTGGAACCCGAGCGACGCACCGCTGTAACGCAGCCGCGCGGTAAACAGTTCGGAGTACCAGGGCGCGCCGATACCGAACATGACCATCTGACCGAAGGTGATCGCGACCACGATGGTGCAGACAACGATCGTCGGATCGCGGGTGTCGAGCAGCCAGAACAGCGGGAAGGCGAACAGCGCCGAGAACAGGCAGCTCGCATAGAACATCGTCTTGCGGCCGACCAGGTCGGACAGCCAGCCGAACAGCGGGATAGCGAGCAGCGCGACCAGCGATGCGGCGAACGCCCCGTTTAGCACCACCGCGCGCGGCAGGCCGAGATTGGCGGTGGCATAGGACATCACGAACACGCCGCCGATGCTGGCATAGGCGATCTCGGAGATCTTCAGACCGACCGCGGTGAAGAACGGCCGGCGGTGGTGCCTGAAGATCTCGAGCAGCGGCAGGCTTGCGACTTCCTTCTTGGCCTGGACCTGACGGAAGGCGGCGGTCTCCTCCATGTTGAGGCGGATGTAGAGACCGACGCCGACCAGGAGGATCGAGATCAGGAAGGGGATGCGCCAGCCGTAAGTCATGAAGTCGCTCTCCGGCAGGCTCGCCACCAGCGCGAACATGCCGATCGCGGCGAGATTGCCGATGGGGTTGCCGACCTGCACCATGCTGCCGAGCAGACCGCGGCGATGCGTCGGGCAGTTCTCGACCACCATCAGCACGGCGCCGCCCCATTCGCCGCCGAGGCCGATACCCTGGAGAAAGCGCAATCCGATCAGCAGCACCGGCGCGGCAATGCCGATCTGCTGGTAGGTCGGAAGCAGGCCGATCAGGAAGGTGCCGATGCCCATCACCATGATCGTGATCGCGAGCATCGCCTTGCGGCCGACCCGGTCGCCGTAATGGCCAAAGATCGCGGCACCGAGCGGGCGCGCCAGAAATCCGACGGCGTAGGTGCCGAAGGCCGCGATGGTGGCGAGCGCGGGATTGCCTGCGGCGAAGAAGACCTTGTTGAACACCAGCGCGGTCGCCGTGCCATAGATGAGGAAGTCGTACCATTCGACCGCGGTGCCGATCACGCTCGACCACACGATCCGTCGCAAGCTCGCCGCCTCGTCCGGCGCTACGTTCAGGGTTACGTCGTCTGCTACGGTCATCGATCTCTCCAAAAGGTACCGGCGCCTGGGAAAAGCAGTTGGCTCGGTCGCGATGCTCATCGGCAGCCGCGACGGTAAAATCGATCATGTTTACTATTGGAAATCAACGCCGCGGAACGCGGCAAATGCCGACGATCGCGGCAATACGGTCGAATTGCACGAAAATTCGGCTATTTTCCGCGTTGTACCAGTTCACCTGCTCATAATATCCGCGCCCTTGCCCGAAATTTCTGCTCAGAAGTTTTCCAATGGAATACGCTTGCGGGCGACCGGCGCGGGGCCTTGCCGTCCGCCGGGCTGGCAGTCCGGCGGCTTCTGTTGCAAAACAGGCCTGAGCAGTTCGGGAGATTCACGCGTGCTTGACGTCAGCAAAGCCACGGCGGTCGGGGCCAACATCCGCCAGGCGCGGATTGCCAAGGGCCTGACGCTGGACCAGCTTGCGAAACAGAGCGACCTCACCCGCGGCTACATCTCGCTGGTCGAGCGCAACCTCAAGATCCCCTCCCTCGCAGCTCTGCTGCGGATGGCCGCCGCGCTCGAGGTCAATGTCGCGAACTTCTTCGACCCGAACGCCGAGCCGGCACCGCGCTACACGCTGTTCCGCCGCCAGGACGGCAATGTGCCGCTGTTCCAGGACACGTTCGGCGTAGTCCCGCTGGCGACCGGTCGCACCCGCAAGATGATGGAACCTTTCCTGCTGAGTCCGCCGCACAAGTCGGCGACGCGCGCCTCGCATGCGGGCGAGGAGCTGCTGTTCGTCATCAACGGCAGGATCGCGATCAAGCTCGATGGCGAAGAGCTCGTCCTCGGCAGGGGAGATTGCCTGTATTTTTCAGGCGAGACGCCGCACGAGGTCAGGAGCCTCGGCCGGCAGAAGGCCGAAGTGCTGGTCGTCGTGGCCCAGACGTCTTGACGCCCAGCCTCGGCAATAGCCTAGCGGAACCAGAAGAAACGTCCCTGTGACGGCGGAATCGACTCCGGCGGCCGCAACCGCTTCGGGCGCGGCGGCCTTGGCGGCGGCCCGGTAGCCGAGGTGGTCTCCGCAGTCGGCGCAGTCTCGCTGCCCAGCACCTTCACCGACAGCAGTAAATTCGATTCGCGCATCCGCCAGCGATAGCCGACGCCGAAATCGATCGGCTGGGCGCGCGTGAACAGTTCGGCATAGCGCTCCTGATAACGGCCGGGGAATTCGTCGATGGGACCGAGATAGCGGCCAAATGGGAAGAACCGCCATTGCCGTGCGTTGTAGTTCGCGAGCGGAATGCCGGAATCGTCCTGGATGATGGTGGCACTATTGGCAAGCAGCCAGTCGCGCACGACGGAGAAATTGCCGGAGTGCAACAGATAGGACGCACTCTTGAGCAGGCTGTTGCCGGGCCCGAGCGTCTCGCAGAACTTCAGGAAGCCTGCGGCGCGCGCGCCGGAATTGGATAGATCGGTCGAGAAATAATACAGCGTGCGCGCTTCCCCGTCGCTGCCGGCGAAGGTGATGCGGACGCCGCGCGTCGCGTTTCGTCCCGGATTGTCGTCGCCGACATGCACCCCGCCCTTGTCGTCGAGCGCGATCATCTCGACGTTGCGGATGGTCTTGCCGGAGCGCGCGAGGAAGACATAGAGGATCGGCAAGGTGCCGTTGACCTGGTTGGCGCGCAGGTCGACCTTCATCTGCTTGGTGATGAAGAAGGAGAAGCTCAGGATCGAACCGAGCGAACGCTCGACATTGTAGAGCGCGGCGGCGACCGAACCACGCGGCAGCCGCGTCAGGTCGGGCACGGCGCCGACCGGCTCCAGCGCGCCGAGCACATACGTGCTGGCCTTGGAATAGAAGGCATCGGCGTAGAGGAAATCCGGGCCACTGAACATGTAGAACATGGTCGGCCGTGGCGCGGCGAGATTGGCGTCGGCCCAGCTGCGGATCTTGGAGAGCTGCCGCTGTTCGAGCTGGGCGAAGGCGCCGTCGAAGAACTTTGCATGGCGCTGCCAGCCCGGATCCCTGGTGAGCGGCACCAGCGGCGAGTCCGCCGAGGGCTGCATGCCCGCAAGGAAGCGCGCGGTGTCGTCGAAGCTGGCGTCGGCAGCATGCGCGGACGAGACGACCGCAGCCAGCAGGGCGAAAGCGATGGCCGCAATTCTCATGGATCGAAACATCTCTATTCGCGGTGTGACGAGTTGCCGGCGGCAGCCGGCCGCCTGCGGAACGCAGCATAGATCAACAGGCCCGCGAGCATGACGAGCATCCCCGAGAGCGACTGCACCGGCCGCTCGGTCAAGAGGTAGTACATCATGAACGCGGTCACGAGCAGGAAAACGAGCGGTGTGAACGGGTATCCCCAGGTGCGATAGGGCCGCGGCAGGTCGGGATCTGTGATGCGCAGCTTGATGACGCCGGCGACCGTGAAGAACGAGCAGAACAGCAGCGCGAACTGGATGAAGTCGAGCACCGCCTCGAAGCTGCGCGTGAACAACAGCAGGTTGGCGATGGCGAGCTGGAACAGGACGGCATAGGCCGGCGCGCCGCTCGCCGATCGCTTCGAAAACACGCGCAGGGCTGGAATGTCCTCCCCCATCGTCATCATCACGCGCGGTCCGATCCACATCATCGCGCTGATCGAGGAGATCAGGCCGACGCAAATCATGGCGCCGACGATCCGGCCGCCGAGGCTGCCGAAGATGGCACTGCCGGCGACGCTGGCGACGTCGAGCTGGCCGGCGAGCGCACTCACCGGCGTGGAATAGAGAAAGACCGCGTTCAGCGCGACGTACAGCACGAGCACGATCAGCGTACCCGCAAGCAGTGCGCGCGGCAGGCTCTGCTGCGGCGTGTTCATCTCGCCGATGATGTAGGTCGCGGCATTCCAGCCCGAGAAGGAATACATCACGAAGACGAGGCCGATCGCGAACGGCGCGCTGACGATGTGGGCGAGATCGCCCGGCTGCGGCGTGAAGGCGATCGGCTGCTGCGCGCCGACGACGAAGCCGGCGACCAGGAAGGCGACGATCAGGACGACCTTGAGGATGGTCGAGATCAGCTGGAAGGTCGAGGAGTGCCGGACTCCGGTCAGTTGCACCAGCGAGACGAGCCACACCACGCCGATGGCAAGCGGAATCGGCGGCAGATCCGGGACAACCGATTTGGCGTATTCGCCGAACGCCATCGCCGCGAGCGCAACCGGCGCCGCGAAGCCGACCGTGGCCGACACCCAGCCGGCGAGAAAGCCGAAGGCCGGATGATAGGCGCGGCCGAGGAAATTGTACTCACCGCTCGAGCGCGGAAACATCGCGCCCAACTCGCTGTACGCGAACACCCCGCACAAGGCGACGATGCCGCCGACGGTCCAGAGCAGCAGGATCGAGAAGCCGGATGGGATGTCCTTGACCTGGAAGCCGAGGCTGGTGAAGACGCCGACCCCGATCATGTCGGCCACGACGATGGCGGTTGCGACCGGAACGGAGACCCCGGCCCCGCTCCCGGTCAGCCGGCCCATCCAGGCTGCGGTTCCCGCATGTGATGCCGTCATCGCGGTCCTTAACCTCAGGCGTCTCGCCTCGCAGGTCATCGTGCAGTTCGCCCCAGTCAATTCAAGCAGGGTTAACAAGGGTTAAATGAGGCAACGGCAGCGGGTACCAAAACACCGACTAACCACGCTTTTGGACAATGACGCCTGGATTACCCCGAAATTTCCCGTTCGCGCTCCCCACAATCAGGACACGATTGCATGGTCCTTTTGAGCGTTCCGGATGTGGGGAAGTTGCTCCGGACGTTTAACGTCGCCTAAACGCCAGTCGGCTCAATTGTCTTAAAGCATGCCGACGGACTTGATGTCGTGACTTGGGGTCATCGGTGGATGTTCGGGGCCGTTCCGACACTGACAGCTGACTTTCGTGCCGATCGGACGACGTCCGGCGCGCGCAGTCGCGCGCGACGCGTCGGCCTGATCTCGGCCTTGGTGCCGCTGTCGCTGACGCTGGTTCAATGCGGCAAGGCGCCCGATCCGGCGGCGCTGGCAACGAGTTCGCAGGCGAATGTCCAGGTCGTCGCCAAAAACAATTCGCAAGCCTCCAACCCACGCGTGGCAAGCGGCGACACGTTCGAGGACCGCTTTCCCGCCCCGCAGTTCAGGGAGCGCTTTCCCTCGGCGAGCGAAAGCTTCCTGCAGCGGCAGATGTCGGACTTCTCGCCCAGGCGCGCCGTTCAGCAACAGCCGCCGGAGCAAGCGCCTTACAAGGTGGCGTCGCTGGAGCCGCAGGTCCCCTACAAGCGTCCGCCGCGCGACGACCTGACGACACTCGTCAGCATGAAGTCGTCGGCCTTCCCTTACTTCGGCAACAACCCCGCCTCCGACGCACCCTTCCTCAACATTTCCAAGGGCGACCGCCGCGGCCACCGCAGCTATTCCGGTCGCGTGTTCTGGCAGGATGAGACCTACAGCGACAGCCGGGTGTTGGTGCACGTGCCCGAGCATTTCGACGTGCACAAGCCCGGTGTGATCGTGGTGTTCTTCCACGGCAATGGCGCGACGCTCGAGCGCGACGTACGCGACCGCCAACTGGTGCCCAAGCAGATCAGTGATTCCGGCGCCAATGCCGTGCTCCTTGCACCGCAAATGGCCGTCGATGCCGCCGATTCCAGCGCCGGCAAGTTCTGGCAACCGGGCGGGTTCAAGCGCTTCATGGCGGAATCGGCCGACCATCTCGCCCGCCTCAGCGGCGATCCCGAAAGTGCGCGCGCCTTCGCCAACATGCCGATCGTGATCGTCGGCTATAGCGGTGGCTTCCTGCCGACGGCTTGGAGCCTGGAGGTCGGCGGCATCAGCGACCGCGTCCGCGGCGTGGTGCTGCTCGACGCCATCTACGGCGAACTCGACAAGTTCGCCTCCTGGATCGAGAGCCACCGCTCCGGCTTCTTCGTCAGCTCCTACACCCGCTACACGGCGCGGCGCGACCGTGAGCTGATGAGCATGCTGCGGCAGAAGGGCATCAGCGTCGCGGAGGACATGGAGGGTCCGCTCCGTCCCGGCAGCGTGGTGTTCGTGGAGACCGGCGACGGCATCACCCATCGCGATTACGTGACCCGCGCCTGGACGCGGGATCCGCTCAAGGACGTGCTGGTGAAGATGTCGGCAACGCCGTCGCTCGCGCTCACGCGCGTCGCCTCGACCAATCCATCCGCATCGAGCCGCTAGGCCCAATTGCTCAGGTCGATCAGCGACTGAGCCCTGACCTGGCGAATATCAGTGCGAATATCAGTTCTTGGGCAGCTTCGGAATGCTCTCGGCAAAGCCGTTGAAGCAGGTCAGCCGCTCGTCCTCTTCCTTGAAGAAACGGCAGTCGGCGTAGCCCTTGGCCTTCGCCGGCTTCGGCTTCGGCGCCGGCGGGATCACGGCGTCGTAGCAGTTGAGGCGATCCTTGGTGCCGTCGTCGATCTCGAGGCAGGCCTGGAGCCGGACGGCGATCGACTGCGGCTTGCCCTTCGCCGCGGCGGGATTGGCCGCTGCCTCTTTGGTTCCCTTCGGCTTGACCTGCACCAGCGGCTTGTCTCCCACCATCGGGGGCTTGTCGGCTTGCGCAAATGCGGAGGTTGAATAGAGCACCGCGGCAACCGCCAGAATCATCCTCATCTCAGTCAACTCTCTTTGGTCCCCATGACCGGCCTTCTAGCGCCCTCACGCGAGGTTTGCCAAGCACCTTGCGACAGGAAAGACGGCCTTCGGGCGGTCGTGGCAGCCCCCGGCCGTGGCCGGGTCAGCACCAACAGGATCAGCGCCAGCACGACGAACCCGACCGCGACGAAGCCGAGCGTGTGCAGGAGCCCGCGGGCAAACAGCAGCCCACCGACAGCGGAGCCGATCGCCTGGCCGATATAGAGGACCGAGGTATTGAGCGCGACGGTCGCCGATGCCAGCGGCGGCGCGGCCGCGACCAGCCGCACCTGCTGCATCGAATTGGTCGACGCGAATCCAAGGCCCCAGGTCGCGACCGCGCCCGCCATCAGGACGAGCGAGCCGGCGCCGAGCGCCCAGCCGCTCATCCCGGCAAGCACCAGGCAGGTGAACAGCAACGAGGTGCGATAGGGCCCCGAGGTGTCGACGATGCGGGTCGCGATGACAACGCCAAGAAAGCCGCAGATGCCGTAAAGCGCGAACACCATGCCGATCGCATCGGGACCGGCGCCGGTGAGCCTGTTGAGCAGCGGGCCCATGTAGGTGAACACCACGAACTGCCCCGACATCTGCAACATCGTGATCGCAAGCAGCAGCAGGATCGTCCTGCTCCGGCCGACCGCGGCCCATGTCTTCAGATCCACCGGAGCGCCCTTCAGGCCCGCCGGCAGACGCAGCAGCAACAGCAGGAAGCTGATGCAGCCGAGCGCGCCGATCCCGCCATAGGCCGCGCGCCAGCCATAGCGGCTGGCGATGAAGGTGATCAGCGGCAGGCCGACGGCGGCCGCCAACGACCAGCCTAGGAAAATGTATGCAATGGTGCTGCCGCGCCGTTCGGCCGGCACGATCAGCGCTGCCGTGCCGGCAGCCTGCGGCGTGTAGAGCGCGCCGACCGCGAGCATCACGAGGCGAATGACGAGGAGGCTGGCGTAGTCGGGCGCAAAGGCCGAAGCGAGATTGCCGAAGGCGAGCACCGCAAGCGTCGTTGCGAGCAGCGTCCGCCGCTCCATGCGGCTGGTGAGCCAGGCCGTCAGCGGCGAGCCGATGCACAGCGTGACCGCGCCGAACGTGATCAGGAGCCCGGCCGCATGGATGCTGACCTGAAGTCCCGTCGCCAATTCCGGCAGCATGCCTGCCGGCGCCAGCACCGAGCAGCCGGTGACGAGATTGCCGAGCATCAGGGCGGTTGGCGCGAAACGGCCGGCGGCGGGAGCTTTTTCCATGCAAGTGCATGTAGAGCAGGCCTACGGCCAGTTGAAGGGCGCTGCTCGAGATAGTTGGTGCAAAGTCGCGGGTTTTGCGCGTCACTTTCTTGGAAATGCCGGATTGCACGGGCCGAATCGCCTGATATATCGCTCGTTCCCGCTTACCTGCGCTCGTTCGCAGGAGTGAGCCTCAGGAGAAAAGCATGACCGACCAGCCCAAATCCGAGTCCGGCTTCCAGTATAGCCTGTCCAATCTGAAGCCCGTGACCCCTGCCGCCAAAGTCACCCTCACCTTCCCCGACGGCGCCCAGCGCCAGTTCGACAAGGGCATCACCGGCCTCGATATCGCCAAGGGCATCTCGCCGTCGCTGGCCAAGCGCACGGTTGCGATGGCGCTCGACGGTGCGCTCGCCGATCTCAACGACCCGATCGAAGATGACGCCAAGATCGAACTCGTCAATCGCGACGATCCGCGCGCGATCGAATTGATCCGCCACGACTGCGCACACGTGCTCGCGGAAGCCGTGCAGACGCTGTGGCCGGGCACCCAGGTCACCATCGGTCCCGTGATCGAGAACGGCTTCTACTACGACTTCTTCCGCAACGAGCCGTTCACGCCGGAAGACTTTGCCGCAATCGAGAAGAAGATGCGCGAGATCATCGCGCGCGACAAACCGTTCACGAAAGAGGTCTGGGATCGCGAGAAGACCAAGCAGGTGTTCCGCGACAAGGGCGAGGCCTTCAAGGTCGAGCTGGTCGACGCCATTCCCGGCACCGAACCGATCAAGATCTACTACCAGGGCGACTGGTTCGATCTGTGCCGCGGTCCGCACATGACCTCGACCGGCAAGGTCGGCAATGCCTTCAAGCTGATGAAGGTGGCCGGCGCCTATTGGCGCGGCGACAGCAACAACCCGATGCTGACCCGCATCTACGGCACGGCCTTCGCCAAGCAGGAGGACCTTGACGCCTACCTCAAGCAGATCGAGGAAGCCGAGAAGCGCGACCATCGCAAGCTCGGGCGCGAGCTCGACCTCTTCCACTTCCAGGAGGAAGGTCCGGGCGTCGTGTTCTGGCACCCGAAAGGCTGGACCATCTTCCAGCAGCTGATCGCCTACATGCGCCGACGCCTGACCGGCGACTACAACGAGGTCAACGCGCCGCAGATCCTCGACAAGGTGCTGTGGGAGACCTCGGGCCATTGGGGCTGGTATCGCGAGAACATGTTCGCGGCGCAGTCGGCCGGCGACGAGGCGGAGGACAAGCGCTGGTTCGCGCTGAAGCCGATGAACTGCCCGGGCCATGTGCAGATCTTCAAGCACGGCCTGAAGAGCTACCGCGACCTGCCGCTGCGCCTCGCCGAGTTCGGCGTGGTGCATCGCTACGAGCCCTCCGGCGCCATGCACGGCCTGATGCGCGTGCGCGGCTTCACCCAGGACGACGCGCACATCTTCTGCACCGAGGACCAGCTCGCCGAGGAGTGCCTGAAGATCAACGATCTGATCCTGTCGACCTATGCCGATTTCGGCTTCACCGGCGATCTCACCGTGAAGCTGTCGACCCGGCCGGAAAAGCGCGTCGGCACGGACGAGATGTGGGATCACGCCGAGCGCGTGATGGCCACCGTGCTGCGCGAGATCCAGTCGCAGAACAATCACATCAAGACCGAGATCAACCCGGGCGAAGGCGCCTTCTACGGGCCGAAGTTCGAATACGTTCTGCGCGATGCCATCGGGCGCGACTGGCAGTGCGGCACCACGCAGGTCGACTTCAACCTGCCGGAGCGGTTCGGCGCGTTCTACATCGACCATGACGGCGGCAAGAAGCCGCCCGTGATGGTGCACCGCGCGATCTGCGGCTCGATGGAGCGCTACATCGGCATCCTGATCGAGCACTATGCCGGCAACTTCCCGCTCTGGCTCTCGCCGGTGCAGGCGGTGGTCACGACCATCACTTCGGAAGGCGACGAATACGCCAAGGTGGTACTGGAGCAGGCGCGCCGCGCGGGCTTGCGGGTCGAGATCGACCTGCGCAACGAAAAGATCAACTACAAGGTCCGCGAACACTCGCTGGCCAAGATCCCGGCCCTGCTCGTGGTCGGCAAGAAGGAAGCCGAGACGCATTCGGTCTCGGTTCGCCGGCTCGGCAGCGACGGCCAGAAGGTGATGACCACGGCCGAGGCGATCGCTGCGCTGGTCGACGAGGCCACCCCGCCGGATGTCCGGCGGGCGCGCGGCAGCGTCTGACGGCGCTCAAGCGGCTCTATCTTGCCCAACTTTGATGAGGGACTCGGCAGGAATGCCGAGCCCCACATGCAGGCGTCGGATCATGCTGAGCGTCAATTCGCGCCGCCGGTTAAGCACTTCGTGGACCCGGTTGCGGCTGCCAATGAAAGGAATCAGGTCCCTCGGCTGCAGGCCGCTCTGTTCCATATGATACTTGATGGCTTCGACCGGGTCTGGAAGGTCCAGCCGATAATGCTTCCGTTCCCACGCCTCCACGAGCGTCACAAGCACATCCAGCCGATCGCCCTCAGGCGAGTTCCGGCGCGCCCTCATCAACGTCTCGATCTCCTTGAGCACGCGACGATAGTCCCGGTTAGACTTGATTGGCGCGATTTCCATCATCGACCTCTTAAATGGTTTGCGCATCGATTGCGTCGTACTGCCGATGTGTTCCAACAAAACGGACATAGACCACGCGGTATGGATAGTTGATCCAGACTACGACGCGATATTTGTTGCCGGCGACGTTGAAGACGACACGGCCATCCCTGAGGATACTGGCGGTTCGGATATCTCGCTTCACGTCCGCGGGCTTCGCCCAATCGGCCTGCTTTACCTGCCGAAACCAGGCCATCAGGGGTTCGCGGGCATCGGAGACCTCGCCCGCTCGATCGAGAAAAGCCTTGATCGTGCTGAGCGCGATGATCCTCATTCATGTCATCTTAGCATAGTCCCAACCTGGGACCACAACTTTCTGGCCGGAGCGCCAGCAGACCTCATAATCACTCTAAATCCCTTCCATTCGTCCTCTGGCGGGCCTATCTCCTGGCGAGAACAGCAAGCCACAAGGACCTGCCCGTGCCCGACGCCATCGAACTCCTGAAGACACGCCGCTCGGTCAAGCCGCGCGAGATGACCGGCCCCGGCCCCTCGCCGGCCGAGCTCGAGACGATCCTGACCATCGGTGCGCGCGTGCCCGATCATGGCAAGCTCGCGCCCTGGCGCTTCATCATCTTCGAAGGCGATGCCCGCCAGCGCGCCGGCGAGGTGATCGCGAGGGTCTTTGCCCGGAAGAATCCCGGCGCGCCGGCGGCCGACGTCGAGATCGAGCGCAAGCGCCTCACCGACGCGCCATTGGTGATCGGCATCGTCAGCTTCACCAAGCCGCATCCGAAGGTGCCGGCGTTCGAGCAGGAATTGTCGGCGGGCGCCAGCGCCATGAACATCGTCACGGCCGCCACCGCGCTCGGCTACGGCGCCTGCTGGCTGACCGGATGGTTCTCGTTCGACCGCGACGTGCTGGACGGGCTCGGCCTCAAGCCGGACGAAAAGCTCGCCGGCTTCATCCATATCGGCACGCCGACCAAGCCGAGCGAAGACCGTCCGCGACCGTTCCTTTCGGAAATCGTGACGCGCTTTTAATCGATGTTTTGTTGACGACTCGAACGTTGCGCGGCTTAGATCCCGGCGGGGGAGGAAGCCCGGATGCGACGGCGTGAATTTCTTGTCGGGGCCGCGATGCTCGCCGGTGCGATGGCGCGAAGCCGTGCTGCCGATATTCCCGCTCCCTCATCCGAGGGGCTCGATCGCATCACGGCGTTTTTCGACAACGAGGTGACAAGCGGCCGACTGCCGGGCGCGGTGGTCCTGATTAAGCAGCACGGCAAGCCGGTCTATCTGAAGACCTTCGGCGTGCGCGACACCAGGACCGGCCTCGCCATGACGCCGGATACGATCTTTGCCATCCATTCCATGACCAAGCCGATCACCTGCCTTGGCGCGATGATGCTGATCGACGAGGGCAAGCTCGCGCTCACCGATCCCGTATCCAAATACGTTCCCCTCTTTGCCAAGACCAAGGTGGGCGTCCAGACCACCGATTCGCACGGCGAGCTCGAACTTGACTTCGTGGCGCCGGTCCGTCCCGTCAACATCGAGGATCTGCTGCGGCACACCTCGGGTATCAGCTACGACTATATCGGAGCCGAATGGGTCGAGCATGCCTACAAGGCGGCCGACATCTTCGAAGGTCCTTTCAACAACAGGGAGTTCGCCGACCGGATCGCCAGGCTGCCGCTGGCGCGTCAGCCTGGAACGCTGTGGCGCTACGGCCATTCCACCGACGTGCTCGGCAGCATCATCGAGATCGTCTCGGGCCAGACGCTGTATCAATTCCTGAAACAGCGCATCTTCGACCTGCTCGGCATGAACAGCACCAAATTCGTGCTCGCGACCGAGGACGAGCTTGCGCGGATGGCGCGGCCGCTGCCGAACGACTTCATCCTGCTTGCCGGCGAACGCGATCGCCTCGCCCATCCCGAATGGCAATCCGGCGGCGGCGGCCTGCTCTCGACCATCACCGACTATCAACGCTTCTCGCAGATGCTGCTCAACGGCGGCGAGTTCGCGGGCAGGCGCTATCTCAGCCCGTCCGCGTTCGAGGCCATGACGACCGATCACATCGGACCGGGCTCCGGCGTCGCACGCGACTATTTCTATTTCCCCGGCGACGGCTTCGGCTATGGCTACGGCCTTGCGGTGCGGACCGATCCCGGCAATGCGAAACCGCCGCCGCCGGGCTCGCTCGGCGAACTGAAATGGGACTCCGGCAGCGGCACCTATTTCGGCGTCGATCCCAAGCTCGACATGGTCTACCTCATGATGCAACAGACCCAGAACGAGCGCAGCCGCATCACACCGGCGTTCAAGGCGCTGGTTTACGACTGCTACCCGCCCCCACTACGCCGCCCGTGAGGTGCGCTCACCGAAATCGGCAAGGAGCTTTCCGATCTCGGCCGCGGGCCGCGCGGCACTGAACAGGAATCCCTGCACCTCGTTGCATCCTTCGGCGCGCAGCCAGTCGAGCTGATCTTCAGTCTCCACGCCCTCCGCAGTCGTGGTGATGTTGAGGCTGCGGCCGAGCCCGGAGATCGCGCGCACGA
This sequence comes from Bradyrhizobium diversitatis, assembly GCF_016031635.1. Taxonomy (GTDB): domain Bacteria; phylum Pseudomonadota; class Alphaproteobacteria; order Rhizobiales; family Xanthobacteraceae; genus Bradyrhizobium; species Bradyrhizobium diversitatis. The sequence continues at coordinate 74,390 of NZ_JACEGD010000021.1, forward strand.
TCGCGCCGCAGTCGGGCCGCTGCGCCAGATCCTTGACGAAGGAGCGGTCGATCTTGATCTTGTCGAATGGAAAGCTGCGGAGATAGCTCAGGCTGGAATAGCCGGTGCCGAAATCATCCATGGAAATGCCGACGCCGAGCTCGCGCAACTGATGCAGGGTCGCGAGATTGGCCTCGGTCTCGGCGAGAAAGATCGACTCGGTGATTTCGAGCTCGAGCCGCTTCGGCGACAGGCCGGACTGCGCCAAGGCCGAAATCACCACCTGAACCAGGTTGCGGCTGCGGAATTGCGCCGGCGACAGATTGACCGCGACCTTGACGTCGGCAGGCCATTTGACGGCCTCGGCGCAGGCCTCGCGCAATACCCACTCGCCGAGCTGGATGATGAGGCCGATGTCCTCGGCAACAGGGATGAACTCCGCCGGCGAGATCATGCCTTTGTCGGGGTGATGCCAGCGCAATAGCGACTCGAAGCCGGAGATGCGGTCGGAAGCGATCGACACCAGCGGCTGATAGTGCAGCTCGAACTCGCCATTGGCGAACGCACGACGCAGGTCGAGCTCCATGTCACGGCGCCTCTGCGCCTGGAGGTCCATCTCGCGCTCGAAAAAGCGGTGCACGCCACCGCCATCGGACTTCGCCCGGTACAACGCCATGTCGGCATTGCGCATCAGCTCTTCCGGCGTCGTCCCGTCGCCCGGCGACAGCGCGATGCCGATGCTGGCGCCGATCACCATCTCCTGCCCCTCGAGATCATAAGGTGCCTTCACCATGTCGATCAGCAAGGACGCGCAGGCGCTGGCCTCGTTCGGCGAGACGTCGGCGGCCAAAATGACGGCGAACTCGTCACCGCCGAGCCGCGCCGCGAGATTGGCGCCGCGGACCGCGGTAGTCAGGCGCCCGGCGACCTGCTTCAGCAGGCAATCGCCCACCGGATGACCGAAGGAATCGTTGATGTTCTTGAACAGGTCGAGATCCATGTAGAGCACGCCGACCCGTTTTCCATCGGCCTGGCCCAGCGCCTGCTTCAGGCGCTCCTGGAAGAACTCGCGGTTCGGCAGGTCGGTGAGCCCGTCATGGTGCGCCATATGGGCGATGCGGGCCTCGGCCTTGCGCCGTTCTGTGATGTCGACCACCGCCACCAGATAGCCGTCGCGATCGTCGAAGGCGACGCGGCGGCCGAAGGTGAGCACCTCGATCTCGCTGCCGTCGGCGCGCAGATGCCGCCAGTTGCGCGAGGAGTGATAGGCGTCGCCGAGGCGCTCCAGCGCTTCGGCGTGGCTGTCCCACTCGTCCTCCGGCCAGATCTCGTGCAGCTTCATGCGCAGGAAGGTGGCGCGGCTGTAGCCGTAGTGCTGAACAGCGGCGTCGTTGACGCTGAGGAACGCCTTGGTCTGCGCGTCGAACACCCACATCGGCATCGGGTTGTTGTCGAACAGCAGGCGGAACGAGGCGTCGCGCCGCTTCAGCGCGGTAACATCGGAGATCGTCAGCGAAACCACGTCGGCGAAGGCGATCGCGCTGAGCCTGAGGTAGCGTCCCTCGCTCTCGATCTCGAGCTGATCGCCGCGGCCGCTCAGAACGGCCTTGAACAGGAATTCCATCACCTCGGGCGAAGCCAGCAGCGTGCCGCCCTCGCCGATCCGTCGCCACAACAGGCTTCCGCTCGCAACCTTCAGCAGTGCGCCCGCGCTCTTGTTGTGATGCACGACCTGAAGATCGAACGGCTTGCCACCCGCATCGCGCAGCATCACGAGGGAGACCACCGCATCGTCGGTCGAGGAAAAGATCGCGTCGAGGAGATTGTATTGCGCGCCGCGCTCGTTGACATAGGCGCCGACCAGCGTCGCGCCCCAGCGCGAGGACGTCGGCAACGCCAGCACGTCGTAGGTCCTGACCATGCCGTCGCGCACGCAATGCGCTCTTCCCCGGTGCGGCCGTCCGGTCGCAAGCGCGCTCGCCGCGGCTTCCGACAGCGCCGTGGCGCAATCGGGCGACAGCGCGGCGACGGGAATGTCCCAGGCTTCCTCGCCGAGCCATTTCTGCACGTAGCGTCCGCTGCGCGACAGTTCGAGCGCGCCGTCGTTCTTCAGCAGCGCGATGTGGTCGGAGAGCCGTCCGAGGCTGCCGAGCATCACGTCCTCATAGCGCGGCAGCCGCTCGCCCGGCTTCAATGCCGCATGCCATTTGCGCTGAAGCACCGGGATGTCGTCAAACATTTCGGTGGCCGGCTTTCCCGACACCCTCTTCGCGGCATTCATGGCAGTCCCCAACGCACTTTGCCGGCGCATCCAATGCAGACGCGCTTAACGACGTGTAAAAAGCGCGCAGGCGCGGGTTCCATTCGGCGATTATGACAGTTTTAAGTCAGGCGTTGGTTAGTGGGCGTTAGAGACTATGACAGTTGTGCAAAGGCGATGCGCTCGTGTCCCGGACGCGGCGCAATGCCGCAACGCGCTGTTACATGGGCCCCGGCTCTGCAGCGCACCGCTTCGCGCTGCGCTGGGTCCGGGGCACGAGAGCGGAGTGTTCGCGCGCAACTGCATCAGCAGCGTCATTGCGAGCGAAGCGAAACAATCCAGAATCCATCCGCGGAAAGACTCTGGATTGCTTCGCTGCGCTCGCAATGACGGAGTACGTGGGTGGCAGCGCTGCCCTCCAATTCGCCGTTCAATTGCAGACACACGGGCGCATCCTCGCGGCTCATCTCGCCCGAGCTTTGCTTGTCGCCTCACCCTCAAATGAAAGAGGGCGCAGGGAAGGCCGGGAGCCGGTTGGCTCCCATCGACCGCCATGCCGGACGCAAACTGCGTGCGCTTCGATGCATAGCGGGTAACAGGGCAACCGGAGACATCCCGGCCTTCCCTGCGCAGTGGTTTTACGGCTTATGTCGTGATCTCCCCGGGGAGCGATGCACTATTGCCCCCGTCGCCTTGCGGATGACTGACGCTGCGAGCCCGGTCGGGCCGCAACGTCACCGCAAGACTTGGCGCACAGACCCCGGGCGCCAGGACCACACGATTTTGCCGTACGCTGATGGCACCGGTCGCATGCGCGACGGACCTTGCTCACGGTTGCCCGCCCTGCAAGCCCGTTCGTGCCAACGCCATCTGCGTCCACCGCCGCCCGGCCCGCGTTCGTGACGATCGCGATACGCCCCTCTTCCATGGGCCGGGTTGCGGCGACACATACGCCGTTTCCGAATTTCGGTAAAGCGGAATATTTTCGGCGAGGCGTCTTGACCGACGGTTCGGGTGTTTTGCCCGACGGGCAACGCAAGGTCTGGTAGCCCTGGAGTTGGCTCCATCCGGGCTGCTACGGGTGCGTGCCTGCCAACCGCTCGATCACCACATCCAGCAGCGCGCGCAGGCGAGCCAGGCGCTTGAGGTCGCGGTGATAGCCGACGAAGGTATCGCGGCCGGGCGGCGACGTACCGATGTCAAGCGCGACGAGGCGGCGGTCGCGGTCGCCGAGCGGGCGCGGCAGCACCGCCAATCCGCCGCCGCTCGCGCAGAGCTCGGCCTGCGCCTGCCTGTTGTTGCTGCGCGAAGCCACCTCCGCATTGGGCAGCGCGCGTTTCAGCCAGGCCGCATCGGGCATGTCGGCGAATTCGACGTTCATGGTCACGACGCGGACGCCACGCCCGTCGCCGGCGCGCGGCGGCTTGCTGCCCTTCTTGCCATAGAGCGCGTAGGGAATGTGCAGCAGCTTCCTGGAAATAATCTCCGGCTCGCTGAACGGCTTGATGCGAAAGACGAGATCGGCTTCGCGGCGCGGCAGGCTGTAGAGGCGCGCATCGGTCAGGAGCTCGACGGTCACCCTCGGATGACGCCTGCCGAAGGCGGCGATCACCGGCGCGAGCATCACCGTCCCGAACCAGTCCGACGACGACAGGCGCAAAAGGCCATCGAGCTGCGTCTCCGCGCCGGAGGCGTGACGTTGAAGGGCGAGCGCTTCCTCCTCGATCCGCTCGGCATGGCGCAGCACGGCGGTGCCCTCGTCGGTGAGGACGAAGCCGTCGGCGGTGCGCTGGAACAGCGTCTGCCCCAACGCCTGTTCGAGCGCGCGAAGCCGCCGGCCCATGGTCGGCTGGGTCTGGCCGATCTTTCGCGCGGCAGCCCCAAGCGTGCCTTCGCGCGCGATCGCCAGGAAGATGCGCAGATCGCCCCAGTCCATCGGAACCCTCATGCAATAATGCACGGTGATCGTACATCATCGTTTCTTTCCATGCAAAAATTCATGAGCATATTGGAGGGCGACAACGGAGCAGAACGATCATGACCAAACGATCGACAATGCGTGCAGCCGTGCTGGAGGCGCACAACGCGCCGCTGCGACTCTCGATCATCTCCACGCCCGAAATCGGCCCGCGCGAGGTGCTGGTTCGGGTCCGCGCGAGCGGGGTCAATCCGCTCGACACCAAGATCCATGCCGGCGCGGCGCCGCATGCGCGGCATCCGCTGCCTGCGATCCCCGGGATCGATCTCGCCGGCGTGGTCGAGCAGGCCGGGCACGAGGTGACGCGGTTCAAGCCGGGCGATGAAGTCTATGGCATGACCGGAGGCGTCGGCGGCGTGCAGGGATCGCTGGCCGAATTCGCCGCAATCGATGCCGACCTGCTGGCGTCGAAACCCGCCAATCTCAGTATGCGGGAAGCGGCAGCCCTGCCCCTGATCTTCATCACGGCCTGGGAAGGCCTGATCGACCGCGCCTCGCTAGGAGCCGGCCAGAAGGTGTTGATTCATGGCGGCGCCGGCGGCGTCGGCCATGTCGCGATCCAGATCGCGCGCGCTTTCGGAGCGAACGTGTTCGCAACCGGCTCGGCAGCGCAGCGCGCCACGATCGAAGGTTTTGGCGCGATGTTCATCGACCGCAACACGCCTGTCGAAACCTATGTTGCGCAGCATACCGGCGGCCGCGGCTTCGACGTCGTCTACGACACCGTCGGCGGCAAGGTCCTCGACGCCTCCTTTGAAGCGGTGCGCCGCTTCGGCCATGTGGTCAGTGCGCTCGGCTGGGGGACGCACGCGCTTGCGCCGCTGTCGTTCCGCGCCGCAACCTATTCCGGCGTGTTCACGCTGCTGCCGCTGCTGTCGGGCGAAGGGCGCGCGCATCATGGGGAGATCATGATGGAGGCGACGCGCCTGGTGGAGGCGGGCAAGTTGGTGCCGCTGCTCGATCCCAGGCATTTTACGCTGGAGAATGTCGGCGACGCCTATGCGCTGATCCGCGATCACGCAGCGAAGGGCAAACTGGTCGTCGACGTCTAAAGTGCGATGCGATCAGGATGAATCGTCATCGCGCTTTAGTTTGTTGTTCAAGCATGATCTTTTCGGAAAACCGCTGCGCACTTTTCCGGATCATGCTTTGGCCGGGCCTGTAGCCCGAGCCGGATCACGAGGCTGTGCGCGCCGTTAGTCCTCGCTGGACGCGGCGGAGCGGTTGCGCAGATAGGCCTGCGACAACAGAAAGAACAACGCGCGCTCGCCTTGATATTTGGCAGATGGCCGGGTGCGCTCGAAGCCATCGGCAAATATCTTGCCGGACTGGTCGCACACCTGCCAACGCCAGCCAAACCGCTTGCGCCTGGTAAGGATCACTTCGAACATGCCGACGGGCTTGGTCCCTGCTCCTTGCCGGTCTCGCAGACGCACAGGCCTGCTCCGGCTACCCCCATTAGATGGATGACCGACATATAACCCAGCGCGGTGGAAAGAGAATAAAATAGATGATCGGAAATTCGTATCGTGTGCCGCAGTGTGATGAAGCCGCGGTGCGGGAATAAGCCGTGGTCAGCGGTGTTTCCTCCGTCCCCAAGCGGCCATTTGGTCAAAAACACTGGGTGCGGCAGCGAAGAGCGGTTGCTTCCGGCACCCGGTACCGATCTGGCGGTAACAAGAGATGCACATCCGTGCGCTGGATGAGAACCGATCGTGCGGTGCGTCAAGTCAGGCTTGCGCGCAGCGCCGCCTGGGTTCTAAAGCGCGATGCGATCGGTCGGAAAACCGCTACGCACTTTTCCGGATCATGCTTCAGCGCGCGACGACTTCGACTTCGCCGTCGACGCCGTTGACGACGTTGAAACCGCGCTCATAGACCTTGCCCTCGTTCTTGGCGATGGCGCGGTATTCTCCTTCGGAGAGCACGACGCGCGGGAAGGCGCCGATCGATTCCTTGATGACGTCGCCGCCGGGGGTCAGCACCGACCAGGCGGTGTTGGCGAGCGCCTCGCCGCCCCTGTCGCTGACCAGCTTGAGCGTGATGACCGCGGCGCGGTGGGTGATGGTGACGTCGGTGAGCTTGCCGGCCTGGACGCGGATGTCCGAGCGCACCACCGAATTGGCGTCGCCGTAGTTGGAGACGATGTAATAGGTGCCCTCCGGAATCAGCACGACGTCACCGGCGGCGACGTTCGGCACCAGCGATGCGCGCTCGCCGGATTCGAACTGGCTGCCCTTGTAGATCGCGAACGAGATCTGGTTCTGCGGAATGCGGCTGGTGCCGACGCGGCCCTCGATGCGCAGGCCGCCCGCCGGCAGCACGAAGGATTCGCGGTCCGTCTCCGCCTTCAGGGCGACGGTGCGCACCGCACTGACGAGGCCGAAGGCAACATGCACGACGTAATTGCCGGGCGGCAGCACGATGTTTGGCGTGGCGTTGCGGTCCTCGCGGATCAGCTTGAAGGTGCCGTTCTCGTCGGGACGGTCGGCGAACACGCGCCAGACCAGGCCGCTGGTGATGGGCGGAGAGTCCTTGCCGTACTTCGCCGTCAGCGACAGCACGCCCTGCCCCGGCGCAGCCGCGTTCAGCGGGGCCGCCGGTGGCACGGTCGTGACCGCGGGCGGCGGCATGCTGGGAGTCGTGGGCTGCATCAGCGTCGGCGGCAGGCTTGGGGGTCCGGCGCCAAGGCCGGAGGGCGGCGCCAGGCTGACGGCGCCGCCGGGGTCGGGTACCGATGCCGGCGGTACCGGCGGCGGACGATCGGAGAAAAGCTGCGCCTGCGCAGCAGTTTGGCCTGAGGTAACCAGGCACGCGGCAAGGATCAGCGCCGGCAGCAGCCTGCCGCTGCGCCGCCATCCGATGATGCCGTCACCCCCGCGTGTCATACCCCCTGCTTTTCACCGAAAACGCGGCAAATTCAAGCCTCTGAAACCCCAGGAAATACGGCCTCGCGCGCGATCGCTGGAACCCGATTGACGCTTGCGTGATTACCCCGGAGCCAGCCATCCCTCGCCATACTCCTGCCCCGTGCCCTTCGCAAAGCGGCATAAACCATGCTTCACCCCTGATGTGGCGGAGCGCAGCAGCGGTGCCTAGTCTGGTGATACGGGCTGGCCTCGGCGTTAGGAGGGTTTCGGTGCTGGACAGATTGAAGGGTCGGGGCTCCAATGGCGAGAAGGTGGGACTCGGCAGCATCCGCCGGCCGGTCATCGGCCTTGCCCTCGGCGGCGGCGCGGCGCGCGGCTTTGCCCATATCGGCATCATCAAGACCCTGCTCGCCAACGGCATCGTGCCTGACGTCGTGGTCGGCACCTCGATCGGCGCCGTCGTCGGCGGCCTCTATGCGGCCGGCCAGCTCGACACGCTGGAAGAATGGGGCCGCAGCCTGCAAGGCATGCGCAACATCCTCAGCTATCTCGACATCCGCCTCAACGGCTCCGGCCTGATCGGCGGCGAGAAGCTCGCACTCCGGCTCGAGGATGCCTGCGGCCAAACCCAGATCGAGGACCTTCCGATCAAGTTCGCGGCCGTGGCGACCGAGGTCCGCACCGGCCACGAGATCTGGCTGACGCGCGGCCGCGTGGTCAACGCGATGCGCGCCTCCTATGCGCTGCCGGGCATCTTCGCACCGGTGCTGATCGGCGACCGCTGGCTGGTCGATGGCGCGCTGGTCAATCCGGTGCCGGTTTCGGCCGCCCGGGCGCTCGGCGCCGAAATCGTCATCGCCGCAAATCTTTCCAGCGACATCTTCACCCATTCCACGACGATCTATTCGCACGGCGCGATGCCGGAGACGGTGGCGCCCGAGGCCGGGGAGACGACGGTCAAGCGGCGCTTTCCGCGGTTGTTCTCGCCGGAGAAGACCGTGAAGCGCGAGTTCTTCGGCGGTGGCGGCCGGCCCGGCATCTCCTCGGTGATGGTCGATGCCTTCAACATCATGCAAGACCGCATTACCCGCGCCCGCCTCGCCGGCGATCCGCCTGACATGCTGATCACGCCACGCGTCGGCCAGATCGGCTGGTTCGACTTCCACCGCGCCGATGACCTCATCGCCTTCGGCACCCGCGCCGCCGAGCGCGCGCTGGATTCGATCCAGGAGGCCATCCATGTGCTGGCGCCGGCGCCCGAGGGCACCGCGCCGAAAGCACGGGAATCAGGTCAGTTGTGAGGTCGGTCAGGCCGTCTTGATGTAGTCGCGCAGGGCCTCCTGCTCCGACTCGTATTCCTGGACCCGGCGCTTGACGATGTCGCCGATCGAGATCAGGCCGACCACCTTGCCGTTGTCGAGCACGGGCAAATGGCGGAACTTGCCCGACGTCATCATCTCCATCAGCTCGGCCACGGTGTCGGTCTCCTTGCAGGTCACGACCTTGCGGGTCATGACGTCCGAGACCGGCGCCTCCAGCACGCCGGCGCCGCGCTCGCCCAGCACGCGTACAATGTCGCGCTCCGACAGGATGCCCTCGAGCCGGCTCTGGTTCATCACCAGCACCGCGCCGATCTTCTTCTCAGCGAGCAGCTTGATCGTGGCGGCCAGCTTGGCGTCGGGCTCGACGCTCACGATCTGGTGCCCCTTGGTGTTCAGAATGGAACGTACCGTCATTGCAGCCTCCCTGAATCGGAGCCGTCCGCCCTTGAGGCGATCCGAACTTGTTCTTCGAGTCTTCAACTAACAGTTTTGGCGCCGGTTTCACGCTCAGGCGCGTTGCGAAGCATCGCCGCCAGCGGCTTGCTGCTTCGAAACATTGCTCTCGCGGATGATGGATGAATTCGGGCCGCGCCGCAAGCGCCGCTTCAAATACGGTTTGAAATGTCCTGTGATGACGCATCCGCAGCATCGCCTCGAACGCGCGGCACGGGATCGAACAGGGCGAACAGCAGCAGACCGGCAAAGAAGCCGCCGATATGCGCCTGCCAGGCGACGCTCGTGGTCTCGGAATCGATCCCGATCGCGCCGACGCCGAAGATGATGTTGACGCCGAACCAAACGCTGAGGAAGCCGATCACCCGTCCGTCGCGCAGCGCGCGCGACAGCGGCAGCGCTGGAACTTTTGCGGCGGTATCGGCGTCCGAGCGGCTGAAGGACAGGAAGCTGCCGCGGACGAAGGCGAAGCGGATTGCGGCTGCCATCGCGCCCGACACCGAGGCCGAGGCGCCGATCATCGGGGCCACCGCATGCTCGTGGGTGATGAGATGGGCCAGCGCGCCGGCCGCCGCCGTCACCGCCAGGAAGACGAAGAACCTGACCGCGCCGAAGCGCCGCGCCAGCGCGCTGCCGAACGGCAGCAGCCACAGCACGTTGAAGCCGAGATGGGTCAGATTGGCGTGCAGCAGCGAATAGGTGACGAAAGTCCAGACCTTCGCACCCGCCCCGCCCGGGATCTGCAGATTGAGCAGCGAGGAATCGTAGCGCTTCGGGATGAAGCCGAACACGTCGATGGTCCAGTTCTCGAGCTCCGGCGGCAGCAACACCCGCAGATGGATCACCGCCAAAAGCAGGATATAGGCGGTCAGCGCCGCGGGCAGCGTCAGGATCGGCTCGCGCGGAGCCTCCTCGACGACGGCAGGCAAGCCCGGCTGAGGACCTTGCGGTGACGAATCTTGCGGGGAATCCAAGGCAGCTTCGCTTTCAGGCGCGATCGGAGCGTTAGGCTTGGAGATAGTCGCCTTTACCGTCCCTGCGCAAGTGCACAAACGGAAAAGGCGCGAGATGTCCGGCTGCGGTCCGGACGGCCGCTGGGCCCCGGCCCTGCAGCGCATCACTGAAGAAGTGCTGCGCTGCGTCCGGGGCACGAGAGATGCCGTGAAAACGGAAAAGGCAGGGCCCTGGGAAAGCCCTGCCTGTCCGTGTCGGTCTTCCGGTGGCCGGAGAGATAAGGAGCATCCCCACCCCTCCCCGCGGCCCGTGACCAAACTGTTTGACGCCCTAAGTACAGGCCTTGCCGAGAACCTGGAGAAAGCGGCAAGGCTTGCGACCGCGGTCACCATAACAGGCACGCATCCGGCACAAAGCGCATAGTTAATTTAACGTTAACGACGCAAAGGCGGGCACAAGAGGCCGAAAACGCCGCTGCGGCATGGACGCTGCAAATCCCCTCCTGCACAACAAGAGAAGGGATCGCGGGTGCACTGAAGCGGGACAGGTTTGTCCCGTGAGGTCGCGCCCGGGGGTTAGCGTTCAGACATGAAACATCCGTCGAGCCGCGCGTTCTTCGCGTATTGGAACAAGAAGCGCGGCACTGCGCGGGCCCCCGACCGGGCCGACATCGATCCGGCTGCGGTCCGCGGCCTGCTCGGCGACATCTTCGTGCTGTCCTGCGAGCCGAACCTCGGCTTCCCGTTTCGCGTCGCCGGCACGCGCGTCTGCGCGCTTGCAGGAACGGACCTCAAGGACCAGAGCTTTGCGGCGCTGTTCACTGACGCGAGCCGCAGCGAGATCGAGGAGATCACGACAATCGTCGCCGACGAGACGCTCGGCGCGATCGCCGGCGTCACCGCGGTGCGCGAGGACGGCAGCAAGGCGCATCTCGAACTGCTGCTGCTCCCCTTCAATGCCCGCCCGCACACGCCGGTGAGCGTGACAGGCGTGCTCGCGCCGTTCGACGACGAATGCGGCATGCTCTCCGCCTTCACCCTCACCTCTTGGCGCTACCTGCATCAGCCGGAAAAACTCCTGCCGCGCGCCATCCGCAAATTGCAGATCGCACGCGGGCTGATGGTGTACGAGGGGCTGAGATAGTCCCCGCCGTCCGCCGCGCGACAAGCCAACGCGCGGATGGCGGTTTTTGCCGGATCTGCGTCATTCCCGATGTCGTTGCCAGCGGCTAGCTTCCGCCTCGCATGAGGCAACGAGGATCGGGCGACACCATCATGATATTGCGCATTCTGGCGTGGTGCGGCGTCGGCTGCGTGGCACTGCTGGCGGCGATCGGTGGAACCTGGCTGTTCCTGCTACCTGGCTCGCCGGCTCAGGGGACCGCGCCTGCGATATCCAGGGACGAGATCGAGGCGACGCTTGCGGCGTTGAAGCCGCCAAAGCGCAATCGTCCCCTGATCGCCATCGTCGGTATCAACGAGATGAGCGAGACCACCGACTATCTGATGCCGTACGGCATCCTCGCGCGCGCCGATGTCGCCGACGTCCTCACATTGGGGACGCAGCCCGGACCCGTCGCGCTCTATCCCGCGTTGAAAGTGCAGCCGCACGCGACGATCGCCGAGTTCGATGCTGCGCACCCCGACGGCGCCGATTACGTCATCGTGCCGGCGATGAGCCGCGACGACGATGCCGTGGCCCTGCAGTGGATCAAAGACCAGGCCGGCAAGGGCGCGATCGTCATCGGCGTCTGCGTCGGCGCCATGGTCGTTGCCAATACCGGGCTGCTCGACGGCCGCCGGGCCACCACGCACTGGTATTCGGTGCGCGATCTGCAAAAGCATCCCGCGATCCGCTATGTCGCGGACCGCAGGCTGGTGGTCGACCGCGGCGTCGCGACGACGACCGGCATCACCGCATCCATGCCGATGGCCCTGACCCTGGTCGAGACGATTGCCGGCCGCGCCAAGGCGCTAGCCGTCGCCCGCGACATCGGACTTGCGGAATGGGATGCGCGCCACCGCAGCGAAGCCTTCCGGTTCACACGCCCCTTTGCACTGACGGCGATCGCCAACACGCTCGCATTCTGGAACCGCGAGCAACTCGGCATCGCGCTGACGCCTGATATCGACGAGGTGTCGCTTGCGCTGATCGCCGATGCGTGGTCGCGCACCTATCGCTCGCACGCCCTCACCTTCGCCGCCACGGCGGAGGCACGGACGAGCCGTAGCGGACTCCGCATCCTGCCGGACAGGATCGCGGCCGACTGGCCGGCAAAGCAGACGCCGCCGGCCGCCGTCGACCTGCCGCCGGCGCGAGCGCTGGACCAGACGCTGCAATCCATCGATGCGCGCTACGGGCCACGCACGGCCGACTTCGTCGCGATGCAGCTCGAATATCCGAGATAACGGCACGGCAGCTCGCCGGCTGTCGCGTGCAACGGCCGACGCACCGTGTTTGCGCAGAGCGCCGTTACGGCATCGCCAGATGCCAGGCGCCGTTCAAGAAGCCGTCGCCGGTGATGTCGCCGGGCTTCTGGTCCTTGGCGAAAGTGTAGAGCGGCTTGCCCTTGTAGGCCCACTGCTTCGAACCATCGTCGCGGTTGATGATGGTGTAGCCGTCGCCGGCGGCGTCGCTCGCTTCGGCCTTCAGCACCGGCCAGTTGGTCGCGCACGGACCGTTGCAGGCCGACTTGCCGTCCGCATCCTTGTCGAAAGTGTAGAGTGTCATGCCCTTGGCGTCGGTCAGCACGTTGCCCTTGTCGGTCTTGCCCGTCTTGGTCGGCGGTGCGGCGAAGGCGGCGGGAACGATCGCGAGCGATATTGCCAGCGCGAGCGCGAGGCGGATCGAGGACGTCATGATATCTCCTTGTCATGCAATTGGACTGCATGGGTAGGACGCCGCACGCGACCTCGTATTCCTCGGATCGCAGAAAGATATTTTTCGCTGCGCGCGCCAACGCGGCGGAATAAACTGGACCAACCGAGACGTAACGACGGATCGACATGAGCAAGCCGCACTGGCGTCCCGCGCATCCATCCGATCTGCCCGCGATCAGCGCCATCGCGGCGCGGATCCATCCTGATCTTCCGGAACGCCCCGAGGTGTTCGCGGAGAAGATGCGGCTCTATCCCGACGGATGCCGCGTGCTTGTCGCCGGCGACGAGATCGCCGGCTACGGGCTCGCGCATCCCTGGAAGCAGCATCAGATCCCGCCGCTCGATCGCTTCCTGGAACGACTCCCTCAAGATGCAGGCTGTCTCTATGTGCACGATATCGCCGTGCTGCCGGATCGGCGCGGCGGCATTGCGCGCGCCTATATTGCCGGGATCGCGGAGCTGGCGCGCGCCTCCGGCATCGCGGCGCTCGCACTTGTCTCGGTCTACGCCACGCGGCCGCTATGGGAGCATCTCGGCTTTCGTCCGGTGACGGCAGACGCGGCACTGCGCGCGAAGCTCGCCTCCTACGGGGAAGGCGCGACCTATATGCGGCATGACCTCACCGCGGCGTAGCGTCCCTGCCCGAGCGCCCCGCTGCAGATGACGTCGCCGGTGCAATCCGGCGGCATCATCGTCGTCTGTCCTGAATGGCGGCGGCTCAGCCGCGATGCTTCTTCTTCGTCTTCTTTCCCGGCGCGCCCTTCACCGGCCAGGGCGTCACCGACGGCTCCGCGCGGGCCTGCTTGTCGCGATGCTTCTTCTTTCCAAAAGGCGGCGTATCGCCGAATCGCGGTCCGCGCTCGCCGGACGGTTTGCCGCGCGGCTTGAATTCACGTGCCTCGCGCGGGCGCTCGTCGCGGCGAGCGCGACGATCGCCATCGGCTCTCTCGCGAGCCGGCGCGTGTGACCGTTCCTCCGACGGTGCCTGTCGTTGAGGCGCCTCCGCCATCGGCTCGATGCGGATGCTGTCTTCCTTGTCCGGACGCTTGACCTTGGCAGCGAACGACTCCGCGACCCGCTCGGAAATCTCGAACTCGGTGGTGGTGTCCATGATATTGATGGCGCCGATGTCGCGCTTGTCGATGCCGCCGCGGCGGCAGATCATCGGCAGCAGCCAACGCGCCTCCGCGTTCTTGCGTCGTCCGATGGCGGCGCGGAACCAGACGCTGCCTTCCGCCATGCCGTGTTTCGACGATGCTTTACCAGGCTTCGATCGGAGCCGCGCTGGGCGATCCTCCCCATCTGCGCCTTGAGATCTGTCGCGACCGCGATCGTCGCGCGTCCGGCTGCCTCGCTCGCCGGGATCGATGATGTCCTCGGGCGACGGCAGCCGCGCGCGGTAAAGCCGCGCGAGCGCGGCGGCGATGTCCTCCGCCGAGCGCTCGGCCAAGAGCGCCTGCGCCAGCGCCAGATCGTCGGCCGTCGTCTCCTCGGTGAACAACACGTCCTTCATGCGCGCGTGATCGAGCTTGCGGATTTCGTCGGCTTGCGGCGCGGTGCCCCAGGCCGCATCGATGCCGGAGACATTGAGCAGCATCTCGGCGCGGCGCCGACGTGCGGGCGGCACCAGGAGGACGCTGGTCCCCTTGCGGCCCGCGCGCCCCGTACGGCCGGAGCGATGCTGCATCACCTCGGCGTCGTTGGGCAGATCGGCATGAATGACGAGGTCGAGGCTCGGCAAGTCGATGCCGCGGGCGGCGACATCGGTGGCGACGCAGACGCGGGCGCGCCCGTCGCGCAGCGACTGGAGTGCCAGGGTGCGCTCGTTCTGCGTCAATTCGCCGGAGAGGGCGACGACCGAAAAGCCGCGCTCCAGCAGCGCCGCCTGCAAATGCCTGACGGCATCGCGCGTGCTGCAGAACACCAGCGCGCTCGGCGCCTCGTAGAAGCGCAGCACGTTGACGACGGCGTGCTCGACGTCGGCGGGCGCGATGCGGATCGCGCGATACTCGATATCGGCGTGACCGCCTGCGTCACCGGCGACCTCGATCCGGAACGCGTCGCGCTGGTATTGCCTCGCCAGCGCGACGATGCCGCGGGGAAACGTCGCCGAGAACAGCAGCGTGCGGCGCGTCTCCGGCGTGGTCTCGAGAATGAACTCCATGTCCTCACGAAAGCCAAGATTGAGCATCTCGTCGGCCTCGTCGAGCACGACGGCGGCGAGTTCGGAGATGTCGAGACGGCCACGGCGCAAATGATCGCAGAGCCGCCCGGGCGTGCCGACGACGATATGAGCGCCTGCGGCCAGTTCGCGCTGCTCGCGCCGCGGATCCATGCCGCCGACACAGGAGACGACGCGCCCGCCGGCATGCCCGTAGAGCCAGGCCAGCTCGCGCTGAACCTGAAGGGCGAGCTCGCGGGTCGGCGCCACGATCAGGGCGAGCGGCGCTGCCGCGGGCCCGAACTGCTCGGCATCATCAAGAAGATTCTTCGCGATGGCCAATCCGTAGGCGACAGTCTTGCCGGAGCCGGTCTGGGCGGACACCAGAAGGTCACGGCCTGCGGCTTCGTGAGCAAGCACGGCGAGCTGGACGGGGGTCAGTGAATCATAGTTCCGCTCGGCCAAAGCGCGGGCGAGCGGCGGGGTCAGGGCCGGAAGGGACACGAGATGGAGAACCTTGGTTGATTCAGGCGCGGAACGGTGATCCGGCGAACCTGAGCTGCATGCGCGGCGAACGGCCTGGCCGCACGCTGGCGATTTGATCTGGGCGCTCTTTACGCCAAGCGCCGGCAAATCGCCATGCCTATGTTGCATGGCTTGGTGGAGAGCACCGCGCCTCAAGGTTGCGGCAGACTCTTCCGGCCACCTCCATTAACCTGAGACCGACCGGATTTTCATGGGAATGACCGCGTGACGCCCTCCGTCAAACGCAGCTGCGGCGACTGCACGCTCTGCTGCAAGGTGATGGCCATCGAGGCGCTGGCCAAGCCCGCAAATGCCTGGTGCCGGCACTGCAAGCCCGGCCGGGGCTGCTCGACCTACGCCGCGCGTCCGGGTGAATGCAAGGCCTTCGCCTGCCTGTGGCTGGTCAACGATCTTCTCGACGAGCGCTGGAAGCCGAGCCGATCAAAACTCGTCCTGACGACGTCGAAGGACGGCATCGAAGTCCGGTGCGACCCGGGCTCTCCCAATGCCTGGCGCAAGGAGCCCTACGCTGCCGATATCCGCGCATGGGCGGCGGAAGGCGAGCGCAACGACATGACGGTGGTGGTGATCGTCGGCAAGCGCTTGATCCTCGTCACGCGGGAGCGTGAGTTCGATCTCGGGATCGTGGGACCGGACGAGCGGATCGTGCGGGAGCTCGAGGGCACGAAGGTGGTGGATGCGAGAGTGGTGAAGGAGAGCGAGATCGCCGCGGCCGCAAGCCCGGAACAGAGGCAGAAGACCAACCGAGGACTGCCTGATATGAAAGCGTCGAGGTGAGCCCCATGGGTTTCTGGATTGCGTGCGCGATGGGATTGGCGATCGCTTATCTCTTCGGTTCGACGCCGACGGGCTATCTGGCAGGAAGACTGCTGCAGGGCATCGACATTCGAGAGCATGGCTCCAGATCCACCGGGGCAACAAACGTGTTGCGCACCTTGGGAAAATGGCCGGCATTGGTCGTCCTGTTGGTCGATGTGCTGAAGGGCGCCGGGGCGATCGTCTTCGCCCGCTGGTTCTGTCGTTGGCTCACCACCTTGCCGTCCGTGACGCTGCCGGCAGCGCTCTATTCCCAAACCTGGATACCCTGGGCCGTCTGCCTGGCCGGACTTGCCGCGTTGTTAGGGCACAGCCTTTCGATCTGGCTGAATTTCACGGGCGGCAAATCGGCTGCGGCGGGTCTGGGCGTCCTGCTCGCGATGTCTTGGCCGGTCGGTTTGGGGGCCGCCATCGCCTTTGCCGTTGCGCTGGCGATTTTCCGCATCGTGTCACTTGGCTCGATGCTCGCCGCGCTGACTGCGATCGCCCTCGTCTGCAGCCTGGAGCAACCGTTGCCTTACCGATTACTCGTGATTGCCGGGGGCATCTACGTGATCGTGCGTCACCGTGCCAACATTCACCGGCTACTGGCCGGGGCAGAGCCACGGCTCGGACAGGTCAGCCCAGAACCCAGAACAGAAATATAAGGGCTTGTCGTGGTGTCCGTCGTTCCGGCGCAGCGCCGACCGCCCAGGTTCATCAGCAGGTGCCCTCGTTGGAGCCACGCTCTCGAATCTGGATCTCCGCGTAGACTTCCAGCAAATTGCCGTCGGGATCGCGGAAGAACAGCGTGCGATGCCCGAAGGGCTGGTCCGTCGGCGGCGACAGCGGCGCCACGCCTTGACGCAGCAGTTCATCGGCGCATTGATCGACCTCGGCGGCGGAGACCTTGAAGGCCAGTTGCAGCGAGGCGCTGCCCGCCGGGATCGGCGCATCGGAAGCAGTCCGACTCGGCCTCGCCAAGGCCAGAGTGTTGCTGCCCAGGCCGTATTCGATCCAGTTCGGCGACAGCTCGCGCAGCAGCGGGAAGGCGAGGACGTCCTCATAGAAGCGGCGCATCGCCACCATGTCGCGCTCGAAGATGACGGTATAGTCGATCGCGCGAATGGCGCTGAAGGGGGAGCGTCGGTTTGGGTCGTCAGTCTCTTCGTTTGTCATTTCATCGTGCAATCCAAACTCCGACGCGTAGCCCGCATGAGCGAAGCGAGATGCGGGAATCATCAGCAAGGCCCCGGATATCGCTTCGCTCATCCGGGCTACGCATCCTCATCCCACCAGCTCCGGCCACGGCACGATGGTCGATTTCACCGTCTTCATCGCCATCGCATCCCTCACCGCCTGCGCGACGCCCTCCTCTGTGAACGGATAGATCGTCTGCATCTTCAGCCACGGGTATTTGTCGCGCGTCCGGTAGAGCATGTCCACGCCGAGCGGCAGATCGTTGCCGGTGAAGCCCCAGGATCCGAGCACGTTGAGATCCTTGGTGCAGATGCGGTGCCAGGAGGTGTCGATCGAGCCGGCGTCGGTGAACTGGCCCATCTCGACATAGGTGCCGCCGTCGCGCAGCATCTCGATGCCTTCGGGTCCGGCGGTCGGGTGGCCCGAGCAGTCCATCACGAGATCGGCGCCGAAGCCGCCGACGATCTCCCGTACGCGTGCGATGCGCTCCTGCGGCGACTTGATCTCCTCGATGTTCACCGTCGCCTCCGCACCGAACTCGCGGGCGAGCTTGAGCCGCGGCTCCTCCGGCGCGCCGACGCAGACGACGCGCCCTGCACCCATCTCCCTGGCGGCGGCGACCGCCAGGATGCCGATCGGGCCGGAGCCCTGGATCACCACCGTATCGCCCCAACTGAAGCCGCCGGCGCGGGTTGCACGATTGAAGGCGCGGATGCAGGAGGTCAGCGGCTCGGACAGCGCCCCGAGCCGCAGCGACATGTCGTCGGGCAGCTTGTAGATCTTGGTGCCCGGCAGCATGTCGAGGTCGACATAGACATATTCGGCCCAGCCGCCCCACAAATGCGGCGCCTTGTCGAAGCCGAGATAGCGGCCGTAATAGACCGGGGTCAGGCACTTGTTCGCGGTTTGCGGATAATGGACGCAGTAATAGCAGCGGCCGCACGGCATCAAGGGCGGGATCATCACCTTCGAGCCGACCGTCAGCGGCTTGCTCATGAAGTCCTCGGAGAATTCATCGCCGCATTCGACGATGATGCCGCCGAGCTCGTGTCCCAGCGTGAACGGCCAGGGCAGCGGCTTCGGCCAATGTCCTTTCAGAATATGCAAATCGGTGCCGCAGACCCCGCAGGCGCCAATCTTGATCAGTGCGCCCCTGCGGCCGACCTTCGGCCACGGCACGCTGCGGATGACGGGCTCCGAGCCGGGACCAGCGTGAGTGCAGACGCGGATGGATTCCATGGCTGTTTCCTCGATCCCCGCTTGTTGTGATTTGTGGTGCGGGCGTATCGCGAAGCGTATCATAGCTCAGCCAACGAAGGCGGAAGTGGCCTATGTGACCGGCGCACCATCATTGCGCTGCAAGCGCCCGCATTTCGGCAAGATATTTGCAGCGACGCAAGCAGTGCCACAGCAATTCCATATCGAGGAGCCCATGACCGAGAACATACGCGCCCTCTTTGATCGCTGGGAGCAGGTTTGGCACGAGGGACGATTTGACCTGATCCCGGACTGCGTGGGATCGCACTACATCCGTCACGATGAGAGAGGCGACCGGACCGTCAGCCGGGAAGAGTATGCTGCGGAATTGCAGACCGTGCATCGAGATCGGCCCGGAATCCGCGTCGTGGTGTATGATCATTCCTTCACGAGCGAGCGCGCGTGGTTCCGATTTGCATTCGTTTGGCCCGATCCGACGACCGGCGAGAAGCGTAGCCGCGCCGGCATGCAAAGCTATCGTATCGAAGGCGGCAAGCTGGCCGAGACCTGGATCACGATGCTTGGTCTCGGAACCGCATGGGCCGACGAGCCCCAGGAAAGCTGGACCCGCCGCAAGACGTGAGGAGGAGCTCAGGTTCGGGACGTCGCTCGTCCGCCCGTCGCGATTTGCGGCGCCGGAGCACGGTCGATAGCGCGACGAAGTCACGGCTACCATGCAAGGCATGGCTGGTCTTCGTCCACGTGCAAAGTCTTGAGCCGTCGCCAGCGAACGTGTAAGGCGCCAAGAGTCCCACTCAGGTCATCCCGTGAACCCCCTCCCCCAAAATCCCATGGCCGCATCCGGATCGTTTGCGGCGATGAAGTCCGTGCCCTACCGTCTCCAGTTCGCCTCTTACGTGCTGGCGATGATGGCGGACAATATCGAGCATGTGATCAGCTATTGGGTGGTGTTCCAGAAATTCCATTCGCCGACGCTGGGCGGGTTTGCCGTGCTGTCGCACTGGCTGCCGTTCCTGCTGTTCTCCGTCGCGGTCGGTGGCCTCGCCGACCGGTTCGATCCGCGCCGCATCATCCAGTGCGGCATGCTGCTGTTCATCGCCGCCTCCGCCGGTTGGGGCTTCTTCTTTCTGACCGATACGATCCAGATGTGGCACGCGATGCTGCTCCTGGTGATCCACGGCTGTGCCGGCGTGCTCTGGCAGACGCCGAACCAGCTTCTGCTCTACGACCTCGTCGGCCCGGCCGATCTGCCGAGCGCGGTGCGGCTGAACGCGATGGCGCGCTATCTCGGCATCCTGGTCGGACCTGCGGTCGGCGGCATCGTCATGCTGACGCTCGGTCCCTCGCACGGCATCATCTTCAACACGCTGTTCTATCTGCCGATGCTGCTCTGGCTGTTCTGGGCCCCGGCCAGGGACAAGAGCGTGGCGGCGCGTCGCTTCGCGGTGCGCGGCCTTGCCGACATCGTGCTCACCATCCGCGCGATCGGCACCCAGCCCGTGCTGTCGGGGATGACGTGGCTTGCCGGCCTCACCTCCTTCATGATCGGCAACGCCTATCACGCCCAGATGCCGGGCTATGCCGGCGATCTCGGCCATGGCGATCCCGGCGTCTCCTACAGCGTGCTGCTCGCGGCGGATGCGGCCGGCGCGCTGCTGGCCGGCATCGCACTGGAATCCTGGGGACGGCTGAAGGGCACCCCGCGCACCGCAATCACGCTGGCGATGCTGTGGAGCGTGGCGCTGCTCGGCTTCGCACTGGTGCCGGTCTATCCGGTCGCGATTGCGCTGCTGTTCCTTGCAGGCTTCTTCGAGCTCTCCTTCAACACCATGGCGCAGGCGCTGGTGCAACTGAACGCGCCGCACGACATCCGCGGCCGCATCGTCGGCCTTTACAACATGGCCGGGCTCGGCATGCGGGCCTTCAGCGGCATCACGGTCGGGGTAGCAGGCGCGGCGATCGGCATCCACTGGTCGCTCGGGCTCTCGGCCGCCGTGCTGCTGGCGCTGCTGTGCCTGCTGTATCAGCGCGCGGCGAAGGCGGCGTGAGGGCGCAGCGTTACGACACGGCCGATTGACTCCGGCGTCCCCTCACCGCACGCTCAAGACTTTTGGGAGATGGGGCATTGCGCAATCGCTGGGGCATTCTTGCGATCCTGTTCATCGTGCGCCTCACCATCGCGTTCCAGTTCCAGAGTGTCGCGGCGGTCGCCCCACTGCTGCAACAGACCTTCGGCGCCGGCATCGCCGATATCGGCATCCTGATCGGGCTCTATTTCACGCCAGGCGTGGTGCTTGCGCTGCCGGGCGGCGCCATCGGCCGGACCCTCGGCGACAAGCCGACGACGATTGCCGCGCTGCTGCTGATGACTGCGGGCAGCCTCGTCATGGCCGTCACCGACGTCTGGAACTGGCAGATGGCGGGCCGCCTCGCCTCCGGCGCCGGCGGCGTGCTGCTGACGGTGCAGCTTACCAAGATGGCCGCCGACTGGTTCGCCGGAAAGGAGATTGCGACCGCGATGGCGATCTTCGTCAATTCCTGGCCGGCCGGGGTCGCGATCTCGCTGCTGGTGCTGCCGGCGATCGGCACCGCCCATGGTGCGGGCGCCGTATTCCTGTCCGTGGGCGCACTGACCGCGATCGGCATTCTGCTGATCACGTTCTACCAGCCGCCGCCGGGAGCCGGCGCCGGCGCTGCCGGCTCGGGCCGGCTCGATCCGCTGGCGCTGCTGGCGGTGATCGTCGCAGGGCTCATCTGGGGCCTCTACAATGTCGGCTTCGCCATGATCTTCTCGTTCGGCCCGACGCTATTGGCCGAGCGCGGCTGGAGCATCGCCGCGGCGGGCTCGGCGATCAGCGTCGTGATGTGGCTGTCGGTGATCTCTGTTCCAGCAGGCGGCTATCTCGCCGACCGCTTCAAGCGACCCTTTATATTGGCGATCGGGGCCAGCCTCATCGTGGCGGGACTGCTGGCCTGGCTGCCGCGATCGGACGCGGTGATCACCATCCTGATCCTGATCGGCCTGATCGGAGGCCATCCGGCCGGCCCGATCATGAGCCTCGCCGCCCGCGTGCTCGCCCCGGACACCAGGGCGATCGGGATGGGCGTGTTCTACACCCTCTTCTATGCGGCGATGATGCTGGGGCCGGCGGTGGCCGGGCGGCTCGCCAAATCGGCCGGGACCGCCGCGGTCGCGCTCGACCTCGGCGCGCTGACGGTGCTGGCCTGCCCGCCCCTGATGTGGCTTTTCGAATGCATTGTGTCTGTCCGTTGCCGCCGCGCCCAATCCTAACGCGGCATTAACCCTATGCACCTTAGGGTCGTCCCGGACTCCGCCCGGGCGGGGGGTCGGGTGTTGAAAATGGCGTTGGCGAACAAAAAATTTCTTCCGGCCGCCGAGGAGCGCAGGCGCTTCCAGCGGGTGAAGGTGCACCTGCTCGGCCGCTACATGCTGCCGGACCGCCGGGAATTCCCCTGCCAGGTGATCAACATGTCGCCGGGCGGCCTCGCTTTGCTCGCGCCCGGCATCGGCAATGTCGGCGACCGCGTCGTCGCCTATCTCGACCATATCGGCCGCGTCGAGGGCAAGATCACCCGCATCATCGACAACGGCTTCGCCATGACGATCGGCGCGACGCCGAGGAAGCGCGACAAGCTCGCGGCCCAGCTGACCTGGCTCGCCAATCGCGACATCCTCAACCTGCCGGAGGACCGCCGCCACGACCGTATCGTGCCGCGCAACCCCATCGCGGTGCTGACGCTCGAGGACGGCACCAAGATGACGTGCCGCATCATCGACCTTTCCTTGTCCGGTGCTGCCATTGCCGCGGAGAACCGCCCGCCGCTGAAATCGACGGTCCTGCTCGGCCGGGTCCAGGGCCGCGTGGTCCGAAACATCGAAGACGGCTTCGCGCTGGAGTTCCTGCACGAGCAGCCGATCGAGACACTCGAAGAGAGCGTTACCGCGCGGTAAAGCACGCGGACGCGAAAACCTCATTATTTCCAAGCTGGAAGGCGGCCTCCGGGATGCGGATGCCGCCTTTTTCGCATCGCCTGGCCGCCGCCTTGCGGTTAACGCGTCGGTCGCGGAGCGGCGCGCACGCCGCTTCTGCCAGCGTTTTCGCGTTAATCGGTAAAATTTGAATCGATTGCAGTCATATCGAATTTTATTCGAATTCGATTCAAGTATAGATCGAATTCGCCGCGCCTTTTACTTGCATTCGTCTCGACTTGACTTGGTTGACTTAGCGGCAACTCAAAAGCTCCGTGCGAAATGTGGTCCCAACAAGAAACGGGGACCGCAATGTTTGACTTCAGGGGACAGGGGAAGAGGCTGGCGCTGGCTGCCATGCTCTTCGGGATCAGCGCGGCGGCGCAGGCTGGCGAAAGCCGTCTGCTCTACGCGAGCCTCGGCGACACCACGCGTGCGCCAATCGGCTGGGTCGAGTTCTGCGCGGACAACGCCGCCCAGTGCCAGGGCGTACCGATGCAGCCGCGCGACATCGTGCTGTCGCAGGCCGCATGGCGCGACCTCGTCAAGGTCAATCGCTGGGTCAACGAGACCGTCAAGCCTTTGACCGACCAGGAGCACTGGGGCGTGATCGAGAAGTGGTCGCTGCCATCAGACGGCTACGGCGACTGTGAAGACTACGTGCTGTTGAAGCGCAAGATGCTGATCGACGCCGGATGGCCGCGTCAGGCCCTGCTGATCACCGTCGTGCGCGACAAGAAGGGCGAAGGCCACGCGGTGCTGACGGTGAAGACCGACAAGGGCGAGTTCGTTCTCGACAATCAGAACGAGAACGTCGTCGCCTGGACGGAGACCGGCTATCGCTTCGTCAAGCGCCAGTCGCAGAGCGATCCCAATGTCTGGGTCTCGCTGGGCGATACCAAGCCGGCGGTCTCCACCGCCAGCGCCAAGGATCAGTAGGAACGAGACAACGAGTTACGCGGCCCGGTCACATCCCCACCCCTCCCCGTCCCAGACCGGTTCGCGCGCGCCCAGCCATCCCCCAATGGCTGGGCGCAACTCTTTTGGGGATGCACGATCAGCTCTGCTGGCCCTGGCGAGTCCAGGGAACGCGTGCGGCGGTGAAATCCCGCCAGCTATCCTGCAGCGCCTGCTGCACGCCGATCGATGCCCGCGCCTGCCAGCCGGCGATCGCGGCCGCCGCAATGGTGCTGTCGCGATCTTCAGCGCCGAGCCCGTCGAGCAATGAGGCCGTCACGGCCATGTCGTTGAAGACGCCGAGCTCCTCCTGCAAGCCGGCGAGCCGGCGCGCGAATTTTCGCGCGGACTTGCGATCCTCGTACAGCGGCAGCAGGAACTCGCCGAGATAGCGCAACCGCTTGGTGGCGAGCCGCACCCGGTGGAGCTCGTCGACCGTGAGCGACTTGAAGCGGCGGCCGCGCTTGAGCACCTTCGCATACTGCTCGGACAGGACGCGTTCCGCGAAATTGACAGCGGGCTCGGCGAGCCGGCCGAGATCTTCGGGCGCGACGCCGTTGCGCCAGCCGCGCGTCTCGATGCAGCCGCCGAGACCGATCAGGAAAAGCGCGCAGCGGCGATCATCGAGCGCATTGCGGACCCCGCGATAGGCTTCCGCCTGACGCTGAGCCGCGACCCGCGCGAGCGCATCGAAGCCGGTGACCGACGGACATGCCTTTGCGATCGCCGGCAAGGTGTCGAGCTGGAACATGTCCCAGTCGCGCGCGGCGGACAGGCCTTGCGCCAGCCATTTGGCTTCCGAGCGCAGCGCATCGAGGTTGCCGAGCGCGCCGACCGATCGCATCAGGTCGAGCGCAGATCGCAGCCGGCGCAGCGAGACGCGCAGCTGATGCACGCCTTCCGGATTGCGACCGTCCTCGGCGGCCGGCAACGATTGCAGCAGGTGAAGGAAGCAGGAGCGCAGGATGGCCGCGAAGGCTTCGTCGAGCGCAACGGAGGGATCGAGGCCAAGCTTGCGCGGCCGGCGTGCCGACGGCGGCTGGTCCGCGGCAAGGTCGAAGCCGCGTGCGGATTTGCTGCGGATGGACGGCCTCACCGTTCCGTGCTCCGCAAGGCGCAGCGCGATCTCGTAGATCGCGCTCGCGCCGCCGCTCTTCAGCTCCAGCTCGATCTCGCTCACCGGCATCGACCTGCCGCCTGCGGTCAGGTCGCCCCGATCGAAGGCCACCTCGACCGTGCCGGACGGCAGGTCGACGATGCGCGTGTGCCGATGGATATCGGCCTTGAACACCGCTTCGAGCGGCTGCGCGTCGAGTTGGCCGCGCAGCTTCTCCGGAATGAACGGCATCGCCAAGGCGACATCGGGCGCAAGCGACAGCACACTCGCTTCCCATTCGCCGCGACGCAGCGGATCGTCCGCAACGTCGCTCTTCACGGTCTGCACGAAGCGCGTGCCGCTCTGGCGGACGCGCAAGCTCAGGCCGGCGCGGCGAAGCGCCCGCTCGGGCGTGTCGTAGTAGACGGACTTGAGACGTTTGCGCGAGCCCTTGTTTCGTGCATTCGCCGCGATGACCGGCGCAGCGCCGAAATGCGCCATGCGATCGGCATCGACGAGAAGCTTGAGCTCGATTTCGCCGGCGGGATGAGCGGTGCTGCCCGGCTCGGTTGGCTGCAGATCAGGCGTCGCCTCTTGCGCCGGCGTCCGTTCGCTCACAGCGTCCTTGATCCCCGGCTCCGCGTCTGGTCCTGCGGGTTCAATCTGCCTCAAGAAGCCGGCAACGATGGGCGCTCCTTTGTTCTCCTTCGGAGACTGATTCCCATCCGGCGCGCCCAGAGTCTTGCGAGCCGTCGTTGAATCTGACTTGAGCATGGAGAGTTGCGTGACAGTTTGATGACAGAGCGCAAGCATATAGCGGATGAGCCGCGCGAGGAATAGTCAGGTGTCGTCGCAACGCATCATCGTCCACATGCGACATCTCGAACGCTGGGATCGACGAGGCCTGTCACAATCGGGCGCGGCTTCTCGATTTCACTTGGCGTCGCATACAGTTAGTGATCCTATCAAGAAAGGAAATCTCACAGTTCTCGAAATCGAGATCAACGCAGCAACGAGCCTGGTTCATGCTGGCCGAGAAATTCTTTCTGGTTCTGGAGACACTTAGGAGTCACCTGCCCGATGACAGGCCCGAGATTGTGACAAGCCCTTCGCCGGAGGCGTCGACTCCCACAGATTCGCACCCCAAGAAACCGGTTCCCGACAGTCAGGAGCAGAAATATCGTTCGAGCGGCGGCACCACGGCGCCGGATGTTTCTGATCTCTGAGCCACGGGCATGCCAAATGAAGGCCACCGCTTCATTAGGAACCTTCATCGCCCTCGCGCTTGAAACGGCATGAAGACTCCATCACCGGGAATGCGCAGGGCGCTGCGCCAGGCTCAATTGTACGGGCACCTGCTCGTCCGAAATGACAGGTTGTATTACCCAGGCGGCAATCAACCGATCTGCTCGATACAGCTTGCGCGGGAGATGGTCAGATCAGGATGGATGACCAGGCAGGACGGCGAATACGAGATCACGCCTGACGGGCAGCTTGCCGCCGAAAGCGAGCTCAATCGCTGACATAGACCGCCTCCCTGTCCCAGACCGGTTCGAGCGCGGCCAAGCCTCTCCCAAAGGCCGGCCGCAACTTTTCCGGAGGTTACGCCGGCGCTGTCTCGCCCGAAGCCGGCGCCGCTGCGGGCCGCGCGATCAGGGCATAGGCGACCGGCACCACGAACAGCGTGAACAGCGTGCCGATCGACAGCCCCGTCGCGATCACGAGGCCCATGTTGTAGCGCGACACCGCGCCCGCTCCGCTCGCGGTGATCAGCGGAACGACGCCGAGCACCATCGCCGCGGTCGTCATCAGGATCGGCCGCAGCCGGATCGCCGCGGCCTCGATGATCGCCTCGGTCACCCCTTTCCCTGCCGCGCGCAATTCGTTGGCGACCTCGACCATCAGAATGCCATGCTTGCTGACGAGGCCCATCAGCGTGAGCAGCCCGACCTGGGTATAGATGTTGAGGCTCGCGCCGCCGATGCCGAGGCTGATGAAGATCAGCGCGCCGGCGAGCGACATCGGCACCGATACCAGGATGATGACGGGATCGAGGAAGCTGTTGAACAGCGCCGCCAGCGCCAGGAAGATGATGATGACGGCGAAAGCGAACGTCGTGACGAAGCCGCCCGACTCCTGCTCGAGCTGCCGCGAGGCGCCGCCGAAATCGACCGTGTAGCCGGCCGGCAAGGATTTCGCGAGATCCTTGAGCGTGGCAAGCGCGCTGCCCATCGACACCGTCGGCATCGCAACGCCCGAGATCGTCGCCGCATTGATCTGCTGGAAATGATTGCGCGACTGCGGAACGGTCCTGTTCTCCAGCTGGGCGACGGTCGAGAGCGGCACCATCGAATTGTCGTTCGCCTTGATGTAATAGCCGAGCAACTGGTCTGCCGTCAGCCGATCGTTCTGCTTGGCCTGGGGAATTACCTTGTAGGAGCGGCCGTCCAGGCTGAAATAATCGAGATAGTTGCCGCCGAGCATGGTCGCGAGCGCACCGCCGAGATCACTCATCTTCAGGCCGAGATCACCGGCCTTGTCGCGGTCGAAGGAGACCAGCGTCTGGGGCCTGTCGATTTTCAGGTCGGTATCGAGGAAGATGAATTGGCCGCTCTTCAGCGCCTGCACCATGAAGTTGCGCGAGACCTGGTCGAGTTCGTTGTAGGAACC
The DNA here is from genome assembly GCF_016031635.1 of Bradyrhizobium diversitatis. GTDB lineage: Bacteria > Pseudomonadota > Alphaproteobacteria > Rhizobiales > Xanthobacteraceae > Bradyrhizobium > Bradyrhizobium diversitatis. Next base: position 101,719 of record NZ_JACEGD010000021.1, read on the forward strand.
GGTCGTACCGATCACGAACTGGATCGGAAGGCCGTTGCTGCCGGGCAGCGGCGACGGCTGGAAGGCGACCGAGCGCGTGCCGGCGATGGTGTTGAGCAGGTTCTGGAAATCTGGCTGAAGAGTCTTCGTGGTCAGGCTGCGCTGGTCCCAGGGCTTGAGCACCCAGCCTCCGATCGCCTGGGTCGGCGTGTCGATCTGGAAGAGGGTCTTCGTTTCCGGGCGCTTGGCCACGAGATCGTAGACCTGCTGGCTGTAGAATTGCCGCTGCTGAAGCGTCGCTGAGGGCGCCGAGGTCGTCAGCGAGAGCACGACACCCTGGTCCTCGTCGGGCGCGAGCTCGCTGGTCGAGGTCGCGTAGAGCCAGGGAATGCCGGCCAGCAGCAGCAGCGCGAACACGGCCACGACCGGCTTCATCGCAAAGACGGCCTCCAGCCGGCGGCGATAGGCGCCTGAGAGCCACTCCAGCACGTGGTCGATCGTCCGGACCAAGCGCGCCTCCCAGTTCGTCGCATCGCGCTCGGTCTTGCGCAATAGCCAGGCGCAGTTCATCGGCGACAGCGTCAGCGCGATCACCGCAGATACCGTGACCGCGCCTGCGAGCGTGAAGGCGAACTCGGTGAACAGCGCGCCGGTACGATGATGGCGTCATCCACCACGAGCCCGATGGCGAGCACGAGTGCAAGCAGGGTCAGCAGGTTGATCGAGAATCCCATCAGCAGCATCAGGCCGAAGGTGCCGATCAGCGACAGCGGAATCGCGATGACGGGGATCAGGACCGATCGCCACGAGCCCAGGAACAGAAACACCACCACGATCACGATCAGCACCGCTTCCACCAGCGAGTGGACGACCTCGTCGATCGAGGAATTGACGAAGTCGGTGGAGTCGTAGAGCACCTCACCGATCAGACCGTTCGGAAGCTGCGCCTTGATGTCGGGCAGGACCGCCTTCACACCGTTGACGACGTCGAGCAGATTGGCCGTGGGCGCCGTCTGGATGCCGATATAGACAGCCGTCTTGCCGTTGAATTTCGTTTCGCTGTCGTAATCGTCGTTGCCGAGCGTGACGTTGGCAACGTCGCGCAGGCGGATGATGGCGCCGTTGACGGTCTTGACCACGAGGTTGCGGTACTGCTCCAGCGAATGGAGGTTGGTCGAGGCCGCCAGGTCGACCTGCACCAGCCGGCCCTTGGTCGTGCCGAGGCCGGAGATGTAATCGTTGCCCGAGAGCGCGGTCGAGACCTCGCTTGCGGTGAGGCCGTAAGCCGCCAGCTTGTCGGGATCGAGCCAGGCGCGGAGCGCGAACTTCTTGGCGCCGAGCAGCTCGGCGGTCTGCACGCCGGCGACGGCCTGCAGCCGCGGCTGAACCACGCGCGTCAGATAGTCGGTGATCTGGTTCGGCGCCAGCACATCGCTGGCGAAGCCGATATACATCGCGTCGATGGTCTGGCCGACCTTGAGCGTGAGCGTCGGCTGCTGCGTGCCGCTCGGAAACTGGTTGAGCACCGAGTTGACCTTGGCGTTGATCTCCGTCATCGCCTTGCCGGAATCGTAGTTCAGCCGCAGATTGACCGTGATGGTGCTGGAGCCGGTGACGCTGCTCGAGGTCATGTAGTCGATGCCGTTCGCCTGGGCGATGGCGTTTTCGAGCGGCGTCGTGATGAACCCGGCGATGATGTCGGAATCCGCGCCGGCATAGGCGGTGCTCACCGTGACGATGGCGTTCTGCGTGCGCGGGTATTGCAGGATCGACAGCGTCGCCATCGAGCGCAGGCCAAGCACGAGGATCAGGGCGCTGACCACGAGCGCCAGCACCGGCCGGCGGATGAAGATATCGGTGAAACGCATCTTGTCCTGAACTCGTTGGTCGCCACTCGTTGCTGCGGTATCCTCGCGCCGTCGCGAAGCCTACTGGTCGACGATGTTCGGCGCGGCCTCGGCCTGCGGCACGTGTGAATTGTCGATCTTGACCGGGCTGCCGTTGCGCAGCTTCAGCTGGCCGGCGATGACCACCGTCTCGCCCGGCTTGATCCCATCGTTGACCGCGACGCGGTCTCCCTTCGGGGGCCTCGTCTTGACGAACATCTGCCGCGCGGTGCCCTGCCCGTCATGGAGATCGTCGACGAGGTAGACCAGGTCGCCGTAGGAATTGTTCACGATCGCGGTGAGCGGGAGGGTGACGACCTGCTCGGGCTTGCCGACGGCGATCTCGACCTTTGCGAACATGCCCGGCAGCAGCCGGGCCTCGCCGTTGCGCAAGGTGGCGCGAACCTGGACGTTGCGGCTGCTCGAATCCACCTTGGCGTTGATTGCCGTGATCTGCCCGGTGAAGCGCTCGGCCGGAAAGGCATCGACTGCGACCGACACGTCCTGCCCGATGCGGATCGAGGCCAGCGCCTGCTGCGGCAGGTAGAAGTCGACATAGATCGGATCGAGACTCTGCAGCGTGACGATGCTGGTGCCGGCGGAGAGATACTGGCCGAGATCGACGGCGCGGATACCGAGGCGCCCGGAGAACGGCGCCTTCAGCGTCTTCTGCTCGAGCAGGGCCTTCTGCTGCTCCACCAGGGCCTGGGCGTTCTTCAGATTGGCCCTGTCGCTGTCGACCGTCGCCTGGCTCACCGCGTTGAACTTGATCTGCTCCTCGTCGCGCTTGAGCACGATCGCGTAGTTCTCCGCCGTCGCCTGCAGTGAACGCAGCTTGGCGAGGTCGTCGGTCGCCACCAGCGCCAGCAGGGTCTGTCCGGCCGTGACGCTGTCACCCGAGGAGAACTCGATGCTCTGCACGATGCCGGCGACCTGGAGCGCGAGATCGGCGCCGTTGACGGCGCGCAGCGAGCCGACCGCGCTCAGGCTGGACTGCCAGGGCGCGTTCGCGGCAACCGCTGTGGAGACGGTCTGCGGCGGATTGGCCAACGCGCCAATGGCCCGCCTGATCATGATCTCCTTGAAGGTCTGGAATCCATAGAGGCCGCCGAACAGGATCGCCATCCCGCACAGCATGATTGTCATCCGCTTGATCATCGCAACGCGTCCTCGGTCTTCTTGTCGACGCCGGCGAAGTAACCGGCACTGGCGCGCGGCAGCGCGTCCGGCGTTTCATCCACGCGATTCCACCAGCCGCCGCCGAGCGCCTGAAACAGGGCGGCAGTGTCGGTAAAGCGGGTCGCCTGCGCCTTGACGCGCGACACCCGTGCGTTGAGGTAGGATTGCTGGGCGTTGATGATGTTGGCGTAAGGCACGGCGCCGGTCTTGAACTGCTCGACCGCCATCGCGAGGCTGTCGGCCGTCGCCTTCTCCGCGGCAGTCTGCGCCTTCAGCGTCGCGGCGTCGTATTGGATGGCGCGCAGGGAATCGGCGACGTTCTGGAACGCGGTCACCACCGTGCTCTTGTAGAGCGCGAGATCCTGCTCGAACGCCGCCACGTCGGCTTCCTTGGTGTGGTACAGCGTTCCGCCGTCGAAGATCTTTTGGCTGACGCTGGAAGCGGCGCTCCAGACGATCGTCTCGGGCGAGAACAGCCGCTCGGGGCTGGTGGCGCCGTAGCTGCCCGAGAGCGTGAGCTGCGGCAGCAGGTTGGCGATGCCGACACCGACGGTCGCGGTCGCCTGATGCAAGGTCGCCTCGGCCTGACGAATGTCCGGCCGCTGCCGTACCAGCGTCGAGGGCAGCGACAATGGCAGCCGCCCGGGCAGGCGCAGATCGGCCAGCCGCACATGCTCGCCGCGGTCCTGGCTCGGCAGCCGGCCGAGATAGGCCATCAACTGGTTGCGCTGTTGCGCCAGCTGCTTCTGCAGAGGAGCCAGCGTCGCCTTGGCTTGCGCCAGCGTCGCCTCTTGCGACAGCAGGTCGGATTTCGAGATCGCACCGATGTCGAACTGGCGCTGGATGCGCGCCAGCTGATCCGACTCCGCCTTGATGATCTCCTCGGTCGCAAGGATTTGATCGCGGAGCGAGGCATCCGTGATCGCGGCCGTCACCACGTTGGCGGTCAGCGCGAGATAGGTCGCTTCGAGCTTGAAGCCTTGATAGTCGGCCTGGGCTTGCAGCGCCTCGACCTGACGCCGCGTGCCGCCCCAGGTGTCGAGCGCGTAGGACACGCTGACGGAAGCGTTGTAGAGCGTGTAGGTCGAACCTTGCGCCGGCCACACCCCCGACTGCGACGTGCTCGTCCGGTCGCGCTCCGCCGAGGCGCTGCCGGACACTTGCGGAAACAGGCTGCCCTGTTGCGCCAGCGCATTCTCCCGCGCATAGCGCAAAGCGAACTGCGCCGCCTGCACGTCGGGATGATTGCGGATGGCTTCCTCGACAAAGGCGTTGAGCTGCCGCGAGCGGAATAGCGCCCACCAGGCGCCGGGAATGTCCCTGCCTGTTTCGAAGCCCTGCGAATTGCCGCCGGTCACCGGCGCACTCGTGGTGGCGGCCGGGCGCTGCTCGCGTGTGTAGCCGTCCACGGCCGGTCCGGCCGGCGACACGAAGTCCGGTCCGACGGCACAGGACGCCAGCACGACGCCGCAGAGCGAGACGCCGGCCCAGGCCGAGGCCCGCGCCGGCCGCCACCCTGCTGCGACGACGGGGACGTGCCTGGGCCTGCCTGGAAGAGGAGCTGTCAAAGAACTAAACCGTTTAGTTTTTGTCCGGGAGGCTGTATGTTGCAGGTTGGAACCAAAAGTCAAGCCGTGGGGTTACAGGTCAATGACGACGACAGTGCATAAGGCGCAGATGCGAGAGACCAAAGGACTGGCCGATACGAGCCAGAAGCCGCGCGCCAGGGCCAAGCACAGCCAGATTCTCGACAGCGCCCGCGTTCTCTTTCTCGATCAGGGTTTCGATGCCACCAGCATGGACGCGATCGCGCGCGAGGCCGGGGTCTCGAAGGCTACGCTCTACGTTCATTTCGACGACAAGGACGATCTGCTGCTCGCGCTCGTGAACGAGGAGTGCAAGCGCTTCGGGCCGAAGACGCTATGGCGCGACCACGGCGGCAAGATCGATCTCAGGGCAGAACTCCACACCATTGGCACGACGTTCCTCGAAGCCTTTCTCGACCAGCGCGGGCTTGCCGTGCACAGACTCGTGATGTCCTGCGCCTCGCGTTATCCGCGCGTGGCGGAGGTTTTCATGAAGTCCGGACCGGACCGCTGCGACGCCGAAGTGGCCGCCTTCCTGCGTGCAGCGCAGGCGCAGGGCCTTGTCGACGTTCCCGACGTCGCCATGGCGGCGACGCAGTTTCTCAGCCTGATCCAAGGCAAGGAGATCCTGAAATGGACCCTCTCGATGAAGACGCCGAGCCCGGCCCGCCATCGCGCGCTGATCGAGAATGGCATCAACGTGTTTCTCGCGGCCTATGAGCGACGTCCCGTGGCTGCGAAGCAGACGGGGCGAAACCCGGCGAAGGCATCCGCGCGCCGCTAGTATCAGGACCGCTCAGGCACCCAGCACGTCGGCGAGCCGCCGATCCGCGGCGTCGAGCTCTTTCAGGAACAGTTCGGCCTCGATCTCCTGCAGATGCGACAACATCAGCGCACGCGCGGCCTCGCCATCGCGCCGGCCGATCGCCTCGACGATCCCGGCGTGGTGATCGGTGCCGCAAGCCGGCGTGTCGTGGCGGCGGTAGAGCAGGATGATGAGCGAGGAGCGCGCGATCAGCTCCTTGAGGAAGCCGAGATAGATGCTGTGGCCGCTCATCTCGGCGACGAGACGATGAAACTCGCCGGAGAGCCGCACCGAGGCGCGCGCATCGCCGCGCAGTTCCGCCTCGCGCTCCTCGGTGAGATGGCGCTGCAGGCGATTGATCCAGGCCGGAGACGCCGCATCGATCGCGTGATCGACGATGGCAGGCTCGATCAGGCGCCGCGCCTCGAACACTTCGCGGGCATCGGCAGGCGTCGGGCGCGCGACGAACGCGCCGCGGTTCTTCTCGATGTTGACGATGCCCTCATGCGCGAGCTGCTGCAGCGCGGTGCGCACCAGCGTGCGGCTCGCGCCATAGATATCGCCGATCTCGTCCTCGCCGAGCTTCGTGCCCGGCAGCAGGCGATGTTCGAGGATCGCGGCGGTCACGCCCTCCCGGATACGGCTGACCCGATCGCTCGCATCTGGCGCATCGGATTTCGGGCGGGTCTTGGCCATGGGCGTGAGGGCTCGATCGGCGACGTTCGACCGAATGGTAGTCGACGAGCTGTATCCAATCACAGGCGAAACTTTATACAATCTGAGCCCGTTTTGTGTGCAGAGGAATGCGCCGGCGGCGGCCGGCCAGCCGGAGTCGGAATTGACCTAACGATCTGACTCCACTGCACAGTTTTCTGAAATCGGTTGACTGAGGGTTGTTGGCACGGAGCTTGCGGAGAGAGGCGGAAAGCATCGCCCCTGCCCGGACACGCCATGGCCACTCCCGCCGCTCTCGAACTGGTCGCCGTCACCAAGCGCTACGACGCCACGCTGGCGGTCGACAACGTCAACCTGAAGATCCCGGCCGGCACCTATTGCTGCCTGCTCGGCCCCTCCGGCTGCGGCAAGACCTCGACCCTGCGCATGGTCGCGGGCCACGAGGCGGTCAGCGAGGGCGACATCATCCTCGGCGCGCAGAACGTCACCGATCTCGAGCCTGCCAAGCGCGGCACGGCGATGATGTTTCAATCCTACGCGCTGTTTCCGCACCTCAGCGTGCTCGACAACGTCGCCTTCGCCTTGAAGATGCGCGGGATCGACAAGCCGACGCGGCACAAGCGCGCCGGCGAATTGCTCGAGTTGGTCGCAATGAGCCAATATGCGGGCCGTCTCCCGGCGCAGCTTTCCGGCGGCCAGCAGCAGCGCGTGGCGCTCGCCCGCGCGCTGATCACCGAGCCGCAGATCCTCCTGCTCGACGAGCCGCTCTCCGCGCTGGATCCGTTCCTGCGGGTGAAGATGCGCGGCGAGTTGAAGCGGCTGCAGCGCGAACTCGGCATCAGCTTCATACAGGTCACCCACGGTCAGGAAGAGGCTATGGCCCTCGCCGACCACATCGTCGTGATGAACCAGGGCCGGATCGAGCAGCAGGGCACGGCGCGCGACATCTTCCACCATCCCCGCACCGAATTCGTGGCCCGCTTCATCGGCGGCCACAACGTCCTCAGCGACGCCGGCAAACTCATCGCCGTGCGCGCCGATCAGCTCGGCATCGTGCCGTTCGCTGACGGCGCGTTCGGCGCGCCGGCGCTGCTGACCCAGACCGAGTACCAGGGCTCCTACATCGCCGTCTCGCTCACGCTCGACGACGGCACCGCCCTGTTCTCCCACCTTCCCGAGGCCGCCTTCGACGTCCACCCGTTCCGTCCGGGCGATCGCGTGCTGGCCACCTGGGATCCCGCCAAGGCGCAACCCCTGCAATAGCGCCGATCAATCACCGGAATGCGCAACAGAGGAGTGATGACATGACCGAGACCACCAGGACGAAGGGCGTCAGCCGCCGCACGCTGCTCAAGGGCACCGCAGGTCTCGCCGGCCTTGCCGCCGGCTCGGGGGCGATCACCGGCTTTCCCTACGTGAAGTCGGCCGACGCGAAGGTGCTGCGCTATCTCGGCACCGCCGTGAACGAGGGCGACGACATCGCCAAGCAGTGCCTGAAGGACACCGGCATCAAGATCGAATACATCACCGCGACCACCGACGACGTCACCAAGCGCGTGATGACCCAGCCGAATTCCTTCGACGTGCTGGACACCGAATATTTCTCGCTGAAGAAGCTGGTGCCGTCGGGCAACATCCTTGCGCTCGACGCCAAGAAGATCAAACAGTTCGACAACATCACGCCCGTCTTCACCAAGGGCGAGACGCCCGGCGGCAAGAAGATCGGCGGCCAGGGCACCGCACCCTGGAAGGTGCTTTATCTCGAAGGCAAGGACTCCAAGAAGTTCGCGACGTCGCCGACCGAATTCGTCACGCTGATCCCGACCGTCTACAACGCCGACACGCTCGGCATCCGCCCCGACCTGATCAAGCGTCCGATCAGCACCTGGGCCGAACTGCTCAACCCCGAATTCAAGGGCAAGGCCTCGATCCTCAACATCCCCTCGATCGGCATCATGGATGCCGCGATGGTCGTGGAAGCCTCCGGCAAGTACAAATATGCCGACAAGGGCAATATGACCAAGGAAGAGATCGATCTCACCATGAAGGTGATGACCGAGGCCAAGAAGGCCGGCCAGTTCCGCGCCTTCTGGAAGGACTTCAACGAGAGCGTCAACCTGATGGCCTCCGGCGAGACCGTGATTCAGTCGATGTGGTCGCCGGCGGTGACGAAGGTGCGCTCGATGGGGATCGCCTGCACCTTCCAGCCGCTGAAGGAAGGCTACCGCTCCTGGGCCTCCGGCTTCTGCGTCTCCAAGGGCGTCTCGGGCGCGAAGCTCGAATGGGCCTATGAGTTCGTCAACTGGTTCCTGTCCGGCTACGCCGGCGCCTATCTCAACCGCCAGGGCTACTACTCCGCCGTCCTCTCCACCGCGAAGGCGCATATGGAGCCCTACGAGTGGGCCTACTGGATGGAAGGCAAGCCGGCCGAGAAGGACATCAAGGCGCCCGACGGTTCGCTGCTGGAGAAGGCCGGCGCGGTGCGCGACGGCGGCTCCTACGAGGACCGCATGGGCGCGGTCGCGTGCTGGAACGCGGTGATGGACGAGAACGACTACATGGTCCGCAAGTGGAATGAGTTCATCGCGGCGTAACGGACATGTCGGAAGAAGTTCTGCAACAGGCAACCCCGGGCTTGATCCCGGGGTCGGGCACAGCGCGCGCCGCAAAGCCGACGCGCTTATCGCCGTCCTTCATCTCCTGGCTCCAGGCCGGGCCGATGATGCTGGTGTTTCTCGCCTTCTTCCTCATTCCGCTCGTCTTCGTCGTCATCGTTTCGTTCTGGGACTACAACGAATACCAGCTGCTGCCGGCTTTCTCCGGCCGCGGCTACACCGACACGTTCGAGGGCTGCCTCGCGCAGCTCCCCGATCTCTGCACGATCGGCAAGACCTATCTGAAAACGCTGAAGCTGTGCTTCATGGTCTGGGCCATCACGCTGTTCATCGGCTTCTGGGTCGCCTATTTCCTCGCGTTCCACGTCAAGTCCAAGACCTGGCAGATGGGACTGTCGCTGCTCTGCACGATCCCGTTCTGGACCTCCAACGTGATCCGCATGATCGCCTGGATTCCGCTGCTCGGGCGCAATGGCCTGGTGAACTCGGGCCTGATGAAGACGGGCCTGATCAACCATCCCGTGGAATGGCTGCTGTTCTCCGAGTTCTCCGTCGTGCTGGCGCTAGTGCACCTCTTCACCTTCTTCATGGTGGTGCCGATCTTCAATTCCATGGTGCGCATCGACAAGTCGCTGATCGAGGCGGCCTATGACGCCGGCGCCACCGGCTTCCAGACCCTCGTCAACGTCATCATTCCATTGGCAAAGCCCGGCATCGTGATCGGCTCGATCTTCGTCATCACCATCGTGATGGGCGACTTCATCACCATCGGCGTGATGGGCGGCCAGCAGATCGCCGCCGCCGGCAAGATCATCGAGACGCGGGTCAACGCGTTGCAATTCCCGGCCGCCGCCGCGAATGCGGTGATCCTGCTCGCGATAACCTTCCTGATCATCACGATGATGTCCCGGATCGTCGACATCAAGAAGGAGCTCTGAGCATGAGGGAAGGACGTCCGCGCTCTTTCTACGTGCTCGCGATCTTCTTCGCGGCCTATGTGCTATTTCTCTACGGACCGATGATCGCGATCTACGTGCTGTCGTTCCAGGGGCCGCAGGGCGGCCTCACCTTCCCGATGAACGGCGTCTCGACCTTCTGGATCGCGAAACTGTTCCAGGGCACCGGCATCGTCGATCTCGGCGCGGCCTTCCGCCGCTCGCTGCTGCTTGGCCTCGTCGTGATGGTCCTCACCGTCGTGCTGTCGGTCGCCGCAGGCATGGCGTTCCGCCGTAAATTCAAGGCGCAAAGCATCCTGTTCTATTCGGCGATCGCGAGCCTGATCGTACCCTCGATCATCACCTCGCTCGGCATCTCGCTTGAATTCCGCATCATCGACGATCTGATCAAGGCGCATTGGAACGAGAATTTCGAAACCTCGATGGGCCTGCTCACCTCCGGGCTTGGCGCGCATCTGACCTGGACGCTTCCGTTCGGGCTTCTCATCATGTTCGCGATCTTCAACCGCTTCGACCCGCGCCTCGAGGAAGCCGCGCGCGATCTCGGCGCGACACCGTGGCAGACCTTCCGTCATGTCGTGCTGCCGATCATCCTGCCGTCGGTGATCGGCATCGGCCTGTTCGGCTTCACGCTGTCCTGGGACGAACTCGCCCGCTCCAGCCAGGCCATCGGCGCGGTGAATACATTGCCGCTCGATCTGCAGGGACTCACCACCACCGTGACGAACCCCGACATCTATGCGCTCGGCACTGTGATCTCGGCGGTCTCGTTCACCGTGATCTCGCTTGCGCTCGGCACCATCCACGTGCTCAACAAGCGGCAGGCGGCCAAGGGCTCGGACGCCGGCAAGGGGCTCGTCTGACAGGGGACTTGTCTGATCCGATGCGGCTTCACGTCGTCAACCCCAACACCACCGCGTCGATGACGGCGAAGATCGCCGCTGCGGCGCGCAGCGTCGCCCTGCCCGGGACGGTGATCGACGCGCGTCAGCCGGCGATGGGCCCGGTCTCGATCGAGGGCTTTTACGACGAGGCCTTCGCAGTCCCCGGCATGCTCGGCTGCATCCGCGAGGCCGACCGCGACGGCGCGGACGCGCACATCATCGCCTGCTTCGACGACACTGGCTTGGATGCCGCGCGCGCCGCCGCGAAGGCGCCGGTGATCGGCATCGGCGAAGCAGGCTTCCACGTGGCGAGCCTGATCGCCGCACGCTTCGCCGTGGTGACGACGCTCGGTGTGTCCATCGTGCCGATCGAGCACAATTTGCGGAAATACGGCCTCGCCGAGCGCTGCGCCCGCGTCCGGGCGGCCGACGTGCCGGTGCTGGCACTGGAAGAGCGCGACACTGATGCACTCGGTAAGATTTCGGCGGAGATCACTGCCGCGATCCGCGACGACCGCGCCGAAGCCATCGTGCTCGGCTGTGCCGGCATGGCCGACCTCGCCACTGAGCTCGCCGCCACGCACGGCCTGCCCGTGGTCGACGGCGTCACTGCTGCGGTGACGCTGGCGGAATCACTGGGGCGGCTGGGGTTGAAGACCTCCCGGCTCGGGCCCTATGCCGCGCCGCGATCGAAGCCCTATGATGGATTGTTGTCGCAGTTTCGGCCGTAGGCGCAGCACCACATATCTATGGACGGCGTGAGCAAAGGGTCCGTGTGCCCGGCCCGCACCCGCACCGCGACGGTCGGCCTCGCCTGCCGACTGATGCGGAATCACTGACGAGCGCAGCCCCGACGACCGGGATCAGCAACGTGTCCTCAGGCGGACGCCGGCGCCCTGGATTGAGCGAATCTCGTGAAAACGCCGCGGAAAAGGTGTTATTGAACCTTTTTCTGCACCCGCCCGTCCCATAAATCCCAACCAGCCTCTTTTTGGTCCTATTCCTTGCCGAAACCTAAGGCTTTCGGGACGCCCCGGTGGCCCTCTGGGTTGCCGGTCTTCGCCATTCGCCAAGTTTCCATTTGGGTTTTGTCAGCGATGATCGATCTCGCCCGGGACACACCGTCCACCTCCCTGCTTCGCCTTGGGGGTCAGCCCATCGCGCTGACCGCTGCAGCCCTCCTGCTCCTGATCGCGGGCGTGACTTCAATCGCGATCTGGCGTGCTTATACCGGCGCCGCCCCTGAGAGCGATCGCATGGTGGCATCGCGGCAGCTCCAGGCCCGCGCGGCCCAGGCGTCCGAGCAGTTGGTCGAGAAGACCAAGGGTCTGGAGGCGACCCAGCAGGAATCGATCGACCAGCTCCAGGTGGTGCAGGACCAGCTCCTGACCATGAAGCGGCTGCTCGCCGCGCAACAGGCCGATACCAAGCGTCTGTCAGATCAGGTTGCCACCCTGAACGAATCCATCGACGGCTTGCGGCAGTCATTTGCCAGTGCGCGGGCGACCGAGGTCGAGACACCGTCGGTTACCCGTAGGAAACCGGCGCGACACCGCGTCCAGACCAGCGCGCGCAAGCGGTCGCGCGGCTGAGCCGCTAGCAGCGGGAACTTTATTTTCGCCACTTGTGAACTGGATCACATTCGCCCGTAGGATTCCGCGCGATGTTGGCGGCTACCGGATGGCGTGAGCCGATTTCAATATCCGGGGCTGGCAAGGTCGTTGACGGTATACTGCGTCAACGGCCTTGTTCTTTAACAGGTTATTCCGGTCTCACTCGCAGACGTCGACCCGACGGTACCGCCATCCCGACGGCGTCATGACGCGCTTCCGCGCGACATAGCAGCCGCCGTAACCGTCGTTGTAGCCGGGGCCGTCATAGTAGGGATCGCCGTAGTAGGGATAGCCGTAGCCGTAATAGCCGCCGTAGTAGCCCGCACCGACGAAACCCGCGCCGATTGCGACACCTGGCCAGAAGCCGCCGCCATGCCAGTGGCGATGCCCCCAGCCTCCCCCATGAAAGCCACCGCCGCGAAAGCCTCCACCATGGAAGCCGCCGCCATGGAAGCCTCCACCATGTCCGAAGCCGCCGCGCGCCTCGGCCACCTGCGGCGCCAACAGTCCGAACGCCGCCACAGTCAGCGCCGTCACGATCATCTTGCGAAACATCACTCGATCCTCCGCGTGGACACACTCCACGCTTCAAAGCCGGACCAAGCTAACGTCAGTTGGGAACTCGTGACAGCCACGCTGTCTCACTTCCGCGCGAGCGTCAGCAGCCGCGGCAGATGCTCTTGATTTTCCTGTCGAGCTGCCGGTTCTCGGCATTGACGGCGGCATCAGCCGCCTCACCTCCGCCGGTGCCGGTCGTGACTCCGGAGCCAGGGCCGGATGATTGAGCCGTACCCAGGCTGTTGAGACCCGGCGGTGGAACTGGCGAATTGGCAAAGCCTCCGGTCGACCCGACCGAGCCTCCAGTCGATCCCACTGAGCCTCCGGTTGGTCCCACTGAGCTTCCACTCGATCCGGCAGAGCCGCCGGTCGTTTGCGCGAACGATAAGGCGGGCAAGGCCGCGAGTGCGAGGATCATGATCGTAGTCTTGATTGAACCGCCTGCAGACGATCTGGCCATCGGAAATCCTCCTTTGCCGGTCAACGGCCGCTATCAAGAGCTGTTCCGAAACAAATGCCGTCACATCAGCTTGAAAGCGAGGGGAGCAAATCACGACGATCGATCGCGATCCCTTTGCAGAGGGCGAGCGCGCCGCGCGCGAAAATATTCCGGCCGAAGCCAATCCTACCTCAACGGCAGCGACGAACATGCACCCTGGGCCGCCGGTCACGAGAAGGTGGCAGGCGCGATCGAAGCGCGCAAATCCGAGGGACGCTGAGGGCCCGCTCCGTGGCGAACGCCGGCCGCTATGCCGCCGCCGCTGGCCGCTCGGTCCGATCCTCGACCATGGTCACGAACATGTGGGACTCCTCACCGGCGCCCCCCACCTGGATGCGGCGGGCGCAGATGACGCGGCGCCCGCGGACGGGATTATCGATCGTATCGATGATCGGCTCGAGCTGCTGCCTCTGTGCGAGCAACTGCTGGTCGCGCCGCTCGATCAGTTCGGCAGCCTCGGCGGAGAACAATTCCCGCGCCGTCTTGCCGATGATCTCGCCGCGCGACATGCCGATCATCTTCTCGGCGGCCTGGTTGACGAAGACGTAGCGCAGATTGCGCGCATCTTTGGCGATGATGCCCTCAGCCACGTTCTCGATGATGGTGGCGAGGAAGCGCTCCATCCGCTCGAGAATGCGTTCGCGCTGGCGCTGTTCCGTGACGTCCTCCTGCACCGACACCCAGCCGCCGCCGTCCATCGGGCGCTCGTAGATCTTGATGATGCGGCCGTCGTTCAAGGCGATCTCGGAGGCCGCCGGCTGGCGCTTGGCGATCCGGTCGAGAACCGCCGCGACGTATTTCGTGACGTCGCCGCTGAACAATCCGCTCTCGACCCTGTGCTGGAGGATCTCCTCGAGGCTCGACCCGGTCTGGATCGTCTCCGGCAGATTGTAGATCTTCCTGTAGTTGGCGTTCATCGCGACCACGTTGGCCTTGCCGTCGAGCATGATCAATCCCTGCGGCATGCTGTTGATCGCGGCCGAAAGCTGCCACTTCTTGGCCTGGTATTTGTCGTTGAACTTGTCGCGCTCGGTCATGGCCGCGTCCCGCGCCTGCGCGGTCCCGAGCTCGAGCTCCTCGAGCTCGAAGATGCGCGCCACCGCGTCGCGGAAATTCTGCACCGCGCGCGCAAGATGACCGATCTCGTCGTGACGGGAGAGATGCGGCACCTGGCTCTTGACGTCCCCCCGCGCGATCCGGTCGGTCGCGTGCGTGATTTCGGACAGGGCACCGACGACCGAGCTGCGCATGACCACGACGTTGAGCGCCGCCAGCATCAAGGCGGCGAGTCCGAGCACGAACAGATAGGCGGCCGCGTAGCGGTTGCTGTCGGCGAGTTCGTCCGCCTCGCGGGCACGCTGCTGGTAGATGCGCTCGAGCTCCTCGATGTCGCTGTTGAGCTTGCTGCGCACGGTGCGGTTGGCGTCGTTGTCGCCCCATTCGCGCGCCGCGGCCGAGCCGATCTCCACTCCGCGCCGCACGAGCTCCTGACGGAAATCGATGAACTGCTGGATCCGCTGCCGGAAGCTCGAGAACAGTTCGGCGTCATCATTGCCGACGTTCTTCTCCATGTTCTTCACGGCCTCGGCAAGCTCACGGTTGCGCCGCAGCAGACCGTCCGCGAAGTGCTTCATCCTGGCACGATCCGCCGTCATGTAGATGCCGCGCGACTCCATGACGATCGCATAGATCAGCGCATTGATGCGTCCGACGTTGATCGCTGCCGCAGCCGAGGACGCATGCATGTGACGATAGGTCGTCTGCAACCGCACCGACTGGACCGACATCACCAGCAGGAAGACGGTGACGATCGCCAGGAAGGCGGCGATGCTGTAGACCTTCTCCGCGACCGTCAGCGTGTCGGCGCCGCGCGCGAATCTCACAAACTTCTTCAATAATTCGGTTCCGGCACCGAAGCCTGATCCCAGCGCCGTCGCGGCCATGGCGACGCTCCTCCTGGTTGAAAACGCCCAACAATAAGCGTGATCGCACTAGCGGAGGATTAAGCTGGCCGCCGGTATTCTTACGGGACGGAGCGAGCCGCGCCCCCGCGCCGGATCTCAGCCGATCCGCTTCAAGCCTTTCCTGAAGCGCGGTCCGTTGGCCACGTAGAACCTGGCCGCACTGCCCATCTTCTCCACCTGCGTGTCGTCGAGCGTACGGATCACGCGCGCGGGCGAGCCGATGATCAGCGAGCGCTCGGGGAACTCCTTGCCCTCGGTGATGACGGAGCCGGCGCCGACGATGCTGTTGCGGCCGATCCTGGCGCCGTTCATCACGATCGAGCCCATGCCGATCAGCGCGCCGTCCTCGATGGTGCAGCCATGCAGGATGACATTGTGGCCGACCGTGCAGTTCCTGCCGACGTGAAGCGGAAAGCCGAGATCGGTATGGCAGGTCGAGCCGTCCTGCACGTTGGCGCCCTCCCCGATCTCGATCCACTCGTTGTCGCCGCGCAGCACGGCGCCGAACCAGACGCTCGCACCCGGCTTCAGACGCACGCGGCCGATCACGGTCGCGGTCTCCGCGATGAAATAATTGCCGTCGGCGGGAAGATCGGGCGCCTGCCCGTCGAGCTCGTAGATCGCCATCAAGGTCTCCTGTCGGGTTGACCCAGCCATAGCGAAACGACAGCCCCAACGCAAAGGGCCGCCCGCGCCCAGAGTGCGGGCCTCAGACCAGAATGCCGGCCGCGCGCAGCGTCATCAGAAAGAAGGTGCCGCTCATCATGCTCCAGAAGCCGGCGATGACGGTCGCCATCATCACGAATTCCACGCGGCGGCTTTCCACTCGCACGCCGCGCAGCGTGTTGCGCATGATGATGAAGGGCGCGGCGAACACCAGGAACGGAACCGCCGCGAAAGTTTTCGGCGCCACGCCCTCCTGCAACAGGCCGAAGCCGGCGGGCCGCTGCGCGAGCGCCTGGTAGCCGTTCACGAGCGCGCCAGCGAGCGCAAAACCGATGCAGATCGAGAAGAAGGTATTGAGAGCTTCGGGTGTCATCGGAACAGTCCGCATTTACGCAACGCCGGAGCCTACCTGTGACAAAGAGTGCCGGTTAACGCTACATTATCCTTAAGGGAAGGTTAACGCGGCCGGCCGGTCCACGCAGGGCCGTCCCCGCCTCCCGCAGCCGCGAATACTCCGCGAAACCGCCCTCGCGTGGCATATTCGCCGCTGATTCGTCGGCCATCGGCCGACCTCCGGCTCGACTTGCGCAATTCATGACGGTGTTTTCGGCAGCTCCCCTCAGGTCCCCCCGCACGCGCACCCGCGCGCATGTCGTCCCGATCGTGCTCGCCGGCACTGCCGCGGCATGCGCGGTTGCGCTCGTCGCCTATTTGTTGTGGCCGACCTGGGGCCCCAGGGGCGCCAACGCCCCGGACAAGCTGCCGGTGAGCATCGGCGGCACGCTGTTCAACCTGCCGGTGACCGCGATCCGGATGAAGATCCAACGGCACTCGGGGCCGCAGGAGCGCATCGATCTCGACTTCCTGTATCCCTCGCTGGAGCCGCCCGGCCCGCCAAAGCACGTCACCGCCGACACGGTGGAGGCGGCGGTGCAATCGATCGACCGCATCTTCCTGTCGATCGCGGCCCATCACGATGCGCTCTCGCCCGAGCAGCGGACGGCCACGATCTATCCGCGCTATCTCGATCAGGCCGCGACCATGCCCGTGGATGGGCTGACGATGCGGATGTTCCGCACCGACACGCCTTATGGAAGCGAGGATCTCTATTCCGCGGCAAACCCCGCACTCACTGCGCGCTGCACCCGGGATGCGGCCACCCCGGGCATGTGCCTCTCAGAGCGCCGCATCGGCGGCGCCGACCTCACCTTCCGCTTCCCGCGCAGCTGGCTGTCGCAGTGGCGTGACGTGGCGGATGCGATGGACAGGCTGACGGAGCAATTGCGCGGGCCGCGGGGCTGAGCGCGGCCGCCGCCGGCCCGAGATTAGCTGGCAGGAACAAAACTTCGAAAACAACCCCATGCACAGTAGCCAAGCGCTTGGCGTGATTTCGCTATTTTTAAATGCTTGGTCATGCCCCGATGGGAATGATGCGGCAACACATTTCAGCACCCGCGACAGTTCAGAAACTTCGTATTTGTCGAAATTGATTTTGACTCGTCGGGCAAAACAGGGGCAGAATGGCACGATGGGGGATATTGATTGGTGGTGCAGGGCAGTACCACCAATCCGCAATGGCTGGTCACGGCACGACGTCCGGCCTGGCACTCCGTATCGCTTATTCCTCATCTAGCCCGAAATCAAAGGTCTGCGCCGGCGCAGCCTTGCGCGCTGCACCAAACTGACTGATCGGCAAACTTATCGAAGCCGAGGATGAGTTTAGACTGGTTAGCTCCAGCTTGAGGTTCTGTCCGTTTTCCAATTCAGCAATTAGCGGTCGATCGACTGCGTCTGCCGCGATGCAGATGTTTGTGAGGCACCAATTAAAGGGAATTTGCGTTGACCGGCCCTGATCTACCTTCACATTGACCCCCTGCTGCAAATTCGCTCCCTGAGGAACGAAAATCTGCAGGCGAGCCCGACCATCGGCACGCTCGATAAGGTCTACGCGTACAATCACCTGATCCAGATCGTCCACGCCGGTCGATGTGGTCCGGCATATTTCAGTCTTGTCGGACGAAACGAAGCAAAGCTTTTGCCAGCTCGAGTAATGAATATTCTGAGGTAGACTCAGTTTAGGGGGCGCTAATGTGGGCTGCTGCCCCGAGGCATCGCGTTTGTTGACTTGCTGTGGCGGGCTGCCGGTTGCCGAATGGGCCTCCAAAAACTGCGCGACAAGCGGTGACCATATCGGCACAGCGTCCGGAGAATCGATCATGAAATGGCCGTCACTTCCGAACGAGGGCAGCATTTTATATTCTGCATTCCCTCCCGCCTCTACGAACGCATCATGCATGCGTTTCGTAAGTTTCGGGCCGAAATAGCTATCGTTCTCGGCGTATATCCATAACATCGGTACTCGCGCCGTTCGGCCAAATTCGCCTGCAGCTGCGACGAGCTTGTCGGGAGCGCAATTGTTGTTTGGCTTGCCATCTACCCTGCCTCCGCGCCCAGCTGCAAAGGTGATCACCGCCTTGACTGACGCAGGATTGAGGCTGGCAAGAGCAATGGATCCCCATCCGCCTCCCGATTGGCCGACGACGACGACCTTACCGGGCAGGACCAGTTTCTTCTTGCTCATGTAGTCAATGACCCATTCATTCAGGGTCGCGATCGCCAATCCGGGCCCACGGAAATTTGGATTGTCGCAGCTGCCGACGTGCGCAAACACCGCCCCGTAAAGTCCCTTGTCCTTATCATCGAGGCTGCTCGCTCCGTACCTTATCGGCGAGATGACTACATAACCACGGCGCGCGAACCAGCGTGCGGCTTCCCGGTACTCGACCATCGGAAACATCGTCCGCTCTTGAGCACCGAGAGAAATGCCGTGGTTCATAATCACCAAAGGGAAAGGCCCGTCACCGATCGGCCTGACCAGATAGGCGAGGACCGGCAATGAAAACGGCAGGGCCCAGATCTCTTCTTCGATTTTTGGAGATGTGGCAGCCTGATCCGCCAATGCCGGTGGGCTGGCGACCGGCAGAAATGCGAGGAAGAGAAATGCAAGGAGGAGGCGCTTGACCATCTTCATACCTCCATAGCTCAAGCATGCCCTTGTTGGGCTGAGCGCCGATTTCTCGACCTGGAGCTTCCATTGGGCTGGGCGCCGATTTCTTGATCTGGATCAAGCTCCCATCGCGAGAGCACCTTCCCAACATGCGAAACGCGGGCTGGCTTCCAACATCGCTTGGCGTCAGAGCACGGTTAAGGAGTTGGTCGAACCGATCCACGGCTTGGCTTTATTATCCAACCCGGATCAACTGAGACGTGGCCCCAGCTCGCCAAAGTCGGCGCGCTCAGTCCCGCCCCTTCTGCGCCCGATACAGGCTCGGCGTCGTCCCGACCGCCTTGCGGAAGGCGCGGTTGAAATTAGCCTGCGACGAAAATCCCGCGGCAAAGGCGATGTCGACCAGCGGGCGATCGCTGGTGGACAGGAGCCGCTTGGCGAGATCAAGACGCTGACGGCTAACATATTCATGCGGCGCGCTACCCGTCGCGGCCTTGAAGCTGCGGGAGAAATGCGCCGGGCTCATGCACGCCACCGAGGCCAGATCCTTCACCGTGACATCGCGCTCGACGGATGCGTCGATGAACTCCGTGACGCGCGACAGGCGCCTGGCATCGAGCGGCTTCTGGACGGCATACGACTGCTTCAGCCGGACTGACGTTGCCGCATAGCTGTGCACCAGATGAGCCGACAGGGCCCGTCCCAGGCTTTCGACCAAAAGGCGGCCGGTGGACGTTTCCTGCTCGAGCTCGGCGAGGATCCGGGTGGCGACATGCTCGATGAACATGTCTTGATCGATGGCCTCGTAGCGGATCGACATTCCCGACGGATCGATGTCGAGATCCCGGAGCATGGTGTCGTCGAACGGCTGTCCGGGAAGAAAGATATGCAGGCATTCCTGCATCTGGTTCTCGACGCGGATGAAATCCTCGCGGATGCCGGCCGGACAGAGCCACACGGTGCCCCTTCTGCCGAAAGTGCGCTGCCGCATGCCCGCGCCTTCCCGGTCGACGACCGAGCTGCCGCGCAGCAGGATGGCGATTTCGGTGTCGCGCGGCAATTGCGGGGGAAGATCGCCCGGCTCATGGCTCCAGCGCTCGGCCAGGAGATGCCCCCACCGCCGGTCGTTGGACGTCTGAAGCATTCTGCCGGTAACATATTTATCGACAGAGTTGCCAAGCATACCCATCGGAAATCTCCGCCAGATCACGCGATGTGTGGGCAGAAAGGTATTGCCGGGTCCAGCAATTACCATGCCAGAGATCCGGCGGTGCGTCCACCGGCCCCGAGCAGTCCGGGACAACAACACCGCACATTTTGAAAAGCCAGACTGCGCCCGGCCGCCGCATCCTTGGTCGTCTTGAAATCAGGAAGCGGAGAGATCCATGGCAAGGACCACGGTCATCGGCGCGTGCCCCCACGATTGCCCGGACACCTGTTCCATCCTGACCACGGTCGAGGATGGCAAAGCCATCGCCGTCCGCGGCAATCCCGATCATCCGTTCACGCGCGGACGGCTTTGCGTCAAGGTCAACAACTACGAGGAGCGCGTCTACAGCGACAAGCGCGTCCTGTATCCACTCAAACGCGTCGGACCGAAGGGCACCAGGCAGTTCCAGCGGGTCTCCTGGGAGGAAGCGGTCGCGACCATCGCGGCGCGCTGGACATCCGTCATTGCCGAGCACGGCGCGCAGGCGATCCTGCCCTACAGCTATCTGGGCACGCAGGGCGTCATCAACGGGCTGAACGTCGGCGATCCCCTCTTCAACAAGCTCGGCGCGACCGTTCTGGAGCGCACCTTCTGCGATTCCGGCTCTTGCACCGCGTACATGATGACGATCGGGCACACGCCGGGCGTCGATCCCGAGAGCTTCGTGCACTCGAAGTACATCATCCTGTGGGCCTGCAACACGCTGAGCACGAACTCGCATCACTGGCCGTTCATCGAGCAGGCGAAAAAGGCCGGTGCCAAGCTCGTGGTGATCGATCCGGTCCGCACTCGCACCGCACGCCTTGCCGACTGGCATATTCCGATCCGTCCCGGCACCGACGCTGCGCTGGCGCTCGCGATGATCCACGTCATCATCAAGGAGAATCTGGTCGATCGCGACTATATCGACAAATACACCGTGGGCTACGACGAGCTGGCCGAACGGGCGTCCAGCTACACACCCGAATTCGCCTCGCAGGAAACCGGCATTCCCGTCGACGACATCCTCAAGCTCGCGCGGGAATATGCGACGACACCTCCGGCCGTCGTCCGCATCGGCGTCGCGGTCGAGCGGCATGCCGGCGGCGGTCAGACCGTGCGCGCGATCGCCTGTCTTCCGGGACTGATCGGCGCCTGGAAGCACGTCGGCGGCGGGCTGCTCCAGCTCCCGATCTGGGCGTTCCCGGTCCGATGGGACGTGCTGATGCGTCCCGATCTCCAGCCGGAGAAGATGCGCGTGCTCAATTCCTGGCGCCTTGGAGCTGCGCTGACGGGCGAACTCGGCTTCGATCCGCCGATCAAGGCGCTGTTCGTCTACAATGCCAATCCAATGGCGATGGTGACCGAGCAAGGCAAGCTCGAAAAGGGATTGGAACGCGAGGATCTCTTCACCGTCGTCAGCGAGCACTTCCTGACCGACACCGCGAAATACGCCGACATCGTTCTGCCCGCGACCACCCAGCTCGAGCAGAAGGACATCATGTTCTCCTGGGGGCATCTCTATCTGTCGTACAACAACCAGGCGATCGCGCCGCTCGGCGAGGCCGTGTCCAATACCGAGCTGTTCCGCCGGCTCGCGCGCGCGATGGGCATCACCGATCCCTCCTTCTTCCGGAGCGACGACGAGATCATCGAGGCCTCCCTCGACTGGAGCAGCCCGGTGCTCGCAGGCATCACGCTCGACGACGTCAAGGCCAAGGGCTATGCGCGCCTCAACATGCCCGCGCCGGCCGACTGGGCGCCGCACCGCGAGGGTAATTTTCCGACCGCATCGGGGAAGTGCGAATTCAAGTCGACGATCGCCGGCGGCGGCAACTTCGTGGTGCCGCTGTTCCGCCAGGGCTACAATGGCGACCAGGATGCCGCGCCGGTCGATCCCCTGCCCCACTACATCCCGCCGAACGAGAACCCGCGCACCGCGCCCGTGCTCGCAACGCGCTATCCGCTCAGCCTGATCTCGCCGAAGAGCCACGCCTTCCTGAATTCGAACTACGGCAACCTGCCGGCCCAGACCGCGCAGGCGGGCGAGGAGCAGGCGGTGCTGCTCAATCCGGACGATGCGGCACAGCGTGGCATCGTCGCGGGCGCGCCGATTCGCGTGTTCAACGACCGTGGCGCGTTCGAGGCGTTCGCGACCGTTTCGGCCGACGTCATGCCGGGCGTGGTGGTGGCTCCGTCCGGCTACTGGCAGCGGTCCAATCGCCGGGGCGCGACGGTTCACGTGCTGACGCCTCCCGCCTTCGCCGACCTCGGACGTGCCCCGACATTCTCGGACATCCTCGTTCAGGTCAGCGGGGCCTGACGATGACATATGTGGTCACCGACAATTGCCGCGGCTGCCGATACACCGAATGCGTGACCGTCTGTCCCGTGGAGTGTTTCCACGTCGACGACGCCATGACCTACATCGATCCGGAAAACTGCATCGATTGCGGTGGCTGCGCACCGGCTTGCCCGGTCGGCGCGATCGAGCCCGACTATCGCCTCGCCGCGGACAAGAAGTACTGGATCGACGTCAACCGCAAGCGCGCGACCGAAACTCCCGTCATCAGTGCGCGCCTGCCGGCCCTGCCGGGGGCCGATGAACGCAGGCGGGCGCTGGGCCGATGACGGGGTCCGTCGCAAACGAAAACCGCATCGCCGTCGTCGGTAGCGGACCGAGCGGCTTCTACACCACCGAGGCCCTGTTGCGCTCGGGCGTGCCCTTGACGGTCGACATGTTCGAGCGGCTCCCGGTACCGTACGGGCTGGTGCGGTTCGGCGTGGCCCCCGACCATCCGAAGCTCAAGCAGGTCACAACGGCCTTCGACCGGATCGCCACCATGCCCGGGTTTCGCTTCATCGGCGGCGTGACCATCGGAGACGACGTCTCGATCGACGAGCTGCGCAAGGCCTATGACGCCGTCGTGCTGGCAACGGGCGCGGAACTGAGCCGGGCGCTCGACATCCCGGGCGAAGCACTCCCGGGCAGCCACACGGCGGGCGATTTCGTCGCGTGGTACAACGGGCATCCGCAGTTTGCGGATCTGCGGATCGATCTTCATCATGAGACCGCGATCGTCATCGGCCATGGCAACGTCGCTCTCGACGTGGCGCGCATCCTCGCCAAGACTGCGGACGAGCTGCGCCGGACCGACATCGCACGCCACGCGCTCGAGGCGCTGGCCGAGAGCCGGATCCGCGAAATCCACGTCGTCGGCCGCAGCGGACCGGCGCAAACCAGATTCACCGCAAAGGAATTGCGTGACTTTCTCGAACTCAACACATGCGATACATGCGTCGACATGCGCAACGTCAGCTCCGATGAATTCGAGCCGCCATCTCCCGACGATCCGGAGCTGACCGAAAAATTGTCGTTGCTGCGCGCGTTCTCGCAGGCCGCCGTGACGAAGCCGCGGCGCTGCGTTCTTCGATTTCGTCTGTCACCCGTCGCGCTCCGCGGACGAGACCGCCTGGAGGCCATCGCGTTCAAGCAGGAATCGGGCGCTGTCGAGGACATCGCATGCGGCCTCTCGCTCAGCAGCGTCGGCCGGAAGACCACGCCGGTGGCTGGGGTTCCCTATGACGCGCATCGCGGCGTGCATGCGAACATCGACGGACGCGTCGCAGCCGATGGTTCGGTGATCGAGGGCCTCTATGTCTGCGGATGGAGCAAGCGCGGGCCGAACGGCACGATCGGCACCAATCGCGGCTGCGGGATCGCGACCGCAGAGGCGGTCCTGGCGGATATCACCCATCGACGGCCGCGCTCGGATACGCCTGACGCACTGCTTGCGCGCCTAACCGGCCGCGGCGCACGCATCGTGAGCTATCCGGATTGGGCCACGATCGACGCGGCCGAAAAGCGCAGGGGAGCCGCGCTCGGCAAGCCCCGGGAGAAGTTTGTCACGATTCCCGACATGCTCGCGGCCGTGCGCGCGTGACGGAGAACCGTGCACCGCCGCGAAGCTAACGGCATCATGCGAGCGCAGCGGAGCAATCCAGAATCTCTGCGCGGAAAAATTCCTGGATTGCTTCGCTGCGCTCGCAATGACGATGGGGAGCGAGCTCAGCTCGATCGTCGATGCGTGCCCCGGACGCAGCGCAGCGTCTCCCTGGCGATGCGAAGCATCGTCCAGTGACGGTGCGCTGCTGAGCCGGGGCCTATGTTGCGGAGATGCGTCGTGCGGCTTCCTGAGTCCCGGCTCTGCACCGCAACGCCGTAAGCGCGTTTACGCGCGTCCTCGACGCGCTATGGGGCGTTGCGGTACGTCCGGGACACGAGAGAACGCCGCGCATGGCGAAGACTCAGCTCCGCTCGCGACGACGGCGTACCAACAGCTACTCCTGATCGACGAGATCGTCCTCGAGGATGGCCATCTGGAACTGGAACGAGCGATCATCGTCCTCGTCGTCGACGAAGAGCACACCGATGAACTCCTCGCCGATATAGACTTCGGCGGAATCGTCCTTCTTCGGCCGCGGCACGACGCGGATCTTGGGATTGCCGAATACGCGCTTCAGATACGCGTCGAGCTTCCTTACTTCCTTGACGTCATCAAAGTCCGTCTTACAGCCCCATGGCGTTGATCATCTGATCCATGGTGCGCGAAGGCTCGGCGCAGCCGGCTTCGCCGACGATCTTGGCGGGCACGCCCGCGACCGTGACGTTGTGCGGCACCGGCTTGACCACGACCGAGCCGGCGGCGATGCGGGCGCAGTGGCCGATCTCGATGTTGCCGAGGATCTTCGCACCGGCGCCGATCAGGACACCGTGACGGATCTTCGGATGACGATCTTCATTCTCCTTGCCGGTGCCGCCGAGCGTGACGCCGTGCAGGATCGAGACGTCGTCCTCGATCACCGCGGTCTCGCCGCAGACGAAGCCGGTGGCGTGGTCGAGGAAGATGCCGCGGCCGATGCGCGCGGCGGGATTGATGTCGGTCTGGAACACCGCGGAAGCGCGGCTCTGCAGATAATACGCGAAGTCCTTGCGGCCCTTCAGATAGAGCCAGTGCGCGAGGCGATGAGTCTGGATGGCGTGGAAGCCCTTGAAGTAGAGCAAGGGATCGATGAAGCGCGAGGTCGCGGGATCGCGATCGTAGACGGCGACGAGATCGGCACGGAAGGCGTTGCCGAGATCGGGATCGTCACGCAGCGCTTCGTCAAAGGTCTGGCGCACCAGATCGCCCGACAGCGCGGAGTGATCGAGGCGATCGGCGACGCGATGGACCACGGAGTCTTCGAGGCGGCTGTGGTGCAGCACCGTCGAATAGATGAAGGTCGCAAGCTCGGGCTCGCGGTGGACGATGTCCTCCGCCTCGCCCCGGATCCGATCCCAGATCGGATCGAGCGATGCGAGCTTTCCTCCCGGATTGACCTGATGCACTGCCATGCGATTTGCTCTCTCGAATTGGCCTCTTTTACCGGCTGTATAGCACAGTCCAGGCGACAAAGTCCTGACGGGCTTGCCTCAGGAGTGAACAGCACCTTGCCCCGCGGGGCACGCTAAGGCTTTGAAACACAAGCATTTCTTCTGACGCCCCCAGGCGGCTAGGTCGGCTCAAGGTGGTCAGAGTTCTGCCAAATTCAAGCGGGGCGGCATCAAACTATTGGTGAATTCTCTCCGAGCCGCTATTGCAGGCGAGGTCCGAACGAGGGGCACGGAACCGATTTGACCATCACCACCGATCAATTGCGCGCACGCGCCGCTGATACGTTTTGGCTTCGGCTCGCGGCGGCGGCCCTGCCCCTCCTGATGATCGCGCCGGCGTTCTGGAACGGCTATCCGCTGTTGCAATGGGATACCGGCGGCTATCTGGCGCGCTGGTACGAGGGCTATCTCGTCCCCAGCCGCTCCACGGTGTTCGGCCTCTATCTGCATTATGGCGAGAGTTTCGGCTTCTGGATCAATCTCGCGGTCCAGTCGCTGGCGACGCTGTGGCTGCTGCAGCTCACCCTTCGCGTGCTCTCGATGATGCAGACCTTCCGCTTCGTCGCGATCAGCCTCGGCCTGATCCTGTCGACCGCGCTGCCCTGGCTTGCGAGCCTGCTGCTCACCGACATCTTTGCAGGACTCTCGGTGCTGTCGCTGTTCCTGCTGGTCATCGGAGGACAGCGCACGTCGCGGCTCGAAAAGATCGCGCTGTTCGCCTTCACCGCCTTTGCGGCGGCGACCCACAGCGCGACGCTCGGCGTGCTGCTCGGTCTCTGCGCCGCCGGCTGGATGGCGCGGCCGTTGGTGGGCAAGCGGCTTCCGCTCGCCGGATTGACACAGGCGAGCCTCAGCATCGTTGCGGGCGGCCTGATGCTGGTGTCGGCGAATTATGCATTGTCCGGCAAGTTGGCCTGGACGCCCGGCGGCTATGGCGTCGCCTTCGGCCGCATGCTGCAGGATGGCATCGTTGCGCGCTATCTCAACGACCATTGCCCGCGCGAACGCTACAAGCTCTGCCCCTATCGCAACGAGCTGCCGGCGAGCGCCGACGAATTCCTGTGGGGCAAGAGCATGTTCAACACGCTCGGCCGCTTCGAAGGAATGAACGAGGAGATGGGCTACATCGTCGTGCATTCGCTCGCGGACTATCCGGCCTGGCAAGCCGGCGCGGCGTTGCGCGCGATGGGACAGCAATTGCTGCATGTGGCGACCGGCGAAGGCACCAATGGCTGGATCCCGCACACCTACGGCATCATCGAGCGCTACATCCCCGCACAGGTCGCGCCGATGCGGGCGGCGCGGCAGCAGCACTGGGACATCGATTTCGTTTACGTCAACTGGCTGCATGTCCCCGTCGCGCTGGCCTCGATGCTGGGGCTGGTTTGGTTGCTCGCACATGCGCTGGCGAAGCGCCGGCTGGACGACCTGACGCTACTGGCCGCGACGGTGACGCTGGCCTTGCTCGGCAACGCCTTCATTTGCGGCGTGATCTCAGGGCCCCACGACCGCTACGGCGCGCGGATGGTGTGGGTTGCGACTTTCGTGGTGCTGATGGCGGTGGCGCGGCGGTTTGGCGAGGATGCCAAAGCGGGATGAATTTTGGTTTGATCGCGACAACGAGATACGCCCCCTCTCCCACTTGCGCAGGGTTATCGCGTATGACTTTTCGGACGGCCTGAGCAAGCGCCTCGTCTTTCGAGACGACCGCTTTGCGGTCTCCTCAAGACGAGGCTTCGCCAGAGCGGTGTGCTCTGAAACTGCTGCTGCACATTCCGTCCTCATCCCGAGGGCCCGCCGGAGGCGGGCGTCTCGAAGGATGGCCGCAGGCGCGCTTCCCGCTGCTTTTTCTCGTCCTGCCACAGGTCATCCTCGAAATGCCTGTCACTGTAATTATCGTGTCTCACTTCAGGGGGGCAGTCCAGAACGGTCGCCGTAATTTCACACCGCCTTGGCGAGCGCGAACAGCCGGAAATCCTCGAGCGCCGCGTGCCGGTGCGGAGCGACGTCGCGCCGGTAGGTCTCGGTTTCCACGATCGAGCGGAAGGTGGCGAAATCGCCGTATTCATTGATCGCCGCTTCGTCCCAGCGTTCGCCTGGCGAGCCGACGAGGTTCGCCAGGACCGGAACGGAAAACACCCGCACGAGCGGCTTACCGGCCGCCAGACGCCGGAATGCCGGCCTGTAGCGTTCATTGAAGGCTTCGCGGCCCGAGCAGGGCGCGGCGTCGAATCCGTCCTCGTAGCGCGCCCGCGCGCGGTAGCGCAGCAGATTGAGCATATAGACCGGCTGGCCGGATGGAATCGCCCGCTCGGCGGCGTCGAGGGCTTGCAGAGTGATTTCGATGGGGTTCATGGGACTTCCCGCGTTTCCAGCGCCGCAGAATGCGCGCCGACGCTCCCTAATTAGTCGTTCGGGAACGGCCCTTGTAGTGACTGGAGAGCCATGACTATGTGGACTCCATGTCCACAACGACTTTGCCTCCCGACCTCTCGCGCCTCCTCGCCTTCGTCCGCGTCGTCGAGGCGGGCTCCTTTGCCGAAGCCGCGCGGCGGGCGGGGACGACCACCTCGGCGATGTCCAAGGCGGTCGCCCGCTTCGAGAAGGCTCACGGGCTGCGGCTCTTGCATCGCTCCACCCATTCGTTGGCGCTGACCGACGAGGGCGACAGGCTGATGACGGCGGGACGCGCGTTGGTCGAAAGTCTCGCCCGTGTCCAATCCGCGCTCGGCGACGTCGCGCGCGACGATGGCGGACGGGTACGCGTGACCGCCCCCGCCTCGTTCGCGCGCGCCTGCATCCTGCCGCGACTGCCCGCGTTCCTGCGGGAACGGCCGGAAATCGAGATCGAGGTCAAATTCCGCAACGAGATTCTCGATCTCGCGGCGGAAGGCGTCGACATCGCGATCCGCTCGGGGCCGCTCGACCGCGCGCCCGGCCACCAAGCGCGGCGGCTTTGCACGTTCTCCTGGATCGCCTGCGCCTCCCCCGCCTATCTGAAGGCGCGCGGCGCGCCGGCCACTCCCTTTGAGCTTTCCGCGCACGACCACGTCGGCTTCCGCAATCCCGCAAGCGGTCAGATCCTGACCTGGCGCTTCGCCGACCCGCGCGACAAAGCCCCCATTCGCGTCACGCCCAAGCCCAAGCATATTTGCGACGACGCGCATGCGTCGCTTGCTTTGATCGCGAATGGGTTCGGGGTCGGCTGGGGGCCAGCGTGGCTCGTTGGCGAAGACCTTCGCACCGGCCGGCTGGTCGAAGTGCTGGCGCCCTGGCGCGCGCCTGCGGAACCCCTATGGATGCTGCGCACCTCCGGCCGCCGCCCGCCCCTGCGCACACAGCGCGTCATGTCGTTCCTCAGCACGCTTCCCGCCGCGTTCAGCGACAAGGCGGTGTGAAGCAGCGGTCGTCACCGAAATTGAGGCGCCAGGAAACTATCTTGGCCCTTTGCCGGCTCAGCCGCGGCGGGAAAGGAAATCGAGCACGCCGGTCTTGTAGACCTTGTCGCCGACCGCACGCATGTGGTCGCGATTGGGAATGTCGAGCACTTCCGAACCGGGAATGATCGCGCCGAGCGCGCTGGCACTTCCCGCGACGTCGTCGGCGCTGCCGACCGCGATCAGGACCGGCACCTCGATGCGCGCAGCTTGCTGCCTCGTCATGAGATCGCGCGTACCGCGCAGGCAGGCGGCGAGCGCACGGCGGTCGGAGCGGGTCTGATCGGCAAACGCGCGAAACGTGCGGCCGACGGGATCGGTGACGTCCTCGAGCTCCGGCGCTTCCAGTGCTTTCGCCACGTTCTCGCCGGGCCCTGTGCCCTCGATAAGGCCGCCGATGCCGATGCCGCCGAGGATCGCCGAGCGCAGGCGCTGCGGCTCGTTGAGCGAGAGCCACGCCGTCATCCGTCCCCCCATCGAATAGCCCATGATGTCGGCCCGTGGGATGGCGAGATGATCCATCAGCGCGAGCACGTCGCCGGCCATGGTCGGGATCGAGTACTGTTCGGGCTCGTACAGCTTCGCGCTTTCGCCGTGGCCGCGATTGTCGAGCGCAATCACGCGGCGGCCATTCTTGCGCAGCTCCGAAACCCAAGTCGGATAGACCCAGTTCACGTTCTTGCTGGAGGCAAAGCCGTGCACCAGGACGATCGGATCGCCCTCGCCTTCGTCGAGATAGGCAATTTCAACGGCGCCGTTGTGAAAGCTCGGCATCATCAGTTCCGTGGGGTCTTGTGGGGATGGGTCGATCTTAGAGCATGATCCGGAAAAGTGTGCAGCGGTTTTCCGGCAACATCATGCTCAAACAATAGCCTGGAGCGCGTCGCACTTCAGGCCGTGGTGCCCGCGCTGGCCAGAGCGGCGTCAGCCGCGATCTGCGCCCGGCGAAACCGCCGCGCCCGCCTGCGATCGCACCAGGCCTGGGTCAGGCGCTCGGTCGTCGCCTTGATGGAGGACAGAAGGCCGAACAGCGTCAGCGCCGCACTGAGCAGCCAGAGCGCCAGATCGAACGCGCCGCCAATGAGCAGCAGCGCGCCACGGCCCAGAAGCTTCATGATCGCGCGCGTCTTGCCGCCCTGCGCTTCCGCCAGCCGCGCCGCGCGCGCGACGTCCTTGGGACCCTCGGCCATGCGCAAGGTGTCCATCGCACCGCGCGTGCCGGTCTTTTCGACGACGCGCGTGACGTCCTTGCCGAGCCGGACCAGCGCACCGGCCTTCTCGGCCCGGAACGCGGCCTTGATCGCGCTCACGGTCTGGCCAGGGCGCAGCACCGAGCCTGATACCACCGCATTCCGGAGCGCCGGCGTGTCGACGACCTCGCGCGCCGACCGGCCGGCCCATGCGGCAAGTCCCTCGCCGAGCCGACCGACTTTGCGCGCATCCTTCACCAGCGTCAGTCCGGCGCGCACCGGCGCGGCACCGCCGACGGACACGTAGGTTGCCGCCGTCACCGCAAGGCCGGCAGCTGCAAGGGCGAGCACGAGACGATCGGTGTCCTCGCCCATGGCAAGATGCTTGCCCTCGCGCACCACGTCCCTGATGTCGCCGAACACGAACAGATCGCCCGCCACCGTTCCCGACAGGCTCGCGACGTCGTCGGCGTTGCCGGTGACGAGACCGGTGGCAAATCGTTTGGCGAAATGCGAGGTGGAGTTCTCCGCCTCGACGGCGTCGCTGACGCGGTTCAGGAGGTCGTCGGGAAGCGCGATGTTGCGATCGCGTGCCAGCGCGACGAAACTGTCGGCGAGATCGGCATCGCCGGCGGCGAGCGCCGCCTCGATATTGTCCTGAACCAGCCGCTCGTTCCCCCGCAGCAGCGCATCGAGCTTCAGCTCCGACAGCGCAGAGGGATCATCCTGGGCAGCGAGGATCGCGCCGGCCTCGCGGGCATGCGGCGCGACCTGCACGAGCATGAAGCTGCACGCCGCGATACCGGTCAACGCTGTGCTGATTCGCAGCCACTTCATGCGGAAAGCCTGGATGGTCCCTTCGGGTCGCTTGCGCCTGACGATTTCGTCCTTCGTCGCAACTTGCAGTCGTCCATAGAGATAGTTTGCCAAAATTGCGACACAACGTCCCCGACGAAAGAAGGGCTTCTCTCAGGCCCCAAGATTGTGTCGAATTTGCATGAGCAAATGAGCATGGGGCAATTGCGAACCTTTCGGTTCCACTGGACTAGCAATCATCTGTACCCGCAAGTATGGTCCGCGGCGCCTCAAAGAGGCCGCGTCAGTTCTTGATTGTGTCTGCCGCCATTGCCACTCCAGGATGAGTTACGATGTCCGACCATGTCGTCCCGCACTTCCATAACGATGCCGGTGTTCCCGTCATCGAGATCGGCTCGCAAGAGTTCATGTGTGTGGGCGCCAACCCTCCGTTCGATCATCCGCACGTCTTCCTCGACCTCGGCAACGACAACGAGATCATCTGCCCCTATTGCTCGACGCTGTACCGCTTCGCGGCCGACCTGAAGCCGGGCGAAGCCCGCCCGCCGGAATGCGTCCTGAAGGACAAGGTGGCCTGACCGCTTCCGTCGGTCAGGGGTGGCGCTCTCCCGAACGATTGTCATCGCCGGTGCCGGTATCGGCGGCCTGACGGCCGCGCTTGCGCTCGCGGCCCGCGGCTTCCGCATCGTCGTGCTGGAAAAGGCCGAGCGGCTCGAGGAAGTCGGCGCCGGCCTGCAGCTCTCCCCCAATGCCAGCCGCGTCCTGGTCGAGCTCGGCCTGACCGAACGCCTCAAGGCGCGCGCGGTAACCCCGGAAGCGGTCTCGATCATGAGCGCGCGCGCCGGCGGCGAGCTCTTGCGCATGCCGCTCGGCGAGGCAGCGTCGGCGCGGGCCGGCGCTCCGTATTGGGTGGTGCACCGCGCCGACCTCCAATCCGCGCTGGCAGGCGCTGTCGCCGATCATCCCGACATCGACCTGAAGCTGGGTGCAACCTTCGAGGACGTCGCGCCCCACGCCAAGGGCCTCACCGTCGTCCATCGCAGCGGCACGATCCGCCGCAGCGATCTCGCGAGCGCCCTGATCGGCGCCGACGGCATCTGGTCGACGGTCCGCCAGCATCTGTTCCCCGAGGTGCAACCGCGCTTCTCCGGGCTGATCGCCTGGCGCGGCACGCTCGATGCCGCGCAACTGCCGAAAGACTATGCCGCGCGCCGGGTGCAGCTCTGGATGGGCCCAAACGCGCATCTGGTCGCCTATCCGATTGCCGGCGGACGCCAGATCAACGTGGTCGCGGTGCTGCCCGGCACCTGGAACCGGCCGGGCTGGAGCACGCCCGGCGATCCTGTCGAGGTGATGGACGCCTTTGCCGCCCCGCGCTGGCCGCCGCCGGCGCGGATGATGCTCGCCCCGGTCGACAGCTGGCGGAAATGGGCGCTGTTCGGCGTGCCCGACGGCTGCCCCTGGAGCAAGGGCCCGGTGGCGCTGCTCGGCGACGCCGTGCATGCGATGCTGCCCTTTGCAGCCCAGGGCGCCGGAATGGCGATCGAGGATGCCGCCGTGCTCGCCCGGCATTTGAGCCCTGAGGCCGCCGAGAGCACCACGGACATCGCCGCCGCGCTGACTCAATACGGCCGTGCCCGCCAGGCGCGGGTCCTTCGGGTGCAACGGACCGCGCGGCAGCAGGGCAGGATCTATCATCTCGGCGGGCCGCTCGCGCTCGCACGCGACCTTGCGATCCGCGCGCTCGGCCCGGAGCGCATGCTGGCGCGGCAGGACTGGATCTACAGTTGGCGTCCCTGATGCGAAGCGCGGTCCGCGGGACGCCTCAGCAGATCACCTTTTTCCGGATATCGAAGCAGGCCTGCCAGCGGGTGATGGCGGCTCCGCCGCAGGCGGCGTCGCCTCAGGCATCTCCCGGCACTTGTTGCGGCGCCAAGCCTCCTCCGCCAACTGCGACTGCCCGCGGACGGCAATATAGTCGTTGCGATAGGCAAGCTCGGACACGACCGCGCCACCTGCCCCCGTCTCGGCCTTCTCCATCAGCCTCTGCAGATCGGCAGTGCGCTTGGCGAGCGCCTTGCGCTCGGTCTGCAGCTGCTTGCAGTCGTACAATTCGTATCTTGCGGGATCGGCAAAGGCCGGTGCGATCGTCTCGCTCATGCCGGCGCAGCCGGAGAGCGCGGCGCCGGCGACAAGCAGCACGAGGAGCGCGCCACAGCCGCGCAGCGAAGAGGAAAACGAAGCAGCCATGCCGGATGAATAGTCCCCGTGGATTGAGAATGCCTAAAGCAACAACAGATGTCCGGATTGAGGCTTTGCCTTGTGCGTCCGGCTCGCTTAAGGAAGAACCGTCCCTCCGCGTCCCCAACGCGCCAATTCCAGATGGCCGGAGATGGACTTAAGTGATTGATCCCGTTGGATCAAGCGGGCATGGCGGAATTGGTAGACGCAAGGGACTTAAAATCCCTCGGTGCGCAAGCGCTGTGCCGGTTCGACCCCGGCTGCCCGCACCATCTTTTTAGGCGCTGAACGACTGGCGCATGGAGGTGCTGGTCAGGCGTGCAGCAAAAGATCGGGCCCAAGCAATCCGGCGATCCCGGGCCGCGCGCCTTTCAGCGATAGATGCTCCAATCAATTGAGTGCACTGTCGCCGTAATACCGGCAGCTGCGCTCGGATCCTCATCGTATCGCGTCGTCCGATCCACTGGCGGGCTTTTGATGAATTCAGCTGAATTCGCACGAAGGCTGAAGCGTCGCCATCGTATATGTAGAAACCGCCTCCGAACCTGCCCGCTGTGCCGATGATAACCCATCCGCACCCCCCGGTCCTTAGCGGCGACTGGCGCGACTTATCAGTGATCGGGAGAAACCGGACCCCATTTGCGGGTTTTATCGGATGTCACGGCGGTGAGTTGCCGGCTAGTCTGCGCGGATCGCTCGGAATGGGAAACAATCCGTCCGAAGCTAAAGCACAGGATGCGGGTTCAACGTTTGATCTGCAGGATCGCGTGAAGTGCGTGTACGGTCTGGTCCATAGTGAGTGTATCAAGATGCGTTTTATCCTCGGCCTGATGACCCTCATCACCGTCATAGGGATCTCATCCATGGCGCATGCTCAAGCTGCTTCGAACGACCGGTACTGTCTACAAGGTCGCGGATGGGGTTTTCCTGGAAATTGTCAGTTCGCCACCCGTCAACAATGCCTGGTGGCGGCGTCGGGAACTAACGCGCATTGTGGCCTTAATCCACGCTACGCCGCTCATCGGCGAACGTAGCCCCGTGGCAGAAGGACAAACGGCCTGTTCGCGTGATGGCAAGGATGGCGGAACCAGTCGCGACCGCGCGTTTTGGCGACGCGCCGGGAGCGACTGTCAGGAATCCTTGTAGAGGTCTGATCACCTGGTTCGCGTGATCTGCCGGCCGTCAGAAGGAGTGCCATGGAGCGCATCTGGCTCAAGCACTATCCGCCGCGCGTTTCGGCGGAGGTCGACCCGTCGCGATACGCATCGCTCGTTGGGATGCTCGAAGAGAGCTTTGCCAGATATCGCGAGCGCACGGCCTTCATCTGCATGGGCAAAGGGTTGACCTACGGCGAAACCGATGAGATGTCGCGCGCCCTCGGCGCCTGGCTGCAGAGCAGAGACCTGGCGATCGGGGCGCGCGTCGCCATCATGATGCCGAACGTGCTGCAGTATCCGGTGGCGACCTGCGCCGTCCTGCGTGCCGGCTTCACTGTGGTGAACACTAACCCCTTGTACACGGCGCACGAGCTCGAGGCTCAGCTCGCTGATGCCGGCGCCGAAGCCATTATTGTGCTTGAGAACTTTGCGCATGTCCTGCAGCGAGCGATCGGCAAGACCAGCATTAAGCATGTCGTCGTTGCCTCCATGGGCGACCTCCTCGGCACGATCAAAGGCACGATCGTCAATCTGGCGGTACGGTGGGTGAGGAAGATGGTGCCGGCTTATTCGCTTCCCGGCGCAACGCCGTTCAATGCTGCCCTCGCGGCCGGCAAGAGCATGACCTTGACAAAGCCGCAGCTTGGATCCGACGATCTCGCATTCCTGCAATATACCGGCGGGACCACGGGCATTCCCAAGGGCGCGATGCTGTTGCATCGCAACGTGGTCGCCAACATGCTGCAGATCGACAACTGGCTGCAGCCGGTGCTGGAGAACGAGCCGAGGGTCGATCGTTTGACCGTCATGGCGGCGCTGCCGCTCTATCACATCTTCGCGTTGACGGCCTGTTTCCTGCTCGGCGTCCGTACCGGCGGCCAAAGCATTCTCATCCCCAACCCGCGCGATATTCCCAGCCTCATCAACGAGCTTGCCAAGTACAAGGTGAACCATTTCCCCGCGGTGAACACGCTTTACAACGCTCTGCTCAATCATCCTGACTTCGGCAAGATCGACTGGAGCATGCTCAAATGCGCTGTCGGCGGTGGCATGCCGGTGCAGAAAGCGGTAGCGGACCGTTGGTTCACGGCGACGGGCGCGCCGCTGTGGGAAGGTTATGGCCTATCGGAGACGTCACCGGTCCTGACGTGCAGTTCGCCGCTCGATCTGGCGTGGGACGGGACCATAGGACTGCCCTTGCCATCAACGGACATCTCGATTCGTGACGACGACAGCAACGCGGTGCCGCTTGGGCAGCCGGGCGAGATCTGCGCGCGCGGCCCGCAGGTGATGGCGGGCTACTGGAAACGACCGGATGAGACGGCCAACGTCATGACACCCGACGGCTTCTTCCTCACCGGTGATATCGGCATCATGGACGAAACCGGACGGGCCCGGATCGTCGATCGCAAGAAGGACATGATCACGGTCTCCGGGTTCAAGGTCTATCCGAACGAGGTCGAGGCTGTGGTCTCGAGCCACCCGGGAGTGGGCGAATGCGGGGTGATCGGCATCCCCGATCCACGCTCCGGCGAGGCGGTAAAGCTGTTCGTCGTCAAGAATGATCCAAACCTCACCGAAGCGGACCTGATCGCCTACTGCCAGACGCGGCTCACGCCATACAAGGTCCCGCGGCTGGTGGAGTTCAGGAGCGAGCTGCCGCAGACCAATGTCGGCAAGATCTTGCGCCGGCAGTTGCGTGAGGAGTCGCGGACGATTGACACCCGGGCTGCATAAAGCGATCGCGGTCCGCTTGGCCATACACGCTGAACGCCACGTTGGAGAACGATCATGGCAGCTTGGTCCCGTGCTGCCGAGCTTGCTGACCGGACGCCCCCGTCCCGAAACCGCTACGTCGATTTCCTACGAGCTATGTCGATGCTGATGGTGACCGTCGGGCACTGGCTGGCCGCCGCGCCCTATTTCGACGCAGCCGACACGTTGACCACATCCCACATCCTGACGGTCGTTCCCTGGACCGCCTGGCTCACATGGATCGTGCAGGTTATGCCGATTTTCTTTATGGTCGGCGGATACGCGAACGGCACCAGCTGGCGTGCCGCGCGGCGGGACCACAAGTCATATGCAGCCTGGCTTGAAGGCCGGTTGCGCCGTCTCGTGTGGCCAATCCTGCCACTGCTCGTGGTTTGGGTAGCGATCGTTGCCATTGAGTACGCCCGCGGCGTGCGGCCGGAGCTGATCAGCTATGGTTCGCAGGCGGCGTTCATACCAATCTGGTTCCTTGCGGTGTATATCGGAATTACTCTGCTGGTGCCAGCCATGGAAAGCGCGTGGACCCGATTTGGTATGAGATCGTTCTGGGCTTTGACAGCTGCTGCGGTCGCTATTGATGTCATGTACTTTTCAGTCGGTTTGCGTTGGCTTGGTTTCGCCAACTATCTCTTCGTCTGGGCGGCGATCTTCATGCTCGGGTATGCGTGGCTCGACGAGCGGTTTTCCGCGCGCGGGACGCTGCTTGTCGGTGCCGTTCTGGGCTTTGCAACGCTATTCTTACTGGTACAGAACGGGGCCTATCCTGTCTCAATGATTGGCGTCCCCGGCGATCCGATCAGCACCACGACGCCGCCGAAGGTCACGCTGATAGCGCTCGCAATCATGCAAGGCGGGTTGCTGCTTGCTGCGCAAGCACCTGCGCGCCGCTGGCTGGCTGGCCGCGTCGCGTGGACCGCCACCGTGGTGATGAATAGCAACATCATGACGATGTTCATCTGGCACCTGACGGCCACCACCCTTGTGATCCTCGTCGCCTATCTCGCCGGTGGCTTCGGTCTGCGGCTTGAGCCAGGAAGCTCTGAGTGGTGGTGGTCCCGGTTCCCCTGGCTCGCAGCGAATGCGATGGCGCTCATTCCTCTTGTTGCGGCCTTCGGACGCTTTGAGCGGCCGCGCGCAACCGACGGCGCACCGGCGCCCGCGTGGCGCTACGTGCTCGGCGCATTCATGACAGGCGCCGGCCTTTCGCTGCTTGCGGCACAGGGAGTTGGCGGACATAGCAGTTTTGGGTTGAACGTGTGGGGTCTCACGCTCGCTTTCGTGGGCATCGGCCTCATCGCAAGCAGGATCGGTGCGTCGCGCGGCGTAGTCTAGCTAGCGCCCGGCGCCGGCAGCGAACAAGGAATCCCTCGGTGCGCAAAGCGCTGTGCCGGTTCGACCCCGGCTGCCCGCACCAACGGAGCTGATCGCGCAGGCCGTGCGCGGCCCGAAAACGACCGCGCGGTAAATCCATGACGTCCTGCAAGGCGCGTTCGCGCTGTACGAATTCGTCCGACTCGCGCGCCAGCTCGTGATCCAGCTCGACGGCGCCACGACCGTGATGCTGATCCACGATGCCGCCGCCGGACAGTTGGCGCTCGATCTGTTCGAGCGGGCCCGCAGCACCCGCTGACCTCCTTTGCCGTCGGCGCCGACGGCTCTCGCCAAATCTTGTCCGCCCCCGATCCGCCTGCCAGCCATCCCGAAACGAGGGTTGTGCGATGCAGCATCGAGGGTAGATAACGCCCCTGTATTTCAGGGGTAACCTTCTTGTCTGACGTCAATGCCGACGATTGGGTGTCCGCGGGACACCGCCCGATGGGTTTTCCAGAATTCGTCATCGTGATCGCGGCCATCATGGCGCTCAATCCGCTTGCGATGGACATGATGCTGCCGGCGCTGCCCAACATCGGCGCCGCCTTCGAGATTCCCGTCGCGAACCATCTTCAGCTGGTGCTGTCGACCTTCCTGATCGGTTTCGGCGTCGGCCAGTTCGTCATGGGCCCCCTGTCGGACCGCTTCGGCCGCCGGCCGGTGCTGCTCGGCGGCATGGCGGTCTATGCCGTGGCGAGCGTGCTGGCGGTCGCAGCGCCCTCGTTCGAGACGCTGCTGCTGGCGCGCGCGCTTCAGGGCCTCGGCACCGCGGCGACGCGCGTGATCGCGACCTCGATCGTGCGCGACTGCTATGTCGGCCGCCGCATGGCGAGCGTGATGTCGCTCGCCATGATGGTGTTCATCGCGGTGCCCGTGATCGCGCCCTCGTTCGGACAGGCGGTGCTGCTGGTGACGGCGTGGCGCGGCATCTTCGTGGTGCTGATGCTCTACGGGCTCCTCGC
The DNA here is from genome assembly GCF_016031635.1 of Bradyrhizobium diversitatis. GTDB lineage: Bacteria > Pseudomonadota > Alphaproteobacteria > Rhizobiales > Xanthobacteraceae > Bradyrhizobium > Bradyrhizobium diversitatis. Next base: position 140,161 of record NZ_JACEGD010000021.1, read on the forward strand.
GCTCGCATGGTGCGTGCTGCGGCTGCCAGAAACCCTTCCCGAGTCAGAGCGCCGGTCGCTGGCGCCCGCCGACATACTCTCAGCCTTCCGGCAGACCGTGACCCATCGCCAGACCATCGGCTATGCCACGGCCGCCGGCAGCGTGATGGGCGCACTATTCGCCTACGTCTTCTGCGCCCAGCAGATCTTCACCGGCATCTATCGCCTCGGCCATTACTTTCCGCTCGCTTTCGCGGCGGTCGCGGTCGGCGTCGCCATTGCCGGCTTCCTCAATGCAAGGCTGGTCGGACGGCTCGGCATGCGCGTGATCTCGCACGGCGCGCTGACGCTCTACACCGTCGTGGCCGGCGTGATGCTGCTGACGGAAAGTCTCGGCGTGCTGCCGCTCGCCTTGTTCATGGTGCTCTCCGCCCTGATGATGTTCTCGTTCGGCATGATGGTCGCCAACTTCACTGCGCTCGCGATGGAGCCGCAGGGACATATCGCCGGCACCGCCTCCTCGCTTTACGGCTCGATCACGACGCTGATCGGGATCGTGGTCGGCATGGCGATCGGGCAGAGCTTCGACGGCACGCTGCTGCCCTTCTCGGTCGGCTTCTTCCTGTCGACCCTCGCCGCGCTCGCGATCGTGCTGGTGGTGGAGAAAGGGCGGCTGTTCAAGCCGCATCATCGCCCTGTCGCTTGAGGAACTTCCCGAACCTATCGATGTTGTACCGCAGCAATCGAGAGGATTGGCGAGATGGAACAAGAGAGCAGAGCGGATCAGCCCGCGTCGAAGACCGAGCGGCCCGCTCCTCGGGAACTGTTCGAAGAGCGGCGGGACCGAAGCCTGCCATTCGCAAGTGAAGGTCTGGAGCAGGTGCGCGACAGCCACTGCTGATTCAGACCGAAGTCATGTCATAGAAAACGGCGCCGCGGTTCCCCCCGGCGCCGTTCGCTTTTCAGACGGAGGCGCTGTTGCCTACTCCGACTTGCTGACGTTCCAGAACAGCGGCGTCGCCGGACCGTCGAGCAGGCCGGTCAGCGATTTGCGCCAGCCGCTCGGCAGGAGATACTGCCCCAGCGGGATGTAGATCACCTGATCGTACGCCTCCTGCTGGATCTCGGCCGCGATCTTCTTCTGCGCGTCGAGCGAGGGGGCGCGGACGAACGCGTCCTTGAGCTGCTCGATCTTGGGGTCTTCGGCCCAGCCGAACCAGCCCTTCTTGCCCTGGCCGCCGATCGAGAGATTGGCGATCGGGTTGGCGACGTCGGCCGCGACCCAGTTGGTGAAGAACATGTTCCAGCCGCCCTCCTTCGGCGGCTTCTGGCTGGCGCGCCGGCTCACCACCGTCTGCCAGTCAGTCGCCTGCAGGTCGACCTTGAATCCGGCCTCGCGCAGCAGCTGGGCCGCAACGATCGGCTGCGCCTTGAGCGTCGTGACGTCGCCGGGCGCCATGATCACGATCGGCGTGCCGTCGTAGCCGGACTCGGCAAGCGCCTTCTTGGCTGCAGCCATGCCGTTGCCCTTGATGAGGGTCTCGGCGCCGACGTCGGTCGCGAGCGGCGTATCGCACACGAAGAAGGCGCCGCAGATCTTCTGATATTTCGGGTTGCCGACGAGCGCATCGAGAACGTCCTTCTGGTTCATCGCCAGCAGGGCAGCTCGCCGCACCTTCACGTTGTCGAACGGCGGATGCAGGAAGTTCATGCGGCCGAGCGTCTGGAAACCGAACTTGTTGGAGACCTCGATCGTGAGCTCCTTGTTCGATTCCAGCACCGGCAGCATGTCATACGGCAGGTTCTCCATGAAATCGATGTCGCCCGACTGCAGCGCGTTCACTGCGGTCTGCGAGTCCGGCATGGTGATCCACTCGACGCGATCCACCTTCACCACCTTGCCGCCGGAGGTCCAGCTTGCGGGCTCCTTGCGCGGCACGTAGTCGGTGTTCTTGACGTAGACCGCCTTCACGCCGGGCTGGAATTCCGATGCCACGAACTTGAAGGGACCCGAGCCGATCTGCTCCGGGATCTGCTTGTCCGGCGGCGTCTCGGCGAGACGCTTCGGCATCATGAAGGCGACGCGCGAGGACGGCTTGCCGATGGAATCGAGCACCAGACCGTAGGGCTCCTTCAGCTTCAGCGTGATGGTCTTGGCGTCGGTCGCCTCGATGCTCGCGGTGAAGTCCATGAGCTTCTGGCCCATGCCGTCGACCGCTGCCCAGCGCTTCAGCGAAGCGACGCAGTCTTCCGCCGTCACCGGCGCGCCGTCATGCCACTTCAGGCCGTCGCGCAGCGTGAAGGTGTAGGTGAGCTTGTCGTCGGAGATCTTCCAGTCCGCCATCTGCGGCTGGATCTTGAAGCTCGAATCCGGGGCCACCAGCGTGTCATAAATCATGTAGCCATGGTCACGCGTGATATAGGCCGTGGTGAAGATCGGGTCGATGATGCGCAGATCCGAATGCATCACCGCCGTAATGGTCTTGCCGGCCGCAAGCACTGGCGAGGCCAGCGCGGTCGAAAGCGCGACGACCGACAGCGCAAGTTTGGAGGCGAACGCGCGACGCCCCCGGCGCATGAAGTGGAACATAGAAAGTTCTCCTGACGTGAAACTGTTCAAAGGCAGGTCATTGGTTGAGCATGCGGTTCATTCGTTGGGCGAACTAACCTCATGCAATGCCTTTATCTTTTTGAGACTTGCAGACAGTGCCGAGCGCGTCAATCCGGTTTCGTCGCAGCCCCTCACGGCGCGCGCACGGGCTCCACAAAGATCGGTTTGGCTCTACAACACCCTCCGCTTGTCCTGCCCCGCGCCGATGCAATGCGCGTTCCATCTTTCGAAGCTTGAGAGACATTGAGATGAATCCTGCCAATCTTCCCTTTGATTCCGAGGCGATGCTCGAGGGCCTGCGCGGCTGGGTCGAATGCGAGAGTCCGACCTGGGATGCAGGCGCCGTGGACCGCATGCTCGATATCGCGGCGCGGGATATGGCGATCATGGGTGCGACGATCGAGCGCATTGCCGGCCGCCAGGGCTTTGGCGGCGTCATCCGCGCGCGGTTTCCTCATCCCAAGCAGGGCGAGCCGGGCATCCTGATCGCCGGACATATGGATACCGTTCATCCGGTCGGCACCATCGAGAAGCTGAAATGGCGGCGCGAGGGCAACAAGTGCTATGGCCCCGGCATCTACGATATGAAGGGCGGCAATTACCTCTCGCTGGAAGCGATCCGGCAACTGGCGCGCGCCTCCTTCACCACACCGCTGCCGATCACCGTGCTGTTCACGCCGGATGAGGAAGTCGGCACGCCTTCGACGCGGGACATCATCGAGGCGGAAGCGGCGCGCAACAAATACGTGCTGGTGCCGGAGCCCGGCCGCGCCGACAACGGCGTCACCACCGGACGCTACGCCATCGCGCGCTTCAATCTCGAGGCGACGGGACGGCCGAGCCACGCCGGCGCCACGTTGTCGGCCGGACGCTCGGCGATCCGAGAGATGGCGCGGCAGATCCTTGCGATCGACGCGATGACGACGGAGGACTGTACCTTCTCGGTCGGCGTCGTCCACGGCGGACAATGGGTCAATTGCGTTGCAACGACCGCGACCGGCGAAGCGCTCTCCATGGCCAAGCGTCAGGCCGATCTCGACCGCGGTGTCGAGAGGATGCTGGCGCTGTCGGGCACCAGCAACGACGTCACGTTCAAGGTCACGCGCGGCGTGACGCGTCCGGTTTGGGAGCCGGATGCCGGCACCATGGCGCTCTATGAGAAGGCGCGCGGCATCGCCAAATCGCTCGGCGCGGAACTACCGCATGCCAGCTCCGGCGGCGGCTCCGACGGCAACTTCACCGGCGCGATGGGAATTCCCACGCTCGACGGCCTGGGCGTTCGCGGCGGCAACGGGCACACGCTGGAGGAGTTCATCGAAGTCGATAGCCTGGTCGAGCGCGGGCGCCTGATGGCGGGATTGCTGGCGACGCTGGAATAGTCCGCCCGTCATTCCGGGGCGATGCGATAGCATCGAACCCGGAATCTCGAGATTCCGGGTTCGCGCTACGCGCGCCCCGGAATGACTGCGAGGAACTTCGCAATGCACAATACGTCGGCAGTCACGGTCGAAATTTAGCCTTGTCTAAAAATGAGGCGTATCGTACTGCTCGGCCGTCCACGCGATGATGCGGGAGAGATCGCGGCGAAGGCTTTCGGCTTTCGTTGCGGCGCCGACGGAGCAACCGCCCCGGAAACTCTCAGGCAAAAGGACCGTTTCGTCAGGACGATCTGGAGAGAGGCGGCGCGATTTCAGGCAATCGTAACGCCCACCGAAGGGGATAGTCCGTTGCGAGATCCGCAGCGGATCAAGCTCTCAGGTAACCGTGACAGATGGGGCGCCGCCAACGGCCTTTGGCCGGCGGTTAGCCGACTCTAAACACGGGAGCCCCGAACCTAGTCATGACCCATATCGCCATCATCGGCGCCGGCATCACCGGCGTCACGACCGCCTATGCCCTGCTCGAACGCGGCTACAGGGTGACGGTGCTCGACAAGCACCGCTACGCCGCGATGGAGACGTCCTTCGCCAACGGCGGGCAGCTCTCCGCATCGAACGCCGAAGTGTGGAACAGCACGGCGACGATCCTGAAGGGCTTGCGCTGGATGTTTCGGCGCGACGCGCCGCTGCTGATGAACCCGCGGCCGAACTGGCACAAATATTCCTGGATGAGCGAGTTCGTCGCCAACATCGGCAACTACCGCGCCAACACCATCGAGACCACGCGGCTCGCGATCGAAGCGCGCAGGTACCTGTTCGACATCGCGGCGCGCGAGGGGATCGACTTCGATCTCGAACGCCGCGGCATCCTCCACATCTATCGTGACAAGGCCGGCTTCGAATCCGGTCTGCGCGTCAACGCGCTGCTGCAGGAAGGCGGCCTCGACCGCCGCCCGGTGACGCCGGAGGAAATCCGCAGCATCGAGCCGACACTGCGCAAGGACTATTATGGCGGCTTCTACACGCCGTCGGATGCGACCGGAGATATCCACAAGTTCACCCGCGGCCTGGCGGAAGCCTGCAAGCGGCGTGGCGCGACCTTCATTCACGAAACCAACATCGATTCAATTGCGCGGGCCGGTAGCGGCTTCGTCATCGGCTGGGCCGATCTGGCCGCGAGCGATGCCGTCGCGGCCGGGCGCGGCGCACTGAACGCCGACGGCGTCGTGGTCTGCGCTGGCGTTGCGAGCCGTCACTTCGCCGCCCTGCTCGACGAGCGCGTCAACGTCTATCCGGTGAAGGGCTACTCGATCACGGTGCAGCTCGACACCGTCGAAAGTCGCAACGCCACCCCAACGGTGAGCCTGCTCGACGAAGCCGCCAAGATCGTCACCAGCCGGCTCGGCGCCGATCGTTTTCGCGTCGCCGGCACCGCCGAATTCAACGACTTCAATCGCGACATCCGCGCCGACCGCGTGCAGCCGCTGATCGACTGGGTGCGCAACAACTTCCCCGCCGTCGAAACGTCGCGCGTCGTGCCGTGGGCCGGGCTGCGCCCGATGATGCCGAACATGATGCCGGTCGTGCGCGCAGGGCGGATACCGGGCGTATTCTTCAACACGGGCCACGGCCATCTCGGCTGGACCCTGTCGGCCGCGACGGCGCAGATGATCGCCCAGACCATCGACGGCTGGCGCGGCCTCAACGCTCCACCGACGGCACCTTCACTTGGGGTTGAGCGTGAACTGCGACGTGCATCCTGAGTGGTCGATATCGGAGACATGCCGGCCTCTTGCGACGGCGCAGCCCTTGGCACACAATTTGCCCTAAGAGGACTGCGTCTCCGGGCGGCCTTTCCAGCCCAAGTGATAGGCATGATAGACACGTCAGAGTTCACGGGAGCCTCAGGGCTCCACACGTTCCGTAGCCGGAGATAAGTGCATGCTGGGTTATCTTATTCGCCGCGTTCTGGCCGCGGTGCCCGTGATGGGCGTCGTCGCGCTGTTCGTGTTCCTGCTTCTGCGGCTGACGCCGGGCGATCCCGCCGCGATTCTCGCGGGCGACAACGCGACACCGGAACGGCTCGAGCGCATCCGCGCCTCGCTCGGGCTGAACGAGCCCCTGATCGTGCAGTTCATCACCTGGGTGAACAAGCTGCTGCACGGCGACCTCGGGACCTCGCTGATCTCCAACCTGCCTGTCATGAAGATGATCGGCCAGCGCGTCGAGCCGTCGATCTCGATCGCGCTGTCGACCATCATCCTCGCCGTCATCGTCGCCGTGCCCCTGGGGGTGATCGCGGCCTGGAAGCACGGCACCTGGATCGACCGTTTCGTGATGGGCCTGTCCGTGCTCGGCTTCTCGGTGCCGGTGTTCGTGGTCGGGTATCTCCTGATCCAGGTCTTCGCGATCGAGCTGCGCTGGGTCCCGGTCCAGGGCTTCCGCAGCATCTTCAACGGCTTCGGGCCGTTCTTCGAGCGCATCATCCTGCCGACCTGCGCACTCTCCTTCATCTACATCGCCCTGATCGCGCGCATGACGCGCGCGGCGATGCTCGACGTGCTCGGCGAGGACTATGTCCGTACCGCGCGCGCCAAAGGCATCAACGAGGTCGCGGTGATGATGCGCCATGCGCTGCGCAACGCCGCGGTCCCCGTGATCACCGTGATCGGCACGGGCTTCGCCCTCCTGATCTCCGGCGTCGTCGTCACCGAGAGCGTGTTCAACATCCCCGGCATCGGCCGCCTCACCGTTGATGCGGTGCTGGCGCGCGACTATCCGGTGATCCAGGCGATGATCCTGCTGACGTCGCTGATCTATGTCGTCGTCAATCTTCTCATCGACGTCGCCTACACCCTGCTCGATCCCCGGATCCGGTACTGAGGCAAGGATAAGAACAAATGTCAGTCGATACCCTTCCCCAGTCGTCCATCCCGATCACGTCGCCGCTGCGGCCGCGATTCGGATTCCTCACCTCGACGCCCATCATTGCGACCGCGACGGTCCTGCTCACGCTGGTCGTGGTGGTCTCGATCCTCGCGCCGCTGATCGCGCCGCATGATCCGATCCAGCTCGCGCCGTCGCAGCGGCTCAAGCCCTCCTCCGCACAGTTCCTGCTCGGCACCGACGCCTACGGCCGCGACCTGTTGTCGCGCGTGATCTATGGCGGCCGCATCTCGCTTCTGATCGGCATCGGCTCGGCGATTCTGTCGATCGCCATCGGGCTCGCGATCGGCCTTGTCTCCGGCTTCTTCAAGCTGGTCGATTCCGTGCTGATGCGCGTCATGGACGGCCTGATGGCGATGCCGAGCATCCTGCTCGCGATCGCCGTGGTGTCGCTGTCCGGCGCCAGCATCTGGACCGTGCTGATCGCGATCACGATCCCTGAGATTCCGCGGGTGGCGCGCCTGGTGCGCTCGGTCGTGCTGTCGGCGCGCGAGGAGCCTTACGTCGAGGCTGCGATCTCGGTCGGCTCCAGCCTGCCGAAGATCATGTGGCGCCACCTGATGCCGAACACGATCGCACCGCTGATCGTCCAGGGCACCTATGTCTGCGCGAGCGCCATTCTGACCGAGGCCATCCTCTCCTTCCTCGGCGCCGGCATCTCGCCGGAGACGCCGACCTGGGGCAACATCATGGCCGAGGGCCGCCAGTATTTCCAGATCAAGCCGTCGCTGATCTTCTGGCCGGGCCTCTTGCTCTCGATCGCCATCCTCAGCATCAACCTGATCGGCGACGCCGCCCGCGACGCACTCGATCCGCGCATGAAGCAGCGGGAGGGGAAGTGAAACAAGTAGCGTTGTCATTCCGGGGCGCGCCTCTTGGCGCGAGCCCGGAATCCATTTCACCACGTGTGCTGCGGCCCGATGGATTCCGGGCTCGCGACTTTGTCGCGCCCCGGAATGACGGAGAGAATTGACGTGACCAACACCATCCTCGACATCAACAACCTCGTCGTTTCCATCGGCAAGAAGCCGAAGGGCGTGAACATCATCGACGGCATCTCGATCCAGGTGCGCGAGCGCGAGACGCTGTGCCTGGTCGGCGAAAGCGGCTCGGGCAAGTCGGTGACGTCGCTCACCACGATGGGCCTCCTGCCGAAGGGCACGCTGGTTCCCACCGGCGGCAGCGTCAAGCTGGTCGGCGAGGAGCTGCTCACCGCGACCGACCGCCGCCTGCGCCAGCTTCGCGCGACCAAGATGGCGATGATCTTCCAGGAGCCGATGACAGCGCTCAATCCGGTGGTGCCGGTCGGCCGCCAAATCGACGAAGTGCTGCGCGCTCATACCGATCTCGACGGGAAAGCGCGTAAGAAACGCATCCTCGACATGATGGAACAGGTCCACCTGCCCCAGGTCGAGCGCATCTTCGCCTCCTATCCGCACCGCCTCTCCGGCGGCCAGCGCCAACGCATCATGATCGCGATGGCGCTGGTGCTGGAGCCGAAGCTCCTCATTGCCGACGAGCCGACCACAGCGCTCGACGTCACCACGCAGAAGCAGATCCTGACGCTGATCCGCGAGCTGCAGCGCGATCACGGCACCGCCGTGCTGTTCATCACGCACGACATGGGGGTGGTCGCCGAGATCGCCGACCGCGTCGCGGTGATGCGGCAGGGCCGCCTGGTCGAGACCGGCCCGCTCGACACCGTGCTGCGCAATCCGACCATGGAATACACCCGCAACCTGCTCGCCTCGGTGCCGAGCCTGGTGCCGCGAGCGCCGCGCGAGGATAGTCGCGAGCCCGTGGTGCTGGAAGCCAACGAGCTCAGCAAGGTCTATAAAGAGCGCGCCTTCTTCGGCAAAGGCCGCGAGGTCGTCGCCGCCGACAAGGTCACGCTGACGCTGCGCAAGGGCCGCACCCTCGGCATCGTCGGCGAAAGCGGCTCGGGCAAGTCCACGGTGGCGCGCTGCATCGTCCGCCTGATCGATCCGACCTCCGGTGGCGTGCGCCTCGCCGGCCGCGAGATCGCCGACATCTCGCGCCGTCTGCTCCAGCCGCACCGGCAGAAGATCCAGATCGTGTTCCAGGATCCCTACCGCTCGCTGAACCCGCGCGTGACCGTTGGCGACAGCATTGCGGAAGGCCCGATCAACTACGGAGTCTCCCAGGCCGATGCGATGAAGCGGGCGCGCGAGCTGCTCGAGCTCGTCGGCCTGCCGGCAGATGCCGTGTCGCGCTATCCGCACCAGTTCTCCGGCGGCCAGCGCCAGCGCATCGCCATCGCCCGTGCGCTCGCGCTCGATCCGGACGTGCTGGTCGCGGACGAGGCGGTCTCCGCGCTCGACGTCTCCGTGCAGGCACAGGTGCTGGAACTGCTGGACGAGATCCAGAATCGGCTCGGCATCGCCATCCTGTTCATCACCCACGATTTGCGCGTCGCTGCGCAAATCTGTGACGAGGTCGTGGTGATGCAGCATGGCCGCGTCGTCGAACAGGGTCCCGCCGCCGAAGTGCTGACGCATCCGAAGCAGGCCTACACCAAGGCGCTGCTGGATGCCGCACCCGGGCGAGGCTGGGATTTTGCGAACTTCCGGCCGGTGGCCGAGGGCGTGGGGGCCACCGTGTAGCAACACTCACGGTGTCGTCCCTGCGAACGCAGGGACCCATACTGCGGAATCTATCGTTCGCGTGCGGCGTTAATCCCGAACGACCAGCATTCGCCAAACTCTTTCCTGGGGTTATGGGTCCCTGCGTTCGCAGGGACGACATGGAGAGCTTGGATGCACCGCTACTCACGACACTCACCCGCGGCCGCAGCATTCCCAAAACAGCTTGAGGCCATGCACGGCGCGAGTGCTTCCCGCCTTGCCCTCTCCTTCGCGCCAAGGCTAACGTCGCGCACTTTCCAACGCTGGACTTGAATTGATGACACGTATCGCCATCGGCGGCTTCCTGCACGAGACCAACACCTTCGCTCCGACCAAGGCGACATTCGCGGACTTTCAGCATGGCGGCGGCTGGCCGGCGATGACGCAAGGCGCCGACGTGCTGAAGGTGATGCGGCGCATCAATGTCGGCCTCGCCGGCTTCGTCGACAGCGCTGAAGCCAGCGGCTGGGACCTCGTTCCGACGATTGCCTGCGGGGCGAGCCCCTCCGCCCATGTCACCAAGGACGCCTTCGAACGCATCGTGAAGGTGATGGTCGACGGCATCGCCGCCGCTGGGCCGATCGATGCGGTCTATCTCGACCTGCACGGCGCCATGGTGACCGAGCATCTCGACGACGGCGAAGGCGAGATCCTGGCGCGCGCGCGCCGCGTCATCGGCAAGGATGTTCCGCTCGTCACCAGCCTCGATCTCCATGCCAACGTCACGCCCGAGATGATCGAGCATGCCGACGCGCTGATCGCCTACCGCACCTATCCGCATGTCGACATGGCCGAGACCGGCCGCGCCTGCGCACGGCATCTGGCGCTGCTGCTGCAGACGAAGCAGCGCTTCGCAAAGGCGTTCCGGCAATTGCCGTTCCTCATCCCGATCAGCTGGCAATGCACCAACGACCAGCCGACCAGAGGCATCTACGAAAAGCTCGCCGCGCTGGAGGGCGATGCGGTTCCGACACTCTCTTTCGCGCCCGGCTTCCCGGCCGCGGATTTCCGCGATTGCGGGCCGAGCGTATTCGCCTACGGCAAGACGCAGGCGGACGCCGACCGCGCAGCCGACGCGATCGTCAGGCTGATCGAAAGCCACGAGGACGATTTCGACGGCAAGATCTGGTCGCCTGACGATGGCGTGCGCCATGCCATGGAGCTGTCTCGGAATGCGAGCAAGCCGATCATCATCGCGGACACCCAGGACAATCCCGGCGCCGGCGGCGATTCCGACACGACAGGCATGCTGCGCGCGCTGGTGCGCAACAAGGCAAGCGCCGCCACCGGCGCGATCTACGATCCGGAATCGGCCAGGGCCGCGCATGCGGCCGGCGTCGGCGCCAGCGTGACGCTCTCGCTCGGCGGCAAGTCGGGCATTCCCGGCGATGAGCCCTATCGCGAGACCTTCGTGGTCGAAAAGCTCTCCGATGGCCGCTTCATCGCGCCCGGCCCCTATTACGGCGGCCGCGAGATGGAGATGGGTCCCTCCGCCTGCCTGCGCATCGGCGACGTCCGCGTGGTCGTCTCCTCGCACAAGGCCCAGCTCGCCGACCAGGCGATGTACCGCTATGTCGGCATCGAGCCCACACGTGAGAAGATCCTGGTCAACAAGAGCTCGGTCCACTTCCGCGCCGATTTCGAGCCGATCGCTGAGAAGCTGATGATCTGCGCCGCCCCCGGCGCGATGCCGGCCGACACCGCCACCCTGCCCTGGACGCGGCTGCGGCCGGGCATCCGCATCAAGCCGAACGGCCCTGTTTTCGATCCTCCCTCACGCTAACTGGACAGGACACATGCCCACGATCGACCGCATCGACGGCTACGCCGACGAACTCACCGCTATCAGGCGCGACCTCCACGCCCATCCCGAGATCGGGTTCGAGGAAGTGCGCACCTCCGGCATCGTCGCCGACAAGCTGAAGAGCTGGGGCATCGAGGTGCATCGCGGCCTCGGCGGCACCGGCGTGATCGGCGTCATCAAGGGCAAGGGTTCGAGCGGCAAGCGCATCGGCCTGCGCGCCGACATGGACGCGCTGCCGATGGAGGAGAACACCAATCTGAAGTGGAGCTCGAAAATCCCGGGCCGCTTCCACGGCTGCGGCCATGACGGCCACACCACCATGCTGCTCGGCACCGCGCGCTACCTCGCCGAGACCCGGAATTTCGACGGCACCGTGCACCTGATCTTCCAGCCGGCCGAGGAAGGCCTCGGCGGCGCCCGCGCGATGATCAAGGACGGCCTGTTCGAGAAGTTTCCCTGCGACGAGCTCTACGGCCTGCACAACGCGCCCGATCTCAACCACGGTGAGATCGCGATCCTGCCCGGCCCCGCGATGGCCAGCGCCGACTTCTTCGACCTCCGCATCACCGGCTACGGCGCGCATGGCGCGATGCCCGAACGCTCCAAGGACGCGGTGATCATCGCGACCACGCTGGCGCAGGCGATCCAGACCATCGTCAGCCGCAACGTCGAGCCGCTGCAGGCCGCCGTGATCTCGATCACCCAGATTCACGCCGGTTCCGCCTACAACGTCATTCCCGGCGACGCGCATCTTTGCGGCACCATCCGCACCTTCTCGAAAGAAGTCCGCACCCTGATCGCCGAGCGCATCCGCACGATCTGCGCCGGCATCGCGAGCGCCTATAGTTGCGTGATCGACGTCGACATCCGCGACACCTTCGACGTTCTGGTCAACCAGGTCGAGCAGTCCAAGGTGGTCGAGGAGGTCGCGCGCACCATCGTCGATCCCGCCAACGTGATCACCCGCACCCAGCCGAAGATGGGCAGCGAGGATTTCGCCGACATGCTGCAGACCGTCCCCGGCGCGTATTTCTGGGTCGGCCATGACGGCTCGGTGCCCGTGCACAATCCCGGCTTCGTGCTCGACGACAAGATCCTGCCGATCGGCGCCAGCATGTTCGCCCGCATCATCGAGACGCGCATGCCGGTGGGAGCCCATGCATAAGAAGAGCGTCGAAGAGGCGGTTACCTCGCTGCACGATCTGTCCGCGGTCGATTTGATCGCGGGCTATCGCGCCAAGCAGTTCTCGCCGAGCGAGGTGCTGGAGGACGTGCTCGCGCATGTCGCGGCGTGGGAACCGCATCTGAAGGCACTCTATGCGTTCGATCCCGACGCCGCGCGCGAGGCCGCCAAGGCCTCGACCGCGCGCTGGACTGGCGGCGAGCCGTCCGGCGCGCTCGACGGCGTGCCCGTCACGGTGAAGGACAACATCGCGACCAAGGGCGTGCCGGTGCCGCTGGGCGCGGCCAGTGTCAAGCTCGTGCCGGCCGAGAAGGACGCCCCGCCGGCTGCGCGGCTGCGCGAGGCCGGCGCGATCATCTTCGCCAAGACCACCATGCCCGATTACGGTATGCTGTCCTCCGGGCTTTCCAGCTTCCATGCGCTGGCGCGTAATCCCTGGGACCTCACCAAGAATCCCGGCGGCTCCAGCGCTGGCGCAGGCGCGGCCGCAGCGGCCGGCTATGGTCCCTTGCATCTCGGCACCGATATCGGCGGCTCGGTGCGGCTGCCAGCCGGCTGGTGCGGGCTCGTCGGCCTGAAACCGAGCTTCGGCCGCGTGCCGATCGATCCCACCTATGTCGGCCGCGTCGCCGGCCCGATGACACGCACGGTCGACGACTGCGCGCTGATGATGAGCGCGATCGCAAAACCCGACCGGCGCGACGGCATGAGCCTGCCGGCAGAACCCCTCAACTGGAAAGGGCTGGAGAAGTCGCCGCGAAAACTGCGCATCGGCCTGATGCTCGATCCCGGCTGCGGCCTGCCGCTGGAGAAACCGGTCCGCGAGGTCGCGGTGAAGGCGGCGAAGGCGTTCGAATCTGCAGGGGCCATCGTGACCGAGGTCGACGGCATCCTCACGCGCGAGATGCTCGACGGCCTCGACAATTTCTGGCGCGCGCGGATGTGGGACGATCTGTCCAAGCTGACGCCGGCCGAGCAGGCAAAGGTGCTGCCCTATATCTTCAAATGGGGTGAGTCCGGCGCGAAGCTGTCGGGCGTCGAGGTCATCCGCGGCTTCAACCAGACGATGGCGATCCGTGCGACGGCAGCAAAGCTGTTCTGCGAGCTCGACTATGTGATGTCGCCGACCGCACCGAACGTGAATTACCCCGCGGAATGGGCTTCCCCCACCAACGATCCCATGAAGCCGTTCGAGCACATCGCCTATACCGTGCCGTGGAATATGTCGGAGAACCCCGCGATCTCCGTCAATGGCGGCTTCGACGCCAAGGGGTTTCCGATCGGCGTGCAGATCGTCGGTCGGCGCTTCGACGATATCGGCGTGCTCGGCGTGGCCAAGGCGTTCGAGGGCCTGCGTGGCCCGCAGCGGCCCTGGCCCGAGCCGCCGGCGACGTAAATATCTCCCGTCATTCCGGGGCGTCGCGAAGCGACGAGCTATGGTGCGCAATTGCGCACCTGAGAATCCATAACCACCACAATGAGTATGGATTCCGGGCTCGCGCCAAGAGGGCGCGCCCCGGAATGACGTGCTACAGAGAGAACAAGAAACAAAGGAAGGAAACCACCATGGCGCATGAGACGATCAAATACGAGGTCGCCGAGCAGATCCTCACGATCACGCTGAACCGGCCCGACAAGCTCAATGCCTTCAATGCGCAGATGCAGGCGGAGCTGATCGACGCGTTCGACGCCGCCGACAAGGACGACAACGTCCGCGCCATCATCGTCACCGGCGCCGGCCGCGGTTTTTGCGCGGGCGCGGATCTTTCGTCCGGCGCCGACACGTTCGACCGCGATGCGCGGCGCGGGCCGGTAAAGCGCTTGGCCGACGGCAAGGTCGATTACAGCGATCCGCAGGTGCGCGACGGCGGCGGCCAGGTCACGTTGCGCATCTTCAAGTGCCTCAAGCCGGTCATCGCCGCGGTGAACGGTCCCGCGGTCGGCATCGGCGTCACCATGCAACTCGCGATGGATATCCGCATTGCTTCGGAGGCCGCGCGCTTCGGCTTCGTGTTCTCCCAGCGCGGCATCGTGCCGGAGGCGGCCTCGAGCTGGTTCCTGCCGCGCATCGTCGGCATCTCGCAGGCGCTGGAATGGTGCTATTCGGGCCGCGTCTTCCCGGCGCAGGAAGCGCTTGCCGGCCGTCTCGTCAGCAAGGTGGTGCCGCCAGACGATCTCCTGCCGACCGCCCGCGCGCTCGCCAAGGAATTCGCCGCGAAGACGGCGCCGGTGTCGGTCGCGCTGATCCGGCAGATGATGTGGCGCATGATGGGCGCCGACGATCCGATGGAGGCCCACAAGGTCGACAGCCGCGGCATCTACGCCCGCGGCCGTTCCGGCGACGTCAAGGAAGGCGTGGTGTCGTTCCTGGAAAAGCGTCCCGCGCAGTTCAAGGACAAGGTATCGACCGACATGCCGGACTATTTCCCGTGGTGGACGGAGCGGGAGTACAAGTGAGGCTCCTGTAGGGTGGGTTAGCGCAGCGTAACCCACCATTGATATCACCGCGGAGACAGAAGAGGTGGGTTACGCCTTCGGCTAACCCACCCTACTTTTCACTGCATCACCAGCGCGACCCGCCCGATCGCCTTGCGGTCGATCAACAGCCGCATCGCCTTCGCATAGTCCTCCAGCGGCAGGCGGTGCGAGACGTTGGGGCGCAGCTTGCCCTCCTCCGCCCATTGCAGCAGCATCTTCAGGCGCGCTTCACCAAGCGCAGGATTTCTCCGCACAGCCTCCCCGGCGCGCACACCAAGCACGCTGGCGCCCTTGATCAGCAGGAGATTGGTCCTGGCCGAGCCGATGCCGCCGGTGAAGCCGATCACGAGGAGTCGCGCGCCCCAGGCGATGCAGCGCATCGAGTCTTCAAAGACCTGGCCGCCGACCGGATCGAACACGACGTCCGCGCCGCGGCCGTCGGTGATCCGCTTGACCGCGTCGCGAAACGGCTCACGGTCATAGCGCACGAGATGATCGGCGCCGCGCGATTGCGCGATCGCAAGCTTCTCGTCGCTCGAAGCCGTCGCGATCACGATCGCGCCCAGCATCTTGCCGATCTCGACGGCGGCAAGACCGACACCGCCGCCGGCGCCATGGACCAGCAGCACCTCGCCCGGCCCGACCCGACCGCGATCGATCAGCGCATGATAGGCGGTGCCATGGCCGGCGAGATAGGTCGCTGCCTCGGCGTAGTCGAACGTCGATGGCATGGGGGTGAGCTGCGACGGCGTCACCACCGCTTCATCCGTGAAGGCACCAAAGCGCATCTTCACGATGACCTTGTCGCCGACGGCAACGCCGCTTGCCTCCGATCCCACCTCGGTGACGTCGCCGGCAGCTTCCATGCCCGGCGTGAACGGCAGCTCCGGCTTGAGCTGGTATTCGCCGGCAGCCATCAGCACGTCGGGAAAGTTCAGCCCGGCGGCGCGGATGGCGACGCGCACCTCACCCGGCTTCAGCGCGCGGGACGGAAACTCTTCCAGCAGCAAACGCTCGGGCGCGCCGAGCTCGCGGCAGACGACGGCGCGCACCATCAGGCCGCGCTCGCCTTGCTGCGCTGAAGCACTTCGCGGATCAGCGGCAGGCGATCATTGCCGAAATACATGTCGGTCTTGTTCACGAAGATCGTCGGCGAGCCGAAGCCGCCGCGGGCGACGACCTCCTCCGTGTTGGCCTTGAGCTGGTCCTTGATGCCCTGCTCGGCAATGCCGGCGAAGAACTTCTGCTCGTCGATGCCGACCTTCCTGCAGATCTCCGCGAGCACCGCGTCCTGCGAGATGTCCTTGTCCTCGCCCCAATAGGTCTCGAACACGGCGGTTGCGAACGGCACCATGTCCTTGCCCAGCCAGATGCAGCCGCGCATTGCCTTGACACTGTTCACGGGAAACACCGTCGGCGGCATCTTGATCGAAAGGCCAGCCGAACGCGCCCAGTCCTGAAGGTCCTTCTTCATGTAGCGCGCCTTCAGCGGCACCGGCTTCTCGCGCTGAGCGTAGACGCTCGGATTGACCGTATTGAAGATGCCGCCGACCAGGATCGGCCGCCAGGTGATCTCGGCGCCCAGCTCCTTGGCGAGCGGCTGGATGTTGTGGAAGGCGAGATAGGTCCAGGGGCTGGAGCAGTCGAAGAAGAATTCGATCATGATGGTTCCTTATGTTTGTCATTCCGGGATGCGCCGCAGGCGCAGGCCCGGAATCCATTTCACCAGTCTTGTTGCGGCCTGATGGATTCCGGGCTCGCGCTTCGCGCGCCCCGGAATGACGGCGTTGCCGTCACCTCTTTCCCAGCACTTCCTTAGCCCTTTGTCCGAACATGATCTTGCGTGATTCCTCGTCGAACGGCTCTTTGACGAATTTGCCGATCGCAAGCCCGGCCTGCACCTGCGGCCGCGCACGAACCTCGGCATACCAGCGTTTCACGTTCGGATAGTCCTCGAGCGTAAAGCCTTGCGCCTTGTGGGTCATCGTCCAGGGGAAGCAGGCGATGTCGGCGATGGAATAGTCGCCGGCGACAAAAGCCCCGGTCTTGCCGAGCTGGCGATCGAGCACGCCGTAGAGCCGCGCTGCCTCGTCGCGATAGCGTTCGATCGCATAGGGGATCTTCTCCGCCGCGTAGAGCGCAAAATGTCCATGCTGGCCGAGCATCGGTCCAAGCCCGGCCATCTGCCACATCACCCATTGGATCGTGGTCGAGCGCCCGCGCAAGTCCGTCGGCAAGAACCGGCCGGTCTTTTCCGCGAGATAGATCAGGATGGCGCCGGTCTCGAAGGCCGAGAACGGAGGCCCGCCGTCGGCAGGATCGTGATCGACGATGGCCGGGATACGATTATTCGGAGAGATCGCCAGAAAGTCGGGGCTGAACTGCTCGCCGGCGCGGATGTTCACGGGCTTCGCGCTGTAGGGAAGCCCGAGTTCCTCCAGCATGATCGAGATTTTCCAGCCGTTCGGCGTCGGCGCGTAATAGAGATCGATCACGACCCTTCCCCTGGCCTTTTCTTTGGGCCTTCCCTGTCATCGCCGTCGGACTAGAGAGCGACTTTCGTTGTTCTGTACCTCGACGTTAAGACATGGCAGGAAGAGGCGCAACACAACCTGCCGGGAGGGCCGCCATGCTGTTTCCAACCACGATCGCCGGCTCCTTGCCGAAGCCGGAATGGCTGGCCGAGCCCAACATGCTGTGGGCGCCCTGGAAGTCAGAGGGTGACGAACTGCTCCGGGCCAAGCGCGATGCGACCCTGATCTGGCTGAAAATCCAGGAGGACGCCGGCATCGACATCGTCACCGAGGGCGAGCAGGCCCGGCAGCATTTCGTCCACGGCTTCCTGGAGAAGATCGAGGGCATCGATTTCGCCCACAAGGTCGAGATGGGCATCCGCAAGGACCGCTACAAGGCGATGGTGCCGCAGGTGGTCGCGCCGCTCCGCCTGAAGGATCGCGTCCATGCCTTCGAGGCGCGCGTGGCGCGCACACATACCAAGAAGAAGCTGAAGTTTACCCTGCCCGGCCCAATGACCATCATCGACACCATTGCGGATCGCTACTATGGCGACCGCGTGAAGATGGCCTTTGCCTTCGCCGAGCTGCTCAACGAGGAGGCCAAGGCCTTGCAGGCCGACGGCGTCGATCTCGTGCAGTTCGACGAGCCGGCCTTCAACGTCTACATGGACGAGGTCAACGATTGGGGCATCAAGGCGCTGGAGCGCGCCGCGCAAGGCCTCACTTGCGCCACCGCCGTTCACATCTGCTACGGTTACGGCATCAAGGCCAACACCGACTGGAAGGAAACGCTCGGCAGCCAATGGCGGCAGTACGAGCAGATATTCCCGGCAATCGACGCGAGCCCGATCCAGCAGGTTGCGATCGAGTGCCGCAATTCCAAGGTGCCGCTCGACCTGCTCGCGCTGCTCAAGACCAAGATCGTGCAGGCCGGCGTGATCGACGTCGCCAGCGACACGGTGGAGACCGCCGAGGACGTCGTGAAGGTGATCGACGCGGTGTCGCAATTCGTGCCCAAGAGCAACATCATCGCCACCACCAATTGCGGCATGGCGCCGATGCGGCGCGAGATCGCCGAGGCCAAGCTGATGGCGCTCGGCGCCGGCGCCGCGCTGGCGCGCGAGAAGCTGGGGTGATTACGACGTCGTCGGCCTCGCTTCAGCCCAGCGCCGTTGGATGTAGCACCGGCTGATAGCCGGCGATGATCGCGCGCAGTGTCGAGGGGGGCGTCAGCAACTTCACGTCGTCAAGCTGACGCGCGCTGGCGGCATAGCCCGCCGGCGACCACAGCAGCGCCCTTCCCTGCATCACCAGGAAACTGTCTTCGCCCTGCTGCACCATCGCGCCGGCCGGCAAGTCTGCCCACGGCATCGGGAGCGGGTGCAATCGCTTGCGGCCGCGATGGAGACGCTCACGATGCAGCACGGCATCCATCGTCTTCGCGCTGATGCCGCTTGCACAATTGCCCGCTTCCCACGCGGCGCGGAATTGCCTGGCATCGTCCCGTCGGCAGAAGAAGCAGGGACGATGGCCCGCGGCAAAGGCGGTGGCCTCGTCGAGGAAGAACAGCTCGGTCCAGCTCCGGCGCGCCATCACCGGCCGCCGCCAACCGCGGAATTCGCACAGGCAGGTGATCCACGCCGGCGACGACCAGCGCTTTTTCAACAGCGTCTTGGTCGCGGGATCGTGGATGATGCCGCGATTGCCGGTGAACATCCCGCGATGCGGGGTGACGATGATGTCGCCGGTGGGCGTGACGCGGTTTTGCAGCGGCATGGGTGCCTCCACTCGTCATTGCGAGCGAAGCGAAGCAATCCAGACTACTTCCGCGGATGCATTTCTGGATTGCTTCGCTTCGCTCGCAATGACGGGGATGGTTACCCCGCCCCGTCGCGCAGCGGCGGGTGGTAGGACAGCGCGGTGTCCCAGGGAAAGAAGATCCAGGTGTCCTGCGAGACTTCCGTGATGAAAGTGTCGACCAGCGGGCGTCCCATCGGCTTGGCATAGACGGTGGCGAAATGCGCATCGGGCAGCATCTCGCGCACCATCCTGCCGGTCTTGCCGGTGTCGACGAGGTCGTCGACGATCAGGAGTCCCTTGCCGGTGCCGCCGCCGAGCTTCATGGCCGCGTCCGAAATGCCCTTGAGGACCTGGAGCTCGCCCTGCTTGTCGTGATCGTAGCTGGCGATACAGACCGTGTCGATCACGCGCACCCCTAACTCGCGCGCCACGATCGCGGCGGGCACCAGGCCGCCCCGGGTGATCGCGATCACCGCGTGGAACGGACCGACCTCGTTGAGCCGCCAGGTCAACGCCCGGCAGTCCCGGTGGAACTGGTCCCACGAGACCGGAAAGGCCTTGCCCGCCCGCTCCTGTGCACTCAGTTCCGGTGCTTCACCAGCCATTGTCGTCTCCTGCTGCGTCAGGCCGTGCTAGCGTGTGACGTTCAATCCCGCCAGCATTTCCTTCACCGCCGCCATCGCCGCGGCGAGCTTCTCCGGATCGCGCGAGCGCACCACCAGATTGGTGTTCGGCTTCTGCTCCTCGTCCATGAAGGGATAGCTGCCGATGATGGTGTCGGGATGGGCGGCGGCGATCGCCCGCAGCGGGCTGCCGATGTCGCCCTCGCGCGCATTGGCGCGGACCGATTCGGAGAGCATGCGCACGCCCGATTTCAGCTTGGGCGAGACGATATCCATCATCGCCTGCATGATCGACGGCACGCCGGCCATGACGATGACGTTGCCGATCTTGAAGCCGGGAGCGAGGATGGTCGCGCTCTGGATCAGCTCGGCACCGTCGGGGATGCGGGCCATGCGCAGGCGGGCCTCGTTGAGGTCCTGCTCGCTCCAGCGCTCGCGGAAGCGGGCGACGACCTCCGGATGGTGATCGATACCGACGCCGAACGCCTTGGCGACGGCATCGGCGGTGATGTCGTCATGCGTCGGGCCGATGCCACCCGTGGTGAAGACGTAGCTGTAGCGATGCCGCAGCGCGTCCAGGGCGGCGATGATGTCGGCCTCGTCGTCGGAAACAATCCGGACCTCCTTCAGGTCGATGCCGATATTGGTCAGGTACTCGGCGATGAAGCCGATATTCTTGTCCTTGGTCCGGCCGGACAGGATTTCGTCCCCAATGACCAGAATGCCCGCCGTGACGATGTCGCTCATGCCTTAAGTCCCTCAACTGTGACGCCGACTTTGCCGAGGTAACGCGTTGAAGTCACGTGGTTTTGCTTCTGAAATAAGCAGTCCTCAGCCATTTTTTCAGGCAAGCCGCCGGCCGTCCCCGGCAAATGCCCCTCCTCCATGCTTATCGCGCTGGCCCGGCCCTTGCTACCTCCTAGGGAAGTCATGCACTCTCACGGCATGGCCACAGGACGTTGCGGTCTTCAGCAAGGCCCAAGCGCCCTGACCAATGGTGCAACGCCTGGGGGAGAACAGTCGGAATCCATGGCAGTCGCGTTTGACGAAATGAATGTTGCCGGCGGAGACCTTCGCCCCGCCTATCGGGAGCTGGCGCGCTGGCTCAAGGAAACGCCCCCCGAAGCCCTCGAATATCGGCGCCAGGAGGCTGAGCTCCTGTTCCGCCGGATCGGCATCACCTTCGCGGTCTACGGCGATTCCGAGTCCACCGAGCGCCTGATCCCCTTCGACGTGATCCCGCGGATCATGTCCGGCAAGGAATGGGCGCTGCTGGAGAAGGGGCTGAAGCAGCGCGTGCGCGCGCTCAACATGTTCCTGCGCGACATCTATCACGGCCGCGACATCCTCCGCGCCGAGATCGTGCCCGGCGATCTGATCTTCCAGAACCCGGTGTTCCGCCCCGAGATGAACGGCCAGCAGGTGCCGCACGACGTCTACGTGCACATCGCCGGCATCGACATCGTCCGGGTCGACGCCGAGGACTTCATCGTGCTGGAGGACAACGCCCGCACGCCGTCGGGCGTATCCTACATGCTGGAAAACCGCGAGATCATGATGCGGCTGTTTCCGGATCTGTTCGCCCGCCACAAGGTCGCGCCGGTCGAGCGCTACCCGGACGAGCTGCTCGCAGCCCTGCGCTCGGTCGCGCCGCTAAGCGCCTCCAGCGAGCCGACCGTCGCCCTGCTCACGCCCGGCGTCTACAACTCGGCCTATTACGAGCACTCGTTCCTCGCAGACAAGCTCGGCATCGAGCTGGTCGAAGGCCGTGACCTCATCGTCAAGAACAACGAAGTGTTCATGCGGACGACGGAAGGGCTGAAGCGGGTCGACGTGATCTATCGCCGTGTCGACGACGATTTCCTCGATCCCCTCACCTTCCGTCCCGACTCCGTGCTCGGCGTGCCCGGCCTGATGTCGGCCTACGCAGCCGGCAACATCACGCTCGCCAACGCCGTCGGCACCGGCATCGCCGATGACAAGGCGATCTACTCCTACATGCCCGACATCGTGAAGTTCTATCTCGGCGAGGAGCCGATCCTGAAGAACGTGCCGACCTGGCGCTGCCGCGAGCCGAAGGATCTCGCCTATGTGCTGGACAACTTAAGCGAGCTCGTCGTCAAGGAAGTGCACGGCTCCGGCGGCTACGGCATGCTGATCGGCCCCGCTGCGACCAAGGCGACGATCGAAGCTTTCCGCGACAAGCTCAAGCGCGAGCCGGAAGGTTTCATCGCGCAGCCGACGCTGGCGCTCTCGACCTGTCCGACCTGCACCGCATCCGGCCTCGCCCCGCGCCATGTCGACTTGCGCCCCTTCGTGCTCACGGGCAGCAAGAGCACCACGATCGTGCCGGGCGGACTCACACGGGTCGCGCTCAAGGAAGGCTCCCTGGTGGTGAATTCAAGCCAGGGCGGCGGCACCAAAGACACCTGGATCCTGGACGAGTAGAGAGATGCTGTCGCGTACCGCCGAAAACCTCTACTGGCTCGCCCGCTACGTCGAACGGGCCGAATATCTCGCGCGCACCATCGATGCGACGCTGCGCGTCACCGCGCTTCCCGCCGCCTATATCGGCAAGACCAATGAATGGGATTCGGCGCTGCTCACCGCCGGCGTCGCCGCGAGCTTCTATCAGGCCTATGAGGAAGCCAACGAGCACAACGTCGTCGAGTATCTCTCGTTCTCCCAGAACAACCCGTCCTCGATCAGGAACTGCATCGAGGCGGCGCGGCTGAACTCGCGCTCGGTGCGCACCGCGCTCACCAGCGAGATGTGGGACACCATCAACTCGGCCTGGATCGAGCTTCAGGCGGTGTGGAGCAAGGGCACCTCGACGCGCGAGGACCTCGCCAAGTTCCTGCGCTTCGTGCAGGAGACCTCGCTGCGCTTCGACGGCTCGGCCTACCGGACCATGCTGCGCAACGACGCTTACTGGTTCTCGCGCATGGGCGTTCATCTGGAGCGCGCCGACAACACCGCGCGCATTCTCGACGTGAAGTACCACGTGCTGTTGCCCGAGGAGGAGCATGTCGGCGGCCCGCTCGACTTCTATCAATGGAGCTCGATCCTGCGCTCGGTCTCGGCGCTGACGGCCTATCACTGGGTCTATCGCGAGACGCTGAAGCCGTGGCTGATCGCGGATCTGCTCATCCTCAACGACACGCTGCCGCGCTCGCTCGCCAGCTGCTACGGCAACCTCGTGCGCAACCTCGACCAGATCGGCGTCGCCTATGGCCGCCAGGGCCCGGCCCAGCGACACGCCCGCGGCATCCGCAACCGGCTGGAACACAGCAATATGAACGACATTTTCCAGCATGGCGTGCATGAATTCATCCAGGAATTCATCACGGACAATTCCAGGCTGGGCGAAATCATCACGAAGCAGTATTTGATCTAGCCGAGACTGAAACCTTCACCTTTCGTCATTCTGGGGCGATGCGAAGCATCGAACCCGGAATCTCGAGATTCCGGGTCTGGCGCTTCGCGCCATCCCGGAATGACGGATCAAAACACCATGCGCCTGCGAATCCAGCACATCACGACCTATCGCTACGAACCGCCGGCCACCAGCGTGATCCAGATCCTGCGCATGACGCCTGGCAGTCATGACGGGCAATACGTCGCGGAATGGCAGATCGACGTCTCCACCGACACCAAGCTCGACATGCATGAGGACGCGTTCGGCAACGTCACCCACGTGCTGTCCTGCGGACCTGTCGGCGACATCCAGATCACGGCAGAAGGGCTGATCGAGACCCACGATACCGGCGGCGTGCTACGCGGCACGGACGAGCGTTTCCCGGCCGGGATGTTCCTGCGCTCCACCGACCTCACCTCCGTCAATCCGGCGATGACGGCGGTTGCGCGCCAGTTGCGCAGCGAGGCCGAGAGCGACACGCTGAGCTTCCTGCACACGCTGATGACGCAGATTGCCGATCACATGACGTTCGACGAAGACCCCACCAACAGTGGCACGTCCGCGGTGGAGGCGTTCGCGCTCAAGCGCGGGGTCTGCCAGGATTACGCGCACATCTTCATCGCCTGCGCCCGGGCCGGTGGCGTGCCGGCGCGGTTCGTCTCCGGGCACTTTCTGCGATCGGACGACACGGCGCACCAGGAGGCCGGCCATGCCTGGGCGGAGGCCTACGTGCCCGATCTCGGCTGGGTCGGCTTCGATCCCGCCAACAGCATCTGCGCCACCGACGCCCATGTGCGCGTTGCGATCGGGCTCGACTATCTCGGCGCGGCACCGGTGCGTGGCACGCGCTATGGCGGCGGCACGGAAACGCTGGCGGTGGCCGTGAAGGTCGAGCAGACCAGCCGCGGCGGGCAGTCGCAATCGCAGTCCCAGCGGCAGAGCTAGGTGCTGCCGGACGAGCGCATGCGCCGTGCTACAATCGCGGGATCGGATCAGCCCAGCGAGGTAGCCCATGGCGACTGTAAAACTGCTTTCGGATGACGAACTCTCCGCCGACGCGCGCGCCGTTTTCGACGACATCCGGATGGTGCGGAAGTCGGATTTCGTCAACAATTTCTGGCGGGCGCTGGCGCATGATCCGAAGACGCTGCGGCGGACCTGGGAGAGCATCAAGGACGTGATGGCTCCGGGTGCGCTCGATCCCAAGGTCAAGGAAATGCTTTATGTGGCGGTTTCGATCGCGCATGGCTGCAGCTACTGCATCCACTCGCACACCGTCGCCGCACGGGCCAAGGGCATGACCGAGGCCGAATATGGCGAGCTGCTCGCCATCGTCGGCATGGCTGCGGAGACGAACCGGCTGGTCACGGCGCTCGGCGTGCCCGTCGACGAGGCGTTTCTGGTGGACGCGGCGGATTGAGCGACCGTCATTCCGGGGCGCGACGAAGTTGCGAGCCCCGGAATCCATCAAGCGGCACGGTTAGCGGATGAATGGATTCCGGGTTCGCGCTGGCGCGCGCCCCGGAATGACGGCCGGAATCGGGGGTTGGACCGGACCTCGAAATTGGCTAGTAATTCCGCGCAAACGCGTTCGGGGACTGGAAATGACCTATTGTTGCGGAATCCTGGTTCGGGACGGTCTGGTGATGATCGCCGACACCCGCACCAATGCCGGCCTCGACAACGTCTCGACCTTCCGCAAGCTGCACATCTTCTCCAAGCCCGGCGAGCGCATCATGGCGATCGCCAGCGCCGGCAACCTCGCCATCAGCCAGTCGGTGCTCTCCACCCTGACCGAAGGCCTGGAGGATCCCAACACGGGCGAGATCGAGACGCTGATGAACGCGCCGACCATGTTCCAGGCCGCCCAGCGCATCGGCCGGGCGATCCGGGCGGTGCATGCCACCGAAGGACCGGCGCTGAAGTCCGAGGACGTGTCCTTCGACGTCTCCTTCCTGTTCGGCGGCCAGATCAAGGGCGCGCGCATGCGTCTGTTCATGGTCTACACCGCCGGCAATTTCATCGAGTGCACCACCGACACGCCCTACCTGCAGATCGGCGAGCACAAAT
The DNA here is from genome assembly GCF_016031635.1 of Bradyrhizobium diversitatis. GTDB lineage: Bacteria > Pseudomonadota > Alphaproteobacteria > Rhizobiales > Xanthobacteraceae > Bradyrhizobium > Bradyrhizobium diversitatis. The sequence goes on from NZ_JACEGD010000021.1 coordinate 165,613, forward strand.
ACGGCAAGCCGGTGCTCGACCGCGCCATGCATTACGACGTCGAACTTTACGAGGCGCTGAAGACCGGCCTGATCTCGATGGATTCGACGATGCGCTCGAACCTCGGCGTCGGCCTGCCGATCGACGTGCTGGTGGTGCGCACGGACGCCTGTGAAGCCGATCTCAACCACCGCATCGAGGCGGGCGAACCCTATTTCCACGATTTGCGCTCGCGCTGGTCGGCGGCGTTGCGCGCCGCGCACCAGAACATTCCGCGCCCGCCCTACAAGAACGAAAAAGAACCCAAAACCTGACAGCAAAAGAGAAAAGGCAGGAAACGATGAGTGAAGCGAAAAAGATCGCGTTGGTGACCGGCGCCGGCACCGGTGTCGGGCGCGCAGCGTCGCTGGCGCTGATGAACACCGGCTTCACCGTGGTGCTCGCAGGGCGCCGGCTCGACATGCTCGAGGACACGGCGAAGCTCGGCCCCGCCGGAAAGAGTCTCTGCGTCACCGCCGACATGACCAAGCCGGAGCAGATCGCCGCGCTGTTCGACAAGGTGAAGGCAACCTATGGTCGCCTCGACGTGCTGTTCAACAATGCCGGCATGGGCGCGCCGGCCGTGAACTTCGAGGACCTCAGCCTCGAGCAGTGGCAGGCGGTGGTGAACACCAACCTCACCGGCCCGTTCCTGTGCACCCAGCACGCCTTCCGCATCATGAAGGACCAGACCCCGCGCGGCGGCCGCATCATCAACAACGGCTCGATCTCGGCGCATGCGCCGCGGCCGTTCTCGGCCGCCTACACCTCGACCAAGCACGCCATCACGGGCCTGACCAAGGCCAGCAATCTCGACGGGCGCATGTACGACATCGCGGTCGGCCAGGTCGATATCGGCAATGCGGCGACGCCGATGACCGACCGTATGGTCAACGGCCCCGGCGTGCTGCAGCCCGACGGCACCACCAAGCACGAGCCGCGCATGGACGCCAAGGCGGTCGGCGACGCCGTCGCCTACATGGCCGGCCTGCCGCTCGACGCCAACGTGCTGACGATGACGGTGATGGCGACCAAGATGCCGTTCGTGGGGCGGGGCTGAACTAAAACTGCGAAAACAACCCCATGCACAGTAGGCGTCAAGAGGCGCCTGCTGTTGCCGGGCTGCGGGGGTAATGTGAGCTAACATCCTGCACTGCCACCACATTCGTCATTGCGAGCGCAGCGAAGCAATCCAGAATCTTTCCGCGGGGAGATTCTGGATTACTTCATCGCAAGGGCTCCTCGCAATGACGGAGGAGAGAGCGGAGGCCTACTCCAAACTCTCCACCTTTCGCAGGGCCGGAAACAGCTTCATCCAGAGCAGCGCCACTGCGACGGTGGCGACGCCGCCGAGCACGGCGGCGGGCATGGCGCCGAGCAGCGCGGCTGCCACTCCGCTCTCGAACTGGCCGAGCTGGTTCGAGGCGTTGATGAACAGGAAATTCACCGCGCCGACCCGCCCGCGCATCTCGTCGGGCGTAGAGAGCTGCACCAGCGAGAAGCGGATCACGACGCTGATCGTATCGGCCGCGCCCAAAGCAGCGAGCGACAGCACCGACAGCCACATCCAGGACGACAGCGCGAACACGATGGTGGCAAGGCCGAACACGATCACGGCCTGGAACATCCGCAGGCCCACATGCCTGGAGATGGCGTGACGCGCCAGCACCATGGTCATCAACAGCGCGCCGACCGCGGGCGCCGCGCGCAGCACGCCGAGCCCAACCGGGCCGGTCTGCAGGATGTCGCGGGCGTAGATCGGCAGCAATGCCGTGACGCCGCCGAACAGCACGGCGAACAGGTCCAGCGAGATGGTGCCCAGGATCGCGGGATTGCTGCGGATGAAGCGGACGCCGGCAAAGATATTGTCCGAGTTCGTCCCCTCCTTGAGCACCGCTTGCGGGCGCGGCCGGATGAAGCCGGTCAGAATCATCCCCAAAACCCAGAACAGCACCATCCCGGCATAGGCCAGATGCGGGGCGACCGCGTAGGCGAAGCCGCCGAGCGCCGGCCCGGTGATAGTCGCGACCTGCGCCGCGCCGCTGGAAATGGCCGTGGCACGCTGGAGCGACCCTTGCGGTGCGATCAGCGGCAACAACGCCGCCGTGGTCGGGCTCTCGAATGCGCCGGCAATGCCGAGCACGAAGGTTGCAATGAATATCTGCACCTCGCCGACCGCGCCGAAATAGGTGGCGAATGCAAGATAAAGCGCGGTCGCGGCTTCCACGAGCTGACAGAGCTGGACCACGCGCTTGCGCTCGTAGCGGTCGGCGGCGTGGCCTGCGACGAACACCAGGAGCGCGGTGGGCAGGAACTGCACGAGGCCGACCATGCCGAGGTCGAACGCCGAGCCGGTGAGATCGTAGATCTGCCAGCCGATCGCGACCGCCGCGATCTGGCTGGAAAAGCGAGACAGGCTGCGCGAGAACAGGAAGAACAGGAAGGCGCGGTGGGACAGGAGCACGCGGGCCGTAACCGGCGAATCCGCGGCTGTTGGTTGCTCTGGACATCATGCTGCGCTTGCAATCGGCATTCGGCATTTTCGCATTGCTGCTGATCGCCTTCGCGCTGGCGGAGAATCGTCGCTTGGTATCGCTGCGCCAGGCGGCGATCGGCCTCGCCGCGACCTTCGTCACCGCGGTCGTGCTGCTGAAGCTGCCGGTCGTCGCGCATGCGTTCGGCACCATCAACGACGCGGTCGGCGCGATCTCGGCGGCCTCCCGCGCAGGCTCCGCCTTCGTGTTCGGCTATATCGGCGGCGGCGCCCTGCCATTCGATCTGAAGGTGCCCGGCGCCGATTTCATCCTGGCGTTCCAGGCGCTGCCGATCGTGCTGGTGATGAGCGTGCTGACGACGCTGCTGTTCTATTGGCACGTGCTGCCACCGATGGTGCGCGGCCTGGCCTGGCTGCTCGAGCGCACGCTCGGCGTCGGCGGCGCCGTCGGGCTGTCGACCGCCGCCAATGTCTTTCTCGGCATGGTCGAGGCACCGCTGTTCGTGCGGCCCTATCTGGCACAGATGACCCGCAGCGAACTGTTCCTGGTGATGACCGGCGGCATGGCGGGCATCGCCGGCACGGTGCTGGTGCTCTATGCGACGCTGCTTGCTCCCATCATCCCCGACGCCGCCGCGCATTTCGTCATCGCCTCCGTGCTGGGCGCGCCGGCCGCGATCCTGGTCAGCCTGATCATGGTGCCCGAGACCTCCGACAAGCGCACCGGCGGCGCGCTGGAGGATCCCGAGATGGACGTGTCCGGCACGATGGACGCGATCGTGAAGGGCACCACGGCCGGCCTCGAATTGTTGCTCAACATCGTCGCCATGCTGCTGGTGCTGGTGGCGCTGGTCTATCTCGTCAACGCCATGCTCGGCCTCCTGCCGAACATTGGCGGCGCCGCGATCTCGCTGCAGCGCCTGCTCGGCCTCGTCATGGCGCCGGTGTGCTGGCTGATGGGATTGCCGTGGGATCAGGCGATCACCGCCGGCAGCCTGATGGGCACCAAGACCGTGCTCAACGAATTGATCGCCTATGTCGACTTCTCGAAGCTGCCACCCGACGCGCTCGATCCGCGCTCGCGTCTGATCATGCTCTATGCGATGTGCGGCTTCGCCAATTTCGCCAGCCTCGGCATCATGATCGGCGGCCTGGGCGTGATGGCGCCGGAGCGGCGCGAGGAGATCAACGCGCTGGGGCTGAAGTCGATCGTGTCGGGCACGCTGACCACGTGCTTGATGGGCGCCGTGGTGGGCGTGGTGGCGTAGGTCTCTCCCGCCGTCATTCCGGGGCGCGACGAAGTCGCGAGCCCGGAATCCATCGCCACGACACAAGCGGAGAAATGGATTCCGGGTTCGCGCTACGCGCGCCCCGGAATGACATCACGCCTTCAACTCGACCGTCTTGAACTCCGCCGGCAGGATCACCTCCAGCAGTTCCACATCATCGGAATAATCCAGGATCATGTGCCTGATCTTCGGCGGCTGGGTCCAGGCGCTGCCTTGCTTCATCAGGGTCTCGCCCTGGCCGTCCATATAGGTCTTCACCCAGCCCTTGAGCACGTAGACCATCTGGAATTCGACGTCGTGATAGTGGAGCTTGGACACCTCGGCCGGATTGCAGGGGCCTTGCAAGCGGATCACATGTGCCTGCGCGAGGCCATGGGTCGCGTCGGCGATCCCGAGATCGCGGTAGCTGGCATAGGCGCGCAGGCCGTCGGCCTTGAAGTCTTCCTCGCGGTGATGGCTGACGGCGACACGCTGCTTCGGCCGCACGGGCTTCTTCGGAGCGACGGTGCGCGCCTTCGCCTTCACCGCCGCGCGCGCCGGGGATCGCGCCGCTGCCTTCACGCCGCTCCGCTTCTTCACCGCGGTCTTCGTTGCGGGTCTCGATGCCTTTTGCTTGGCCATTGTCTGCCTCCCTGATCCGAGCCGCGTCCGCCTGACGGGACCAACCCGAAGGCAGATTACCCAGTCTTGGGCGAGGCAGCAATTGCGGGGCCTCGGGCAATGAGCTCGACGAACCCAACCGGCCGTAGCTTGTCCCAGGCTGTCGTGGCGAGCGGCCATCGTCTCGTATTCACTCTCTCGCTGAATTAATCTCGCCGGGAGATCGGGGGGAATTGATTCATGGGCAGCAGCGTCGGTCAGCGTGCATTTCAGAATGCCCGGCTTCAGAAACGGCAGAAGGCCGAAGTGCTGCCATTGCTCGGGCGCGCACTCGAGTTGCACAAGAAGGGACTCCTGTCCGAGGCCCGGGCCGCCTATCGACAATTGCTGCAGATCGCGCCCGATCAATTCATCGCGCTGCATATGCTCGGCGTCATGGAGTCCAATGCCAGGAACTATCAGCTGGCTGAAATGCTACTGAGCCGGGCGGTTGCCGCGGATCCGCGATCTGCCGAAGCTCACATGGGCCTGGGCGTCGCGCTCAACGGGCTGAAACGCCACGATGAGGCCCGAGCAAGCTATCGAAAGGCACTCGCCTTAAAGCCCAATTACGCCCTGGCCCTGTCCAATCTCGGCAACGCAAGCGCGGCGCTTGATCTGCACCTCGAAGCGCTCGATAGCTACGATCAGGCGCTCGCATTGGACGGAAACCTTGCCGAAGCCTACAACGGCCGCGGCTCTGCGCTCTGCCGTCTGCGCAACTATGACGAGGCTCTCACAAGCCTGAACCGCGCGCTCTCGATCAAGCCCGACTATGCCGCGGCACTGGCGAACCGCGCCGTCGCATTGCGGGAGCTTCAGCGATTTGACGAGGCCATGGCGGATTGCAATCGGGCAATCGCTCTGGCACCCGACGACGTGAACGGATGGCTCTGGCGCGCCAATGTCCTGCTCCAGACCCAGCGAATTGCCGAGGCATTGTCCGATTGCGAGAGGGCTCTCGCGATCGCTCCCGATTCCGACCAAGCCCACCTTGTGTTGGGCCTTTGTTTCGCCGGGCTGGGCCGGGTCGACGAAGCCCTCGCCAGCTTCGACCGAGCTCTCGACATCCGGCCTGACCTGCAGAGCGCGATCTCCAGCAAGATATTCACGCTCGATTTCGTGGCCGACGCCAGCGTCGAACAGCATCAGCAAGCGCGGCAAGTGTGGTGGGAGCGGATCGGCGCGAAGATCGCTGCAGAGGTGGCGGCGGCCCATGACAACAGCCGCGATCCGGCTCGGCGTCTGGTGCTTGGCTATGTCTCGTCGGATTTCAACGCACATTCGGCCGCGTTCATCTTCAAGCCCGTGCTGCAACACCATGACCGCGCGCAGTTCGAGATCGTGTGCTACTCCTGCTCGTCGAAAGCGGATGCGACGACGAGCGAATTTCAGGGGATCGCCGACCGCTGGCGTGACGCCTCGCAATGGACCGACGAGCGCCTCGCCGCTCAGATTCGCGCCGATCGCGTCGATATCCTGATCGACCTGTCCGGCCACACCAGAGGAAACCGCCTCGGCGTGTTTGCGCGCAAACCGGCGCCGATCCAGGTGCACGGCTGGGGCCACGGCACCGGCACCGGGTTGCCGACGATCGATTATCTGTTCTCGGATCCGGTCGCGATTCCCGCCGCGGTTCGGCATTTGTTTGCGGAGACTGTCGTCGACCTGCCGTGCTTCGTGACGCTGGCGCCGCTGCCGGCCGGGATTGCGCGGGCGCAGGCGCCGGCTGTCTCGAACGGCTTCGTCACGTTCGGTGTCTTCAACCGCATCAGCAAGATTTCGGACGAGGCTGCGGAAGTCTGGTCCAGGATTCTCGAGCGGGTCCCTGGCTCGCGACTGCTGATCAAGGATGTTGCGCTGGACGATCAGCTGGTTCGCGACAAGCTGCTGGCGCGATTTGCGGCTTGTCGATTGCCGGCCGAACGCGTCGATCTGCTCGGAGCCACCTTGCGGAGCGAACATCTGGCATCGTTCAATCGTATCGATATCGCGCTCGACCCGTTCCCGCAGAACGGCGGCGTCAGCACATTGGAAGCGCTGCAGATGGGCGTGCCCGTGGTGGCGAAGCTCGGGAGCAGTCTGCCCAGCCGTGCCGCCGGCGCCATCCTCTCCGCGCTCGGCTTGCCGGACTGGGTCGCAGACAGCGAGGAGGCATATGTCGAGATCGCAGTCGGCCGCGCGGCGCGGATCGGCGATCTCGATCGATTGCGCCGCGAACTGCCCGCACAGATCAACGCTGCGGCCACCGGCAACCCCGTCTCATACGCGCGAGCCGTGGATGACGCCTATCGCGCGATGTGGAAACGCTATTGCAGCGGCGGGGTCTGATTGCGTGATTTCGTAGGGTGGATTAGCCGAAGGCGTAATCCACCATTTCTGCTTCGGCGGACAGACATGCGGTGGATTACGCAAGCGACAGCGCTTCGCGCCGTCGCGGGCTAATCCACCCTACGCTGCCTCAATGCAGCCGGAACACGCCATCCACGGCGCGCAGCTCGGCCGGCTTGATCAGCTTGGAATGCGCCACCGTGACCGAATGGAGGGGGCCATCGAGCTTTTCCTGCCAGAACGCCAGGAAATCCTTCAGCGCCGGAAATTTCGGAAACATGTCGTAGTTCTGCCAGACGTAGGTCTGGAGCAGCGAAGGATGATCCGGCATCCGATAGAGAATTTGCGCCGTCGTCAGTCCGTAGCCCAGCATCTGCTTCCGGAAATCCTCGGAAACGCCCCCGCTCCGCAGTCCCATGCCAAACCTCCTTTGCAGGAGCGCATTCGGGGGTGGCTTGCTCGGTGCCCCGGGAGCCACCCGGAATCGATGCGCTCACATGAGAGAAATGTGACGCAAACTGACAACCCATCTCAAGCCTAAAAGTTTAACAAGCTGTTGAAATTCAATGCGTTAGCAGCAGATACAGCTCCGTGCTAATACGGGCTTGGCGTCGGTTAACGATGGCAAAGAGATTCTGGCAGTCCGCGCTTTCGGCTGCTAATTTTTCTGCTAGAAGGCCTTGCCCCCGCAAAATTCCTGGCTTATCTCAGCCTCGCCTGTGCTAGCACTCGCGGGCAACGACTGCTAACAATCTCAAAATCCTCAACACGTGCAATTGCTTAGGAGGACTGCATGAAATTCCGTCCGCTTCACGACCGCGTCGTGGTCAAGCGCATCGACGCAGAAGAGAAGACCGCTGGCGGCATCATCATTCCCGACACTGCCAAGGAAAAGCCCTCCCAGGGCGAAATCGTCGCCGTTGGCCCGGGTGGCCGCGACGAGTCCGGCAAGCTGATCCCGATCGACCTGAAGGTCGGCGACCGCGTGCTGTTTGGCAAGTGGTCCGGCACCGAGGTCAAGATCGACGGCCAGGACCTGCTGATCATGAAGGAGAGCGACGTGATGGGCGTTCTCGAGGTCAGCGAGTCCAAGAAGAAGGCGGCCTAAGAGCCCCCTCTCCCTCCAGTCAAATCATTCCAAGGAAAAATCCAGATGGCAGCCAAAGAAGTCAAATTCTCGGTTGATGCGCGCGACAAGATGCTGCGCGGCGTTGACATTCTCGCCAACGCGGTGAAGGTCACGCTCGGCCCGAAGGGCCGCAACGTCGTGCTCGACAAGTCGTTCGGCGCTCCCCGCATCACCAAGGACGGCGTCACCGTCGCCAAGGAGATCGAGCTCGAGGACAAGTTCGAGAACATGGGCGCCCAGATGGTGCGCGAAGTCGCCTCCAAGTCCGCTGATGCGGCCGGCGACGGCACCACCACCGCCACCGTGCTGGCCCAGGCGATCGTGCGCGAAGGCGCCAAGTCGGTCGCCGCCGGCATGAACCCGATGGACCTCAAGCGCGGCATCGACCTCGCGGTCGAGGCGGTCGTTGCGGACCTCCAGAAGAACTCCAAGAAGGTCACCTCGAACGACGAGATCGCCCAGGTCGGCACCATCTCGGCCAACGGCGACCAGGAGATCGGCAAGTTCCTCTCCGACGCCATGAAGAAGGTCGGCAACGAGGGTGTCATCACCGTCGAGGAAGCCAAGTCGCTGGAGACCGAGCTCGACGTCGTCGAGGGCATGCAGTTCGACCGCGGCTACATCTCGCCCTACTTCGTCACCAACGCCGACAAGATGCGCGTTGAGATGGACGACGCCTACATCCTCATCAACGAGAAGAAGCTCTCCTCGCTGAACGAGCTGCTGCCGCTGCTCGAGGCCGTGGTGCAGACCGGCAAGCCGCTGGTCATCGTCGCCGAGGACGTCGAAGGCGAGGCCCTCGCGACCCTCGTCGTGAACCGCCTGCGTGGCGGCCTGAAGGTCGCGGCCGTCAAGGCTCCGGGCTTCGGCGATCGCCGCAAGGCCATGCTGCAGGACATCGCGATCCTGACCGGCGGCCAGGCGATCTCGGAAGATCTCGGCATCAAGCTCGAGAACGTCACCCTCAACATGCTCGGTCGCGCCAAGAAGGTGATGATCGACAAGGAGAACACCACGATCGTCAACGGGGCCGGCAAGAAGGCCGACATCGAGGCGCGCGTGGCCCAGATCAAGGCGCAGATCGAGGAGACCACCTCGGACTACGACCGTGAGAAGCTCCAGGAGCGTCTCGCCAAGCTCGCGGGCGGCGTCGCGGTGATCCGCGTCGGCGGCGCGACCGAGGTCGAGGTGAAGGAGCGCAAGGATCGCGTTGATGACGCGATGCATGCGACCCGCGCGGCCGTGGAAGAAGGCATCGTCCCGGGCGGCGGCGTCGCCCTGCTCCGTGCCTCCGAGCAGCTCAAGGGCCTGCGCACCAAGAACGACGACCAGAAGACCGGCGTCGAGATCGTGCGCAAGGCGCTGTCGGCCCCCGCCCGCCAGATCGCGATCAACGCCGGTGAAGACGGCTCGGTGATCGTCGGCAAGATCCTGGAGAACAAGGCCTACAATTACGGCTTCGACTCCCAGACCGGCGAATATGCCGACCTCGTCAAGAAGGGCATCATCGACCCGACCAAGGTGGTCCGTACCGCGATCCAGAACGCAGCCTCGGTTGCCGCGCTCCTGATCACCACGGAGGCCATGGTCGCCGAGCTGCCCAAGAAGGGCGGCGCCGGCCCCGCAATGCCCCCGGGCGGCGGCATGGGCGGCATGGACTTCTGATCCAGCCCCTCAGGCACAGTCGAGAAATGCGAAACCCCGGCAGCGATGCCGGGGTTTTTGTTTTTGGGGCAAACTCTCTCCCGTCGTCATTCCGGGGCGCGCCCTCTTGGGCGCGAGCCCGGAATCCATAACCACGAACCTCAGTTGGTTATCCCGGGATGGAGATCAGCCCGGTTTAAAGTCCTCCAATCCCGCCGCCACTTCTTGCACTTCTTCTTACGGGCGACAGGCATAGCGGGCCATTCCGTCCGCCTGTCGTTATGGATTCCGGGCTCAGCGCTTCGCGCTGCCCCGGAATGACAAGGAGTGCAGGATGAACCTCATTTGGTGATCCCGGGATAAAGATCATCCCAGTTCGGGTTCTGCTCCTCGATCAGGCGCGTCTTCCAGTCGCGCCGCCATTTCTTGAGCTCCTTCTCGCGGGCAATGGCCGTCGCGGGATCGTCATAGATTTCGAACAGGACGAGCTTGTTGACGCCGTACTTGCTCGTGAAGCCAGGGACGGCCTTTGTCTTGTGCTCGTACACACGGCGCACGAGGTCGCGGGTCACGCCGATATAGAGCGTGCCGTGCTTCTTACTCGCGAGGATGTAGACATAGTACGTCAAAACATCCGCCTGTGGTTATGGATTCCGGGCTCGCGCCCAAGAGGGCGCGCCCCGGAATGACGGAGCAAGCCTCACTCCACGTTCCCCAACCGCTCGAAGCGCGGCTCGCCATCCTCATCGAGCGACCAGATGATGCGTGTGACCCTGCCGACGAGATTGTCGATCGGCACGAAACCGAACGTCGACATCATCCGGCTGTCGGTTGAATTGTCGCGGTTGTCGCCGAGCACGAAGAGGTGGCTGGGCGGCACCGTGAAGACGCTGGTGTTGTCGAGGAAGCCATTGTCGAGGCAGTCGTAGGTCACATAGCTCACGCCGCTCGGCAGCGTCTCGCGCCAGCGCTTGACCTTCGCCCCGTCATCGCCTCCGCAGGAGGCGCCGGCTTGTGCCTCCGTCAGCGCGACGCGTGTCACCGGACGGTCGTTGAGGATGAGCCGGCCCTGCCGCATCTGGATGCGGTCGCCGGGCAGCCCGACCACGCGCTTGACGTAATCGACGGAGGTATCCCTTGGCGTTCGGAAAACGACCAGGTCGCCATACTCGGGCTCGGCGGCAAAGACGCGGCCCGAAATCCAGGACGAAGCGAAGGGGAAGGAATAGCGGCCGTAGCCATAGGCATATTTCGCCGCAAAGACGTAGTCGCCGACCATCAGCGTCGGTGCCATCGAATTCGAGGGGATGTTGAACGGCTGATACAGGAAGTATCGAAACAGGAACGGCGGCGACCACAGCACCGGGATCAGCAGGATCAGGATGAGAATCGCCTTCCATTCCCGCGATCGTGCCGAGGGACGGATCGTTTGCTCAAGAGTGGTCATGCAGCTGCCCTGTTCAAAGACATAGTCGTCGCGAGATTACGCAACCTGCGCGCGCGTGCAATCCCCGGCGAACTTGCGAATTTGGTCGCACGTCGCGCGGCCCGCGTTCAATGCGAGGCCATGAACGTCGCCAGCGGTCAGCCCTGCGACAAATCCCTGAAGCAGTGCCGCACCCACTCGATCGTCACGCGCGTCGCCGGATCGCGCTTCAGATGATTCTGGACCAGGAGCCAGACGTCGCGGCGTTTCGGCAGCAGCGTGGCGCGCAGGCTGCGGTCGGCGAGCAGCGGCCCGCAGCTGTGCTCGGGCAGCACGCCGATGGCCTGATGCGACTGGATCATGGTGCGGATGATGCGGATATTGTCGGTGATGCAGCGCACGTTGGTCAGCCGCTTCGCTCGCAAGAACTGCGCTTCCGGGATCGCGTCGAGCTCGTCGGGATAGATGCACGCGACCGGCTCGGCTCCGCTGCGGTCCGCGGGCTCGAAGAAATACAGCCTGACCTCGCCGAGCTTGGAGATGGTGAAGTCGCCCTTCTCCGGTTTGCGCAGGCGGATGGCGAGATCGGCCTGCCAGCGCGAGAACTTGACGTTGCCGCTGGAGGTGAGGAATTGCAGCGTCAGCCCCGGATGATCGCGCAGGAAGCTTGCCGCATGCGGCGCCAGCAGCTCTTCGGCGACCGCATTGGTCGAGGCGATGCGCAGCCGGCCGACCGGGCCGGATTGAGTGTCCTTGATACGGTCGATCGCCGCCACATGCGCCGCCATCGCGCCGACATGCGCGAGCACCGCCTCGCACTGGCGCGTCGGCCGCCGCACGCCATCCACCGCATCGAACAGCGGCACGCCGAGATCGCGCTGGATGCGCGCAAGCCTGCGGCCGACGGTGGTCTCGTCGATGCGCAACCGCGCGCTGGCGCCGGCATAGGTGCCCTCGTCCCTGACCGCGGCGATGATGCGCAGATCGTCCCAGTTCATGAAGCTGAGCCTAGCAGGCACGAATTTGTCCTGCAAATTTGCAGCCATATGCCGCAATATTCCTGCGCATTGGCAGGCTCCGGCTGCGCTAGTGTCGCCTCATCGACATTCCCCAGAAGGCCTCACCAGCATGACCGCTCCAAAGACGCTGCTCGAACTCGCCGGCGCCGATCTCGATCCGCCCAAGCTCAACGAGGCCTGCCTCGTGCTGATCGACATCCAGAACGAATATTGCGCCGGTCCGCTGGCCCTGCCCGATGTGCAAGCGGCGATCGCTGCGGCTGCGCGCCTGCTCGCGCGCGCACGGGAAAGCGGAGCCGCGATCTTCCATGTCGCGCACAAGGGCCGCGCCGGCGGCCTGTTCGACCGCGAGGCCGCGCGCGGCGCGATCGTCGAGCGCCTGACGCCGCTCGCCAGCGAGCCCGTGATCGAGAAGGCGCTGCCGAATGCCTTCGCCGGCACCGATCTGCACGCCCGGTTGGCGGCGACCGGACTCAAGAACATCGTGCTGGCCGGCTTCATGACCCACATGTGCGTCTCCTCGACCGCCCGCGCCGCGCTCGACCTCGGCCTGCGCACGACGATCGCGGCCGACGCCTGCGCCACCCGCGACCTGCCCGACGGCCGCGGCGGCACGCTGGACGCCCGGACGATCCATCAGGTCGCGCTGGCCGAATTGTCGGACCGCTTCGCGATCATCGCGCAAGTCGAAGCACTGACTTGATGGAGCGTGCGATGCTGCAGCTTTATTTCTTCCCGATGGCCTGCTCGCTCTCGAGCCGCATCGCGCTGATGGAGGCCGGTATCGAGGCGCAGTATCACCTCGCCCATATCTGGACCAAGCAGGTCGTGAAAGACGGCAGCGATTTCCGCGACCTGTCGCCGAAGGGTGCGGTGCCGGTCCTGGTGCTGGAGAGCGGCGAACGGCTGACCGAGAGCGCAGCAGTGCTGCAATACATCGCCGATGTGAAGCCGGAGACGCGTCTTGCGCCGCCGCCCGGCGATTTCGATCGTTATCGTCTGCAGGAATGGCTGAGCTTCATCGGCGCCGAGATCCACAAGGCGTTCCTGTTTCCGACCTTCTGGTACAAGGACGACGGCTCGCTCGCCAAGCCGCGGGCACGGATCGCGCAGACATTGTCGGTGCCGGCAGCGCATCTGGCGGACCGCGAATTCCTCGTCGGCAACGGCTTCACCGTCGCGGATGCCCATCTCACCTGGGCCTTGCTGCTGCTCCGTCCCGCAGGGATCGACATCGCGCGATGGCCGTCGTTGTCGGCCTATCTCGAGCGGATGCAGGCGCGGCCGGCCGTGCGGGACGCGATCGCGACTGAGATGTCGCTGCGCAAGGCGATGGCGGCGTGAGCGCGCCTCACTCCACCCGCGCCAGCACCGCGAGCTTGCGGATGCCCTTGTTGCGGTAGGCGTCGAGGAACGCGTAATAGTCCTTGAACGACACGCAGCCGTTGGAGTCGCCGTTCGGCCCGAGCATGAAGGTGTGCGCGAGCAGGCCGTCGCGGCCGTGGATCGCGCTCTCGCCGCCGATCGGGGTCAGGCGCAGCGCCGGCACGCCGTGGAACAGCGCCTCGCGCGGCTTCAGCGTGTAGATGTGCGGCGGCGTCACGCCGCGCATGCGGATTTTCGAGGAGCGCGGATCGTCGAGATTGGAGCCGAGGCCCGAATGCGCCTCGAGCTTGGTGCCGTCGGGCAGATACACGGTCTTGGCGGTGATGTCGTACACCGCCGTGTCGCGCTCATAGGGCGGCGCGCCGCCGAACATCGGATTCTGCTCTTTCGGCGCGATGGACGCGGTCACGCTGGCATCGGCCGAGGCGTAGGCGAGCAGCCCGCCGGACGGCTCGCGCTTGCCCCAGAGCTTTTCCACCATCGACTGGCGCGGTCCGGTGATCGACATTACCGCGGCCTTGGCGCGATCGGCGAACGACTTCGGCTGCGCCTCGGGCGCCGGCACGATCTGGGCCGGATCGGCCGAGGCCAGCTGCATCTGGGCATCCGGCGCGCGCCTGGTCTTGTCAGCGGTCTTGTCTGAGGTCTTGTCAGAGGTCTTGGCCGCCGGCTTCAGCGCGTCGGCGACCCTCGCGACCACGCTCTGCTTCGGGGCGTCCTTCGACGTCTCCTTGGCCAGCGCAACCTGGGTCGGGGGCGCTGCGCTCGCCGCATTCGACGGCACGCCTTGCGTCGCGGCCGCGGCAAAGCGCTCGTTGAACATCTCGCGCGAGATCGGAGCTGCGACCTGGAGCCGGTCGGGCAGCAGCGCGAAGGTTTCCCGGATGGCCTCGCCGGCCTCGCGCAGCACGACCTTGGGCGCGCGCCTGACCACCGGCTCGTCGTAGCCGATGCTGCCGACGGTGGGGTAGACGCTCGCGCCGAGGATGTTGCTGTAGATGATCCAGCCGGCGCCCATCAGCACGCAGCCGATCGCCGCGGTGCCCAGCCAATTGGCCGTGGTCATTTTCCGGGAAGGCTTCCGAAGAGAATTCTTGCCAGGATTTTTGGACTTCCGTGCCGCGATGCTTTGCGCAGCGATACTCGTACTCATTCGCCTTGCGTCCAGGACGGTGTCACTCGGTCCCCCTTCAAAGTGCCGCTGGTCACGATCCGGGAACAGCATCTCGCAGAGGGTCGGAGCGTCATTAAGGCGACTTTTAGTTAAATGCAGATTAAGTTCGGGCGGATATGGGGCAACTCGTTAATGCTGTCCCGTTTTGAGAAAAATCCCGCAGAATTACGGACTTAGACGCATCTGTTAACCATGTTTCTCGACCGGCTCACGTCGGTTCTTCGACGCTTGCGGCCGCACCCACGAGACATTCAACAACGTCATTTTCGTGGTCGCCAACTGGCCGTGACCGTAGCGCGGAAGCGTTGCGCGAGGCTGGTGGGCTGGGCGTCCGTCGGGCCCTGCGCCCTCACGCGGCACGGCGCCGTGACCGAAAGTTGATCACGTCGGTTCTGGTAATCGCCGCCGCGAGAAAGTAGCTCCTACCTCGGCACTTTTCAGCAGCCTCTGCGCGTCATACGGTACCGTATCGATTTGCCCTGAACTGTGCCGTGCACGCAAACGGAGGCTGGCATGAGAGGGATCGCGCGCGCCGGGTTTTTCGCCCTGGCGGGGTCGTTTCTGTTGATTGGATCTGCGACTGCGCAGCCTGGTGCCAATTTGGGCTGTAGGGCATCGCCGTCGGCTGCCGGGACGCAGACCTGGCGCTGCGACAACGGCATCACCATCGTTGCGGAAAATGGTGCCAGATTTGAACTTAAGGACGCCAACCGCGACGGACATATAGACTCGGTGGAGTTGAGCAGCAAAGCCCTGCTGGTCGAGGTGCCCCGGAAGCCGCGGGGCAATCCGTTCAAGGTACTGACGCCGCAAGCGATCGCCGCGGTGCGCGGCACGAAATGGGCGGTCGATGTCGCTGACGCCAAGACCTCCGACGCCAAGACCTCCGTGTTCGTCGCCGACGGCCGGGTCGGCGTGACCCGAAGGGCTCGTGGGCGCGGCGTCGTGCTTGGACCCGGCGAAGGCGTCGATGTCGAGGCAACCGGCCCGTTGACCGTCAAGACCTGGGGCCAGCCGCGCGTCGACGCGCTCATGGCGAGACTCGGGCAATAAGACCGGGTCAACAACACTCGCCCACGAAATTTGGACGATAGAAGATTGCAGAACGAGCGCATGCGCAACCGACGCGTTCAGATCCTGGTGGCACTCGTCCTCACCGCGCTGTGGGGCGCGGGCATCTTTGCCGCGCACGCCAACGGCCGTCTGCGTTTTCTCGACCGCCTCGAAGCCACGCTGACGGATTGGCGGACGCAAGCCCGCGGCGTGCGGCGTCCACCCGACCTCGTCACCATCGTCGCGATCGACGACACCGTGGTGAAGCGCGGCGGCAGCTATCCGCTGCCGCGCGCCGATCTCGCCCGTGTCGTCGACACCATCGTGCAGTTCAAGCCGAAGGTCATCGGGATTGATCTCCTGCTCGTCGACCGCAGCGCTGCGATCGGCGATGCCACGCTCGCCAGCACCCTCGCCACCGGTCCCATGGTGCTCGCCGCCGCGGCGATCTTCCCCTCCGCCAGCGAAACCGTGGATCCGAGCAGCGAAGGTCCCCTCGCCGCTCTGCCGCAGGCCGAGCGCTTCCTGCGGCCGTTGCCCGCGTTCGCCGAACACGCCGAGGTCGGCGTCGTCAACGTCGCGACGGGACAATCGGGCTCACCGCTATCGGTGCCGATGCTGTTCCGGACGCGCGACAAGGTCGAGCTGTCCTTCCCCTTGCGCGTCGCAGCCCGCGCGCTCGACCAGCCGCTGACGGTCGCGCCGGACCATCTCATGCTGGGCGATCGCGCGGTACCGACCGACGGCGATCTGGCGTTGCCGATCACCTATTACGGCCCGCGCCGCACGATCCGTACCGTCAGCGCACAGAGCATTTTCGACGGCACGCTCGATCGCGCGGCGATCGAGAACCGGATCGTCGTGATCGGCGCCTCGGTCGCCGGCGGCGGCGACTTCTATCCGACGCCCTTCGATTCCCTGATGCCCGGGGTCGAGGTGGTCTCGACCGCGATCACGCATCTCGTCGCCGGCGACGCCATGGTGCGCGACCGCAGGGTCCGCATTGCCGACGCGCTCACTGCGATCCTGCTGCCGATGCTGCTGGTCGGGCTGCTCGCCTGGCGGCGCAGCGCGCTGGGCATCATGACGGCGGCCGCGGTGATGATCGCCTGGGCCGGGGTCAACCTGTTCGCGTTCACGCACGGTGTCTGGCTGAACGCCGCAACCACGCTCGCCGCGGCAATGCCGCCGGTTGCGGTCTTTGCCGGCGTGCAGCTGTGGGCCGGGGGCCGCCGCACGCAATATTTTGCCGCCAAGAGCCGGTCGCTTGCGCAATTCCAGGCTCCGGCGCTGCAGGAGTGGCTGGCGCGAGATCCGAACTTCCTGTCGAAGCCGGTCCGGCAGGACGCAGCCGTGGTCTTCGTCGATCTCTCCGGCTTCACCGGACTGAGCGAGCGAATTGATCCGAACGAACTCAGGACTCTCCTGAAGGCGTTTCATGCACTGATCGACAAGGCGGCGATCGACTATGACGGCATGATCACCGGCTTTCTCGGCGACGGCGCCATGATCCTGTTCGGGCTGCCGCGCGCGATGCCCGACGACGCGGCGCGCGCGCTGAAATGCGCGATCGATCTGCATCGCAGCCTCGAACGCTGGATCGCTTCGCTGCCGCCGGCGATCGCAGGTCAGCTCGGTTTCAAGATCGGCGCGCATTGCGGCCCGATCGTCGCATCCCGGCTCGGCGAAAGCCATCAGCACATCACGGCGACAGGCGACACCGTCAATGTCGCAAGCCGTCTGATGGAGATCGCCGCCCAGAATGATGCGCAGCTCGCGCTGAGCGATACGCTGCTCGACACGGCCGATTTCAGCGGCGCTCCCGACGGCGTCCTGTCCGGGCCCCTGCTCGCCCAGGTCCGCGGCCGCTCCGGCATCGTGACGGTCTGGTTCTGGCGCGACCGGGATGGGCCGGGTCAGCCTTCGACCAGGGCCGAAATGATCGGCTGAGGCCCGCTACCGCGCTTCCGGCGGCGGCGAGCGATCCAGCAGCTCGCCCTTGGCGCCCTCGAGCAGGTCGATGCCATAGGTCTCGACCACGAGCGGCCCGCGCTTACGCTGCAATTGTGCGATCTGCGTCACCTGCGCAAAGAGAGCATCGAGGGCGGGATGGCCTCCGCGCAGCTCGTCGACATAGAGCAGCTTGCCGGCGAGCAGCCTGGGATCGGGTTCGGGCATGTTGACCCAGCGGATGCGCTGGCTCTGCTGCGCAACGCAGGTGCCGCGCGGCAGATAGAACGCGAGCCAGCCCGTGGTGCCGTAGTCCTGCGCCAGCACACAGGTCGCACCACTGCGTGCGCGCACCGTTTCGATCTCGGCGGCAAGCTCGCGCCAGCCGACGCCGACGCTGCGCACCGTGGCATCGCGGCGATATCCGGACAGCCAGCCGGTATTGGCCTGCACGATCAGAGCTGCAAACATCACGATGCCCGTTGGCGCCGCCCAGCGCAGGCAGAAATCGACCAGGCGCCGCTGGCGAGGCTTCCACTGCACGAGGTTGGCGGCGGCCGCCGCGGCGATGACGAAAGGCGGATAGACCGGCGCGAACCAGTTGGCTTCGACGCGGGCATGCAGCGAATGCCAGACGAAGTAGACGACGATGGTCCAGAACATCGTCTCGATCAGCACGCGCGAGGCCAGCGCGCCGGCGCGCCGCCAGGTCAGCGCGTGCAGCCCCATCGCGCCGAGGATGAAGACCAGCGGCGTCGCGAACGCGATCTGGGTCGGGATCAGCTCGGCAATGAAGACGGGGCGGAAGTCCTCGATCCTGGCGCGGCCGAGCTGCTTTGCGAACGAGACCCATTGATGGTCCGCATTCCACAGGATCACCGGCGAGAACAGCGCCAAGGCAACAAGGCCGCCGAGATAGGGCCAGGGCGAGAGAAACCAGCGCCTCAGCTTCGGCACGGAAGCGAGCCAGATCAGGATCGCCGGCCCAAAGAACATCGCGGTATATTTCGACAGCAGTGCCGCGCCGACCGCCGCGCCGACCGCGAGCCACCAGGCGCCCCGGCCGGTCTCCAGCACCTTGGCGAGGAAGAACAGCACGAAGCTGGAGGCGACCAGCAGCGGCGCATCGGGCGTGACGATCAGCGTGCCGACGGAAGCCAGCAGCGTCACGTTGAGCAGGATGGCGCTGGTCGCGGCCACGCGCACCCCGCCGAACAGCATCGCGGCAGAGCGATAGACCGCATAGCTCATCGGCAGCGCCAGCAGGATCGAGACGAGGCGGACGCCGAACTCGGTATCGCCGGCAATCATGGTGCCGGCGCGGATCACATAGGCGACCATCGGCGGATGGTCGTAGTAACCGCCCGCCAGATTCTTCGACCACATCCAGTAATAGGCTTCGTCGAACGTGATCGGCGTGAATGCGGCCGCAACGAGCCGCAATCCGACCAGCGCGAGAATCAGCAGCGCGGTGTTGCGGACGATCCGCGCGTCGGCCCCGCTCATGGCGTGCTATTTCTTGCGCCAGACGAACAGTCCGGACATCGCGTAGTTCCACACCACGCCCATCAGCGCGCCGGCCATGCCGGCCAGCCACCAGATCGGCTCCTGATCGTACACCGAGAAGGCAACGCCGACATTGGCGAGCAGGCCGACGCTGCATACGATGTAGAAGGCGATGAGGCCGCGCAGCAGCGCAAAGCCCTTCAGCCGCTGGTCGCGATAGGTGAGGAAGTTGTTGAGGATGAAATTGCTGGTCATGGCGACGATGGCGCCGGCGGCCTGCGCCTCCGCGAACGGCGCGTTGAACAGCTGAAGCGCGATGAACAACGTGGTCAAGTGCACCACGAGGCCGATGCCGCCGACCATGGCGAACAGGATGAAGCGCAGCGAGACGATGTCGTTGGTCAGCTTGGCCAGCACGAGACCCAGGAAGTCGAGTGCGACCATGGAATCGAGCTTGCTCTCGCCGTGCTGGCGGGCGCCGAAAGTGTAGGGGATCTCGACGGCGCGCAAGCTGCCGTGCGCGCTCGCGACGACGTCGAGCAGGATCTTGAAGCCGTGCACGGACAGCTTCGGCGCGAGCTGTTCGAACCGGTCGCGGCGGATCATGAAGAAGCCGCTCATGGGATCGGCGATTTCGACCCGCAGCATCTTCCTGGCAACCTCGGTCGCGAGCGCACTGGCTCCGGCGCGCTGCTTGTCGAAGCCTTCGCTCTTGTAGCCCTCGATGTAGCGGCTGCCGACGACGAGGTCGGCCTGATCGCTGGCGAGGAGCAGCAGCATCTTCGGCAGCTGCGTCTCGTCGTGCTGGAGGTCGGCATCGATCACGGCCACATAGGGAGCGCTCGAGGCGAGGATGCCCTCGATGCAGGCGCCCGACAGGCCGCGACGGCCGATGCGGCGGACACAGCGCACGCGGCTGTCGCGCTGCGCCAGCGCGCGCACGACGTCCCAGGTGCCGTCGGGCGAGTTGTCGTCGACGAACACGACTTCCCACGCGATATTGGCGAGCGTCGCCTCCAACCGCCGGTACAGCACCGTGACGTTGTCGCGCTCGTTGAAGGTCGGGACGATGACCGACAGTTCCGGCCCCTCTTGAGCCTGCGGCGGGATGTCGGCGCCGGGTCTGATCGCTTCGTTCATGACGGCAGCGTATATCCGCCGCGTCCTGCGCTGCCAAGCCGGGGTCTCTGGGGAACGGCCGAAAAGGGGCCCTAAAATGCCAACGACCCCGGAACGGCGGACCGCGCGTACATCCGGCGCAGGCCTGAGCTATTCCAAGGTCGTCCCAGCGACGGAGCTCTTCGCTCAACGTCGCCGTTACAAGCTAGATGGGGACGGCAGAAGCGCTTCGCAAGGGGCAGAAAGCTCGTTTTCCTGCTCTATTGGTTGGGCACTTCCCGAATTATCGGCCCACGCGGGGCAGGTGCGGCTGGGGCCGACGGCGCCGCCGCCGGGGCCGGTTCGACTTTCGTCGGCCTGGGCGGCTTGCCGTACTGGCCGATCGGCCCGAACATGACGGCAGCCGCAAGCACGATCGCCCCCACGATCGCCCCCAGAATGCCCCCCACCGACTCAGACGACATGCAAGTCCCATCCCTGCTCCAGATGCGGCGAGTGATACCATGGATGAGCGCGCGGCGCCAAAGGCGAATGGCGCGTGGCGAATACCTCGAACCGGGCTCCTGCCCTACTCGCTATTCGCCACTCGCTACTCCCCCTGGCCCCTACTTCGCCGGCGGCCGGTGCTTGACGAAGGCCATCACGATGTCTTTCTGCGCCGCCTCCACCGCCCTGTTCGCGGTGGCGAGATGGGCGCCGGCATCGATGTTCGGATACTGCGTGGTGAGATAGTCGAGCAGCGCGACCCGGTAATATTGCCGCTCCGATGGACAGGCGCCCGCAACCGAGCGGCCGAAATCCTGCTCCGACAGGCCTTGATTGGAGTCGCGCGAATATTCCCGCGCCAGGCAATGCCAGTAATCGTCGCGGCCCTGCTGGGCGAGCTTCTGTGCGCTTCTCGCGTCGTCATCATCGGCCAATGCGGGCCATGTCATGGCAGCAGATGTCATCATAAAGAGCGCCGCTCCCACCGACAGCATCCGCATCTTGTTCTCCTTTTTTCGCGGGTCCGGGCGCAAGCTTAGACGGGGCGGGCCAACTGGCCAATCACAACTGGTTTGACTAGGATGGGGTCCCTCCCCGTCGATGCGAGAAATTCCGTGGCCAAAGCAAAAACCGCGTCAAGAAAATCCGGCAACATCTTCATCGGCATCGGCGGCTGGACCTTCGAGCCCTGGCGCGGCGTGTTCTATCCGGAGAAGCTGGCGCAGGCGAAGGAGCTGTCGTATGCCGCCTCGAAGCTCACCTCGATCGAAATCAACGGCACCTATTACGGCTCGCAGAAGCCGGAGAGGTTTCGCAAATGGGCGAGCGAAGTTCCCGATGGCTTCGTGTTCTCGGTGAAGGGACCGCGCTTCGCCACCAACCGCCGCGTGCTCGCCGAGGCCGGCGATTCCATCAAGCGGTTCTATGATTCCGGCGTGCTGGAACTTGGCGACCATCTCGGGCCGGTGCTGTGGCAGTTCGCACCGACCAAGAAGTTCGACGGCGCCGATTTTGGAAAATTCCTCGAGCTGTTGCCGCGCAAGCTCGAAGGGCGCGCGCTGCGCCATGTCGTGGAAGTGCGCCATGACAGCTTCTGCACGCCGGACTTCGTCGCGCTGATCCGCGAGTTCGAGACGCCCGTCGTGTTCGCCGAGCACGGCAAATATCCTGCTATCGCCGATGTCGCCGGCGATTTCGTCTATGCAAGGCTGCAGAAGGGCAATGACGAGATCAAGACCTGCTATCCGCCGAAGCAGCTCGACGCCTGGGCCAAGCGCTTGCAGGATTGGGCTTCGGGCGGTGAACCCGACGACCTGCCGAAGGTTGACAAGGCCAAGCCGAACAAGGAGCCGCGGGACGTGTTCGCCTATGTCATCCACGAGGGCAAGGTGCGCGCGCCGGCCGGCGCCATGGAACTGATCGCGCGGGTGATGTGAGCGGGCTATGGCCAATTGGGAGCACCAAGGCTTCCTCACGTCATGGCCGGGCTTGTCCCGGCCATCCACGACTTGCCGCGCGGCGCGAAGAACGTGGATACCCGGGACAAGCCCGGGCATGACGACCTCACGTGTCGTGACCTGAGGAGTCCCCATGGCAAAGGCGAGGAAGCTGTTCACCATCGGCTACGAGCAGACGCCGCCCAAGGCCGTGCTGGACGAGCTGGAACAGGCCGGCGTCAAGCTCGTGGTCGACGTACGCGCGGTGACGTCATCGCGCCGGCCGGGCTTTTCCAAGAAGCAGCTTGCGGCAGGCCTCGACGAGCGCGGCATCGCCTATGTCCATCTCGCCGCGCTCGGCACACCGAAGGAAGGCCGCCTCGCCGCCCGCAGCGGCCAATACGACGTGCTGGAGAGGATCTTCTCAAAGCACCTGACGGCGCCAGAAGCCAGGGAGGCGATGGACGAGCTCTCGGCGCTGGTGAAGAAGGCCGGCCCCGTCTGCCTGCTCTGCTACGAGCGCGACCACACCCACTGCCACCGCCAGATGATCGCGGAGATCATCGAGGAGCGCGACGGGGTGACGGTGAAGAATCTGGCGGGACGGCAGGTCTGACGGTCGTTCCGGGGCAGCTCGCAGGGCTGAACCCGGAACCTCGAGATTCTCAGGTGCGCAATTGCGCACCGCAGTTCGCGACTGCGTCGCGCCCCGGAATGACGAGCTACCCCTCCCCCACCAGCCCGAACGTCCCTTCCATCATCTGAACGCAGCTCCCGCCGACATGGGCGGAGACGATCTTGCCGTCCTGCTTGCGCACGCGGGTGAGAAGCATGCTCGGACGGCCCATGTCAAAGCCCTGGCCGATGGTGAGCTTCAATTCGCCGTCGCGCATGGGATCGAGATCGGCGAACAGCGCGGCGGCGGCGACCGTCGCGCTGCCGGTGGCGGGGTCTTCGATCAGGCCGCTTGCGCCGGGAAAGAACATCCGCGCCTGACGCTCGCAGGGCGCCTCCGCCGCCGGCACATCGCGCGTGTAGAAGTAGACCGAGAAAGCGCCGTCGCGCGGCAGCATCCGGCCAAACGCTGCCGCGTCGGGCTTGGCCCTGCGCACGGCTTCGCGCGATCCCACCTCCGCCACCACGAACGGCGTTCCGACGCCGACGACCTGCGGCGCGTGATGATCGGTCTTGATGTCATCAGCCGCCAGCGAAATGCAGGCGGCGACGTCAGCCGCGGATAGCTGCGCAAGCCTCGACAGTTGCTGTGGCGCGGTGAGCTCGGCGCTGATCACCCTGCCCTGCTCCCGCACGATATCGACCGGGACCAGACCAGCCTTCTCCTCGAACAGCAGCCGCGGCTTCGGCTCTTTCGCGATTCCCGCCAGGACGAAGGCCGTGCCGACATTGGGATGGCCCGCAAACGGTAGCTCCCTGACGGGGGTGAAGATGCGCACCTCGGCGTCGTTGGCCTTGTCGCGCGGCGACAGCACGAAGGTGGTCTCGGAATAGTTGAACTCGGTCGCGATCGCCTGCATCTGCTGTGTCGTCAGCCCGCCGGCATCGAGCACCACGGCGAGCTGGTTGCCGCCAAAGGCGCGATCGGTGAACACGTCGACGGTGACGTAGCGGCGCTGCATTTTCGTTTCCTCATGCAAGTCGCGGCCGCGACCGGCCGCACGCGCAGCACTCTACAAGCCGAAAACGCCGCTCGTCATGCCCCAAAATTGAGTGCAATCGGAGCAATCGGGGAAAGAGCTTCAGAAGCGAAAGAGCTGAAGCGGCGACGCGAGCACTTGCGCGCGCTCGCTCTTGTCGGCGATCAGCGCATCGAGAAATTCCCGGTTCTTCGCGTAAGTCTGCGTCGCCTCGAACTGCGTGTGTGGCCAGTCGCTGCCCCACAACAGGCGATCGAGGCCGTAGGCTTCGCGGAGCAAAGGATAGGCCGCCTTGGCAAACTCCTCGCCCGCCGCACCGTTGCGGTATGGCGCAGAGATCTTGACCCAGACGTTTCGTGTCGCACCGAGTTTGAGCATCGACTGAAAGCCGGGATCAGCGACACCGAGCTTCGGATCCGGCAGCGCGTAGTGATCGAGCACGACGGCGACGCTGGGATCGAGCAGCTGCGGCGCAAGCGCGGCGAGATCGGCCGCATTGCGCTGGATCTCGACCTGCCAGCCCATCGCCTTCAGGTTCGCGAGCAGCGCCTTCCATTCACTGGCCGCGAGATCCGGCAAGGGCTGGCCGACGAGGTTGAGCCGAATGCCGACAACGCCGGCGCGATCGAGCGCGCGCAACTCGTCCGTGGTCGCCGCGGGATCGACCACGGCGATGCCGCGCAGACGACCGCCTGCCTGCTTCAGGCACGCGACCAGATAAGAATTGTCGCTGCCGAGAAAGCTCGGCTGCACCAGCACACCATTGCTCATGCCGTTCCGGTCGAGCTGCTCCAGATAGAGCGCCAGCGGCGCGTCGTAGTCGGGCGCATAACGCCGCCCCGGCGCGAGCTGAAGACCGCGATGGAAGACGTGAGCATGGGTATCGATCGTCGGCAAGGCCGCCTCACTCTTGGCTGTAGCCGCGGCCATCGTGACGAGCGCGCCGAGGCCCGCACCAAATGGCGTAGCGTGAGGTCGCGCAAGACGAATGTCATGTCGCTTGCTGTCCATCCCGCGTCAGGCGCGCGTCGCAGCGGTCTGCTCGAACACCTTGCCACGCGTCTCCGGCAGCAGCAGCACTGCGATCAGCACCAGCGAATAGGCAAGGGCCGCATCGATGCCGATCGCAGGTCCAAGCCCGATATGATCGCTGAGGAAACCGACCAGGAACGGGAACGCCGCGGAGACGATGCGGCCGAAATTGTAGCAGAAGCCGACCCCGGTGCCGCGCACACCGGCGGGATAGAGTTCGCTGAACAGCGCCGCCATGCTGGCGGGAATGCCGGCGGAGAAGAACCCGAGCGGAAAGCCGAGCACCAGCATCTGGCCGTTCGTCAGCGGCGCGAAGATGTAGATCAGCACTGTCACGATGCAGGCCGTGGCGAACAAGGCGACGTTGGCGCGGCGCCCGATGCGGTCGCTGATGATGCCGCTCGTCACGCAGCCGCAGAAGAAGGCAACGATGATCACGGCGAGATAGCCGCTGGAGCCGAGCACCGACAGATGCCGCACCTCACGCAAGTACGTCGGCAGAAAAGTGGTGAGCGCGGCATAGCCGCCATGCGCGCCGATGCCGAACAGGCCGCCGATCAAGGTCGAGCGCAGCACGTCGCGATGAAAGATGCCTGAGAGCGTGGCGAAGAATGGCGTCTTCTCGGCCGCGACCGCGCGCGGCGGCTCCTTCAGCCCGCGGCGGATGAAGATGATGAGGAGCGCGGGCAACAGCCCAAGCGCGAACAGCAGCCGCCAGGCGATCTCGGCCGGCGCGTAGGTGAAGACCAGGGCCGACAGCAGCACGGCCGCGCCCCAGCCCACGGCCCAGGCGCTCTGGACCGAGCCGAGCGCCTTGCCGCGATGCTCGGGCCGGATGATCTCGGCCATCAGCACCGCACCGCAGGCCCATTCGGCGCCGAAGCCGAGGCCCTGGATCGCCTTCAACACCAAGAGCTGCGTGTAAGTCATCGCGAAGGCGCAGGCGAAGGTCGCGAGCGCGAAGGTGGCGACGGTGATCTGAAGTGCCTTGACGCGGCCGAAGCGATCGCCGAGCGCGCCGCCGAACCAGCCGCCGAACGCACCGAAGAACAGCGTGACCGAGCCGAGCAGGCCTGCATCGGCCTTGCTGATGCCGAAGGCCGCGATCAGCGCGGGGATGGCAAGGCCGAACATCTGGACGTCGAGCGCATCGAGCGCCCAGCCGCCAAAGCTTGCCCAGAATGTGCGCCGCTCCAGCGGCGAGCTTTCGCTGTACCAGTTCGACATGTTTCCTACCCCTGTACGCATTATTGGTTGATGTCGTTGAAAAACCGCCTCACCGGATCTCGGCGTGATAGCGGAAGCGGTCGGCCGGCCCGCGCGACCTGCGCCATTCGATTGGCCGGCGCTCGAGGTCGAGCGCGAGACGCTCGATCACAATCAGTGGCGCGTTGGCCTCGAGCCTGAGCAGGCGCGCCTGCATCTCGTTGGCGGTCTCGACCGTGAGGATTTCCTCGGCCGAGACAACGACCTCGCCGCAGCGCTCCTCGTAGAGCGGATACAGGAGATCGCCGAATTCGGCGGTGTCGATCTCCAGGATCTTCGCGAAGCGCGATTGTTGCAGCCAGATCTCTTCCGCGAGCAGCGGGACGTCATCAATCAGGCGCAGGCGCGACAGGCTGATCACGGGCTCACCGACGGGAATGCGTAGCGCGGATGCGACTGCCGACGTCGCCGGAACGCTTCGGCGGCGAATGATCCGGCTCTTAGGTACGCGCCGTTCGCCGCTCTCGGATTGGAAGCGGAAGAAGCGGAACAGCGACGAGTTGAACCGCGCCCGGCGCACGAACGTGCCCCGGCCCTGCTGCCGCTCCAGCACGCCGTCACTGACGAGCTGGTCGATCGCCTTGCGCACGGTGCCGATGGCAACGCCGTAATGCGCAGCCAGCTCGGCTTCAGACGGGATCGGCTCGCCCGGCCGCCATTCATTGCGGTTGATCCGCGCCGCGAGGTCGTCGCGCAGGCGCTGGTAGCGTGGCAGGCGGTCGTCGAGCGGCGCTGGATTCATATAGTCATATAGATGACTATATGACAAACGAGTCAAGCGCTACCATGATACCAGGACGACTCAAATGCCTCGGAGAGTTACCCCAGCTGAAACACCGGCACTTTCCGCTCATAGCCGCGCACCTCGACTTCACCGAGCGCGACGGCGTCGCTGCCGTCGTCGCCCAGCGCCTCGCGCACGGATGCCGAGATCAGGAACTGCGAGCCGAACTCCTTGTTCAGCGCCTCCAGGCGCGAAGCAAAGTTCACGGTGTCGCCGATCACCGTGTACTCCTTGCGGCGGGGTGAGCCGATATTGCCGGCGACGACTTCGCCGAAATGGATGCCGATGCCGATGCGAAGCGGCCAGCTCGTCTCTGCGTTGATGCGGTCCATCGCGGTCAGCATCTCGCGGCCGGCGGCGACCGCTCGGTGCGCGGCGTCGGAAGCCTCCAGCGGCGCCCCGAACAGCGCGAGGAAACCATCGCCCAGAAACTTGTTCACGATGCCGCCGTGGCGGTCGAGGATGTCGACCAGCACGGCGAAGGCACCGTCGAGCCGGTCGACTACCTCTTGCGGCGTGCGCGATTGCGCGCCGGCGGTAAAGCCGCGGAAATCGACGAACATCACCGCGACGCGGCGGACGTCGCCGCCGCCGCTGGTGCTTGCCTGCATCAGCCGCTCAACCACCTGCGGGGAGACGTGCTGGCCGAACAGGTTCGTCACGCGGTCGCGCGCGGTCGCCGCCGCGATGCTCGCGGCGAACTGCCGGCGCAATTGCGCGCCCACGGCACCCGCAAGCACCCCGCAGATCAGGATGACGACGCTGCGCACGGCGTGGAAATAGATCAGGGGATCGCCGGCCTCGTCAGCCGCGTTGTAGTACAGCGCGACCGACAGAAGCCCGGCCGCGGCGACGATGCCCGTGAATGCCGAGAGCCAGAAGTCGAGCCGCAGGGTCGAGAGGATGATGAAGATGAAATACATCAGCGGCACGGCAAAGCCGAGAGCCTGGCTTGGACCCATGGTCCGGGTCTGCAGGATCAGGATCAACGTCGGCAGCGAGGTCTCGATCAGCGTGCCGATATAGCGTCGGATCACCGGCAGATCGCGATCGAGCCGGAGATTCCTCCTGATCTGGGTGTGGACCCAGAGCTCGAACAGGATGAAGCCGCCGAGGAGGCCGTAGACCTCGACGAGCCCTTCCGTTCCGCGCCAGACCCGGTTCAGCACGGCGGGGTCGATCAGATAGATCGCGGTGAGCAGCAGCATCAGGACGCAGCCGGTCATGATCAGCGCCCGCACCCGGAGCAGCTCGGTGCGCAGCACCTCCCGCGTCAGCTCGCGCTCGAATTCCTCCGATAACGCGGCGTGGTGCCGCGTCTTCCTGCTCGCAAACCTGACCATTCCGCCCTCTTGTCATTCCGGGGCGCGGCGAAGTCGCGAACCCGGAATCTCGAGATTCCGGGTTCGATGCTTTGCATCGCCCCAGAATGACTTCGAGACAGTCTGCCTCAATCCAGCGTGCGACGGAAGCGCGTCACGGCGATGGTCATGGCGAGCAGCATCAGGGCCGCCAGCGCCAGCGTGTCGAAGTGCAGGTTCTGCATGGTCGCGCCCTTCAGCATGATGGCGCGGACGATGCGCAGATAATGGGTCAGCGGCAGGGCTTCGCCGAGATATTGCGCCCACGCCGGCATGCCCGCGAACGGGAACATGAAGCCGGAGAGCAGGATGCTGGGCAGGAAGAACATCATCGACATCTGCATCGCCTGGAGCTGGTTCTGCACCAGTGTCGATATGGTGTAGCCGATCGACAGATTGGTGGTGATGAACAGCGTCGAGAGCAGCGCCAGCAGGACGAGGCTGCCCAGCACGGGTACGCCGAACAGGCCGACGCCGATGCTGATGATCAGGAAGGCCTGGACGAAGCCGACCAGCACGTAAGGGATGATCTTGCCGAGCATCACCTCGACTGGTTTGATCGGCATCGACAGCAGGCTCTCCATGGTGCCGCGCTCGACCTCGCGCGTGACCGACAGCGCGGTGAAGATTAGCATGGTCATGGTCAGGATGGTGCCGACCAGTCCCGGCACGATGTTGAGGCTGGAGGCCGCGGCCGGATTATAGCGCGCGTGCGCGCGAATCTCGAACGGCATCTCGGGGGGATCGCCGATGTAGAGATCGTGCTTGAGCGCGGTCTGCACGATCATGCCGAGCGAGCCGATCGCCGCGCTCGCCGCGACCGGATCCGTGGCGTCGGCGGCGACCAGCAGCGCCGGCTTGTCGCCGCGCCGCACCGCCCGCTCGAAGCCGCGCGGGATCTCGACCCCGAACAGCACCTTGCCGGATTTCAGGAGATTGTCGAAGTCGTCGACGTCGTGCACCTCATAGAGGAAGCGGAAATAGGCGGTATTCTCCAGGGCCTTCAGGATCGAGCGGGCGAGATCGGAATCCTCCTGGAGCAGCACCGCGCTCGGCAAATGGCGCGGCGTGGTGTTGATGGCATAGCCGAACAGCATCAGCTGCATCACGGGCAACATCACGATCATCGCGAACGAGACGCGATCGCGCTTGAGCTGGATGAACTCCTTGACCAGCATCGCGTAGGAGCGCCGCAGAAAGCCGAAGCGCTCGCGGATCTCGCGCCGCGGTGCGGGATGGTCGACGGCGCTCATTGGAAATTATCCTTGGAGCGCCCCATCAGCTCGATGAACACGTCTTCGAGCGAGGGCTGCGACTGCTGCCAGCGCAGTCCGCCCTTCTCGCGCCAGGACGCGATGCTGGCTTCGAGCGCCGGGACGTCGCGGCCGGAAACATGCAGTGAGCTGCCGAACGGCGCCACCATATCGATGCCTGGCTTACCCGAGAGCGCGGCCGCAAGCTCGTTCAGGCCTTCGCCCGTAACGGTGTAGGTCGTCAGCGCGGATTTCGCGATCACCTCCTCCACCGTGCCGTGCGCCAGCAGATAGCCGTAGGCGATGTAGGCGATCTCGTGGCAGCGCTCGGCCTCGTCCATGTAATGGGTCGAGACCAGCACCGTGAGGCCTTCGGCTGCGAGTGCGTGGATCTCGTTCCAGAAATCGCGCCGCGCCTTGGGATCGACGCCGGCGGTGGGCTCGTCGAGCAGCAATAATTGCGGATTGGGCAGCGTGCAGGCCCCCAGCGCCAGCCGCTGCTTCCAGCCGCCGGAGAGCTCGCCCGCAAGCTGCTCCTCGCGCCCCGAGAGCCCGAGCCGCCTGATCATGTCGCGTGCGGCGCCGCGCGCGTCAGTGACGCCATAGAGCCGCGCGACGAATTCGAGGTTCTCGCGCACCGACAGGTCCTGGTACAGGCTGAAGCGCTGGGTCATGTAGCCGACCTGGCGCTTGATCTTCTCGGCATCGCGGCGGATGTCGTAGCCGAGGCAGGTGCCCTCGCCGCTATCAGGCGTGAGCAGCCCGCAGAGGATGCGGATGGTCGTGGTCTTGCCCGAGCCGTTGGGACCGAGGAATCCGTAGATCGAGCCGCGCTTCACCTGCATCGACAGATCGTGCACGACCTCGCGGCCGCCGAACGACTTGGTCAGGCCCTTGACGTCGATCGCGATGCCGTTGCCGCCGCTCATCGCTTGTCCGCCACCGGTGTCTTCGGGTTGAGATAGACGTCGATCGGCTGTCCGACGCGCAAAGCGTCAGGCCGCGAGGGTCGCGCCTGGATCAGATAGACCAGCTTGTTGCGCTCATCGAGGCTGTAGATGACAGGCGGAGTGTATTCGGCCGAGGTTGCGATGAAGTAGATCTTTGCGGTGAGGTCGGCAGCGCAATTGTCGCACGAGACGCGCACCGTGTCGCCGATCGCGAGCTTGGGCAATTCGGCTTCCGGCACGAAGAAACGCAGCTTCATGTTGCCGGGCGGCATGATCGACAGCACCGGACGCTGCGCCGCCACCATCTCGCCCTCACGGAAATAGATCTGCTGGATGGTGCCGGCGACGGGCGCAAAGCCCTTGCGCCGCGCCATCCGCGTCTCCGACGTCGCCACCCGCGCTTCCGCGACGCGCAAGGCCGACACGGCGGCATCAAGATTGGCCTGCGTGCCCGAGCCGGTCTTGCTCAATGAGGCCGCCCGGTCGTAGGTCTGCTGCGCGTTCGCCAGTGTCGCCTTGTTCTGATTGAGATCGGCGCGCTGGAGATCGTCGTCGACGGAATAGAGGGCATCACCGACCTTGACCTCGTCGCCTTCGCGGACGTTGAGCTTGGTGACCCGCCCCGCTTCGTCCGGGCTGACGAAGATCATGTCGGCCTCGACCCAGCCCTGGAAGCCCGGATCGCGCTTCTCCGTGCACCCGGCAAGCCCGGTTGCGAGCACGGCGACCAATGCCAAGACTGAAATTGCCTGCGACGACGTCATGTCGTGCTCCGTTCGCCAAAAATCAGATCGAGATGAACGCGCAGCATCTCTTGCGCGTCCAGCGGCGCGTGCCGCGCAAACAGGCTCTGCCAGATCACCGCGATCATCGCGGGTGCGACCAGGATCTGCGGATAGCGCGCGAGGTCCTTCTGCCGGATCTCGCCGCGGGCGATGCCGAGCTCGATCAGCGCGCGCATGGCGGCGATCCCGCGCGAGACGACCTCGCGGTAATAGAAGTCGGCAACGGACGGAAAGCGCGGGCCTTCCGCCACGATCAGGCGCACCAGATCGCCGCGCCTCGTGCCGATCACCTCGTTCAGGAAGTTGCTCGCGAAAGCCTCGATCAGGTCGCGCACCGAGCCCGCCGGCGGCGGCAGCGTGGTCAGTCGCGCGACCACAGGAACGATGACGATACGCACCAGCTCCTCGAACATCGATTCCTTGTCCTTGAAGTGCAGGTAGATCGTGCCCTTTGCCACGCCGGCGCGCCTGGCGATGTCGTCGAGCCGCGTCGCCGCAAACCCGCGCGCGATGAATTCCTCCATCGCCGCCTCCACGATCGCCGCACGCCGCTCCGCCGCGCGCGTAGCGCGGTTCGTGGCAGGCGCCTCCTCGCTGCGAGCGGGCTCAGGGCCCTTGGCACTGGCGCGAGTTGCTGGCGGCAAGGCGGCTTTGGTCGGCTTCCTGGTCATTCGAAGTTTATGACTGACTAGTCAGTCATTGTCAAGTTCATCGAGCGCAGCCGCCTTTGAGGTTAGATTAGTCTTGACTAATGCATTAGCTGATGCTAATTGATCGGCATGACCGAAGCTGCCCCAAACCCCGTCACCACCGTGATGCGCGCCCTCGCCGACCCGACACGGCGCGCCGTGTTCGAGCGCGTGTTCGAGAGCACGGAGATCAGCGTCGCCGAGCTGACGCGCGGCAGCGGCGTCACTCAGGGCGCGATCTCGCAACACCTGAAGTCCCTCAAGCAGGCTGGTCTCGTCGCCGAGCGCGCCGAGGGCCGCAACGTCTATTACCGCGCCGCACCGCAAGGCCTCGAACCCCTGGTGACCTGGATGGATCATTACGGCGTCTTCTGGCGCGAGCGTTTCCAGAACCTGCGTGACCTCTTGAAGGAGATCGATCCGTGAGTGCTGCCGCGTTAAAAGCCGAAACAAGGGACATCGTCATCGACGAGGTCTTCCCTCACACGCCCGAGACGATCTGGGGGGCACTGACCAGCGCGCAGTTGATCGCGCGCTGGCTGATGCAGCCGACCGGCTTCGAGGCCGTCGAAGGCAACAGCTTCACGTTCCAGACCACGCCGGGCGGCAACTGGGACGGCGTGATCCATTGCCGGGTTCTGGAGGTCGTACCAAACCGCCGCCTCGTCTACGCCTGGAAGGGCGGCGATGAGCGCAACACCGGCTATGGCGCACCGCTCGACACCGTCGTGACGTGGTCGCTCACGCCGGTCGAAGCCGGCACGCGGATCCGCCTGGTCCATGCGGGCTTCGTCCTGCCGAGGAACGAGTCGGCCTACACGGTGATGAGCGGCGGCTGGAAAAAGGTTGTGCGCAAGCTCGACGAGATCAGCGGCGAAGAGTGAATGGGAGATATCGCGATGGACAAGCCCTATACCGGCGGCTGCGCCTGCGGCGCGATCCGCTATTCGATTTCCGGCGAGCCGCTGTTCAGCAATCACTGCCAGTGCCGGGACTGCCAGCGGGAGAGCGGCAGCGGCCACGGCTCGTACGCGACGTTCGCGCGCGCCGGCGTCACCCTGACCGGCGATGCGAAGCATTGGGACATGGTCGCCGACAGCGGCAACGTCAAGACGCGCGGCTTCTGCACGCAATGCGGCGTGCCCGTCTACATGACCTTCGCAGCACAGCCCGCCGTCTTCACGATCCGGGCGGCAAGCCTCGACGAGCCCGCCCGCTACAGGCCGCAGGCGGTCACTTTCGCCGCGCGCGGTCAGGAGTGGGACCCTCTTGACGCTGGCCTGATGAAATTCGAGGGCATGCCGGGATGAGCGGCAAGTCTGCGGGCTTGCTTCGCCTCTTCCGCTTGCGGGAGAGGCCGGCGCGCTCGCAGAGCGCGGCGGGTGAGGGTTCTTGCCACTCAGGGATAGCCTCCGCATTTCTCCACAATCCCACCGCGGAGAAAGCCCCCACCCCAGCCCTCCCCCGCAAGCGGGAGAGGGAGCGCACCTCACTCTTGGAAGCGCTTGAGCCTTCCCTTGCGACGTACTAGCCGAAGTCCAGCACCATGCGGCCCTCGATCTTGCCGGCCTTCATCCGATCGAAGACGTGATTGATCTCCGCGAGTGGCACCTTGGCCACCTCGGCCTTCACCTTGCCGTCGGCGGCAAACGCGATGGCTTCGTCGAGGTCGCGCCTCGTACCGACGATGGAGCCGCGCACCGTGATGCGCTTGAGCACGACGTCGAAGATCGGCGTCGGGAATTCACCCGGCGGCAGGCCGACGAGGCTGACGGTGCCCTTGCGGCGCACCATCTTGAGCGCCTGCGCAAACGCGGCCGTCGAGACGGCCGTCACCAGCACGCCGTGGGCTCCGCCCCCGGTCGCGGCCAGCACCTTGTCAACAGCGCCGGCTGCGAGCGCATCGACCGCGAGATCGGCGCCGGCCTCACGTGCAAGCGCGAGCTTGTCCTCGGCGATGTCGACCGCGGCCACCTTGAGCCCCATCGCCTTGGCGTACTGGATCGCGACATGGCCGAGCCCGCCGACGCCGGAGATCACCACCCACTCGCCGGGCTTGGCCTCGGTCTCCTTCAATCCCTTGTAGGTGGTGACGCCGGCGCACAGGATCGGCGCGATGGCAGCAAAGTCCACCGTCGCCGGCAGCTTCGCGGCGAAGGCGGCCGAGGCGATGACATATTCGGCGAAGCCGCCGTTCACGCTGTAGCCGGTGTTGTGCTGGTGCTTGCACAATGTTTCCCAGCCGGTCTCGCAATATTCGCAAGCCATGCAGGCATCATGCAGCCAGGCGACGCCGACGGCGTCGCCGACCTTGAGGTTCTTCACGCCGGGCCCGAGCGCGGCGACGATGCCAGCGACCTCATGGCCGGGGATGAAGGGCGGCACCGGCTTGACCGGCCAGTCGCCGGAGGCGGCGTGCAGATCGGTATGGCAGACGCCACAGGCCTTGACCTTGACCAGAACCTCGCCGGGACCGGGCTGCGGCACCGGCACGTCCTCGATCACCAATGGCTTGCCGAATTGCTTGACGATAGCGGCTTTCATGGTCGGCATATCTCTGCTCCTTCGCATTGCGAATGGCAGAGTAGCGGCCGCACGCGGCCGGCACTTGATCCGGGTCAAACCGCCCAATCGTTGCGCAGCGTGCCGCCGTCATGACAGCGCGGTGACAGGACTTCGCAGGCGGACATCAACCATGGAACTTCAGGCCGTCGACGATCTTGTCGATCACCTTGCGCTCGGCGCGCATGGCGATGCCGACGAGATTGAGCTCGGTGCGCGCGACCGCCCTCACCGCCTCGCGGTTGGCGGCATCGTGCGTGGTTTTGAACATGTCCTCGGTATAGACGGCTGGCTTAACGTTCCGAGTGAGCGCGCGGTCCAGCGCGCGCGACAACGCCGGACCGTCGGCGCCATAGATCAGGATCGGCTGGCCGATCAGCGCATGATATTTCGTGCCCGAGGCGTCTTCGTAGGCTTCGCCGATGCATTCGGGAAAAGTGGCGGCGATGCCGCTGGTGAGGAAGGAGGCGACGTTGAGCTTCTGCCAGGTCTGAAGATCGGTGCGGATCACGACCGCGATCTTGGTGTCGAACTGCATGTATTCCCTCGATTGTCATTCCGGGGCGCGCCACTTGGCGCGAGCTACGGTGCGCAATTGCGCACCTGAGAATCCATCGCGCTACCGAGCAAGTGGACGAATGGATTCCGGGTTCGATGCTACGCATCGCCCCGGAATGACAGCAAGAGAGATGGATGGAATCAACCCTTGGCGTCGCAGGCCCAGGCGCGGATCACGCATTCCTTGCCGCCGTACTTGTAGCATTCGCGCGTGGCGGCATTGAGCGAGGCCGATATCTTCGGCTTGACGGCATAGCCATAGGCGCCGCAGGGATTTGTCATATCGACCGACATCGCGGCACAGGCGCGCTTCATCGTCACGGTGGTGCAATCGCCCTTGCACTGCTTCTGCGCCGCGGCGCGAGCCTCGTGCTCGTGGCCATAGTCATAGGCCTGGCCATAAGCGCCGCATTTGCCGACTGCAAAGGCGCCGGCGGCATGGGCTTCCGTGATGTAGCGGGCACCCGTGATGGCAACTGACAAGACAAAGCAAAACATCGCGCAACGGCGCGCGACGACGTTCGAAACCATGGAAAATCCCCTCCCCCCAAGGCAGGTGCGGCTGACTCTAAGCCGCGGTCGTTTCCAGATGGTGAACGGGTGGTTGAATTCGCCAGGCTTGGAGGATGCCGTAGTCCCGTAGGGCGGATCAGCGAAGCGTAATCCGCCTCTTTTGTTTCCGCGGAGAAACACAGCGGCGGATTACGCCTTCGGCTAATCCGCCTTACGCACCTTCATCCCCGCCTTGCCGCTTCCAGCGCCTGCGGCGTGTCGATGTCGAGGAAGGCGCTCTCGCCGTCGACGGGCACTTCGGCGACCGCCTCAGTGTGCTTGGCAATCAGATGCCGCGCGCCGACGTCGCCGTCGAGCGTCATCAGCTCCTTGAAGAAGCGGCGCGACCACAGCACGGGATTGCCGCGGCGGCCTTCGCTGACGGGAACGACGATGAGATTGCCGCGGTCGGGGGCAAAGCCGTCGATCAGGCGGTCGATCAGACCGGCATCGATCAGCGGCATGTCGCCGAGGCACACCACGGCGCCGCTGCAGGTCTCCGGCACGGCCGCGATGCCCGCCTTGACCGAGCTGGCGATGCCGCCGGCGAAATCCGGATTGCGGACGAATTTCACGTTCAGGCCCTGCAGGGCCTGCTCGACCAGCTCGGCCTGATGCCCCGTGACGACGATCACCTCTGATGCCTTCGAGGCCAGCGCCTGCTCGGTCGCAAGGCGCACCAGCTTCTTGCCGTCGAGCTCGGCGAGCAGCTTGTTCGGGCCGCCCATGCGGGTCGAACGGCCCGCCGCGAGCACGATGGCCGCGACCTGGCTGTTGCCCTCCGTCTCCGGCTGTGTGCGCGGCTGCGGCCGCGTCACGATCTCCATCAGGAGACCGCCGACGCCCATGCCCATCAGCTCGGACCGCGTCACCTTGATGCCGGCGAGGAGCCGCATCAAGACCCAGTCAAAACCGTTCTCGACCGGCGAGCGCGCACAACCCGGCGCGCCCAGCACCGGGACGCCGCCGGCGCGGGCGATCAGCAGCAGATTGCCGGGATCGACCGGCATGCCGAAATGCTCGATCTCGCCGCCGATACCGGTAACGGCCGCGGGGATCACGTCGCGGCGATCGGCGATCGCAGAGGCGCCGAACACGATGACGAGCTCGGCACCGAGGCCCAGCACTTCCTTGATCGCGGCCGATAGCGCCTGCTCCTCATGCGGGACACGCCGCTCGGCAATGATGCCGGCGCCGGCCGGCGCCAGCCGCTCGGCGGTGACGCGCAGGGTCTTGTCGATCACCTTGGAGGACAGGCCCGGCAGCAGCGTCGAGACCACGCCGACGCGCTTGATCACGTAAGGCGCGACCTTCAGCACGTCCTTGCCGGCCGCCTTCACCGCCGCATCGCGCAACGCGCCCTCGACGCCGAACGGGATGATCTTGACGGTACCGACCATCTCGCCCTCGACCACCGGCTTGTAGGCGGTGAGCGTCGCAAAGGTGATGGCCTCGTCGACATTGTTGATGCGGTCGACCGCAGCGCGGTCGATCACCAGCACGCCCGGGCGCGCGGCGAACAGATTGGCGCGCCCGGTGAAGGCGCGCTCGACATGAATGCCCTCGCCGCCGACGGCGAGTGCGATGCTGGCAGCTGCGACGTCCTCGGAGACGTCACCCGCCTCCATCCGCACCACGACGATGTCCTTGATGCCGGCACGCTCCAGCGCCTCGACCTCGGCGGCGCCGATCGTCGTGCCTTTCTTCAGCACCAGCGGCCCCTGGCGCAGGGTGTGGACGGTCACCCCGCCAATCGCATCCCTCGGGCTCGCCGGTCCGAATTTCATGCCGCTTCTTCTTTTTCCTTCGGAGGCAGCCGAAGCGCGGCCGTGATCTCGGCCATGATCGCAACCGCGATCTCGGATGGAGAGACCGCGCCGATCGGAAGGCCAATGGGCGCGTGGATGCGCGCGATGTCGCTCTCCTTCGCGCCCTGCGCCCGCAAGCGGTCGCCGCGCTTGGCATGCGTCTTCCGCGAGCCGAGCGCGCCGATGTAGAAGCAGTTGCGCTCGAAGGCGTGCAGCAGCGCGGGATCGTCGATCTTCGGATCGTGCGTCACAGCGACGAACGCCGTATAGGCATCGACGTTGAGCGGCGGCAGCGCCGTGTCGGGCCATTCGGCGATCAGCGGAATGTCCGGGAAGCGCTCGGGGCTTGCGAAGGCCGTGCGAGGATCGACCACGGTCACGTCGTAGCCGAGCGAGCGCGCCAGCGGCGCCAGGGCCTGGCTGATATGGACCGCGCCGACGATGACGAGCTTTGCCGTCGGCGCGTAGACGTTGAGAAACAGCTTCTTGCCACCGGCCTCGACACTGGCGCTCCTGCCCATGCGAAGCTGCTTCTCCAGCTCGGTGCGCAGCGGATCCCTGGCAAAATCCTTCGCCTTCACCAGCCGCTGCTCGCCGCTCTCGGTGTCGGTCACCAGGATCACCGGCCGGCGCCCGGCGCGCTCGGCATTGAGTTCGTGCAGGATCTCGAGCTTCACGATTAACCGACCTTCTCGACGAAGACGCGGATGGTGCCGCCGCAGGACAGGCCGACATTCCAGGCGGTCTCGTCGGCCACGCCGAACTCCAGCATTCTCGGTTTGCCGCTCTGGATCACGTCCATGGCCTCGGTCACCACGGCGCCCTCGACGCAGCCGCCGGAGACCGAGCCGAGGAAGGTGCCCTCATCGTTGATGACGAGGCTCGAGCCCGCCGGGCGCGGCGCCGAACCCCAGGTCTCCACAACGGTGGCGAGCGCGACGCCACGACCGGCCTTCTGCCAGTCCTCCGCCGCCTTCAGGATATCCTCGTCGCGATCGAGCATGGGTGCCTCTCAAGCTGCGGAGCGGATCAGGCTGCGGTGATGCGGCGGCAGCGGCTGGGAGAGCGTCGTGATCAGCTCCTGGATCGAACTCAAATTATGTACCGGGCGGAATTCGTCAACGTGGGGAAGCATCATTTTGATGCCCTGCGCCTTGGCCTCGAAACCGCCGAACCGCAACAGCGGGTTGAGCCAGATCAGCCGCCGGCAGGACCGGTGCAGCCGGTCCATCTCGAAAGCCAGCTTGGAATCGGCCTCCCGTTCCAGCCCGTCGGAGATCAGCAGCACGATGGCGCCCTGGCTCAGCACGCGCCGCGCCCACAATTTGTTGAAGTTGTGCAGCGAGGCCGAGATCCGGGTGCCGCCGGCCCAGTCCTCGACCGAGGCCGAGCAGCTCGCCAGCGCCTCGTCGGGGTCGCGCTGGCGCAGCGCGCGGCTGACGTTGGTCAGACGGGTGCCGAACAGGAACACCGAGACGCGCTTGCGCGCGTCGGTGATGGCGTGGAGGAAGTGCAGGAACAGGCGGGTATACTCGCTCATCGAGCCCGAGATATCGAGCAGCGCGACGATCGGCGCCGGCTTCTGGATCCGCCCGAGGCGATGGATGTCGATGATGTCGCCGCCGGTGCGGAGCGATGCGCGGAGCGTGCGGCGCAGGTCGAGCCGCAGGCCCCGGGCGTCGGGCTGGCGACGGCGCGTCAGAAGCTCGGCCTGCGGCAGGTGCATCCGCTCGATGGCGCGGAGCGCCTCGGTGATCTCGGCCGCGCTCATCTGCGCGAAATCCTTCTTCTGAAGGATCTCCTTGTCGGAGACGGACAGGCGCAGATCCTGCTCCTGGTGCTGCGGCGTCTCGGTCATCCGCGGCTGCGACATCGCCTCCTGCACGCGGCGCGCACCCGCCTGCGGCTTCTTCTTGGCCTGCACCGGCAGCGGCACCGAATCCAGCATGTGCTTCCATTCCTCCGAGGCGCGGAAGAACAGGTTGAAGGCCTGCTTGAAGATCAGCGCATGCTCGTGGCGCTTGACGAAGATCGCCTCCAGCGTCGTGAAGACGTCGGCGCGGTTGCCGATGTCAATCACCTCCAGCGCATTCATGGCATCGATCATCGCACCCGGCCCGACGGGAATGCCGGCGGCACGCAGCGCACGGGCAAAGCCGACGATGTTGTCGGCGAACTGCTCGGTTTGCTCCGGGGCAAGGTGGTTGATGGCCATGGGTCCACACTCTCGGTCGTCATTCCGGGGCGCGCCTCTTGGCGCGAGCTACGGTGCGCAATTGCGCACCTGAGAATCCATACTCCCGATCGTGGTTATGGATTCCGGGCTCGCGCTGACGCGCGCCCCGGAATGACGGGTTAGTTATGACGCACGCGCGTCAATTCTCGCTCGTCGCTTCCTTCAGCACCTTCTGCAACGCATCGCCCTGCATCCGGGTGATGTCGTCCTGATATTTGAGCAGCGCGCCGAGCGTGTCGCCGACCACTTGCGGGGTCAGCGACCGGGCATCGAGCTCGGACAAGGCGGTCGCCCAGTCGATGGTCTCGGCGACACCCGGCGACTTGTAGAAATCCTGGTTGCGCAGCGCCTGCACGAAGCGCACCACCTGCTGCGAGAGCTTGGCGGAGATGCCGGGCACGCGCGTCTTGACGATCGCAAGCTCACGCTCAGCGGCAGGATAATCCACCCAGTGATAGAGGCAGCGCCGCTTCAGCGCGTCGTGGATCTCGCGGGTGCGGTTGGAGGTGATGATGACGATCGGCGGATGCGGCGCCTTCACGGTGCCGAATTCGGGAATGGTCACCTGGAAGTCGCTGAGGATCTCGAGCAGGTAGGCCTCGAACGCCTCGTCGGCGCGGTCGAGCTCGTCGATCAGCAGCACCGGCGGACCGGCGACGTCGGGCTCCAGTGCCTGAAGCAGCGGCCGCTTGATCATGTAGCGGTCGGCGAAGATATCGCTCGAGAGCTGGTCGCGATCGGTGTCGCCGGCGGCTTCCGCCATCCGGATCGCGATCATCTGCGCGGCGCTATTCCACTCGTAGACCGCGGAGGAAACGTCGAGGCCTTCATAGCACTGGAGGCGGATCAGCTTCCGCCCCAGCGCCGCCGAGAGCACCTTGGCGATCTCGGTCTTGCCGACGCCGGCCTCGCCCTCCAGGAACAGCGGCCGGCCCATGCGCAAGGAGAGGTAGGTCACCGTCGCAAGCGACCGCTCGGCGAGGTAGCCCCGCGACGTCAGAAGTTCGAGCATCGCATCGACCGATGCCGGCAAAGCACCGGACGAATTGGGCGTTGAAGTCATGAGAAAGCCAGTCTTACTACGCCCTCATCGGGACATGTTCGGGGCCGATGCGTGAGGTCACCTCACGCCTTGGCGTTGGCGGCATCGACGGCACGCCGCGTCAGCACCCCGGTGAGGTGCGCGCGGTATTCGGCGCTGCCGTGGATATCGCTGTTGAGACCTTCCGCCGGCACCGCGATGCCTTCCAGCGCCTTCGAGGCGAAGCGCTTCTTCAGGGCCTCCTCGAATGCGGTGACGCGGAATACGCCTTCGGAGCCGGCGCCGGTGACGGCAACGCGCACGTCCGAAGGACGCCGCGCCACGAACACGCCGACCAGCGCATAGCGAGAGGCCTGGTTGCGGAACTTGATGTAGGCTGCCTTTTTCGGCAGCGGAAACATCACCTTGGTGATGATCTCGTCGGCTTCGAGCGCCGTGGTGAACAGGCCCTGGAAGAACTCTTCGGCCTTCAGGCGGCGCTTGTTGGTGACGATGGTGGCGCCCAGCGCCAGCACCGCGGCCGGGTAGTCGGCGGTCGGATCGTTGTTGGCGAGCGAGCCGCCGATCGTGCCCTTGTGACGCACGGCCGGATCGCCGATTCCGCTGGCGAGATCCGCCAGCGCCGGGATCGCCTCACCGACGATTGCGGAGGTGGCGACCTCGGCGTGCCTGGCGGTGGCGCCGATCACAAGCGCGCGGCCCTTCATCTCGATCGCGTCGAGCCCCTCGATATGGGAGAGATCGACCAGATGCGGAGGGCTTGCGAGGCGCTGCTTCATGACGGGAATCAGCGTGTGGCCGCCGGCGATCACCTTGGCGTCTTCGTTCTTCACCAGGAGGTTGGCCGCCTGGCGAACCGTCCCAGGGCGATGATATTTGAATTCGTACATCTGGATGTCCTGATCGCGGGATGCGCGTTACGCGAGGTCGGATTTCGCCATCGCCTTCGCGCCGGCGGAGATCGAAGCGACGATGTTCTGATAGCCCGTGCAGCGGCAGAGATTGCCTTCGAGCTCCTCGCGAATCGTGTGGTCGTCGAGTTCGTGGCCCTTGCGATGCACGATGTCGATCGCGGTCATGATCATGCCCGGCGTGCAGAAGCCGCACTGCAGGCCATGGTGTTCGCGAAAGGCCTCCTGCATCGGATGCAGCGGCGCGCCGTCGGCGGCCAGCCCCTCGATCGTCTTGACCTCGTGGCCGTCGGCCATCACCGCAAGCGTGGTGCAGGACTTCACGGCCTTGCCGTCGAGATGCACGACGCAGGCGCCGCACTGCGAGGTGTCGCAGCCGACATGGGTGCCCGTCAGCTTCAGATTCTCGCGCAGAAACTGCACCAGAAGCGTGCGGGGATCGACATTGGCCGTGACAGGATTGCCGTTCACGATGAGGGAGATTTTTGCCATAAGCACTCTCTATCAGCGCCCCGACGGGTCCCGTCGAAGCGGTTCTTATAATTATTCCAACCCATCATATGGGCCAATATGCCCGGGGGCAACATCGCCCGGAATGCAAGGCGCCATGCCGAAAGCG
The DNA here is from genome assembly GCF_016031635.1 of Bradyrhizobium diversitatis. Classification (GTDB taxonomy): domain Bacteria; phylum Pseudomonadota; class Alphaproteobacteria; order Rhizobiales; family Xanthobacteraceae; genus Bradyrhizobium; species Bradyrhizobium diversitatis. The sequence continues at coordinate 207,775 of NZ_JACEGD010000021.1, forward strand.
ATAGGTGTCAGCCTTGTACCGCCTTGGCGAAGTTCGCGAAAAATTCGTCGGCCAGTTTCTTGGCGGCGCCGTTGATGAGGCGCTGGCCGAGCTGCGCCAACTTGCCGCCGATCTGCGCCTCGACGTCGTACGACAGCAGCGTGCCGCCGTCCTTCTCCGCGAGCTTGACCACCGCGCCGCCCTTGGCGAATCCGGCCACCCCGCCCTCGCCCTCACCGGAGATCTTGTAGCCATTCGGCGGGTCGAGATCGGACAGCGTGACCTTGCCCTTGAAGCGCGCCGACACCGGGCCGACCTTCATTTTAGCCGTTGCGCGGAAGCCGCCATCGTCGGTCTTCTCCAGCTCCTCGCAGCCGGGGATGCAGGCCTTCAGCACCTCGGGGTCGTTGAGCTTGGCCCACACGGCCTCGCGCGGCGCCGCAAGCTCGACTTCGCCGTTCATCGTCATGGCCATGAGGTGCCTCCCGGATCGGACAACTATAGTGCTGATCAAGTAACGCAGCGGCGCGGCAAAGGAAAGGGCGGGGCCGGGTCACGTGCAATGCATATTCGCAACTGCAAAAAAACGTGTGGGGCCGGTTGGGGATTGGCACAGCCGGGCCATGATGGTTAGGTCGCGCGCAAGATGAGCACATCCCTCTCCCCCCTGCTCGCGCCGATGCTGTCGAGCGCCGCCATGCGCGCGGTCTGCGACGACCGGTCTGCCCTGCAGAACATGCTCGATTTCGAGGCAGCCTTGGCACGCGCCGAGGCCGCCACGGCTGTGATTCCGGCATCCGCCATCGGCTCGATCGAGGCCGCATGCAAGGCCGATTCCTTCGACATGGCCGCACTAGCCGAGGCCGCGACGCGATCGGGCAATCTCGCAATTCCCCTGGTCAAGATGCTGACCGCCCATGTCGGCCAGACCGACGCGGAGGCCGCGCGCTACGTGCACTGGGGCGCGACCAGCCAGGACGTCATCGACACCGCGACGATGCTGACGCTTCGTGCCGGCATCGATGCATTGGATGTCGACCTCAGCCGCGCCATCAAGGGCTTTGCCGCGCTGGCGCGCAGCCATCGCAACACCGCGATGGTGGCGCGGACCTGGCTCCAGCACGCGCTGCCGATGCCGTTCGGGCTGAAGGCGGCTGAATATGCCGCGAGCCTTGCCCGCGCCCGCTGCCGCCTGCGGCGGCTCTCCCGCGAGGGCCTGGCGCTGCAATTCGGCGGTGCCGCCGGCACGCTCGCCGCACTCGGCGACAAGGGGCTCGCGGTGGCCGAACGGCTGGCGCAGGAGCTCGGTCTGCCGCTGCCGGAGGCGCCCTGGCACACCCATCGCGACCGCATCGCCGAGGCTGCATCCTGCCTCGCAATTCTCGCCGGCAGCTGCGGCAAGATCGCGCGCGACGTCTCGCTGCTGATGCAGACCGACGTCGCCGAAGCGTTCGAGCCCGCCGGCGAAGGCCGCGGCGGCTCCTCGACCATGCCGCACAAGCGCAACCCGGTCGCCGCTGCGAGCGCGCTGGGCGCCGCCACCATGGCCCCGCAGCTCGCCGCCACGATTTTCGCCGCGCAGGTGCAGGACCACGAGCGCAGCGCCGGCCCCTGGCACGCGGAATGGCCGACGCTGCCGCAACTGATGCTGGTCACATCAGGCGCGCTTGCGGCCGTCGTCGACATCGCCGAAGGCCTCGAGGTCGATGCGGCGCGCATGCGCAGCAATCTCGATGCGACGCAGGGGCTGATCATGGCCGAAGCGGTCACCTTCGCGCTGGCCGAAAAGATCGGCAAGAGCGATGCGCATCATCTGATCGAGGCCGCGAGCAAGCGCGCGGTCGCGGAGAGGAAGCATCTGCGCGAGGTGCTGTCGGCCGATTCGCAGGTCAACGCGCACCTTTCTCCGGAAAAAATTGCGGCATTGTTCGAGCCGATGGCCTATCAAGGGGCCTCCCAAGCCCTGATCGACCGGCTGCTCGACAGCCTCGACCGCGAATAAGAACCGCAAATACGACGGAGACGCCGCATGCCCATGATCGATGCCGACGGTTGCCTGCTCAACGTCTCCGTCGAGGGCCGCGACGGCGGGCCCACCCTGATGCTGTCCAACTCGCTGGGCTGCACGCTCCAGATGTGGGAGCCGCAGATGAAGGCGCTGACGCAGGTGTTCCGCGTCATCCGCTACGACCGCCGCGGCCATGGCAAGTCCAACTTCCCGCCCGGCCCCTACACGATGGAGCGCTTCGGCCGCGACGTACTGGCGATCCTCGACGATCTCAACATCGAGAAGGTGCATTGGTGCGGCCTATCGATGGGCGGCATGGTCGGGCAATGGCTGGGCGCCAACGCGCCGGAGCGCATGGGCAAGCTCATCCTTGCCAACACGTCCTGCTACTATCCCGATCCAACAAACTGGCACAACCGCATCAAGACGGTGAAGGAGGGCGGCATCGCGGCGGTCGCCGACGCCGTGATCGCGGGCTGGCTGACGCAAGATTTCCGCGAGCGCGAGCCTGAGATCACGGCGAAGATGAAGGCGATGCTGCTCGCCTCCCCTGTCGAGGGCTATCTCGCCTGCTGCGAGGCGCTGTCGACACTCGACCAACGCGCGCTGCTGCCCAGGATCAAGAGCCCGACGCTGGTGATCGCCGGCCGCCACGACATGGCGACGCCGATCTCGGCGGCCGAGTTGATCCGCTCGAACATTCCCGGCGCGAGCATGACCATCATCGACGCCGCGCACATTTCCAACGTCGAGCAGCCGCATGCGTTCACGGATGCGGTGGTGGGATTTTTGACGCAGCGCTAGTTGTTATCACCGTCATTCCGGGGCGCCTCGAAGAGGCGAACCCGGAATCTCGAGATTCCGGGTTCGATGCTTCGCATCGCCCCGGAATGACTGATCCGGAGAGACACCATGGACGACCAGAAGCGCCGCGATGCCGGCATGAATGTGCGCCGCAAGGTGCTGGGCAATGCCTGGGTCTACAAGTCGATCGCGAACCGCAACGCCTTCAACACCGACTTCCAGGACATGATCACGCGCTACGCCTGGGGCGAGATCTGGACGCGGCCGCATTTCGACGAGCGCACGCGGCGCGTGCTGGTGATCGGCACCATGGTGGCGCTCGGGCAATGGGACGAGTTTCGCCTGCATGTGCGCGCCGCGCTCGCCGAGGGTGGCTTCACGCCTGACGACATCAAGGAAATCCTTCTTCAGCAGGCAATCTATTGCGGCGTGCCGGCGGTGAACCACGCCGTCAAGGAAGCCTCAGCGATTGTGCAGGAGCTCGGCCTGCTCAAGGCCTAGTGGCTCAAGGCTTGGCGGCTCAAGGCTTGGCGGCTTAAGGCTTGGCGGCTTAAGGCTTGGCGGCGCGGCGATCTCCGACGTCTTCGGCGCTGGCGCCGGCTTCTCGATCACCACAACGATCGCGGCACCGAGCAAGAGCAGGAGCTCGGTGGCATGCAGCCGGAGCGCAGCCATCTCGCCGACCTTCGAGGCCATCACCATGCTGGCAAACGAGATCAGGCTGCCGATCGCCAGCGCGATGCCGAGCGCCTCGTCGCTGCCGCCGTTCTTGCGGATTCGGGGAATGCACAGCAGCACGAGGAAGAATGCAAAGAACGCCACGACCGTCAGCCGGCCCAGCGCAAGCAGCCAGGCGGCGCGCACCGTGTCCATCCCCGCCATCTGGAGATGGTCGCTCAGGAACAGCGCGACCGCAACGCTCGGGCGCTCGTAGAGGCCGTGCACCGGGGCGACAATGATGTTGAAGGCAACCATCGCCCAGGCCGGAATGAAATAGGCCGCCAGCAGCGCGCCGTTGACCGAACCGATCCGCCAATTCCCGAACATGCCGCTTCCCGCCTGTTTGCCGGCCTTCGACGAAAAGGCCGCGGCTTCGCCGAGCTAACTCGCATCAGACCGTGGCGGCAATTTAAACCCTTTGTTTACCTTAACTGCCCTCGCACCCATCATTCCGGGGCGGCTCGCGGAGCCGAACCCGGAATCTCGAGATTCCGGGTCTGGTGCTGGCGCACCATCCCGGAATGACGCAGGCAAACGATCACTAAATAAAAAAGGCCCCGCCTCTCGGCAGGGCCTCCTCACTCCTGGGCTCCCAAACTCGCTATTCCTGACCGCGCTGGCCGCCCTGTTGCTGGCCTGGACGATCGCCTTCGCGCATCGGATCGTTCTGCTGCTGCTGTCCGGGTTTCTGGCCGCCGCCCTGCTGCTGCCCAGGCTGTTGACCGGGGCGCTGCTGGCCGGGGTTCTGACTCTGCTGGCCCGGATTCTGGTTCTGCTGTTTCGTCATTTCGGGAAACTCCCTTGTTGGACGTCAGAGCTGAGATAACGGCCGGCATCCGCTTTGGTTGCCTGAGGGAACCCGGTTCCTCGCAGTTGCGGAACCGGAGTAGACGACAGTCGTAACGAAATGACCATTGTACAAGCCCGTCTGCCGCGGCTTCGCCAGTTGCAGCCGCCAGTTCCCTCCTGTTACAAAACCTGAAGAAGGCTCAAGGGCTGCCGGGGCCCGAGAAGAAACTCAAGACTCTCTCTCGAATAGCTCCCTTTGAGCGGCGTCAGGTTTGGTAACGGCAGCCCATGGATTATTTCGCCCAGCAGCTCATCAACGGTCTCGTCCTGGGCTCGATCTACGGCCTGATCGCGATCGGCTACACGATGGTCTATGGCATCGTCGGCATGATCAACTTCGCCCATGGCGACGTCTTCATGATCGGCGGCTTCATCGCGCTCATCACCTTCGTGATCCTGATCTCGCTCGGGCTGACCGCCATCCCCGTGATCCTGCTCGTCGTGCTACTGGTCTCGATGGCGATCACGGCGCTCTATGGCTGGACCATCGAGCGCATCGCCTACCGGCCGCTGCGCCATTCCTTCCGTCTCGCCCCGATGCTGTCGGCGATCGGCATGTCCTTCGTGCTCACCAACTATTCGCAGGTGGCGCAAGGCGCCCGCGTCAAGCCGATCCCGCCCTTCATCACCGGCGGCTACACGCTGCATGAGAGCGCGGACGGTTTCGTGATCCAGCTCTCCAACATCCAGATCATGGTGGTCGTCACGACCATCGTGCTGCTGGCGATCTTCACCTGGCTGGTCTCCCGCACCCGGCTCGGGCGCGACATGCGCGCCTGTGAGCAGGACCAGACCATGGCGGCCCTGCTCGGCGTGAACGTCGACCGCACAATCTCCATGACCTTCGTGATCGGGGCCGCGCTCGCCGCCGTCGCGGGCCTGATGTACCTGCTCTATTACGGCCTGGTCGATTTCTTCATGGGCTTCGTCGCCGGCATCAAGGCGTTCACCGCTGCCGTGCTCGGCGGCATCGGCTCGTTGCCCGGCGCCATGCTCGGAGGGCTTGCGATCGGCCTGATCGAGACGTTCTGGTCGGCCTATTTCTCGGTCGAATACAAGGACGTCGCGGCGTTCTCGATCCTGATCGTCGTGCTGATCTTCATGCCGACCGGCCTGCTCGGTCGTCCCGAAGTCGAAAAAGTCTGACGGTCACGCGTGGCAGCTCCCTCGACCATGACGGCAAAACCCGCAACAGGCATCACCTCCCTCCTGAAGACGGCTTTCATCAACGCGCTGATCGCGCTGGTGCTGTTCTCGTTGATGGTCGGTATCCGCACCGAGGCGGGCCCCGACGGCCAGCTCACCTACTGGACGCGCTTCGGCGAACTCGCCTCCCTCGTCGGGGCGGTGTTCGGCGGCTCGATCGTGATCGAGCTGCTGCGGCAATGGATCGGCCCGACCAGCGCCGAGAAGCTGGTGCCGCCGGCGGTGCAGAGCGGCATGTCCTTCATCGGCCGCTACCTCGCGCCGGCACTTCTGATCTTTACGGTGCTGGTGCCCGTCATCTTCTATGACCAGCGTTACATCCTCGACCTCGCGATCCTCGTGCTCACCTATGTGATGCTGGGCTGGGGGTTGAACGTCGTGGTCGGACTCGCCGGCCTGCTCGATCTCGGCTACGTCGCGTTTTATGCGGTCGGCGCCTATTCCTACGGACTGCTCGCCACCAATTTCGGCTGGTCGTTCTGGATCTGCCTCCCGCTCGCCGGCATCCTCGCCGCGTTCTGGGGCGTGCTGCTCGGCTTCCCCGTGCTCCGCCTGCGCGGCGACTATCTCGCCATCGTGACACTCGCCTTCGGCGAGATCATCCGCCTCGTCATCATCAACTGGCAGGAGCTGACCGGCGGTCCGAACGGCGTCTCCGGCATTCCGCGCCCCTCCTTCTTCGGCATCCCGCTCGACAACAGCGACGAAGGGCTCGCCGCCAGGCTCGGCATCGAGTATTCGCCGACCCACCGCATCGTCTTCCTATTCTACCTGATCCTGGCGCTGGCGCTCCTCACCAACTGGGTGACGATCCGGCTGCGGCGCCTGCCGATCGGGCGGGCATGGGAGGCCTTGCGCGAGGACGAGGTCGCCTGCCGTGCGCTCGGCATCAACACCACGACCACCAAGCTCACGGCGTTCGCGACCGGCGCCATGTTCGGCGGCTTCGCCGGCGCGTTCTTCGCCACCCGCCAGGGCTTCATCAGCCCGGAATCCTTCACCTTCCAGGAATCGGCACTGGTGCTCGCCATCGTCGTTCTCGGTGGCATGGGCTCGCAGCTCGGCGTGGCGCTTGCCGCGCTCGCCATGATCGGCGGCTTCGAGCTGTTCCGCGGCCTCGAGACCTACCGCATGCTGGTGTTCGGCATGTCGATGGTGCTGATCATGATCTGGCGGCCGCGCGGCCTGATCGGCCATCGCGCACCCACCGTGTATCTGGCCAAGGCGGAGGCGATCTCGTCCGACCTCGTCAAGGAAGGGCACGGATGAGCGCCGACCAGATTCTGAGCGTCGACCGGCTCGTCATGCGCTTCGGCGGCATCGTTGCCGTGCAGGACCTGTCATTTTCGGCGGAGCGGAAGAAGATCACCGCGCTGATCGGGCCGAACGGCGCCGGCAAGACCACGGTCTTCAACTGCATCACCGGGTTCTACAAGCCGAGCGGCGGCACCATTCGCCTCACCCACGACGACGGCAGGGTGATGGCGCTGGAGCGGCTGAACGACTTCCGCATCGCCAAGCAGGCCAAGGTCGCGCGCACCTTCCAGAACATCCGCCTGTTTCCCGGCATGACCGCGCTGGAGAACCTGATGGTGGCGCAGCACAACGCGCTGATGCGCGCCTCCGGCTACACCCTTCTCGGTCTCCTCGGCGTTCCCACCTACCGTGACGCCGAAAAGCGTGCGATCGATCTGGCCACCGACTGGCTGAAGCGGGTCAATTTGCTCGACCGCGCCGACGACGCCGCCGGCAATTTCGCCTATGGCGACCAGCGCCGGCTGGAAATCGCCCGCGCAATGTGCACCGAGCCCGCCCTGTTGTGCCTGGACGAACCCGCGGCCGGCCTCAATGCGCGCGAGAGCGCGGCCTTGAGTGAGCTCCTGCTCTCGATCCGGGACGAACTCGGCACCTCGATCCTGCTGATCGAGCACGACATGTCGGTGGTGATGGAGATCTCCGACCACATCGTGGTCATGGACCATGGCGTGAAGATCGCGGAGGGCACGCCGCGCGAGGTCCGCGACGATCCGAAGGTGATCGCCGCCTATCTCGGCGCCGACGAGGACGAGGCCGTGGCCGTGATGGAGAACGGGACGTGACATCGGCGCCCACTCCCCTGCTAGCGATCCGCGGTCTTCGCGCCGCCTACGGCAAGATCGAGGCGCTGAAGGGCGTCGACATCGAGATCAATGCCGGCGAGATCGTCGCGCTGATCGGCGCCAACGGCGCCGGCAAGTCGACACTGATGATGACGATCTTCGGCAAGCCGCGCGCCCGCGCCGGCCAGATCCTCTATGAAGGCCGCGACATCACCGATGTTCCCACCCACGAGATCGCGCATTTGCGCATCGCGCAATCGCCGGAAGGCCGCCGCATCTTCCCGCGCATGAGCGTTGCGGAAAATCTTCAGATGGGGGCGGACTCGACCGAATGCACCGACGCCGAGAGCGAGGCGACGCTGCAACGCGTGTTCGCGCTGTTTCCGCGGCTGAAGGAACGCTATGCCCAGCGCGGTGGAACCCTGTCCGGCGGCGAGCAGCAGATGCTGGCCATCGGCCGCGCGCTGATGAGCCGCCCCCGCCTGCTCCTGCTCGACGAGCCTTCGCTCGGCCTCGCACCGCTGATCGCACGCCAGATCTTCGATGCGATCCGGACCCTGAACCGGCAGGACGGTCTGACCGTCCTGATCGTCGAGCAGAACGCCAACCATGCCCTCAAGCTCGCCCATCGCGGTTACGTCATGGTCAATGGCCTGATCACTTTGGCCGGGACCGGCACCGAATTGCTGCAGCGCCCGGAGATTCGCGCCGCCTATCTGGAAGGCGGCCGCCACGGCTGACGGAGCCAAGACCGACAAGTGCGGCCGAATGTGGCGAGATATCTCCGCAAATGCCCGTATTTTGCCGGTGACTTCTCCTCGAATTCATTCAAGAATGGCGCCGGTTTGAACCGGGCATTCCCGGCAACTTCCACAGGCGACCACCCGCGAGGTATCTCATGAAATCACTGAAGCTCATCGGTCTGGCATTCGGCGCATCGCTCGCGCTGTCGGGCGCGGCATTCGCGCAGGATGTCACCGTCGCAGTCGCAGGCCCGATGACCGGCGGCGAGTCCGCCTTCGGCCGCCAGATGAAGAACGGCGCCGAGATGGCCGTGGCCGATATCAATGCCGCCGGCGGCGTCAACGGCAAGAAGCTCGCGCTCTCCGTCGAAGACGACGCCTGCGATCCGAAACAGGCGCGCTCGATCGCCGAGAAGATCGCTGGCGCGAAAATCCCGTTCGTGGCCGGGCACTATTGCTCGTCGTCGTCGATCCCGGCTTCGGAAGCCTATGCCGACGGCAACGTGCTCCAGATCACGCCGGCCTCGACCAACCCGCTGTTCACCGAGCGCAAGCTCTGGAACGTGGCTCGCGTCTGCGGCCGTGACGATCAGCAGGGCCTGATCGCCGCGCAGTACATCGCCAAGAACTACAAGGGCAAGAACATCGCGATTCTCAACGACAAGACCACCTACGGCAAAGGTCTTGCCGACGAGACCAAGAAGGCGCTCAACAAGGCCGGCGTCACCGAGAAGATGTACGAGTCGTACAACAAGGGCGACAAGGATTTCAACGCGATCGTCTCCCGCCTGAAGCGCGACAACATCGACCTCGTCTATGTCGGCGGCTATCATCAGGAAAGCGGCCTGATCCTGCGCCAGATGCGGGACCAGGGCCTCAAGACCGTGCTGATGGCCGGCGACGCGCTCGCCGACAAGGAGTACGCCTCCATCACCGGCCCCGCCGGCGAAGGCACGCTGTTCACCTTCGGCCCCGACCCGCGCAACAAGCCGACCGCCAAGAAGATCGTCGAGGCATTCAAGGCCAAGAACATCGACCCCGAGGGCTACACCCTCTACACCTACGCGGCGATGCAGGTGTGGTCGCAGGCGGCCAAGAAGGCCGGCACCACCGACGCCAAGAAGGTCATGGCGGCGATGAAGGCCGGCAAGTGGGACACCGTGATCGGCCCGGTCGAATATGACGCCAAGGGCGACATCAAGCAGATCGACTACGTCGTCTACAAGTGGGACGCCAAGGGCGGCTACGCCGAGATCAGCGGCAACGGCACCTGAGCGCGCTTGCCGGGCCTTTGGGCCGCCATCCAAGCATCATCGCGCCCCGGCCTGGCCCGGGGCGTTTCTTCTTGCGGCAGGATCAGACGGCTGCGGCCAGCTTGCCGCCGGCCGCGGCCTGGGCGTTCCGCAAGGCCTGCAGCAGGTCGTTCGGCCGAAACGGCTTTTGCAGGCAGACCACGTTGGCGAGGTGAGGCGATTGGTCCACGAAGTCGAGCGTCGTCATGCCGGATATCGCAATGATGGGCAGCGCCGGTGCGCGCTCGCGCAGGGTCGCGATGACGTCGGCGCCGCTGGTGTCGCCGAGAAAGATGTCGACGATCGCCGCGTCAAAGGGGCTTTCTGCGAAGGCCTTCAGTCCCGCCGCGCCGCTTTCGGCCTCCGCGACCTCGAAATGATTGACCCGAAGCACGATCGCGACCATCGCACGGACGTCCTTCTGGTCGTCGATGATGAGAACGCGGGGCATGGGGGAACAACTCCCGATATCGAGATCAGAATCGCCAGGTTCGAACCTGGAACCCGCCGTGGCGGAGCGGCATTGTGGCATCGCCCCGGTAAAGCGCACCTTACCCAAGCCCTATTCCGTGTTCCCACCGAGATTAAGAAAGCTGTAACCTTCGGTTGAGTCGTGGCCGGTCCTGTTCACGATCCGCGCCCAGAACCGCTACCATGAACGGACTGCCGGCCGAATGAGACCTGCGGAGATGCTCAGACCCGACCAGCTCAAGACCGACCCGCGAGAGGTGGATGTGCCTGCGACGGTCGACCGGAGCACATTTCTCTCGACCCTGCCGGCCACTTCGGCCGACCGCACCGCAGCGTCGACGATCGTCGGCATGTCCTCGCTCCTGTTCGCAGCGGCCGTGCCCTTCGCGGGTACCCCGCTCCTGCCGGTGCCGGCCTTCGTCGCGAGTTATCAATCGGCGCTCGCCGTAAGCGACATCGTCACGGCGGTGCTGCTGCTGTCGCAGTTTGCGGTCTTGCGGACCCGCGCGCTGCTGTGGCTCGCGACGGGCTATCTCTTCACCGCCGCGGCGGCGCTGGTTCATGCCCTCACCTTCCCCGGACTGTTCGCACCCGCCGGGCTCTTCGGCGCGGGCCGGCAGACCACGGTCTGGCTCTACATGATCTGGCACGCCGTCTTTCCGCTGTGCGTGATGGGCTATGCCTGGCTGAAAGAAAAGGACGGTGGCCCCCGGATCCGCGGCGCGGCAAGCCGGGCGATTTACGCCAGCCTGCTCGGCGTCATCGCCGCGGTGGCGGTCTTCACCTGGATCGTGACCGCGCAGCACGATCTGCTGCCGGTCCTGTTGCGCGACGGCCGGTACACGCCAACCATGATCGGCGTCGTGTCCTTCGTGTGGTCGCTGAGCTTTGCCGCACTGGTCTCGCTCTGGTTCCGCAGGCCGCATACAGTGATCGACGTCTGGCTCATGGTGGTCATGTGCGCCTGGCTGTTCGACATCGCGCTGTCGGCGATCGTCAACGTCGCACGCTTCGATCTCGGCTTCTATGCCGGACGGCTCTACGGCCTCGCTGCGGCGACCTTCGTGCTCGCAGTGCTTCTCATCGAGAATGTCCGCCTCCAGGCACATACGGTGGGCCTCGTCGGCAGGCTGCGGCAGCAATCGGCCTCGGAACGCGACTATTACGGCAAGCGGCTTGCGCTATACGGCGCGGTCGTCGAGTCGTCCAACGATGCCATCATCACGAAATCGCTCGATGGCATCATCACCGGCTGGAACAAGGCCGCCGAACATCTTTTCGGCTATTCCGCTGCCGAGGCCATCGGCAAGCCGATCGACATCATCGTGCCGCCGGATCTCAAGGGCGAGGTCAGGAGCATCCTCAACCGGATCGCCGGCAATGAGTCGATCGCCCAGCACGAGACGATCCGGATCCGAAAAGACGGAAGCCCGCTCGACGTCGTCCTCAACGTTACACCGCTGCGGACCGATGAGGGCGAGATCATCGGCGCCTCCAAGATCGCCCACGACATTACCGAAGAGAAGCAGGCGAGAGAGAAGTTGCGCCGGGAGACCGAAGAACGCCAGCGCATCTTCGAGACGTCGCAGGACCTGATCCTGGTCACCGACGGCTATGGCAATTTCGTCCAGGTCAGCCCGAGCGTGAAGAATATTCTCGGCTACGACCCCGAGGACATGGTCGGTCACAGCGCGACCGAGTTCATCCATCCCGACGATCTCGATAAGACGCGGAATGAGATGCGCGCAGCCCGTCGTGGTGCGGTCAAGCGCAGCTTCGAGGCGCGCTACTACCATTACGACGGTCACGAGGTCACGCTGAACTGGATGGGCACCTGGTCCGAGCCGGTGAAGCGCCATTACTTCATCGGCCGCGACCTCACCGACAAGCAGGCCGCCGAAGCCCAGCTCAGACAGATCCAGAAGATGGACTCGATCGGGCAATTGACCGGCGGCGTCGCCCACGACTTCAACAACGTGCTGACCGTCATCACGGGCACGATCGGCATTCTCGGCGACGCGGTCGCCGACCGGCCCGAGCTTGCCGCCATCACCAAGCTGATCGACGATGCCGCCGAGCGCGGCGCGCAGCTGACCAGGCATCTGCTCGCCTTCGCCCGCAAGCAGCCGCTCCAGCCACGCGAGATCGACGTCAATGCGCTGGCGCTCGAAGCCGCCAAGCTGCTGCATCCGACGCTCGGCGAGCAGATAACCATCATGCCGCAGCTCACCGAGGATGCCTGGCCGACGCTGGTCGATCCGGGCCAGCTGTCCACCGCGATCCTCAATCTCGCGCTGAATGCGCGCGACGCCATGCCCGATGGCGGCACCCTGGTGCTGGAGACCCGCAACATCTTCCTCGACGACGGCTATGCCAGCATGAACCCCGACGTCGCTGCCGGCAATTATGTGATGATTGCGGTCAGCGACACCGGCAGCGGGATCCCGGCGGAGCTGATCGACCGGGTGTTCGATCCCTTCTTCACCACCAAGGAGGTCGGCAAGGGCACCGGCCTCGGCTTGAGCATGGTGTTCGGCTTCGTCAAGCAGTCGGGCGGCCACATCAAGATCTACAGCGAGGAAGGCCACGGCACGAGCGTGAAGATCTACCTGCCGCGCTCGAGCGGGGTGCAGGATGCCGAATTCGAGGCGTTCCAGAACGCGCCGATCGCCGGCGGCGACGAGAAGGTCCTGATCGTCGAGGACGATGCGCTGGTGCGGCAGTATGTCGTGACGCAGGTCAAGAGCCTCGGCTATACCGCGCTCGAGGCCGCCAACGGCACCGAGGCCCTCAATATCATCGACAGCGACGAGACCATCGACCTGCTCTTCACCGACATCATCATGCCCGGCAACATGAACGGACGCCAGCTCGCCGACGAAGCGGCCCGGCGCCGCCCGGACCTGAAGACGTTGTTCACCTCGGGCTACACCGAAAATGCCATCGTCCATCATGGCCGGCTCGATTCCGGCGTGCTGCTGCTGGCCAAGCCCTACCGCAAGTCCGAGCTCGCCAAGATGCTCAGGACCGCGCTCGCCGGTTGAGCCTGCGGCATCGCTGCGCTATCGCAGATCGCGAAATGCTCTCAACGACGAGGCCGTCTTGAAAAACCTTCTCACCGATATCGCCGGCGTCCGGGTCGGCCATGCCGAGAATACGGAAGTGGCCTCCGGCACGACCGCCATCATTTTCGACCAGCCGGCCGTCGCGGCGATCGACGTCCGCGGCGGCGGCCCAGGTACGCGCGAGGCCTCGACGCTCGACGTCGCCAATACCGTCGAGCGGATCGATGCGATCGCGCTTTCCGGCGGCTCCGCCTTCGGCCTCGATGCCGGCGGCGGCGTGCAGGCCTGGCTCGCCGAACAGGGCCGCGGCTTCAGGGTCCGGGACGCCGTGGTCCCCCTCGTTCCGGGCGCGATCGTGTTCGACCTGCTCAACGGCGGCAACAAGGCCTGGGGCCGCTTCTCGCCCTATCGCGATCTCGGCTATGCCGCCGCCGCCACCGCCGGCACCGACTTCGCGCTCGGCAGCGTCGGTGCGGGCCTGGGTGCGACCACCGCCACCTTCAAGGGCGGGATCGGCTCGGCGTCGACCGTCACGACGAACGGCGTCAAGGTCGCCGCGATCATGGTGGTGAACGCGGTCGGCAGCGTCACCGTCGGCAACGGTCCCTGGTTCTGGGCCGCGCCGTTCGAGGAAAACGGCGAGTTCGGCGGACAGGGCCTGCCGCCTGCGTTCACGCCCGACATGCTGGCGATGCGCATCAAGGGCGGGCCGGCCGCGCGTGAGCGCGAGAACACCACGATCGGCCTCGTCGTCACCGACGCAATCCTGAACAAGGCGCAGGCCAAGCGGCTCGCGATGATCGCCCAGACCGGATTTGCCCGCGCGATCTATCCGGTGCATGCCCCGCTCGACGGCGACGTGCTGTTTGCCGCGGCCACCTGCGAGAAGCCGATAGAGCCGCTGGTGGAGCTCACCGAGCTCGGCATGGTCGCCGCCAACGTGGTCGCACGCGCGATCGCAAGCGGCGTGTACAGCGCGACCGCGCTGCCGTTCCCCGGTGCGCTGCCGGCGTGGAAGGACAAGTTCGGCTAAGCCGTGTACTCATTAAGCGGCTGGCCGCCGCCTGATATCCGCTTACGCCTCAACACCGGTGGAGAAGCAGCAATCGACCAATGTCGCTGAAGGGCCAAGAGCGACTTAGGGACGACGATCGCCGAAGGCGAGTCACGGGCCATTATCGGACTTCAGATCCGGATCAACCCGAATGTCAGCGAAGGGCCAGGTGACCAACGCCACAGTTATCGACAGGTTGTATGCTCCAACCAAAGGTTGCGCAGTCCAGTATGTCTGCTAGGGTGCACTTACCGGTGCGGCATTTCCCGCCCGGACCTGGAAGGACATGGTCATGAGATTGTCATCGAGCCTTGTCGTGCCTTCAACCGTCGCTGTCTTGTCGACTGTCTTGCTGTGCGCCCCGGCGGCGTCGCAGATCCCAACCGGCTCCGCCGCGACGCTTCCTCCCGTCACAGTCGATGCGCCGAAACAGGTGGCGAAGCCGCACGTCTCGGAGCGGGGAACAAACACAACGGCGCCGCGTCGGACTGCATCAACAACTCGACCGTCAACCGCGCGCGCGCCTGCATATGCGCCAGGTTCTGTTATGGGGAGGATTGCCAGCCTGGAGAAAGTCGCCAGCAGTTGCAACGGTGGCTGTGCATCGAGTTTTCCGAAAGGCAAGGAGCCCTGGATCGGATGTAGCGAGTCGGGCGGCCAAATAGACTACGGACCCTTCTCACCAACCTGCCGTGACACCATCACCCACACATCTTACTTGGGTTGCGTCGAAACAAAGACGTTCTTGGGCGAAGGCCGCAACAAGGCCCACTGGTTGTGCAGCAGCCTGGCCGCTGGCAACAGGTTTAAGGTCGCAGAACTTAAGCGATCAGGGCGCCGCTAGTCCATATTGCCTTTGGTCACGCGCGAGCACCGCGAACTCAGCGAAGTTGAGACCAAACAGGGTCACGTGCTTGATCAGGGACAACGGGGCGCTGCGGGCTGCCGTCTTCAATTCGACTCTCTCCAAAGGCTCTGGCGAGCGGGAGTACGACCCTCGAGTCCGCCATGGGTCAGAAGCGCCGGTTTGAACGGCGCCGCGTCACTTCCGGTGTGCCCCGATCAGCTGACCATACCTGGCCTGGGCCAAAACCACACTTCGCCATCGGGCCATAACCGAACCTTTCAAAGGGACTGCACTGGCCGCTCGTCTGGATCAATCAACGCCAAGGTGATCCAGTGCGCTGCGATAGCCGGCCTGATCACACCTTCAACCTCTACCACCGTGTCCCATGCTGACTGGATAGAGACCGCGCGCTCGGTCAATCCAATCAGACGGAATTTACCTCGCACCCGGGCTCCAGACTTAACCGGGCTGAGGAAACGAACCCGCTCGAACCCGTAGTTGACACCCATTCGTATCCCCTCGACGCCCGGCATCGCATCGAAAGCGAGCGCCGATAGGAGCGATAGCGTGAGAAATCCATGTGCAATTGTTCCTCCAAAGGGCGTTTCGCTCTCGGCTCGTTGACGGTCGGTGTGAATAAACTGGTGATCGTGGGTGGCATCAGCGAACGTGTCGATCATCGACTGATTGACCAGCAGCCAATCCGACACGTGCTCGGGGCCGTTGAGAAGCTGACGGTACGCCGTCAATGGAATAAGCTTTCGGCGGATAGCTTCGAGTTCAGCGGCTCGCTTGATGTCCGACACCTTCGACCTCGGCAATGATGATTTGGTCTTTGACCCGTTTAAGCGAGCCCGCCGCATCGCACCAGTGGTAAGAAAGTTTCGGCCCGGACCGTCCTTGTGACGGCTGAGAGCCGTTCGAAATCTGGTCGGCTGTGGGTCTTGGTCGTGTAAAAACGCCGGTCGCTAGGCAGTCGAGCGGAAGTCATGATCGCTTGGTGTCAGGCCGCGATCGCAGCCATCAGCGGCTTGACCCCGACGATGTTCATGACCCGTGTCAGATTGTAGGCCAGGACGGAGAGCGCCATTTCGGCCGCCACTTTCGGAAGCGTTTTGGTCAGGAAGTGTGTCGCTCCCATGCGGGCTTTCATGGTGCCGAACGGATGTTCGACTGTTTCGCGACGCTGACGCATGGCGTGCGGGTTCGCATCAAGGCGATGCTGCACAGCCTCGAGCAGATGCTCATGCTCCCATCGCGTAAGCCGCCGTTCTGACCCAGGCGTGCATTGGGTCTTGAGCGAACAGCTTTGACAGGCCGTCGTCCAGTAGCGCCGCAGCACCTTGCCGTCTTCTTCATTCGTATAGCGATATGACAGCCGCTCCCCGGCCGGGCAGCGATAGGCGTCCTCCTCTGGCAAATAGGCAAAGTCCTGTTTACCGAAGCGTCCGTCTGCCTTAGCGCCGGACGTTAGCGGTTTGGGCAGAGTTACTGTGATGCCTGCTT
>NZ_JACEGD010000022.1 GCF_016031635.1 Bradyrhizobium diversitatis
GGCGGCGGTGGTGGTGGCGGAGAGGTCACGGTCGAACGCAAAAACCAGTCGTTGTCGTTATTGGAATTCGCCGTGACGCCACCGCGAAACAGTTGATATTCGAATACCCCTGCGCCGACCGGCGCGCCGAGCGTGAAGGCCCCGGACGTTGTTGTTGCGCCATTCACCGCATCGACGACCCTGATGCCGTCGGCGATCGTCGGAGCACCAGGACCGTTCACGTTAGTCACGTAGATGGACGTTAAACCGGACGCGGAGGGAGTTGCGATCGCCGATGAGTTCTTCTGGATGACAAGCTGGTCGGACTGGGAGTTGTCGGTGCCGAGATAGGTTTGCAGATTGAGCTTTCCGTTCTGGCCGACATAATCGCCATAGATAACGAACTGATCGGTGAGCGACGTCCCGGCGTTGGTCAGGTCAATGAGGCTTGCGTTATTGACGGTAGCAAGGGCGGTCGGATCATAGGGCCTTACCGTATGAGTACCATTTCCGGCCAGCACGGAGCTTCCGCTTTCGATTGAAAGCGTGCCGGTCCCGGTCCCGCTGTCGCCTAGCGTCAGTGTGCTGAAATTACTGAATGTGAGTTGTGAGCTGGCGGTAAGTCTGATGCTTTCCCAATTCCAGAGCTGCGATACCGAGGTGCCGTTCGCTCCGTTCTGCGAACGGCTGAAAACGAGTTGGTCATTGCCCTGACCGCCGTCGACCGGCAATCCGGGGGTCAGATTGGTTGAAGTGAGATTGGACAACAGTGCTGTGTCATTGCCAGCACCTAGGTTAAAACCGGTGACAATGTTTCCGCCGCCCCAGTAAAGGAAATCGTTTCCAGAGCCCGACTGGATATTCGAGCTGATCGTGCCTGCGAAAGTGAAGGCCTGGTTGGTGCCGTCACCGAGGTTGATCGTGCAGCAGACGGTGCCGCTGACCTGAGCGAAAACGTCATTGCCTCCACCGAAGGTGACGCCTCCGTTCACCGTCGCGCGATTGACGAAGGTGTTATAATTGCCTGCAAGGTTGGTGGGGCCGTTGATCGTTCCGGAGTTGTCGACGTTGTTGCTGGCGGTGCCGCTGCTGGTGATGCCGTTGATGACGCCGCCAGCCCGGTTGTCGATCGTGTTGTCGTAGTTGGGATTGCCGGTGGCGGTGGCGCTGTTGTTGAACTGGAGGCCCTGGTTGAGTACGCCACTGTTATCGATGACGTTTGTCGTCGCGGTGAGATTGAGCTGATTGATCGCCGCACCGGCGCGGTTGATGATTGTGTTTAAGCCCGAAGCTGGATCGGTGGCGGTCAGAGTGACGGTTTGGTTAAGAACGCCGAAATTATCGATCGTATTTTGGGCGCCCGTCATCGTCACGGTATTGATCGAGCGATTGGCCTGGACCGTCAGAGCGTTCGTTCCGGTGCTGGTGGTGGTCAGGTTTCCGCTCAGGATTCCATTCTGATTGAACGTGAAGCTTCCATTGGGCGTGATACCCCCAGCCGTGATATTGCCGCTGATATTGCCGTTATTGTTGAAGATGATCGAATTGAAGGCATCGAGCGTGAACGAGCCCGTCACGCTCGCGCCGTTAGTCACAGCGACGGTGGCGGTCGGTCCGGGTGGAGGAGGCGGAGATACGGTGAACGTACCCGGATCGGTGGGCGGTGTGCAGGTTACGGCACCAGGGTTAATCGCGCAGTCAGCCCAAGCTCTTCCTTGAATGATGAAGAGCACGATGATCGACGCAGCTGTTTCAAGCAAATAGCGTCGGAGGACGGTTTTGCGCCTCTCGTGCGCTGCGAGTTTTTGAAGGACGTGTAATCCCCGATCCCTTAGGGAGGGTGGGTTGAATTCTCGTAAAGCTGAAAGTGATTTCAGCTCAACTGTTATGTTGGCGCGCGACAGTCGCGTTGTCTTTGATGCAGCGCCGCAGCCAGCCGTCAAACGTGCCATGGGCAGCCCTCGCCCTTAGCCCCTCGACTCCCCCTTGCTAACGTGAACAACGCTAGAGGAGAGCGGTCATTCGTCAACTTCAAAAGATATGCGCGGCAAATGAAAACTGACGGTTGTGGATTTTGAGCACCACAAGTTCCCTGTCGCTCGGCACAAGTCAGGTTGGGCGTGGAACATTCCCGGATGCACGTCCAGCGGCGAACCGAAGTGATGCCGCATAACCAAAGCTTATCTCCAACGGGCTAAATTTTCTGAATGGCGCTGGACTGTCAGGATATGTCGCCGAGATGGCGGGTGCGTTCGTCTGCGCTTCACTTGGCATCGTGCCGACCGTGCGCCACGCCGACTATATTGGCTCTTGGCTGGAGGTGCTGCGTGAGGACAACCGCGCCGTCGTACGGGCGGCGAGCGCGGCGTCGAAGGCCGCCGATTTCCTGCTCGGCTTCCAGCAACGGCCGATCGCCTCTGTCGACGAGGGCGACGAGGAGGCCGCGTAGTGCGTCGGCCGGCCGTTTCGGCTTGCCTGCGGGCGGGGGCCTCAGAGAGTGAGAGGACGGGCGGTTGAATTCGTGACGGGTTTGAGGTCGAGAGAGAGTCTTTCGGCCGCCCGTCGCGGAGAATCCGACATGGCTAGCGCCGTTCAGAAGATCAAACTCAGTCCATCCCGAGACATTCCCTTCAACAAACTGGTCTTGAGCCAGTCCAATATTCGCCGGGTCAAGGCCGGCGTCTCGATCGAGCAATTGGCCGAGAGCATTGCGCAACGCACCTTGCTACAAAGCCTCAGCGTCCGTGCCGTCGTCGATGCCGACGGCACGGAGACTGGCATATTCGAGGTTCCTGCGGGCGGGCGGCGGTACCGCGCCCTTGAACTCTTGGTGAAGCAGAAGCGTATGGCGAAGACCCAAGCGGTCCCCTGTGTGGTCAGGGATGGCGGTGTCGCCGAGGACGACTCGCTTGCGGAAAACGACGAGCGCATCGGCCTGCATCCGCTCGATCAATTCCGCGCGTTCCAGATCCTCCGCGATGGCGGTATGAGCGAAGAGGAGATCGCCGCGCGGCATTTCGTGGCGCCGACGATCGTCAAGCAGCGCTTGCGCCTGGCGTCGGTCTCGCCAAAGCTGCACGACGTCTATGCCGATGACGGCATGACGCTGGAGCAGCTCATGGCGTTTGCCGTCACTGGCGATCATGCGCGTCAGGAGCAGGTTTGGGATAATGTGAGCCGCTCCCAGAACGACGAGCCGTACCAGATCCGCCGGATACTTACGGAACACACGGTCCGCGCCTCCGACCGCCGTGCCCAATTCGTCGGGCTCGATGCGTTTGAGCAGGCCGGCGGCATCGTGCTGCGCGACCTGTTTCAGCACGATGACGGCGGTTGGCTGCAGGACGTCGTGTTGCTCGAGCGCCTCGTGACGGAAAGGCTCAAAGCCGAAGCCGAGACGATTGCTGCTGAGGGCTGGAAGTGGATCTCGGTGGCTACGGATTTTCCCTACGGTCACACTCAAGGCCTGCGAGAAATCGAAGGCAAACCTGTCGATCTCTCGCCCGAGGAGCAGGCCACCATCGATGCTCTGAATGCCGAGCAGGCCAAGCTTGAATCCGACTACCAGGATGCCGACGAGTTGCCGGACGAGGTCGATCAACGTCTCGGCGAAATCGAGTCGGCGCTGGCGGCGTTCGAAGATCGGCCGATGCTCTACGGTCCGACCGAGATTGCCCGAGCTGGTGTCTTCATCAGCATCGATTCCGAAGGACGCCTTTCGGTGGACCGGGGCTACGTCCGTCCAGAGGACGAGGCGCCGGCAACTGATCGTGATGTCGGGCAGGGCGCCGATGCGTCGTCGACCGAAGGTCAAGAAGAGAGCCCTTCCGTCCAGCGCACGGTGATCGCCGTTGCGGGTAGTGCTCCTGATGCTGAAGAGGATGATGAGGACGCCGCCAGGCCTCTGCCGGATCGGCTGATCACCGAGTTGACAGCGCATCGCACGCTGGCATTGCGGGATGCGCTGGCAGAAAACCCCGCGATTGCGTTTCAGGCGGTGCTGCACAACTTCGTGCTGACGGCCTTTTACCGGTTCGCATCGTCCGGAAGCTGTCTCGAGATTGGTCTACGCACACCGACCTTTCCCGCTCAAGCTCCGGGGCTGAGGGAAAGCGCCTCCGCTAAGGCCGTCGAGGCGCGACATGAGGCCTGGAAGGCACGGTTGCCGAAGAGCGAGAACGATCTTTGGGATGCGCTGACGGCTCTCGATGGTGGTGCACAGGCATCGCTGTTCGCCCACTGTGCATCATTTGCGGTCAATGCCGTCTATGAGCCGGCCAACCGCTACAATCAGGGTCGCGTCTCAGCCCAGGGCGTCCGCACGCGTCTCGACCAGGCTGATGTGCTGGCGCGGGCGGTCGGGCTCGACATGATTCAGGCAGGGTGGAAGCCCTCCGTCGACAACTATCTCGGCCGGGTCACCAAGCCGCGCATTCTGGAGGCGGTGCGGGAAGCCAGGGGCGAGTCGTCGGCCCAACTGATCGACCACTTGAAGAAGGCCGACATGGCCAAGGAGGCCGAGCGTCTTCTGGATGGCTCGGGCTGGTTGCCGGAGCCGCTGCGTCTCGTCGATCCCGCTGCGGTGCCAGTGGGGCAGGAGGGCGAAGCGGGCCTGCCCGAATTTCTCGCCGACGAGGAGGATCAGGAGAACGTCGGCGACGAGGATGCACAACAGCTGGACGCGGCTGAGTGACGTCATCGTGCGGGATGGCTCCGGCTGTCCTGCGTTGGTCGGGGACCGGTGCACAGCGCCGGTCCCTATTTTTTTGTCGACGTCTGAGAGGGAGAGGCTGGCCGGGAAGGGTTTGAATCGCCGTGGTCCTAAACGAGAGCGCCCGGCGGTTCGACCCGTTCCTGCTCTCCGAAAGAAATCCTGCCATGACCGAATCTTTCCCAGGCGCCGCCGCCGCGCCCCTCTCGATGCGTGCCGCTGCAAGTCTCACCTCGGCCGCCGTCAGGGCCGCGCGACAGCTCTTGACCGATCTGGAACGCGGCCGTCGCATCGATGCCGCCGTCCTGCGTGGTGCCATGGAGGCTGCCTTCGGTGCCTCGGACGCGTCCGGCGCCTGGAACTGGAAGACCGCCTATGACGTCTGCGAAGCGGCAACGGTTCTATTCCTTCGCAAGTTCGGCCCGGCCATGCGCGCCAAGGTTGGCTCGACAGCTGCCATGCTGCCAATGCTGGCGAAAATCGCGAGCTGTCTGCCGACCCATACGCGGCGTTCCGAGAACGGTCAGGCGTTTCAGCAATTCTCGACGCCGATCCCGCTTGGGCTCGCCGCATGCACCGCAGCCGGCATTACGCCAGGCGACCGCGTTCTGGAGCCGTCTGCGGGGACCGGCTTGCTCGCTATCTTTGCCGAGCTCGCCGGTGGCGCTCTGATATTGAACGAGTTGGCCGAAGGCCGCGCAGCGCTGCTCGATCATTTGTTTGCCAACGTTGAAGTCACGCGGTTCGACGCCGCGCAGATCGATGATCGCCTCGCTGCGAGCGTCTTACCGAGCGTCGTCCTGATGAATCCGCCGTTCTCCGCGGTGGCGAATGTCGATCGACGGATGGCGGATGCCGCTTTCCGGCACATCGCTTCGGCGCTCGCGCGTCTTTGCGACGGTGGGCGCCTCGTCGCCATCGCTGGCGAGGGCCTTGCCCCGGAAAACCCGGCGTGGCTGGAGGCCTTTGTTCGTCTCCAGGAGCGCGGGCGGGTCGTGTTCTCTGCCGCGATCGACGGCGCCGTCTACGCCAAGCACGGCACTCAGACCGACGCGAGGCTGCTCGTAATCGACAAGTTGCCCGCTGCCGATCCGAAGGTTTTTGCTGCCTCGCAAGGCATGGCCGGCGATGTCGCCACCTTGCTCAATTGGATAACCCAGCATGTGCCTCCGAGGCTGCCAGTCGCCGCGACGGTCGTAGCCGACGTCAGTCGGCGCCCTGCAATATCCCGATCGGCCGGCACCGTTGTACCAAGCCCATCGTTCACTTCGAGGAGCGCGCCGGAAGGTGTGGAACTTACGTACGAGACCGTCGAATGGTCGCCGCCCGAGGGCGCGCGCCTCACCGATGCGCTCTATGAGGAGTACGGATTGCAGTCGATCCGTATACCAGGGGCGTGCGCGCATCCGACCAAGCTCGTGCAGTCGGCGGCGATGGCGTCCGTTGCGCCACCGAGGCCGTCCTACCGGCCGCACCTGCCTTCGCGTCTGATGGCAGATGGCAATCTGTCGGACGCCCAGCTCGAGAGCGTCATTTATGCCGGCGAAGCGCATTCTGATTTTCTCGGGGGCTCCTGGACGGTCGATGCGACCTTCGATGTTGTGGCCGCCGCGCGCGATGATGCGGAGAACGCCGTCCGCTTTCGTCGCGGCTGGTTCTTGGGTGATGGCACCGGCGCGGGCAAGGGACGGCAGGTCGCCGGCATCCTGCTCGACAACTGGCTCAAGGGCCGCCGCCGGGCGGTCTGGATCAGCAAGTCCGACAAGCTGATCGAGGACGCGCAGCGCGACTGGTCCGCGCTCGGCATGGAGCGGCTGCTCGTGACGCCTCTGTCCCGGTTTCGCCAGGGCACGCCGATCCGGCTTTCGGAAGGCATCCTTTTTGCCACCTACGCCACGCTACGCACCGACGAGCGTGGCGAGAAGCTTTCGCGTGTCCGGCAGATCGTTGAATGGTTGGGCTCCGACTTCGACGGAGTGATCGTCTTCGACGAGAGCCATGCGATGCAGAATGCGGTCGGGGGCAAGGGCGAGCGTGGCGACCAGGCGGCCTCTCAGCAGGGGCGCGCAGGGCTGAGGCTCCAGCACGCCTTGCCCAATGCTCGCGTGGTTTATGTGTCGGCGACCGGCGCCACCACGGTCCACAACCTCGCTTATGCCCAACGCCTCGGCCTTTGGGGCGGTACCGACTTCCCGTTCGCCACACGCGCCGAGTTCGTCGAGGCAATCGAGGAGGGAGGAGTCGCGGCGATGGAGGTGCTGGCGCGCGACCTCAAGGCGCTCGGTCTTTACGCCGCTCGCTCGTTATCCTATGAGGGCGTCGCGTACGAGCTCGTTGAACACCAGCTAACGCCGGAGCAGGTTCGCATCTACGACGCCTATGCTGGTGCGTTCAGCATCATCCATAACAACCTCGACGCGGCGATGCGGGCCGCCAACATCACCGGCGAAACCGGAACGCTGAACGGGCAAGCAAAATCCGCCGCCCGCTCGGCCTTCGAGAGCGCGAAGCAGCGCTTCTTCGGTCACCTCCTGACCTCGATGAAGACGCCGTCGCTCATCCGATCGATCGACCGCGATCTCGACGCCGGCCATGCCGCCGTCATCCAGATTGTTTCAACGGGCGAAGCACTGATGGAGCGCCGGCTCGCCGAGATCCCGACTGAAGACTGGGGCGACGTCCAGGTCGACATTACCCCGCGCGAGTATGTGCTCGACTATCTCGCCCATTCCTTCCCGGTTCAGCTCTACGAGCCCTTCACCGACTCGGAGGGCAACCTCTGCTCCCGCCCTGTCTATCGCGATGGCCAGCCAGTCGAGAGCCGGGAAGCCCTCGCCCGTCGCGAGCGCCTCATCGAGAAACTCGCCTCGCTGCCTCCGGTACCTGGCGCGCTCGATCAAATCGTGCAGCGCTTCGGCACCGACTTGGTCGCCGAAGTGACTGGCCGCTCGCGCCGCATCGTTCGGAAGGGCGACCGGCTGGTGGTCGAAACCCGCGCCGGTTCGGCCAATCTTGCTGAGACATCGGCCTTCATGGATGACGTCAAGCGCATCCTCGTGTTCTCCGATGCTGGTGGTACGGGGAGGAGCTATCACGCCGAGCTGTCGGCCCGGAATCGCCGGTTGCGGGTCCATTACCTGCTCGAGCCCGGCTGGAAGGCAGATGCTGCGATCCAGGGCCTTGGGCGGACCAACCGCACCAACCAGGCGCAGCCGCCGCTGTTTCGGCCCATCTCGACCGACGTGAAGGCCGAAAAGCGCTTTCTCAGCACCATTGCCCGCCGGCTCGACACGTTGGGTGCCATTACGCGGGGCCAGCGCCAGACCGGAGGGCAGGGCCTGTTCAGGCCCGAGGACAATCTCGAAAGCCATTACGGGCGCGATGCCTTGCGTCAACTCTACACGCTGCTGGTGCGAGGCAAGGTGGACGGCTGCTCGCTCGAGAGGTTCGAGGATGCGACCGGCCTGAAGCTGACGGACGCCAATGGGCTCAGGGACGACCTGCCGCCGATCACGACCTTCCTGAACAGGTTGTTGGCGCTCACCATCGATCTGCAGAATGTCCTGTTCACAGCCTTCGAGCAGCTCTTGACCGCTCGGATCGAGGGCGCGGTCGCCTCTAGCACCTACGACCTCGGGCTGGAAACGCTCCGCGCCGAGAGCTTTGTCGTCACCGACCGGCGGACGATCTATGCCCATCCGGGTACTGGCGCCGAGACCCGGCTGCTCACGATCACCCAACGCCAGCGCAATCATCCTGTGAGACTGGATGACGCTCTTGCTCTTCTCTCCGATCGTGGTGCTGTCCTGCTGACTAATGAGCGGTCGGGACGAGCCGCCGTGCAGATCCCAACAGCGAGCGTTATGCTCGACGACGGCGAGATCGAGCGCCGTGTCTGTCTGATCCGGCCTATGGAACAGCACAGGGTCCCCCTGACCATGATGGCGGAGAGCCATTGGGTCGATGTGGATCGTGAACGCTTCGCCGCGGCCTGGCTGGCGGAGCTTGCCCAGGTCCCCGAGTTCACGGAAAGCACGATCCACGTCGTTGCGGGATTGCTGCTGCCGATCTGGAAGCGGCTGCCGAACGAATCGACCCGCGTCTATCGGCTCCAGACCGATGCGGGCGAACGCATCATCGGCCGTAAGGTTTCTGCCGCGTGGGTCGCAAACGCCATTTCGGCGGACGCGCCCACGCTGTCACCGGACGCTGCCTTTGCCGCGGTGATGGAGGGAGGCACCGTCCTCGACCTCGCGGAGGGGCTCCAGCTTCGGCGCGTCCGGGTCATGGGTGCATGGCGCATCGAGCTGTCGGGATTCAACGACACGATGCGCGATCGCCTCCGCGCTTACGGCCTCTTCGGGGAGATCATCTCCTGGAAGCTGCGAATGTTCGTGCCCACCGACGCAAGCGGCGTCGGGATCCTGACAAAGGTGCTCGACACCTATCCGCTTGCGCGCGTCAGTCAACGGGAAGCCGCGTGATGGCTTCCGAAGCCTCCGAACTGGCACGCCGCCTCGCGCGCGAGGCCGAGGCCGTGTGCCGATACTATCTCTCCAATGGCGAGCGGGCGGGGCGGTATTGGGTGGTCGGCGACGTCCACAACACGCCGGGCCGCTCGATGTTCGTGCGGCTCCAGGAATCATCTAAGGGCGCCGCCGGCAAGTGGACTGACGCTGCGACCGGCCAACATGGCGACCTCCTCGACATCATCCGCGAATGCCGCGGTTTGCGCGACTTCAGCGAGGTCATTGAGGAGGC
Organism: Bradyrhizobium diversitatis; assembly: GCF_016031635.1. Taxonomy (GTDB): domain Bacteria; phylum Pseudomonadota; class Alphaproteobacteria; order Rhizobiales; family Xanthobacteraceae; genus Bradyrhizobium; species Bradyrhizobium diversitatis. The sequence continues at coordinate 9,452 of NZ_JACEGD010000022.1, forward strand.
GAGACGGTTTTTGAAGCAGCCTCGTCCTGAGCCGCAGCTGGCCTCGAAACCCGTTCGCTCGGTGGCGCCCGCTGGATCGCAGGAAGCCGCCCGTCGGCTCTTTGCGATATCCGGCCCGATCGAAGGAACGGTGGTCGAAACGTATTTGCAGCGCCGTGGAATAGCCCGCATCCACCATGGCGGGAGCTTGCGCTTCCACCCTCGTTGCTTCTATCGTCCGGATGAGCATTCTGCGACCGAAACCTGGCCGGCGATGATTGCCTGCGTCACGGACCTTCAGGGACGAATCACTGGAGCGCACCGAACCTGGCTCGATCCAGACGGCTTTGATCGCATTCGTCTCGGCAAGGCTCCGATCGACACGCCACGACGGGCCATGGGCGACCTGCTCGGCAACGCCGTTCGCTTCGGCGTAGTGGACGACGTGCTCGCTGCCGGCGAGGGTATCGAGACCATGCTCTCGCTGCGTTACGCGCTGCCGACCATGCCTATGGTCGCGGCGCTCTCGGCCAATCACCTCTCAGCTATGATGCTGCCGTCTGGCCTGCGTCGGCTCTATATCGCCTGCGACGCAGATGCTGCCGGAGATGCCGTGCAGGCAACTCTCACCCAGCGCGCGGAAGACGCCGGCATTGAAGCGATTGCATTGTCACCCCGGCTGGGCGATTTCAACGAAGACCTGCACATCTTCGGCCTTGAGACCCTCCGAGCAGCGTTGCGGCTTCAACTCGTACCAGAGGACGTCGTCCGTTTCCTGCATTCGTCGATGGCAACCGCGGAATAGCCCCGGAGCAATTCGATGGGCGTCGACAGGTCGGTCGCGGTGCGGCCACTGCCGGAAGAGGACGCGACCACGGCCTTCTAGAGGGCGATCGGACGGCAAGCGGCTCGGGCCGGCAATGGCTGCGCCCGGCTATTTTCCGCCGCGCGCCGGCAACGAGAAGACACATTAGCCATCTGGCGAGCGCGCTTTGCATCGCGAAGCAAAATAGCCGGCCTCCGCCATCCTCTGCTGCGCTTCGGCCCTCCGCTCCGCTCCGGGTTCTGGCCCGTTCCGCCTGCCGTCTGAGTGATCGCCACGAAGGCCGCGATGGTCGCGGCCGATCCGGCAAAGGATCACCTCCATGACCGATCACGACGACATCGAACCGCCGCACGCCGCATCTCCGACCGAACACGTTCTTACCGAATTGCAGCTCTTCGGTTACCGCCCCTTCGACGACCAGCCCGATCCACGGCCGCTTCCCGAGGGCAAGAGCGTCACGGGTGCCGTCGCTGACATCTTCGATGCTCTGGTCGCGACGTTGAGTGATACTCGACTCGAGCCCGACCTTGACGATCTGCTCTGGTCGACCGTCAACCTGTTTCACCGAGCCGTTGACCGCGTCGGTCGTCAGCTCGACGATAACGAACAGGCGCAGCAAAAGAGCCAGCGAGAGCAGGACGGCTCCGAAATTCGATCGGTCGAACTCGAGCGCGTGACAGCGGAAGGCATCACATTGATTGAGCGCCGCAACTGCCTGGAGCTCTTCCGTGATCAGGCCATCGAGCGCTTCGAGACTCACACCGGCTCATTCTGGCGCCCTCGATCGGGATCGCTGGTCAACCACCGTACGCTGACCGCAGCGATGATCGACTCCCGCGACTTCATCGCCGCCAAGCACTGCGCCGAGACCGAGGTCATGTTGCCGCCAGGACCGAAGATCGCACTCACCGGAGGGCTCAACTTCAACGACCATCACCTGATCTGGGATCGCCTCGACAAGGTTCACGCCAAGCATCCCGACATGGTCTTGCTCCATGGCGGCTCGCCAAAAGGTGCGGAGCTTATCGCGTCCAAATGGGCGAACAATCGCAAGGTGCCTCAGATCGCCTTCAAGCCCGACTGGACAAAGTACGCCAAGGCGGCCCCATTCAAGCGCAACGACGCCATGCTCGAACTCCTGCCGATCGGCGTCATGCACTTCCCGGGCACGGGAATCCAGGACAACCTGGCGGACAAAGCTAAGCGCCTCGGCATTCCCGTCTGGAGGTTCGGCGGCGCGTGAGCGCCGTCTTCTCGCCTCCAGACAATAGAGCGGGTGCATGCGCCGCAACTCCGCCTCGTTTCGATCCTATGTCCCAGTTGCGCCGTGGTGGTGGTGGAAGGCGCGACTGCCAGATCTATGCACATGGAGCCACCACCATGCTCGCCCTTGGGTTTGTTCTCAACACACTCGGCATCGGCTTGTTCTGCTGGGCGATCTTTGCGCTCGCGGTGAATGCCTTGCCGTTTTTCGTCGCACTGAGTATCGGGATGACCGCGTTTCAAAATGGCGCCGGCGTGCTTGGTGCGCTGCTTATCGGAACGGTCAGTGGCGCGTTGACGCTTGCCGTCGGTCAGGCCGCCGTCGCCATTACCCGGTCCTTGACCTTGCGCATCGCCATCGCGACCGCATTTGCTGTCCCCGCTGCCGTCGCCGGCTATCATGTGGCATTCGCTCTGTCCCAGATCGAGATGCCGTCGCAGGCTTGGCGTAAGGTCTTCGCTTACCTGGGTGCAGTTTGCATTGGCGTTACGTCATGGACGCGCCTGATGGCTTTGGCGGAGACCCGCCCGTTCGAGCCGGGTGGGGCGGTGGAGAACCCGTCCTGACCAGTTCTTACGGCCGCATGGCTCGAAGGATGTCCGTTTACCGCCTTCGTCATCGAACAGGTTCGCGTAGATCGGCGCGTTGAACAGCGGAGATCGAAACTTGAGCGCGCGAGAGGCAGTCCCTCCTCGGAACTCTCGATCAAGCTGCCGGCATTCGGTCTGGCCCACGCAGCCGCGGCAGAGCGATGTTACCTGATCCGTTCTTGGGAGACGATGCCGCCCTTTGCAGGAGATTGTTTCTCTTTCCGCGCTGAATCGTTCCGACCTCTTGTTCATCAAAACCGAGTTAGCCAGGCTTCTCCAGAGATTGTGGTTCAGCACGCGGACGCACGTGGCCTCGTTGATGGCTTGATCTGGCCGAAGACCGGCTTCGCCTCGATCGTCTGAGCCGCAACGCCGTTGATGCGACTTTCTTCCCCTGGGCTTCGCCCATTCCTCGCGAGACAAGAAAGTCGCCACAACGGCGCCCTCCGCTGCGCTTCGGCCGGCGAGCGGGTGCGTCGCCGATCGTCTTCGACCTGCAGATCGCCATCGAGGCCGCGGTGGTCGCGGGCTCGAAACACAACAGGAGAAGTGACATGGCTAACATCGGCTCTTTCAAGAAGGTCGGCAACGAATTCCAGGGCGAGATCGTCACCCTGAGCCTGAAGGCCAAGGGCGTCCGCATCGTCGCCGAGACCAACCGCTCCAATGACAACGCCCCCAGCCACCGCATCTATGTGGGCCGGGCGGAGATCGGCGCAGCCTGGTCGAAGCGTTCCGAGGAAGGCCGCGACTACCTCTCGCTCAAGCTCGACGACCCCTCGTTCAACGCGCCGATCTACGCGAACCTGTTCGACGACGAGGGCGGTGAAGGCTACACCCTGCTCTGGTCGCGGCCGCGCAAGACCGGCGAGTAAGAGCGCCCCACCAGCCCCGTCCGGTCCGCCGGGCGGGGCGCTTTGCGGTCGGCCTGAGGCGGCTCACGATTTGCTAAGCCGCGCAGCCTTTTTGAGCAGGTCCCCCGGTTCGATCCCCAATGCTTCAGCAATTTGCCCGAGCACGGTGACGCTTGCTGATACATCGCCACGCTCGATGGCACCGACGTAACGGGCGCTTAAACCCGCGCGCTCGGCCAGCTCCTCCTGCGTCATTTGTAGATCGTGGCGTTTCCGACGCAGGTTCACAGCCATGATCTCTTTGAGATCCATGGCCGATATGGGAACTGAGCCGGAACGATCGTTCTAGGAACGATCGTTCCTATTCGTGTCCGAACATGCTATGTCTGAGGCGATGCTACGTACGTGGCCGACTTAGGTTGCCGATTTATCGAGCGCATATTCAGGCTTCCAACGCGGCGGAGGTCTGGATTGCGACCAAACCATGGCGTAGCTTGTAGGCGTTCTAAAAGCGGGTGTGATGCAGAAGCCAACCCTAGATCCAGACGTAGCGGACAGTGCGCCGGACGAGCCAACGCTGACGGCCTATGACGAAGAGCATGTGGTCACGTACGTCCGCCTTTTGCAGGCCGAAGGTGAGAGGGCCGACTGGCGCGAAGTGGCTCGAGTGGTCTTGCATATTGACCCCGAGCGAGAGCCGGAGCGTGCGCTGAGCGCATATCAGAGCCACCTTGCGCGTGCCAAATGGGTGACTGAGCAAGGGCGCCTCTTACGAGGCACCGGCTCGAAATAGAAGGAAATCAGCGGCTGGCGACTTGCAGGCAGAACTATTTTCTCTTGCTAATCGGGTGGTCATTCCGGTGCACCACGTGGTGCCAAACTAGGGGCTTCCTACAACCGCTTCGTTCATACCTATTGCGCCGCAATCGTTGTTAGCAGCGTGTAATGGGGCGGAAGCAATGCCTGAATTCGACTGGCGGTCGCCGGAATCCTACAAGAGCCTACAAGACGCCGAAATCACCGACATCGCCTGGGAATGTCTCCGTCGCAACGCGGACTATCGACGCGAATATGAGGCGATGATCGCCAGTAGCCCAGATGGCGAAGTAACCGCAGAATTCAGGAGGAGGTGGGGTCTCTGCTTTCGCCCATGACCCGCAGAGGTCCTTCGACGAACAGACGATCTTTTGGGCGCCTGAGGTTTTAGCGGCGGTCGTTCCGGTCAAGGTGGCAACGGCGGCGGACAGCAGGTCGTCGTCTCAGCCACTGCTCGACCTTACGGCTGGCCAGATGCGCCGCGCTGTCGATGGCTGGCATGCCGTGCTGCGTATTGGCGCGGTAGATCATCGTGTCTGGTCCAAAGAGCCGCCGGTGCTCGGCGCGTCATACACAGCCGAACTGCCGCTCGATAGCGATTTCGACGCACGTGCGTACGCAGCCCGACGGTTGTGGCGCACGATGAATGGACGCGTGCCAGGTCCTGCATTTCACACACTATCAAAACAGCGGCGCGAACGCCTGAGCGCCGCGATCCGCGCGCTCGATGGGCATAGTGCCGGCAGCAGTTATCGCGCTATCGCCGAAGCGCTCTTCGGCAAAAAATGCATCCCCGATCGCGCCTGGAAGACGCATGATCTGCGCAATCGAACCATTCGCCTGGTGCAAGGCGGCCTCGCGTTGATGCGCGGTGGTTACCGCAAACTTCTGCGGCCCGGGCGCAAGGACGAGTAGCGCCGCCCCGGAGGGGTGCCGAAAGCCGCACCCTCCATATTCGGCATCCCCCTCCGAGAACCTGCTCCTCCATGATGACCGCACACACGCCGGCCTAGCCAAACGTAGTGCGCTGTCTTCTTGGAGTTCTCAAATGCCCGATCCGATGGCCGGTCTTCCCCCGCGATTCCTGCGTACACCTGAGGCCGCGCGCTATCTTGGCCTGTCCGGTCGTACGCTGGAAAAGCACCGCACATACGGCACGGGACCGACGTATCGGAAGATTGGCGGACGTGTCGTCTACGCAGTGGATGATCTGAAAGCGTGGGCCGACCGCGGCGCCAAGACGTCGACATCCGATCCCGGCAAGGGGACCGTGCTCCCCGCCAAGAAGCATCCGGCCCTGCGTCCCTACGCAGGTCAGGAACGTCGCTGATAGCCCGCGTGAGAGCCGTGACTATGCGGCGTAAACACCATTCCGAGCGAGATCAGCTTGAGCTTTTTCGGGCGCTGCCGGGCGATCTTGCGCCACGCGACGCGCAGGATCTGATGGCTTATCCGTTCTTCTCGCTTGCAAAAACAAAGCGAACTGTGCCGATCGATTTCCGTGCCGGCGCGATCGCAATTCGTGTCGAGGCTGTTCCGGAACACGGCATGGCGACCATTTGGGATGCAGACGTTCTGATCTGGGCCGCGTCCCAGATCGTCGAAGCACGTGACGCCGGCTTGAAGACGTCGCGCCTGATGGCTGCAACGCCTTATGAAATCCTGACGTTTGTCGGCCGCGGGACTAGCGCGCGAGACTATGACCGGTTGAAGGCTGGTCTCGACAGACTTCAGTCAACGACGGTGATGACTTCGATCCGCCAGCCGACAGAACGGCGGCGGCATCGCTTCTCCTGGATCAACGAGTGGAAGGAGACTGCCGATGCAAACGGTCGTCCATTTGGACTCGAACTGATCCTGCCTGATTGGTTCTATGCCGGCGTCATCGACGACGCGCTCGTGCTGACGATCGATCGCGCTTATTTCGAGCTGACGGGCGGACTTGAACGATGGCTCTACCGGCTCGTGCGCAAGCACGGTGGACGCCAGGACGGCGGCTGGAGCTTTGACCTTGTGCACCTCCATGCCAAGTCCGGCATCCTCTCCCCGCTCAAGCACTTTGCTTACGACATACGCCAGATCGTTCAGCGCCAGACATTGCCCGGCTATCAGCTCGCGCTGACGCGCGATCCGAACGGTACCGAGCGGCTGAACTTCGCCCCTCAGCCTGTTCATCCCTTAACGGCACGCCTGCGGCGGCGCGGTCTCGTTCCAAATTCGGAGGACAACCTGTGAATCAACTCGTGCTATCGGGGACCGCAACCCTCGTGCTTTCGGGGACCCGATCCTCGTGCTATCGGGGACCGGAATCGAACTTAAGAGCTTGCTTCTGCGAGCTTTCCAGCCGCTCTAACTTTACTAACCAGAAATCCTTCGGATTTTTTCTAACGGACCAGACGACCAGCCGCACTAGAGGTGGCTGGCAGCGGGGTGCCGTCAATCCTGATTGCCGGCAGAAGCCAAGCCGGTCCTTCACCGGCCCCAACGCTCACAGCACTTCGTTCCAGCATCAGGGAGCGGTCGCATGAGCGATCTCACCGAAGTGGAGGTGCTGTGGCTCGAGAAGCGCATCGAAAACCGCATTCGGTTCGGTCGTATCGTCAAGGAACGGAAGCTTGATCGCCATCGGCGCGTCCTGTCATTTGCGCCCGGCAGCATCTTTGCTTTCGTCCGTTGGACCTCCAACGACTTTGGGACAATCATTTCGCGGATCGACATCTTGCGCGCGGTCGCTCCGGGACAGCGCTGCTCGACCGTCCCTTATGTGACACCCGGCGGAGAGATTCTGCTGCGCCTGTCCGGCTGGCCGAAGGTCGAGCGAGTGCTGCAGATGATCGATGCCGTTGAGGCGCTCGGCATCGATCCGGCTGACGTCGCGCCTGATCATTGGCGTCACGTTCATAACCGCCTCTCCGTCAACGAAAACCCGCGTCCGTATACGATGGCCCGCCATGCGGCCTGGCTTCACCGCCAAAAGGTGATGCGATGACGGGCCGCCTGAAGATGCTCCTCGCGACGTTTGGGACTGCTGCTGCGCTCGTCGCGACGCTCGTCCTGGAACCGCTTCCGCGTTACATCTGGAACGCGTCCGCGAGCGCGCCGATCGGTCTCTACAGCCTCCGACCGGTGGACCAATTCCAAGTCACTGAATTGGTCGCCGTGCAGCCGCCGGAGCCGCTCGCGACCTTCCTCGACCTTAACGGCTATTTGCCCATGGGCGTCCCCATGTTGAAGCGCGTACTCGCCCTTCCCGGGCAGAGTGTTTGCAGAACCGGCCTCACGATTTCGGTCGACGAGATTGCAATGGGCGAGGCGCGGAACCGCGACGGACGTGGCCGGCCGCTGCCGAAATGGCAGGGCTGCCGCGTCGTCGGCGACGGCGAGCTGTTTCTGATGAACTGGCAGTCTCACGACTCTCTTGATGGCCGATACTTTGGATTCTTGCCGGCGTCGGCAGTGATCGGCCGTGCGCTGCCCGTGTGGACGTGGGAGGAGTGATCGTGCGTGTTCCACGCTCTTACCCCGTCATTCCTCTGTTCGATCGATCGCGGGACCATTCCTCCGTCCCGACCAACGCTTGCAGGGCCGACGCGCGCCGCGGCAGTCCAGGGCGGCCGCATGGCCGGCGCGAAGCGGCTTTACCCAGGACGGGCGCGAGCAAAACGGCATGCTTGACTCGGTCGGGCGTGCGTGTTTGGACTGTCGTGTCGCTGCTGCTTGTTTTCGCTGCGTCGGACGGTGCTGCTCTAGCTGAGAGTGGAAGGGCATTAGGTCAAGCGGTTGCTCAGGCAGGCAACCCGTTTGCAACTGTCGTCGACGAAGCCTCGCAACGTTTTGCGATTCCGATGAACTGGATCGTTTCGGTCATCAACGTCGAAAGCGCTGGAAACCTGCACGCCAAGTCGCCCAGAGGAGCAATGGGCCTGATGCAAATCATGCCGGCGACTTGGGCCGAACTTCGCGAGCGGTACGATCTCGGGAACGATCCCTACGACCCACACGACAACGTTCTGGCCGGGACGGCCTACTTGCGCGAACTGCTTGACCGCTATGGCTCGCCTGGCGTGTTCGCCGCGTACAATGCGGGACCAGCTCGCTACGAAGAGCATCTGGCAGGCACCTCTCTGCCAGACGAGACGCGAGCATACGTCGCAAAGCTTGCAGATCTGCTGACCATCGAACTGCCGCCGAGGTGGGCGTCCAGCGGTCAGTCATCAGCGGCTGCGACGCTATTCGTCACGCGGTCCGATCTCATGAAAACGCGTGATCGGTTGCTGGCGTTTAAGCCGTCGAGCGGTGTCACGGCTGCAATCTCGGCGCCCGATGTTTCGCCCATGGTTCCTCGGCCAATTGGCATGTTCGTCCCTCGATCGGATTCAGGAGCATCGCAATGACCAAGTTTGCGGGTTCGCAAGCCAATGGCGTATGGGCGATGCCTTCGGCCCGCGCTCTACTCGTCGCTTCGCTCCTCACCGAGCCACCCTTCGGGTGTCTCGGCCCTTCGGGTGACGATCGCTATCGCAAGCACTCTGAAGCAGTGGGGGCTTCGCGATCTGGCCGCCAAGTTGCGGCGGCTCTTTCGGGAACCGGCGGCCGGGAGACAGCGACAGCAGGACGGCTCTTCAAATCGGGCTTCGAGAAACCGGTGCACGAGGATAGCCGCCGTGTGGCCGAATCCGGAGCCTGGTGCAACGACTTAGGCGTTCGTTGCCACACAGGAGAGCTCCAATGAAGCTTTACGTTGGGTTGGACGTCGGTCTTGAAGAAACCAGTCTTTGCATCGTCGATGGCGAGGGTCTCACCATTCGCGAGGTCAAGGTTATGACCGATCCAGCGGCGATCCGCTCCGCAGTAGAGGGCTACGCGGATCGCCTCGAGAGAGTAGGAGTCGAGGCGTCATCGCTTGGCATCTGGATGCAGAAGATGCGCACGCTGCTGACCAGCCGGAAGTTGCTCAAGCGCAAACTGATCGATCTCGAGAACCACATTCGTGGTGCCCTGCGGGCCTATGGGCTACTCGTTGGAGGCGTCGCCCGCGGTGCCTTTGAGGCCCGTGTGCGCGAGCTGATCGACCGTAGCGACCCGATCTTCGCAATGACCGTCGAGGCCATGTTGGACGTGCGCCGCGCCATCCTCGAGGGCTACGATCGGCTGCATCGTGTGCTGCTGCAGGTGGTCCAGCATGATGCCGTCTGCCGGCGCTTGATGACGGTTCCAGGCGTCGGCCCGGTAGCGGCCCTGTCGTTCAAAGTAGGCGTGGATGAGCCTCATCGCTTTGCCCGATCGCGAACGGTCGGCGCGCATTTTGGCTTGGCGCCAAGGCGGCACCAGTCCGGCACGTCGATCGACTATGAGGGGCGCATCAGCAAACAGGGCGACGTCGCGGTGCGCGAGGCGCTTTGCGAGGCGGCCGCAAGCTTGCTGCTACGCGTCAGGAAATGGTCGGCACTGCGGGCGTGGGGCCTGCGGATCGCGAAACGGTCGAGCATGCTGTGTGCGATCACCGCGGTCGCGCGCAAGCTCGCGAGCATTCTGCACCGGATGTGGGTCAGCGAGACTGATTTCCACGTCGGGTTCGGCGCGAAGATTACGCAGCGGTTGCGGTTGAAGCCGGCGCGGTAGCGGCGAGGCAGATGACAACGCGTTAGCGCTGGGTTTGCGCCCAGCATGTTGAGGAGGAGCGAAATTAGAGATCCGCGCGCGCGGTGAGCGTCCCCTGGCGGGGCCGCGAAACGGGGAATGTCCGCTATCTCTTGCCTGCTGCCGCCCTTCGGGGACGAGAGCGCCGGACTGCTTGGACAGCCCTGTTTACGAACCTGATGAAGAGCATGCGACGGCCAAAGTGCTGAACGCGAAGGAACGCATGGACCCCGCCTGGTGAATGCACGTCGCGTACGCGGCTGCGGTGAAGTGCGCGTCGTTGAGGCAGGGAGTCGGTAATGGTTGAAGTTCGACGAGTCGAAGAAAAGCGTAGGAATGTGTTGACTTTGGCTTTTGATGGCCCGGAGGCGTGGCAGTGAGCAATGGCGACAGCGATCTGCGGATTCGGCCCGGGCGCATACGCAGCACCCGCGCTCCCAAGCCGAAGAGCTTCATCAATCAGGTGCTGCGGGCCGCGAAGAAAGCCGGACACTCCTCGGCTCACGTTGGTGGCAGGCGTTCTTCCGCGGGCTATGGGCGCTCGACGTTTGGCCGCGGCCGGCTCGCTTTTGGCCGCAGCCGGCTGTTCAGCCCGACACGGCGCGTCGTGGTGAAGGCGCGCGTTGTACGTCACAAGGGACGTTCATTCCGCTCGGCGCCGCTGACCGCTCATCTTTCATACCTGAAGCGCGACGGGGTGACGCGGAGCGGCGAGCGAGCCGAGATGTTCGATGCCGGCAGCGACCGTGCTGATGGCGCGGCCTTCGCGGAACGGTGCCACGACGACCGTCATCATTTCCGGTTCATCGTCTCGCCCGAGGACGCCGGCGACATGACTAACCTCAGGGCCTTCACCCGCGACCTCGCCAAACAGATGGAGACCGATCTTGGCACGCGGCTCGATTGGGTGGCCGTCGATCACTGGAACACGGACAATCCTCACGTCCATCTTCTCGTTCGGGGCGTCGATAAGGAAGGAGCCGATCTCGTGATCTCGCGCGACTACATCAGTCGGGGTCTGCGCTCACGCGCCGAAGAGCTGGCTGCTATCGAGCTGGGTCCGAGACCGGAGCATGAGATTCGAAGTGCACTGGAGAGGGAAGTCACCGCAGAGCGATGGACGCGGCTCGACCGGGAGATTCGGCTGTCAGCCGACGAAACCGGCACTATCGATCTTCGCCCTGAGAATCCGCGCAGCTCAGATCCCGAAATCCGGCGCCTGATGGTCGGCCGCCTTCAGCATCTGGAGAAGATGGGCCTTGCTGCGTCAGCTGCGCCAGGGGAGTGGATGGTCGGGCTTGAGGCTGAACGTCATCTCCGCGACCTCGGCATGCGCGGCGACATCATCAAGACTATGCATCGCGCCTTTACCGAGCGTGGGGAGGCGCGCGGCGTGTCCGACTACGTTATCGAAAGTGAACAGCCAAGCTCCCAGATTATCGGGCGCCTGGTCGATCGAGGATTGCATGACGAGCTCACCGGCGAGGCCTACGCCCTGATCGACGGAACAGACGGTCGCGCGCACCACGTCCGGTTCCGGGGAATCGAAGCTTTCGAACATGCACCATCCGTCGGCGGTATCGTCGAGATCCGGCGCTTCGGTCCGGCCGATGATCCGCGCCCGACATTGGTGCTTGCGGCCCGTTCTGATCTCGATCTTGGCGAGCAGGTGACTGCGAAAGGCGCCACCTGGCTCGACCACCGGCTGGTTGAATCCAACCCCATGCCGCTCGCCATGGGCGGCTTTGGTCGCCAGACGCGCGACGCTCTCCAAGCTCGCACTGAGCATCTGGTTCGGGAAGGTCTGGCGGTACGGCAGGGCCAGCGCGTCACCTTCCAGCGTGATCTCCTGAACACGTTGCGTCGACGCGAATTGGACGAGGTGGCAGCAAGAATCTCGGCGGAGACCGGCCTGCCTCACGTGAAGGGCGCCTCCGGCGAGAACGTGGCGGGCACGTATCGTCAGCGGTTGACGCTCGCCTCCGGGCGTTTCGCCATGATCGACGACGGGCTCGGATTTCAGCTGGTGCCCTGGTCGCGCGAGCTCGAGAAACGGTTCGGCCAGCATGTTGCCGGCACCATGAAGGAGGGCGGCGGGATCGAATGGAGCTTCGGCCGGAAGCGCGACCTCAGCCTGTAGCTATCTTGTCAATTGCTCGAAAGGTGTTCGGGATGTCGGGAACCAAAATCCTGTGGGGACAGGTGATTGTCGTCGGCCTGATCGTCTTGCTGGCGATCTGGGGAGCGACCCAGTGGACGGCCTGGCGGCTCGCCTATCAGGCGGAGCTAGGGCGGCCGTGGTTCGAGTTGTCGGGCTTCAAGATCTATTACCCGCCCGTCTTCTTCTGGTGGTGGTTCGTCTACGACGCCTATGCCCCTCGTGTCTTTGTCGAGGGTGCATTCATCGTGGCCGCAGGGACCTTTGTTTCGATCGCGGTCGCGATCGGGATGTCGGTCTGGCGGGCGCGCGAGGCCAAGAATGTCCAGACCTACGGCTCGGCGCGGTGGGCCGATCCGCGGGAGGTGGAGGCGGCCGGACTTTTGGGTGGGGATGGGGTCGTGCTTGGCAGGTTGGCGGAGGATTACCTGCGCCACAACGGACCCGAGCATGTGCTCTGCTTTGCGCCCACCCGATCCGGCAAGGGCGTCGGCCTTGTTGTTCCTTCCCTCCTCACGTGGCCGCACTCGGCAATCGTGCACGACATCAAGGGCGAGAACTGGCAGCTCACGGCCGGGTTTCGGTCCCGACATGGCCGGGTGTTGCTGTTCGATCCGACCAATCCAAAATCGTCTGCCTACAACCCACTTCTCGAAGTACGCCGCGGCGAATGGGAGGTTCGGGACGTCCAGAATGTTGCGGACGTGCTGGTCGATCCGGAAGGGTCGCTCGACAAGCGGAACCACTGGGAGAAGACCAGCCACTCACTGCTTGTCGGTGCCATCCTGCACGTCCTCTATGCAGAAGCCGACAAGACGCTCGCCGGGGTCGCTGCCTTTTTGTCGGACCCGAAGCGCCCGATCGAGGTTACGCTGAAGGCAATGATGACAAGCTCGCATCTTGGTGAGCAGGGTCCACATCCGGTTGTCGCCTCAACCGCGCGAGAACTGCTGAACAAATCCGAGAACGAACGCTCAGGCGTGCTCTCGACCGCGATGTCGTTCCTTGGACTCTATCGGGATCCAGTGGTGGCGCAGGTGACAAGCCGATGCGACTGGCGGATCTCGGACCTGATTGCCGATGCTCGTCCGACGACGCTCTATCTTGTCGTGCCTCCGTCCGACATCTCCCGGACGAAGCCGCTGATACGTCTCGTGCTCAATCAAATCGGTCGTCGCATCACCGAAGATCTGCAAGCCAAGAACCGGCGCCACCGCGTCCTGATGATGCTGGACGAGTTCCCGGCACTGGGGCGTCTCGACTTTTTCGAATCCGCGCTCGCGTTCATGGCCGGATACGGGATCAAGGCCTTCCTGATCGCGCAGTCGTTGAACCAGATCGAGAAGGCCTACGGCCCCAACAATGCGATTTTGGACAATTGCCATGTCCGCGTGAGCTTCGCAACAAACGACGAGCGAACCGCCAGACGCGTGTCGGACGCGCTTGGGACTGCGACCGAGATGCGAGCCATGAAGAACTATGCCGGCCATCGGCTGAACCCGTGGCTTGGCCATCTGATGGTCTCGCGGCAGGAGACCGCACGCGCCTTGCTCACGCCCGGCGAGGTGATGCAACTTCCTCCCACCGACGAAATCGTGATGGTGGCCGGGACGGCGCCGATCCGAGCCAAGAAAGTGCGCTACTACGAAGACAGACGCCTTACCGAGCGCATTCTCTCACCGCCAGAGCCGGCCAGGCTGGGGCGATCTTCCCGGGAAGATAGTTGGTCCAGCCTCAAGCTCCCCGTGCGGAATGACGCCAGCATCCAGACCGAAGAGTCCGAAGCCGATGCCGCCAACAGCGGTCTGCGCCGGGAACCCGAGCTTCCTGACCACGTCGCCATCGTCAAAGAAACAACCGATGTGACGCCGGCAGAAGAGTTTGCCGTGCTGGACGACGACGATGACGCCGTGCGTCAAGCCCGGCTTCTTCGCCAGCAGATGCGGGGCGTGGCCCGCCAGGCGGCGCTTGACCCGAACGACGGCATCGATCTCTGAGGTCCCATGCGCAACCGCATGAACGTGTATTTCGCCCCGGATCTTCTGAAGCAGATCTCCGACTTGGCCGATCGCAAAAACCTCTCGCGATCGGCCATCGTCGAGGCGGCCGTCATCTCGTTTCTCTCACCCGATGGAGCGGATCGCAGAGAGGCGGCGTTCGCCCGCCGGCTGGACCGGTTGTCCCGCCAAGTGCAGCGACTTGAGCGGGATGTCGGGCTGACGGCCGAGACCTTGGCCCTGTTTGTTCGGTTTTGGCTGACGATCACGCCTCCCTTGCCGAACGAAGCCCAGGCCGCCGCTCAGATCAAAGGACGTGAGCGCTTTGAAGGCTTCGTCGAGACATTGGGCCGCCGCCTGCAAAAGGGCCAAAGCTTCTTGCGGGAGATTCCGGACGATATCGTTCGTGCAGCGCCCGAGGATTCCAGCAACTGATTGCGCCGGGCCTTGTTGGATGCTCCGGCCTTTCTCTTTCTACGCCAGACTACGACGAAGATGATCGCCTGGTTGCAGGAAGGTCGTTGGTGGTTTTTCTAATCATCCCCATCCGAGGGCGCTGTTTTGGCCCTCGATCGATGGGGGCAGGCAGTGGCGATCCATTCTCTTCAGTCGGAGGCGATCTCGCGTGGCGCGCGGATGCTCCGCAGCGCGCTGGGGCTCGCCATCGCGCGCTACCTCGAAGACGATGCGATCGTCGAGGTCATGCTGAACCCTGACGGCCGATTGTGGGTCGACCGGCTCTCCAGCGGACTGACTGACACAGGTGAACAACTCTCCGCCGCCGATGGCGAGCGCATCATTCGCCTGGTGGCGCATCACGTGGGAGCCGAGGTCCACGCCGCCGCGCCCCGTATTTCTGCTGAACTCCCCGAGACCGGAGAGCGGTTTGAAGGCCTGTTGCCGCCTGTCGTCGCGGCACCGGCGTTCGCCATTCGCAAGCCCGCCGTCGCGGTCTTCACGCTCGACGACTACGCCAAGGCGGGCATCATGACGGCCGATCACGCCACGGCACTGCGCCAGGCCGTCGCCTCGCGCAAAAACATCCTGGTCGCTGGCGGCACATCAACGGGCAAGACCACACTCACAAATGCATTGCTTGCCGAGGTCGCGAAGACCAGCGACCGGGTCGTGCTGATCGAGGACACCCGCGAGCTGCAATGCAAAGCACCGAATCTGGTCGCGCTGCGCACCAAGGACGGCGTGGTCTCGCTCTCGGATCTCGTGCGCTCCTCGCTTCGATTGCGTCCAGACCGCATTCCCATTGGCGAGGTGCGGGGCGCTGAGGCGCTTGATCTGCTCAAGGCGTGGGGAACCGGTCACCCCGGAGGAATCGGCACCATCCATGCCGGCACTGCGCTGGGCGCTTTACGCCGGCTCGAGCAGCTCATCCAGGAAGCCGTGATGACCGTGCCGCGCGCCCTGATCGCCGAAACCATCAACGTGGTTGCGGTCCTGTCCGGGCGCGGTGCCGAGCGCCGGCTTGCCGAACTCGCGCGCGTCAACGGCCTCGGAGCGGCCGGGGATTACAGCCTTTCACCAGCAGGAGACTTCACATGAGCAATCGAAACATGAGCAATCGAAACCGAGTTCCGCATTGGAGCGTTTCCATCGCCGCACTGGGTGCGGTCCTGTCTATGAGTCCGCCCGCCTGGGCCGCCGGCTCCAACATGCCCTGGGAGCAGCCACTCAATCAGATCCTGCAGTCTGTTGAAGGACCAGTCGCCAAAATCATCGCCGTCATCATCATCGTGGTCACGGGCCTGACGCTCGCTTTTGGCGATTCCTCGGGCGGCTTTCGGAGGCTGATTCAGATCGTGTTCGGGCTTTCGATTGCGTTTGCAGCCTCGAGCTTCTTCTTGTCGTTTTTCTCATTCGGCGGCGGCGTGGTGGTGTGATGGACGAGGCCGTCGCAGGATTTATCGCGCCGGTGCATCGGGCGCTGACGGAGCCGATCCTGATGGGCGGAGCACCCCGGTCGGTCGCCATCGTTATCGGGACGCTCGCCGCAGCCCTTGGACTCGGATTGCGCTTGTGGATCGCCGGTCTCCTGCTCTGGGCCATTGGGCACGCGGCGGCTGTATGGGCTGCCAAGCGAGACCCCGCATTCGTCGAAGTGGTGCGCCGTCACCTGCGCGCCCCAGCCCATCTCAACATCTAGAGTTCTCCCATGATGAATCTCGCAGAATACCGCCGATCGAGCACACGGCTTGCCGATTTCTTGCCGTGGGCGGCCCTGGTCGACGCGGGCATCGTCCTGAACAAGGACGGCTCGTTTCAGCGAACGGCCAGATTCCGCGGACCGGATCTGGACAGCGCGGTCCCTGCCGAACTCGTGGCCGTGGCCGGTCGTCTCAACAACGCTCTGCGTCGCCTGGGATCCGGCTGGGCCGTCTTCGTGGAGGCGCAGCGCCATTCCGCAGGAGCGTATCCGCCGGACACATTTCCGGACGTCGCATCCGCGCTGGTTGATGCCGAGCGCCGCGCGCAGTTTGAAGAAGAGGGCGCCCATTACGACTCGAGCTATTACCTGACGTTCGCCTACCTGCCGCCGCCGGAGGATGCGGCGAGGGCGGAGCGGCTTCTTTATGAAGGCAGCAGTCGCACGCCAAGTGCCGACGCGCGCGAAGTTCTCAGCGGCTTTGCCGACCGAACCGACCGTGTGCTGCAGCTTGTTGAGGGCTTTATGCCCGAATGCGCCTGGCTCGGCGACGAGGAGACGCTGACCTACCTGCATTCGACGATTTCGACCAAACGGCATCGGGTTCGTGTGCCCGAGATCCCCATGTATCTCGACGCGCTGCTCGCTGACCAGCCCTTGACCGGTGGCCTCGAGCCGATGTTGGGCGCGGCGCACCTGCGTGTTCTCACCATCGTCGGGTTTCCGACAGCGACCACGCCCGGAATTCTCGATGACCTCAATCGTCTCGCTTTCCCGTACCGCTGGTCGACCCGGGCGCTCATGCTCGACAAAACAGATGCCACAAAGCTCCTGACGAAAATCCGGCGCCAGTGGTTCGCCAAACGGAAGTCGATAGCTGCGATCCTGAAGGAGGTGATGACCAACGAGGCCTCCTCGCTTCTCGACACCGATGCCCACAACAAGGCGATGGATGCGGACGCGGCGCTCCTGGAGCTCGGTTCGGACCAGATCGGCGAGACGTTCGTGACGGCGAGCGTTACCGTTTGGGGCAAAGATGCGCGCTCGGCCGACGAGAGATTGCGGCTCGTCGAGAAGGTCATTCAGGGCCGCGACTTCACCTGCATGATCGAGACGGTGAACGCTGTCGAAGCCTGGCTCGGCAGCCTGCCTGGACAGGCGTATGCCAACGTCCGGCAGCCGCCCATCTCGACCCTCAACCTTGCGCACATGATTCCGCTGTCGGCCGTATGGTCCGGAGAGGCGCGGGATCATCATTTCAAGGCTCCGCCCCTGTTCTTTGGCAAGACAGAAGGGTCAACTCCCTTTCGCTTCGCGCTTCACGTCGGGGACGTCGGACACACGCTTGTGGTTGGTCCGACGGGTGCCGGCAAGTCGGTCCTGCTGGCGCTGATGGCGCTCCAGTTCCGCCGGTATCCCCAGTCTCAGGTGTTCGCCTTTGATTTTGGCGGCTCAATCCGGGCGGCAGCCCTCGCCATGGGCGGCGATTGGCATGATCTCGGCGGCGCGCTGTCGCAAGATGCGTCCGAGCCGCTCGCGTTGCAGCCATTGGCCTGGATCGACGATACGGCGGAACGGGCCTGGGCCACGGACTGGGTCGCCTCGATCCTTGCCCGCGAGAAGATCGAGATCACGCCGGAGGCAAAGGATCATCTATGGTCGGCGCTGACTTCCCTTGCTTCAGCGCGCCTCCCGGAGCGGACCCTGACAGGGCTGTCCGTTCTGCTCCAGTCGACGACCCTGAAACGCGCTTTGCAACCGTATTGCCTCGGTGGGCCCTATGGGCGGCTGCTCGATGCAGAATTCGAGCGAATTGGCGAGGCGTCGGTCCAGGCGTTCGAGACCGAAGGACTGATCGGCACGGGCGCGGCACCCGCGGTGCTGGCCTATCTGTTCCACCGCATTGGCGACCGCCTCGACGGCAGGCCGACGCTCATGATCGTCGACGAAGGCTGGCTTGCGCTCGCTGATGCGGATTTTGCTGGCCAACTGCGCGAATGGTTGAAGACGCTGCGCAAGAAGAACGCCTCTGTGGTGTTCGCCACACAGTCTTTGTCGGACATCGATGGATCTGACATCGCTCCTGCCATCATCGAGAGCTGCCCGACTCGATTGCTTCTGCCGAACGAGCGGGCGATCGAGCCTCAGATCACCGCGATCTACCGCCGTTTTGGGCTCAACGATCGCCAGATCGAGCTCCTGAGCCGCGCGACGCCGAAACGGGACTACTACTGCCAATCCCGCCGCGGCAACCGCATGTTCGAGCTCGGGCTCGGTGAAGTCGCGCTCGCCTTTGCGGCTGCATCCTCCAAGACGGATCAGGCCGCAATCGATCGATTGCTCACAGAGCACGGCCGCGAGGCCTTTGTGCCTGCTTGGCTCCAGCACCGCGGAGCTGCTTGGGCCGTGGATCTCATTCCCAATCTTGGCAATCTGGAGAAGTCGCAATGAGCCGTCGTCATATCGGTCTGGCGATCAGCATCGTTGCTGTCTCGCTTCTGGCAACTGCGCCTGGCCGTGCGCAATGGATCGTCTTTGATCCCAATAACTACGTCCAGAATGTCCTGACCGCAGCACGAGAGCTGCAGCAGATCAACAATCAGATCACCTCGTTGCAGAACGAGGCGCAGATGTTGATCAACCAGGCGAAGAACCTGGCAAGCCTGCCATATTCCTCGCTGCAGCAGCTCCAGAGCTCCATTCAGCGCACCCAGCAGCTTCTCAGTCAGGCCCAGCGCATCGCCTACGACGTACAGCAGATCGATCGGGCCTTTGCCACCAGCTACGGACCGGCAACCAGCAGCCAATCCGATTCAGCGTTGTTCGCAGGTGCGCAATCGCGTTGGCAGAATTCGGTCGCGGCCTTTCAGGACGCGCTTCGTGTGCAAGCCGGCGTTGTCGGAAATCTCGACACAAACCGCATTCAGACCTCAGCACTGGTAAGCTCAAGCCAGGGTGCAAGCGGGGCCCTGCAGGCCACCCAAGCCGGCAACCAGATACTGGCACTGCAGGCGCAGCAGCTCGCCGACTTGACTGCGGCCGTAGCGGCGCAGGGCAGGGCTCAATCTCTGGAATCTGCCCGACGCGCCGCTGCTCAGGACCAAGCTCGCGAGCAGCTTCGGCGCTTTCTGACGAGTGGTCAGGGCTATCAATCCTTCAACGTGCAGATGTTTCATTGATGAGCGATCAAAAGGCATTCCAAGCATTGTCGCTCGCTATCACGGTGATTGGCGGAGCGGCACTCATCGTCGCATGCACGATCCAGCTACGCGGTCCGGACAAAATTATGGGTCCGAAGCCATCGAGCGCAATGGCCAGCCGTCCCACGGAATCCGATCTCACCCGCTGCCGTACTGTGACGTCAGAGCATTCTCCGGCGTATCAGGATTGCCAAAGGATCTGGGCGGAGAACCGGCGCCGGTTCTTCGGCCAAGGGGTGAGCTCGATCAGTCCCGCTGTCAACGATCGAGCCAGCACGCCGGTGCTGTCGGCGCCGAAAGATCAGAGCCGAATGCCTCAAGGCGATTCCTTGGTCGCGTCGCCCGAGGGAGGTAATCAATGACGGGCACGGGAATTATCGATCAGTTCCTCGAGACGTTCACCCGCTACATCGACAACGGCTTTGGGCTTCTTGGCGGCGAGGTGGGTTATCTTGCGACAACGCTGGCTGCGATCGACATCACTCTGGCCGCCCTGTTTTGGAGCTGGGGCACGGATGAGGACATCGTCGCGCGGCTCGTCAAGAAAACCCTGTTCGTCGGTGTCTTCGCCTACCTGATCGGCAATTGGAATAATCTCGCCCGTATCGTCTTCGAAAGCTTCGCCGGTCTCGGATTGAAGGCCTCAGGTACAGGCCTTTCGGCAGGCGATTTCGTTCACCCCGGAAAAATCGCACAAGTCGGACTCGATGCCGGCCGGCCGATCCTGGATTCGATCTCAAACCTGATGGGCTACATCAGTTTTTTTGAGAACTTTGTCCAGATCGTGGTCCTGCTGTTCGCCTGGGCCGTCGTCCTGCTCGCCTTCTTCATTCTGGCGATCCAGCTCTTCGTCACACTCATCGAGTTCAAGCTGACGACGCTGGCAGGGTTCGTGCTGCTTCCGTTCGGCCTGTTCGGCAAGACGGCGTTTGCGGCCGAACGCGTCCTTGGCAATGTCGTGTCTACCGGCATCAAGGTGCTGGTGCTGGCCGTGATCGTCGGTATCGGCTCGACCTTGTTTTCCCAGTTCACCTCCGGCTTCAATGGCGGTCAGCCGACGATCGAAGATGCCATGACTCTGGTCTTGGCCGCATTGTCGCTTCTGGGTCTTGGAATCTTTGGGCCCGGAATCGCGAACGGACTGGTATCCGGTGGTCCCCAACTCGGTGCGGGTAGCGCGGTCGGTACGGGACTTGCGGCCGGCGGGATGGCTGCAGCGGGAGCCGGTCTGGCGGCCGGCGGTGTCGGCCTCGCCGGTGGAGCGATCGCAGGTGCGGCGCGGGGCGGCAGCGCGATCGCAAGCGGCGCGGCGGCCGCCTACCGGAGCGGCGGCATTGGTGGTGTTGCCGAGGCTGCTGCTTCAGCTTCTGTCAGTCCGCTCCGCAGAGCCTCCACGGCGATCCATAGCGGCAGCCAGTCCACCAGCACCACCTCTGCCAGCTCGGGCGAAGGTCCGCCGGATTGGGCGCAGCGCATGAAGCGGGCGCAGACAATCAGCCATGGAATTTCGGCGGCAACTCATGCCGTTCGGTCGGGAGACCATGGTGGAAGTGGCAGCTCGATCGATCTGTCTGACGGAGGGCGCTAGATGTCAAAGTGCCCGCGTGCTGAGAAGCCCTGCGAATATGGCCACAGGAGTGATCAGCCAAGTTCAAGCGCGCGCCCTGGTCGGCGCTGGCATGGTCCGGCTTGGCAAGCTCTGGTGCTGGCTTCTCAAGCACTCTCGTTGAGCCTTACGCCCGCGCTTCTCTGGCAGGCTTCGCATGACCAGTCCGCGTCATTGAGAGCGCCACTGCACGAGAGGCAACAAGTGTTCGAGATGTCGGCCATGCAAGATCGGCCGGACGCCTTCCTTACGCTGCCTCTCGTGCATTTGCTGCCTGACCTACGGGGCTTGAGCTCAAGCGTTCGCAGACGGCAGTGCAGGGCCTGCCGTGTCTCGCGCTGCCTTTGCGTGTTCAGACGCGTCGTGCGCGTCGAGCAAGCGACGTGATCGCGTCCCTCCGCACTCGTCGCTTGGCCATCGAGCAAAATGCAACTCTCAATTCCGTTTCTTGGGGAAATGACTGATGTTCAAGAGGTCTTCGGTTCACTACGGGCGAACGCCCGCGCCGGTGACGCCCTATCAGAAGGCGGCGCAAGCGTGGGACGAGCGCATCGGTTCGGCACGCGTGCAGGCCCGAAATTGGCGGCTGATGGCATTCAGCTGCCTGACGCTCTCGTGTGGCCTCGCAGGAGGGCTGGTCTGGCAATCCACGCAAGGAACGATCACGCCGTGGGTCGTCGAAGTCGATCGTCTCGGCCAGGCGCAAAGAGTGGCTCCCGCGACGTCCGATTTCGAACCCAGCGATGCTCAGGTCGCCTATCACTTGGCTCGCTTTATCGAAGACGTCCGCGGCCTGCCGGCAGACGGCATTGTCCTGCGCCAGAACTGGCTACGGGCATACGACTTCACCACCGACCGCGGGGCCGCCGCCCTGAACGAATACGCCAGGAGCAATGATCCCTTCGCAAGGCTCGGAAAGACGCAAGTCTCAGTCGAGGTCTCGAGCGTGATCCGCGCCTCAACGGAAAGCTTCCGCGTCGCCTGGGTCGAGCGTGGCTACGAGAACGGATCGCTTGCTTCAACGGAGCGCTGGACCGCCATTCTGACGATCGTCATTCAGGCCCCTCGCGATGCCGATCGGTTGCGCAAGAATCCGCTCGGCGTCTACGTCAACGCAATCAGCTGGTCGAAGGAGCTCGGGCAATGAAGCCGCAATCCTCTCATGTCGCGACTGGCGTCTCTCCAGGGTCATCGGGCAGGGCGACCGTTTCAGTGCTCGCGGTCCTCGCGTGCATGCTTGGCGCCTGCTCGACCTATATTCCGCCCCAAATCACCTATGACTCCGACGTACCGTCGTTACCGCCAGCGCCAGCCGTAGTCGATGATCGGGGCCGGCCGCTTCACGTCCCGCCCGCCTGGAAGCCGGCGCTTGGCGGCAAATCGGGGGCAAAGGAGGAAGCCGAGCCGGTCGAAAGGGTCGAAGCGGCCAATAGCGCAGCTCGGGTCCAGCCACGCAAACGCGGGTATTTCAACGCCGCGCAGATCTATAGCTTCAGTCCCGGTGCCCTGTACCAGGTCTACGCAGCGCCGGGTCAAATCACGGACATCGCGCTGGAAGAGGGCGAACAGCTGGTCGGGTCCGGTCCGATCGCGGCCGGTGATACGGTGCGTTGGGTCGTCGGTGATACCGAGAACGGAAGCGGGGACACCCGCCGCGTCCATGTCCTGGTGAAGCCGACGCGCGCGTCGATCGAAACGAACCTCGTCATCAACACGGATCGGCGCACCTATCTGATTGAGCTTCGCTCGCGCGAAAAGCCCTACATGCCGTTGGTTGCGTGGTACTACCCGCAAGATCGGCAGGGGAAAAGACAATCAGCACCTTTGACACCTGCTTTGCCCGACATCACGCAGCGCCGGTTCCGTTATCGTATCGAAGGTGACAACGCGCCCTGGCGTCCCATTGCGGCCTATGATGATGGTCGCAAGGTCTACATCGAATTCCCGCAAGGCATCGTACAGGGCGAAATGCCGCCCCTGTTTGCCCTCGGCCCCGACGGCAAGGCCGAGATCGTCAACTATCGGGCCTATGGCAATCTGCTGATTGTCGATCGGCTGTTCGCAGCCGCCGAACTTCGCCTGGGCGGAGAGCACCAGCAGAAGGTCAGAATTGTTCGCACCGACGGGAGCTCGACATGACCGACCGTCAGGATGAAGAACAACCGGCCGGCCCGCAGCAGTCGTCTCAGGAGCAGACAGAGCTGTTTCGGCTTCGGCCAGAATACCCGCGCGTGACCCGCCTTTCGCGCAAGGTCCTGCTGGCCGGCAGCTCCCTCGCAGTATTCCTTGTGGCTGGGGCGACCTTCTGGGCACTGCAGAAAAATCCGGCACATGGTCCCAGGCCAGAAGAGCTCTACAGCACTGATCATCACAACGTTGCGGAGAGTATCAGTGCGCTTCCGCAGGATTACGCGAAGGTGCCACGCCAGGTGCCGCAGTTGGGCCCGCCGCTTCCAGGCGATCTTGGCCGCCCGATCCTCTCTGCTCAGGGGCAGCCAGCCGGTAGCTCGGGAGCCCCGATCGATCAGGAGCGGCAGAGAGAGAACCAGGAGGCAGAGGCTGCGCGCATCAGCCGTTTGTTTGCCACCATGAATGCGCGAGAGGCCTCAAATCCGATAGGCACCGGGCAAGCAGTTGATCGCGCGAACGTGGCTGCGCCCGCGTTCAACAGCGAGGAGGGGTCTGCGCAGAATGCGCAGGACCGGAAGCTTGCGTTCGTCAATGCTGCCGTGGACAGGCGTACCACGAGTCCGGATCGAATCACGAAAGCTGCTTCACCTTATGTCGTGCAGGCAGGAACGGTCATTCCCGGAGCGCTGATCACGGGGGTCCGCTCCGATCTGCCGGGCCAGATCACGGCACAAGTCACCGCGCAGGTGTACGACACGCCGACGGGCCGCTTTCTGCTGA
The DNA here is from genome assembly GCF_016031635.1 of Bradyrhizobium diversitatis. GTDB lineage: Bacteria > Pseudomonadota > Alphaproteobacteria > Rhizobiales > Xanthobacteraceae > Bradyrhizobium > Bradyrhizobium diversitatis. The sequence goes on from NZ_JACEGD010000022.1 coordinate 33,450, forward strand.
TCCCTCAGGGCGCGCGTCTCATAGGTGTCTATGATAGCCAGATCAGCTTCGGCCAGTCACGTGTGTTGCTGGTCTGGACGCGGCTGATCATGCCCAACGGGCGCTCCATCGTCCTCGAGCGGCAACCTGGCACGGACCCCTCAGGGTATGCAGGGCTTGAAGACGAGGTCGACAACCACTGGGGTGAACTCTTCAAGGCAGCCGCACTTTCGACCTTCCTGGCCGTCGGCAGCGAACTGGGAGCTGGTTCCGATACAAACAGCAACGATAGTGCGATCATTCAGGCGTTGCGCCATGGCGCGGCGGATTCGCTCAACCAAACGGGACAGCAAGTGGTTCGGCGCAGTCTCAACATCCAGCCCACACTCACGGTCCGGCCCGGATTTCCCATCCGTGTCAATATCAACCGTGATCTCGTTCTGGAGCCATATAAAGGGTGACGCACATGCCAAAACTCAAAATCGCAGCGATCCCAGATGAAAAGCCCGTCAAGATCAGTCTTGATCTCCCGGCGTCCGTGCATCGAGAGCTTGTTGCCTATGCCGAGACCCTTTCGCGTGAATCGAGCCAATCAGTAGAGCCCGCCAAACTGATTGCGCCGATGCTGGCACGGTTTATGGCCACCGATCGCGGTTTCAGAAAGCTCAGGCGTTCAAGTCACCCCTCTGCCGTCGAAGCCGGTGAGGGATAGCGTTCGGCCAAGAGATCCAGAAAGCGCGTAAGCGCCGGATTCTCATTGTCCTTACGCCAGTACGCATTGAAGCCCATACGGCTTGGTCCAGAACCGTCCTGGATTTCCCGATAGACCACGCCGGTGAAGTTGGCTCCCACGTCAGCTTCAAGGACCAGACTTATTCCAAGCCCCAAGCTGACGAGGCTCTTGATGATGCCTCGGCTGACATCATGCCGCTCGATCTTTGGCCGCCTCTCATTGGCAACCAGCTTTGAAACCAGCAGCTCCTTTATATCGCTTCCCGGATCGCGTTGACTTAGAAGAACCGTCTCGTTGAGAAGATCGGTCCAGTAGATGACGTTGCGGGCGAGCAGAGGATGGTCCTTTGGAAGGACAACGAGAATGCGTTCGCTCCAAATCGGCAGCCTCGTCTGACCGGCGAGCGTACGTCCTCCAGGCACAACGGCGACATCGTCGTGCCAATGCGAACAGCATCCAGCAGGCGCGTGCGGGACTGTTCGGCTGTGGCGAGTGCGACCATGGGAGCTCGCTTTCTGAATTCCGCCAGAGTGGCACGTAGATTGCCGGCAGATATTGAGGTGCAGAAACCCACGGAAAGGTGGCCCGCCTCGCCGCGACCGCTCGAGCGGCCCGTTGCGACCAGAGTGTCGAGCTGCTCAAGGATCATTCGCGACATTTGCAGGATCGTTCGCCCGGCCCGCGTTGGCACGACGCCGCCAGTCGAGCGGTCAAAGAGAGCCACTCCGACGAGGTGCTCGAATTGACTGATGGAGCGACTGAGCACCGAATGCTGCACGGCCAGGAATTCGGCCGCCTGTCGAAAGCTTCCGCAGTCGGCCGCAGCGACCGCGGATCGCAAGTGATGTAGACTGATGTTGTTCGATTGGACAGGGTTGGACATGTCTCTTGAGATAGCGATCGCTAATGGTTGGGAGGTTGAGCAGGCTGAAATGCGGCACCCTCTACGCAGCTTTCAGCGCCGGCTCCCAGAGCACAGGTGAGCGGAGTGTTCCGGTGTCGCGGACCCGGGATAGTGCGGCCGTTGAAATCTCGAGATGGCCCGCAAGTGCCTGGGTGTTTCCCAACGTCCTTGCCTGGCCCACCCGTCGCAGGGGCCACCCGGCGCGTCGCAAAATGCGCTCCATCCGGGCATCGGTCACCGTGATAATTTCTGTCAGCTGTCTCGAAAGGCCGAATTCGATCATGCCAGCGAAGAGCTCATACGTCGCGCTAGTCAGCCCACGCATCGTTCCGCGCGCTCCAGCGTCAACATCTAGCGCGAAACGGCTGCTTTCCCAGATCGAATGATTCGCTTTAAAGGGCTGTCCATCGAGCAGCACAGGGAAGGTGTCTCGCAGCATCGTCGGTCCGGTAGATGGAAGCAGCCGAACACAGCCTTGAACGCTATAATTGCTCGATCGCTGAATCAGGTAGACAGGACCGAGTGCATCGAATTCGTCGATCTCCATGTCCCCGCTGGTCTGAACGTCCCATGCGAGTCGCTCCTTGAAGACCCTGTACCTAAGTCTGTGCATCTCACAAAGGTCTTCAGCAAAGGCTCCATAGAATTCCTGTGTGATGATCTGCATCATGATCGTGCCTCCAAAGCCGCAGGGCGGGTATTGAAGGCGAATCATTGGGGATGCGCAGCCTCCTCAGTTAAGGAGGGTGTGATACCGAAATCCGACGCACGCATCCGGCAACGACCCGGAATAGTAGGACCGAGCCGCGCAAGTATTTTGGTCGGCCTTCGCCCGTAGCGTCGCTGGACATCCTCAGAGCTCTATCGACGAGTCTTTACTGTCGGCCTAGACGAGTCTTCACTGTCGGCCTATAGGGGTGGCTAGGGCTCGGGAACGAGACCTAGAGTCTAAGGGTACATTCTATCGAGGAATGACGCACACTATGCCAGAAATCTCATGGCGACGGGATGGGCTCGATTCTGGCTGGTTCATCGCTGAGGGCATCGGATCAGTCCGAAGCACGGCGAGCTACGGAAGACCAGGAGGTTGGTGGTTCCTCCCTACCTGGTTGCCTGACATTGAAGAGAACGACATCGGACCATTCAGGACAAAAGCCGCAGCATTAAAGGAAGTCGAACGTCTGGCTGCCGCTCAAGAGCAAATCGCTCGGAATTAGTCGCGGTTTGGCTGCTCGGGGATGATGCCGAACATCGTTGACCCTCGTTAGCTCATCTTGGTCGGCGAGCTGATGGGACTCAAGCAGATGGGCGACGCTCTGAGGACGCCAATTCTAAGTCGGGCAGACGGGCCAGTATGTCTGTGAGGGAAGCCTGGGGATCGGCGTTGTTGGGCTTTGCGGACGCGATGAGGTGTAGATGGCCGCGGCGAGCCGACCGCCCGCACCTAGGCCTTTCGACCAGCAGCAACAAAACGCGCGACTGCCTGGATCGTTGATCGAACGCCCAGCTTGGCCTTGGCGTTGTCCAGGTGAAATGCGACCGTATGGTGAGAGATGCCCATGATGCGGCCAATCTCCCAGGAAGACTTACCCTGAGCGGCCCAATTCAAACATTGGATTTCTCGCCGAGAGAGCGTGACACCATCAATCTGATCGCGGGCAAGCAGCTTACGTTGTGCATGTGCATGGAAAGTAGTTGCTATAAAGGGAAGTACACGAGCATGCCGGCGTACGGAACGTCCAAAGGACGCCCCCCGTTCGCTGGCAGCAAACGTGACCGCGGCAACCGCGACGCCGCTCTCGTGAATCGGAACGGTGAAGCCGCAGCGAATGCCAAATCGGGCGGCCTCCTCGAAAAGCTGACGAGCAGGCTCCGAATGTGCTTCTGGCCCCAGACCAAGGCCCCACTCAAAGGCCTTGTCCCGGCGAAGGGACTGAATAATCACGGGATCGAAGCGATGGTACTGCTGCTGGACGTAATGCGAGGTCCAGCTTGATGGATAAGTCGAAATCAGAAGCGGCTGGGTGCCTGGTCTGGAAGGCAAAACCAGGTAGGCGAAACAGCACAGATTGAGCGCGGCAGCAGTTTCAGCCATCCCCAGCCTAAGGTCGTCGACGTCAGTACTTTCAATAAGTTGATCGATGAAAGCTTGGAAAACGTAACGCATTGTCCTTCTCGCTGCAGGCACTCGGAAAATACGCGTTTGACTGCGCCTCAATCAGAATATTCACATAACGGGTTCATACGCTTTGACACCTCGTGGCGCACGGACAACGCCAGTGACGTGTTTCAGGATAATGCGCGAACGCGGCGAATTCTGATCGCTTGCCTCCAATGATGAGATCAAGTCGGTTCAGGTCAAGTAGGGCTCGATATCTTGTGATTGTTTTGATGCGGCGTGCTACCGCCGCGCGACGCAACGGTAAATAGCTTCCGCTCGACACGAGAATTCGCTCCGGTGATCCACCACTTGCGGCGGCTCATCGAGGGGTGCTCGTTCGCTTCTTTGAAATCCTGCGTGATCGCATAAAGAATCGCGGAATTTCAGCGCGACTTGGCTCCACTTTCGTAAGTTTGCACCGCGATTCCCACTAGAAGGGGGCGGTCCAAGAGGAGATTCCAAATGAAGGTCGGTGTTCCCAAGGAGATCAAGACGCACGAATACCGCGTGGGTCTAACTCCTGGGGCTGTCCGCGAATATGTGGCCGCAGGCCACAGCGTTCTGATCGAGACCGCGGCCGGTGCTGGCATCGGCGCAACCGACGACCAGTACCGCAGGGCTGGCGCCACGATTTTGGGGTCCGCTCACGATGTATTCGCATCGAGCGAGATGATCGTAAAGGTCAAGGAGCCCCAGCCTTCGGAATGGACTCAGCTGCGAGAGAACCAGATCCTCTTCACATATCTGCATCTGGCGCCGGACCCGGAGCAGGCTAAGGGCCTCATGAAGTCCGGATGTACCGCCATTGCCTACGAGACGGTGACTGGTCCGGCTGGCGGGCTTCCGCTGCTTGCGCCAATGAGCGAGGTTGCGGGCAGGCTTGCGATCGAAGCAGCGGGTGCGGCGCTGAGGCGCTACTCAGGCGGTCGGGGGCTGTTGATCGGCGGCGTGCCCGGTGTGCAGCCGGCCCGGATCGTTGTGATCGGAGGCGGGGTTGTTGGTGCACATGCCGCACGGATGGCGGTGGGGCTGGGTGCCGAGGTCACGATCCTCGATCGTTCGATTCCCCGGCTTCGCGAACTGGATGAACTATTCGAAGGGCGCGTTCGCACCAGGTTCTCGACCATAGAAGCCGTCGAGGAGGAAGTATTTGCAGCGGACGTTGTAATTGGGGCGGTACTCGTTCCCGGCGCCAGCGCGCCAAAGCTGGTCAGTCGCGGTATGTTGAGCTCAATGCGTAAGGGCTCCGTCATCGTGGACGTCGCCATCGATCAGGGCGGATGCTTCGAGACCTCGCGTGCGACGACCCACGCGGATCCGACCTACGAGGTGGACGGCGTCATCCATTATTGTGTCGCCAATATGCCCGGAGCTGTCCCGCTCACCTCAAGCCAGGCATTGAATAACGCCACGCTGCCCTTTGGTTTGGCTCTCGCCAACAAGGGATTTGCAGCCGTGCTCGAAAATCCGCATCTGCGCGCAGGCCTCAATGTCTATCGGGGCCGGCTAACTTATAAGGCCGTGGCCGAGAGTCTGGGCCTGCCCTTCTCACCCATCGATCAGGCTGCGGCCTGATCCCCAGAGGCTCCTTAGGGGGCGTTTTCCTCCCTGACTTGGGCCACTCCTTCGGAGTGGCCCTTTTTTCGAGCAGAGATGGCGCAACTCCGCGCAAGACAGCGTGACTTGCCCTCGAAGCTGCTATTCACATACTCATCAGCGGTGACGGGCCGCCGCGCGTCGGCATCAGGCCTGAATACCCTTCGCGCCCGAGCGTCACCGGTTGCGACGGGATCGGGCCGCTGCCGAACCGGATCATACCTATCCGGCGATTGCCCAGCGGGCCTCCGTCAGGCGCAAGAAGTTCATAAGCAGCACGTGCCCTTGTTCCGTGAGTATCGATTCCGGATGAAACTGCACGCCAAATGTTGGTTGGAAACGGTGTGCGAGCGCCATGACCTCGCCTTCGTCCGAACGCGCCGTCACCGTGAGATGCGGCGCGCATGCCTCATCGAGCTCAACAACAAGAGAGTGATAGCGCCCAACGCGAAGTGGAGACGGGAGCTCCTTGAATAGCCCTCGACCGTCGTGCGTTACAGTGGAGGACCGACCATGCATAGGGCGACGTGCACGGGCCACGCTGCCGCCGAAAACGCTCCCAATACACTGGTGTCCGAGGCAAATGCCGAGAAGTGGTACGCGACCTGAAAGCTCGCGAACGACGGCGGTGGATATTCCGGCCTCAAGTGGAGTGCAGGGACCGGGCGAGATGACCACTGCGCGCGGCTTCAGGCCAACAAGGTCCGTGACGCTGATCACGTCGTTCCGGACCACCTCCGCCTCCTCACCAAGATTGCGGAAATAGCGGGCAATGTTGAAGACGAAGGAGTCGTAGTTGTCGATGATGACAATCAAGATACACCGGTTCGTTCAGCACGAAACGCATCGAAGATGCGCTCCGCCTTGGCGAGCGTCTCCTCGTATTCGGCCTCGGGGTCCGACATCGCCGTTATCCCGCTGCCTGCATGAAAGACAGCCGCATCGCCGTCGATCGTTACAGTGCGAATCGCAATGTTTGTATCCATCTGGCCGTTAAAGCCGATGAAGCCGATCGCTCCGCAATAGACCTCGCGTGCCACACGCTCGATTTCCGCTATGATTTCCATCGAGCGCACCTTTGGCGCTCCGGTAATGGAGCCGCCGGGAAAGCAAGCGCGAAGCAAGGTAACGGCGTCCTGGTCTCCTGCAAGTTCACCCGTAACGACCGACACGAGGTGGTGCACCGAGGCATAGGATTCGAGGTCGCACAGTGCTGGAACCTCGACCGAAGGCGCAGTGCAGACACGCGACAGATCGTTGCGTAGGAGGTCGACGATCATGACGTTCTCGGCGCGGTCCTTTTCAGACGCAACGAGCATTTCAGCTCGGCGTTTGTCTTCCTTCCAATCAGCGGAACGCGCGATCGTGCCCTTGATGGGGCGCGTTTCGACCCGGCCTCCGCCAAGCTTTAGAAAGCGCTCCGGTGAGCTCGATGCGACTGTCAGCTTGCCATAGCGCAGGAGCGCGCCAAAGGGTGCGGGGTTTGATGATCGTAGCTGGCAGTAGAAGGTGAGGGGGTCGAAGGAAGTCGGCACCCTGGCGCTGAAGCGCTGCGCAATGTTGGCTTGGAAGACGTCTCCGGCCAGAATCAAGCGGATGACGCACTTGACGGCTGCAATATAGTCATCGCGGCTGAAGTTCGAATGCCAGGCGCCCACGGTGCCGGAGGATGCATCCCGCGGCGTCTCTGCGCGGGCAAGCAGAGAGGCCAATTCGTCAGCTCGGCGCTGTGCACGCTCTACGCGACGTATAGGATCCTGCTCCGGCCATCCGGTCGAAGCGATCCAGCATTTATTGTGCCGGTGGTCGTAGCTCACGACTACGTCATAGAAATGCAGGAGCGATTGGGGCAAACCCTGGCCGGGACTTACGGGCGTCGGCAAGTGCTCTAACGTCCTGTTTAGATCGTAAGCAAGGAAGCCGGCCGCGCCTCCCTGGAACGGGGGCAGATCGGAGCGATGCTCTTGCGAATAGTCGGCGAGAAGGGCACGAAGAGCTTCCCACGGGTCGCCCTCAAGTGCCTCTCCGTTCCAACTCGCCTGTCCGTCCGCGACCATAAAGGTACCGAAGGGGTCGCAGCTCAGATATGAATAACGGCCGAGCGATTCATGCGTTGCCGCGCTATCGAGAAACGTAAGCTGCGGTCGATGCGCCAAACGTCGCATCGCCGTGACGGGGGCGATCCACTGCAGCTCGCGGACGTGCACTGGGCTGTCAATCACCGATGAACTTGCGTGCTGTGAGATGTGCTCAGATTGTGATCCCGACGCAACCGAGAGGTGCCCGTCTGGGACCCGGAGACCATCGAGGCCGACTGTCAGGCTAGCCCCTGCCAGTCGGCTCGAGGCGGCGAGCGACTTGACCTGTTGCTGCCATTGAGGCGAAGCGCGCATCCGTTGATACGCTGTAATCGGCCGCAAACCGCAGCTCGCGGAGCGGTCGCACCCGGCTAATCGAGTCCTGATATAGCTCATGAGCCTTGTAGGCTGCGAGTTCCCTCTCGTTGTCGAACTCACCGTAGACCACAACGTCGATATCGTTGCCGAACTGGTCAGTCTTGCGATTGCGACCAACCTCCAGCAGGCGTGCATGTGGGATTGTGGCGAGAATTGACAGGCCTTCGACCATTTCGTCGATCCGGGCCTTATCCTTGGCGGTAAACAAAACGATGTGACGAATCATGAATGGCCCCGGGTTGATATCGCAAGTAGGCGCATAACTATCTTGGCATTGTGCCCACTGCAACATTGCCGCAGCGCGTCGCAATCGCCGCCATGGCTTCGCTGCTGGAGCTTCTGCCCGTGGTCACGCGAGCTCCATCGACGGCGTGTGGCCGCAGTCCAGGCCCAGCGGCCAGCGCGCACGCTTCCGATCGCACGGCGTGAGCCTCCGGCACTCAGGTCATGGTGCCTCCGTGTCAGGATGAAACCGCCCTCAAACCCAGCCACACGCCATCGGTCTTGCAGCTCTCCTTGTTGGGATCTCCGCAGACCATAGGTGCCGCGTGAATTCGTCGTTCGGCCATGCGCTTAGCGGTAGTCACCAACACAACCCGGCTCTCCCGGGGGGCAATAGCCGCTGATGAGGTGCAACCCACATCGGCGTTTTTGGGGCGGTTGATGGTCGCGGCACGTGAGCGCTCCAGTTTTGTAGAGACGAATCGCGATCGGGCGGCCCGGCGTGGGCAGCTCGCTCGCGATGTCGTCCTCGATAGGCCCGGTCGCGCGCAGCCACTCTAGCAGTTGCAGAAACAGCTTTGGGCGACCGATCTGCGATCGGGCTGGGCTGGCGGGATGTCAGCCGATCGTCCCTCTGCGATACGGCCGCTATGCCCGGCCCAAGAGCCGATTTTTACGATGAACTTCTGCGCCAAGTAGGGAAGCGTCGCATGATGTATGCGCTGGCGAGGAGGAGATTGACGAAGTTCTTCTAAAATAAAGAGATAAACTTTGCGCTTATCGACGGTGCCCCGATCGGAAGGGGCGCAGGTCAAGGTCAAGGCAACGAGTGCAGGCGGAAATGGATGCCGAAGCGCGACGCGGGATTGAGCTACGTCGCGCCCCGCCACCCGTCGCGAGCCTGCGCCCTCCAACGCGAATGGGAGATGCAGGAATTGGAGACGGACATGTCCAAAGAACATCAAAAACTTCAGCGCAACACCGTCAAGCGGTGCGCCATTTGCGCCGGAAAGTTTGGCCTTATTCGTTACTACTCTTCGCGAACCGCCCTCTGCTCAAAGAGGTGCGTTGAGCACTTCAAGTCCCGTTGCGAAGCGGACAGCAATTGGTTACGGCGATTACCCGCCGCCTGAGCGGTCACCAGCGGCTCACACAGCCCCGGAACCCCGGAGGACGCGCCTCTACTCCGGCCCGGAGTGCCGCACGTTTACTGCGGCACCGAAATCATTGACGTCGATTAGCGCGCGACAATCTCGCGAACTGCGCACCGATTGCTCCGAAGGCGTGGATATCCCTCATGAAGTTCGTATTGGTCAATCACAGGGCCCCGCTTAACAGGCCGGCCTGCTCCGCGTGCGCGGAAGTTCTCGGCACCGGATACCTGCGGGACGTGTCGACGCAGACGCCCTACTGTGATTACGATTGCTACCTTCGCGATGAAGCCAGGAGCCTGTTCATGCCTTGGCTCAAAACGTCATGTGCCGAGGCAGATTCCTCGAACCTTCCGGCCTCGCCGCTCCAGCTCATGACGTCGTTTGCCGCAGCATCCTGCTTGTATTCGATGTCACTTGCAGCCTTGCGGATGGGGGAGCTCATGGCCGTAGAGCTGTCCAACACTGTGCGCGAGGGAACATGGACGTTTGGTCCGCCCCCGTGGCGGGGTTACGGAGGTGGCCCCAGCCCACCGCAATGAGGTCCGCCGAGCTTGATGCGTCGATACAGATACCAAGAAGCAGCTCCGTTATTGCAAGCTGGTTTCAGGAACAACCAAAATGGCGGAGCATAGCTTCTGGCGCTTCTCGCGAACCTTGCATCGCGCGATCAATGACCGGCATCTTGACGACATCGAAGCCCTCTTGGACGAGGAGGTCGACTGGACCCTCTATGGTCCGATCGACATGTTTCCATTTCTCGGGGCTCGGCATGGCAAGCACGCCGTGCTCGACGTCATCCGGGAGATCTCTGACAATGTCCAGGTCCGCCGTTTCGATCGCGAGACCACAATGCTCGGCATCGATTCCGCAGCCTCTATGCTGCGCTGTTCTCTGACGGTGCGGCAATCCGACAAGTCCATCTCGCTACGCGCGGCGCAGTTCGCTCGGTTCAAAGGCAGCCGGCTCGTCAGCATGCGTGTACTCGTCGATACCTTTGATCTCATCGAGCAGGCACTCGGCCGGCAAATTCATCTCCCGAAGATGACATGAGGCGAGAGGCGCCGGCGGATCTCTCCCTCTCGGGATCGCCGATGGCGCGTGCGCGATGTACACGCGGGTTCCGGCGCCATGTCGACAAGACATTGTCACCCGTGCGCACGCTGCAAACGATCGCTTACGCCCAACGCGACCGCGTCTTGCATCGCCGTTGGCGATGGCGATCGCCGTCAGCGCAGCTCCTGAAGCGTCCTTCGGTCAGGAGGCGGGAAGGGCAAGGCGCTCAATGGTTTGAATGTGGCGCGCGAGCAGGTTGCAGGCTTGATCGACGTTGCGGGATCGCAGTGCTTGCAGAATTAGCCGGTGATCCTGATTTGACCGCGGTTGCCAGCCGGCACTTCGGGCCATTGCGAACACCAACCGCGAATTTGCAAGCTGTAGTCCATCGAGGTTGGCGAGCAGGCGCGGCATCGCGCAGGGCGAAACCAGCGCTTGGTGAAAGGCGCGGTTGGCCATTTCAAAATCCTCAATTGTCTCGGCATTATCTCCTTCAATGAGGGCGAGCTCGATCCGTGCCAAATGGGCCGACGTCAGCTTTGGAGCCGCATTGCGCAATGCGACTACCTCGAGCGCGGCGCGCATTTCGGCGATCTCCTTCACCGACTTGGTGTCGAGAGGAGCAACCCGCACGCCGTGACGGGGCCGAGCGACGACAAGGTGTTGGGCTTCCAGCTGCCGAAAGGCCTCCCGGACCGGAACGTGACTGGAATTGAATTGCCGCGCGACATGATCCTGCCGGAGCGGAGCGTCTGGCTGCAGCGCGCCGGTGATAATGCGCTCACCGATCGAGTCGGCGATGCGGCCGGCAACCGTCGTGTTCTCGTCCATGACCATAGATTATCTACCAGAATAACGAATGCGTTCACTTAGAACATCCTCTAGCATTGGTCGAGGCTCGTTATCATAGATAATCGCTCGCATTATCTATGACTGATCGCAAATGGGGGCAGGCTCTATGGTGGCTGCTGTGGACCTGAAGCGAAGCGACGGAGGCAACAGCGCGCAGCTTCGTAGAAACTGGAAGCGCGCCGAGGCTGAAGCTCTCTATCGCCTGCCGTTTGCCGAGTTGATGTTTCAGGCGCAGAGCGTTCATCGGGCCAACTTCGATCCGAACCACGTCGAAACCGCAAGCCTGCTCAGCATCAAGACCGGCGGCTGTCCGGAGGACTGCGGCTACTGCTCGCAGAGCGCGCATTACGATACCGGGCTGAAAGCCACCCGCCTGATGAATCCCGCGGATGTGGTCGCGACCGCGCAGCGCGCCAAGGATGCTGGAGCGACCCGCTTCTGCATGGCTGCGGCCTGGCGCAGTCCAAAAGACCGCGATCTTGATCAAGTCTGCGACATGGTCAGTGCGGTCAAGGGTCTCGGCATGGAGACCTGCGTCACGCTCGGTATGCTGACGCCGAAGCAGGCGGCGCGGCTCTCAGAGGCCGGTCTCGACTTCTACAATCACAACGTCGACACCTCGGCACAGTTCTACGGCAAGATCATCACCACCCGCACCTTACAGGACCGGATCGACACACTTGCACATGTGCGCGAGGCGGGCATCAAGGTCTGCTGCGGCGGCATTATCGGCCTGGGGGAGCTCGTCGAGGATCGCCTTGCCATGCTCGTCCTGCTTGCCAACCTCCCCAGTCATCCGGAAAGCGTTCCGATCAACCTGTGGAACGAGGTCAAGGGCGTGCCGGTGAATGACACCGCAGAGCGCGCCGATCCCATCGCGCTGGCGCGTCTGGTCGCGGCGACCCGTATCATGATGCCGAAGAGCGTGGTGCGGTTGTCCGCTGGACGTCAATACATGAGCGATGAACTGCAGGCGCTGTGCTTCCTGGCGGGCGCAAATTCGATCTTCATCGGCGATGTACTGTTGACCACCAAAAATAGGAAAGCCGACCGCGACACGAGTTTGCTGGCCCGGCTCGGCATCACGACCGGACGCACTGAACACAGCGGCGCGCATGCTGCGCGCCAACTCCATCGAAGGTGACCAATGCAGATTACGATGATGAAGGGCAAAATCCACCGGGCCTCGGTGACTGAAGCCGATCTGCACTATGAAGGATCGATTTCGATTGACAAGGCGTTGTTGGATGCTGCGGGGTTCTTGATCAACGAACGCGTCGAAATCTACAACATCGACACCGGAGCGCGCTTTGCCACCTATGTGATCGCGGCGCCCCAGGGGTCCGGCATAATAGGGCTGAATGGTGCGGCCGCGCGCCTTGCGATGCCTGGAGATAAGATCATCATTGTTGCGTATGCCTTTTTCGATGAGGCGGAAGCAAAATCGTTCAGGCCAAGCGTCGTGCTGGTCGACCCAGAAAACCGCATCCGGTCAGGTTGAAAACCAAAAGAGCGGTCTTGGAGCCATTGTCCCTAGCGGCCAATGGAAGTGTTGCGCGACTGTTGACGATCCCGAGCGCGAAAAATGAACTCAATCCATGCGGCCAAAGTCGCCGACTATGCCGCGGCCTTGCATGCGCTGAAAAAAGACGACCGTCTGCGCAGCCTCAAGCCGCGCGCAGGCGTCGATTTCGTATCGAACGACTATCTCGCGCTTGCGTCCGCACCGCGCATGAAAAAGGCTGTTTTGGCGGCGCTCGAGGCTGACACACCGATCGGAGCGGGTGGCTCGCGGCTTCTGCGCGGCAATTGCGAGGAGCACGAATGTCTCGAAGCAGAAGCGGCTCAGTTCTTTGGATCCGAGACGGCGCTTTTCTTTAGCGGCGGGTATGTCGCAAATTTTGCGGTCCTGACAACGCTGCCGCAGCGGGGCGACTTGCTCGTGCTCGATTCTCTGGTGCACGCGAGCATTCATGAAGGCGCGCGGGTCGGCCGAGCCGATTTTCGGATGAGCGCCCACAACGACCCCCAATCAGTCGAAGACACAATTCGCCACTGGCGCGCAAAAGGGGGAATCGGCCGGGCCTGGATCGTGGTCGAAAGTCTCTACAGCATGGATGGTGACTTCGCGCCGCTTGAGGAGCTGATCGCGATCGCGAACCAGTACGATGCGTTCTTGATGGTCGATGAGGCCCATGCCACCGGCGTCTACGGCGAGCAGGGTCGTGGGCTTACCGCTCGCTATAAAGGCCGCGAAAACCTCTTGGTTGTGCATACCTGCGGCAAGGCGCTGGGCGCTGCAGGCGCGCTCGTCACGGCAGCCGGCGTGCTGCGCGATTTCCTGGTCAATCGCTGCCGTCCTTTTATCTTCGCAACCGCGCCGTCACCTTTGATGGCTGTCGCTGTGCGGGAAGCGCTCGCAATCCTGCAGCAGGAGCCCGAGCGCCAGCAGCGTCTCGCCGAGCTTGTTGCGTTCACACATCGGCAGATCGGTATCCGCAGTGGCAGAAGTCCGTCGGGCTCGCAGATCGTGCCATTTGTCGTGGGAGACAATGCGCGGGCAATGCGCCTGGCCGCTGCACTGCAGGCTCGCGGCTTCGATATCCGCGGAATCCGGCCGCCAACCGTGCCCACCGGCACGGCCCGTTTGCGAATCTCACTAACACTCAACGTCGTGGAGGATGACGTGCTTGCAATGCTCGATGCGCTGTTCGAGGAAATAAGAGGTTGGTCTCGATGAGTCTGCAGATCGTAGTAACCGGCACAGATACCGGGATCGGAAAAACGGTTGTTTGCGCGGGCCTCGCGAATCTCCTCGGCGCGAACTACTGGAAGCCAATTCAGGCCGGCCTCGAAGGAGAGACCGATGCTGAGGTCGTTACGCGCCTGGGCAGTATCTCAGCCGATCGCATCGTGCCGGAGGTTTACCGCCTGCGGACACCGGCTTCTCCGCACTATTCCGCCGAAATCGACGGAGTTCGCATCGAGGCGGATTCGCTCCACGTGCCAAACACCGGCGAACGACCGCTCGTGATCGAGGGGGCCGGCGGGCTAATGGTGCCACTGAACGGCAACACACTTTATATTGACATCTTCGAGCGCTGGCGCCTCCCCGTCCTGCTTTGCGCCAGCACGCGACTAGGGACGATCAACCACTCGCTGCTCTCGATAGAGGCTCTGCGAAAGCGCCAGATCCATATTCTTGGGATAGCATTCATTGGCGAAAGAAATGCCGAAACTCAGAGTGCAATTCGCGAGATGGGGCGGGTGCGTTGGTTGGGGCGATTACCCTGGCTTTCGCCTCTCACACCAGACACGCTGCAGGCCGCGTTCAAAAGCTCATTTCGTGCTGACGAGTTCAAGCCATGATGCCAACCAAGAAGTCGTCGATCTGGCATCCCTTCACCCAACACGCGCTTCGAGATGAAATGACAAGAGTTGTGCGTGGTGACGGCGCTTATCTTCATACCGGGGATGGCCGTCGAATCATCGATGCAATCTCATCCTGGTGGGTCGTGACCCACGGTCATTGCCATCCGCATATTGTGAGCGCGATTCAGGAACAGGCAAGCAAGCTCAACCAGATCATCTTCGCTGGCTACACCCACGATCCGGCCGAGGAGGTTGCGGCGCAACTTATGAAACTCGCACCCCGTGGTCTCGACCACGTCTTCTTCTCCGACAGTGGCTCGGCGAGCGTGGAAGTAGCCCTAAAAATGGCACTCGGCTATTGGCACAATATCGGCAAGCAGCGAATACGCATCGTGGTGATGCAACACTCCTATCACGGCGACACGGTTGGGGCGATGTCTGTGGGTGCTAGAGGCGTGTTCAACGCGGCATACGGGCCGCTACTATTCGACGTTACAGCAATCCCGTTCCCTGCGAGAGGTCGAGAGCAGGCGACGCTCGATGCGCTCGAGGCTGCATGCCGAAACGAAATTCCGGCCGCCTTTATTGTGGAGCCTCTGATTTTGGGGGTCGGCGGAATGTTGATGTACCCAGCCTGGGTGCTAGGCGAAATGAAGCGCATCTGCGAGGCCTCGGACGTCCTGTTTATTGCCGACGAGGTCATGACAGGCTGGGGCCGTACCGGAACACTATTCGCCTGCGAGCAGGCCAATGTCATCCCGGATATCGCCTGCTATTCGAAAGGCCTCACCGGAGGGGCGCTCCCACTGGCAGTGACGCTCTGCCGTGCGGATATATTCGACGCGCATTACTCGAAAGATCGTACGCGTACGTTCTTTCATTCCAGTTCATATACGGCGAATCCAGTGGCCTGCGCCGCCGCAAAAGCGAGTCTGGATCTGTGGCAAAATCAAGAATCTCGCCAGCGCGTCGCGTCGGTTGCCGCGATGCAAGAGCATGCAATCGACCCATTCCGCGCCGATCCGCGCTTTGCAAACGTCCGTCGGACCGGCACCATCACAGCGCTCGATCTGGAAACGAGCGATCCGGGCTATCTGGCAAACATTGGTCCGAAGCTTCAGGCCTTCTTGGAGGGCCGAAATCTCTTGCTCCGCCCACTCGGCAACACGATCTACGTGATGCCGCCTTATTGCGTCACGGCGGCAGATCTTGATCAAATCTACGCTGGTATCAGGGATGCTGCCGATGCGCTGGCTTGAAGGTGCGGCTCGAGCGCGTCTAACGGAACCCAGCTGCGGCCGTAAGGTGAATGTGCTGGCCGAACCCGAACCTGCCGGAGGCTTTGGCAAGGAGGCCGAGCCGCTGTCGCAGAGATGTCCGACGCTGTACCCCGGCGCAAGCTCGCCAGATGTGCGGAGAGCGGTAGCGTGCCGACGTGGCGGTGCCCGGCGCGTTGCAAAGTCGGTCCGCGTAACGAAATGGTGGCTACAAAGTTTCCGTTTTTGATGATTGCGCAATCATTAGATGTTTCTATCTGTCCGCCGCCGGCTTTGGAAATGTGGTTTTTCGTTTCGCCTGCACCATTGACAGTCTTCTCTCAGCTTCCGTAGGTAGCCCCGAGTCCGGGATGCGGGCAGCGGAGCGGTCGGGATCTAAGATGAGCCACATTTCAGAGCAGCCTGTTGAACGTGTCACGATACCAGTTCTGCAGCAATGCAAGGAGGAGAGGCGTCGTATTGTAATGACCACCGCTTACGACGCGGTCACCGCGCGCATCGCCGATCCCATCGTCGATGTTATCCTGATCGGCGACAGTGTTGGCAATGTCTGCCTCGGATTTGATAACACGCTGCCGGTCAGTATGGCCATGATGAACCATCACTTGGATGCTGTTGCGCGCACAAGAGCGCGTGCCCTGCTCGTAGCCGATATGCCATTTCTCAGCTTTCACCTCGGCATTGAGGAGACGATACGCAACGCCGGAGGCTTTCTGCAGCGTGGCGCGGCAGCGGTTAAGCTCGAAGGGGGCGCGAAGCGCATCGAAATGGTCCGTGCTCTCGTCGATTGCGAAATTCCTGTAATGGGTCATCTCGGTCTCACTCCGCAGAGTGTCAATGTCATGGGTGGATTCAAGGTACAGGGCCGGAAAGCCGACGATGCTCTGCGCCTGCTCGACGACGCCCACCGTCTGCAGGAGGCCGGATGCTTCGCTCTGGTCCTGGAGGGGGTCCCGGCGGAGCTCGCCGCGCGCGCGACCGAATTCCTGACAATACCGACCATTGGAATTGGCGCGGGTCCCAATTGCTCGGGCCAGGTGCTCGTATTCCATGATGTCCTGGGATTGACTGAAGGTCATCGGCCGAAATTCGTTCGCGCCTATGCAGAGGGTTTTCAGCTGCTGCAGGAGGCGCTGTCGCGCTGGGCCGCAGATGTCCGCAGCGGCGTATTCCCGGGACCGAAGGAGTCCTATCGGCTTCCAGAGGGCCTTGCCGAGACGATCGCAACCTGGACCCCCACCTAGCCTGATGTACAGCCAAGAAATGCAGACAATCACGACAGTCGCTGAACTTCGTCGCGCTCTTGCAAACGCCCGCCGGGCCGGTCAACGCGTTGGATTCGTGCCGACTATGGGCTATTTGCACGAAGGTCACCTGGCGCTGGTCGAAGCCAGCCGGGCGCAATCTGACCTCACCGTCCTCAGCATCTTCGTGAACCCCACTCAGTTCGGACCAAACGAGGATCTCAGCACCTATCCGCGCGACTTGACGCGCGATGAGAAACTGTGCCACGGCGCCGATGTTGCCATCGTCTTTGCGCCGGATGCGAGGGAAGTCTATCCGGCACGCTTTGAGACCTTCGTCGAGCCGGGCGACCTGGCAAAGCCGCTCTGCGGAGCGTTCAGGCCCGGACACTTTCGCGGTGTCGCAA
Source organism: Bradyrhizobium diversitatis (assembly GCF_016031635.1). Taxonomy (GTDB): domain Bacteria; phylum Pseudomonadota; class Alphaproteobacteria; order Rhizobiales; family Xanthobacteraceae; genus Bradyrhizobium; species Bradyrhizobium diversitatis. The sequence goes on from NZ_JACEGD010000022.1 coordinate 50,860, forward strand.
CCGTAGTCTGCAAACTGTTCAACATGGTGCAGCCGAATGTCGCGTTTTTTGGACAGAAGGATTTTCAGCAATGCGCGGTCGTGCGTCACATGGCACTTGATCTCGATCTACCGATCGAGATCGTTACCGTGCCGACGGTCCGGGAAGCGGATGGGCTCGCGATGAGCAGTCGCAACCGCTATCTCAGCGGGGAAGAACGTCGGCGGGCTGGCGCCATCAGCCGTGGACTGTTCGCCGCAGCGGACAAGTTCCGCTCAGGAGAACGCGACGTCGAAAAGCTGCTTGCAATCGCCAAAGGGCATTTGAACGAGGTCGATCGGCTGCAATACCTTGAACTTGTCGACCATGACACGCTCAAGGCCGCCGAAAGTCCGCTAAGCCACCCGGCCGCACTGTGTACCGCGGCCTACGTAGGCTCGACCCGGCTGATCGACAATGTGATACTGGCGTTACGAACTTCCTAGCACCAGCACGAGCGGATTGAGTGCGGCGAAATCCGTCGGCAACACGTGCGCGAACGCGGAATTTAAGCGTCGTGTTGGGATAAGTTGCATTAATCAACATCGAGATGTCGTTACGATGCAGGGTTAGGCGCAGCCCCGTTTCACGAGCCGACCGTTGCGCGGGGCGGCAACAATGACGTGGTCAAACCCGTCTGACTTCGTCGGCGCGGCATAGGAGCAGGACATGGCTAGCCATTTCTACCGACTCCGCATGGGCGCGTATGCTGAGACATTGTTTCGGTGCAGCAAGCGCGAGAAGCTGCAAATGATCTGGCTGCAGTGCAATGTGATGCGGCTCGGGAGTGAAGTCATGCGATCCGAGCACTGGTCCATCGCGGCGGACCAGCCAGTTCGGCATGAACACGGGGCCGCCCGAACCGATCCCAGCGGTAAGACGACGCCCGGCGACCTCAAACAGATCGCCCGCGAAGCGCCTTCCGAAGCGCCGACCATGTGGAGGCCGGCGTAAACAACAACAAGTCTCTGAAGAGCTGGTGAGCTGTCGCGCTTGGCGAATCCCAACTCCTCTATGTTCTCCGACACAAGCGGGTCCTTGCGCAGATTTCCAAAGCGAGCGACTGCGTAGGCCCGTGCTGCTGGAAGACAAATGTGCGCCTACAAACGCGAATTCAGCATTCTGAAATCAATCTAAATTAGCAAGCCAGTCATCGACGAGCAAGCAGGCCAGCTCCCGTTCTGCTCGATACCGATCACGCACGCCGGACCAGCGGCAACCAGCACTGCACCGCGCGCATAAAATTCATTACGGGGTAAAAATGACCGGAGTAGCGACCAGAATTATCGGGCAGTTGAGGAGTTGCCGGGGCTTCCGCATCGGGTTGCGCGGCCAAATGGCACTGCTCGGGATTTCGGGAGTTCTTGTCACAGGTGCTCTCTGCGCTGCCGCCCTGAACTACGCGAGCTTGGTCCAGAGCAAGGCGAATGACAGTAACAAATTCAAAGGTCATGTCGCTTCGTTGTCACAAAGCTTCCTGGAGTCACGACAAATCGCGAACGACTTCCTGCGCAAGCCCAGCGAAATGGCAATCACGAAGCATGCGAAGAGCCATGAGGAGCAGCTCGAAGACCTGAGCCGGGTTGAAGCATTTGTGTCGGCTCTGCCCGACCACGACCCACGGAAGGAAGCGACCGCGTTGCGGTCCGTGATCAACCTCTATGCGACTCGCTTTCGAAACGTGGTCTCAGCGCAACGCAATCTCGGCTTCAACGAAGATGATGGATTTCAGGGCAAGCTGCGCAAGGCCGTGCACGCCATCGAGCAACGTCTGGCCGACCTGAACCAGCCACGCCTCACGATCCTGATGCTGATGATGCGCCGGCACGAGAAAGACTTCATCCTTCGTGGCGAAGACAAAGATGGGGATCAACTGGCTGACAGGGAGGCGGAATTCGAAACCGCACTTGCTCAGGCGAGCCTACCTCCGGAGACGAGATCCCAACTGCTCGAGCTGATCCGCGCATACAAGTCGAGCTTTGTGTCCTTCATGGTGACGCAGCAGGCGCTGAGCGATCAGGCCAACGATCTCGGGCAAATCTACGACCGCATCAGCCCGGCGCTCGCAAAGATCATGGCCGCCGCTGACATGCGCTCGCGGGCTGCGGAAATGCAAGCTGAACAAATTCAGCGGAAGCTGATTTGGCTGATCGGGTTTGCAACGTTGCTCGTTGGCCTGCTCGCGTTGCTGTTCGGCCGGCGCGTCGCAAAGACCATCGCTTCGATGACGGCGGCCATGCGCCAGCTCGGCGAGGGTCGGTTCGACGTCGTGCTGCCAGGCCTTGGCCGTAAGGATGAACTTGGCGAGATGGCCGCAGCGGTCGAACTGTTCAAGCTGAAAGCGCGCGAGAAGGCGCAAGCCGAAATCGATGTCAAGGCTGAACAGGATCGTACCGCCGCCGAGCAGCGCAAAGCCGATATCGCTCGGCTCGCCGACGAATTCGAAACCGCTGTGGGCAAGGTCATCGATACGGTCTCCTCTGCCTCCTCAGATCTTGAAGCCTCCGCCCGCAGCCTTACCTGCACCGCTGATCACGGCCGGGAACTCTCAGTCGAAGTCGCCAGCTCATCGGAGCAAGCGTCTGCCAATGTTCAGCTTGTCGCGACAGCGACGGGCGAAATGGCGGCAACGATTGCCAACATCGGCCGGCAGGTCGAAGAGGCCGCCGATATCGCGCGCGAAGCGGTTCGCAGGGCCGAACTCAGCGATCAGCGCATGGTCGGTTTGGCGGCTGCGGCGGACCGGATCGGCAGCGTGGTCCAGCTGATCGCCGCGATTGCGCGGCAGACCAATTTGCTCGCGCTGAACGCCGCAATTGAAGCTGCGCGCGCCGGCGATCTCGGCAGAGGTTTCGCGGTTGTCGCAGATGAAGTGAAGTCTCTCGCAACGCAAACGGCGCATGCGACTGCCGAAATCAGCGAGCACATTCACGGCATTCAGACGGCAACGACTGACTCGGTCGGCGCAATTGCCGATATCGGCGTCATTATCGGCCGCATTTCGGAGATCGCCGTGACCGTGGTCAACTCCATCGCGGAGCAGGGGGCAAGGAGCAAGAATATCGCATCCAATTTGCAGGAAGCGGCAGCCAGGACCAGCCAGGTGGCGGCGAGCGCTATTGAAGTGACCAACGGCGCAATGGATACAGGAGGGGCCTCGATGCAGGTGCTGATGTCTGCCGAACTGCTGTCTGGGGAAAGCGCTCGGCTGAGGCGCGAGCTCGGCAGCTTCCTCGGGAGGGTCCAAGCGGCTTAATCTGGCATTTCTACGGCACGAGCCGCCGGAGCCGGAACATCGATGCGTTTTCGAAGAGTGCTCCAGCTGCTTTAAGGCAATGGTGCGGGCGAAAGCGTCTTCACGTGCGCGACCCAAGCCGTCGCATCTCCTGTCCTTCGAGTATCCGCCTGCACAGGAGATGATCGGTAGCTCCTCTCATCGTGATCCATGTTCCATGCTTGATCGCTCTTGCTCCAGAGCTTCCATACCGTTTCGATGCAGCCAAAGAAGAGCCCTCGCGAGCTGACGGAGATCGTTTCGGCTCGCACCAACGGGCAGTCGCCGTGCGCGACGAAGAGCATCCGCAGCTTGCTTCTCCAATCGCGATAAGTCCCGCTCTGTCATCGTCACTTGACCGATCTATACTCAATCGTACAACACGTCGCTGGGCCCAACGGCACTCGTGCCCGGACAGACAGCAGCCTCAGATCTCAAGCATGCCGGCAGCGCAATCTGCGCCCGCGCCATTTTGCAGGCTAGGGCACGTTGACGAGTGGCATGGGCGCGGTCGGTCCCGGCACTAAACCATCCTGGTGCCGGCCATGGACCGCCAGCGCAATTGCAAAGGTCACAAGGAGAATGATGAGTGAACGCATGGCGAAAAGCTTACTCCGGTAGCAGTATCGGATTTATGAAACACCTCGCACGCCGGAGCGTTGAGAATCGGCGTGCACACACCATGACCTTTAAATCAGACGAGCATGTTGGGCCGCAGAGACAGACCGGCTTAGGCTCGTCCTTCTGGATCCTCAACGTCCTCTTCGTTGCAAAGCGGCGCGCGGTCACCTCAGCGCGCTGGAAAAAAGCATGTCTTCCTGACAACAGCAGGAATAGTGCGCGCGATTCGAATAATCATTTATGCGTTCGTCGGTCAAACCGCGAAGGCAGCACGGGGCTCATGTTCTTCGCCGCAACTGAAAGCGATGTATGCCCAACCACGACTTCGTCTCGGGTGGCCTCCTGGCACTGACCGCGGCCGGCGTTGCACTGCTCTGCTCGAGCCTGCTGGCCTTGGCCTTGATCTAAAGCCAGTGCGCTGGTGTGGTTTTGTGCCTTGCGCATGCGCTTCATGATCGGGCGCCTTTCGATGCGAATCTGCCGGTGAACGCGGCCGGTCAGCTGCGAATGACTAACGTCAGAACGGGACAACAAGTTCGTTGGATGCATACGGCGGAGGGAAAATGATCAGGTCGGTGTTTGCAGCGTGTTTGTTGACTTCGTCCCTTAGTGCGGCGCAGGCGCAATACGTCGGTACGGGGTCTAATCCAAACAACCACGGTGTCTCAGGCTACACCCGCAGCAATGGGACTTATGTGCAGCCGTACACGGCGACAAATCCGAATAGCACTCAGCGCGACAATTACAGCACCAGCGGCAACTACAATCCGAGCACTGGCACATTTGGCCATCGCTCGGCGCGGTATTGAAAGTCGCAGCGATGGCCAAGTCAACGCGTAACACCGGCAAGCTTTGGACGGCCAAGGACGTCCGGCAGCTCAAAGAGCTGGCAAAAGGGAACACACCGACGCGCGTTATCGGGCTCAAGCTCGGTCGGACCGAGACCGCAATCTACGGGAAGGCTTCATCGGAAGGCATCTCCCTTAGCCCCACAAACCAAAGCCCTTACAACCGTAAGCAGTGACTGGCTATGCCCGTATGCCAAAGTGAGCGCATAAAGTCGCTAAGCACTTGGGCCGCGCGGTAGTGCCGACGATGCGCCGGCACAAAGCGGCTTCACGACTCACTGGGGCTGCGACGGCGCTGCTTACCGGGATTGCGGTGGCAAACGCGACCGATTGCTCTGGCAAGGATGCGCTTGGAACTTCGCGCGTGCTCGCTGTCGATGCAAAAACCTATCCCCGCGTCGGCTTGAAAAGCTTTCCGCAGACCTTGCCGTTAGACGACCATGAGGTCGTTCTCACTTTCGATGACGGGCCGAGGCCCCCGAACACGCAGAAGGTGCTGGCCGCGCTCGCGCAGGAGTGCGTGCGGGCCACGTTCTTCCTCGTAGGCAGGTCCTCTGCCGAATTCCCCGAACTCGTCCGGCGTATCGCCGCCGAGGGCCACACCGTCGCGCACCACAGCTGGTCGCACCCGGTGATCTCTCAGATCAGCTTCGAACAGGCGAAGGAAGACATCGATCGCGGAATTGCGGCCGATGAGATGGCGCTCAACGGCACGTCGACCAAAACGCCCTCTACGCCGTTCTTTCGCTTCCCGTATTTCGACTCGACGCCTGCGACGCTCGACCTCCTGCAGTCACGTGGCATCCTCGTCATTGGCGCCGATCTCTGGGCGGCCGATTGGGAAAACATCACCCCGGAGCAGGAATTGAAGAAGGTAACCGAGCAACTCGAGATCACCAAAAAGGGAATCATTCTGCTGCACGATCCGCAGGCGCGGACGGCAGCTATGATGCCCGCGTTCCTGCGCTACCTGCACGACCAAAACTATCGGATCGTACACTTGGTACCGGCTGCGGCCCCGGTTCAGACGCACGCCGACGGAGCTCATTGATGGTGCGCGAGCGGCTCTGAGTTCCGCTCCGGACCCTCGGATTCATCAGAGTGGGGCTTGCGTCCCCATGCAAAACGATGATTTCTTCGCATCAGGCGCCATCGAGATCGCCATCGCCCCGCGATAATCGCCAGTCGCACAGGCCAGACGCCGTTCTCAAATTGGGACACTCGCAATTCAAATTGGGACCGAGCCATCTGCCTAGCTGAGTATCTTCCGACGCTCTGATGCAACGACCAGAAAGAGGGGGCCGAGCTTTCCTCCGGAGTGCTTCGGGCGGTTGAGCCCCGCAGGAAGCAACAACGCCGCTCGCTTGAAATGAGTGCGAGCGGCGTCGCTCCAGCCCCGGGAGGATGATGCAAAATCCCGGTAGCCGCTAAACTAGCACAACTTGTGCCAAAATACATGTTCCGAGGCGGAACACGCGCGGCGGCAGATGAGAATGCAATATGTCAAAATCCGCGACCATAGTCCGCGCTCTGCGCCGAGTTTTTCCTCGCGTGACAGGGACGTTTGGAGCGGCATGGGTCCTGATGCGGAAAAGCTATCGTTCCCTCAGTGCACTGGCGAGGCGGGCAACACCGTGCCGGATCTCTCGTGCTTCGAGTGCAGCATAGCCGAAAACAAACCCAGCTCGCCGTTTCGCGCTTCCTCGCCCATTCTCGTATAGTCCGGAAACAGGATAAATTCCGACGCCGTTGTGCCGGGCGTTTTGTGCGATTGCGACTTCCTGCGCCGCATCGAGTTTCTTGAACCAGGCCACCACATGGAGCCCGGCCTCCGCGCCCTGCAGTTCGATAGCCTCACCAAAATGTTCAGCAAGTGCCTCGAGCAAGGCTGAGCGGCGCTGCGCGTTTTTTCGCCGCAGCTTTCTCACGTGCCGCTCGTAGGCGCCCGAGTGTAGGAAATTGGCCAGCGCCGCTTGCTCTAGCGCCGGCGAGTGCCGATCGGTCAAGCGCTTGGCCGTGCGGAATGCGTGGATGAGCTCTGGCGGAACCACGACATACCCCAGACGAAGCAAGGGCGAGAGCGTCTTTGAGAGTGTTCCGAGATAGATGACGTGAGCCGCCTCATCGAAGACATGCAAGGGCTGAATCGGACCAATATCGTATCGGTACTCGCCGTCATAGTCGTCCTCGATGACATAGGCTCCCGCCTTGTCGGCCCACTGCAGCAGTTGAGCACGACGCGATGCTGAGAGAACGTGACCTAACGGAAATTGATGTGAAGGCGTCACGTAGCAAAGCCGAGCCTTTTTGACATCCTTGAGGGCTTGTGTCTGCAAGCCGTCTTCATCGACCGGGACGAACTGAGGCATGGCTCCGGAACTCTCAAAAACATGGCGGGCGGCCCAATAGCATGGCGTCTCGATCACGAAGCGATCGCCGGGATCGAGCAATATTCGCGAGCATAGATCCAGACCCTGCTGTGATCCGTTGACGATGATGATCTGCTCGACGCCGCAGCGCAGACTGCGCGCACGCCACAGATAAGCCTGCAGCGCCGTTCGCAGCTCCATTGATGCCTGCGGGTCCTGATAGCGCAGGCTGCGCGGACCAGACGCCGTCAAGACTTTCGTTAGAGCGCGCCGCCAAGTCAGGCTCGGGAAATCGGCAGCTGCAATATCGCCGTAGCGAAAGTCGACCTGCTGGGCCTCGGTCGCGATCGGCGGTCCGGACAAGTCGAGGAGCCGTCGCCCGAACGCCGATAGACGCGCCGTTCTTGTCGCCTGGTTGCCGGCCGCCCGCGACAGGCGCCCCGATCGAAGCGCAGGCGCAACAAAGGCCCGACGTCCCTGCCGCGTCTCGATGAAGCCTTCCGCCAGAAGCTGCTCGTAGGCTGCCGTAATCGTGGTTCGTGAGGCTCCAAACTCGGCTGCGAGGGCGCGGGTCGAAGGAAGCTGGTCGCGCGGTCTGTAGACGCCATCCTCGATCTGGGCCTTCAATGCTTCATAAATTTGCCGCGCCCCATTTGGCTTATGGCACCGCTTTCCTGTCTCTGACTGGCCCACCAATATCGCTCCAAACTGGTCCTTCAAAGTGGCCTGTGTGCGGCCTAGATGATCAAGCATCAAGATCCGATCGAGGTGTTCGGATGCGGAGGAGTTCTAGTAATGTATATGCCGCCAGCCTTTCGCGTCGAGGACGTCGCCGAGATTCACCGGACCATGCGTGAGGCCCGCTCGGCAACCCTTGTCACTGCAACCGAAGAGGGGCTGATCGGAACGCCGGTCCCGATGCTTCTCGACGAGACGGAGGGTGCGAATGGCACGCTTTACGCGCACGTGGCAAGGTCTAATCCTCAGTGGAAGCTGCAGCCTTCCTGTGAGGCGATGGCCATCTTTGCGGGGCCTGAAGCCTATGTCACTCCGTCCTGGTACGCGACGAAGCAGGAGACGCACAAGGTCGTGCCAACGTGGAACTACGTTGCGGTACATGCTTACGGCCCGGTCGAGTTTTTCGACGACGCGGACCGGTTACTCGACATAGTGAGGCGACTGACGGACCTGCACGAGCAGTCGCAAAAGGACCGCTGGGCAGTCGCGGACGCTCCGGCTGATTTCATCCAAGCGCAGCTCAAGGCGATCGTCGGCCTGCGCATGCCGATCACAAGGTGCGACGCCAAACGGAAGGTGAGCCAGAACCGCAACGCAGCGGATCGCGCCGGCGTCATCGATGGATTGTCGAGGAGCGATCGCCCTGAAGACCATATTGTGGCCGCTCTGATACCGAGAGGATGACGCTGGAGGCTGCCGGGAGGGGGGTGAATGATCGTCGAATTTCAGGCGTTCCTGCTGTTCTTGGGAGCTGCGCGCCTGGTGGCGATCACACCAGAACCCGGATGTTTTACGTTGCGGCACGAACGTTTACAGGTGGCCGTGCGCATGGTCTGGCATCGAGCTTTGGTACCGGTGTTGGAGTCTGGTGCATGTCATTGCCGGGGCGGTCGGGATCTCTGCACTCGTTATGGCGAGTGCGGAAGCCTTCACTCTGCCCAAGCTCGCCGGAGCTGTCTGTCTGATCTGGCTTGGCTTCAAGACATGGAACGAAGCCGAGATCGTCGACCCGATCGGAGTGGAGATAGCCGGTGTCAGAGGGCATTTCGGCAAGACATTATTGTCGAAGCGCTGAATCCGAAGTCGGCTGCATTCTTTCTCGCCTTCACCCCGCAATTTATCGAACAACCGCCGATGTCGCCCGGCAGTTTGTCATCCTTGGGATCGTTTCAGTTGCGCTCAATACTGCTGCCGATGTGGTCGTGACCCATTAGGCGGCCAAAGCACGAGCGGGCCTGGCCAAGCGACCATCTGCCCTCGCCAAAATGCGACCGGTATCTGGTGCAGCTATGTGGACGCTGGGATCTTCACGTCGAGCTTCACTTCTTGTTGCGCGGCGGCTGGTTGATCACCCTGGGGTCCATTCTGTCAGCTGCGGCCTGTCTTCCGACGTTGCAGCGCAATCTTTCGGCTGACCGCTTAGGAAAGACGACACCATCTATGAAGACCACGGCGTCCATACGTCGTTCGCCTCAGATCGCGCTAGTTTGACGAGAGTGGATGTGCAGCATGTGGGTGATCGGTTCGCTCCGTCGCCGTAAGGGCCGGTCGCCAACCTTCACATCCCGAACAGCTCGGACATGAGTCCTGAATCAGCCGAACCGCGAGCCGCGTTAGAGTTTTTGGATTTGTTTCGCCGCCCGCGGCGAGATTTAAAATCTTCTCGGCAAGGCATGCTTTTAAGGAAGACGTCCGCGCAGGTTCCGGTGCCATTTGGACAGCATCGTCCAGGACGCGCCGCAACACGGCACGCAAGTGAGCGTCTGAACTCGCAGCTGTCATGGGGCTCATCCAACGGATCAAATCTGTGCGCGTTGGCTTCGGCTCTCAGCCAGTGTTCCTGAGAAGATCCGTCGAAGCCCACCGTTCGATAATACCGTGTCGTCTAGTGATTGGTGCAGTCGGCTTGGTTGCCGTCTCACCGACACATACAAGAAACATGTTTAGCGGAGGTGACACTGAAGCCTTGGAATGCGATTTCTTTGTTGGGTTCGCTTTGTCCAGAACGAAGGCGACAGGAGTTGTGTAACGACCGACCGAGTCTCGGTAGATCGTGCGGCCTGCAGCTCCGTTCAAGAGCACGTGGTAGAGGTGATCAAGGAATCTCTCTGCGGCGACATTTTTCTGCGTAAACTATCCGAACCGGCGGAGTATCGTCGCATGCAAGCAGCTCGTTTGGGTAGGAGCATCAGGCGGACGCTTAATTCGGCAGCAGGGTCGTTTTCCAAGAACTGCTCAGAACCCTGTCGCACTTCAGCAGCAAAGGCCAGGGCGTACCTATCCCACGCGGCGCGATGCGGCGAGCCGGGCTGGCAGGCAGCGCGTTTGATCGACAAGGTCGTCTGAACCGAAGACACGAGCCTGTGAGGGTAAAGCTAGTGCCGGAGACGAGCTCTACCACAACACCAAGGCGTCTTTTACAAGAGCGACCGTAGTCAGCTGTTGATCGGTGCCCCGACTGACGCAGGAAGGCAGGACATGAACCAGAGAAGCCAAACCGAGCGCGCCGCGTCTGGCCGCGCCTTTCATGAAGGAGAATGTCAGGCCAGTCTAGACCGATCCAGGCTCACTAGCGATGTAAAGCCCTTAAAGCTCGACGTCGGCGGATGGTGCAGGAGCTTGGCATCATGTGACGGCGTGGTGTTTGGGCCGATCAGCCGGATCAGGTTGGAGGTGAGCAATGTCAGCCCGTGCGCAAACAGCTCTGTCAGCCGAGCCGGCTAATTCTCCGTCCGGTTGGTCGGCACGATGATCCCTCGTGCGGCCAGGCAGTTTAGCACCGTATCGGCCAACCGTTCCGGCTGCTGGTTCAGTGTTGTCAAATGGATCTCTGGCGCGCTCGGCGCCTCGTACGGCGCATCGACGCCGGTGAAAGTCTTGACCATGCCTGATTTCGCCTTGGCGTAGCGCCCCTTCGGATCGCGCCGCACGCATTCGCCGATCGGCGTGTCCACAAAGACCTCGATGAATTCGCCGTCGCTGACGAGATCGCGCACCATGTCTCGCTCAGCCTTGTAGGGCGAGATGAACGAGCAGATCACGAGCAAGCCGCTATCGACCATTAATTTGGCAACCTGGCCTGCACCGCGGATGTTTTCAGCCCGATCGGATTCGGTCAAGCCGAGATCCCGATTGAGACCGTGCCTGAGATTGTCGCCGTCCAAGAGCATGGTGTGATACGACATCGCAAATAGCTTCTGGTCGACGAGATTGGCGATGGTCGATTTGCCCGCGCCGGAAAGCCCGGTAAACCAGATGATGCAGGCTCTTTGGTGCTTGAGAGCGGCGCGCTCCTTCTTGCCGAGTGAGAGCGGCCGCCAGGCCATGTTGACGGCACGCCGCAAGGGGAAGGCAATCATGCCTGCGCCGACGGTCCGGTTTGTCTCGCCGTCGATCACGATGAAGGAGCCGGTACGTCGGTTCGCTTCATAGGCATCGAAGGTTGCTGGCAATAGGGTTGCAATCTTGCAGAAGCCGATTTCATTGAGGCGCAAAGTGCGGGCTGCCACGTGAGCGCCTGTGTTGACGTCGATCCTGTATTTCATCGCGGTGATGCTGCCGGACGCGCTTGATTGCGTGCCGATCCGGAAGCCGTACGATCGGCCCGGGACCATGTCCTCCTGGTCCATCCAGATCACGTGGGCGGCAAACTGATCAGCGACCTCCGGTCGTTCCGTCGGCTTGGCGATGACATCGCCGCGGCCGATGCCGATCTCGTCAGCCAGTGTAATTGTCACCGCATCGCCGGCTTCGGCGCGCACAAGGTCGCCATCGTACGTCACGATCTGCTTGACGCGCGAATTGCGTCCCGACGCCGGAACGACGATTTCGTCGCCAACCGCAATGCTGCCGGAGACCACCGTTCCAGCGTAGCCGCGAAAATCCATATTCGGCCGGTTCACCCATTGGACCGGGAAACGGAACGGTAAGCCAGCCGTCTCGGACTGGATGTCGATGCTTTCGAGATAGTCCAACAGGCAAGGGCCGTGAAACCAGTCGGTATTGCGGGACCGGTTGATGATGTTGTCGCCGTGTCGTGCGGAGATCGGGATAGCCGCGATCGACGTGAAGCCAAGATTCGAAGCGAACTTGACATAGTCGCCCACGATGCGATCAAACACTTCCTTGCGGTACTCGACCAGATCCATCTTGTTCAGGGCCACGACCACGTGCCGGATGCCCAAGAGAGAGCAAATGTAGGAATGGCGTTTGGTCTGCACCAGGACGCCTTTGCGCGCATCGATCAGGATGACCGCGAGTTGGGCATTGGAAGCGCCGGTCGCCATGTTCCGCGTATATTGTTCGTGACCGGGCGTGTCGGCCGCCATGAACGATCGGCGCGGCGTGCTGAAGAAGCGATAGGCGACATCGATGGTGATGCCCTGGTCGCGTTCGGCCTCGAGTCCATCGACCAGCAGGGCAAAGTCGATAGCGTCTCCGGGTGTGCCGTGCTTGACGGTGTCGCGCGCAAGCGCCTGCAGCTGATCCTCATAGATTGCCTTGCTGTCGTGCAGAAACCGGCCGATTAGCGTCGACTTTCCATCGTCCATCGAGCCACAGGTGATGAAGCGCAGCTGATCCTTGCTGTCGGTGAAGGTGAGCTCTCGCAGCGCATCAGTATCCATTCAGAAGTAGCCTTCCCGCTTCGTTTTCTCCATCGACGCCACTTCATCGCTATCGATCAGCCGTCCCTGACGCTCGGAGAGTGTCGCAACCTGCATTTCCGCGACGACGTCTTTGATAGTGGCGGCGTCGGACTCGATGGCGCCGCTCAGCGGATAGCAACCAAGCGTGCGGAAACGCACCATCTTAAGCTCGGGCGTCTCGTTCGAAACCAAGGGTAGGCGCTCGTCATCCACCATGATCAGCGCGCCATTGCGATGGACCACCCACCGCTTTTTCGCGAAATAAAGCGGAACGACCGGAATGTTTTCCAGCATGATGTATTCCCAGACATCGAGCTCCGTCCAATTCGAAATGGCAAACACGCGCATCGTCTCGCCTTTCCAGCTGCGGGTGTTGAAGAGATTCCACAGCTCCGGCCTCTGGTTGCGCGGGTCCCAGACATGTCCGTGCGAACGGAAGGAGAAGATGCGCTCCTTCGCCCGGCTTTTTTCCTCATCGCGCCGGGCGCCCCCGAACGCTGCGTCAAAGCCGTAGAGGTCGAGCGCCTGCTTGAGCGCGTCTGTCTTCATCACCTGGGTGTGCAGCGTCGATCCGGAATCGATCGGGTTGATGCCGCGCTCGATCCCGTCCCGGTTCACATGAACGATCAGGTTGATGCCAAGACGCTGGGCCGTCTCGTCGCGAAAGCTGATCATCTCGCGAAACTTCCAGGTTGTGTCGACATGCAACAGCGAAAACGGGACCTTCGCCGGATAGAAGGCCTTCTGCGCCAGGTGCAGCATGACGCTCGAATCCTTGCCGATCGAATAGAGCATTACGGGCTTTCGAAAGTCGGCAACCACTTCGCGCATGATCTCGATGGACTCGGCCTCCAGCCGCCGCAGGTGCCGCGGCAGCGTGCGAGACTGTGGTTTAGCGATATTTTGTGCGTGCATTGTGAACATCTGCGGTTCGCTGCGCGGCAGGTCGCCGTTTCGATGATCTAGCTTGCCGTAGCTCATGGGCCGCTCTCAAGGTTCGTCACGGTGAACAGCAATCACGCCGAATATCCGCGTGCGCTTCTCGAAACTCATCCAGATCAAGTGCCTTGCTTACGTGCAGCTTTCGTTTCCGTATCCCGCCGGCGCAAGGGTTGAGAACGGAGAAAGGTGCCAACAGATTGCATCTGCAATGACCACCTCACTCGCGTGCTCGAAGCCGTTTGTTATGAGATGAGGAGATCAAGATCAACTCCATTTCAAGACCGAAACCCTGGAGCGATTCTCTCCATTTATTGTCTGGATGTGCGCCATCGACAGAATCGATTTTACCGATCGTGCGGGATGGCGGATAAAAAAAGCTCAGCTGGAGAAATAGATCATCAGGCCGGTTTGCCTCGTTTCATGTAAGACCGTCTCAGATGCCGATTGTCGGTTCTTGAGGGGCGTGCCATCACGCATCTTTGCGGCGGGCGTCATCCGGCAATGGCCTTCATTTTGACGTGTTGAAGGCCTCATGAAGAAACACGACGTCGATGGTCGACTTGTCGACGCGCGAGTGTGCGGAAGAATTGTTGACTCGCGCCATCAATAGAAAAATCGCAAGCGACAGCACTTTGTGTTCGTAATGGATATCGGCCTGCTCGTCGCCACGGTTAACGGCGAATGCCCTCGCCGTAAATGAACCGCCGGCAGCCCTCCATCTGCCGACGGAAGCTGGTGCGATGTCTTGAAGCATCGCTCCTCCCAGACTGAACTTCGCCCGGCCCCCAAAGGGTCGGGCTCTTTTTTATGCGGCCGGATCCATCCGCGTTTAGCGGGCCAGGGTTCGCAAGCGAGCTCAACGTCTTTCAGCGCACCCTTTGGGACGCGTCTGTCCATTCTGCCTGAGCCTGCCCGTTGACACGGATTGACTCCGACGGCCCAGGATGTTGTTGGGACTGCTCAATCGATCCAGCAGATGATGTCTTGCAAAGCCAAAGCTGATCGTCCGGAGGGTCCACCAAATTAACTCGATCGAGCACGAGGTGTCCCGGCATGAGTGAGTTTCCAAGTCGTGTGCTGATGCGGAACGCGCAATCGGGCATAGGAGACCGCGGCCATGCCCGTGTTCGAAGCCGTCCGAGCCGGCTGTCGCGCGGCCGTGATCGTCAGCGATAAGCATCATTGACAAAGACGGCCAGCCCGCTAGCCTACCTCAGCACTCGCGCTTTGATCAGGGTTCGTGGTCCGATGTGCCGCGCGGTGTAAGCCTCCTTGCGGAGGACCTCTCATAATCGGCGGGCGGGCGGGCGAGCAGTGGTGCGCCGCCAATCAAGAGAGTCAAGGCAACACCGTCTACGGTTTGAATGGTACAACGGTCCGCCTTTGCATCCATGCTGTGGATACATTCGATCAGAACAATCGATTTTACCGATCGACCTGGACGCCTGATAGTCAAGCGCCGGCTGAGATGGAATTGAGGCACGGCAGGTCGTCAAGATCGATCGTCGATCGGTGAGGCAGCCGGGCAGCCCAACGCGATCTGCGAGCCGGCAGGTCTCAATCTTTGAATTCGCGTGCAAGAAGGGTGCATGAGGCAGTCATGACTATGAGCGTGGACGGGTCCGGAGAAGGGACTAAGAGAGCGCCTGAAATAAGCGTATCGAGTGACAGCGTTTTGGGCGCTGCCACTTCGGCTATTCGCATTTCACCTGCTCAGGCGCGTCAAGCGTTTTTCGTAGTTCCAGTGAGGACACGTCAACAGCCGAGTCCAGCTGAACCTCTCCCCGTGGAGCGCATCGCGCAGTTTCATCGCTGCAAGTCGGGTGTCCAGCGCCTTAAGCAGAGGATTGGGCAGCAAGTCGAAGAGATTAGGAGGCTGATTGAGGATGGCAGGAACGAGCGTGAAGCGACGCAATTGCTGACTGAACTCACAATCGAGCTGATATCCGCAGGGCTCGGGCCGGAACGAGACGAGCGATCCGACAAGGCGGTCATAAGTGATGGGACAGGGCGAGTCTTACAGGATCACTGCAGCGTATGCGATCCAGAACAGCTGTCGGCTCTCGGACGTATCTTTGACGACGCAGTTGCGGCTCTACCGGAAGATATGCGAACTCCTAATTATCGAACGGAGGTCGCCAAACTCATTCTAGGACGTGCTGTAATAAATCAGCTTGAGCCGGGATCACTCATCAAAATTGTAATAGCCGTTGCCTCTGCCGTTTGATCGTTGATCACTTATTGCGCCGCCTGGGATGTCGTTGGATTTAGCTCGGAATCTTGCCTGGAACATGAAATACGTATTGTAAGGTCCTAAAAAGATGTCGGGGCGGTTCGTCGGGGACGTGACTTCTGCACGAGTGTGGACGACATAGAGAGCTAGCTCGTTGCGAGTACTGCTCTGTGGTTGCCCGATGCGAACCTCGGCTGCGTGCGGTGAGAACAGGTAGGCCATCGCGCGAATATCGTTCGCGTGCCATCGATGCCTGAACGTCGGAGGAGCCGACGTCCGTCAGCTCTCGCACTGTCCGCCGAGACCCAGCTGACAAGGATTCAGCACCAGATCATGATCTCGTCCGAGGTGTAGGTCTTGGTCTTGTCGCACGCGCCGGCCAATGTTCTATCCTGTCTTGAACGCACCGTTGCTTTGAAAGGCTGTGAACTACCGAGAGGAGACAAGGGGACGAAGACCGTCTGGTGTTCGGGCGCCTGATGATCCGCGAGCGTCGGGTCGGCTAGGAGGGGTGTGGCGACCGGCACGGACAAGTGAATCTTCTTGCCGAGCGAGCAGAAAAGCCGGCCTGCCGATGATGCGATGAGGAGCGGCACGCGTCTGCGCCGCTTGATTCATTGCGCTTGATCCGGACTGCGGCACGAACTGGACATAGCAGGAAGGCCGCAAAGAGGTCACACAGATAGAGCAAACCAACGGGGCCGAGGCTCAACGATGATCATCGATCGTCGCCGGAATGATTGTCACGGCCGATGTTCAAGGAAGCCGTGCTTGTCTAGTCCGACTCAGGGCGGGACGGATGCCGCGCCATTCAATTCAACTGAGTAGCCGATGCCGCGCGCGGTGGTGATCCGTAGCGTCGCAACGGACTTCCTCAAATGCCCGCGCAAGCGATAGATTGCGACTTCAAGCGCATTGGTCGAGACCTCATTGTCGAACGAATAGATGCTATCCTCCAGTGACGCGCGCGGCACCGTGCGGCCTGCATGACTGAGCAGATGCTCCAGAATGCACAATTCACGGCGTGCGATCCTTAGCGGCCGGCCATCAACCCAAGCTTGCCGGCCGATCGGATCGAACTCGACATTCCCAAGCCCGATAAGTGGCGCCGTCATTTGGTTTGATCGCCGCAACATGGCTCGCATCCGGGCGATGAGTTCTTCAGTGGACACAGGCTTGGACATGAAATCGTCCGCGCCACCGTTGAAACTTGCAATCCGGCGATCGAGATCGTTGAGATCGCTTATCACCATCGCGGGCATCGCCTTTCCGTTTCGCCTCAACTGCTTCAGCCAGTCCAAGCCGTCCCCATCGGGTAGAGCCAACTCGAGAAGAAGAATGTCGTACCGCGCGCAACCAACAGCGGCCGCCGCTTCATCCAGAGTGTGCGTCACGTCGACGGCGAACCCGCAATTCAACAGAGCTCCTTGGACGGAACGCGCATAGCCGGTGTGATGATCAACCAAGAGTGTTCGCATTTCATCTTCTTTCGTCAATCTGCGACGAATTCAGGTCGTTCACCGATCCGACAAGAGCCACGCCAACACAGCCATCTTTGATCTCCAACTGACCGTCCTGGTCCTGGCGCAAGTGGGTCGGCGGTGGTTCTCCCGCTTCCCCACCGGCCATGTTGATAACCTGCAACCGCGCGAAGCTTGAAGAGGTTGCGGTGCAAGCTTAAGGGTTCGAGACATTCGCAAGTCTGCTAGCTGTCAGGATGTTCCGATGCGACCGACGCGTCTCGCAGTCCGTGTCGGAAAACCTACAATCTGACGCTACGTGCGATTCAAGCCCATCCGTGGACCCCTTTCGAGATTATCCAGATATTCGCCAGGGCTTGCGCAACGAGAACGAAATGTTGAGGGGTGCAAGCCGTCGAGCGCCGACGGAATTGGTTTGGATTGTGGGGGTAGAGCCCGCTGCGTTGATAGTCGGGATAACGGGCGTCCAGCTCGATGCTGCGCTCAGCGAGAGCAAGTCGAGAGACTAAAGGCATCCCGGTTAGGGCGGCCTTTCCGAAGGGGCGGAGCGTGCTGCCATTTTGAGATGAGGCCTCGGGCCCCCAAGGTCCGGCTTGTGACACGCTGCTCGGCCCATACACCTGCAAGACCAGAAAATACGCAAGACAACTGGAGCGTTGGAGTTGGCACGTGCCTTGAAAGGGCGAAAGCCGTCCCGCATCGCATTCCCAGGAAATCACCATTATGGCTTACAAGATAGTCGCGTCCCAGTGCACCGCCTGCGGCGCATGTGAGTTTGAATGCCCCAACGCAGCAGTCAACCTCAAGCGTGACATATATGTGATCGATACGAAGAAGTGCACCGAATGCGAAGGACATTCTGACACGCCACAATGCGCCGCTGTCAGCCCAGTTCCCAACACGTGTGTTGCAGTCTAGCGGAGCGCTGATGAGGATGGCCGGTGCGAGCAGCACGGTCCCACAATCGAGCGCTGCAGCCTGTCTTATCGGCGACTTGGTTGTCGGTGAGCTGGCAAAGAGAGTTCCAGTCCGTGGTGGATCCCGGCCATTCCGTGTTCCAGGAGCGCATCATCGGAAACCCACGGAAATCGCAGGGCAGGGTAAACGCGGGCGCTGCTCCTGTCTGACGAGACCAAGATCGGCGACAAGCTGGAGCTGCAAATCTTCGGGATTTTGGGCGCGCCGGCACCCTTTGCGCGATGCCGCTGATCGAGCGGTTCGGCGTGCCGGCCACGTGCCGTGCGTCATTGGCGCTGTACAACACGCATGCAGATGTTGATGCACTCGCGCGGGCTGCTATTGCGGTCGATGAATTGCTCGCATAAACGGAGGGTGGTGCCCCAAGCGGCAACGGATGGCTCCGTCGCATCGCCGCATCAATACGTGTAATCCTATTAGCGTGTGGCCTCTGCCGGCGTGGTTGAGGCGGTTCTTCGGCGCGACCAAAAACGAGGGCACGCGCGCTGGAGGACAATGGCGCGGCATTGGCCGATGCGAGCGACATGAAAATCCGGTTGCAATGCTGGAGCTTTCACGATCATCCCTGCCAAGTCACGTTTCAATCCGCAGGTCCTGCTCGCGGTGATGCGCGCTACGACGCGCCGGATCCAGACCGGTCTTCGCCCTTGCTGTCGTCGGGATGAAGACGGTGGCCGCTATTTTGCCACCAAAACGACCGAACCGGAGACCCGGACTGCACCCGACATACCCTTCGACGCGAAGCGTACTGCGGCTTCGATGAAGTCATCCTGATCTCGGACAGAGGCAAAAAAGATCAAGTGGCGGCAGCAAACTCATGGATTGACTTTGGGGTGTTCGCCCGACGAGCTTCAGGGGATCGGGCCTGCGGGCAGCGCGCTTCGCACAGCTTCATCAAGCAGAACACGCTGCGCCGGCCATTGCCCTGGCAGCAGCGGAAAACGAAAGCGCCCGCCCGAAAAGGGCGGGCGCGGTTCAGCATGGGTTGCGCGGGTCAGTGGAATGTGAAGTCCGATGCGCTCAGGCCCAAGCTGGCCAGGCCGTCCACGCTGTGCACATTGCTCAGGTGGGCGAACTCATCCACGTGGTTCGCGGAGGTGACGTAGGCCAGATTCGCACTCATGCTATTGTATCCAAAGTAGACGATAATGTCGCCGGGGGCCGCGGAAATGGCGCTGGCTGCGTCAGAGCCGTTGGAGAAACCCCGATCGGTGATCACCACGACATGTTCCCCGTGAGCACCTGACGTCGGGCCACTGTAGAAGGTGTCCACCTGATTGCCAGAGCGCGCGTGATTGAGGAAGTTCGCGTTGAGCCCGTCGCTGCCAAAGCCGACCGCGTCGAATGAGAAGGTGTCCTGTGCCGGGTCGAAATCCACGATAGTGGTATGGTCGGGGTCCGGCCCGTACTGTTTGTCGAATCCGGAGATCGGGTTGTGGAACTGGAACGCAAAGGTGTCGTTGCCGGTGCCTCCCGTCAGGGAATCCCTGCCGTCACCGGCGAAGAGGACGTCGTCGCCGGGACCGCCGTAGAGTTTATCATTGCCCTCATTGACGATTCGCGGTTTGTCGGGGCCGATGTCACCGTAGAGGAAGTCGTTACCCTCGTCGCCGAAGACGTTGTCGTTGCCCTCGCCACCGAAGACTCGATCATTGCCCTCGCCGGCCGAGATGACGTCGTTTCCGGCACGACCGTCGATCCAGTCATCGCCCTTGGGGTCGATGATTATATCGTTACCGTCGCCGCCAAAGAGACTATTGCTGCCCGGACCGCCAACAACTGTTTTGTCCACCGCGAATACTCCTTGTTAGACAGCCCCACCACGCCACCTGGCTCGCTCATATTGCTCATCGGCCGATTAGAATAATTCATTGTTTTGATAGAACGCATCGACCTGGCGGATACATCCACGCGCGCTTCTTTGGCCTAACACCTCAGCGCATCAGCTGGTGCGACCGGTTTAAGCTGGTGCCCGCCCGGCCACGATGCAGTTGGTGGCGGGCGCGCCAAGCCCACCCAAGGCTAACGCTTTGCAGCCGAATATCAGCGGTGCATGACACGCTAGTCCTGTTTTCTATCGAACAGGCGCAAACGAGTCCGTCTATGGGGAAGCTCCCGATGTCGGGTTTGCAACACAGTCCGGTCGGGCTTGCCGACAAAGCTATGTGCTTCCAATTCCGCTAGTTTTTGCGCTTGCACGCGGCTGGCACGGTCGTTGCTAAACTCCTGGCCGAGCACTGTCGCGCTAACTCTCAAAGGTAATCAGCATGAGCTTCGCTACGACCGAAAGCATTGAAGAGATCAAGGCCCGCAATAAGGAACTCATCCAGGAGGTGCTGACGGTCTATCCTGACAAGACTGCAAAACGGCGCGCCAAGCACCTGAACGTTCATGAGGCAGGGAAGGCGGATTGCGGAGTTAAGTCAAATCTCAAATCCATCCCCGGCGTGATGACGATCCGCGGCTGCGCCTATGCAGGCTCCAAGGGCGTGGTCTGGGGGCCGATCAAGGACATGATACACATCAGCCACGGTCCGGTGGGGTGTGGCCAGTACTCTTGGGGGTCGCGGCGCAACTACTACGCTGGCACGACCGGTATCGATACGTTCGTGACCTTGCAGTTCACGTCCGACTTCCAGGAAAAAGATATCGTGTTCGGCGGCGACAAGAAGCTCGTCAAACTCATCGACGAGCTCCAGGAGCTGTTCCCGCTCAACAACGGCATCACCATCCAGTCGGAATGCCCGATCGGCCTGATCGGCGACGACATCGAGGCAGTATCCAAGGCCAAGTCGAAAGAATATGGCGGCAAGACGATCGTGCCGGTTCGCTGCGAGGGCTTCCGCGGCGTCTCGCAGTCGCTCGGGCACCATATCGCCAACGATGCCGTGCGCGATTGGGTCTTCGACAGGCTCACGCCCGAGAAGTCGTCCCGCTTCGAGCCGACGCCCTACGACGTTGCGATCATCGGAGATTACAACATCGGCGGTGATGCCTGGTCGTCTCGGATCCTGCTGGAGGAAATGGGGCTGCGCGTCATCGCCCAGTGGTCCGGAGACGGCTCGCTGGCCGAACTCGAGGCCACCCCCAAGGCGAAGCTCAACATACTGCATTGCTACCGCTCGATGAACTACATCTCCCGTCACATGGAGGAGAAGTTCGGCATTCCATGGTGCGAATACAATTTCTTCGGACCCACCAAAATCGCGGAATCACTTCGCAGGATAGCGGGCTATTTCGACGACAGGATCAAGGAAGGAGCCGAGCGGGTGATTGCGAAATACCAGCCGCTTGTTGACGCGGTGGTCGCAAAATATCGCCCCCGCCTGGAAGGCAAGACCGTGATGCTGTTCGTTGGCGGATTGCGTCCACGCCATGTGATCGGAGCCTACGAGGACCTCGGCATGGAAGTCGTCGGCACCGGCTATGAGTTTGGCCACAACGATGACTATCAGCGAACCGCCCAGCATTACGTCAAGGACGGCACGCTCATCTACGATGATGTCAATGGCTATGAGTTCGAGCGCTTCGTCGAGAAGATGCAGCCCGACCTGGTCGGCTCGGGCATCAAGGAAAAATATGTGTTCCAGAAGATGGGTGTGCCGTTCCGGCAGATGCACTCCTGGGACTATTCGGGTCCGTACCACGGTTATGACGGCTTTCCGATCTTCGCGCGCGACATGGACATGGCCATCAACTCGCCAGTCTGGAGGAAGACCAAGGCGCCCTGGAAGGCTGCCGCTGAACCGAGGCTCATGGCTGCGGAATAGGTGGCCTCTCCGCCTCTCTTCAGAGACGTCGAGCCGACATTGACCACGATTTTCAAGAGGATTCCCACGAAATGACGCAGAATGCAGAACACGTGCTCGATCATGTCGAGCTGTTCCGCGGTCCGGAATACCAGCAGATGCTGGCCAACAAGAAGAAGATGTTCGAGAATGCTCAAGATCCCGCGGAGGTCGAACGCATCAGGGAATGGTCGAAGACGCCCGAATATCGCGAAAAGAACTTCGCGCGGGAAGCTCTGACGATAAACCCGGCCAAGGCTTGCCAGCCGCTTGGTGCGGTCTTCGCCTCGGTCGGATTCGAGGGCACGCTGCCCTTCGTGCACGGCTCCCAGGGCTGCGTCGCCTATTACCGCAGCCATCTGTCGCGGCACTTCAAGGAGCCGAGTTCCTGCGTCTCCTCGTCGATGACCGAAGATGCCGCAGTGTTCGGCGGCCTAAACAACATGACCGATGGGCTCGCCAACAGCTATAACATGTACAAGCCCAAGATGATCGCGGTCTCCACGACCTGCATGGCGGAGGTGATCGGGGATGACCTCAACGCCTTTATCAAGACCTCCAAGGAGAAGGGATCGGTCCCGCAGCATTTCGATGTGCCATTCGCGCACACGCCAGCCTTCGTCGGCAGCCATATCACGGGCTATGATAATGCGCTGAAGGGTATCCTCGAGCATTTCTGGGACGGTAAAGCCGGGACAGCACCGAAGCTCGAACGCGCCCCCAACGAGAAGATCAACTTTATCGGTGGCTTTGACGGCTACACTGTTGGCAATACCCGTGAAATCAAGCGCATCTTCGACCTGATGGACGTCCAGTACACCATCCTCGCTGATAATTCCGATGTGTTCGATACACCGACCGACGGCGAGTTCAGGATGTATGACGGCGGCACCACGTTGGAAGACGCCGCAAACGCGGTTCACGCCAAGGCGACGATATCTGCGCAGCAATGGTGCACGGAAAAGACCCTTGCGTTCATCGCCGGCCATGGCCAGGAGGTCCTTGCTTTCAATCATCCGGTCGGCGTCTCCGCGACCGACGAGCTCCTCATGGCGTTATCGCGCATCAGCGGCAAGGAAATTCCCGAGGCACTGGCGCGAGAGCGCGGCCGCCTGGTCGACGCGATGGCCGACTCCAGCGCACATATCCATGGCAAGAAATTCGCGATCTACGGCGATCCAGACCTATGTTATGGGCTAACTGCCTTCCTGCTCGAACTGGGCGCCGAACCGGTCCATGTGCTGTCCACGAACGGCAACAAGGCCTGGCACGATAAAATGCAGGCGTTGTTTGCGAGCTCGCCGTTCGGGCAGAACTGCCATGCTTACCCAGGGCGCGACCTCTGGCACATGCGATCGCTGCTGTTCACGGAACCGGTCGACTTCCTGATCGGCAACACGCATGGCAAATATCTGGAGCGCGATACCGGCACCCCGCTGATCCGCATCGGTTTCCCCATTTTTGATCGCCATCACCATCACCGCTCTCCGGTGTGGGGCTATCAAGGCGGCATGAACGTTTTGGTGAAGATCCTCGACAAGATCTTTGACGAGATCGACAGGAAGACCAGCGTGGCAGGCACCGACTATAGCTTTGACATCATTCGTTGATGACGAAAGACGCTTAAGTCATCGCCGGCAAAGATCGGCGATGGCTTGAGAAGGACGCGCCGTTTTTCACATAATCGCGATTGAGAGGAGAGAGCGATGAGTTCGCTTTCGGCCAGAATCCTGGACGTCTTCAACGAGCCGGGCTGCGCCAAAAACGCTGACAAGTCGGAGGCTGACCGCAAGAAGGGCTGCACCAAGCAACCTAAGCCGGGCAGCGCGGCCGGCGGCTGCGCCTTCGACGGCGCCAAGATCGCGCTGCAGCCCTTCACCGACGTGGCCCATCTGGTGCACGGACCCATCGCCTGTGAGGGCAATTCCTGGGACAACCGCGGTGCAGCTTCGTCCGGTGCCAGCATCTGGCGCACCGGCTTCACCACTGACATGAACGAAACCGATATCGTGTTCGGCGGCGAGAAGCGACTTTACAAGGCCATCAGGGAGATCTTGGCGAAATACGATCCGGCGGCGATCTTTGTCTATCAGACCTGCATTCCGGCCATGATCGGCGACGATATCAATGCCGTCTGCAAGGCGGCTTCTCGGAAGTTCGGCAAGCCCGTGATTCCGGTCAATTCGCCAGGCTTCGTAGGGTCGAAAAACCTCGGCAACAAGCTTGCGGGCCAAGCATTGCTTGATCATGTTATCGGCACCGAAGAGCCGGACTACACCACGCCCTGCGACATTAACCTGATCGGCGAATACAATCTGTCGGGCGAATTGTGGCAAGTCAAGCCGCTGTTGGACGAGCTCGGCATCCGCATCCTCTCCTGCATTTCCGGAGATGGGAAATATCGTGAAGTTGCCTCATCGCATCGGGCGCGCGCCGCCATGCTGGTGTGTTCAAAGTCGATGATCAATGTGGCGCGCAAGATGCAAGAGCGCTACGCCATCCCGTTCTTCGAAGGCTCGTTCTACGGCATCCAGGACTCCAGCGACGCCCTGCGCAACATTGCACGCGTGTTGGTCGCGCGCGGGGCACCGGAAGACCTGATCGGCCGTACCGAGGTGGTCATAGCGCGGGAGGAGGCGCGCGCGTGGGCGAAAATCGGATCCTACAGGCCCCGCCTGGCCGGAAAGAGAGCACTCCTCATCACAGGTGGTGTGAAATCCTGGTCCGTGCTGGCCGCGTTGCAGGAGGCTGGCCTTGAGCTGGTCGGCACCAGCGTCAAAAAATCCACAAAAGAAGACAAGGAGCGCATCAAGCAGCGGATGGGGCAGGATGCCCATATGATCGACGACATGGCGCCTCGCGACATCTACAAGATGCTGAAGGGCGCAAAAGCGGACATCATGCTCTCCGGTGGCAAGTCGCAATTTGTGGCGCTGAAGGCGGCGATGCCCTGGCTCGACATCAACCAGGAGCGCTCTCATGCCTATATGGGCTATTTGGGGATCGTGAATCTGGTCGCGGAGATCGACAAGGCGCTGTTCAACCCGATGTGGGAGCAGCTGCGCCGGCCGGCCCCATGGGACGGGATCGCAAAGCATGGCCACCCCAACCCCATGGTCCTTGCGCAGACGGATGGGCAGGCTGCCGAGCCCCCCGCGCTTTTAGAGGTGAGCCGCCGCGCAAAAAGGGTCTGTCTCTGCAACACGGTCGATCGCGGCACGATCGAGGATGCAATCCGCTTGCACGGTCTGACCAGCGTCGATTCTGTCAGACTGCACACCAACGCGTTCGGCGGTTGCTGCAGGAGCCGGATCCAGGACATCCTGAGGGCGATGTCGGGCTCCCAGCCGCCTGCCATGCAGCAGGCCGCGGAATAGGACGGCGTCATGGCTATCGTCAGCACGCCGAGCAAGGCCTGCACGGTCAACCCGCTAAAAATGAGCCAGCCCATCGGTGGCGCATTCGCGTTCATGGGCCTGCGTGGGGCGATGCCGGTTCTGCACGGCTCGCAAGGCTGCACTTCGTTTGGGCTCACGCTGTTCGTGCGGCATTTCAAGGAGCCGGTCCCGCTGCAGACCACCGCGATGAGCGAGGTGACAACCGTGCTCGGCGGGTATGAAAATATCGAGCAAGCCATCCTCAACATCCACAATCGAACCAAGCCGGAGATCATCGGGATCTGCTCGACCGGGGTCACGGAAACGAACGGCGACGATATCGACGGCACCATCAAGCTGATCCGCAAGAAGCATCCGCAACTTGCCACATTTCCCCTGGTCCATGTCTCGACGCCCGATTTCAAGGATGCGTTTCAGGACGGTTGGGAAAAGACCGTGGCGCGCATCGTCGAGATGCTGGTGAGGGCGCCGACCAGCGAGGTAGAGCGCGATCCGGCGCGAGTGAATGTCCTTCCCGGATGTCACCTGACGCCCGCCGACCTCGATGAGATCAGGACGATTCTGGAGGATTTCGGACTAAAGCCAAGCTTTCTGCCTGACCTTGCGGGATCGCTGGACGGGCATATCCCTGAGGAGTTTACGTCAACGACCATCGGCGGCATCGGCATTGAGGAAATTGCCAGCATGGGCCAGTCCGGCTGGACCATTGCCATCGGTGCGCAGATGCGGCGGGCGGCAGAGGCCATGCAGACCAGGACCGGGGTGCCGTTTCGCCTGTTCGAGCGATTGTGCGGCCTCCTCCCCAGCGATGAATTCATCGCTTTCTTGAGTGAGATCAGCGGCCGCCCTGTGCCACCAAAATACCGGCGCCAGCGCGGGCAGCTCGCCGATGCGATGCTCGACGCCCATTTCCAGATCGGCGGCCGTAAGCTCGCGATCGGTGCAGAGCCTGACCTCCTGTTCGACCTGTCCAGCATGCTGCACGACATGGGCGCGCAGGTCATGGCGGCTGTGACGACCACGCCCTCGCCGGTGCTGGAGCGGATAAGGACCGACGAGGTGCTGATCGGCGATCTCGAGGATCTGGAAGAGCGAGCTCGGAGACAGAATTGCGATCTGCTGATCACGCATTCGCATGGCCGCCAACCGGCGGAACGGCTGAAGATCCCGTTTCATCGCGCGGGATTTCCGATGTTCGACCGGATTGGCGCAGGACACCAGCTGTCCGTTGGGTATCGCGGCACGCGCGATCTGATCTTCCAGATCACCAACCTTCTCATCGCCGATCGCGAGGAAAATCATCAGCCCTGCCCCGACAGCTGGCGGACCTCAACACCGCCTCTCAAGTCCGGACGCAGCTACACCGACGCATCAGAGAGGTCGATTGCATGAAGGTCGCGTTCGCTACCCAGGACTTGAGGCGCGTCGATGCGCATTTCGGCTGGGCCAAGAACATTGTGATCTATGACGTCGGGCCGGACGGTCACGTCTTTCTGAAGGCGGTGCAGTTCGACGGCGACCTCAAGGAAGACGGCAACGAGGATAAGCTCGCGCCCAAGATCGAGGCGATCAAGGATTGCGCCATCCTCTATGTAATTGCGATCGGCGGCTCCGGGGCGGCGCGGGTGGTGGCGAATAAAATCCACCCCATCAAGGTGGATAAGCCGGAGAACATCCTCGATCTGCTGGGGAAGCTCCAACGGATGCTGAAGGGCACGCCGCCCCCCTGGATCCGCAAGGCCCTGGCGAAGGCCAAGGAGCGCACGTTCGATTTCGAGGAATGAGATCACATGCCTGAGGCCGCAGAAGCGAGGCAACCCGATACTGCTCTTGATGCGCCGTTCGTCAAGCAGCTGGTCAAGATCTGGCGCGCTGAGGACAGCCATGGGGCTTGGGAGGGCAAGAGCGATCTCGACTTGCTCGAGCCCTATATCTTGGACAAGGAGAAGCGGCACGCGCTGCCGATCGTGGGCGATCCAGATCCGGACACGGTATGGCGCCTGGAGTTGTTCTTCAATGCGGTCGCGCTCTCGATCGAGAAGGCGACCGGGGTGATGATCCAGCCGTTACTGAAGATGCATCATGAAGGCTTTGGCCGCATGGTGCTGATCGGAGGCCGCTTGATCGCAGTTAACAAGCAGCTGCGCGATGTGCATCGCTTTGGGTTCGAAAATCTTGCGAAGCTCGCCGCCGAGGGCGACAAATATGTCGCAGACGGGATCGGGATGATCCAGAAGTTTCCGGACGCGGCGAACTATTAAGGGCGGGAACATGAACGAGCTTGAAAGGCTGAAGGCAGACATCAAGAAGCTGTCAGCCAAGGCGACACAGGCCAAGATGGACCTGCACGACCTGTCAGAGGAACTGCCGCTCAACTGGCGCTCGATCATGGTGGTGGCGCAAAGAGCACATGAGGCATTTGCCGAGCTCGAGAAAAAGCGCGAGGATCTCAAGGCGCAGGAAAGGGCCTAAGGGTATACAAGCATGTCATTTGCAACGCGCGACGGCCGCGGCTGGATGCCCGATTATCTCGTCTCGATCGATTCCGGAAAATGCATCGGATGCGGACGCTGCTTCAAGGTCTGTGGTCGCCATGTCATGATATTGAAAGGGATCAACGAGGAGGGCGATCTTGTCGAGCTTGACAGCGACGAGGACGATGAGATCGAAAAGAAAATCATGGTGATGAATGATGAGGGTGCCTGTATCGGCTGCGGCGCCTGCGCCCGGGTCTGTCCGACCAGCTGCCAGACTCACGCGGCCGCCGCGACAGCAGGGGCTTGACGGCCGGCTTCGTTCGTCTGTGGAGGACAAGGACGGACGCTCGGTGCGGAGCCGTGGTCGAAAGAATTTCGGCGGCTGCAAATTCATGCTGCGTGTTCGGTGGCGCAATTTGGCGAAAGCCGCGGACAGTAGCTAGGCCCGCTTCGATGAGCATCCGAACACACGAACATGCCCGTCTCCCTTGACGGAGACCTGATGACGATGTCCGGTCCGTAAAGGTACGCTCACTTCATGTTGGAGCGATCAATGGACGGGCGAGAAGACTGGCCAGGACTTGCCCCAAGGAAGGGTTTGCTAAGCGCATGCGACAATGGATGGTATCTCCGTGCGCGGCGTGGATGGCATCACCGCCGTGGTCCTCGTGCCGCCGCATTTAGGAGCGGGACCACTCGATGCTCGACTGAAGCTCGCGGTGGCCTGGCGACGGCGGAGTCCTTGCGCAGCTCGCGCTCAGAACTCGGCAACTGCCTCTGGCGTGGTACTCGCGGCAGAATCCACCAACGGACTTAGAAGAATACTGATGTCGACACCAAGACGTTCAGGGCATGTCCGGTTTGGCGTGTGTAGGTAATGGCTGTCGGATTATTGATGTATAGCAGGCCCAGGGTTGCATAAACCCCTGGCGCCAGCCGTGCGGTGTATCTTCCCCGGATCGCAGTGCTATCGCGATGGACGAGATCGCCTTTAGCCAAGGCGGCATCGACTGCAAAATGGCTCCAAGCGATGTTGGTGGCAGCAATGGCAATCTGATCACCTGGCCGGCTGCTAAATAGTCCTTTCGCATAAAGACGAACTTCGAGATAGTGGCTGACCTTGTTGACGTCAGACGGAGCGTACATGGCGGAGAACCCACCATAGATCCCCCGAGCTGGCGAGCCCTCGGCATCAGATTGCCAAAACTGCCTGTCCACGGCCACGTAATAGGCGCTGTTTGCGTTAGCTCTCGGCTGGATCGGATATGCCAAGTGCGGATAGCGGCTGTCGTTGAAACCGATTCCGGCCCGCAACCAGGTCTCGGGTGATCCCACAGCCGCCTTGTTCTTGTATCCAAATTCATCAAGCAGCAAAATGCCGGCATTGGCCGTGCGCCAGTTCAAGCCGGTGGGATTTTCGCTCATGTGCGCCAATTGTCCATCCGGACTGACCGAGCGCTGGATCGAAATCTTGTTGTAGAGGCGGTCGTCAAGATTGTACCTCACGTTGAGAGCCGGCGTCGGCGCGGAATTGTTGCTCATTCCAGCTTGGGATAAAATGACCGGCGTCGGCCCGAACGGATTCATTCCCAAGAATTCGTCATGATTTCCGAGGTAACCCATCTTGAGTTCGAGCGTCCTGTCGAAGAACGTCTGGTAATAGGCAATTGTATTGATTCCCACCCGATCTGGCCCGGCAGGCTTCCGCGTCCAATATTGTTGCTCGACCCCCATGGTTATCTGACCATCAGGAATTCCAAATCGGCCAAGATCGTAGGTCACGATCATGGAATTTACGGTACCGAATGTCGGACTCTCGCCAATATACCGCTGATTGAAGATGGTGCTCTTGGCTGCATTCGGCATTCGGTTGTCGATCAAGCTGTTTTGCGTCCAGCCCACATAGCCGATCCCGAGATTCGCCAGCGCAGACCTAACTCCACCCTTATCCTGATTGATCGTATCCGCAGGCCCGGGTATATTGAGCCAAATGCCTTTCTCACGCAGGTGATCGAATTTCGCGAACGGGTCGACCTTCTCTCGGCGCTTAGTCTCAGCAACTTTGTCCGGACGATCGTGCCGCGAATCTGGGGTATTGGTCGCTCGTGCCGGCGCCGAGGGGGCGGCGAGAGGCGCCGTGCGGTTGATCCGACGGCTTCGGATGCTGATGATCGCGCCGCTCTGCTTTTGAATTGCTGGTCCAGGAGCCTCATCCGGCGCCTCGCTCCTGGTGTCTGATATTTTCTCTGCCCCTGCGAAGGCCGAGCTGCAGACGAGACTCGCCGCACAGACGGCGGTGGCAAGCCCGGTTTTCGAGATAATTGATCGAGTGCTAAAGACCGGAACCGCAGCCGAGCGAGTGCGAACCGTCATCGCCACGCGCGCATGCGACCCGAGTTTCCCCTCCTTGTTGCTGGCCTTGATAGATTGTGCGCCGACCAGATTGGCTCGTAGCTCACTCGCAACGCCCGGAAGGTGCTGCGTCAGAAAGCGCGATATGGACTTCCATGAGCAAGGGGAGATCGCGGTCGGAGAAGAGATCATCGCTGCAGGCGCCGGGAAAGGACATTGTTCAATACCGGCATCGGTCTACGCCCGTTGACGCTGCTAGAGCGAACGAGCAGTAGAGTCTGCGCCGGCGGGATCTTTGACTCTATGGTGAAAGTCTTAGGCGACTTACGCGGACGGCTCTTTGCCGGCCTTTATGCGCATCGAGCTCAATCGACCATCGGTGCTGACGGGCACCTCGCCAGCGACGGTGGCACGGCGAACGACACGACGCTGGTCGCCGTAATCCCTGACCGCATAATGTTGCGTGGCGCGGTTGTCCCAAATCGCCACATCGCCCACCTTCCAACTCCACCGCACGGTGTTTTCGGGCGCGGTGATATGGGACTGGAAAAGGGTGAATAGCTTCTGGCCGTCGTATTTCGGGATGCCAACCAAGCGTTGCACCACGTCGCCGAGCACCAGCGCGCGTTCTCCAGTTTCGGGATGGACACGCACGACGGGATGCTCGGTCTCATAGACCGTCCTGGCGAACACCTCGTCGAGATGCTTTTTGTCGGCCTCGCTGTTGGCCATGACGGAGTAGTCGAACGCATTGCTGTGAACCGCCCAGAGTTCGTCGGCAAGCCGTTGCAGCGGCGCGGAGAGGTCCAGATAGGCGGCCGCGGTGTTTGACCAGATCGTATCGCCGCCAAATTGTGGGATCACAACGCCTCGCAGGACCGCGATTTTAGGATAAGCCTCGAAGAAGGTCCCGTCGCTGTGCCAGAGGTCGGCTCGGCGAGGGGGGCGCGCGGAATCAAGCTCGATCATCGATACCGTTCCCTCGATGGCACCGAGTATCGGATACGCCATAAGCGTTCCGAAACGAAGGGCAAGGCGCTCCTGCTCTGCGTTGTCGAGATGGCCCTGATCGCGAAAGAAGAGAACCTTGTGCTCGAGCAGCAGGCTGTTGATCGCGGTAATCGTCTCCGCCGGCAAATCGCCCGACAGCTTGATGTTCCTGATTTCAGCGCCGATCCGCGCCGCGCGCTTTGCGATGTCGGCTTGCGGAATGATACTGTTGATCGAGGATATCTTGGTCATGCTGTCATTCTCCTGAAAACGCATCTGTTCGCAAAACCAACCTTTTGGGCTGGGACGCGAATGAGTAAGTCGCAGAATCGGACGGCACATGCAGCGTTATCAATTGCCGCTGCGAATGGACCCGTTGCTGCGCGTTTCACGCGATAACAACGAGACCACGATTGACCTGCACGACGTCTCATTTTCTAATTTTCCGGCCGTTTGACATGCCCAGTCACCTCAGACAATTACAAAGACTGGTAGTTGACCTAGGCCTATTCACGTTCATGCGAGATTGACGAGGGGATGCTGCCCGTCAGACCCCTTGTATCCCCATGGGGCATGTCTCAGCAGCCGTGGCAGTAGAAGAGCTGAGGATCTAATCTATTGCGTCGCCGCTGGCGTTTGACGATGTGCGATTGGCGCAAGTAGCGATACAGTGCGCCATTTTCAGCGAATATGGTCGTCGCTACGTGCGTGTGGAGCGAGTACCACGAGCAAGCGTTACTGATACCAGGGTGTATCTCGATTCCGTGCCGTTCCTTGGTGAGAAGGTCAAATGCATGTAGCGGTGAGCCGGATCATGCAGACGCCGCACAAAGAATGGCAGATCCAGCTTTTGATGGTTCGGATGTCTTTCTGGCCCCGGCCGTTGGATGATGTTCAACACCAGCCAAAGCGACGTCGGTTCGGAGCGTAATGGGTGCGACTTGCGACAATGCCGGTTGTTGGCACGCCACAACCAGCCGCTTGTGCGAGCGAAATCGAATTGCGATGTGGTTTCTATTGGGTGGCGACGTGGCCCATACCGCCGCTCGCGAACGACGCCCGACACACCTGAGAATAAAAAGGCCCGCACGGCGGAGCCCCGTGCGGGCCTTCCTGGAATCGGTCAATCTGGTTACCTCCGCCAGTCTGGACCGATCCAAGCTCGCTGGGACGAAAGGCCTGCAAAGCTGGACTTCATCAGGCGGTGCAGCAGGTCTGCATCTTCCTGTCCCCGAGACCGAGAGGCTAGCTGGGGACGGGCGGCGATTTAGCTGGCCGCCTGACAACGCGCTTTAGAGTATGAGATGGAGCGGATGAATTGGCTCCCATGAGAGGAATGGATCGGTGAGGCGGCTGAGAATGGACCACGCCAGCTTCGCAAATGGGGTGCGCTGGCGACTCTCGCTGTTCGGTTCTTGGCTGAATAGTCCAATGACCGTGTCTCGCTCGTGATGGGACGTCGAATTCAAACTGCCGTGAGCTTCGAAATCGCGCTGCCTTGTGGCCGCACCTTCGTGTCGAGCGATTAGGAGAAGCGTCTCGACCTCCAGCGGCTTGACGGCGTCATGCTTGGCTCCAGTCATGAGAATGATCCTTCTAGCTAAGACAATGCCTCCGTTTCGGTGGCGCGATACGCGATGCAAATTGCTTGCCGAATGAAAAGTGGTGCTCGACCGGCGAAGGCAAAAATGCCGCGCGGGGTATCGCAACGCCTCGTAAGCCCTCCGTCAGGAGCCCTTCAGTCTACCCTGCGGTAGCCGAGGCGGGAATGAGAAGCCTACGCATTGTGACATGCGAGGAGAATTTGCACGGTCGCCTCTTGTCTGAGAGGGTTGAGGACTTTCAGACTCTGACCCTCAGACAAGAGGCGTTCGGATGGGTCAGGCCAGCCCTGTCCTCCGACGCATGACCGAGGACATGACTCTCCGTAATTCGCCGCCGCCGCCGCCAATCAAGATGTTCGGGGTTCGTCCAGACGACGGGACGTACTCACTCAGAGCCTGTAAAAACCGCGTTACGTGCACCCGCATGAACGCCTTACGCCCCAGTCAACTACTAACCTTAGCAATTGATCGTTTCGGCGCACATATGGCAATCGTGGGGGCATGACGCTGCGCATGTCATGCGTCTGGGAAATCGGAATGCAATTTAAGTTTCTGCGCGCGAACGAACTTGATGGACATGTTGACCCGCCGTCTGCAACTACCAGGGTTACTCCAAGCGCGAGATCTTCGTTATCACGGAAACCCATGATGGACGTTCCCTCGCGATCGCCGAGCGGGCGCGCGACACCCTGCTTTCCGATGACTGCGATCGCTCGAAGGAGAAGTCTTCCCAGGAGCAGAACGCTCTGTATGAAAAAAGGCCGAAGCCGTATGGTGGAAAAGGCGGGGCGTTCCCGGTCGGCCAAGAATGCCAGGCTTCCAGGTCCGACCAACTTGGGCTGTTGGCGTCGAGCGTCTCGCTCCGCGAAGGGGTGCCGACCGAGGACCGGCGATCTCTCGCGCCCTTGCGACGCTGCGGTTAATTCAGAAAGAGCCAGCTTGCGCGGTGAGCATGGCCGGATTGAGCTATGAGCGCCCCAGCTGACAAACGTCGGAGTGCGATGCACGCGGTGATTCCGTTCGTGTTGCGTCGTTGGCTGCTCGAGCCCTACCGGGCCGCCATCGTGGTCATTGGCTCTGTTGGCGGAGCGGCGGTCGACCTGTTCATGCCGGTCTACTCCGGCCATCTGGTTGACGCTTTGACGTCGGGCCCTTACGACCTGGCGACGCGACATGCGGTGCTGGTTGCCTTCGCAAGCATCGTCACTCTCGGCTTAGCATCGATCACCTTGCGCTTGGTAGGTCTGCAAGGGATCGTGCCGTTCACGCACAAGACGATGTCGGACGTGGCGTGCGAGGCATTCATGCGCGTTCAGCGCTTCTCGACCGAGTGGCACGCCAACTCTTTCGCCGGCTCGACCGTGCGCGATATCACGCGCGGCATGTGGGCGGTCGAACAGATCAACAGCACCATCATGATGGTGCTGTTGCCCTCGCTCGGCGTGCTGCTCGGCTCGATGATCCTGCTAGGCATGCGCTGGACCTCGCTCGGCGTGGTGATCGCGCTCGGCGGGGTGCTCTATGTCGTGCTGACCGCGCAGTTCTCGACGCGCTACGTCACGCCAGCTGCCCGTGTCTCCAATGCCTGGGACTCAAAGATCGGCGGTACGCTCGCGGATGCGCTGACCTGCAATGCCGTGGTAAAATCGTTCGGCGCGGAGGCGCGCGAAGATGCGCGGCTCGCCCGCGTTATCAACCGCTGGCGCGTGCGCGCGCGGCGGAGCTGGCTACGCTACAATTGCAACGCGATATCGCAGCTGTTGCTGCTGCTGGGTCTGCGCACGTCGGTTATCGGGGTCTCGGTGCTGCTGTGGATGTCGGGGCAGGCCTCGCCCGGCGACGTCGCCTATGTGCTGACCAGTTATTACGTCATCCACGCCTATTTGCGCGACGTCGGCATGCACATCAATATCCTGCAGCGGTCGGTCAACGATATGGAGGAGCTGGTTGCGATCCATGACGTACCGAACGGGATCGAGGATGCACCGGATGCGGGCCCAATCCTGATCGAGGGCGGCGAGATCGCGTTCGACGACGTCACCTTCCAATATGGCGGCCATTGCGCGCCACTCTATGAGGGGTTGTCGGTCTGCATCCGCGCCGGCGAGCGCGTCGGCCTGGTCGGCCGCTCCGGCTCCGGCAAGACCACATTCGTCAAGCTGGTGCAACGGCTCTACGACGTCTCTGGCGGCCGCGTGCTGATCGACGGGCAGGATGTCGCGCTAGTCACGCAGCAATCGCTGCGCAGCCAGATCGCAATTGTGCAGCAGGAGCCGATGCTGTTCCACCGCTCGCTCGCCGAGAATATCGCCTATGGCCAGCCCGGCGCCGGCCTGAAGGCAATCGAGCAGGCAGCGCGGCTTGCCAACGCGCATGACTTCATCCTCAGCCTCCCGAAGGGCTACGGCACCCTGGTCGGCGAACGCGGCGTCAAGCTCTCTGGCGGCGAGCGGCAGCGCGTGGCGCTGGCGCGCGCGTTCCTGGCCAATGCGCCGGTGCTGATCCTGGACGAGGCGACCGCGAGCCTTGATTCGGAGTCGGAAGCGCTGATCCAGCAGGCAATGGAGCGCCTGATGAAAGGACGGACCTCGATCGTGATCGCGCACCGGCTGTCGACGGTGCGCGGCCTCGACCGTATCCTGGTGTTCGACCGCGGCCAGATCGTCGAGCAAGGCACGCATCTTACACTGACCAAGCGGCCCGGCGGAATCTATCGCGGGCTGTTCGAGAGACAGGTCACCGAGTTCAGCCATATCTCGCGGGCAGGCTAGCCGCAGGGATCATAGAATTGATATCTCAATCGTTCGAGGCGACGTCGCTGGGCTTTGTTTAGCGGAACCGCGAAATCGCCGCGATGCTGGTCTCGTGATCGTCTCGAGCTGAGCTTCACGAAACTCGCGTATTCGCGCAGAGACAGCTGTTTCGCCGATGTAAGGATAAACCCGGCTGCCTGAATCGTCAGGATGTGCTCCAGATCAGCGGTTTGGAGATGAAAGCGGCTCGCGATGGGACGCCCGCGGGCATGGCGAAACCGCTTGTCGATGAATCTTCGCGGACGGGTGCTTGCCTGTATTGGGAGCGTGTTCAGTTTGGCAAGCGGTCGAGTGTTTTGGTATCAGAGCGGCGCGCGTAAGACACTGGCGAACGCGCGGGCGGGAGCAAGGCGATGCCCAGCCGAGAGCCAGGGCGATCATCGCATGTCTCACCGGATTGATGACACAGCCGAGTTTCGAACCCAGCCCACTTACACGAAGTCAACCCACCACGGCGGCCGTTGCTAGTGGTTGTCTTCCACAAATGTCGGCCGCATGAATTAGTAGGGTGAGCGGTCGAGATAAGCGTCGAATGCCGCAGCGACAGCGCGAAGCAAGAAGCGGTACTCCTGCCTCACGCGAATGAAGCCGCCTTCGATGTCCACGACCCCGTCCTCGGCGAGCATCGGCAAGCGTTCAGCTGAATCGAGCAGGGGAACCGGATCAAAGCCAAAGGCCGCACAGATTGCCGGAACATCAGCCTCCAGATCGCACATCAGCCGCTCGATGATAGCCGCCCGGACGCGGTCCTCGTTACAGAGAGGATAGCCCTTTGAGGCCGCCAGACGGCCAGCTCGGATGTGCCGCGTGTAGGAACCCGTTGCAACGTCGTTCTGGACATAGCCGCCGCCGAGGCGGCCAAGAGCCGAGGTACCCAGGCCGATAACGGTTTGACACGTATCAGCCGAGTAACCCAGCGAGTTGCGCCGCATGCGACCGGTTGTCTGCGCCAGCGCGAGTTCGTCGTCGGGCAAGGCGAAATGGTCGAGCCCGATTTGGCGGTAGCCGGCAGCAACCAGCGTGCCGACCACGGCCGCGGCCTGTTCGGCTCGGGAAACTGTGTCCGGCAGCGCGGCTTCCTCGATCAGGCGCTGATTTTTCTTGAAGGAGGGAACATGCGCGTAACCGAAGACCGCAAGGCGGTCCGGGCGCATCGCCACTGCCGTCTCCGCCGTCCGGACGCAGGACTGCACCGTCTGATTTGGCAGACCGTAGATGAGGTCGAAGTTGATGCGGTCTATTCCATTCCGGCGGAGATTTTCAATGGCCGCCGCCGTCTCCGCTTCACTTTGGATCCGGTTGATAGCTTTTTGAACGACGGGATCGAAGCTCTGCACACCCAGGCTCGCGCGGGTCACGCCGGCTGCTCCGAGGGTTTCGGCCATTTCGACTGTGAACGTGCGCGGGTCGATCTCGACGGCGACCGCAGCTGGTTGCCTGAAGGTAAATCGGCGGCGCAGAATTTCCATCAGGGCCAGGAACTCGGCCGGCGCGATGAGGGTCGGCGTTCCGCCGCCGAAATGCACATCGCTCACGGGCAGCGCATCCGCCGCTTTCGCCGCCACCAAACGGATCTCCTCACGCAGCACCGCCAGATAATTGAGGATCGGCGGATCCCGGCCAGTGCTGCTCCTCGGAAAGCCGCAATACCAGCAGATCGACCGGCAGAACGGAACGTGGATATAGAGCGACACGGCCTCGTCCGTCGGCAGGCGCCTCAGCCATTCCTCACAATCCCTGGCGCCGATCGCCGCGGAGAACTCCTGTACTGTTGGATAGATGGTGTACCAGGGTAGGCGGGCATCGTAATACTTCTTCAGGATTGAGGTCTGCAACGTTCCTGTCCCATGCTAGCTCACCCTGACCGCTGGGGAGCGGAGTTTCGTCGCTCTGAAACTGCAAAGTGATGCGTTCGAGGCGGCCGGTAGGGCTGCCAGTTACGCCTGTCCCGACATCTCCGCTTCAAAGACTAGGCCGAACCGCGGCGCCGAACCTCGAAGGACCGCACTTAACGTCGCGTTGGCGATTGCCCGACCGCGGTCGTCGATGCCGGTCCATTGCGCCAGTATGCCGCGCGGGTCGATCTCGAGCAGCTTGACCCCGGAAGGAACCTCGGTCCCGTCACGGATGATGCCGCGCAGTACCCCATTGCGCGGCGCCATGATGGGTACGCCGGAGTGATGACCGAGCACGAGGTCCTTCTCGACATGCGTTCCAATTGCGATCGATGTTCGCCAGGTACCAACGAAGCTGGAATAGACAAAACGTTCCGCGCCGAAATCACCGAGCCGGCTCGCAATTCCGTCAGCCGCCTCCGTCCACCCGTCTCGCTGGACCAGGCCGATCCTGCCGGGCCGGGTTTCGATCGCGACATCGCAGTTCGAGCTTCCGGAGAAGCCGGGGCCCAGACCTATTGTCAGTCCCGCGAGCCGCCGCAGGTCGGGCCTGATCCGGCGCTTCTGCAGACGCGCATCGATCAGCACATCAATACGGCGGATCGGCAGCAGGTCGACAAGGCCGAGACGGGAGACGATCACCCGTCTTCCTCGGCTAGCGTCCCCGCGCAGCACCCTAAGCACCTGCATGGCCTCGTCGAGGCGCTCACCCACAATATCTTCGACCTGCGCGATCCCGGCGAACAGCGCGTCATGGAAAGCCATCCTGCGCCGGATCACAGGCGGATCGGGATCGTGCGACAGCACCACGCAAGTTCCGCCGCGTGCAAGCTGGACGGCGATCGCGGATGCAATCTCATTGGTGCCGAGGATAATCGCGAACAGTCGACCCTGGTGATCAGTTCCTGGAGACATTCAGACCTCGAAGAGAAGTGTCCTCGCTGCAGCAAACGCTGCCGGACAACCAGTTAGGCTGCGTGATTACGGTGAGACACGGGAGCAAGAGCCGCGCCAATCAACAGGCGCCTGAGCATTAGTATCGCGAATGACAGCAGGACCGTTCAGCGTGAGTTCTGTCCCCAAAGCAAACGTATGGCTTGTTGCAGAGCCGCAGACCTGTTTGGAAAAGCACATCCTGTAGAAGGCCCGAACGCATTCACGTTGGTCGTCGGTTCGAGCGCCCGCAGTGCGCCTAGACGCAGGAATTTCCATCTCGTGGTCGTTGACGAGGACGACAGCCGCAGGCCGTCGTCCGTTCTTTGTGGTGTGCCGGGGTAAGCGTTTCTTTGGCTCCGCTAGGTTGGGATCCCATCAATTCGGGGTGCGAACGCCTGCGGTTTCTCGTCGCGACAGCATCTGGCTGATGCGTGGCTCGGAAGATTCGCATCGAGCGCCGCACGCGCGCTGCGTTGATGGCGCTGCAACGCGCGCGGCTCACGCTCATCACGGCGATGAAAATGGACGGCGACATCTGGTGGCGGTGCGACTTGTCGGGCAGGCCGTTTTGGCGAGATCCAAAGTCACCGCTCAGACCGGCCGGTTCTGGTTGCGATTCTTCACGGGCCCCATTCGCTTCAGCCCGTCTTCGTAAGGGATCTCCTCATAGGAGACATCGAGAGCCGTGGCTGCGTCGAGCAGGTAATCCAGCTTGCCGCCTGCATCGAATTTCTTGAAATCGTTCTTGTCGAGCCCGGCCAGGTCCATCATCTCTTTCCAGACGGTCGATTCATCGCACGGGAGGATGTGAAAGGTGATGTCGCCGACCTTGGTCCGGTATTTCGCCAGCAGATCTATATTGTTGCAGAACATGAAGTAGCGCCCGTCGGGCCGCAGCACGCCATCCAGAACGCTGCCGACGTCGGTGAGATAGGCCAATGAGTGCAGATAACCGGCCAACACCGGGATCGTGCTTTCGCCCTCCTGCGCAACCGTCAAGACCTGCTCGATTGAATAATCCGGCGGCCGTTTCTCGTCCGCGAGCTGGGCCTGGAACTTTAACGCGATATCGCCACGAAAACCGAATCGACCCGGCCTGGTCGTCTCGCTCTTGAGAACAGCGTTGAGAAGTCGTCCCTCCTTGTCCAGTCGGCCGAGTGCGGTGTTCTCGATTGCAGTCATGAAAAGTGTCCTCGATCTAAGCTCATCACCGGCCGTCGACCGGCACAACACGGAATGCAAATTGCTTGCCGACCCCGGCACAGCGTTTCATCTCTGTAACCGCTGAAGAAACGCACGAGCGCGCTTCGATCCGGAAACAGCATGGTCGGAAAGCCGACACGGGTCGCAAAGCCAACAGGCGAGAAGCGAAAAGGCAGCCTTATCAGGCGCGTGTGCGCTGGCATGCGAATTGCCAACTTACAGCCAGCCGAGCCACGCGGGGGTGAAAGGATGAGCCATGATCAATTTGACAGATAACGCACTGAATGCGGTCAGGGGCGTGATTTCAACATCGGGAGCGAGCGGCTTGCGCATTACGGTTGAGTCCGGCGGCTGTGCCAGCTTCAAGTACATCATGGGCTTGGCCAATGAGACGAAATCCGACGATAACGTGATCGAGCGCGACGGGATCAAGTTGTTCGTCGACAACGACAGCCACAAATATCTCGCCGGCACCACCATCGATTTCGTGCTGGCGCAGGAGGGCTCGGGTTTTACTTTCGATAACCCGAACGCCAACGCGAGCTGCTCGTGCGGCAAGTCCTTCAGCTGATGAACGAGATCACAAGCATGCTGGCCGAAACCAAGCATCCAACACAACTGCCGCCTGCCGAGGTGGACCGGGAGCAAGTGATTCGAACCGCCATCGAGGAAATCCGCCCCAATCTGAAACGCGACGGTGGTGACTGTCAGCTGGTTGCGATCGACGGCACCAAGATCATGGTCAAGCTGACCGGGGCCTGTGTGCTCTGCAAGCTGTCAGCTGCGACGCTCGAGGGCATTCAGGCGCGGCTGATCGAAAAGCTCGGCGAATTCGTTCGCCTGATCCCGGTTGCCGGCGCGCCCACGGCGCGACATTGAGCAAGGTTTCAGTGGCGGTTTATCTCGACAACAATGCGACCACCCGAACGGATCCGTCGGTCGTGCAGGCCATGTTGCCGTTTTTCACCGAAGAGTTCGGCAATGCTTCCTCAGCCCATGCCTTTGGCAGCCAGGTCGCGGGCGCCATCAGGCAGGCGCGCCGCAGCGTCCAGGCGTTGTTAGGGGCTGCCCATGATGATGAGATCGTCTTCACCTCTGGCGGAACTGAGTCCAACAATGCCGCTATCGTTTCGGCGCTCGCGACGCAGGAGGACCGGGACGAGATCGTCACCACCTGCGTCGAGCATCCGGCGATCCTGGCGCTGGTCGAACAGTTGGCCAAAGCCGGCGTCAAGGTTCATCTG
The DNA here is from genome assembly GCF_016031635.1 of Bradyrhizobium diversitatis. GTDB lineage: Bacteria > Pseudomonadota > Alphaproteobacteria > Rhizobiales > Xanthobacteraceae > Bradyrhizobium > Bradyrhizobium diversitatis. Next base: position 91,708 of record NZ_JACEGD010000022.1, read on the forward strand.
ATCGCGGTGGATTCGCGCGGCCGGCTCGACTGTGAGGCGTTTCGGTCGGCGCTTGGACCACGTACGGCGATTGCATCGGTGATGTGGGCCAACAACGAGACCGGCACCATCTTCCCGGTGGAACGTCTGGCTGGATGGACGCGCGCCTGCGGCGCGCTGTTTCATATCGATGCCGTGCAGGCCGTTGGCAGGGTACCTATCGACCTGAAGGTCAGCGATATCGACGTGCTGTCGCTGTCCGGGCACAAGCTGCACGGACCCAAGGGGATCGGGGCGCTTTATTTGCGCAAAGGCACCAAATTCAGACCGCTGATCTGGGGCGGAGGACAAGAACGCCGGCGCCGCGGCGGAAGCGAGAACGTCCCCGGCATCGTCGGCCTCGGAAAAGCGGCAGAGCTTGCTGCAGAGCGGCTCGACCGAGACCGCGTTCGTGTTACTGCGTTGCGCGATCGTCTGGAGCAGTCGATATTGCAGAACGGTCACTGCAAGGTCCTTGGCGACCACTGTAACCGGCTTCCGAACACAACCAATATCGCTTTCGAGAGCCTCGAAGGCGAAGCGATCGTCCATCACCTCAATCGCGCCGGCATTGCCGCATCGGTCGGATCGGCCTGTAGCTCAGGCGCGATGGAGCCGTCGCATGTCCTGCGCGCCATGCATGTGCCGGCGAGCAGCCTGCACGGCGCGGTTCGCTTTTCCCTGTCCCGTGAAACCACCGCTGAAGAGATCAACCAGGTCGTGCGCACGTTGTCCAGCATCCTGGCTCGTCTGCGTGGCATGTCCCGAGAGTTCGCCAATCCAGCCAGCAACCCGTAGTCCCTGGAGTTGATCTCATGAAAATCATGATCCGCCGTTCTCCTGAGGCGGGCCTGTCGATTTACGTGCCGAAGAAGGATATTGAAGAGCAGATCGTCGAATCCGAGCACGAGACGTTGTGGGGCGGCTGGATCAGATTAACGAATGGATGGGTGCTCTATTTGCCCGAACTGGCCAGCGATACGCCGCTGCCGATCACGATCAATGCCAAAAGGCTTGGCGGGAACGGCGATGAACCATGAACGCAATGCCGCAAATCAACGTTCTCAAGGGAACGGACGCAGAGGCGTTGCTCGCCAATGTTGCGGCCAGGCTGCGGAACGGTAGCATTATCCCCTATCTCGGCCCCGGGGTCGCCGAGTTGTCCAAGCCTGACGTGCCACTGACACCTGATGCGCTGGCGATCTTCTTCGGCACCAAGGTCGCGCTGCCGCGCCGGGCCCGCGGCAATGCCTGGGCTGCAGCACAGCATATCGAGAGCAACAAGCATCGGTCCACGGTGACGGGTTTGATGGCTCAGGCGTTTTCCGCACCGGTCGAGCCGACGGTCTTGCATCGTCATCTCGCTGCGTCACGCTTACCGATGATCGTCGATACCTGGTATGATGGCGCGATGCGCGCCGCATTTGGCAAGCGTGACGGATGGGGCGAAGTCCAAGGCATCACCCGCGCTGGGATTAGCGAGTTTCACTGGTATCGGTTTCTATGACGCCGATGGAAAACGAGGTCGATTCCGTGGCCGCCGGCAACTGGACCACGGTCCTCTACAAGCCGCATGGCGGCGTGCTGCCGGCAAGAAACTTCCTGATCTCCGACGCCGATTATGTCGAGGTACTGACCGAGATTGATATCCAGACGCCGATTCCGGAAGTAATCAAGCAGCGGCGGATTGGGCGGAGCTTTGTTTTCATCGGCTGTCGGTTTGACGATCAGCTCTTGCGCATTTATGCGCGGCAGATCACGAAGCGCTCGGCAAACGTTCACTACGCACTTGTCGAACCGGATGCGCTCTCGCGAAACGAGCGGAGCTTCCTGCTCGACCAAGGCTTGATCCCGCTTGCGGTGGCGCTCCCGCGCGCCGTGGAGATCTTGCTAGCCAATTAGAGGCCCTGTCAAACCGAAGCCGTCCCACCTCGACCCGGCCCCGTGACAGCCGTCCGACCACGGTAAAGAGTGCCGGTGCCGCTGAGCGGGAGCGTATTGATGGACTGGCGTGGCAATCGCTCCCAGCATCCTCAAAATCTGTCGCATTTCCGACACGCCCTATACTCGCTGTCGCGGGCGCAACAGGGCAGATCGTTCTCGCTAACCGATTGGTGTTGATGAGAAAATCCGTCGCCTGCCGCGATGGCATGCGAGTTGCTCACTCTCATTCAGGGGCTCGCTCAGGAGTGACTCCGGGAAGCCTGTTCGGCTTGGAGGAAGAACTGGACATGGACGCAGTGGAGCGCGGCAGCAGCGCTAAAAATGCACGAGATGGCGGCGAGACCATGCTCGCCGCCGAGCCCAACGGCTGCGGCACCTTGATCAGACGCGGCAAAGCAACCTGCGGGGCACACGGCGACCAAGGCGATCTGCCGCCGGCGATCTGGGACAAGGTGAAGAAGCATCCCTGCTACAGCGTGGAGGCGCATCACCATTACGCGCGCATGCATGTTGCCGTCGCGCCAGCCTGCAACATGCAGTGCAACTACTGCAATCGCAAATATGACTGCGCCAACGAATCGCGCCCGGGCGTGACCAGCGAGAAGCTCACCCCCGAGCAGGCGGCCAAAAAGGTGCTCGCGGTCGCCTCCCGCATTCCGCAGATGACCGTGCTTGGCATTGCCGGTCCCGGCGATCCCCTGGCCAATCCGGAAAAGACCTTCAGGACTTTCGAGCTCGTGGCCAAAGCCGCGCCCGATATCAAACTGTGTCTATCCACCAACGGGCTCGCCTTGCCCGATCACGTCGACACCATCGCCCGGCTGAACATCGAGCACGTCACCATCACGATCAACATGATCGATCCCGAGATCGGCGCCCAGATCTATCCATGGATCTTCTATAACCACAAACGCTACAGCGGGATTGAGGCGGCCAAAACTCTGACAAGACGTCAGCTCCAGGGCCTCGAAATGCTCTCGGCGCGAGGCATTCTCTGCAAGGTCAATTCAGTCATGATCCCCGACATCAACGAGCAGCACCTGGTTGAGGTCAACAAAGCCGTGAAGTCGCGCGGCGCGTTCCTGCACAACATCATGCCGTTGATCGCAGCCCCCAAACACGGCACCGTGTTCGGTCTCAAGGGCCAGCGCACGCCGAGGAATTCCGAATTGAAGGCGCTGCAGGACGCGTGCGAAGGCGAGATGAACATGATGCGGCATTGCCGCCAATGCCGCGCCGATGCTGTCGGCCTGCTCGGCGAGGATCGAAGCGCGGAGTTTACGAAGGAGAAGATTGTCACCATGAACATCAACTGCGACCCTGAGATGCGCAAGGCCTACCAGGCTGGAATCGAGGAGGAGCGCCGCGCCAGAAGTATGCCCAGGCAGGAGCAAGTGGGGGAGCATGCAGGCGGGACAAGCGACATCAAAGTACTGATCGCGGTCGCAACCAAGGGCGCTGGCCTCATCAACGAGCATTTTGGGCATGCCAAGGAGTTCCAGGTGTATGAAGTTTCGAGATCCGGCGCCAAATTCGTCGGGCACCGCCGCGTCGATCACTACTGCCAAGGTGGTTATGGCGCGCAGGATGACCTTGCGGCCATCATCCGCTCCATCAATGACTGCCATGCCGTGTTCGTCGCCAGGATCGGTGGTCGCCCAATGAGCGAGCTCAACAAGGCTGGCATCGAGCCGGTCGATCAATACGCGCACGAGTTCATCGAGAACTCCGGGATCGCATGGTTCAGCGCTTATCTCGAGAAGGTGCAAAGCGGCCAGATCCAGCATGTCGATCGAGGTGACGGAGCGATCCGCCAGGACCCGATGATTTCGGTGGCGTGAAGAGGACATCGGATGCCGTTCAAGATCATTTCTTCGCAATGCACGGGCTGCTCCGCGTGCGAGACCGAATGTCCCAACGTGGCAATCTTCGAGAAGGGCGGAACGTTCGTGATTAATCCGAAAAAATGTACCGAATGCATCGGTCACTTCGAGGAGCCGCAATGTGTTGCGGTCTGCCCGGTGGACAAGACCTGCGTCATCGACACCTCATTGGCGCGTTATCAGCCGCCGGCCTGAAGGAGAGTAAGCTTGATGGCGTTCACGTTGACGGTAGCTGCCGGGAAAACCACCCCGCTTCGTCCCGGCAATCGCGGCCACGGCGGCCTGCGAGCACGCAGAATGCGGCCCGATCGAGTTCATGACGGAGTGATGCATGAGCAACATCGTCCGCGACAGTGACGTCATAGAGCTGGATGGACCTCCGGCCTTCAACCTTGGTGAAAAGGTGAAGGCCAACCGCACGGTCCGCAATGATGGAACTTTTGCCGGCAAGGAGATCGGGGACGTCCTGGCTAAGAGAGGTGAGGTTGGCTACGTCGTTTCCATCGGCACGTTCCTGCAGCAATTCTACGTCTACGGTGTCGAATTTCTTCAAACCAGCAACCGCGTCGGAATGAAATGCAAGGAACTTGATTCGGTTGATGCTCGCACCGAGTTCGATGGCCCGCTATCGCGAGAAGGGCCCCCCTCATGATCGCGCCCCATCATTCGACAGCCGAGTGGCGCCCGCGGCTCAAATCCTCCGGCGACCCCATAAACGGCGGCTGTTTCACGGATGATCGCCGGCTTGATGGACCTTTTGGCGGCTTCGGCCGCATCGGGCGAGATCGTACGCTTGAGAGCGCACACGCAAGCGAATGTACGGACCTAGCTTCTAGAGTTTTGCGGGGCGGCCGGTCGGCTGTGCTGAAGTGCAAAGAACGCGGCTTTCAAGTGGGGCTTTCGCAATGAATGCTGCGGTCATGAAAAGGACAGTCGTCGGCCTGAACCCTCACCCGAACGAGGTCGATCGCAAGCGGATCGAATCCGCATTGGGCTCCCGCAGACGCTATCGCTATGTCTCACCCAGTGTGAAGCCAATTAAGGGCGGCTATCTCATCGAGAGCCCCTGTTGCTCACGCGACATCGACAAGGATGGCCGCGTGATCGATGTCGCGTTGATCCATCATGACGCCGTATGCGGATTGTGGAAGCTGTTCTGGAAAGACCATGCGCGAGGAACCTGGCAATTCCACAGCGTCCATCAGCGGCTGAGCGCAGTGACCGATGAGGTTAATGCCGATCTCGACCGGGTGTTTTGGCAATAAAATTGATGGTTTCGGTCATAAACAATAAGGGTGGTCATGGCGGTAGACGAAAACGAGCTGATCGAACTTGAACAGGTGATCACGGCGGCAAAAGGTCACGCGAGTCCCTTTACCGAGCTGCGGCGCCGTTTTCCGCATCTCGCCCTGGTGCGATGCGATGCCTCTGATGTCACCGAGCCGCCCTTTCGCAGCTTTCCGCAACTCGACCTGCACTTGCTCGACCGGTCCGAACACTGCGTCCAGATCACAGCCGATCCGCTGCTGGCGATCGGCATTGTTCTGGCGGCAAAGGGCCCTTTGGGGTGACTGGGGGTTGCATTCGCAGACGTTTACGGCCCTGTCGCTGGGGGCGGGCAAAGCGCATCACCGTTACCGCAGTGACGAGTTCCCGGACGCGGAAAAGACTGCCGACGGCGCGGTGGCGCTACCGCTTTCGCACCGATGAAGGTTCGAGTTCATCGTGGAGACGATTACTGGGGCGTCCACCAACGTTGGCATGCGCGCAGCTCTCTATGAGGGGCGCTGAACCGGATCGAGGGCACGCGCTCCGTGGGCGGCCGTGTGGGGCAGCCTCAACGTCTTGTCCTGAATAAACCGCATGCGAGCGGTCCGACAATCGGGATCGCGATGACCGATTTGCGTCGCGCATCCGTGGCTTCTCTAACGAGGTCCAGTCAACACCAGATAGAATTCCGGCCAATCGAGTTCCCGGCGCGCGGGAGCCGGAAACGTCTCGGTCCCGAATTCCTGATGCAGCGTGAGGGTAAGCGGCCATCACATTTTCATCAAGCGTGAACACCCGTCTTTGGCGAACGGCGCTCGAACTTCGATGCCGATCGGAGCATCGCTTCTGAAAATCGCGGCCGAGAGGCTCGGCGGCAGCTGCATTTTGACCTTCCATTGAGGAGTTGCGTTTCGCGGATGAATGCGCCGCAAGCAGACTTATGTTCCTGCAAAAATTGTGAGCGCTGTCAGATTGCTCACAGCCACGCAGCTGCTGTCAGGTTCGAAACATCGAGCGAGATGGCGATCTCGCGAAGTTTGCAGTGCATCATCACAAGCTTAGACGAGGAGGCCGGCGTTGGCACGGCAGTTGCTACTGCGATGCAGCAACACTGAGTAAGGGCTGAGTGCACGCCGACGCGCAAGACGAGCGATGCTCTCCTACCCTTGGACCCGTGTGCCCCGTTTCTGAAAGAGAAACAAGCTCGCGTGCAAAACAGCACGCAATCTTTGGCAAATCGGTTGATGGAGAGAGCAACATGGCTTCACTGAGACAAATCGCGTTCTACGGCAAGGGCGGTATCGGAAAGTCGACCACGTCGCAGAACACGCTGGCGGCACTGGCCGAGATGGGTCACAAGATCCTGATCGTGGGCTGCGATCCCAAGGCGGACTCCACTCGCCTTATTCTGCACGCCAAGGCGCAGGATACGATCCTGAGCCTGGCCGCCAACGCCGGCAGCGTCGAGGACCTCGAACTCGAGGACGTGATGAAGATCGGCTACAAGGATATCCGCTGCGTCGAGTCCGGCGGCCCGGAGCCCGGGGTCGGCTGCGCCGGGCGCGGCGTCATCACCTCGATCAACTTCCTCGAAGAGAACGGCGCCTATGAGGAGCGCGACTATGTCTCCTACGACGTGCTCGGCGACGTCGTCTGCGGCGGCTTTGCGATGCCGATCCGCGAGAACAAGGCGCAGGAAATCTACATCGTGATGTCCGGCGAGATGATGGCCATGTATGCCGCCAACAACATCTCCAAGGGCATTCTGAAATATGCGAGCTCAGGCGGCGTGCGGCTCGGTGGCCTCATCTGCAACGAGCGGCAGACCGACAAGGAGCTGGAGCTCGCCGAAGCGCTCGCCAAGAAGCTCGGCACTGAGCTGATCTATTTCGTGCCGCGCGACAACATTGTGCAGCATGCAGAACTGCGGCGCATGACTGTGCTGGAATATGCGCCGGACTCCCAGCAGGCCGATCACTACCGCAACCTCGCGCGCAGGATCCACAACAATGGCGGCAAAGGCATCATCCCGACTCCGATCACCATGGACGAGCTCGAGGACATGCTGATGGAGCACGGCATCATGAAGGCCGTTGATGAGTCCATCGTCGGGAAAAGCGCCGCGGAACTTGCGGCATCGTAAAGCGGCACAACACGGCAGCCCGGCCCTCCCAATAGCCAAAAAAAGGGGGGCCGGCAGTCGGGCGAAAGGGTGTCTCCCGAGTGCCGACGCGGTGATGCGTCCTTGACCAATGTGGAAAGAGTAGCGAACGCCCATGTTCGAAGAGCAGTTCTATCCTGTCATGGTTGTTGAGACGAATCATGGGAGCGTCCAGGGAGGCGGAGGAATTGCCAGCTATCGCCTCCTGACCGGAATGCACCCTGCGGATGCCGATATAAGCAATGACAGCGGTTTCGACCGCCACGTGCTGGCGTGCATTCTCGCGGCCGGTGTGATGGAAGGTGGTCGTCTCTTCGAGAAGGTCGGACTATCTAGCGATGACCTGGCGGCGTTGTTCAAGCAAAAGTTTCCATCGGTCCGGATTAAAGGCGATGACTTGCTTCTGGGTTCCAAGCGCGATGACAACGACGAGGTTACAATGGTGCGTGATCTCTTGCTCGCGCGACGATCGACGGAAGGGGACACCGGCCGTTGGCTGGCCGCGATGATCGCGCGCCGCGTCATGGAGCCGAGTCATCTGTGGGCAGATCTCGGATTACGCAATCGTGGTGAACTGTCTCGTCTTCTCAACCGCCATTTCGGGCCGCTCGCCAGGCGCAACGTCAACAACATGCGCTGGAAACGCTTCTTTTATCGCATGCTATGCGAGGACGAGGGCCTCATCTTGTGCACGACGCCAATGTGCACAGAGTGCAAGGACTTCAACCACTGCTTTGGCGATGAAAGCGGTGAGAGCCGTATGGCCGATCGCCGGCGCGATGGTCTGTTGGCGCCGGCCGCTCCGGTCGCGGGCGGCAGCTGACCTGTATGGCCGCCGCCCGATGGATGATTCTTTGGCGCAATATGGGCCGACGGCGCGCAGCCGGTCGAGGACGCGCAGGCAATGCGGCCAAATCTGCTGCAGCGGATTAGGGCGCGAACCGGCAGGGCGCTCTTCTGCTCAAGGCCAGCTTGTGCCCGGGCCGCAAACCCTGGGGCCTGAAGAGATCTGTGCTTTGTCAGCGCTGACAAGGGATGTCGCTGCGGCCATGTGCTGGGGCGAGGCTGCTTAACTCCAGCGTCCCGGGCTCGGCAGGCGGCGTCCATCAGGTTGTGGATCAATCGCCCAAGTGGTCCTGTCGCGGTTGGATGATGCCTGATGCCTCACGATGGTGTTAGATGCCGATACCACACCCCATCCGTAATGTTGTCTACGGCGCTAGGGTCGTGCTCATTATGACAAAGCAAATCTCCTGATGCGACGTGCCCGGGTTTGCGAACCGGTGAACTCTGACGCGTCGGTCTGATATTCGATCCGCGCCGCAACCCGAGCTGATCCAGAGCGCAGAAGGGTGAGAGCTCAAGTGGTGCGTCGGTTTTGCGACACTGTCGTCCTGCGACATCCGATCGCGGGCGAGAAATCGTTGATCTTCAATACGTTGGGGTCCTGCGGGCGTGGCATGCGGTTTGCCAAAGCAGTCCTTGCCAAGCACAATCAGGAGGACTCCGTGATCGACGCCAAAGCGACAGCTGCCAAGCCGTCATGGCCCGAGTCGGCATGGAACCGGCGGACCGTGCTCAATGACACAACGCTGCGCGATGGCGAGCAGGCGCCTGGCGTTGCGTTCACCACGGCGGAAAAGGTGGCCATCGCGGGTGCGCTGGCCCGGGCCGGCATCACAGAGATCGAGGCCGGAACCCCCGCCATGGGCAATGACGAGATCGCTTCTATCCGCGCCATTGTCGAAGAGGGGCTGCCGCTCACCCCTATTGCTTGGTGCCGCATGCGTGAGGCCGATGTCGACGCGGCCATTGAGGCCAAGGTGTCGATGATCAATGTTTCGATCCCGGCTTCGGACGTGCAGATCGCGGCCAAGCTTGGCGGTAACCCCAAGCAGGCATTGCAGCGGGTGGAGCGGGTGGTGGGTTACGCCCGCGAGCGAGGGCTTGATGTCGCCGTCGGAGGCGAGGATTCTTCCCGCGCCGATGTCGAATTTCTCATAAGTCTCATCGCGACTGCGAAAGCCGCGGGCGCGCGGCGGTTTCGGATCGCCGATACGCTCAGTGTCCTCGATCCCGATTCCGCCTATGCGCTGATCGCGCGCCTGCGCGCGACCACCGATCTCGAGCTCGAATTTCACGGGCATGACGATCTCGGCCTCGCAACCGCCAACACGCTCGCTGCCATCAGGGGTGGAGCGAGCCACGCATCTGTCACTGTCATCGGGCTCGGCGAACGGGCCGGCAATGCGCCGCTCGAGGAAGTTGCGGTCGCACTCAAGCAACTCTACGGGCGTGATACCGGCATCGTGCTGCCGGAGCTCATAGACGTCGCCGCGCTGGTCGCGGCCGCGGCCACACGTGCGATTCCTCCCAACAAGGCGATCGTCGGGGAGCATGTGTTCACGCACGAATCCGGCATTCATGTCGACGGGTTGTTGAAGGACGAACGGACCTATCAGTCGCTCGATCCGCATTTGCTCGGTCGCTCCAATCGTATCGTGATCGGCAAGCATTCCGGGGTCTCGGCCATCACCACGCTGCTTTACGAACTGCAGCTTGCCGCCACCACCGAACAGGCCAGACATATTCTGTCCCGCGTGCGAAAATACGCCATCGAGCACAAGCGGCTGGTCGCGCGGGAGACAGTGGCGGCGATCTGGCGCGATGTTTGTGAATGCTCTTCCGATCGCACATGAGCGAGCTCTCGGGTTTCACTTGGCCGCCCACCAAATCAATCGGAGCACGAGCGAAGCGCTCACAGATCGCGTTGAAGTCCGAGGACACGGGCTGTGTGGCCATCTCCAGCAGGCCCTACGTGAAATGGCCTTTTTTCGTGAACTCACCAGGCGCTGCCGGATCTCGACCGAGACGGGTAGGCCAATCCAGGGAAGATTTCAATGAGCAATGTACCCCAGAGGGTCGGCATCCTCGACCGGCTCAACAACGCCTCCTCGGCTGAGGAGATCTTTGCGCTGCTTGGCGTCGACTACGATCCCAAGATCGTCAATGTCGCGCGCCTGCATATCCTCAAGCGCATGGGGCAACATCTCGCCAAGGAGCAATTCGCCGGTGCCGCGGAAGCGGAGATCGCTGCGCGCTGCAAGGCGATGCTGGAGCAGGCCTATGCCGATTTCGTGGCATCTTCGCCAATCGACCAGCGGGTCTTCAAGGTCCTGAAGGATGCGGTCGCGGAGCCCAAGAGACCGACCGCCTTCGTGCCGCTCAGTACGTTGAAATAGCCGTCTCTTAGATGCCTTCTGCCTCAGAGAAAATAGTTGCGGCGCGCCCCGGCGTGCGCCTCTTCGTTCGGTCGACTCTGCGGAGCGATGCGGGAGACGACCTTGTCGCGTTTCCGACGTATGTCGTGGCCCTGTTGCCCCGACGCTAGAAACCACTTTGGCATATGCGCCCAATTCATTCGTTTGGTGCATGAACTCGCAGTGTTCTCAGTTGGTATGACACTTGCTGCTCTGCACCTAAGTCCGCCCGACAACAAATCGACCTTGTCCTGGAGAAGCGCATGCATAGCGTCATCTGCATCAAACGGGACCCCGCAGCGCAAATCCGCGCGCGATTCCTGTCAAACACGATTGTGCAGCGGGGGGTGCCGACCAACAGTCGCGAAGCCGTAGCCGCGGAGGCGACCCCCAGTTCAGTGGCTAGCCCGCCGGCGAGATCACGATGCACGCTATGGGACCGTATTCACCCGAGCCCTGACTGCGGAAGGTGCGCACCTTGGGTGCCGAAGCTGCGGTGCTGCTTACCGAATGCTCCGCTCTCGATGACTCGACGCTACCCACGACGCACGCACGCACGACTGCGATCTGGAAGATCAGAGAGCAATCCGGTGGGGCCGCTGTCGTCTTCATTGGCGAGTCGGCCATCAATGGTGACATGGCCGGGGTCGCAATGTAGCGCTGTTTGTCGCAGCTCAACCAGCTCGCCGCAATCGTTGGCCTCGATCTCACCTCCTGCAGCTTCTCGCGCCGAGCGTCAAGAGTCCTGTCCTCCGCGAAGAAGGCCTTGGGTGTGAGCCGCGAGCAATCGGCGAACGCGCCCATCAGGGCCATGTTCAACCGACAGTCGAACCCAGAACCCGGTCGTGACGCGCAGGGCGCGCATCGGAAGGAGAATGCGAAGCGATGAGCAACGTCATCAAGGCTCCCACGTCAGCCACAGCGGGCCGCGCAGGCACCAAGAAGCAGTTGCCGGATCGGTTCAAAGCCTACAAACATGTCTGGGTGTTCGTCGAGCAGGAGCGCGGGCAGGTACATCCCGTCTCGTGGGAGCTTATGGGGGCGGGCCGCAAACTTGCCGACAGGCTAAAGGTTAAGCTCGCGGCTGTTGTCGTCGGGCCTGAGCGCGAGGCCACACGCAATGCCGCGCTCGAAGCCTTCTGCTACGGCGCCGATTTGACTTATCTCGTGGCCGATAATGTGCTCACGGATTATCGTAACGAGTCCTACACCAAAGCGCTGTCCGATCTCGTGGAGATCTACAAGCCCGAGATCCTGCTGTTGGGGGCAACAACGCTCGGTCGCGATCTCGCGGGCTCCGTCGCGACTACTATCCTGACAGGCCTCACCGCCGACTGCACCGACCTCGACGTGGACGCGGATGGCTCGCTTGCGGCCACCCGTCCGACCTTCGGAGGCTCGCTGCTCTGCACGATCTACACGCTGAATTACCGGCCGCAGATGGCAACCGTCCGCCCGCGCGTGATGCCGATGCCGGAGCGTATCGAGCGCGATCCCGGCCGCATCATCGTCCATCCGCTCGGCCTGGTCGAAGATGACATCGTTACCAAAGTGCTGTCGTTCATCCCCGACCGTGATTCGGCCAAATCCAATCTTGCGTACGCCGACGTCGTAGTCGCCGGCGGGCTCGGGCTCGGTTCTCAAGAAAACTTTCAGCTAGTGCGCAAGCTCGCCGGCGTGCTTGGCGCCGAATATGGCTGTTCCCGTCCACTCGTGCAAAAGGGATGGGTCACCTCCGACCGGCAGATCGGCCAGACGGGTAAGACGATCCGGCCAAAGCTCTATATCGCCGCTGGCGTTTCCGGTGCAATCCAGCACCGAGTTGGTGTCGACGGCGCGGATCTGATCGTTGCCATCAATACCGACAAGAACGCGCCGATCTTCGACTTTGCCCACATCGCCATCATCAGCGACGCCATGCATCTGTTGCCGGCGCTGACGGACGCGTTTCGTGCGCGGCTCTCGTCACATTCGCGCGACCGGATTGCGAGCTAAAGGAGGTTATCATGATCGAGGAAAGGTTTGATGCGATCGTTGTCGGCGCCGGCATGGCGGGCAACGCGGCGGCACTGACCATGGCCAAGAAGGGCATGAAAGTGCTGCAGCTCGAGCGCGGCGAATATGCCGGATCGAAAAACGTTCAGGGCGCAATACTTTATTCCGACATGCTGGAAAAGCTGATCCCGGAGTTCCGGGAGGACGCACCGCTGGAACGCCATCTGGTCGAACAACGGTTCTGGATCATGGATGATCGCTCCCATGTCGGGCTGCATTACCGCTCAGAAGACTTCAATGAGGAGCGGGCCAACCGGTACACGATCATCAGGGCGCAATTCGACAGATGGTTCTCTTCAAAAGTCCGTCAGGCTGGTGCGACCGTGCTGTGCGAGACCACCGTCACCGATCTTGCGCAGGATTCCTACGGCAGGGTCATCGGTGTTCGTACAGATCGCCAGGACGGCGAGATCCACGCAGATGTCGTGGTGCTGGCCGAAGGCGTCAATGGCCTGCTCGGCACGCGTGCGCGCCTGCGTGAGCGCCCCAAGCCTAACAAGGTGGCCCTCGCGGTGAAGGAAATGCACTTTTTGCCGCGCGAGACCATCGAGGCGCGGTTCAATCTGAGCGGCGACGAAGGCGTTGTGATCGAAGCTGCGGGTACCATTTCTGGCGGCATGACGGGAATGGGCTTCATCTACGCCAATAAGGAATGCATTTCGCTCGGGATCGGGTGTCTTGTCGCGGACTTCCAGCGCACCGGAAAGACGCCCTACGAGCTGCTCGATCGCTTCAAGCGCCACCCGTCCGTCGCGCTCCTGATCGAAGGCTCCGAGGTCAAGGAATATGCCGCGCACCTCATCCCTGAGGGCGGCTACAAGGCCATCCCGCAGCTCTATGGAGACGGCTGGGTCGTTGTTGGTGACGCGGCGCAGCTCAACAACGCCATTCATCGCGAGGGATCCAATCTTGCGATGACCTCCGGTCGGATCGCAGCCGAAGCGATCTTTCAGGTCAAATCCCGTCGGCTTGCCATGACCAAGGAAAATCTCGCGCTCTACAAGAGGATGCTGGATCGCTCCTTCGTCTTGAAGGACATGAAGAAGTACAAGGACATGCCGAGGCTGATGCATACGAATTCGCAAAACTTCTTTCTGACCTACCCCCAGCTCATCTCCAAGGCGATGCAGACCTACCTTCGGGTCGACGGTACGCCAAAGACTGAGAAACAGAAGTCCACGCTGAAATCCTTCGTCAATGCGCGGTCCTGGATAGGACTGTTCGGCGATGCATTCCGCTTGGCCCGCGCATGGCGCTAGCTTGTGAATGAATCCGAACCAACGAGGCTGACTATGAAGGTCGAGCGATCAGTGCGTGTCGAAGACAAGTTGTTTTGCAACCGCTATTTGGTGGATGCGGGACACCCCCACATCAAGGTGCGCGCACATACGAAGCCCTCGCCGCAGCTCCTTGCGCTTTTGAAAGCCTGCCCCGCGCGCTGTTATGACCTCAATGACAAGGGCCATGTCGAGGTCACGGTCGACGGCTGCATGGAGTGCGGCACCTGCCGCGTCATCGGCGAGCCCACCGGCGACATCGAATGGAGCTATCCGCGTGGCGGATATGGGGTGTTGTTCAAGTTCGGGTGAGGGCAGTTACGATTGCCGCCGTGCTATCGGCCCGGCGGAGAAGATCTCGCGGCGGAGCTAGATCGCGGTAGCTTGCGTGCACCAGACGAAAATCGACCAAACGCTCGAATATTTGGCCGTGCGGCGAACTCAGCTCGTGGATAGGGGCTTCCACCTCGACCATGCCCGGAGAAGAGGGGGCGAAAGGTGCAACTATTACTCGGCCCCTGGCGGCGTGCCATGCCGTGCCGCCCCGATCGCAACCGCAACTGACTGCACGATCGCGGCAAAGCGCGCGGCCGTTTGAATTGTATCCGGGCCGACGCCGGCTTGCCGCGGCGCCTTTTCATGGGCGTCGATGCAGGCACCGCACCCATTGATTGCGCCTACCGCCAGTGCCCACAATTCGAAATCGGCTTTGTCCACGCGGGGATTGCCAAGCCAATTCATCCGCAGCCGGGCGGGCATCGTCTTGTATTCCGAGTTAAAGGCGAGATGAACGAAGCGGTAGTATACGTTGTTCATCGCGGATGACGGATGCTGCGGACGTCGCCGCCTCGACCGCCGCTGGCGTGATCGCCGCGCACGCGGCAGATTCCATTGCGGCCGTCACGATCGGATTGCGCGTCGCGATCGCGCTGGCCAGCAGCAGCCCGTATTTTCTCTGCGATGACAATGTTTCGTCTGGCATCATTGAGGCCAGATTGAGCCTGACGTCCTTGGCAAAATCAGGAATCTGGTCTTTCAACTGGTCGATCGTCATATCCCCTCAAGCGACCTTCAGTGTCTCCCCGCCGACCTCGCGGTTGCAGGGGCAGAGCTCGTCAGTTTGCAGGGCATCCAGGACGCGCAGCGTGTCCTTGGGGCTGCGGCCGACATTGGGATTGGTCGCATAGACATGCTGGATTGTATTCTCAGGATCGACGATGAAGGTCGTGCGGTGGGCAACGCCCTCGGACGAGCGGCCGCCCAAGCCATCGACCAGCGCGCCGTCCGTGTCGGAAAACTGCCAAATCGGCAGATGGTGCAGGTCCTTGTGCTCGCGCCGCCAGGCAAGCTTGCAGAACTCATTGTCCGTCGAGCCGCCCAGCACGACCGCATCGCGGTCGGCGAAATCCTTGGACAGGCGGGCGAACTCGGCGATCTCGGTCGGGCAGACGAAGGTAAAATCCTTAGGGTAAAAAAAGATGATCTTCCATTTGCCGGGAAAGCTCCTTTCGGTCAGCGTCTCGAAGGCGCTTTCTCCCTTCTCTTCGTGCAGGTGAAAGCCGGGCTTCACGCCGATAACTTCGAACGCCGGCAACTTGCTGCCAATTCCAAGCATTTTTATATCCACTCGTGTGATTGGGGCGGACCCCAGTGAACGTGCCATCAGCAAAGCAAGCGATGTGCCATCAGATCGCGTGGTCTAGCTGTCGCCAATACAACATTGTCGTTGTCATTATGCCAGTTCAGGCGGATGTCGCGACATCGGAGACCATGGCTGTTGGGCCCACGCCGCCTTGAAAAATCGGAGCAGAGCATGCGGAGCTTATTACAAGCTCCGCCCTTCTCAGGCGAGACAGGACAGGCGTGAGTCCCTGTCCGTGAGCAAGCCGGCAACGATGTTTGCGGCGAGAAACAGAATGAGGCAAGATCCTGAGCGTGTCCACGGAACGCACGACGGCACGGCATTGCAGCGTGGCAAGAAGTTGTGGCCGCGAATAGCCCCTGAGGATCGGTTCGTCTCACCGTTGGGCACGTGAGGTTTCGGGTGCAACGTCCATCTGCGTCGCTTCGTATGGCCCCAGAACGCTCTCGACGTACGCCACACGCTGGCGTAGCTGAACGTCATGATGTTGCGCTTCACCAGCTTGCGGTCGCCCAACTTTCGATTTGAGCAGATGAATGAAGCGGTACCTTGTCGTTTCCTTGCCTATACACGACCGCTAAGCGATTTTTCGATGAGCCGTTCCTCAGGAGTGTTTGGGTGGAATCCGGAGAATACCAGACGGGGCGATTCCGCTCCTGCGGGAACGAGTGATGCCCACCGAGCCCAGCCGAATAGGCATACCTTTTGCTGTTGATTGTAAGCTCGACAACCGAGGCGATTGGGGAATGACGGGCATTTTATCTCAGTTCATCCTTGTCGAGCAATGCACTTGGCCTGGATCCCAATGAGCCTGCCATTACCTCCCAAGGTCGAGCAGTGAGCGCTATCAGCATAGGAGTGAGGAGAACCAGATGGTCGAGGCCAGGAAGGAAAGAGTTCGCGAACTTATTCGGTCGCTCGAATCGGTCAAGGTGCGAAGTCGGGCTCTCTGCGACGAAGGCGATGCGTTCGAAGGCAGCTCGTCCTCCTCAACGAAGAGCGGGGTTGGCAGTACCCGCAAGATGCAGCCCATTCCCCATGTGAAGACTGGGACGACATCTAAAGCGCCATCGGTCACATGAAACTCGCTGTCGGTGACAAGAGTCACGCCGGAACCCAAAGCCAGCACCGATCACCGCCGCGCCTGACAGGCCGACGCCAATGCGCGTCTCACGGGGCACTGGTGCGCAGTCCCGGCTGAAAAACGCTCCCCCTGTCCCGCGCGGCTGGAGTTTGACGTTACCGGAAGCGGGCCTCGATCCCCGCCAGGTCGTCCGCTCATACTGCGCGCACTGCCAGAGGACGGGAGCGACGACACATCACGTGACCTGTCGGCTCGACGGCGATTCCACTTGAGGCACTGCAAGTGATTTCAATGGCTTGCGCGATCAAGGGCATCTCGGTCGATATGGAGGAACTCACCCTAGCGCGACCGCGCGTGACTGCTCAGGGCAATCAGAGCTGTTGAACGCTGCCGATGTCACCGCAATGGCGGATTGGCGTCGTCGTCTACTCTGACCTTAGCTTGACTTGGCGAAGCGAGAGGCTCTGGAGGCCAACCGCCCGCGCGCCTATGGCGCGGCCTGCGCCGCGCGATGGGCCGCGGGTTGCGAACGAACAGCAGCGCGAGTCCGACACTGAGAGGCCGATCGAAGCCGACATCACATTGACTATCGTTCCCGCGATCATCGCCGCGGGCGCCGCGCTGCGCCCCGAACTTGAGGTGGTCAACAAAGAGCTGGCCGCAACGGCGTTGAGCCCGGCGCGAGGCGGCTAACAACTTTGGACGGTACTCGCGCTCGCGCCGGCGATAGTGCAGGCGAGGTTAGACGCCGGAAGCGCGAGGGTCACCAACAACCCCATGGCGTCGCCGTTCTAGTCGCGGCCTCACTTGCGCATCTTTGAACGAAATGACCTGGGTGATTGGCTGCAGCCACAACCCCGCGGGTCCGCCCGTGGCCTCTTTTTTATTACGAGACCCATCCAAAAGTTACGAACGCAGGGGAATTTCCGCGCTCGTGATTGTGACGTCCAAAGTCTCGAAACGTCGACGACGTGAAACGATCTCGGCGAATCGCAAATATAGGTGAGATGTGAGGCCGCCGCGGTTTCCGGCTCGACGATGAAGTCGCAGGATTGAAGTGCGTGCGTGGCCAGTCTGACGGCTTCGCGGATCTTGATCGGCGAACACAGCAGCAAGCCGAAGATCGGCCGTCGCACCCGCGAAGCGTATCGCGCCGGTGACGGCGCCGCCTAGAGGTGTGGCTCAGTGGGTCGATAGTCGCCACAACCGTGTTCACGTCTCGGAGGCGACTGCAATTTTGGCCTCCATCCGGGTGGGCGTCCATTGCAGAACGCCCCCGCCTCCTCAGAACGCCGGCTGTGCCGCCTGTCCACCGTTTTGGTATGAGGGGCAGGACCGGAGATCACAAGTCTGGCTTAAAGCTTGCAATGGTCGAGACGACTGGAAACATGGCAAAGACGCGCGCCGCGACATCCGCCGGTTACAGCGGCGGCCGTCTGCGCTCATGAGCACTGTTGGAGATTGTAAAAGTGACGATAGGCATTGTGAAGTGGTTCAATCCTGTAAAGTGGTACGGATTCATCAGGCCTGACGACGGCAGCGGTGACGTCTTCGTTCATATCGGCGGTTCAAAAGGCCGAGCTCACAACTTTAGGGTGCGCGCGTGAGATACGAGCTCCTCCCGGGTCGTCCGGCAAGATGTCGGCTGAAAACCTTCGGGTTGGCTGAAGCCGGAACCGCCGCTGCTACGCTTAGCGAATCGGGAGGGGACTCGACCAATGGTGTGCCACACTCTCAACTCACCTGGCGAGTACCTCAAGCCCGCTGGCCTACAATGGAGTCGAGCGCACCGAGAGAGCGATTTTGATCGCGGCAGGCTCCGGTGCGCCTTTGAAGCAGCATCAGCATGCATCACGTTGATCGCAGCGCAGTTTGGACCTTCGGCGTTGAATGCTGAGCTGTGAGCAGGTTAGCTTGACGGATCCCGATGTGGCGACTGGAAATATGTGTCGGATGACTGCGGTCGACGGACGCTGGTGTGCCTTCCGGGGCTATTCATAAGTCTCGGTCCGCTTTGCTCTTGTGGAGAGGACAGGTCCAGTGCATTGCGCCTCCTGTTGCAAAGTTGTGTTGACAGGAGGAAATCGACACCGCCTTCGATCGCGAGAGCTAAGTCCGCGAGCAGGCAATCGAGGTCGTGTTCCGGCCGGTCGACCGAATTGGGATCGGTCCTTGCCGAGCTTTTTCGATCAAAGTTCTGAGCCTCTTATTAGCTGTTTTCAGGCTGCGGCGCTTGCCAGTTCGGATTGTCCTGCCGGCGTGGAGGTCCCCATGGCTTGCAGGGGGCGGTTCAGAGGCTGAGGCGAGCGAGACGTGCTTGAGCTGGGCAAACACGTCCATTCTGACCTTGAGCCCTAGCGAATCGAACGAGTAACGCGTGACGCGGGCCAAAATGTCGGAACCCGAGCCGCCGGTGCCGAGCGCTAGCACCAGAGTGATCTCGTATGCGCCGATCGGAAAACAAGCCTTAATCCGCGCCGGACAGACATTGAGGATGGTGCTTCAGCGCGGCGCTTCGCGCGAGACGATGACATCGCTGGCCGCGATGCGCGGCCGCTGGTGCACGCCAGGTGCAAGCGGCGCCGCCGGCACCAAAAGGCGTGCATCTTTGAGACGGTAGATGAGTAGCCCGTAGCGCCCATCATAGCCGCCGACCACGGCATCAAGGCTGACGGCGGCTTCGTGATCCGCCGCAAGGGGCAGCGCCGGATCACTCTGCAAGATATGCAGCGGTCCGGTCGCGGTAATTGTGCCACGCTCCATCATCACGAGGTGATCGGCGAGGTATTCGATCTCAGCCATGTCATGGCTGATGTAGATCATCGGCACCGTGAAACTTTATTCAGGCGCTTAAGACATGGCAAAATCTCACGCCTGGCGTGGCGATCCAGGGCGGCAAGCGGCTCGTCCATCACAAGCACTCTGGGCTGCGACAACAGCGCACGGCCGATGGCGACGCGCTGCCGCTCGCCGGCCGAAAGATGCGCTGGCGAGCGGTCGAGTAACGACGTTATGGTAAGCAATTCGGCCACCTCATCAAACGCAATCGGCCTCGGCTTGCGTTTGGGGCGGCGTAAAGCAAGTTGCACCTGACCGACAAATGCGGAAAGAGGCACGGCTCCTTAAAGACATAACCGATCGGGCGAAGATGCGGCGCGCGGAACGTCGTCTCGTCCTGCCACACCTCACCATCGATGATGCAAAAGCCGGTCGAGAACCGCTCGAGCCCTGCGATGCAGCGCGCCACCGTGGTCTTGCCGCAACCTGGCGCCCCGAACATTCCGGCCAACGCCTTTGGCGGGTATGCTGAACTGCGCGTTCAGGGAGAAACTAGCGCGCTTCCCGCTGAACGCGACTTCGATCCGGCCCGGTGTGGCTGTCCTCACGTGCTCCTCCGTCCGACGTATTTATCGATTAAGGTCAAGACCAGGATGACGGCAAAGGCGAACATCAACATGCCGCCGGCAACCCAGCTTGCCTCGTGCCAGCGCGATGCTTTGATATAGTCGAAGAGAAAGGCAGACAGTACTTTGGTGTGGCCGGGAATGCTGCCGCCAACCATCAGCACGACCCCGAATGCGGCGATCGTATGCGCAAAGCCAAGCACGGCGGCGGTGAGAAAAGCCGGTCGTGCCAAAGGTAGTGCGACCGTAAGGAAGGCATATGATGGAGAGGCGCGCAGAGTGGCGGCAACTTCCAGGGGGCCGCCTATAGTCGTGAAGGCGTTGCGGATAGGCTGCGACAACAGGCAGCGCGCTCAAAACCGATCCGATAACGAGCCCTGTGAAGGTGAAGGCACGCGTGCGCTCGCCCCAGAGAGAGGCGAGCAGGCCGCTCGGGCCGGTGGGGCCGAGCAAAGCCAGCAGATAGAAGCCGAGCACCGGCTGCGGCAGCATTGGTGGCAGTACGATGATCTGCCTCGCTCCACATGCTCTTCGAGCGCGCTAGCCACCACGCGAGCGGCGTACCGAGGATCAAGAGGATCACGGTCGTGATGCTCGCGAGCTCGATTGTTAGCCTGACCGACACCCGGATCTCTGAAAGGCTTTCCATGCTGTCAACTCTACGCTTGCCGCACGGAGCCGTGGCGCGCGATGCCTGCGTGGTTTCCGATCCCTTTGAGAAGATCGATGAGGGCGGCTCTACCCTTTAAGCCAGTCGCCAAAAGCATGGCGTGCTGCCGGAGGGGATCAGAAGTCTGTTGCGGCCTCTGCCGGGTCGGTTTTTGCGAATTGAGCGCGTTCATCGCGTGCGCTGCGGGTACGCCACAACAAGGCGCGAGTCGAATGCTGGTCGACAATTTTGCGAAAGATGGCATCTCGAACGCTTCCGCGCTATTTGCGAATCTAGCACTCGATCTCCACAGAACGAGTCTGTTTGTCGAATGGCTGAAGCTGTGTTCGGGAAGCGCGAGAGGCCGTTCTCGACCAACTGTGCCCGGGCGAAACCGGTTGACCGAAAGAGGCAGCTGAATTGACACGGACTGTTGATATGTCTGAAAGGCTCTCCGCTCGCTCCGAGCTCAGGATCCTGTGGTGCGGTTCTTCGGTCTGAACTGCGCTGCCGTCCCTTCGCCCGGCATGGGGAAGTTCGAGGTGGCGGCCACAGTGACGTTCTCACCTTGCGGCTTTCCAAGCATAAGCAGCGTCAGAATTTAAGTGATCATGATCAATGAACATCGAGAACTCCTAACATGGGGCGCCTACGACCACTTTAGCCGCCGCGACTCTTTGCTCTTCCACAATTCCAGCCGTTGCGGATTGCGCTAAAGTTCCGACAAAAAGAGAGGCTGGATGTGCGAAGTCATCTAAGGTGGGGGTCGCGAGTCCTCGAGGGACGGTTGTCCTCAGCTAACGTTTCGCGCACGTCTTAGTGGCGGCGAGACAGCGTGAACAAAGGTTGCTCCAACGCATAATATGCAGCGTTAGCGCGTGTGAAACGTTCTGAGTAATGTCTGACGGGAACGATTAGCAACTCTTCGGGCCTGCGTTCGAGAAGGGCGATCGCAGCCTGGCTGCCGAAGATTGTCGCCGGTCCTCCCGAATAACCCGAAGCACGCATAGGAATTAGGGCCGAATGCAACGATCTTCGGCAGCTGATCCGCGGTCACTGCTATTGTTCCGCTCCAGGCATGTTCGAACTTTAAATCGACAATGGCCGGGAAGAGCTTACGCAATTCTCGTCGCGCCCAGGTGTAGTGAATGCTTGCTCCAGGAGCCTCGCAACTTCCTATGCCACCAACGATCAATCGGCCGAGACTGTCGATGGAATGAGGACGTCACAATCGCAATGTCCCAACAGCCTCCGCCGTTGGCAAGAATGTTTCCACGTGTGGTGCCGGCATGGGTTCTGTGGCGCACTGGCAATAGCTCACAGGTGTGAACTGGGCCTTGAATGGGATCCCAATGTCGAGCTGATAGGCATTCGTTGACAGGGATTTTGCTCGGACTTCGTGATGATTTACCTCCGCCACCAAAATGCCATTTCGGTACCTAATCGATAATGCCCGTGAACTACTGTGCACCGCCGCGCCCTTTGCCTTTGCCGCGCGCGCAAGGCCTCCGCAATACGAGACCGGCTAAATAGTTCCTCCGCCAGTGTCAAATAGCGAGCCATGATCGATCGGCCGTACTCCCTGCACGATGGGCTGTTTCCGCGCAATTTAGCAGTGGCAGCGGCGGAATATAAAGCTTGCCCTGGTGATGCCGCTTATGAAGATCTCTAACTCCGGCTGGCGAATGGGCCAAGTGCAACGTGCCCTTGCGCGTCGCTTCACGATCGATTGCTTCACGCTCGACCAGTGAGAAAACGCGGTGTGGGGTGTCTGCAAGGATTTGGATGAGACGCCAGCCGGCATCCTGCCCTAATAGTGGGACAATCGTGTCCGGCGGGAGCCAAATACCACCAAACCAACGTTATGCCCGGTCCGCGATGACCCACCGTTTCGGCATCAAGCACTCAAACGGAAGCTCCACGTCTTGTGGCCTCAAGTGCTGCGGCACGCCCGGTGAAACCGCCCCCGACAACGACCAAGTCGACCGATAGGTTGCGATTTATCGCTGGCGCATCAACTCGTTTGAGGGAACTTGCGCGCCAGAGAATCAAAGTGCGATCCTCGTTCATGTTGTCTGAGCTCATGAGCACTTGAGCGGGCAGCAGATGCCGCCATACTTCTGAGAAGAGCAGAAGAAATTTCCGCGCCATGTATGAGCGCAACTGGCCCCTTCATGCCTGGTTTCGTTGAGCTTCGGACAGACAATCTCTTCTATGAGATTGGATATCGCGTGCCAGTGTGCCGATACTGTGCTGCCGGATGAGCTCCATGCGCGGCTGTGGATCGAAAACATCACCGAGGGTGGCCGACCGAAGGCGAGCGGTGCACGATAACGACGCGATGAGGTGTTGCCGCCTAGCAGGAGTATGTGCGACTTCAGTAGCAGGATCTGCTGCGGCAGTCTGCGCGGGGCGAGAACCTTGAGGACCGGCTCGAATCGTGTTGCTAGTCGCCAGGAGCCATCCGGCCGATCAATCCGTCGAAAGAGGTAAGTGCCTTCCGGTCAATAAAGCCGCGGAGGATCCCGCTCCGATCTCGCTGATGCCTCTGATTGCCACAACCTCGATCACGATTCCTAAAAGCGTCGTGTGCTTGTCCGCCGTATGCCAGGATATGAGACATGAACTGGCAGGCATCCGCGTCTACGCGGACGGAAACTCAATGTTCATCGAGAAATGCTGTTGACCAGAAAACGCCGAGCACGACGACACGAATCGACCGAATAGGATTGTTATGACTTCGGGGTGAAACAACTGGGCTCGCGCTGTTCGCTCAGTTGCAGTATTCCTGACCTCTGAGGCAATGGCGTTTCGCATCCGTGATCTGCAATGTTTTTAGGTCAACGCGCGCGCAAATCCGAGTATGTACGTTGGTCGATCCAACGAGACGCTGATAAATGCACGCCAATTGAGCACAGCGAGGCCATCGCGCTGGCGGCCGCGATCTGAGAGAGACGAGCGCGCTCGTGCTGGTCGGGCGTTTCGGCCACAAGCGTCCAGTTGTGACGCTTGTCCACGGAACCTCTCAGTCCAATGCTGACAATCGCGAAGACCCGGCGTGCCGCCGGCCAGTCAACCTCGTCCAGCTGCACAACTTTTGCTATGATGAGCTCAATCCAACAAATGCTTCGAACCGCTCTGTCGACATGTCAGAGCGAGGCCGTGAACTGTACGGGCGCTCGGGGCACGGAGTGACCACAGCCTCCCAGCCTTCTACAACGGGCAGGCAGCTTGAAGCAGGTCAAAACGCTGAAAGCCGCTCAGCTTTCCGGAATGACGATGCGCGCGGCAGCCGAGACGTAAGTGAGGATGCGAAAACTGCCAGCATTAGTAGGTTTGTTGTTCGCGCGTTTCGGGTATTGAGGAAGCCATCTGAAGCATACTGGCGACGCAACACAAGTCCATGCTCCGGGGGACAATCATGTTTGGCAAGCCGCGTAAAATCGAGTGCAGGCAGAATACTGTCCCGGCTTTCACGGATAGCGTGTTGGCCGGAATAAAGATCTTCTGGACGTTGACTACGCGCGCATGGGCTGTCGCCGAAGACGGTGGATGTGGGGCTGGGCGTAAGCCACACCAAGATACGCGACCCGGATGGATTCTACGTCTCGAACATAAAGCGACAGCTTGGCCGCAGCAGGTTGTCGGCGTTCCCAAGCGAATAGAATGGTCAGGATCAAGGCGATGAAAAAAGAATGGGCTTCAGAGAGGTGAAACTCAGCGGCGCGAAATCAACGGCCTGGAATGCGTCGTCATCACCCTGGTGCTCGGAGTCAGACTGAAGAACATATATCGCAAAAAGACAAACACGCTAGTGCGATGCCTACGTACAAACGGATCCGAAAATGAATACCGATGTCTTCGCGGCTCATGAGTCGAACGTCCGTCGTTATGGGCGCTCCTTCCCCGCGGTCTTTACAAAAGCCCTTGGCGCGACGATCTGGGACGAGGCCGGCAAGGAATATATCGATTTCCTTGTAGGGTCCGGTGCACTGAACTACGGGCACAACAATCCCAGTATCCTTACACCAGGAATTGAATATCTCAGCGGCGGGAACATTCTGTTGTCACTAGATATGTACACGGCGGCAAAACGTGAATTCATTGAAGTGTTTGTCGATTCGATCCTGAAACCCAGAGGCCTTTCGTACAAGATACAGTTTCCCGGGCCGACTGGCACAAACGCTAACGAAGCTGCGCTTGCGCTGGCGCGAAAATATACTGGCCGGTCGAGCGTGATGGCTTTCTCAAACGCATTCCACGGCATGTCGCTCGGTTCTCTGGCGGTATCAGGGTCTGCGTCGACGAAGCACCTGGGCGGCGTTCCTCGCCACGACGTGATCCGCGTCCCATATGACGGGTATCCGAGCGAAGCTTTCGATTCCGCGAGCTACATTGACTACGTGCTGAGCGATCCAGGCAGTGGCATAGAGAAGCCCGCTGCAATCATTCTGGAAACGATCCAGGCAGAAGGCGGCATGAACTCCGCATCCGCAGCGTGGCTCGCAGAAATTCAGCGCATTTGTCGTAAACACGCTGTTCTTTTGATTGTCGACGACATTCAGGCAGGTGCAGGACGAACGGGCCAGTTCTTCTCGTTTGAGTTCGCAACAATCGAGCCCGATATCGTGTGCCTTTCGAAATCTCTAAGCGGTTCGGGTAATCCGCTCTCTCTCGTTCTGATTCGTCCCGAAATAGACATATGGAATCCGGGAGAACATAGCGGGACGTTCAGAGGCAACAACCTCGCCTTCGTAACAGCCGGCGCTATGTGCAAAATGTGGTCAGACGGGCAATTTACCGCAGGCGTCGAACGGACAGCAGTCAAACTGCAAGGACACCTTGATGGCCTAGTTGCGAAGTTTCCCAATTGCATCGAACGCAAGCGCGGTCGCGACCTGATGGCCGGCCTCAAGTGCCGTTCACCCAGCATTGTCGGCCATGTGCACGATTTCGCCTTTGAAAACGGCCTCCTGATCGAATCGTCAGGGCCAAATCGCGACGTCATCAAACTCCTACCGCCGATAACGATCACCGATGACGAACTCGATCGGGGTATCGCCATCCTCAATCAAGCACTTCAAGGAGCAGGACAATGGTAACTGTCCAATCACCTCAAGTACCTGCGATCTCGCCTTTTGTCATCAGAGAGCGGACCGGCTCGATCAGCACTGCGGAGATCATCTCAGTGCTGAAAGGTGAGATCACCGGCCTGCACATCAGACAAGGCTTCAGTACCGAAATAGCCAAGGAGATCACCGCGAGATTTGCTCGCAATCGCGGTCTCAAGGAGCGGAAAGATGGTGTTCCCGGACAATATATCGGCGCATCTCACTACAGGAAGGATGCAGCCGGCTACTTCGCAGAGGCAGAAAATGAGCATCCGTTCGTCGACGCCCTCTTTGGCAGTTTGGTTGATCCGGTGCGCGGATTGTTCGACGCGTTGAGGCGCGAGCTTCACAAGCACCGTATTGAACTACGGCTGGCCACCTCCAAGCGCGGGCAGGCTAACATTTGTCGCGCCATCTGTTGGTCTGGCACCGGCATGTATGCCTTGGAGCCTCACGATGATGTGGCTCAGGTCCAATGTGCCGACGACCTTGCTGCTGTGGCCAAAAACACGGTCGTGGCGCTCAACTTCTATCCTAGCATGCCGGAGGAAGGTGGCGATCTGAGGATCTGGAGCCATAAGCCGACAGCCACCGACCGAAACTCTCAGGGCGTCGAGACCACGGGCTATCCCTATTCGATAGCTTATCTCGAGGCCGTTCCTTCCCACGATTTCAAGCTTCAGGCGGGCGATATCGCTCTGATCGATGGCGGCTTCATTCATGGCGTCACCCGACAATTAGGCAACCGTAAGCGCCGCCTTCTGCTGAACTGCTTCCTCGGGTTCGCGCGGCCGGATCTTGTTCTCTGGTGGACCTGAAGTTAAATGTCGCAGCGACTGAGCTTCGCGGGAGTAAGACCCGAGGGAGCTTGGCTGGATCGGGGCGCCCGCAGCGATCCGACACTCGAGAGAGCCGATGTCGGCGGCAGGTCGAATCAGGTTCGATCGCGATCAGGCGCGACCTGCGGCTTCATTATCTGGCGTCACTCGTTGCTGGCCGCAGCGGTCGACGTGTGCAGACAAAATCTGCAGGCTGTTGAAAAAGGCGCTCGCCGCAGACCGGTGATCGTGATTCATTGGCTCCGACAAGATTCGGAGATGGTGCGTGCGCGGCGGCGACAATCGAGCGGGTGAGCTGTTCAGCTACGTTGACCTGGAGGCGCGGGTGCGGCGAGATCATCCGCTGCGAGCGATCCGGATGATGTGAACGAGGCACTGTCGGCGCTGGAGCGCGACTTCGCCAAGCTCTATTCGCTGATTGGGCGGCCGTCGATCCCGCCAGAGAAGCTGCTGCGGGCGATGCTGTTGCAGGCGTTTTACTCGATCCGCTCGGAGCGACTTCTGATGGAGCGGCTGGAATACGACCTTTTGTTCCGCTGGTTCGTCGGAATCGCCGTCGACGATATGGCTTGGGACCACTCGGTGTTCTCGAAGAACCGCGACCGGCTGCTGGAAGGCGACGTTGCGGCCAAGTTCCTCGCAGCAGTGCTGGCGCGGCCCAAGGTGAAGAAGCTTCTGTCAAACGATCACTTCTCGGTCGATGGCACGCTGATAGGTGCCTGGGCCTCGATGAAGAGCGTCAAGCCGAAGGACGGCTCTGGCGAGCCTCCGGCGCAAAGCGGCGTGCGCAATGCCGAAGCGGACTTCCATGGCCAGAAGCGCTCAAATGATACTCATGCTTCGACCACCGCTACCGCAAGGGTAAAGGCAAGGAGACGAAGCTGTGCTTCATTGGCCATGGGCTGATGGAGAACCGCCACGGCTTGCTGGTCGATGCTTGCCTGACGCTGGCTAACGGGCATGCCGAACGGATGGCCGCGCTGCACATGATTGAGCCTCGTGCCGACCGGCCGACAGTGATCGCACTTGGCGCCGACAAAGGCTACGATGCAGAAGACTTCGTCAACAAGCTGCGCTCGATGAACGTGACGCCGCATGTTGCACAGAACACCAGCGGCCGTAGCTCTGCGATTGACGGACGAACGACGCGGCACGGCGGCTGCCGTCAGCCAGCGCATCCGTAAACGGATCGAGGAGGCATTCGGCCGGATCAAGAACGTCGCCGGGCAAGAGAAGACTCGCTTCCGTAGCCGCGTCCGCGTTGGATGGGCCTTCACGTTCGCTGCCGCCGCCTACAATCTGGTGCAGCTGCCCAAGCTCATGGTGGTGGCATCATGACGGCGAGTGCGGATAAACAATGGCGGATCGATAACGTCAGCCAACTCAAAGGGCTTTGACTTCAGTTTCGTCGGTATATCCGGTGGAGCGAAAGTTGGAAGCTTGACCACTGCGCCGCCTGTTGGGCTAAATTCGCTGAATTTGAAGGTCCGACATCCAGCAGGAGGGCTACACCACCTGCGACGACCTTCCGAAAGGTGCCCGCTATGAGTGGGTCTGCAGAACCTGCTTCGACGATTTAAGAGACGACATGCAGTGGTCGGCAACAACCGCATGACGGCCGGGTTTCTTCAACAGCCTGCTAGTGGTCCCAGAGTTCTGGCGGAAGTTGACAAACGTCATCTAGGTCAGCGTTTTCTTGGTTTGAATCATATCAGGCGGCCTCGGCAAGCTTGTAGGACCAAGTGTGGATGACAGGGTGGCGATTGACATCGTCGATGCCGGCCATGATGCGCTGCTTGAGCTCGTGTTTTGAAGTCACCCGGATGTGGCGCAGGACGGAGCGGGCGAACTTGGAGAAGAAGCCCTCGATGAGGTTGAGCCAGGAGCCGTGCTTGGGCGTGAAGGTAAATTCGAAGCGGCCGGCCGGTCGTGTATCGAGCCAGGCTCTGGTCTCTCTCGATATGTGGGCGGAATGA